>CAVVSI010000001.1:0-1791618 GCA_963750955.1 uncultured Actinomycetota bacterium
ATCGTGTAGCTGTAGCCCTGCTCGGCGAGGAAGCGCTGCCGGTTCTGCGCGAAGTCCTGATCGACCGTGTCGCGGGCGATGAGCGTGTAGAAGCTCGCGGTGTGGCCGGACTCCTTGGGGCGCAGCAGGCGGCCGAGCCGCTGAGCTTCTTCCTGCCGGGAGCCGAACGAGCCCGACACCTGGATCGCGACGGATGCCTCCGGCAGGTCGATCGAGAAGTTCGCGACCTTCGAGACCACGAGCAGCGAGATCTCACCCACCCGGAACGCCTGGTACAGCTGCTCGCGTTCGTCGACGGGTGTCGCGCCGGTGATCTGGGGCGCGTCGAGCGCCTCGGCGAGGATGTCGATCTGATCGAGGTACTGGCCGATCACCAGGATCCGTTCGCCCTGATGCCGCTCGACCAGTCGGCGGACGACGCCGATCTTCGCGTGGGCCGTCGCCGCGAGCCGGTACCGCTCGTCGTCCGCCGCCGCGGCGTATTCGAGGCGGTCACCCGGGGGCAGGTCGACGCGCACCTCGTAGCAGGCGGCGGGGGAGATGAAGCCCTGGGCCTCGATCTCCTTCCAGGGAGCGTCGAACCGCTTGGGTCCGATCAGGCTGAAGACGTCTCCCTCACGGCCGTCCTCGCGCACGAGGGTGGCGGTGAGGCCGAGGCGGCGCCGGGCCTGCAGATCGGCGGTCAGCTTGAAGACCGGTGCCGGCAGCAGGTGCACCTCGTCATACACGATCAGGCCCCAATCGAGCGCGTCGAGAAGAGCGAGGTGCGCGTACTGCCCGCCCCGCTTGGCCGTGAGGATCTGATAGGTCGCGATCGTGACGGGTTTGATCTCCTTCATCTGCCCCGAGTATTCGCCGATCTCCTCGGCGGTCAGGGACGTGCGCTTGAGGAGCTCGTCGCGCCATTGGCGGGCACTCACAGTGTTGGTCACGAGGACGAGCGTCGTGGTCTTGGTGTCGGCCATGGCCGCCGCGCCGACGAGCGTCTTGCCCGCGCCGCACGGCAGCACCACGACTCCGGATCCGCCCTCGGTGAAGATGTCGACCGCCTTGCGCTGGTAGGGGCGGAGCGACCAGTTGCTCTCATCGAGCTCGATCGGGTGCGGTGTGCCGGGGGTGTAGCCCGCGAGGTCTTCGGCGGGCCAGCCGATCTTGAGCAGCTCCTGCTTGATGTGACCGCGCGCCCACGCGTCGATGACGTACGACTCGGGACTCGGGTGGCCGACCAGCAGCGGCTGGATGCGCTTGTTGCGCGAGACCTCGGTGAGCACCGCGGTGTCGGTGGCCGTCAGCAGCAGTTCGCCCTCGCCGTTGCGCTCGATCGTGAGCCGGCCGTAGCGACCGACCGTCTCGCGGATGTCGATCGACACCGACGGCGGCACGGGGAAGCGCGACCAGCGCTCGAGGGTGGAGAGCATGTCCTCGGCGTCGTGGCCTGCGGCGCGGGCGTTCCACAGGCCCAGGCGCGTGATCCGGTACGTGTGGATGTGCTCGGGAGCGCGCTCCAGCTCGGCGAAGATCGCCAGCTCGTGGCGCGCCGATTCGGCGTCCGGGTGTGCGACCTCGAGCAGCACAGTCCGGTCGCTCTGCACGATGAGAGGACCGTCAGCCATAGGGATCAAGCTTAGTCGGCGCGACTGGGCCGAGCGCGTCCCGGTGCAGCGCCGCTCAGGATGCCGGGCGGACGCTGACGATGCTCGAGACCGGCAGGGTGCGCTCCACGTCGGCGCCGCGATCGCGGCCGCGCAGGCGTCCGCCGCCGATTCCGGAGGCTTCGAGGGTCAGCGCGCGCTCCGACCCGTCCGGCATCCGGACGACCACGACGATGGCGGTCTTCATGCGCACGGCCTGTTCGAGCTCGCGGCCGAGCCAGGCGGCATCCGCGTCGGTCCTGTGACCCTCGCGCAGGGTGCCGATCAGGCGACCGTAGGTGTCGCGCGGCACGGGGTGCGCGGTGGTGCCGGCCGCCCGCGCCCTCCGGTGCAGGGACTCCGGGGCACCGGCGGCATCGAGCGCCACGACCGGGTAGCGCGCATCGGCCAGCGACCAGTACACCGCATCTCGCTCCACGCGCGACGTGAGTTCGTGGCCGTCGCGCACGAGTCCGAGGGGGCGCAGCGCCTGGTCGACGAGGATCGTCTCGCGCAGCGACAGGTCGGTCGCCTCCACGCGCGTCCGCCCGGATGCCTCGTCGGCCCGCACGCGGATCAGCCCGTGGCGCGCCGCGGTGCTCTCGATCAGGTAGTCCAACGGCTGGGGGATGCCGGTCAGCGAGAGCCCGCGGAGGAATTCGCGGATCGACTCCGCTGTCTCGCCTTCGGTCATCCCGGCCCCGAGCGACTCGGTGCTGAAACGGTACGTGGAGGCCTGCGCCCGCGACTCGCGCATCGCGATCGTCCGCAGCCGCAGATCGAGGGGCGGGGCGAGCGGGCCGGGTGCGATCGCGGTCAGATCGGCCTGCAGGTAGACCCGGTCGATCTCCGCGGGCAGGTGAGCCGAGAGCGCGTCCGTGTCGGGGCGTGAGCCCTCGCGCAACGCCGCCGTCCAGGTCGGCTCGGCGCCGGCCGAGGTGAGCAGCCCCCAGGCCTCCGCGATCCGCCGCAGGCGTGCGGCGCGCTCGGTCCATTCGGAGTGCAGCGGGTACGCACCCGGCCAGCTCGCCGGTGGCCGGAAGCCCCCGTCCGCCGTGCGCAGGCCCGCCGGCAGCGCATCGCGCAGGCCCTCCGCGACGAGACTCCAGCGTCGGGTCGTGGTCGCTTCCAGCCACTCCATCCCCGCATCCGTCACGATCCACTCACGGCCGCGGGGCGCCACGAGGCCCGCGGCTTCGGCCGCGGCGACGAGATCGTCGACGTCCTCGTCCGGTCCGAGTGCGCCGGCATCCGTCAGTCGGCGTCGGTCGACGGCGCTGACCGCGCCGGTTCCGGTGCGCGACAGGGGGGAGTGCCATCCGGCCAGCAGCACGTCGGCGAGCGCGCCGAGTGTCGTGAAGGCTCGTTCCGCGGCCGCCGCGGCGTCGCTCTCGTCGGATGCTGCGGCAGGCGGCACCTGCGGTTCGGGTCTGAAGGCGTCGGGATGCACGATCGAGGCGGCCCGTACGCGCGCGAGCACGGCGGCGTACGGCATGCCGTCGTCGCCGGCGAGCGCCAGGTGGTGCAGCACCTCCAGCGTGCCGTCGTCGACGCGCGAGCCATCCAGCGCCTCGGCGAGTGCGACGAGCGTCGTGCGCGGCAGGCGCGCGATCGCGCGCTCGACGGATGCCGGATCCAGCAGTGCCGCGGCGGCGTCGAAGAAGTCGTGCCACGATGCGGCGGCAGAAACGCCGCGCTCGGCGAAGGTGCGGGCCAGAGCGTCGTCGTCCGTGGACGCCAGTCGTATGGCCAGGGCCCGCTCGTCGCTGACCATTCAGCCCCCTCGGTTGGCTCGCGCCCTCCGCACGAAGGTCATGATCAGCACCACGAGCAGCAGGACGAACGCCAGGATCGGCGCGATGTAGACGATCAGCCCCACCGCCGGCCACACGCCGGTGCTGAAGTCCACGCCCGTGGACGACGCGATCATGATCGCGAAGAAGCACACCACCGAAAGGAGCAGGAGACCCAGCGACATGAACGCCAGGATGCGGTCGAGTCGGCGGATCGGAACGTCCTCGCCGGGGGTGCGCGTGCTCATTACGCTCAGCCTATCCGTTGTCGAGGCGTGCCGTAGGCTGAAGCGATGGGATCGATCGATCCCCGTTTCACGGTGCCCGCGATGCGAGGCGCACGACTCAGCGAGGTTTCGATGCCCACCGGCAAGGTCAGGTTCTACGACGAGGAGAAGGGGTTCGGCTTCATCGCCTCCGATGACGGTCAGGACGTCTTCCTGCACGCCACGGCCCTGCCCGCCGGCATCACGACGCTGAAGGCCGGTGCGCGCCTGGAGTTCGGGGTCGCAGACGGCAAGAAGGGGCTGCAAGCGCTCTCGGTGCGCGTGCTCGAGGCTCCTCCGAGCCTCTCGAAGGCTCAGCGCAAGCCGGCCGACGACATGGCGATCATCGTCGAAGACCTCGTGAAGCTGCTCGACGGCATCGGCGGAGATCTGCGCCGCGGTCGCTATCCCAGCGGCTCACACGGCAAGAAGGTCGCGGCCGTGCTCCGCAAGGTGGCGGATGACTTCGACGCCTGAGAGCCCGCCGGCGCTCGACGAGCAGGCGGCGACAGACGACGCCGCGACGCCCGAGACGGCGCCTGAATCAGAACCGACGGATGCGGCGCCTCCGCTGCCGCCGATCGATGAAGCCACGGCGCGCGAACTCGCGCTCGCGGCGCTGCTCGAGATCACGCCCCCTGCGACGGTCGGCGAGCCCGCTGACGCGTCGGTGGACGCGGATGGCGTGCTCACCCTGCGCTTCGCCAACCGCATGGCCGGCTACCCGGGCTGGTTCTGGACGGTCAGCCTGGCTCAGGTGCTGGACTCCGCTCCCACCGTGCTCGAGGTCGAGCTGACTCCCGGCGAGGGCGCCCTGACGGCCCCGGACTGGCTGCCGTGGGCCGAGCGCCTGGCGGAGTACGAGGCCGCGCAGGCGGCGCTCGCGGCCGCAGGACTGGTCACGGACGACCTCGAAGTCGAGGAGGACGAAGACCTCGATGACGTCGACGACCTCGACGCCCTGGACTTCGACAACGACGGATCGCCCATCCTCCACTCGGGCGACGTGGACGGCGTCGACATCGACGAGCTCGCGGAGGACGAGGACTCGGTCGACGACGACTCGGTCGACGACGACGAGGACGACCAGGACGAGGACGGGTCCGAGTATTCGGACGACGAGGGCGACCCGCAGTCCTGAGTTCGGCTACTCGGCGGGGCGGGGAAACGGCGGTGCCGGCTCACCGGTCGTGAGCCGGTCGACGAGCTCGTCCATCACCTTCTCCACGATCCGCGGCATGTCGACCGCGTTCGGGTCCAGCAGCCACTGCACCTGAAGCCCGTCCATGAGCGCGATCAGCGCCGAGGCGTCGTCGCGGACGTCGACGTCGTCGGCGTGGCGGCCGGTCACTTCGGCCAAGACGCCCGCGATCTTGTCGCGCAGCACGGCGAACCGGTCGCGGAAGTAGCCCTGCGCGGGGTGGTCCTCTGTCACGGACTCCGCCGACAGCACGCTGTAGGTCTGCACGACCCCTGGGCGCCCCGTGTTCTCGACGACCGTGTCGAGCATGTGGCCGAGGAACGCCGGCCCCTCTGTCTGTGCGCGCCCGGGCACCCCGGCAGCCTCTTCGCCGTCGCGATACTGGAGCATCGCGACCAGCAGCGCCTCCTTGCTGCCGAAGTGATGGAGCACCCCAGCGTGGGTCATTCCGGCCTGCTCGGCGACTTCGACCAGGCCGCCCTTGTTGTACCCGCGCTGGCCGAACACGCTCATCGCCGATCGCAGCACCGCCTCGCGCCGCTCGAGCGTGCCCGGGCGGGGGTTGCGCGCCCGATCGCGGCCCCCTGCGGACTCGGGAGGCGGGGTGTCGGTGGCCATCGGGATCCTCCGCTTCGACGCACGCCCTGCGCTCGTCAACTTACTGACGTGTAAGTCGAAGGGCAACGCCCCGCAGAGACCTACAGGTTCGCGAGGGTGAAGTCGATGCTCCGGATGAGCTGGCGGACGTCGTCCGGCTCGATCGAGACGAAGGTCGCCACGCGCAGCTGGTTGCGGCCGAGCTTGCGGTAGGGCTCCGTGTCGACGATCCCGTTCGCGCGCAGGGTCCGGGCGATGGCTGCGGCATCCACCGAATCGGCGAAGTCGATCGTGACGACGACGGGGGAGCGGTCGGCAGGGTCCGCGACGAAGGGCGTGGCGACCTCGGATGCCGCCGCCCAGTCGTACAGCGCGTTCGACGACTCGCGGGTGCGCGCATCCGCCCATGCGAGGCCGCCGTTGCCGAGGATCCACTGCAGCTGCTCCTCCAGCAGGAACAGCGTGGTCAGCGCGGGGGTGTTCAGGGTCTGGTTCAGGCGCGAATTGTCGAGCGCGTTCTTCAGGCTCAGGAACTCGGGGATGTAGCGGTCGGAGGCCGCGATCCGCTCGATCCGCTCGACGGCGGCGGGCGAGACCAGCGCGAACCACAGCCCGCCGTCGGAGCCGAGGTTCTTCTGGGGTGCGAAGTAGTAGACGTCGGCCTCGCCGGCCTCGAAGTCGATGCCGCCGGCGGCGCTGGTCGCGTCGATGACCGTCAGCGCGCCGTCGTCCGCGCGGACGCGGTCGATGGAGGCGCTGACCCCCGTGGAGGTCTCATTGTGCGGCCACGCGTAGACGTCCACGCCCTCGACCGGCTCCGCGACGGTGCGGGTGCCGGCGGGCACCTCGCGGACGTCGGGGGCCTTCAGCCACGGTGCCTTCGCGGCCGCGGCGAACTTGCCGCCGAACTCGCCGAACACGAGGTTCTGGCTGCGGTCCTTGATGAGGCCGAACGCCGCGGCATCCCAGAACGCCGTCGATCCGCCGTTGCCGACGATCACCTCGTAGCCGTCGGGCGCGCGGAACAGCTCGGCCAGATGCGACCGGACGTCGCCGACCAGGTTCTTCACGGGCGCCTGGCGGTGCGAGGTGCCGAGCACCGCCGCTCCGCGGGTCACGAGCGCTTCGAGCTGCGCGCCGCGCACCTTCGACGGGCCGCACCCGAAACGTCCGTCGACGGGCAGGAGGTCGGTCGGGATCACGAGGTGCGGCATCCGTCGATTCTACGGTCGGGGGTCCTCCGCACCCGGTTCGTGTGACGCCACGTGAACGGAAAGGGCATGAGGGGGCTATGGTGGCGACACGGGGCCCGGTCGGGCTCCCGAACAGAGGGCGTCATCGTGTCAGACAAGTCCCCGAAGAAATCGTCGAGCAAGACCGCCGCGTCGCGCACCCTCAAGGAGAAGCGCGCCGACAAGAAGGCGAAGGTGGAGCACCGCGCCGGCAACGACGTGAGCGAAGCCACGCACCGCAAGTAGCGTCCGGTCGGGCTGACCGCAACGCTGCGGGTCGGGAGGATTGGATAGGCTGGCCTTCCCCCGTTTTCCGCGTCTGCGAGGCATCATGACCGACCTGATCGATACGACGGAGATGTATCTGCGCACGATCCTCGAGCTCGAAGAGGAAGCGATCATCCCGCTGCGGGCACGCATCTCGGAGCGACTCGGCCACTCCGGGCCGACCGTGTCGCAGACCGTGGGCCGTATGGAGCGCGACGGCCTGGTCGTGGTCTCGGACGACCGCAGCCTCGAGCTCACCGACAGCGGGCGTCAGAAGGCCGTCGATGTGATGCGCAAGCACCGGCTCGCGGAGCGCCTGCTCTCGGACGTGATCGGACTCGACTGGGCCTACGTGCACGAGGAGGCCTGTCGGTGGGAGCACGTCATGAGCGAGCAGGTGGAGCGCCGCCTCGTCGAACTGCTCGGCCACCCCACGGAGTCCCCGTACGGAAACCCCATCCCGGGCCTGGCGCAGCTGGGCGATCAGCCCGCCAAGGAGTTCGAGCAGGGCGTGATCGGCCTCGTCCGCCGACTCAACGAAGCGGGTGAGCCGATCACCGGCACCGTCCGCCGGCTGGCCGAGCCCGTGCAGGTCGATCCCGAGCTGCTGCAGCAGCTCAAGAACGCCGGCGTCCTGCCGGGTGCCTCGGGGGATTACCGGTACAGCGAGGGCTACGTCCTCGTGCAGATGGACGGCAACGACGAGGGGCTCGAGCTTCCCGTCGAGGTCGCCTCTCACATCTTCCTGGTCGACGACCGGCGCTGAGCAAAGGCCGCCTCGCGGCTGCCGGCGCACGGACGAATCGCGGATCGGAGCGGGTGCTGAAAGATGCCCAGGCATCTGCCAGCCCCTCAATGTGACTTATTCGTTACCTTCCGGTAGCGTGAAAGTGTCCACAGGCGAGAAGCCCGCCGTCGGACGCCGCACGGATTGCCTCCCTGGCTCGTCGTCTGTGTGGTCCCGCCCGCATATCGTGCCCCGACATCGAATGCTGACGAGCCAGCGCCTGCGGCGCAGAGGCGCCGGAGGAACTATTGGCTGAAGACATAAATTCGCCCGCGAACGAGCCCCAGAGCGACGAGACGACCGTCACGCGCCGCGCCCGCGGACGAAGCACCACTGCGCCCCGCGCGCGATTCGGTCGAATCGCGCCGTCGCGCGCTCCGAAGGCCAAAGTCGAGCGCACCGCCGCGGCCCCGCGGCCGAAGGGACGCGCCGCACGTCCGCTGCGCAGCCTGGTGATCCTGTCGATGGTCGGCGGCCTCGTGGCCACCGTGGCTCTTCCCGCGTACGGCGCATGGCGCCCGGCCGCTGACGCGCTCACCCTCCAGCAGGTCGCGGCAGATGACGCGCAGTCCCTCGTGGTCGCGTCGGACTCGACGAACGACGAGCTCGCGCGCGGAAGCTACTCGGCCACCACGCCCGAAGAGATCCAGAAGAAGAAGGACGAAGCGGCCGCAGCCGAGGCCGCCGCCGCCCGGGCCCGCATCAGTGCCAGTGTCGCAGCCTCGCTCCCCGTCGACGTCAGCATGACCTCCGCGGGTAACGGTGAGGTGCGCTGGCCGATCCTGAACTTCACGCTCGGCCGCGGGCTGTGGGATTCCGGCTACCACCAGGGCGTGGACCTGCTCGCCTCCTGCGGCGAGCCCCTCTACGCTGCGGCGGCGGGGATCGTTCGCGTCTCGCAGGAGAGCTACGGCGGATACGGCGTGGCGGTCACGATCGATCACGTTATCGGCGGGCAGGCCACGGACACCCTGTACGGTCACATGACCTATGGCAGTCGCCAGGTCTCCGCGGGCGATTACGTGCAGGCGGGCCAGATGATCGGGCTCGTCGGCTCGACGGGAAGCTCCACTGCGTGTCACGTGCACTTCGAGGTGCACATCAACGGCGGCGTCGTGGACCCCTGGGCCTGGCTGCAGGCCAACGCCAGCTGACGCGGCATCCGTTCTCCGACACGCCTCCGATGGTTCATGGCGGCCTGCGACCCGTGTTCGCGGTGCGTGCGTTAGCCTGATTCCGACGCTGAGAGAAGCGAAGGGGAGCTGATGGACCGCACACCACGCATCCGAACCATGGATGCGCTTGGACGCCATGTCCTTCGGCATTGCACGAGTGGATGCCGCGGCTTCGCCGTGGCGCCGAGGCGCTGTCTGTAGACAGCGCCTTTATTCATGCCCCCTGCGCACCTCGAATCGTCGCGTAGTCGAATCACCGGGAAGCCGTCCCGGCCGTTCGAGAGGATGAGGAATGCGCACTCTGGTGCTCAACGCGGGCTATGAGCCGCTCGCTGTCGTGTCGTTCAAGCGGGCGATCGTGCTGGTTCTGAACGAGAAGGCCGTCGTCGTGGAACACGTCGACGACGATCCGGTCTGGGGTACGCGAGGGGCGTATGAACGTCCCGCGGTCATTCTGCTCACGCGCTACGTGCGTGTGCCCGGTGGCCGCCACATCCCGGTGACCCGGCGCGGTGTGCTGCGCCGCGACGCGCACCGGTGCGGATACTGCGGCAAGGCTGCGTCGACGATCGACCACATCCTGCCGCGCTCGCGCGGCGGGGCCGACTCGTGGGAGAACCTCGTGGCCTGCTGTCTGCGCTGCAACAACGTCAAGGGCGACCGCACCCCGCAGGAGTTGTCGTGGGAGCTGCAGGTCACCCCGCGCCCACCGCGCGGTGTGCAGTGGACGGTGCGGGGCACCGATCGCACGGATCCGTGCTGGGAGCCGTACCTGGCCCTCGCCGCATAGCCGGCCGACGCTCGACGCAGGGCATCTCGTCGAGGCGGGTGGTTTCCCGCCCTGTCTCGGGCTGTTTCTCCTGTCTCGGCGCGTGGTTCCTGCGGCGCCGCGCTTACTCGTCGCCGAGCACCCTCAGCCAGCGCTCGAGCACCGACTCGAGGCGAGCCGCGTCCGCGCGTCCGATCTCGGCGATGAGCCGGTGCTCGTTCTCCATGTGCGCGGCGAAGGCGGCGTCGATGAGCTCGAGGCCGGCCGGAGTCAGGGCGATGAAGCGCTGGCGCGCGTCGGTCGGGCCGGGTCGTCTCTCGACGAGGCCCTTCTCGACGAGGCGGTCCACGCGCTTGGTGAGGCCGCCGGTCGTGATCATGGTGTGGTCGGCGAGCTCGCCCGCGGCGCGAGCGTAGGGAGGGCCGGAGCGTCGAAGCGTCGCGAGCACGTCGAAGTCGCCCTCGTTGAGGCCGAACGTGCCGTAGACCGCGACGAGCTCCTCGGTCAGCAGTGCGGCGACGCGGTGCAGGCGGCCGATGACCCCCTGCGGAGACGTGTCGATCTCAGGGCGCTCACGCCGCCATTCGGCTTGGATGCGGGCGACACGATCGGGGGAGGCGTCCATGGGTTCGATATTATCTTGCCGGTAAGATAAACTGTCTTCCGTGGAAGGTAAATCGTCTCGAATCGTCTGGATGCTCGTCACCGCCATCGCTCCGATCGCCTGGGGAAGCAGCTACGTCGTCACGCGCCAGCTCCTGCCGGCCGAGTCGCCGCTGTGGGGCGGTCTGCTGCGGGCGCTTCCGGCTGGTCTCATCCTTCTGCTGATCTCGCGCCGCCTGCCGGCTGGCTCCTGGTGGTGGCGTTCCCTCCTGCTCGGCGCGCTGAACGTCGGCGGCTTCTTCGTGCTCATCTACATCGCAGGACAGCGGCTGCCGTCCAGCCTCGCGGCGACGCTGATGTCTACCTCGGCGCTGGTGATGATGCTTCTCGCCTGGGCGATGCTGCGTCAGCGACCGCGCCTGATCGCGGTCGTCGGCGCTCTCGCGGGTCTGGTCGGCGTCGCGATCATGCTCGGCCTCGGGGGCGGGCCCGTCGATTTCTGGGGCGTGGCCGTCTCGCTCGGCGCCATGGTCGCGTCGTCGTTCGGCTACATCCTGACGGCGAAATGGGGCTCCGACATCCCCGCACTGACCATGTCGTCGTGGCAGCTGGTCGGCGGCTCGCTGCTGCTGATCCCGGTCGCGATCCTCGTCGAGGGGCCGCCGCCGGTCCTCACTCCGAGCTCCGCGCTCGGCTTCGGCTATCTCACCGTGATCGCGACCGCCGTCGCGTACGTCGCCTGGTTCACGGGGCTGCGCCGGCTGCCCGCGGGGGTTGTCGGCGTGGTCGGCCTCCTCAACCCGGTCACCGGGGTGGCTCTGGGCGTCGCCATCGCCGGTGAGGCGTTCGGCCTCCCGCAGGGCATCGGCCTCGCGCTCGTCCTGGGCGGCATCGCGCTCGGGTCGCTGCCCCCGTTGCGCCAGCGTCGCACGGCGATCGCCCCGCCTTCGGTGTCACGGCCGATCACGGCGCAGCTGGCTCTGGCCGTGCCACGCCGCTGACTCTCAGGTCGTGATGGGATGGGCTCATGACCCGAGCTCTTCTCGTGATCGACATGCAGCGCGCCTTCGACGACCTGGACTACTGGGGCGCGACCACGAACCCGGACTGCGAGCGCAACGTCGGCGCGCTGATCGGGGCGTGGACGGCCGCCGACGAGCCGATCGTCGTGGTGCGCCACGACTCCACCTCGCCGCATTCGCCGCTGCATCCCGACAACTCCGGCAACGAGCTGGTGGATGCCGTCGCGGCCGTCTCGCCGGCGCTGTTGATCACCAAGAGCGTGAACTCCGCCTTCTACGGCGACCCCGACCTGCAGGCGTGGCTCGGCGAGCAGGGCGTCCGGGAGCTCGTGCTCTGCGGCATCCAGACCAACATGTGCGTCGAGACGACCGCGCGGATGGCGGGCAATCTCGGCTTCGACGTGACGGTCGCGCTCGATGCGACCCGCACGTTCGACCTGACGGCGGATGTCGCGGGTCTGGGCCGGGTGACGCAATCGGCCTCGGAGCTCATGGCCACGACGGCCCTCGTCCTGCAGGCGGGCGGTTTCGCGACGATCGCATCGACCGCGGAGCTCATCGCTCGATAATCGAACATACTGCACGGTTTCGCCTTCTGCGATGTCGGAAGGCGGCGATAACGTTCCTCATGGCATTGACCCACTAGAACATCTGTTCTAGCCTGTGGGAGTGAGGGCGGCTGTGCAGAGCGAAGTGCATCCCGATACGTCCCCGGTCTCCGGAGATGTGCACCGCCTGCGCGCCCAGGTCGAGCGGGTGCAGGGGCGCAGGCTCGATGCCCCCGTGCTGCCCGTGCTCCCCGCCCTCGCTGCGCTTCTGCCGGGTGGCGGGCTGCGCGCGGGCTCCGCGTACTCGATCGCTCCGTCGGCGTCGCTCCTGAGCGCGCTGCTGGCCGCGGCGTCGCAGGCGGGATCGTGGTGCGGGGTGGTGGGCGTCCCGCAGTTCGGCGCCGAGGCGGCGGAGCGGCTGGGGGTGGATCTCACCCGGCTCGTGCTGATTCCCGAGCCGGGTGCGCGGTGGCTCGCGGTGACGGCGACGATCGCCGAGGTGCTCCCCGTGGTGGCCGTGCGCCCGGGCGGCCGGGCATCCGATGGCGACGTCTCGCGCCTGGCCGCGCGCCTGCGCGACCGGGGCGCGGTGCTGCTCGTGCAGGGTCCGTGGGCGCAGGCCGAAGCATCCATCGGGGTGGGGGATGCCGAATGGGCGGGCCTCGGCGACGGTCACGGCTACCTCGCGGGCCGCGAGCTGACCGTGACGGTGACCAGCCGGCGTACCCCGGTGCCGCGCCGCGGCCGGATGCAGCTGCCCGCGGGCGACGGCGCGCTCGGGTCGCTGCGGCCAGTGGCGGCCGCCTCCTACGCGCCGCTCGAGGCGGTCGGCTGATGCGCCCCGACGTCATCAACGGCAGTGCTCCGGTGCGGAGCCTCGTGCTGTGGTTCCCGGACTGGCCGGTCACGGCGCTGATCCGCGACGGCTCCCGCACCGAGCCTCTCGACCCGTCCGAGCCGATCGCGGTGCTGGCGGCGGGGGCGATCGTGGCGTGCTCGACCTCCGCCCGAGCCGAGGGGGTGCGGCGCGGGCAGCGCCGCCGCGACGCCCAGGCCCGCTGCCCGCGGCTGACGGTGGTCGCCGCCGACCCGGTGCGCGATCACCGGGTCTTCGCGCCGATCGTCGCCGGCATCGAGGAGCACGCTCCCGGGGTGCAGATCGTGCGGCCGGGACTCTGCGCCCTGCGCGCTCGCGGCCCCGCCCGCTACTACGGGGGAGAGGCGGAGGCGGCCTACGTGCTGCTCGGCGCGCTGCGCGACCTCGGGCTCGAGGGGGTGCGGGCGGGCGTCGCCGACGGGCCGTTCACCGCCGAGCAGGCGGCGCGGGTCGGGGGAACCGCCGCCCAGCCCGTGTTCCTCGTGCCCTCCGGCGGGTCGGGCGGCTTCCTCGCCCCGCTGCCGATCTCCTCGCTCGAAGACCCCGAGCTCGCCGGTCTCCTCGCCCGGCTCGGCGTGCAGACGCTCGGCGAGTTCGCGGCGATGGAGGCAGATCGTGTGCGCGAGCGGTTCGGGGAGCGCGGCATCCGGCTGCACGCGCTCGCGGCGGGCCGTGATTCGCGCGCCGTCGAGCCGCGCGTGCCCCCGCCCGAGCTGCACCGCGAGGTGGTGTTCGAGCCGCCCCTCGAGATCGCCGAGCAGGTCGCGTTCGGCATGCGCATGGCCGCCGACGCGTTCATCGCGGGGCTCGGCACCCTCGACCTGGTCTGCACCGAGCTGCGGGTCGAGCTGACCGGCGACCGGGGCGAGCACAGCGAGCGGGTGTGGCTGCATCCAGGATCGTTCGATGCGGCATCCGTCGTCGATCGGGTGCGGTGGCAGCTGGGCGAGGATGCCGAGGGTCTGCGCAGCGGCGTCGCCCGAGTGCGGATCGAACCGGCGGCGGTCGACGCGGCACGCCACCATGTCGCGGCGATCTTCGGCGCGGGCACCGACGAGCGCGTGCATCATGCGCTCTCGCGCGTGCAGGCGATGCTCGGGCACCGCGGGGTGGTGACTCCCGCGATCGGCGGCGGGCGGTGGCTGGCGGAGCGGCAGGTGCTCGTGCCGTGGGGTGATCGGGCGGTGCTGGCGAAGGAGCGCGCACGCCCCTGGCCCGGGAGTCTGCCCGATCCGCTGCCGGGCACCGTGTTCCCCGAGCCCGTGCCGGTCGAGGTGACCGGCGACGGGGGAGAGCACGTCGGAATCGACGGACGCGGAAGGGTCACCGCCGCCCCCGCCGTCCTCACCGAGAGCGGCCGCCGCCGCGGGATCGAGGCGTGGGCGGGGCCGTGGCCGGTCATCGAGCGTGGGTGGGATGCCGCCCGCTCGCGTCGCGCGCACCGATTCCAGGTCGTCGACCATGATCACACCGCGTGGCTCCTCGTCTGCGAGGACGACGGCTGGGTGGCCGAGGCGAGGTACGACTGATGGGCTTTCACAACCCGGCCGTCCCGTGGTCGGAGATGGAGCGGCTGCTCAGCGACAAGCGGCGCCCCGGTCACGTTCCCGCGAACGCCGACGGCGGCGACAGCCCGGCCTGGTCGCGCAAGCGCGGGCCATACGTGGCGCAGCCGATCGCCCGTCCCGCCGACGTGGTGCCGTACGCCGAGCTGCACGCCCACTCGTCGTTCTCGTTCCTCGACGGGGCCTCCTCGCCCGAAGAGCTCGCCGAAGAGGCCGAGCGGCTCGGCCTGCACGCCCTCGCGATCACCGACCACGACGGGTTCTACGGCATCGTGCGCTTCGCCGAAGCCGCCGAGACCCTGCAGGTGAAGACCGTCTTTGGCGCCGAGCTCTCGCTCGGTCATCTCGACCGATCCCCGAGCCCGTCGAGGGGTGGAGAACCCGATCCCGCGGGCTCGCACCTGCTCGTCCTCGCGCGCGGCGAAGAGGGATACCACCGGCTCGCGGCCGCCATCACGCACGGGCAGCTGCAGGGTGCCGAGAAGGGGCGCCCGCTGTACGACCTCGACGAGCTGGCCGCGCAGGCCGACGGACACTGGGCGGTACTGACGGGGTGCCGCAAAGGCGCGGTGCGGCGCGCGCTGGCCGCGGGCGGGGCGGAGGCGGCGGCATCCGAGCTCGATCGACTGATCGCGCTGTTCGGCAGGGATGCCGTGAACGTCGAGCTGATCGACCAGGGCGGCCCGCTCGACACGCGCGAGAACGATCTGCTTGCCGCGCTCGCTGTTGAGCGCGGACTCCCGGTGCTCGCGAGCAACAACGTGCACTACGCCGTACCCGAGCGCGAGCGGCTCGCGGCGGCGGTAGCGGCGGTGCGCGCGAACCGCGGTCTCGACGAGCTCGACGGGTGGCTGCCCGCGCACGCCGGTGCGCATCTGCGCTCGGGGGCCGAGATGCAGGAGCGCTTCGCGCGGTACCCGGGCGCGGTCGCGCGCACCGTGACGCTCGCCGACGAGCTGGCCTTTCCGCTGCGGCGGGCGAAGCCCGCACTGCCGAAGCAGAAGGTCCCCGCGGGGCACACGCCGATGTCGTGGCTGCGGCACCTGGTGTGGGAAGCCGTGCCCCGCAAGTACCCCGACCTGACCGAGGACGATCGGGTGCGCATCGAGAAGGAGCTCGGGGTCATCGAGCTCAAGGACTTCCCGGGGTACTTCCTGATCGTGCACGGGATCGTGCAAGAGGCGCGCCGGCGCGGCATCCTGTGCCAGGGTCGCGGCTCCGCTGCCAACAGCGCCATCTGCTACCTGCTCGACATCACCGCCGTCGACTCGATCGCCTACAAGCTGCCGTTCGAGCGGTTCCTCTCGTCACTGCGGGATGAGGAGCCCGACATCGACGTCGACTTCGACTCCGATCGGCGCGAGGAGATCATCCAGTGGGTCTACGGGCAGTACGGCCGGGAGCGGGCGGCGCAGGTGGCGAACGTCATCCAGTACCGGCCGAAGAACGCCGTGCGCGACATGGCGAAGGCCCTCGGGCACTCGCCCGGCCAGCAGGATGCCTGGTCGAAGCAGGTGGAGCAGTGGGGCGCGACCCTCGAGACCGGGCCGGAGCACGACATCCCCGACCAGGTGATCGAGTACGCAAGTCGAGCTGCTGAAGGCGCCCCGGCACCTGGGCATCCACTCCGGTGGGATGGTGCTCACCGACCGGCCGGTCGGCGAGGTCGTGCCGATCGAGCATGCGCGCATGGAGAACCGCACGGTGATCCAGTGGGACAAAGACGACGCGGCCTGGATGGGCCTGGTCAAGTTCGATCTGCTCGGTCTCGGGATGCTGGCCGCCCTGCAGTACTGCTTCGACATGATCCGCGCGGCCACGGGGGAGGAGTGGGAGCTCGCCACGATCCCGAAGGAGGAGAAGGCCGTCTACGACATGCTGTGCCGGGCGGATTCGATCGGGGTCTTCCAGGTCGAGTCCCGCGCGCAGATGGGGCTGCTGCCGCGCCTGCAGCCCCGGCAGTTCTACGACCTCGTGATCGAGATCGCACTCGTCCGCCCCGGGCCCATCCAGGGCGGAGCGGTGCACCCGTTCGTGCGGCGCAAGCTCGGCTACGAGGAGGTCACCTACCCGCACCCGAAGCTCGAGCCGGTGCTGGAGCGCACGCTCGGCATCCCGGTGTTCCAAGAGCAGCTCATGCAGATGGCGATGGCCGTGGGGGAGTGCACCGGTGAGGATGCCGACCTCCTGCGTCGCGCGATGGGCTCCAAGCGCGGCATCGAGCGCATCGAATCGCTGAGGGAGAAGCTCTATGCCGGCATGGCGACCAACGGGCTGGTCGGCGAGGCCGCCGACGACATCTACGCGCGGATCCAGGCGTTCGCGAACTTCGGGTTCGCCGAGTCGCATTCGCTGTCGTTCGGGCTGCTCGTCTACGCGAGCTCGTGGATCAAGCTGCACTACCCCGCGGCTTTCCTCGCGGGGCTGCTGCGCGCGCAGCCGATGGGCTTCTACTCACCCGCGACGCTGGTTGCTGATGCGCGCCGGCACGGGGTCGAGGTGCTGCGGCCCGACCTGCTGCGGTCGGGGGCGCAGGCGGTGCTCGAGCCGGTGGGGGCGGCGGACGCTACGCGGCCAGAACAGGAAATCCGGCGGGATCAGGACGAATCAGTGCCGGAACGTCCTGAATTCGCCGAATCTCCTGTTCTCGGCACCCCAGGTTCCACCGGGATGGACTCCTGCACCCACCGCATCCAGCCCCCGGTCGGTCTCTTCGACATCACCGAGCCCGACGAGTACGCCGCCCACCGCCGCGACGGGCGATTCGCGGTGCGACTGGGGCTCGCCGCGGTCAAGGGCATCGGCGATACCGTCGCCGACCGCATCGTCGCCGAGCGCGAGAGCGGCGGCGCCTACCGCGACCTGCGCGACCTCGTGCGGCGTGCAGGCGTGACGCAGGCGCAGCTCGAGTCGCTCGCGACGGCCGGAGCGTTCGAATGCCTCGGACTCAGCCGGCGCGAGGCGATCTGGCTCGCCGGCTCGGCGGCGCAGGATCGCGCCGAGTTCCTCCCCGACTCGCTCGCGTACGTGCAGCCGCCGCTGTTCACCGACCCGACGAGCTACGAGCGGCTCGCGAGCGACCTGTGGGCGACCGGCATCTCCACCGACGACCACCCGATGACCCATTACCGGTCGGGGCTGGATGCCCGCGGGGTGCTCACCTCGAGCGAGCTGCGCAGCCACGAGTCTGGCCGCAGGGTCGAGGTCGCGGGACTCGTGACGCACCGGCAACGGCCGGCGACGGCATCCGGAATCACGTTCGTGAACCTCGAAGACGAGCACGGCCTCGTCAACGTGATCTGCTCGGTCGGGGTGTGGAACAAGTACCGCCGGGTCGTGCGCGACGCACCGGCGTTGATCGTGCGGGGGATGCTGGAGCGCTCGGTCGAGGGAGTCACGAACCTTCTGGCCGACCGGTTCGAAGATCTGCGCGTGGAGATCGGGCACCGCTCCCGCGACTTCCGATGAGTCAGGCGAGCGTCAGACCGGCGACTTCGAGCAGCAGGAACGCAGCCGCGACGAACAGCAGCCCGGTGTACACGAGGTCCTCGAACCAGTCGATCATCCCCGGCTTGCGCTCGAGCATCATCTTCGGGTTGTAGTAGAACACCGACACCAGGATCACCAGGATCGCGAAGATCAGCCCGATCCACGCCGCGAACGGAAAGCCGGCGAACAGCAGGAAGATCACGACAGCCGCGACCGCGTACAGCCAGAGGTCCTGGATCAGGAATGCGCGCAGCGAGTCGTGCCGCGACGTACCGGCTTTCGCCGTGGCCCGCCAGAGCTCGTATGCCAGAGAGAGCACGAACGCGACGACCAGAACCCACGCGGCCAGCGTCTCGAGCAGGGTCGGGTGGGTCATCGGTCTCCTCCGGACACAGTCAAGCGACACCGGGGCGCGCCGGTCAAGGCGCCCGGGCGGGCTGACTTCGGCGGACGCTGGGGCATACGCTGTGGCCATGAGCCCGCTGCGAACCGCCGAGTTCGCATGAGGGCCGTCGTCCGCGACCGCTACGGTCCGCCCGAGGTGCTCCGCGTCGAGCAGGTGGCGGTGCCGTCGCCGCGCGCCGGGCAGGTGCTCGTGCGGGTCGTCGCGACGTCGATCAATCTCAGTGACTGGGAGGGCCTGCACGGCTGGCCGGCCTACGCACGCTTCGGCGGGATCTTCCGCCCTGCCCGACGCATCCTGGGGTCCGACATCGCCGGAGTGGTGGAGGCCGTCGGTTCCGGTGTGACCCGCTTTCGGCCGGGCGACGAGGTGTACGGCGACAACCTGCAGCTGATGGGCGGGTTCGCCGAGTACGCCGTCGTACCCGAGCATGCCCTCGCGCTCAAGCCTGCGGAACTGACGTTCGCCCAAGCGTCGACGCTGCCGCAGTCGGGGGCGATCGCCGTGCAGGCCGTCGCTCGCGCGAAACCCCGAAGCCGGATGCTGATCAACGGCGCCGGCGGAGGCACCGGCGCGTTCGCGATCCAACTCGCGGCGGCCGCCGGCATCCATGTCACCGGAGTCGACAACGCCGGAAAGCTCGACTTCATGCGGTCGCTCGGGGCTGACGAGGTGATCGACTACCGCGTCGCGGATTTCACGCGCGAGGGATCGTACGACCTCATCATCGACCTCGTCGCGCGGCGCTCGGTGTTCGCGTACCGACGCGCGCTCGAACCCGGAGGCACGTACCTGATCGTCGGCGGGACCGATGCGTGCGCTGCTGCGGGTAGTGACGGTCGGCGCGGTCGATCGGCGCTCTCACGGGTCGGCATCTCTTCTTGCTGGCGGTGAAGCCGGGCCCCGAGCAGTTCGGACAGCTCGCTGCAGTGCTGCGTCGACGGCTCGGTGCGCATCCACATCGACCGCGTGTTCGGTTTGGATGAGGTGCCGGAGGCGCTCGCGTACGTCGGTGAGGGTCGGGCGCTCGGCAAGGTTGTCGTGCTGATCGACCCGGCCGCTGATTCGTCGTAACGGCGAGCGTGAATTCGATCTAGAGGGATGCCGGTCGTGCGTGCCATGGTCGTCTCATGAGCAACGCACAGCGCTTTCTGGACGGCTACCTCGACGCCTGGCGGACGAATGATCCCGACAGCATCCGGGCCTTGTTCGCGCCGGATGCCACGTATCGCAGCAGTGCGCGTGATCTCGAGCCGGCGGTGGGAGTCGAAGAGATCATCGCGCGGTGGGAGGACGAGCGCGACGAGCCTGGCACGTGGTCGTACTCAGGCGCCGTCGATCTGCAGACCAAGACGGCCGCCGTGATCCGCGGCGTGACCACGTACACCGAGGGCCCGAAGTCGGGCACGTACGAGAACGTGTGGCTGGTGCGGTTCGACGAGGATGGTCGCGCCAGGGAGTTTCAGGACTGGTGGTTCCAGCGGGAGGGCTGAGCGTCGCCCGGTAGACTTTGGGGGCCAGCCTCTGTAGCTCAATGGAAGAGCAGTTCCGTCCTAAGGAAACGGTTGGGGGTTCGAGTCCCTCCAGGGGCTTCGCTAATGCTGACCAGGTATTTCCCGGTGGTGAAACGGTGTTCTTTTGACACCGTGCCCGCCCGGCGCAGATCGAGCGGAACCGAGCGCGACTGGCTGCGGAGTTTACAGCCGATCACAATGGTGCGAGCCCAGCTGGACCTGTCCGTAAATGGGAGAGGGGGTGACGGCCGAATCCCCACGCAGCCATCACCCCCCGGTGGAACTAGAACGCGATGTAGTTGCTGTTGTCGTAGAGCATGAACGTGGCCGCGTCAGCCGGGACCATGTAGGCCGTGAAGCCGGTGAACGCCGAGCCGGGGTACAGCGTTGGTCCGTCCGACATGCTCGGCATGCCCTCGCCCATCACGATGAACTCCGAGCTGTACTTGTTACCCTCGGCGGTGGAGAGGAACAGGTCGAACGCCGCCAGCGACGGCTCCACCCCGTCCGGGTCGATGCCGGTCATATTCAGCTGCACAATCACGTACTTGAAGCCGGCCGGTGCCGGAGTGTTGAACTGGTTCCACTCCAGTACCTGAGCACTGGCGTCGGCGTTGACCAGCCCGGCGGTGAGGCTGTACTTCTCGCCGCCCAGGATTCCCTTAGCGATGTACGGCTGCGGCATCGGGTTGCTCCACTCACCGGAAGCCACCTCGGGCACCGGCTCGGGAGCAGGCTCCTCGGCCGGCGCCTCCTCGGCCGGTGCCTCCTCGGCCGGCGCCTCCTCGACGACGGCGGCGGGGTCCGCGGCGGTGTCGTTGTCACCGCCGCCATTGAGCGCACCGATGATGCTGAACAGCACGATCACGCCGACGATGCCACCGACGATCCACGGCCACTTGCGCTTCTTCGGTGCCGGCGACAGCGTGGCGCCGGCGGCGGGCTGGTGGGTGACTCCGGGCGCTGGGGCGAGCACCTCGGTGACGGTGGTGCCGCCGCCGATCGGGCGGAAGTGCGTGGACCAGCCGGTGCCATCCCAGTAGCGCTCCTGGCCCGACGTCACGCCGTCGGGATACCAGCCGGCAGGGGTCGCAGGGGTCGTAGGGTCGGTCATGTGATTCCTCTCAGATATAGATAGACGGGCAGCACCCATCGATCTCGAATTCGGCGAGGTCCCAGCTCCCCGCACGCTCAGGTAGTCAGCGTTTTCGTATCAATGTCTGCGCGAGAACGCGGAGCATCTCGATGTCGAATCCACAGCTTGGATGAACGTACCTGAAGGGCACTGCCGCGACCTCCCATTTGCAGAGTCCTGAGCAACTCCTTGGAGTTCTGATTGATGGGGTCACCATTTGTGGTGGCCGACAAGTTGTGGGCGTGGTGTTGATCAAGCCTCACGGCGAAGGCTCTCGATGATGATTTCCTTGCGGCAGGTCCCTCGGGCATTTCTCCTCGAGGGTGCGCTGCCTGCCGCGGGGTGAAGTACTACTACGGCTGGTACGCGTCTGCCATCGGGTTCCACAGAACGGGCTCTCTTCGACGGCGGTGACGCGGTCAAGGTCCCGGGCCCGGCGCAGACCTGGCACGTGTCGGAGTACGCAGCCACGGAGGGCAGCCGCGCGCAGGGTAGCAGATCTCCGCAGCGCCGCTTGCCGGTTTCACATTTCAGCGTTCACCCCGCAGACTCGAATGAGCGCGCGTGATCATGACGATCCGCATCCGCCGGGCCTCTCTCGCTGTCCATTCCGGACCAGACCCGACCCGCCTAGTGCCGACGATGCACTCCTGGACCGACCTTCGGTCCATTCCGAACCGCTTCCGCGGCTTCCCTTTACCGTCCCCTTTTCACGACTCCCGCCGGGTCGTGCCCCCTCAGGACCTGGAGCTCCATGGTTTCCGTACACCCCACCGTCACCCCCGAGATGGTCGTCAGACCTCTGCCGCATCCGCTCGCCCACAGTGCGCGGAACGGCGGCCATCTATGACCCTCTTGAAAGACCGGCTGTACCGCGGCCCCCGCCGCACCGACGCCGAACCGCTCGCGCAGGCGACGGAGAACAAGGCCGCTCAGTCGCCCACGCTCAGCCTGTTCGTGCTGGTCGCGACCGTCGGCGTCCTGGCCTACACGCTGTTCCTGTTCAACCCGGAGAACCGTGGTGACTGGCTGCCGTACATGCTGGTGATCGTCGCCGAAGTCATCCTGGTCTCGCAGGCGCTGGTGTCGATGTGGACGATCCTGGCCGGCGGGCAGGACCCGCGTGAATTCACGTTCCATCACACTCAGGAGCGCCTGTTCGACGGCGCCATCACCGAGCGCGACGGGCTCGAAGACCGCCCCGAGCTGTGGCCGATGTTCATCGGCGAGGAGCGGATCGACGTCGACGTGTTCATCACGGTGTACGGCGAAGACCTCGCGAAGGTTCGGCAGACCACGGCGGCCGCCCTGGCCATCCGCGGCGAGCACACCACCTGGATCCTCGACGACGGCAGATCGGATGCCGTGCGCGATCTGGCTGCCGAGCTGGGGGCCAACTACGTTCGACGGCTGTCGGGCAACGGCGCCAAGGCGGGCAACATCAACCACGCCCTGACGCTCGCGAAAGGCCAGTACTTCGCGATCTTCGACGCGGACTTCGTTCCGAAGCCGGACTTCCTGTACGAGACGCTGCCGTTCTTCATCGACGAGCACGTGGCTTTCGTGCAGACGCCGCAGGCGTACGGCAACATGACCAACCTCGTCTCGCGCGGCGCCGGATTCATGCAGTCGGTCTTCTACCGATTCATCCAGCCCGGTCGCAACCGCTTCAACGCCGCGTTCTGCGTCGGCACGAACGTCGTGTTCCGCCGCGCCGCGATCGACGACATCGGCGGCATGAACACCGACTCCAAGTCCGAGGACGTCTGGACCTCGCTCGAGCTCCACGAGCGCGGCTGGCGGTCGATCTACATTCCCGTCACGCTCGCGGTCGGCGACGCTCCCGAGACCGTCGAGGACTACACGAAGCAGCAGATGCGATGGGCCTCCGGCGGCTTCGAGATCCTCATGCAGCGCAATCCCCTGAGCCCGCGCACCCGGCTGACGCTCGACCAGCGCCTGCAGTACACCGTGACCGCCACGCACTACCTCGCCGGCATCACCCCGTTCCTGCTGCTCATGGTTCCGCCGCTGGAGATCTTCTTCGATCTGCGACCGGTGGATCTCACGGTCACTCCGCTCACCTGGTTCCTGTTCTACGCCGGCTTCTACGGACTGCAGATGCTGCTGGCGTTCCACACGATGGGGTCCTTCCGCATCGAGACCCTGGTGCTGGCGACCGTCTCGTTCCCCATCTACATCTCGGCGCTCGTCAACGTCTTCTCCGGCAAGGAGCAGAAGTGGCACGTCACGGGCAGTCGCGGCAGGCGGTCCTCGCCATTCAACTTCATGATCCCGCAGGTGATGGTCTTCGCCTTTCTGTTCCTGACGTCACTCGTCGCGATCAGCAAAGACATCCAGCATCAGAACCTCACCCTGGCGACGGCCTGGAACGTGACCAACACGGTCGTCATCGGTGTCTTCATCGCCGCCGCCTTCCGCGAATCGCGTCGCGCGAAAGCAGCGGAACGGCGACCGATCGTCGCGGCGCCGGCACTCTCGGCATCCTTCGGGTCGGATTCGCAGCCCGCGACGCGCAGGGCGCTCCGTGCCGCGGACGTGACCGCGCGCCGAAGCCGGCCGACTCCGACACGCGAACTCATCTCCCTCAACGAACGGCGTACCTCATGACCTGGATCAACCGACTCCGACTTCTGCTCGGCCTCTTGGTCGTGCTCGTGACCGTTGCCGCAGCAACGATCATCCTGAATCAGCGCGAAAGCCAGGTGGCCTCGGCCACCGCCTCGATCCAGGCGCTCTCCTACTCGATCGGGTCGGACTACCCCGGCACCGTCATCGAGCAGAGCGTCAAGCAGGGCGACGAGGTGGTCAAAGGGCAGCCGCTCATGACCGTTCAGAGTCCGACGCTCACGCAAGCCCTCAGCAGCACGTCCGTCACGGTGCCGGAGAGCGCCGCCTACACGGTCACTCAAGACGGGATGCTGTCGCTGCTGGCCACCGAGAACGGCATCATCTCGAAGATCGACGCCAGCGTGGGCGGCTTTGTCGCGTCCGGGCAGCCGTTGGCGACGATCAACCGCGGCGAAGGCATGTTCGTGAGCGCCGAGTTCCGCCTGGAGCCATACAACTTCGCACGCGTCCAGGAGGGCGCCCGAGTGGAGATCATCCTTCCCGACCACACGCGGATCGACGGTGAAGTCAGTGAGATCAGCGTGTCGACCGTCGACGGCCAGGCCGACGCGGACGTGACGATCGCCAGCGAGGGCCTCGTGATGGGCGCCGCGGGCGGGCTGGTCGCCTCGGGCACGCCGGTGACGGCGATCCTCCACCTGAAGGAAGAGGGTCCGCTCGCCGGCGTGAAGAGCGCCTGGCTGCAGTTCCTGGAACAGATCGGAGTCTGATGGCGCGCCGATCGCTGATCATTCCCGCCCTGCTCGGCGTCGTCCTGGTGGCGGCATCCGCCTGCACCGCCGACACCGGGCGCGCCGGCTCCGGCGGCGCCGAGGTCTTCCCCGACGAGGCTGTGGCCGATACCGTCGCACAGCTTCCGCAGGAGTCGGTCGCGCCGCTGCCCGCGCACCGGCTCGCGGAGGGGCTCATCCCGCCGACCAACCGGTGGTTCTCGGGACTGGTGTTCGGCGACGCTCCCCAGCCGGTGTTTCCTCTGCCGCTGTCGTTCAGCCTGACAGAGACGGGATTCGCGTTCGGGGTTCCGGTGGTGCAGACCGGTGCCGACACGATCATCACCGGGCCGAGCTCGGACGTGTCGGCGGCGTTCCCGGCATCCATCACCTCGACGGTGGTCGCGTACGACGACGCCTCCGTCACGATCGAACTGCGGGATGCCGGTGACACGGCACTCGGGAGGGTGACGGTCGCCGAGGGATCGCCGATCGTGGCGTTCACCGCGGAGGCGTCGACCACGATCACCCTCGCGACACCGCCCGACCCGCAGGACGGCGACCTGTTCACCACGACGATCGCCGGGCAGGAGTACGGCATGACCAGCGACGGCACGGTCTCCGGAAGCGAGATCACGTTGCAGGGGGGCGACACCGTGACATGGTTCGCGGTGCCGACGAACGGCGATGCCGAAGCGCTGGCATCCTCGGCGAACGGCGTGACCGGGGTGACCAGCGCCTTCTCGGTCACCGACCAGGATGCGACGACCGCACTCGCCTACGAGACGTCGGACTCGCAGGACACCCTCATCGCGGCTCTCCCGCACCAGTTCGCGTCGCTCCGAACGCCAGACGGATGCGACCTCGGCACGTACGACACGGTCTACGGAACGATGCACCTGTGTTCCGGGCGCGAGCTGAGCTGGACCGCGCCCGTGATGCAGCCATCCGGCGCCCTGCCGATCGAGGATCTGGACGACACCACCAAGGACGCCCTCCGAGCCCAGCTCGCGATCGACGTCCAACTGCCGGTCGAACTCCCCGCGGACACGTACTTCGGCGGGAAGGCGCTGTACCGTCTGGCGAACCTCCTGCAGCTCGCGGTCCAGCTGGATGACACCGCGTCCGCGGACATCGTTCGGGCACGCCTGGGGGAGGAGCTCACCGACTGGACGGACCCGGAGCGGTGCGAGACCGAGACGACGAAGTGCTTCGTCTACGACCCGATCGCGAAGGGGCTGGTCGGCAAAGTCGGCTCGTTCGGGGCGGCCGAGTTCAACGACCACCACTTCCACTACGGCTATCTGCTCTTCGCGGCGAGCATCGCCGTCGCCGACGACCCGGCCCTGATGGATGCGCTGCGCCCGGTGATGGATCTCGTGGCCGCAGACCTGGCCACCGATTCGGACAGCTCGTTCTTCCCGAGTCACCGCGTCTTCGATGCCTACGCCGGACACTCGTGGGCCTCGGGATATGTGCCCTTCCGAGACGGCAACAACCAGGAGTCGAGCTCCGAGGCGGTCGCCGCGTGGAACGGCCTCGCACTGTGGGCCGACGTCACCGAGAACGCCGCTCTGGCCGACGGTGCTCGCTGGATGCTGGCCAACGAAGCCGCCACCGCGCAGGCCTACTGGCTTGGCTTCGACCGGTCCGAACCCGTGTACGACGGCTACGACCACTCGGTCGTCGCGCTCAATTGGGGCAGCAAGCGGGACTACTCCACGTGGTTCAGCGCCGAGCCGAACGCGAAGCTCGGCATCCAGCTGATTCCGATGGCGCCCGCCAGCGGCTACCTCGCGGGAGATGCCGAGCGGATCACCGAGAACCTCGACGAAGCCACGTCCGGCGGCTATGCCGTGCAGTTCGGCGACTACATGCTGATGTACTCGGCGCTCCGGAGCGCGGATGCCGCCGCCGACGCGTACGCGCAGGTCGAGAGTGATCCGTCGATACCGGTGGACGACGCGAACTCGAGGGCGTATCTGCTGGCGTTCCTCGCCAGCCACGCGGGTCCACTTCCTTGAGCATCCGCACGTGCGACCGGGCCTCAGTCGGCGGGTCGGACGAGGATCCCTCCGATGTAGCAGAGCACGGCTCCGAGGACGATGATCGGGATGCCGAACCCCAGCGACGGGAACGCGGAGTCCGCGACGGACACCGACACCACGTATGCGACGCAGAGCAGCACCACGAGGATCGCCGACTTGCGGATGAGTCCTCCCTTTCCCGTCAACCCGAACAACATCGCCACCGCCAGCACCGCCAGGAGGATGCGGAGCGGTGCTTCGGCGACCTCAAGGCCGGATCTGAACGTCAGGCCGCCGCCACGGAGCGCGTCGATCACGATCTGGGGCAGGGTGCCGACATCGAGATTCACCGAGGCATTCTCGAACCACGGGATGATGAGGGCACCGGCCAGCACCAGCAACGCGCCGATGAGCGTAAGCCACCTGCCCGCGGGGCGTCGGCGATCCGGCCCGGTCTGCGTGAGCTCCGCGCTCGCCGTGAGGCTCTGAATTCCATCCGAGACCAGGATCTCGAGTCGAGATACGCCGACCTGGCGCGCGGGCGGGTGCGGACTCGAGACCGACATCCGGGCGTGGCCGACGGCGCCGGGCGCTATGGCGAGTTTGGGCGGCGTGAACCTGGCGCGCACGAGTCCGTCGTTGGACCGTCCTGCGAACACGACGTTCAGCGGTTCCGCTCCCCGGCGGTTGTCGACCTCTACGGAGAACTCCCCGTCGCTGCGTGTGCCTATGTTCAGCTTCTCGGGATGGGCCCGCACCTCCGCAGTCGCCATCGCCGCCGCCGACGTCGTGATCTCGAGCGCGGCCGACGCCTCGACATCCCTCGTCCCGTCTGAAGCGGTGACGGTGAACGGGTGCGTCGTGCTGGTGCCACGCGGCGGGAGATGCGCGCGCAGCCGGCCGTGTGCGCGAGTGACGTGCCCGGGCACTGCGACGAACCGGGCGGGCACGAACGCGAATGACAGCCGCTGCTCGGGGTCGGTGCCCGACAGCGCGACCGTGACGCCCGAGTGGCCGCCGCGGTTGTCGACGTGTACCTCGAAGTCAGCCTCGGTCGAGTCGATGAGATGGATGCTGCTTGGTTGCAGCTGCACTCGGATGGGCGCATCGACCGGGGCAGCGGCAGTGCTTTGCACGAGCGTGAGGGTCGTCGTGATCGAGCCCTCGTCGTTCGTCGCCGCCACGGTGAGCTGACGGTTCAATTGCTGGCCGGGTGCAGGCTGCGGCGCCGTGAACGCGACCGGAACCTCGACCATCGCGCCGGCGGGCACCTCCACCACCTCGGGGGTGAATGCGAATGTCACGACACCCTCGGGGTCGCTGCCGCTCATCCCGAGCGTCTGCGGGTAGTTCGCCGCCCGGTTGTCGAGCCGGAGCAAGAAGTCGCCGGAACCCGCGTCGTCGAGGCGGATGAGCGTCGGCCGCGCCTCGAGGGTGGGACGGTGGTCCGTGCGGCGGAACGGTCACGGCGACGCTCACGGTTGCGTTGCGTTCGGGATCCTCCATCGATCGAACCACCACCGTGAGCGGAACCCGCTGCGCGACCACCATGGTGTCGTCACGCAAGCCGAGCGACAGCGCGACACTGCGAACCTCCCCAGGCATGAGATGCACGTCCGGGTGTTCGAGCTCGAGCCAGTACGGGGGGTCGACGGCATCCAGCACGTAGCCGTCGACGATCGTCATCGTGTTCTCGATCGTGAACGCGACTTCGGCCCGGGTGTCGGGGGTGACGACGGCCTCGGGATTCGGGACCGTGACCGTCAGTGAAGCGTGCGCGGTTCCGTCTGACGGTTGTCCGGCGCCGGCGGCGGCTGCAGCACCGCCGGAGTCGGGTGCCGCCGGCGCGCCGGTGCCCGTTGCCCCCGCCGTCGGAGGTGTCCGAGCGGGCTCTGCCGGGACCATCCCCACGACTGTCGGGATGGTCCCGGTGAGGGCCTCGCCGTCGAGCGTGGAGCCGCCGACATCCCAGCCGAGGTAGTTGTCGCAGTTCTTGCAGAAGCGCGCATCGGCGTCGTTCCTCGTGCCGCAGACTCCACAGATGCGTTCGGCCATCCTCGTCCCTCCGGTCGGGACATCGACATCGTTCGGTCACGATACTGCTGATCGTACGGAGCCCCGCATATGGGCTTCCAGTCCAATGCCTCAACGGGCACCGATCGCTGCCTTCCTTCCACGCCCTCATGCCGAGGACTCCGCAGACACCGACCTCTATGGGTCGAAGGCTGGGCGCCGTCCCGTATACGCGGCGGCCTGAGAGGGCTACATTATGATCCATCGGAACCCGAGCCGACGGCATCGTCAGCGTAGGGGGTCGACAGTGCGTCAGCCGGGGGTTGCGGGCCCGGAGCAGGACGGTGGCCGGGATCTGCTCCCGGCACGTCTCGAGCGCCGCCTCCGTGAGCCCTGCGTGTTCATCGTGGCACCGAGCGGAGCGGGCAAGTCGACGCTCCTGAGCCGGTTGAGCCGATCCCGCGATCACGCCGAGATCATCCATCTCGGCCGAGCGTGTCGAGATACTTCCGAACTCGACACCGCGATCGACGTGGCGATGGCGGGGTTCGAGGACGCCGGACGCAGTCACCACGCTCGCCATCGACGACGTCCAGATCGTGGCCGGGTCGCGAGGAGAGTCAACCCTCGCTCGGATGACCGCGCGCTGCGACCGCGAACACCGCCTCGTGCTCGCCTCGCGCCTCCCGCTCAGCACAGAGCTCACCACTGCCTGCGCGACCGAACCCGACCTCGTGAGCGCACCCGATCTCGTGCTGCGCATCGACGAGGTGGCCGATGCCTTCCGCGCGGTCTGCGGCATCACCCTTCCGCTCGAGACCGCGTCACACGTGGTGTCCGAGACCTCCGGCTGGGCGGGGCCGGTGCACGACCTCGCGATTCGGTCACGATTCATCGAGGCAGAGGCGCTCGAGGACGCGGTCACAACCGCATTGCAGACCGACTTCGCGGCGATCCGTCTCGAGCGGGCACTGCGCGCACTTCCTCGCGAGATCGTGCGGTCGCTCGAACTCACCAGCGGGCTTCCCACGCTGGAGTTCGGCTCGTGCGCCCGGTTGCTGGGGGCGGATGCGGCGACGGAGCTTCTCGACGCCGTCGATGGCGGAGCCGTCATGCATGTGAGAGAACTCGGCTCCCGGGTGCTGCCACCGATCCTGCGCAGACACCTGCGTGCGCGGGCCGGGCTGGACCCGGAGATCGCACTCCCGTCGCCATCGCGGATCGAGGTGCCGGTCGGGCCTCGGCCGACGGCTTTCGATGACGCGATGACGCGATTGCGTCGTGGGGATGTGGTCGGCGCCGTTCCGCTCCTGCAGCACGCGTTGCGCACGCCCGCCGATGACGGGCGGCGCCCGATGGCGCGTCTTGCGCTGCTGATGATCCGCGAGCAGCTCGCACCACGCCAGACGACGCTCGATGCGCTCGCCGCACTGGAACGCGAGTGCATCGCACTCGGGCGGCACACGCAGGCGCGCGTCGTGCGCGGCGCGGTCGCCGCGGCATCCGATCTGCCCGACCGGTCCGCGCTGGAGATCGTCGCAGAGTGTGAGGCCCGCGATGAAGCGATGAGCGCTGCCGTCATCGCGGGACTGCAGTTCGTGATCCGGGCGCGACGGGGGCTGGCCAGGACGGCGCAGGCGAGCGCGCTCGCCGACAGGCTCGAACGAGTGGGGCTCACGGATGTCGCGGCGTGGGCGCGCGCGGCCGGGGCACTCTTGGCCGCGGCATCCGGCACCGCTGACGCGCGTCGTCAGATCATCGACGCCGAAACCGCGTCGATCGCCACCGGCGTCGACGGAATCCGCGCGCTCCTCGACGTCGCCCGAGCACGCGTGGGGTCCGCCACGGGCGTCCAGGCTCTCACCGCTTCGGCCCGACGGCGCGCGCTGGAGACGGGGCTGCCACGGCTTCCGACGGCATTCGTCCGTGGCGAGCCGGACCGGCGAACGTGCAGAGGCCCGGGCTGCCGGACGCGGAGCGGCGGCAACCGCATCTCACCGTCACCTGCTTCGCAGGATTCCGCCTCTGCGCCGACGGGGCCGAGATCGACCTCAGAGGTCGTGCGTCCCCAGGCGCGTGCCCTGCTGCGAATGCTCGCCCTCAACGCCGGCGCACCCGTGCATCGCGAACTCATCGCCGACATCCTGTGGGGCGACCTCGGGATCGACTCAGCCGTGCACGCCCTGCACGTGAGCGTTTCGAGCCTGCGACGGTCTCTCCCCTCCGAGATGGTCGGCGCGTCGGCATCCATCGTCGAGCGCGTAGGCGAGGCATACCGTCTCGGCATCATCGACCGTCACGACTGCGACCTCGCCGACTTCGACGACCGGCTCGCCGAGGCGGCCGCTGCCAAGCTGCGGCGCGACTCCGCCGCCGCAGCGAACGGCCTGCGCAGCGCGCTGGCCCGGTATGCGGGGGACGTGCTCCCGGAGGACGGACCGGCAGAGTGGGTTACGGGTGCACGCGAGCGCTACCGAGTGCGGGCAGCGGAGGCCGCGTCCGCGCTGGCCCACCTCGAGTTGCACTCAGGTGACGCGCGGGCCGCGGTCGCGGCTGCGAGCCGTGCCGTCGAGATCGACCCCTGGCTCGATGAGTCCTGGCGCACGCTGGTCATGGTGCACCGCAGATCGGGCGACGTCGTGGCGGCGGCTCGGACCGAGGAGGGGTATCGCAACATGCGCGTCGCGCTCGGGGTGGATTAGGCCTGCGAGGGCTCAGCGACCCTCTCCGCTCACGGAGACCGACAGATGTGTCGGCAGGTACGCGGGCACGACGCTCGCCGCCACCCGTTCGAACCGGCGTGCGAGATCCTCGGCGTCGCCGCCGGGCACGGTGATCGTGATGACGACAGCGGCGCGCTCTGTGCCGGGCAGCGGCCCACCGGGTTCGGTCGACCACGCGGTTCCGCCCGATTCCACCACCTCCACGGTCGCCGCAGGGCCGGCTGCGAGCTGCAGGGCATCACGGATGCCGCCGACCGTTCCCACTCGACGGTGCAATCCCGCGGCATCCGCGACGATGCGTCGTCGCTGCGCCTCGGTCCACTCCTCGTCGACCGCGACATCGACCCAGCCACCGAGCCACTCCAGGAAGTCGGCGGGTGCATATTCGGGCCGGATGTACGCCTCGAGATTGTCGAGCGTGGCGAAGACCGGCGCGATGGCGTCGTCGAAGGCGGGCAGCGCCCGGTTCAGGAAGTCATCCTCCTGCAGGATCGCGGGCAGGCGGGTGATCATCGGCGCAGGGCTCGCGAGCCGGGGGACGATTCCGCGCATGTCAGGTCCCCGCCGTCACCCGGACACGGTGCTCGAAGCTGAACACCAGGGCGTTTGCGCCGATCTCGATCCGCTGCGTGGGTTCGCCCCGCGTGCCGGTGGCCGGGTCGGCCGGGAAAAGGAGCACCTCGTCGACGAGTTCGGTACCCGGCAGCGACTGCAGCACCGAGTACACATCGCCCGCGAGCACGGGTCTGCCGAACGGCCATCCCGTTCCCGACGATCCGCCGCGAATCGGATCGAAGTGCCGGTACAGCGCCGCGAGGGCCTCTGACCGGAGCCGATCGACGGCCACCCTCGGGTGCGCGACGAGCTTCGCGACCACGGTGACGCCCTGGTAGGCGGGCCGCTCGATCATGAGTCGCGTGCCCGCGAGCCGCCGTGGTTCGAGCTCATCCGCAATCGCGCCGAGCAGTTCTGCGCCGGGCATGAGGTCGGCGTACTCGATGCGGCCGTCGACCCCGACGGCGGCGGTGGGCACGACGAGCAGGCGCACACCGAGCGTGTCGGGTGCAGCGACGGCATGCGTGCGAGCGACCCCCGGCGCGGCCCGCTTGGCGAGCTGCTCGTAGTCCTCGAGAGTCACGGCGCGGTCACGGGTGCGCAGCGCGAGCGGACCGCGCACCTTCGCCTCGTCCACGGTCTCGCCATCGGTGCCGTCGTGAGCGGCCGCGCGGTTCTCTGCCCCGCGCACGAACGGCACCGTCGACCGCAGCACCGAGAGCGATCCCGCGGCGACGTTGCCGCTGCGTCCGCCACCGACCCGGTACCGGGGCACGCGCAGCGGCACACCCTTCGGCGGCGTGGCGCCGTAGGTGCGGAAGGGTTCCGTCCGGCTCCCGAACCGCAGGTGGAAAGATCACGGTCGCTCGCGCTCGATCGACCATCACGTTCCGACCGTCCTGCCCCGACCCGGCGAACGAGTCGATCTCGGTCCAGTCGTCCCATCCGCTGCCGGTGCCGACCTCGACGACGAACGGTTCGCCGTCGTCGACCACAGGTCGTTCCTGCAGCACGAACGACTGACCCGGCACGCCCTCCGAGAGGCCGATGACCTCATCGTCGATCGTGCGGGCGTGCATGGCGTGGACCACCCCGCCCACCGTCGCGGCCGACGCATCGCGGACGAGCGGCGGCGACTTGTACCTCGGCACGCCCTCCTCGCGTTCGATGATCCGGCACCGCAGCCATCCGGCACGTTCATCACCGATGACGGATGCCACGTGGTCGCGCGGAACGATGACGACTGACTTCGCCGGGCTGGTTCAGCCCGCCCGTGCGGTCCGAGACGAGGTCGCAGCGCGACCAGTCGGTTCCGTTCCACGACTCCCACACGGTGGGCGGATCGTGGGGATCGACGCCGACGCCGCGTACCGCGCAGTCCAGGCTGGATGCCGATCGCGAGCCCGGGTGCCGGCTCGTCCAGTCCGAGCAGGAACTCGTCACCGACCCTCGGCGGGTTCGCGAACGCGTCGAACATGTCGGCACCCAGCCGCGCGCCACGCATCGCCGTCTTCTCGCCCGACCGGCTTCCGATGTGGGCGAGCTTCCGCGGCGGAATCGGAGAGCTCCGAAGTCGTCTGGAACACCGTGGACTCGGTCTGCTCGGTGCGGGGAGTGCCGACCTCGGTGTGCTCCGGCACGATGACGGCGTCTTCCCGCGGGGCGGCGAGCCAGAACACGAGATCAGCTCGCGCGGCCGTCGGCGGGAACAGCGTCGTTCCGATGAGGTCGAGGAAGGCGATGTACAGCTTGTCGGGCACCCGATTCAGGCGGTAGAGCAACTCATCGGTCATGAACGCGAACGTCTCGATGAGCGTCACGCCGGGGTCGGAGACGTTGTGATCCGACCACTCGGGGCACCGTGCGGCGACGAGGCGCTTCGCATCATCGACGAGGTCCTGGAAGCGGCGGTCGTCGAGGTGGGGCACGGGGAGTGTCATGGCAGTCGCTCCGATGTCCGGTCGGGAATCACATAGAACGGGAAGACGAGGTTGCGCGGGTCGTTCGACCCTCGGATGGCGTAGCCGACGTCGATGAGCAGCACGCCTTCGTCGGCCCGGTCGAACGTCACGGTGACCCCGGTCACGTCGATCCGGGGCTCCCAGAACGCGAGGGCGACGCGAACGGCGTCACCGATCGCACCCGCCGTCGTCGGCGTCCGCGGGCGCGAAGACGTAGTCGTGCACGGCGCATCCGAACTCCGGCCGCATGGGACGTTCGCCGGGTGCCGTGGCGAGGATCAGCCGGATGCTCTCCTCGATCTCGTGCGCGTCCGACGAAAGCGCGATGCGCCCGGCCGCGTCGGCGCGCACGGGGAACGACCAGCCTCGGCCGACGAACTCCTGCGACATCCGATGCCCCTCAGTTGATCTTGACCAGGCTGCCCTTGACGACGGTCACACCGGCCGCCGAGAGTTCGGCGGAGCCCGTCGCCTTCACTGCGACCGCGGCACCCGCCAGGTCGAGCGTGGCCGATCCGTCGACCTTCACCTTGGGGGCCGAGATGGCGAGCTCCGACGACGCGTCGAGGGCGATCTTCGTCGCGGCGAGGCGAGATGGCGCCCTGGCTGGCGGTGACGGTCGCGTCGCCGTCGACGGTGACCGTCGCGTCGCGCTTGGCAACGACCGAGACCGATCCCTCGGAGATGATCTGGATGCCCTTCTCCGCGGTCTGCGTGAGGGTGACGTGCTGCGCGCCTTCGTTCGTGGAGATGCGGAGCGACTCCTCGCCCGGCTGCTCGAGGAACTCGACCACCATTCCCGGCGCGCGACGTGAAGCTGCGCCGCACCACGCTGCCCGATTCGACGAACGAGCCCCAGCCGCCCTGAGGCAGGTCCTTGCCGTTGTAGAGCCCACCGAGCACGACCGGTCGATCGAATCGCCCCGACTCGAATGCGACGAGCACCTCGTCGCCGACCTCGGGCAGCACGACCGCTCCCCGCTCCGCGCCCGCTCCGGGCTGCGCGAGCCGCGCCCAGCCGCTCACGTAGTCGTCGGAGAGGGAGGGGAAGGTCAGCCGCACCCGCCCGTCCTGCCCGGCATCGCTCCCGGAGACGTCGCTGACGAGGGCGCTGACGACCCCTGGCACCGTGAGCCCGGCAGCGGCGAGCTCGGGGCGGGTCCCCACGACCGAGCAGCGAACGGTCGGAGGTGTCGCTGACGGTGAGGGTCGTCGTGTACCCCTGCTCGGAGCTGAACTCGTGCCTCGACTCGGTGACGGTGTAGCGGCCGTCGAAGGGCGCGCCGAACCCCCGAAGCCGGATCGCGATGCCCGAGCGGATGCGCGGATTGCCGAGGATCTGCGCCTCGACCTCGGCGAAGCCGCCCGCGATGCGCGCGGCGATCGTCTCGGCGAGCTTGTCCTGCGGCTGCTGCGCGCCGGCACCGGCGCCGCTCACGTAGCGCGGGCTCGAGAACACGTCGGCGACTTTCACGGGATCGAGCGTCGGCAGCTCGGTCGTCTTCGTCTTCGCGGGCGCGGTGGAGACGACCTTCTCCTTCGCCGCGACATCCCAGCCCCGCACCTCGACCTCCGAGACCTGCTCGGCGCTCGTGATCGTGGCGTGCAGGTACGTCGTGTTGCGCCCGTGCTCGACCACGACCGGGTCGTCGTTCGCGTTCGCCGCGCCCGACCCGGCCGTCGATGCGCTCGTCGGCGGGCCGAACTGCAGCTGCTTGTCGACGACCGAGAACACGCAGCCCGCAGGCATCCGCAAGTCGTTTCAGGAACACCCAGTCGCTGACGTTGTCCTGCGTGGTGTGGGCCATGATCGTGGCGGGTCCGCTGACCGACCCGACCTTGACGCCGGCCCGTTGAGCGACCTTCTGCACGATGTCGGCGACCGACATGTCGACGTATGCCGCGACCCGGCGGCCGCGGAAGAGCCGGTGCGACGGGTCGAGGCCGCGCACCCGGGTGCGCAGCTCGCCGCCGACGTCTTCGCGGTCGAGGGCGGTGACCTCTGCGTCGAGCAGCTTCTGCGGTCCGTCGCCGCCGTTCTGCGAGACGGCGAGGGTGACGGATGCGCCGATCGCGAAGCCGCCCTGCTCGAGCACGATTCCGGCGGAGTCGACGAACTCGAGCTCGAACGAGTCGGGGAGGTTCGCGGCATCCGTGATCCGGCTGCGCTCGAGCAGGCCGGCGACGGCCGGCGGCAGCGGGCTGCCCCCGACGGAGACGAGCAGCAGGCTCGTGTAGGTCTCAGTGGAGGCGGGCACGGACGACCTCCCGCCTGGCGATCTCGCGCCCGTCGGAGTTCGAGAGCTCCTCGAGCGTCGGGATGAGCACGATGTGCCCGGGACGAAGGCGCAGCGGGTCGTCGATGCCGTTGACCTCGGCGAGCGTGCGCCAGTGCGCCGGATTGCCGTACTCGCGGTAGGCGATCGCCGCGAGCGAGTCGCCTTCGCGGAGGGTGTGCGCGTGACGGGGCTGCAGGCCGCCCGACGTGGGGTTCTGCTTCTTGGGTTCGTTCGCGAGCTCCTCGAGGGCCACGGTGCACACCGCTCGCAGGGGCTTGCCGTCCGGCGAGAACAGCGTGTACTTCGCCGAGACGCTCTTGATGTAGCCGACGAACCCGGTCAGCACGCCCCACTTGAACTTCACCCACGGCGCCGACGGCTTGTCACCGTCTTTCGACGCGCTCGTCGGCGTGCATGCGTCGAACAGCGCCTCGACGTTCTTCACGACGCTGCCGTCGCGCTGGCGCGTCTCATCGAAGTACATCTCGACGCTCATCTTCTGCGGATCCGGACCCTGGTAGGTCGCGGGCGGTGCGGATGCCGCCTTCTTCTGGTTCTTGCTCTCCCACTTCGCCGACTTGGCGATCGTCACCTCTTTCGGGTTCAGCTGGAACTCGATCGTGGTCAGGAGCGCGCCGACCTTGCCCGGCGTCTGCCCGGGTTCGTGCACGTCGATCGCGGCGTGCACGAGGCTCTTCGTGTCGGCGGCGGTGTTCGTGATGGGCATAGCGGGCCTCAGTACTTCGATCCGGTGTTCACGAACCCGCTGTGGGCGATCTCAAGCGTCTCGGTGAGCACCTTCGGCTGGTCGGCGTTCAGCGAGGGCCCGGTCCAGCGCACGGGGATCACGTCGTGCAGGTCGTAGGTCGCGACGGTCTGGCCGTCTGCAGTCTTCGCCTCGATGTGTCCGGTGCCGCGCGAGAACCCCGACACAGCGGCGACGACCCAATTCACGATCTTGTCGGCGGTCTGCTTGCTCACGGGCCTGGTGAGCTTGATGTTGGGGTACTTGAGTCGCGTCGGGAACTGCCAGATGAACCCGTTGTTGCCGCCCTCTTCACGGGACTCGAGTACGACCTCGACGCCGATGCCGTCGCAGCTGGAGAAGTCGCCGAGGTCCTCTTCGTCGAGGTGGACCAGGTAGTGAACGCCGACGGCGATCTCGGTGTCGGTGAGCATGGGCGTCCTTCCGTTCAGATTCCGTCGATGCGGATGCCGCGCCGCTCGCGATCGAGCAACAGCTCGGCCTTGATCCGGCGGACGAGTGGGCCGTACAGCTTTCGGACGAGCTGCTCGACGTTCTCGGTGGCGGCGGAGGTGCCGCCGGCGCCGACTGCGGCCGGAGACAGCGCCTGCCCGGCCTGCGTCAGTGTGTCGGACGCCGAACGCGCCGCGTCCGCCGCCTCGGGCATGGCCTCGGCGGCATGGGATCGGAGCTCGTCGGCCGACGGGAGGTCGGGGAGGCGGGAGGCCGGCGACGATGGGTCCGATGCCGACGGGATCGACGGTGCGAGGGACGACAGGTCGGGTGCCGACGGTCGTGAAGGCAGTGCGCGTCGGGAGGCCGAACGCGCGCTGCACAGGAGCCCCTGCGGCAACGGTCGGCGGCGCGGAACGTGTCGTGGTCCAGCCCGGCACCCAGGTTGCTGCTCCCGCGGAGGTCTCCAGGAATGTCGCCGCGGAGGGTGGTCCGGAGGGCGGTTCTGCCGAGGCTGCACCGGCGGAGGATTCCGCCGGTGAGGGTGGGGCTGTCGAGCGGGCCACGGACAATCGGGCTGGCGCAGACATCGCCGGCGCTGCGGCGGCCGATGTGGACTCCCGCTGTGTCGCAGACGCGACGAGTGCAGAGGTGGCCTGCGTGGCGGTGGGTGCCGGAAGCGCAGGGTCGGACCTGCTCGCGCCCGATACTGAGCCCGGTGCCGACGCTGCGGTGGGGGCCGATCCGGAGCCGGGTGCTGATCCTGTAGCCGGTGCCGATCCTGTGGGCGGTGCCGATCCTGTTTCAGTATTCATGGCCTGGCCGAGGGGCGCACCCGGAGCAATGACGCGTGCCGCAACGATCCTGGTCGGCCGGCCCGCCGGGATCACCGCACCGAGCGGTCGGGGACTGATCGCGGGGTCGATCGTGCGCGCGGCGACAGTCGGCGCGGTGCGCAGCGGGAAGGTGCTCGGCCGCTGTCCGGCGACGGCGTCGAGGCGGGTGAACCACGTAAGCGGGGCGAGAGGCGGCCCTGCCGCGCTGTCGGGTGACGTCGCGGGATCGGGTGCGACGTCGCCCGAGCGGTACGTCGCGCCGGTGATCAGGTCGCGTTGGATCACGGGCGGCACTACACCGACGGGTGCGTCCGACGGACCGCTCGGCACGTCGTCCGTCCCCGCTGGCACGTCGGCCGGACCCGCCGGCATGTCGCCCGCGTCGGAATCCCTCAGGACTCCCGCTTCGGCCGCTCCCGGAGGCGCATCCCCAGGATTCTCCTGAGGTCGTTCTCCCAGCGGGGCCGAGTCGAGGGTGCCGCCGATTCGCGATTCGGGAGCTTGTCGCGGGGGCGGAGCGAGCGGTGCCCCGAGTCCGGGCCGGCGTTGGACCGGCGTGTCTGCCGGCGCTGAGGCCCGCACGGTCGAGGCGAGTGGCGTGCCCAGTTCGGGCTGTCCTCGGACCGGCGTGGCCGCGGGTGGCTCGGCCGCTGCGGCCCTCTGAACGGGTGCTGTCGACCGGTCATCCGCGACCGAGGGAGGTCCCGAGGCGGTTCGGCGCTGGATGGACGCGCCGAGGGGAGGCGCCGCGACGGGCGGCGGCGTCTCCCGAGCCGCCGACTCCGCCACGCCAAGGGCCGACGTCCGGCGCTCGAGCGTCGGGGTAACCGGCAGCGGCTCGGACGAGATGTCGCCGCCGGTCGGCTCAGGCAGTCCGTCAGGGACTTCCGGCGGCTCGCCCGAGCCGTCAGGGGAGCCCGGCGATTCCTCAACCGGACCGGCGCCCGTGTCCGGCGGCCGAACGGGCGACTCCGCCTCCGCGGCACGCGCCACCACCGGCACGGCACGCTGCACCGTCGTGCCGGCATCCGCATGTATATCCCGCGCTGCAGGCGTCGAGGCCCGAACCGGCGGATGCCGCAGGCTCAACTCGGCAGCGACCGCGCGCTGCACGGGGGCGCCGAGCGCGCCGTCGTCGACGGAGATCGTGCCCGACGGTGCAGCGGCGTCGATGAGATGTCCCATGGTTCCGAGCGACGCCGGCACGACCCGAGTCGGCAGCGAGGCCACGAACCCCGGCCGCATGGTGGCCGGCGCGGCATCCGAGATCTGCCGTTGCAGCGGCGGGAGGAACGCCCAGCCCGCGGGCGGTACGGTGCGCTCAGCGACAGATGTCGCAGCGGCGGGCGACGCGGCACCGTGAGGCGCGGCATCCGTCTTCCGCTCCTCGGATCGCTGCCACGGCCATCGCACGCCTCAACCGCCTTCGCTCATCCGCGTGTTGATCGCTGCGATCTCGTGCACGTAGCGCAGGCGCTCCGCATGCTCCATGTCGAGGATGTCGTCGAGCGACCAGTGGAAGTGATAGGCGACGTACGCGACCTCCTCATGGATGCGGTCGGCCGAGTACGTCATGATTCCCCCAGGCGACCGCCCGCGAGATCGGCCGTGAAACGGTGCGAGCACTCGGGGCACGTCACCGCGATGCGGGTGTGGCCCTCGGCGTTGATGCGGCGGTAGAAGTCCTGCAGGAACGCGACGTCCGAGGCGAACATGTTCTCGATCACCGAGCCGTCGACCGTGCCGAGGGAGCCGAGCGAGGTGATCACCCGACCCAGCAGCACGACCGTTGTGAAGGCGGGATTCTCTTGCACGCGGGCGTCATAGAGCGGGAGCAGTTCGTCGCGGGCGGTTGCCAGCCGCATCACGCCCCGGCGGTGCACGGTGCCGTCGGCGCTCACGAAGCCGCGAGGCAGCTCGAACGCGAACTCGGTGCGCATGGCGCCGTCGTCGACGACGGATGCCTCGGAACCGGGCGCGCCCTGGGCGTTCTCGACCCCGGGCGCGCCCGACCGCGTCGCCAGCACCCTCTGCATCACGTCACCTCGGACTCATCGAAGCAGACCGTGAACTTCTCGGTCGCCTGCTCGGTCGCGCCGGCCTTGAGCGAGTTGATCTCGACGACCCGCACCCAGCAGTTGCGGAACTCGTACTTCTTGAGAGTGCCGCCCTCATAGTCGAGCAGCTCGACGGATGCGTTCTTGCGGGCGCCGGCGACATCACCCTTCATCACGACTTTGAGCCAGTCCGAGATCGTCTTGGAATCGGTGAGGCCGCGGGTCACCGTGAACTCCCCGGTCTTGGCTCGTCCGATCAGCTGCCGGGCGACGTACTTGCCGTCGGCGAGCTGCTGTTTCAGCTCGATCTTGTCGACCTCGTTCTTCAGGCCCGACACCTCGGTCACCTTCGGGATCTCGATGCCGTCGATCGTGACCTTGAAGGCGTAGGCGGGTGAGGAATCGAAAGAATCTGCAAGTGCCATGTCAAGCTCCTAGTGGTTGCGATCGTCGGTCACTCGGTGACCAGGCTCGTGCCGCCCGAGAACTGCGAGAGTTGGAACACCACGAACTCCGCGGGCTTCACGGGTGCGACGCCGATCTGGCAGATGACCTGGCCCGCGTCGATGACGTCGGCCGGGTTCGTCTCGTCGTCGCACTTCACGAAGAAGGCTTCGTCGGCTGAGCGCCCGAACAGCGCGCCCTTTCGCCACTCGCCGATCAGGAAGCTCGAGATGGACCGGGTGAGCTTGCCCCACAAGGCCGGGTCGTTGGGCTCGAACACCGCGAACTGCGTCGCGGTCAAGATCGACTTCTCGAGGTAGTTGAACAGCCGGCGCACGTTGACGTACCGCCACGCGGGATCGCTGGAGAGCGTGCGGGCCCCCCAGACGCGCACCCCCCGCCCGGGGAAGCTGCGAATGGCGTTCACGCCGATCGGGTTGAGCAGCTCCTGCTCGGTGCGGGTCAGCTGCGTCTGCAGCTCGACCGCCCCGCGGATGACCTCGTTCGCCGGCGCCTTGTGCACTCCGCGCTCGTTGTCGTTGCGCGCCCACACGCCGGCGATGTGTCCTGACGGCGGGATGAACCGGTTCGATCCCGACACGGGGTCGAGCACCTTGATCCACGGATAGTAGAGCGCCGCGAACTTCGAGTCGTATCCCGCCTCGATCCGCCGCCACTTCGCCGCCTCCTGGGCGGACAGCTGCGGAGGCGGGTCGAGGATGGCCATGCGGTCGCCCATGAGCTCGCAGTGCGCGATGACCGCGAGCTGCACGGCCTTCACCGTCTCGAGGTCGACGGAACCCTGCTCGAATGCGGCCATGAGGTCGGGCACGGCGACCATCGTCACCTCTTCGACCTGTTCGAGCCCGCTGAACCCGGTGCGATCGGATGCGTCGCCGATGTAGTCGGCCGCGCTGATGTCGTCGAGCACGATCGGCTGGCCCTCGGGCTCTGGAACGACGAGGTCGAACGTGCCGTTGCGCAGCCGCACGCCGGCGGAGGCGGGATCGGCCTCCTCGACCGTCACGAGCTTCGACTCGGCGAGCTTCGTGACCAGGAACGCCGGGCTGTCGGGCTTGGCGGAGACCGCGTCGAAGACCTCGGGCGCGCGACCTTCGGCAGTCACGACGACTTTGAAGCTGCCCTCTTCGGGTGACTCGCCCTCGGGATCGGAAACTTCGACCTTGATCGGCTTGGCGTTGGGTGACGCATTCTTCGCGGTGAATTCGTAGGCGCCGATCCTCGCGGTCTGCGGGCCGGCGGCGAGCTGCTTCGGCTCACGCTTGCCGGGCTTGCCGCCGCCGGATGCTGCAGCCGTGCCGATGCGCACGACGAAGCAGTTGCCACCTCCATTGAGGAAGTAGCCGTAGACGGCATAGGCGAGGTAGGCACCCTCGTACAGCCCCCCGAAGGTGTCGACGTACTGCGTCCAGTTCGACACGAGCGTGGGTGTGTTCTCAGGCCCCCTCGGCGCGAAGCCGATGAATGCGGCGACCGCGGTGCCGACGCCCTCGATCGGCCGCGTGGCGGCGTCGATCTCCTGCACGTACACACCGGGTGAAAGGTAGGTGGGCATCCCGGACTCCTTCGCTGGATTGTGTCTCTCCAGACGTCGACGGGCGGATGCCGCGGAGGGCAGTCTTTCGGTGCGTGCGGGTGGGTAGCGGTCACTGCGCGATCGGGCACCCGGATGTCGCGGGCTCCGCTCACAATGTCGGGTTCTCGCCACGCCCGACGGCCGTACTCAACGATTGACGATGGCTTCGTGAAGCGCGCTGTCGATGTTGTCGTACTTGCGCAGGTAAGAGCCGCTGGACAGGTACGCCCTTGCAGCGTCACTCGTCGCAAGCTCAGATGCCGCCCATCTCGCGATCTTCCCCGCCTTGGAGGCATTCGCATCGGCAATCGCCCAGAGTTGCGATCGCCGAAGATCGTCGGCCACGTATTGCTTTCCGCCCGGCGACGACGCCATCCCTGCGTAGTTCTCGTAACTCACCTCGAGGTCGGCTGCCGCCTTGCTCGATCTCGTGAGCAGCTGCTGATACACGAGAATTCGCTCGAGACCGGTGGCTCCCTGTTCCGCGGCCAAGGCTCGGGCGTCCAGGGCGGCAGCTGCCTGCTCGCCCACTGGGCCCATCTTCTCCAGTTTCTCGACGAGGGTTGCATACTCGGCTTCCGCCTTCCGCGTGGCGGCAACGAGGAGATTCCACTCCGCCTTGTAGGCCGCGTGGGCTGCAGAAAGCGACTTCAGCGATTGCTCCACTGCCAGAATGTCGCGTTCATCCTCGAGTTGTTGGACCCGCAGCTTGGCCTTCTGGAGCTTGTCCCGAAGTTCGTCTGTCCTTGCTCCATATGCACCTTCGACCAAGGGGCCCACGATCAGCTCAGATCCGGCGAACTTCACCAAGCCCTTCGCGACATCCTTGATCTTCTTTGGATCGAACACGAGATCGACGACACCTTCGAAGATCTTGTTCGCCCATTTCTTGGTCTTCTCAATCTTCGCCGTGTGCGCAGCGAGCTCTGCGGTTGCGGCCTCCTTCGCACGATGCGCGGCTGTCCGAGCCTGCTCGATGAGAGCGCGATCGACGCCCAACGCGGCGGCTTCAACCTGCTCGCGAGCGGCGGTCAGCTTATTGACTTGGCCCACCAGACTCGGGTTCGCCTGCGTATAAGCCTCGACCGACTCGCGGAGTCCTTCTCCCTTCTTGTCCCTTGCCCTCTTCGCAATCATCGGAGTTGCGGCTTCGATGGCTTCGACGTCCCTTGCACTGGACTCGTGTTCCGTCCAATCCAGAAAGGCGAGAATGTCCTTTGCCTCTGTCGCCACGCCGTGAGCCTTGACCACCATTTCATTCAGTCGGGCTGCGCTTGCGTTTCTGCCAGTCCCGCTCATGAATCCGGCGCCAGGTGGAAGACGTACGAAGATGATGTCACTGGGCCGCAGGTCCACCGCGACCGGTGGTTCGGCCGTGGTGGTTTCGTCCCGCTGGACCACGAGCGAATCTCGTTTCACCACTCCGGAATCGGGTGTGGCGCTATTAGCTCGCTTCACTATCGACCGCTGGACGGCCTCATTCCCAGCGCTCTGCTGCAATTGGAGCATCGCCCGGGCTTCATGGCCTTGTAAGGCGTGAAGCTCACCCCGGGACCAGCCCAGCGTGCGGATGTCGGCGCTCGGCTCGGGTGGTTTCATCCGTACGCCCGCGGGCGTCCGTCCGGCCTCGTCAAGAGAGTCGGTACCAGCGACGTGGTCGACGCGATGCTGCCGACGGTGCGACAATGCAATCTCCTTCCGTGACATCTCCGATCGGACCGGGCTGATTCACGTACAGCACCATGGCGGAAAGCATGCCTCAGCCGGCCGCTTCCTCCTCTTCCTCTTCGCCTTGCCGCTGCACGAACATGCCCTGGACGGGCTCCTCTTCCTCCGCCTCGTCCTGGCGCTGCACCGGGGCCGGCTCGGTCATGACCCTGGTCGCGTTGTCGGCCGCGGCGCGTTCGAACCGATCGCCGGGATCGCTCACGCTGATGCCGCCGCCGGATGGGGTGCCGTCCACGGGGCCGGATCGCTGCTGCACGACATGGGTCAGCTCGTGCGCGAGCGTGGTGCGTCCGGCGTGGGTCGCCGGGTCGTACGCGTCGCGCTGGAAGACCACATTGCTGCCGACCGTGTAGGCGTGCGCGCCCACCGACGTCGCCGAGTCGTTCGCCGCGGCATCCGTGTGCACCTTGACATCGCCGAAGTCATGGCCGAGTCGCGATTCCATGTCGGTGCGCACCGCCGGCTCCAGCGGCGACCCGCCCGAGGAGACGACATCGTGCACCGGCGAGCGCTGCTCCTCCACCAGGTCGCTCACCGCGCTGTTGCCGGCTTCGCGCTGCAGGCGCAGTATCGCCGCACTGCTCAGCACGTCGGGTCGCCGATCGGCGAGCCCCGGCATCGCAACCGTCGATTCCCGCGCCGGCTCTGATCCACGACGCGCGGTCTCGATATCGACGCCGTCCCACTCATGTGCGTGCATGGCGCACCTCCATGATCGACCTCTTCCATTGCACCGCGCACCGGTGGGGCGCAACGGCGATCTGCCCGTTCGGGCAGCGAGTCCTGCACGAGCGGGCACCAGGCGTCACGTTCCCACCACCTCCGGCCAGAACGCACCGAACTCGCTCTCGACGACGAGGCGGCCGAGCTTGCGGTATTCGCGGTGCACCGCGACGATGCAGTGCTTCATGAGCACCGTGCCGCGATCGGCGGCGGCCAGGTACGCCGCGGTCACGGCGGCCGATCGGATGCCGCCTCCGGCGAGTTCGAACGATCTGCCGAGGAACTGCAGGTCGATGTCGTCGGCACGGCGCACGTGGGCGCCGAGGCTGCGGTCCCAGAGGCGCGTGCGTTGCGCGGCATCCGGCATGGGGAAGTCGACGATGACGTCGAGTCGACGCGTGAACGCCTCGTCGATGTTCGCCCGCAGATTCGTCGCGAGGATCGCCAGCCCGTCGAAGGTCTCCATGCGCTGCAGCAGGTAGGCGCTCTCGACGTTCGCGTAGCGGTCGTGCGAGTCCTTCACGTCGGAGCGCTTGCCGAACACAGCGTCTGCCTCGTCGAAGAGGAGCACGGCGTTGGTGCCGGCCGCGGCTCGGAAGATGCGCTCCAGGTTCTTCTCGGTCTCGCCGATGTACTTGTCGACGACCGTCGAGAGATCGACGACGTACAGGTCCAGGCCCAGCCCACCTGCCACGACCTCGGCAGACATCGTCTTGCCGGTGCCCGAGTCGCCCGCGAACAGGGCGACCACGCCGTGCCCGCGACCGCCGCCCGGCCGCATGTTCCAGTCGCCGAGCACCTGCTCGCGGTGGCGGGCCCGCAGCTCGATCTCGCGCAGCGCGTTCAACGGCCCGGCCGGCAGCACGAGGTCGTTCCAACTGACCGAGGGCGACACCCTGCGGGCGAGCCGGTCGAGCGCCGACGCGTTCTCGGCGCGGGCGCCCGCGGCGAGGTGCTCGGCGGTGATCACGCCGGACTTCGACAGCGCCGCCTGCGCGCGAGCGGTTCCCGCCGCACGCTGGACCTGCTCCGGCCCCAGGCGAAACGGGCCGGTCGCGTCCGCCACGTCGAGCCCGTCGGCCGCGGGCCCGAGCGACGTGCGCCAAAGCTGGGCGCGCTCGGCGGTCGTCGTCGGCTCGACGACGCTCGCCGCCGGCACGTCTCGGAACCAACCGGGATCCCACGTCGCCTCGCCGACGAACACGGTCGGCTGCGGCGAGTCGGCCAGCGTCTCGACGAGTTCGGGCGAGATCTCGGCCGTGACAGGTGCCGCGATCAGACCGGCTCCGCGCAGGCGCGCCTCGCGAGCCGCGAGCCGCGCCATCGCTATCGCGTCGTGATCGCCGCCGAGTCGTGCGAGGTCGAGCTGCACGACGTCGAGCCCCCGCGCGTGAATGCCGCGAACGGCCACCGCCGTGCCCGACCCGGTCGCAGACTCCCGGAGATACACGAGACGGATGCCGGCGGCGAGGGCTTGCTCGACCCGGCTCGTGTCGCCCCATTCCACCGTCGACGGTTGCCTCAGCACGCCGTCGAGCGCTCGGTCTGGCGTGTCGTCGCCGAGCAGATGCCCGACGACACGGTCGGGCACCCGCACGGCGCGGCCGGGCAGCGGGCGGTCCTCGTCCTCGACGATGACGAGCCCGCCCGACACGAGCGGCCCCGAGATGAGCCGTGCCCGATCGGCCGCGGAGGTCAGCGGCACCCCGCAGAGCTCGAGGGCGACCGACACCGACGGTCGACGGCGCCCGACGTCGTCGTTCAGATAGCCGAAGAACCGCTCGAAGCGCGGGTCGAGGTCGGCGGCGAGCGCGATCACGAGCAGATCCACGTCGATCTGGCTGAGCTGGAACGCCTCCGCCATGCCCCGGAGCCTGAGCTGGTGTCCGGCGGCCTCGGCAAGATCGGCGTTCTGCTCGGTCTCTGCGAGGCGGGCCGAGGCATCCGACCAGTCCGGAACCCCCTGAACCCCGGCAAGCAGGCGGTCGACCATCTCGTCACTGAGGTAGAGCCCCCGGAAAGGGTCGTCCGGCTGCGGGTCGCCCGCGCGCCGCGCAGTCACCAGCCGGCGTATGCGATCCTCGATCGCCCCGACCCGCCCCAGCAGGTGGGCGATGCTGGGGTCGTCGATCATCTCAGCCCCCCGACGGTTCGCCGGCGGGCATCGACGGCAGCCGGGATGCCGCATGCGCGGCGCTCTCGTGGATGCCGAAGGCCTGCGCACTGAACTGCGCTTCCACGCCCGCGGTGACGGGCGGCCCGACGGGATAGCTGAAGCCCCGAGCCACCGGGGCGGTGATGACCAGGTCGAGCGACGGCTTCAGTTCGCCGCCGAGCGACGACCAGACGTCCGCGAATGCCCGGTCCTCGGGAGGCGGCTGCGCCACGCTGAGCGAGCAGGGCAGACCGGTCTCGGCGAGGGTCTCGACGACGAACGAGGCGGGGATGGCGTCGAAGCGCAGGAAGCAGCGCAGCAGCGCGTCGAGCAGCCGGTGCTCGTCGTCGGGCCGCTGCGTCCACGCGGTCACGAGGTAGGAGAGCTTGAAGTACCGTGGCGACGGGGTGCGCTGCGTGACGAGACCGTGATCGTCGCGCCGCTCCGAGAAGCCGTACTCGCGCCGCTTCGTGTCCTCACGGATGTCGTAGAGGAACAGGTCGACGGTGGGCGCATTGCGCCGGGCGGCCCAGTCCTTCGTCGGGGCGTCGAGCGCGACGTCGATGTCGGCGGCGATGCCGTCCGACGCCTTGACGAGCGCGCGGATCGCGTCGTCGATCTCGCCGATCATGCGTTCAGTGTGAGATACCGCGGGGCGGTCGCGCGCCGTATGCGGGGCACCCGTGCGGGCAGGCGTGGATTCCTCCTCGGGCAGGAGACCGCGGCATCCGCTCACCCGTGCTCAGATGAGCCCCTCCCGCATCGCGTACGCCACGGCGTGCGAGCGGTTCCGCAGCTGCAGGCGCGTGGTCACGTCGTGCAGCACGTTCTTCACCGTGCGCTCGGAGTACGACAGCCGGGTGGCGATCTGGGCGGTGTCCCAGCCCTCGGCGACGAGCCGCAGCACCTCGATCTCGCGCGAGGCGAGTCCGGTGAATGTGATCCCGCGGGGGTCGAGCACGGTGCGCTGCAGGCGCCCGACCTGGTCGAGGAGGCGTCCGAGCAGGTCAGGTGGCACAGTGCCCTCGCCCGCGGCGGCCGAGGCGATCGCCGAGAGCAGGCGATCGGTCGTGGCCTCAGACCTCCTCACCAGGCCGACGACACCGCACTCGACGGCGCGCACGAGGTCCTGGTCGTCGAGGTGAGCGGCGATGAGGATCACGTGGGCTTCGCCGTTCCGGCGGACGAAACGCAGGGTGTTCAGGGCCTCTTCATCGACGGTGTCGACGATGACGAGCACGACATCGGGTGCCACGTCCTCGGCGGGTGCGACCACCCGCACTTCCGGACGCGGCCGGAGCGCGCTCGCGACACCGGCTTCGGAGATGGGATCGCGCGCGTACACGCGCACGGTGGTTCGAGTCATGCGGTCCTCCCGGTGACGACGCGAAGCCGGCTGCTCCGCTGAAGGAACGTGCCAAGTGTGGCCCGACACGCTCTTCGCGCACTCAACGCGCTCTCAACGGGCAGATCCGGTGCGCGAGTCGCCGCGCCTCCGTGCTCGCCTCGGGTCACCAGGACGCCTAGCGTGATGTCATGCCCACCGGCCCTGCCCTGCGCGTCGGCGACGTCGCGCTGTGCGCCCTCGTCGACGGTGTGAAGCCTCACGTCGGCGGGCCCATCACGCCTGCTGCCGGGGTTCCCACGGTCTTGATCGGCGGGATGCCGGCCGCCGTCGCGAACCTCGCGCCCGGTGGCATCGCGTGCGTGTCGCCGGCGCCCAACGGCATCGCCCAGGGCAGTCTCACCGTGCTGATCGGCACCTTTCCCGCAGCGCGCGTCGGCGACATCACGATGCACGGCGCTCCGGCCGCACCCGGGCCCGGCGCGCTCACCGTCATCGTCGGGGGCTGACCAGGCCCTCGCGACACGCAGGTTCGCGACCTCAAAGGGCACCAGGTCTGCCCGGACGGCGGGTCAGAGGGTAGATCGGGGAAGGTGATCGTTTCCGTAACGTCGAAGGATGGCCACGGTCGACATCGAGCCCGCCTCACTCGCGATCACCCCCGGCGAGTCGGCCACGCTCACGCTGACGGTCCGCAACGACGGCGCTGATGTCGAGGCGTATCACCTGACCGTGGTCGATGATGCGGCCCGCTTCGTCGTCATCGCGCCCGACACGCTCCTCGCCCATCCGGGGGAGACCGTCACTGCCACGGCGACGCTCACGCTCGCGCAGACCGGCCGGTGGCAGCAGGGAGACCTGATCGTCCGATTCCATATCGAGCCGGCGGGACGACCCGACGACTTCCTGATCGTCGAGGCCATCGCGACGATCCAGTCGTTCAGCGACGTGGCCGCAGTGCTGTCGCCAGCCGGCTCTCGAGGGTCGCCGCGGCGCTGCCGCCGAGGTCACGATCGCCAACGCCGGCAACGCCCACGCGTATGCCGAGGTCTCGGCCTCCGCGGGCGAGCTCGCTGTGTTCATCGACCAGCCGCACGCTTCGCTTCCTGCCGACAGCACTGAGAGCATCGCGCTCACCGTCCGCGCCAGGTCACTGCTGTGGCGCGGCGAGCCGGTGCAGCATCCGTTCACGGTCACGGTCACGCCCGAAGGCGGGCAGGCGATCTCTTTGGACGGAACCTTCACTCAACTGCCCGTCTTCGCCAGGTGGGCGCGCGTGGCGGCGATCTCGGCCGGCGCAGTGGCGGTGACGGCTCTGCTGGTGTGGCTCGGTGCGGTCGTGCTCGGCGGCGCGCTCCGCGGCGGCGAACCGGTCGGGTCGACCCCGTCCGCGACCCCTTCCGTCACTCCGAGTGAGACCCCGCCGCCCGAGCCAGACGTCAGCATGGTCGTCTCCAGCACGGTCGATGACGCAGTGCAAGCGGGCGATCCGGTTGTGTTCAGCCTCGAACCCGCCGTCGAAGACGCGCCCGGCGACTCCCTGCTTGCGATGGAAGTCGAGTGGCCCGAAGGACTCCTCCTCACCGGCGACGAATGCGAGGCGTGGGTCGCACCCGACACCGACGGCGTACTGGAGGGCCGACCGCAATCCGGCGACGAATGCCTCATCGATCTCTCCGGTGGTGGCAACGACGCCGGGCTTACCTTCGCCACTCCGCCCGCGGGATTCGCCGGTGCTGTGAGTGCCCGCGCAACCCGGCTCGTCACGCTCGACGACAGAGAGGCGGCGACGCTCGAGACGGGCTCCGATTCCGACTTCGGCACCGTGGCCGAGGCAGAGATCGCCCTCGCGCCCTATCCGTTCTGGTTGGAGGTCGTCGATCTTCCGCCGTCCGACGGAGGGCCGGATGCCACGGTTGTCATCCACCACGTCATGCGCGGCGACGGCACCGACGAGGAGGCGACGATGGCATTCGAGATCGTGCCGCCGGCATTCGTCGATCGGATTCGCTATCCCGAAAGATGCAACTCCTTCGAGGACTCGATCTGCTCCGTCTACTTCAGCAGCGACGCCGACGACCCGACGAACACCAGGTGGGAGATCGAGCTGTGGTTCGACCCCGACGACGCTCGCGGAATCGGTTCGCTGAGCGTGACCGGCACCTCCCTCACGGACGTGGCGTCGAACGAAGTGGGCGATGCGATTCGGGGCGCCGAAGGCCTGGTGGTCAGCGAGCACATGTTCGATGTCGACGTCAGGCTCGATTCGGATGGGGAGACCGGACAGGGCGAGTCTGTGACCGCGACGGTCGATGTCCTCGCGGTTGAGCCCCCGGCAGCGTTCACCACATACCCCGAGGGCTCGTTGACACTTGGGCTGGAGCTGGCGTGGCCCGGAGGGCTCGAGCCCGTCGGCCCGCCCGTGGGATGCGCCACGTTGGCCGACCGACTCTGCACTGTGCCGGGCCCCAGCCCCGGCAAGCCGACCACGATCACCATGAGGTTCGTCGTCGACGACCCCTTCGACGCCGGCGAGATCGGAGCGAGCGGTGTCACCCTCAGCTACGATCCGACGACGACCGCCGACGAACGCGACGGTCGAACGAAACCCCCGGTCAGCCTTCCGCAGCACTGGATAGGCAGTGATGCCGAGCAGTTGCCATTCTGACGCCGCGGCATCCGCCGAGGCCGATGCACCGCGCCACCCGCTCCACTGACGGCCGGCATCGAGAAGGGGAGTACCGTTCTTCGCCGGCGCATGTCAACCCCGATGTCAATTACCTTGAGCAATGGCGGAAATTGCCCTCAATCGGCCTCATACTGACCTGAATTCAACGGCCCTCAAGGCGTATCATCGTCTCAGGTGACGACGGACCCGAATCCGCGCGCCGATGAGATAGTTCCCTCGCCAATCCGAACTCGGGATTTCCGCCGGGACCTCTTTCGCCATGCCAAAGGAGGCAATTATGGCTACGAAGACAGTCGTGAGTGTCGTAGACGACATCGATGGCACTGAGAATGCCGAGACGGTGACCTTCGCGTACGGAGGGGCGACATATGAGATCGACCTCGCGTCCAAGAATCGTGATGCGCTCACCGCCGCTCTCTCGCCCTTCATCGCCGCGGCGCGATCGGCGGGCCGCAGTCGCGGACGCGCGTCAGCGCCGCGGGCGGACGATGACGCAGCATCCGTTCGTGCGTGGGCGGCCGAGAAGGGCATCCACGTGTCGGAGCGAGGACGCATTCCCCGTCACGTGCGCGACCAGTACAACAGCCGCTGACTCCATCGCCGGAGGCAGCTCCGGCGAGAGGTCAGGGGCACGCGACTACTTGCGTTGCGCCGATTCGAGCGCCGCCATGAGGTCTGACTTGTTCATCCGGTAATAGCCGGGGATCTGCTTGTCCTTTGCCCGCTGGCGCAGTTCGACCAGAGTGGCGGAGGCGGGTTGCGGCTTCGGCAAGGGTGGCGTCAGCGAGGCGTTCTCCTTCGCGGACCGGGCTGGCGTCGACTTCGGGCGTGCAGGTGCCGCCGCCGTCACCACCAGCGTGGGCTCAGCCGGCTTCGACTGCCGTTCGTCTGCCGGGCGCGCCGGCTGAGACGCAGCTGCTGACTTCTTCTTCTCTGCCGTTTCGACGTTCTTCACCGCTTTCGCGTGATCCGCCGAGAGCTGCTTGCTCTGCCGGGAAAGTGACGCTACTTTCTTGCGAAGCTTCTTCGTCGAGGCCTTGACCGCTTTTTGCGCAGCCTCGACCGACTTCTTCGCGCGGCCGAGTGCCTTCTTGGCTTTCCTCGTCTTCTTCGACGACGCCGCGGTCTTCTTCTGCGGCTTGGTCCGGCTGCCGCCCTTTTCGTCCTTACCCTTCGCCATGATGCGCACCTCCGGTAGAACTATTCGTCAGGTATTCGTCCACCGTATCGAGCGGGGGCGCAGGTTCACCAGGGCCCATGCTCGGCCAGGCATCCGCCGGTGCCTCCGCGCGCACGAATCCGTCAGGCCGCACGAGGTAGCAGTATCCCGAACGCAGCCGGCGGTTGCGCACATGCGGAAACCACGTGACCGGAACGCCGAGAGCTGCCTGAAGCCGCTCCCGTGTTGCGGCATCGACCTCACCGTAGGCGTGCACCTGCCAGTCCATGGTGCGCAGATCGAGGTAGTTGTCGCCGTTCCAGGGCAGCCGCCGCCCGACGACCTCGCCGCGCCGACCGCGAGCTGTGGACGTGTCGTCGACGCTCATCCGATAGTGGATGCGGGTCTGCGAGAGGTATCCGAAGATCCGGGATGAGCCGACCATCCGCGGAACGAGCGATGCGCCGATCGGCGCCACGTACGGGATGATCCGCCGGCGCAGGAATCGCGGCATCCGCCGGTCGGACGTGATCACGCCGAACATCCGATCCGTCGTCGCCACCAGCCGGACCGCGACCGGGCGGCGCTCCGCCTCGTACCCCTCCAGGGAGCTGTCGTCGGCGCGACCCGCCAACACGTCGGAGATCTTGCACGCGAGGTTGTGGGCGTCCTGCAGGCCGGTGTTCATGCCCTGCGCGCCGACGGGCGAGTGCACGTGCGCGGCGTCGCCGGCCAGGAACACCGGGCCGGCGCGGAACCGCCGCGCGACCCGGTGGTGCACGCGGTACGTGGCGAACCAGCGCGATGACGCGTAGCGGATGCCGAACACATCGCGCAGCGTTCGCTGCACCGTCTGCTCGGAGATACCCGTGCTCTCGGCATCCGGCACAACTCCGAGCAGCCGCTGATGGTCGACGTGGCCCATCGGGAACGTGAGGAGGAAATCGGATGCCGCGAACCGCAGGTTGATGGCGTCCGTGGCGAGGCCCTCCGCACCGGTCGCATCGATGACGTAGAACGTATGGGGATTGGTGACGCCGTCGAAGGGGATGCCGGCGATCTCGCGCACTCGTGACGAGCTGCCGTCCGCGCCGACGCAGTATCGCGCGCGGATCGTCAACGGATCCGGCCCGCCCGTCTGCGCGGTGACCGAGTCGGCCTCGACGTCCAGTGCAGCCAGGGGATGGTTCCACTCGACGGACCCGCCGAGCTCGACGAGGCGGTCCAGCAGCAGCTGCTCGTTGCGGCTCTGCTCGAGCACGGTCAGCTGCCGGTACGGGGTCAGCCCCGCGGCGAGACGCCCGAGATCGATGCGCCGGAAGGGTCGCTTCTCGAACCCCGGCACAACGGCGCGAGCAGGCGCGGACTCAGAGAGCGCGCGGTCGGCGATCTCGAGCTGGTCGTAGATCTCGAGCGTCCGCGCCTGCAGCACGAGCGCACGAGACTCGACCGTCGGGCCGGATTTACCGTCGATCACGACGACGGACCAGCCGAGTTTCGCGAGACAGCAGGCCATCATGAGACCGGTCGGACCGGCGCCTACCACGACCACGTCGGAATCCAGAGTGCGGATGCTCACCCCCTCGTCCTGGTTCGCTCATTGTGTCATCGTGGCCGCATGGAGATCACGGAGTGGTGGCAGAAGCTGGATGCGGATTCGCAGGCTTGGCTCATCGCCCATAACGGCGAAGCCGTCGCCCCCGAGGTGCTGAGCAGGATCGAAGCCGTCAGCGGCTCCCTCGCCACGAGCGAGTCGTGGGCGGGCGAGCGGGGGCCCGACGGGTTCTTCCTCTCGGACGACGCCGTGGACTGGATCGAGACGACCGCCAACGACGAGTCCGGCTGAGATCCGTAGGAGCGCCCTCCCGTCACGCGTCTGGCCGCCGCTCTTCACCGACGCGGTCGAGCCAGTCCCCGAGCAGCGACGCCACAAGATCCGGACGCTCATGCGGCAGAGCATGACCCGCGTCGGCGACCGTCACGACCGTCGCCCGCGGATACCGATCGCCCAGTCGCTCCTGCCGCTCCCACCCCACCCAGTGGTCCTGTCGCCCCGACATGACCAGGACGGGGGCCGCGATCGTCACGTCGTCCGGATCGACGCTGAACGGTCCGGCATCCATCGTCCTGGTAATCATCTCCTCATCGACCTCGCCGGCGGCCGGCGCCACCGAACGCTGGAAGCGCTCCAGTGTCTCGGCCGTACGCACGACGAAGTAGCCCTCGTACTCGGCGCGCACATCGGCATCCAGCACGGCGGCCACGCCGTCGTCGCGCACGACCGACGGCTCCGGCAGCCGCGGGTTGCCCGAGATCGTGGGGCAGAGGAGGGCGAGGCCGGCCACGCGGTCGGGGTGCCGGGCCGCTACGGCACGCGCCACATGTCCGCCGTACGAGTGACCGAGCAGCAGGAATGGGCCGTCGCGCACCTCGGCCTCCAGCAGCGCGTCGATCAGATCGAGCATGTCATCGGGAGTACGCAGTCCGTCCGACGGCCGCGATCCGCCGTGCCCGGGCAGGTCGATGTAGATCCGCCGAAGCGGTCTTCCGACCAGCATCGGCTCCAGAAAGCCGCGGACTTCGGCGCGCGCGGAATAGGCACCGTGGAAGGCGAGAAGCGGAAGACCGCTTCCCCGTGCTTCGTAGGCCAGCGAGGCCTCCGGTCCGGTCCGGACGCGTTTGGTCGCGACGTCGTCCTCACTCACCACCCGGCCGCCACCACTCCAGCACCCGCAGCGCGCGCAGGGTCGTCCACCGGCTGGGCCCGCTGCTCTCCAGCTCGAACCAGCGGCGGCCCGGGTGCGGACTGTACGTGCGCCACCTTCCGTCGTGGGAACGGGCGTCGCGCACTCGTTGCACGGCATCGGCGAGTCGGTCGTCCCTCGCGGCCCCCGCCTCGCGGAAGTGATCGAGACCGCGCAGCACGTCGAAGTGCCATTGAGGCGGAAATGGGAAGCGAAGGAACGCCGGGTGCACCGGTTCACCGGTGCGATGCGACCGATACAGCGAGTGGTCGAGAAAGAAGCGGTGTCCAGCACGAGATGGACTCGTCGAACGGGGATGCCGCCACCGGAGTCCTGGTAGATCCGCAGCGCCTCGAGCGCGGTGATGGACGTGTGGAACGAGCCATGCCATGAACCGGAGCGGATGCTCTCGCAGTTCCATCCGCCGTCGGGCAGCTGCTGATCCACGAGCCAGGTCACCGTCTCGTCCACCCGCGGGTCGTCGAGTCCGAATGCCGCGGCGAGAAGGATCAGCATGCCGGTGATGCAGGTCTCCGGCTGGCGTATGGAAACGGCGAGATTCAGGCCGCCGCCGAAGAAGCGAGCGTTGTCCCAGAGCTGCCGGCATCCTGCGAGGGCTTGGAGATTTCCCTTCGGAAGCCCCAGCCAGCGGAGGAGCAGCAGCGTGTAGGTCGTCGACGTCCACTTCGGGCTGTACAGCGCGCCGCCCCACCGTCCGTCGTCGTCCTGGAGTCCGAGGAGGCGTGCTCCCCAGCCATCGACGGCGACCCGCGCGCGCTCCTCGCGGATCTCGCTGTCGGAGGAGCCGAGCAGATCCCGCATGACCTGCCACCGGATGGCGGGGTCGCCCGCCATCAGCCAGTCCGAGAGGTGCGGCTCGAGGTGCGTCGCGACGGCTCCGTCAGGTGCGGGCGTCATCGGCTGAAGCCGCGTAGCGGTCGGGTTCCGGCCCGCGCTGGAAGCGCCGCCCCGTGATCTGCGTGGGGGAGATCCGCACCCACCGGTACTTGAGGGTCGGGATCCACGAGGTGAAGGGCAGCGCGTCGGCCTCGTCGATCTCGCGCTGCAGGTCGAGTCGCTCAGCGGTGCCCTTCAGCACCACGCTCGCCGCGGAGACCTCGTCGTACTCGTCGACTTCGAATGCCACATCGGGGTTCACGGCGAGATCCGCGAGCTTCGATCCTGGCGCCGTGCGGAACAGCACGCGTGGCCCGTCGGTCACGTAGTTCACCGGGAAGATATCGGGTTTGCCGGCCACCGCGACGGCCAGGCGACCCAATTCGCGGCGCGCGAGGAGGTTCCAGCATTCCTCCTCGCTCAGCGTCCACACGACCCCATCACCCGTTCCACCCATGACGCCCCTCCTCATTCTTCGTGGACGACATCGCCGGAACCGGATATGTCGGAATCCACGTCCGGATCTCCTGAGTAGGCGACCCGGCCGCTGCCGGAGATCTCGGCCGACAGGGTGTCGGTTGCCGCGACCCGCACGTCGCCCGAACCGGCGATCGAGACGACGGCATCCCGGGCCTGCAGGTCGGCGGCGTCGATATCGCCGCTGCCGCCGAGCTCGATCATCAGCGCGGTGGTCGTCCCGGCGAGCTCGATGTCGCCCGACCCGGCCACCCGCACGGTGACGTCATCGGAGTCGAGTCCGGTCCACGCGATGTCGCCTGAGCCGTCCAGGTCCAGCAGGATGCTTCCCGCAGACGACACGGTGGCCACCACGTCTCCCGAGCCGTTCACTGTGATCGCCTCCAGGTCCGCCACCGTGAGCTCGTACCGGAACTCGCCGAGGACGATCTGCGGTCCCGGCGTCGTCCCCAGCCGGAGCGTCTCCCCGTCCGTCTCGGCGGTCAGGCGATCGAGCGCGCCGCTCGGCGCGTGGATCACGAGGCCGGGCTCTCCCTCCGAGATCGACAGCTCACCGGACGTGTCGAGCGTCACTGCGGTCACGGCACCGATCTCCCGCTCTTCGGACGCCATCGGCCCGGTGGCGACGACCGGCACGCAGCCGGCGAGCACCAGGAGGGATGCCGCCGCGACGGCCGCGGGCAGCCCCTTGGTGAGACGAGCGGATGAGCCGCTGAGCGCATCGACGCGCCCGCGTCGGGCGAGGGCTGGTGTGGACATGATTCGACTCCTCCGCTGGATGCCGGCTGGCTTCTCCACACTCGCGCAGGCGGGCTCGTCGGAACAGGGCCTTTGGTCACAGGGGCGCACCGGGGCATCGTGTCGAAGCTCGGCCGGTTCGGGTCGAGATCACGAGTTGTCGGAGGAAGACTTGTCGGGCAGGTACGGCTCGATGGCCGCGGCGAGCTTGGCCGCCGTCATCGACTGGAGCCAGACGTGACCGGGACCATGCAGCTGGGCGAGGAACAGCGAGTCGCCGAAGAACTTGTTCTTGATGCCCTTGATCGTCGCGAACTCGAGCTGCATCTCGGCGCGGTAGAGCGCGAGATGGCCGGGGTGGATGAGGAGCGATTGACCCGCTTGGAGTTCGTACTCGACGATCTCGCCGGCCAGCTGCACCCAGGCCGTGCCGTTGCCCGCGAGCTTCTGGAACACGACGCCCGCGCCGCCGAAGATGCCCGCGCCGAGTTTCGTCTGCAGGCCGACCGTCACCTCGACCTGCGGCGTGCTCGCGATGTACGAGCCGGCCTGCACCATGAACTCGTCGGCCGGGTCGATCTGCAGCTCGCGGATCGTGCCGGGAAGCTGTGCCGCGAAGGCGACGAAGCCGCCGGATGCCGACGCGGTGTACTGCGTCAGGAAGAGCTGTCCGCCGCCGACCATCCGCTTGAGGCTGCTCATGAAGCCTCCCTTGCCAGCGGAGCCGAAGCCGGTCGAGGTCTGGATGTCGAATCCCGGCGTGAGCCAGGAGACGTCTCCGCCCTCCGCGATGATCTGCTCGCCGGCGTCGAGCGTGATCTCCAGCACCGGCATGGTCGTTCCCGCGATGGTTGTCTTCATCCCGCCACGGTAGCGGCGCGGGAGGGCCGCCGGAAAGGCGTCCGCGTCGGCGGTGCATGCCAGAGTGGCGGTATGCGTCGCATCGGAGCAATCTTCACGCCTTACTCGCCCCCCGAAGCGCTGCGGGATGCCGCGCAGGCCGCCGACGACTCGGGAGTTCCCGAACTCTGGCTGTGGGAGGACTGCTTCCGCGAGTCGGCCTTCGCCGCGGCATCCGCTGTTCTCGCGTGGACGGAGCGGGTGCGCGTCGGCATCGGGGTGGCTCCGATGCCGCTGCGCAACGTCGCACTCACGGCCATGGAGATCGCCACGGTCGAGCGGCTTTTTCCGGGACGACTCATCCCCGGCGTCGGTCATGGCGTGCTGCCCTGGATGGGGCAGGTCGGAGCCCGGGTCGCATCGCCGCTCACGCTGATGCGCGAGTACGTGCCCGCCCTGCGCTCCCTGCTGGCCGGTGAGGAGGTCAGCGCGTCCGGCCGCTACGTGTCGCTCGACCGCGTGCGGCTGGACTGGCCGCCCGCGCACGCGCCCGCCGTCGTGTTGGCGGGGGAGGGGCCGAAGACCGTGCGGCTCACCGGGCAGGTCGGCGACGGCACGGTGCTTCCGGCGGGCAGCAGCCCCGATCGCATCGCGCGCACCCTGGCGATCGCGCTCGAGGGACGAGCGGATGCCGGTCGCGACGACCGGCATGAGCTCATCGTGTTCGTCTCCACGGCGTTCGGCGGGGACGACGCACGCGCTCAGCTCGCCGAAGATCTGGCCCGCGAGTCGGGCGGCGCCGTTGATCCGGCACTGATGGTGGCGGGAGACGCTGACGCCGTCGCCGAGGCGATCGAGCCCTTCTTCGCGGCCGGCGCCACTTCGGTCATCCTGCAGCCCGGCGAAGCAGTGACCGACCTGGCGACCTTCTTGGCGAATGCCGGGCAGGTCTCGCGGCTCGTCGCCGACCGATGACCCGAGTGACCTGCTGAGATGAGCGTCGTCAGCATCGAGCTGCTGCTCGATTCCGAGACGGAGGAACGGGTGCGCGCCGACTGGTCGCGCCTCGCCGAGGCCGGCCTGTCGAGCCTCGGCGCCCACCCGGCGCCGAGCAATCGTCCGCACATCACTCTGTTGGTGCGGCCGACGCTCGCGCCGGTCGCGTTCCCCTCGGCCGTATCGCTGCTCCCCGTGCCGATCGACCTCGTCGAGCCGCTCACCTTCATCCGCCGGGACCGCGCCGTCCTGGCCTGGCGCGTCTGGGTAGGCGACGAGCTGCGGGCGCTGCACCGGGCCGTCCATGACGCGGTTCCGGCGGGCGACGACGCTCGCCACACCGTCCCCGGCGACTGGACGCCCCACGTCACCCTTGCGCGTCGGCTCCGTCTGGATTCGCTGCCCGACGCGCTCGGCCTGATCGGCCCGCCTGGCACGGGCGCCGGCGTGGCGCTCCGGCGCTGGGATGCGGTGACCGCGACAGTCACGCCCCTCTCGTGATGCTCACGAGTCGGAGCTGCCGGTTCCTTCCTCTGCCGCGGGCTTCCGCGGCGTCATGAACCACTCGACGAACCGCTCCGCGCGGCCGTCGGGTGCGAAGTGCACTTCCCACAGGTTCGAGTAGTACTGATGGCCCGGATAGTCGACGTGACCCTTGATGATGCCCAGTCGGTCGTTCTCGATCAGCACGTCCAGTTCGTAGACCGGGTTCGGCGACTCCGGCTCGCCCCACATCTTGATGATCGCGTCGATTCCCCGCACCGGCTCGGGATCGTCGGGCCGGAACCAGTACTCCGCGTCATCCGTGAAGATCGCGCGGACGTCGTCCTCCGACTTCGACTGCCAGGCCCGGATGTAGCCGTCCAGCCACCGTTTCGTCTGCGACATGACTCATCTCTACCGCAGGCGCGCGGAGATTTCGACCCGATGTGCGTCCCGAACGGCACTTCCCGTGGGTACGGTCGGTCTGTGACCGATGAGAGACCCGACGAGGTGGATCTGCTGATCGCGGCGTGGTCCGAGCGCCTGCCGGACGTGGACGTCACGCCGCTCGAGGTGATGTCACGCCTCCGCCGCGTGTCGCTCCGGCTCGCCCGCATCCGCTCCGGCGCGTTCGCGACGGCCGGGCTCACGTCGTGGGAATTCGACGTGCTCGCCGCGCTGCGCAGAAGCGAGGCTCCGCATGAACTGAGTCCCGCGCAGCTGATCCAGCGGACCATGATCAGCAGCGCCGCCATGACGAACCGCATCACGCACCTCGTCGAGAGCGGCTACGTCGAGCGCGGGTCCAACCCGAGGGACGGTCGCGGCGTGCTCGTCCGACTCACCGAGGAGGGTCGCGTGCGGGTGGATGCCGCCATGACCGAGCTCATTCGCCGCGAAGCGCTGGCCCTGAGCGTGCTGAGCGACGAAGACGTCGTCGCTCTGGCCGCCGCGCTGCGACCCCTGATGAGGTGAGCGCCTCGATCGCAGAATCCGCGCTCGTGCGGACCGCCGACGGAAGGATGAGATGACGAACGCGCCGATCGCCGTGGTCGCCGGCCCCCGTGGCTTCATCGGAACCGCACTGACCGCAGCGCTCGCCGAGGATGGGTACGAGGTGCGGACGATCGGCCGCCGCTCGCCGGCCACGTGGGGCGATCCGGTGTCGATCGCGCGGACGATCGAGGGCGCCGATGTGCTCGTCAATCTCGCCGGCAAGTCCGTCAACTGCCGCTACACCTACGCCAACCGGAACGAGATCCTGCGCTCCCGTGTCGAGACGACCCGGCGGCTGCGTGCCGCGGTGAGCGCAGCGCAGCATCCGCCGCGAGTGTGGCTCAACGCCTCGACCGCGACGATCTACCGGCACGCCATGCGCCGAGCCAATACCGAGAGCAGCGGTGCGATCGGTGAGGGGTTCTCGGTGGATGTCGCGACGAACTGGGAGCGCGAATTCTTCGCGGGCGACCTGCCCGATACGCGCCGGGTGGCGCTGCGCATGGCGATCGTGCTCGGCGACGGTCCGGCGACGCGGACGCTGCTGACCCTGGCCCGCCTGGGTCTCGGTGGTCCGCAGATCGACACCTGGTGGCCGTCGACGCGACGCTATCGCGGCATCGGACCCACGCCGACCGGGCAGGGCATGGCGTCCTGGCACCGCACGCGCGGGCACCAGAGGTTCAGCTGGGTCCACATCGGCGACGTTCTCGGCGCGATCCGCTTCCTGCGCGACCGGGACGACATCTCGGGACCCGTGAACATCGCGAGCCCGCATCCGAGCGACAACCGTACGCTCATGCGCGAACTGCGGCACGTGGCCGGCCGGCGCATCGGGCTGCGGGCCTACCGCTGGATGCTCGAACCGGCGATGTGGGTGCTGCGAACCGAACCCGAGCTCGTGCTCAAGAGCCGCTGGGTGCTGCCCGAGACACTCACCGCGGCGGGCTACGCATTCGCACATCCCGAGCTGCGCTCCGCGCTGCGGTCGGTCAGCGCGCGAGTGCGTCCCAGTTGACGTCGATCATCCGGGGTCGCCGCTTCGAGATGCGGGCTCGCAGCACCATGCCGGGAACCGGCCAGTAGCGCCGGTCGAGGATGACCTCTGTCGACAGCGGCTCCGGCTCCAGGCCCGGCGCCTCGAGGATCAGGTCCATGTCGCAGGCCTGGTAGCGAGTGCGACCTTTCGGCTGGGAAAGCGAGACGATCCGGATCGTGCCGTGCATCGCATCGGCCATCGGCGAACCGGTGAGACGCTCGAGCGTCTCCGCCGCTCCCTCTTCCCAGTCCTCCACGGACTCGAGGCTACCGGCTCTCGCCGTCCGTCCGCCTCTCCTCCTGCGCGCGCGGGGGGCGCGTCACTAGACTCCGGCCATGTCGTTCCGAGTGTCCTCGACGGCGTACGACCGGTTCATGGGGCGGTTCTCCCGTCCGCTGTCTGTCGAGTTCGCGGACTGGCTCCCGCTGCAGGAGGGGTGGTCGGCGCTCGATGTCGGCTGCGGCCCGGGCGCGCTGACCGAAGTCCTCGCGGCGCGGCTGGGCGCGGCATCCGTCACCGGGGTCGAGCCTTCCGAATCGTTCATCGCGGCGATCCGCGAGCGGCTGCCCGAGGTCGCGGTCGTGCAGGCGTCGGCTGAGACCCTTCCCTTCGCGGACGAGAGCTTCGACCTCGCCGTCGCGCAGCTGGTCGTCCACTTCATGAGTGACCCCGCGGCGGGCGCCGCAGAGCTGCGGCGGGTCACGCGTCCGGGCGGCACGATCGGGCTCAACGTGTGGGACTTCGAGGGCGGCCGCGCGCCCCAGTCGACGTTCATGAGCGCCCTGAAGTCGGTCGTTCCGCAGGCCGACGACGAGGTGGGCCGCGCCGGCACCGGCCGAGGACAGCTGGCGGCGCTGCTCGAAGACGCAGGATGCCGCGACATCGCGCAGACCGAGCTCGCGGTCACCGTCTCCTCGCCGACGTTCGAGGATTGGTGGGAGCCGTACACCCTCGGGGTCGGTCCGGCCGGCGCGCAGCTGCTCGCGCTCGATCCCGAGCGCCGGGAGGCGGTGCGGGAGCGGTGCCGCGCGCTGCTGGGAAGCGGCCCCGTGCACTCGACCGCCACCGCGTGGGCGGCCAAGGGCATGCGCTGACGCGCGCGGAGTCAGCCGCCCGCGAACGCGCCGAGGTGTGCGTGGACCGCGGAGATCGTCACGGAGCCCTCGCCGACGGCGGACGCGACACGCTTGACCGATCCGCGGCGCACATCGCCGACGGCGAAGAACCCCGGCACCGAGGACTCGAACTGGCTCGGCCCCGCATCGCCGCCCTGCCACGCCCGCCGTCCGCCCTCCGTCAGCACGTCGGCGCCCGTGATCACCGAGCCCCACTTGTCGCGCAGCACCTCGGGCGCCAGCCATTCCGTGTGCGGGCGGGCGCCGATCGTGACGAAGACCGCATCGATCGGCATCTCGAACTGCTCGCCGGTGTCGGTGCGCTCGAGCACGACGTGATCGAGCCGGTCCGATTCCCGCGCGCCGGCATCCACGACGCGCGTCGTGGTGATCAGGCCCACACCTGCCGCCTCGAGCTGATCGATCAGATATCGCGACATGCTCTCGGCCAGCGACGGCCCGCGAACGACGAGTGAGACCGAACGCGCGTAACGGGCGAGGTGGAGCGCTGCCTGCCCGGCGGAGTTGCCGCCTCCGACGACCAGCACGTCGCGGCCGGCCTGCGCCCGCGCCTCGACCGAGGCGGCACCGTAGAACACCGAGGCGCCGACGAAACGCCGCAGACCCGGCGCGGCGAGGCGCCGGTAGCTGACGCCGGATGCGAGCACGACGGCGCGGGAGCGGACGATCTCGCCGCCCTCGACCTGCAGCTCGAACCCGTCGCTCGAAAGGTTCATGCCGACGACGCGACGGGTGTGCGCGAACCGCGCCCCGAACGTCCACGCCTGCTGGTAAGCCCGCTGCGCCAGCTCCGCGCCCGAGACGCCTCGCGAGAACCCGAGGTAGTTGCGGATGAGCGAACTGGAGCCGGCCTGTCCGCCGATGGATTCGCCTTCGAGGACGAGCGTCTCGAGCCCCTCGGATGCCGCGTACACCGCCGCAGCCAGACCGCCCGGCCCGGCGCCGACGATCGCGACATCGAGGACGCCCTTCGGAAGCGACGTGTCCAAGCCGTACGAGCGGGCCAGCGCGGCGTCGTCGGGATCGACGAGCACGAGTCCCTCCGCGGTGCGCACCAGCGGGACACCCTCGTAGTCCGTGCCGGAGTCCGCCAGGAGCGCCATGGCCTCGGCGGACTCCGGGTCGAGGCGCGCGGCAGGGACGCCCCCGCGCGCGAGCAGGCTCTGCAGCTGGTGCGTGCGCGGCTGCGCGTGGTCGCCGATCACCGTGAATCCGCGCCGGCGCTTGCCGCTGGAGAACTCGTATTCATGCAGGAAGTCGGTGATCGCCCGGTGGAACGACTCATCGGCGGTATGGGAGGGCCGGACCACGTAGTAGTCGATCTGGACGCGCGACATGAGTTCCAGCACCGCGTCGCTCGTCTCGCGGTTCGCCCACGACCCCCACTCGATCACGAGCCCGCGGCGCACGTCCGGGAAGCTCCGCCGCGCCGCGGCGAAGATGCTCTCGTGTTCCTCGGTGGGCGACGCGTCGTCCGAGAGCACCAGCGCGAGCTCTCCGCCGGACGCGTGCAGCTCATCGAGCTGCGCGGTCGCGAGGGCGGGGCTGGCGGAATCGAGGACGCGATAGTCCTTCGCGTAGCGGCGGTTGAGCGGATCGACGACCAGTCGACGCAGCTCGTCGTCCGCCGAGACCACGAGGATCGCGGGGGGAAGATGCATCGGCGATTCAGCGTTCATGCGTCCTCCCTCGCGGCTCGTCGGGCCCAGACCGCCACGCCGCGAGTGTACTGCGCTGCATCATCGACCGACCAGGGGCAAGGGCAGGGCTGCCCAGACGTCTGGCGGGACCTTTGACACTGTCACGCGGGGCGCCGTCGCGCTGAACTGGGTCTGACTACTAAGGGGGAGCCATGCGAGCGCTCGTCGTCTACGAATCGCTGTGGGGGAATACCGAGAAGGTCGCCAGGGCCGTGGCAGAGGAACTCGGCCGGACGATGACCGTGGATGTCGTCGATGCGGAATCCGCAGCCGAGACCATCGAGGGATTCGACCTGGTCGTGGTCGGAGGTCCCACCCACGCGTTCTCGATGACCCGACCGTCGACCCGGGAGGGTGCGGTGAGGCAGAACGGCGCCCCGCGAGCGCCCGCCCGGGGGATTCGCGAGTGGCTGGACGATCTGGCGCACGCGACGACGCCCGTGAGGGCGGCTGCATTCGACACTCGCGTGGACAAGCCCCGTCTGCCCGGTTCCGCGGCCAAGGCCGCACGTCACGAGCTCCGGTCGCATGGGCTGGATGTCACCGCCAAGGCGAAGTCGTTCCGGGTGCACGGTTACGATGGTCCGCTGATCGATGGGGAGTTGGACCGCGCCATCGAGTGGGCGCGTGAACTGGCGGGGACGTCCGGAGCGAACGAACCGGTCGCTCGCGCCTGAGCTCCGCCGCGCGGCACCCTCCCCGACGAAGCGGCCCTACGCGACGTCGGCCAGCGTGTAGACCAGCGGCCACGCCCCCTCGGAGCTGTTGCCGAGCACGCTGATGGTCGTGGTCGTCCGGGGGTTGTGGGTGGAGCGGAACGAGACGCCTGCGTCGTAGCCCTCCATGATCAGCTGCGGGCCGGAGCCGCCGAGGTAAAGGCCCATGCCGTAGCGCAGGCCCTCGTCCGGCACGTCGAACCGCGGACGGATCATCTCCGCGAACGTCTCCTCGCTCACGATGCGCCCGGCGGTCAGCGCTCGCCAGAACGCGTGCAGGTCATCGGCGGTCGAGTAGATACCACCGTCGCCGTTGCCGCGCACGGGCAGGTGCAGCACGTTGGACCGGTCGCCCTCCTCGAACAGGTATCCGAGCGCGGCATCCCCAGGCAGCTCGTCGGACCTGAGGAACGCGGTCTTCTCCAGCCCCGCTCGGGCGCACACCTCCTCTTCGACGAGGTCGTGATACTCCCGCCCGCTCGCACGTTCCGCGATGATCGCGAGCACGATGTACCCGCCGTTGCAGTACGCGAAGCGGGTGCCGGGCTCGAACGCCTGCGGAAAGCCGTCGACGACCGGCACGAACGCCTCCGTCTCGGCCAGAACGTGCACGGGAACCGGCAGCACGTAGTCGGCGGCATCCCAGTCGGCTTCCTCGTCGAGGTAGTCGCCGATCCCGGATGTGTGGGTGAGCAGGTGCTCGACCGTCACCGCGTCGTCGATGAGCGGCAGGTCCGAGCCCAGGATCGTGCGCACACGGGTGTCGAGGGCGATCACGCCCTCTTCCACCAGGCGCAGCACCGCCAGCGCCGTGAACGTCTTGCTGCCGCTGGCGATCGCGATCCGCGTCGCCGGGGTGTTCGGCACCTGCAGCGCGCGGTGCGCGTAGCCGGCCACCCGCTCGTACCGGCGCTCGTCGCCGACGTCGACGGTGGCCACCCCCGTGAAGGAGCGCTTGCGCGCCGCGACGTCCATCGCAGCCTCGTCGATGACCGGTCCGTCGGGGCTTTCGGCATCCATGGCGCGAAGCCTACGCCGGTGCGCGCGGCGCCGAGAAGAGGCCGACGGTCGTCCTGTCGTCGTCGCGCCGTTACGATTCGGGAAGGACCCGCGACAGGGCCGTCGCGGCGGGAGTGAGGATGCATGACGATCCACGTGCGCGTGCGGGCCGAGCGCTCGGCCGGCGAGAAGCGGGTCGCGGCGATGCCCGACAGCGTCAAGAAGCTGCGAGCAGCGGGAGTCGAGGTCGTGGTCGAGGCGGGCGCCGGTGCGGGCTCGCTCGTTACGGATGCCGCCTTTGAGGCGGCCGGGGCGCGCATCGTCGCCCGCGATGAGCCGATCGGGCCCGGCATCCTCTTCCATGTGCGTCCGCTCACGGTGTCCGAGATCGCGGCGCTGCCGCCCGGGATGGTGACCGTGGGCGCCGTCGATCCGTTCCAGAACCCCGCCGCCGTGGCCGCCGCGCGGGACGCCGGCGTCACGTCCTTCGCGCTGGATCTGCTGCCGCGCATCTCGCGGGCGCAGTCGATGGACGTGCTCTCGTCCCAGGCGCTGCTGGCCGGCTACCGGCTGGTGACGATCGCGGCCGATGCGTTCGGCCGCATGTTCGGCATGACGATGACCGCCGCCGGCACGCTGGCCCCGGCGCGCGTGCTCGTGCTCGGCGCGGGTGTCGCGGGACTGCAGGCGATCGCGACCGCCAAACGCCTCGGCGGGGTCGTCTCGGCCAACGACGTTCGTGCCGCGTCGGCGGACGAGGTCCGCTCGGTGGGCGGCACGTTCATCGATCTCGACCTGGGCACGGCTGAAGCCGGCGGCGGGTACGCGAAGGAGCTCGCCGAGGACCGGGCCCGGCGTCAGCAGGAGCTGCTCGCGCCGCACATCGCGGCATCCGACATCGTCCTGACCACCGCCGCGGTTCCGGGTCGCGCCGCTCCGCGCCTCGTGACAGCGGCCATGGTCGCGGCGATGAAGCCCGGGTCGGTGCTGGTCGACCTCGCAGCGGAATCCGGCGGCAACATCGAAGGATCCGTGCCTGGCGAGCGTCGCTCGGTCGCCGTGACCGGCGGTGAGGTGACCCTCATCGGCGCCCGAGACATCTGGTCGGACCTCGCCCCGGACGCGTCGAAGCTGTACGCGATGAACTGCGCCAACTTCACCGCGCTGTTGTTGAAGGAAGGGAACCTCGTGCTGGATTTCGCCGACGAGCTCGTCTCGGGAAGCGCCGTGACCCACGACGGAGCGGTCGTCAACGAACGCGTGGCGGCCGTCGTCGAGGGGGTGCGCGCCTGATGGACGGCTTCGCCCTCATCACGATCACGATCCTGGCCGTGTTCCTCGGGTTCGAGGTCGTCTCCAAGGTCTCGAGCACGCTGCACACCCCGCTGATGTCCGAGGCCAACGCGATCCACGGCATCATCCTGCTCGGCGCGATCATGGTGGCGGGGCAGGCTGACGACCCGCTCGCTCTCGCGCTCTCGATCCTCGCCGTGTTCCTCGCCACGATCAACGTGGTCGGCGGCTTCGTCGTGACCGACCGCATGCTGCTCATGTTCACAGCGAAGCGCGGCGACACAGCGAAGCGCGGGAAAGCAGACGATCCCCGAGCCGAGGCATCTGCGAAGAAGGAGGTCGGCGCGTGAAGATCCTTCCTCCCGAAGTCGTCACCGTCTGCTACATCATCGCCGCGGTGCTGTTCATCCTCGCCCTGAAGGGCCTGAGCAATCCGCGCACCGCGCGACGGGCGAATCTGCTGGGCGCCGCGGGCGCGGCGCTCGCCGTGGTCGCTTTCGGGCTCGGCACCGAGCTGCGCAACATCGGATGGATCCTCGGCGCGATCGCCATCGGCTCGGTGATCGCCGTCATCGCAGCCCGCCGGGTGCAGATGACCCAGATGCCGCAGCTCGTCGCCGCGTTCAACGGGGTGGGCGGTGGGGCCGCCGCCCTCGTCGCGCTCGTCGAGATCGCGCACAGCGAGAGCCCGTGGACGCTGGGCGTCGTCGCCTTCACGGTGCTGATCGGCGGCGTCTCGCTGACCGGCTCGTTCGTGACCTTCGGCAAGCTGCAGGGAATCGTCACCACCCGAGCGGTCACCTTCCCGGGTCTGCGGGTGCTCATGGTGCTGCTGGTGCTCGCCGCCGTCGCGGCGGGGGCAGCGCTGGTGCTCACCGGCGATGCGCTCTGGGCGTACGTCCTGCTCGCGGTCGGCCTGGTGCTCGGGGTGCTGCTGGTGCTCCCGATCGGCGGCGCCGACGTGCCGATCGTGATCTCGCTGCTCAACGCGTTCACGGGGCTCGCGGTGGCGGCATCCGGTCTCGTCCTGTCGAATGTCCTGCTGCTGATCGCCGGCACGCTGGTCGGCGCGAGCGGCACGATCCTCACGATGGCGATGGCGAGGGCCATGGGGCGCACGGTCGCCGGCATCGTGTTCGGCGCGTTCCGCGCACACGTCGCGGGAAGCACGACGGCGGCCGGATCCGACCGGCCGGTGCGCACGATGGAGGCCGAAGACGTCGCGATCCTGCTCGACTACGCCCAGCGGGTCGTGATCGTGCCCGGCTACGGCCTCGCCGTCGCGGGGGCCCACCACGCCGCCGCCGAGCTGGCCGAGATCCTGCGGGATCAGGGCGTGGACGTCGTCTTCGGCATCCACCCGGTCGCGGGCCGGATGCCGGGGCACATGAACGTGCTCCTGGCCGAGGCGAACGTGCCGTACGACGCGCTCGTCGAGATGGACGCGGTCAACCCGCGCTTCAAGACCACCGACCTCGTGCTCGTCGTGGGCGCGAACGACGTCGTGAACCCCGCCGCGAAGACATCGCCCGGCTCGCCGATCTACGGGATGCCGATCCTCACCGTCGCCGACGCGCAGCAGGTCGTCTTCCTCAAGAGGTCCCTGAATCCCGGATTCGCGGGCATCGAGAACGAGCTCTTCTACGACCCGAAGGTCTCGATCGTGCTCGGCGACGCGAAGCACACGCTGACGAAGGTGCTCTCGTCGGTGAAGTCCACCGCGTAGTTCAGGTCGGCCGCCCGCCGACGACGCCGACCGCACGCGCCGCGACCTCCGTGCCGGCGCGAGCGGCGGCGACGGCATCCTTCTCGTTCACCCAGCGCGCGAGGAAGCCCGCGCAGAATGCGTCGCCCGCGCCGGTCGGATCGACGACGACGGATGCCGGCGCGGCGGGCACGCGCACCCCGTCGACGATCACGCCCTCCGCCCCGTTCGTGAGCACGAGCGTCCGAGTCTGGATGCGGCCGGTGATCGCCTCCGGGTCGGACGTGCCCGCGAGGGCCGCCGCTTCGACGAGGCTCGCGAACAGGACGTCGGCGCCGCCGATGACCTCGGCGAACCGCTCGGGGCCGAGGGCGTCGATGTAGGCGACCGAGCCCGGGCTCACCGACACGGTCGCGCCGGCCGCCTTCGCGCGCCGCGCGAACCGCGCGAACGCCGACCCGTCGGATGCCGCCATCGAGTGCCCCGTCAGGTGCACGTGGGCGCGGATGAGATCGTCCGGGATCGCGTCGAAGTCCAGGTCGGCGTTCGCCCCGCGATCCGTGAGCATCGCGCGCTCCTGCCCCTGAACGAGCACGACGATCGCGCCGGTCGCGGCATCCACCGCCTGGAGGTGGACGTCCACGCCGGGCAGGAGCGCGGTGTGCCGGCCGACGTCCGCGGCGTTGACCGCACCGGCGAACGCGACGTCGGCGCCGAGTGCCGCCAGCCACGCCGCGGTGTTCGCCCCCGAGCCGCCCGCCACCCGCCGGATCACGCTGGCCGTATCGGTGTCGGGACGGATCGGGCCGGACGGGATCACGACCGTGTCGTCGATCACGTCGCCCACGACCAGGATGCCGCCCGCCCGGGTCGGGTCGCTCACGTGCGGGGGCTCATCCCTGCGCGGCCCACGCGGTGGCGATCTCTCCCGCGACCCGCACGTTGTTGCGCGCCAGATCGAGATTGACCTCGAGGCTGCGGCCTCCGGACAGCTCGACAATCCGCAGGAGGAGGAAGGGGGTCACCGCCTTGCCGGTGATGTGCGCGGCGTCGGCTTCGGCGAGAGCCTGCGACAGCACGCGGTCGTGCTCCTCGGCATTCCACGCCTGCGCGGCCGGCACGGGATTGGCGACCACGATGCCCTGCCGGTTGCCTAGGGCATCCTGCGCGCGCATGATCGCGGCCACCTCGTCGGCGGCATCCACCGACCAGTCCAGCGAGAATGCGCTCTCGCGCAGCCAGAAGCTGGGGAAGACGCGCGTGCGGTAACCCACCACCGGCACGCTCAGCGTCTCGAGCCGCTCGAGGGTCGCGGCGATGTCGAGCACCGACTTCACTCCGGCGCTCACCACGGTGATGGGCGTGTTCGCCAGCGAGGTCAGATCGGCGGACTCGTCGAAGGAGTCGTTCGCGCCCCGGTGCACACCGCCGAGGCCGCCCGTCGCGAACACGCGAATGCCGGCCAGTGCCGCGAGGTTGGAGGTGGCGGCCACGGTCGTGGCGGCACTCGCGCCGCGCGCCTGGATGATGGGCAGATCGCGCACGCTCGCCTTGGCGAGGTCCTCGTCGGCGACCCGGCGGAGGCCCTCTGCATCGAGGCCGATGCGCGGGACCCCGTCCAGCACCGCGATCGTCGCCGGGGTCACACCGCCGTCGCGCAGGATGCTCTCGAACTCCTGCGCCGCCTCGAGATTGCGGGGGCGGGGGAGGCCGTGCGAGATGATCGTCGACTCCAGCGCGACGATCGGGGCACCTCGCTCGAGCGCGACGGAGACCTCTTCGGACAGGACGAATGCGGGCATGCGACCATCCTGGCACCGCGCGCGCCGGCCCCTGAGCTCGTCGATCCCTGTGCCTGCCGAAGGGTCGGACGACGCCTCGACAGGCTCGGCGACCGGTGGGCGGGCGAACTCAGTGAGCCGCTTCGTACGCCTCGATGACGGATGCCGGGACCCGGCCCCGCTCCGACACCCGATATCCGTTGTCTTTCGCCCAGGCGCGGATCTCGCTGTAGTCCTGCTGGCCGGGCCGGCGTCGCTTGCGCGACGACTCCGCGGAGGCGCCGCGGGAGGATGAGATCGAGCGCGCCGCGGATACATAGGGCGCGAGGGCATCCCTCAGTGCAGCGGCATTGCCGTCGGTCAGATCGATCTCGTATGCGGTGCCGTCGAGTGAGAACCGGACGGTCTCTCCCTCGCCGGCCTCCAGGACGGTGCCGTCGAGGTCGTCGACGAGCTGATGCACAATTCTTCGGGCCATAAGATGCACAGTACGCCGAATTGTGACGATGCACGATCGGCCTGCCGATGGCGACAATTCAGCTCAATTGTCTGTGAGGTGGCGCGTCGAATTTCGGAGAGTCGCAGCGAATTCGGAGAATCGACGTCCCTCCATCCGAATCCGCTTCGGTCTTCCGATTCTCGGATGCGGGGAGAGCTCGCGTGAGCTACGGCAGCAGTCCCGCGCGGCGCGCCTTGGCGACGGCGGCATGGCGGGTGGCGGCATCCAGCTTCGCCATCGCGGACTGCAGATACGACTTGACGGTCACCTCTTTGAGCGCGAGCGTCTCCGCGATCTGCGCATTCGTCGCACCGATCCCGGCACACGCGAGGACGTCGATCTCGCGTGGAGAAAGGCGGATGTCGCTCGCCGTCGTCTCCGTGCCGTCGCGCGAGAGCGCGGCCAGGCGGCGCTCCAGCTCGCCCAGCCGTCCGCGCACGGTGGGGTCGTCGACGGATGCCGCGATGCTCCGCAGCTCCGCGTACGTCTCGCGCAGCTCTTCGCGTGCCGCGGGCGCGAGGGCGGTCGTCGAGGGCGGCACGAGCGCGAGTCGGCGCTGCACCTCATGGCGGACGCGGAGCTCGGTGGCCAGTTCGTTCACGATGCCGAAGACGGGTCGGGTCACGCCGCCGCCGATCGGCGACGGCGACCACGAGCCGCAATACAGAACCCCTCGAGCATGCCCGCGCACGAGGACGGGCACCGCGAACAGAGTGGATATGCCTTCGCCGAGGATCGCCCGATCGTAGTCATGCGTGATGCCGCGCGCCGAGCGGTAGTCGACCGCCAGGCGGGGGCGCTTCTCGACCAGTGCGCGGCCGCCCAGCCCGCGCGCCGCCTCCACGATGAGGCCGTCGATGCTGTGCGTGCGGGTGCCGACGATCGCGGTCACGTGCACGGCGCCGTGATGTTCGAGCCCGCCGAATGCCACGGGGAAACGCGTGCGGCTCGCAAGCTCTCCGACCGCGCGAGCGACGAGCTGTTCGTCGGTGTCGGCGCCGGACTGCGCGATCACGCACCACCTGCTTCGGGTCGTCGGCGTCGTCGCCGGAGTGGCGTCGACTTTACCACCGCGGTTTCGCCCGGCCGTGCCGGGGAGAAGGGGATGGCCGTCCGGCTTCGGAGTGAGATGTGCGGCCCCGGGCAGGGGTGCCCGGGGCCGCATGGTGCGCGGACGGCCTACTCGCCCGCGGCCCGCTCCAGCTCGAGCAGGAACAGCTTGTCTTCGGGATGACCGCCGTACTCGCCGATCGAGCCGTCGGCCCGCACCACGCGGTGCACCGGAACCACGATCGAGAACGGCGTGGTCGCGCACGCCGTGCCTACCGCGCGCGCCGCACGGGGACTGCCCGCCGCCGCCGCGATCTCGCCGTAGCCCGCCGTCTCGGCGTACGGGATCTCGCACACCGCCTCGAGCGCGGCGCGCGTGAACCCGCGCACGAGGCGCCAGTCCAGCGGAAGGTCGAAGGCCCGACGGGAGCCGGCGAAGTACTGGTCGAGCTGCTTCGCCGCGACACGGGCGACCTTGTCGCCCTTGACGTGATCCGGCACGCTGCGCAGCACCCGCGACAGGCGTTCGAGCTCGTCTTCGAGCGGCGCACGCAGCGGATGAAGTGTCACGACGCCCTCGACGGTCGTCACGATGAGCACCTCGCCGACGGGGGTGGGGTGGACGAGGAAGCGCGTGTGCTGCGGTGCGGTCATGCGACCATCCTGACGCGCGCGCCGTGGGACCGATTGCAGATCGTGGGTCCTGGGGACGACCGTCGCACGCGCCCCCTTGGGGAGGAGGCGGGGGAGCTCGAGTTCGAAAGGATCCTGATCAGCGGGCGTGTCGCCCAATCCGGCGAAACTCGGAAGGGGATCCGAGACGTCGGGCCGACGCCGCTTAGTGTGGCCGTGTGTGGCGAGCTGAAGGCAGCGCCGTAATCGGCGCAGAGGACGACGCGCCGTCCGTGACCCCCGGTGATCTCGGCCTGTCGGAACCCGGAGTGACCGTGATCCACGTGGCCGAACCGGAGCGCGACCGCCTGCGGGCGCTCGCCGCGGACCTCGGCGGGCCCTCCACTCTCCTGCATTTCGACGACGCCAACAGCGGCGGGATCGAGATCACCCAGGCTCATCCCGGCAGCCTCCCCCAGTTCATCACCGGACGCTCGACGCTGCTTTCCAACCTCTTCCGCGACGAGGTGGCGCTGCGCAACGCCCGCCTCGCGGCTGAGCGGATCACGGCGAAGAACGTCGAGCTGCGCACGGCACGGGGCATCGAGCCGGTGCACCTCGCGGTGGGCCTCGCGTCCTGGCGGATCGGCGGGCTCGCCTGCACCGCGCCCGTCCTGCTGCGCCCGCTCGGCATCCGTCGTCATCACTCGGACTTCGAGCTCAAGCTGCACGGATCGTTCACCGTGAACCCCGAACTGGTGCGAGCGCTGCGCACGCACTTCGGCATCGCGTTGGACGGGCAGGCGCTCGCCGCGCTCGCCTACGACGACGGGGTCTTCAAGCCGCAGCCGGTCATCGACCGCATCCGCGCGCTCGCCGCCTCCGTCGACTCGTTCACGGTGCACCCGCGACTGGTCGTCTCGACCTTCGCCGACGTCGGCTCCGCGATGGCACGCGATGCCGTGGATCTCGATCACCCCGTGCTCAACGCCCTCGCCGGTCACGCCGACGACAGAGAGAGCGTCTCGGTGCGCCGCGAACCGCCGGCGGTGCCTAGTCCCGACGAGCGCGCTCCGGCGTCGGACACGCTGCTGCTGGATGCCGACGCCGAGCAGGAGCGCGTGCTCGCGCGGATCACCGCGGGTCACTCGCTCGCCGTGCACACCCTGCCCGGCACCGGCGGCACCCAGACGGTGATCAACGCGGTGGGCGCACTCGTGAGAGACGGCAAGCGGGTGCTCGTAGTGAGCGCGCGCCGCTCCTCCCTCGAGGGCGTGCGTCACCGTCTCAGCGGCATCGGCCTGCCCGGGCTCGCGGTCTCACCCCGGGACCTCCAGCGCGATCTGATCCGCGCGATCGGCCGCAACGAGAAGGCCGAGCAGCCGAAGGTCGGCGAGATCGACGAAGCGCTGGTGCGCCTGCGCGGCGTGCTGCGTGACTACCGCGCGGCCGTCACGGCCCGGCATCCATCGCTCGGCGTGTCCGTCCTCGAGGTGCTGCGCACCCTCGCCGAACTGGCAGGGCGCACGCCGGTACCGACCGCCGCCGCCCGCTTCGACCTCGCGACGCTCGGCCGGCTCGCGCCCGAGCGCGCGCGGGCCGCCAAGGCGCTGGCGGCGGCCGCCCGTCTGGGTGAGTTCCGCTTCGGTCCCGACGACTCGCCCTGGTACGGCGTCACGTTCGCCACCACGACCGCGGCCCGTTCGGCGCACGCGCTGGCCGGCAAGCTGCACCGTCAGGACGTGCCGAACCTGCTCGAGCGCGGCTACGAGCTGATCGCGCAGACCCGCATGCGTCCCTTCCACACGATCGCCGAGCTGGGCATCTACCTGCGGCTGCTGCAGGGCATCCGCGACTCGCTGGACCGCTTCAGCCCGACCGTGTTCGAGCGCCCCCTCGGCGAACTGATCCAAGCGCATGGGCCGCGACGCGACGCCCCCGCGCTCACCGGCACCCAGCGCCGTCGCCTCCGCCGCCTGTCACGCGAGTACGTGCGGCCCGGAGTGCACATCGCCGACATGCACGAGGCGCTTCTGCGGGTGCAGCAGCAGCGCTCCGAATGGCAGCGCTTCGTCGACTCCGGCGTGATCCCGGCCGTTCCGCTGGGCCTGGCCGACGTGCACGTGGCATGGCAGCGGGTGGATGCCGAGCTCGGCGAACTCGACGCGATCGTAGGGCGCAGCGGCGCCGACCGGCTCGTCTCGCTGCCGGTAGCCCAGCTCGTGCGCACGCTCGCCGGACTGGCCGCCGACTCCGCGGTCTTCGACAACCTCGTCGAGCGCGCGACCCTGCGCACCGAACTGGCCGCGCTCGGTCTCGAGCCGCTGCTGGCCGAGCTGTCGGTGCGCCACGTCCCCGAAGAGCTGGTGGGCGCCGAGCTGGAGTACGCGTGGTGGCAGTCCGCCCTCGAGCATCTGCTGCGCAGCGACCGCGCGCTCCTCGGCGCCAACACCGCCGTCGTCGACCGCCTCGAGCGGGACTTCCGGCTCGTCGACGAGGCTCATGCTGCGGCATCCGGTCCGCTGCTGGCCGCGCAGCTGGCCACCCAGTGGCGCATCGGGATCGTCGACGAGGCTCAGGAGGCCGCGGCTCTGAAGCGGGCGCTCAAGAACGGCGGTGCCCGGCCGGAGGATCTCGTCGCGGTCGCGCCGACGCTGCTGCGGGCGCTCGCCCCGGTGTGGCTCTCGTCGCCCTACGACGTGCCGCAGATTCCCGACGTGCTCGCGTTCGACGTGGTGATCATCGCGGATGCCGCGGCGCTGAGCCTCGCCGAGGCCGTCCCCGCGCTCCGCCGCGCGCGACAGGTCGTCGTCTTCGGCGACCCGGTCACACAGAAGCCGACACCTTTCCGCATCGCGGCGGGCTTCCCGCCGGAAGATGCAGCCGAGGGTGAGCAGTCCTTCGCGGAGCCCTTCGACGACACCAGCGTGTTCGAGCGCCTGGCCGAGCTGTTCCCCGTCGCGACCCTGACCCGCAGCTATCGGGCGGGCGGCGAGGACCTCGCCGAGCTCGTGAACGAGGCGTTCTACGGCGGAGAGCTCGTCTCGCTGCCCTGGGCCGGCTCGTACCTCGGCCGCGGCAGCCTCAGCGTGGACTACGTCGAGGGCGGGACGGGTGCGCCCGACCCGGTGACGGGTGCCGTCGAGAGCCCCGACGCCGAGGTGCAGCGCGTCGTCACCCTCGTCGTGGAGCACGCGGTCAATCGCGGCTCGGAATCGCTCATGGTGGTCACGGCCAGCGCGAAGCACGCCGAGCGCGTGCGCGCGGCCGTCGAGGCGGCGTTCGCGGGCCGCTCGGACGTCGCCGACTTCGTCTCGCGCGACACCGCCGAGCCCCTCGCCGTGCTGACGCTCGAGGAGTCGGTCGCCGAGAGCCGCGACCGCGTCATCTTCTCGCTCGGCTTCGGCCTCACCAAGCACGGACGCGTCCTCAGTGATTTCGGCGACCTGTCCACTCCGGACGGGGAACGACTGCTGACGGTGGGCATGACACGCGCCCGCCGCTCGATGGTGATCGTGTCGTCGATCCGCCCGTCCGCGTTCGACGACGGGCGCCTCGAGCACGGCGCGGCGACGCTGATGAGCATTCTCGGCGGAATCGCCTCACGCGCCCGCGAGCAGCGCCTCGAAGACCTCGCCGACCCGCTGACCCTCGCCCTGGCGCGCGAGCTGCGGCGGCTCGGCGTTTCGGTCGACGTGCACTACCGCGGACTTCTGCCGCTGGTCGCCCAGTACGACGGCCGCGCGGTCGTCGCCGAGAGCGACCCAGAGACGATCGGCGAGTCGCTGCGCGAGTCGCTGCGGCTGCGGCCGCAGATCCTCCGCCGACTCGGCTGGCACTACGTGCGCGTCCACTCGTTCGACCTGTACAGCGATCCGGCCGGAGTCGCCGCCCGGATCGCCGCGATGCTCGGCGTGCCGCCGGAGGCGCCCACGGCCGACACCGAGACGCAGCCGATCGATGTCATCGAGTGATCGCCAGCGGATCGAGAGGGTGCCGGGCGCGCGTCGCGCGAAGCTGACACCCGCTCCGGGAACCTCCGAAGAGCCGACCGAGGCGGATGCCGAGGCCGCGGCATCCGACACAGCGACGGCCGACGGGCCCAACGACGAGCGCCTGCGGCAGGACGTTCCGCCGCATTACTGAACGGGGAGTGGCGCGGGAGTGATCAGCGGGCAGTGTTGCCCTGGGCGGCGAGCAGGTCGCGGATCTGCAGCAGGAGCTCCTGCTCGGTGGGGAGGTCCGACGCCTCCTCCTCGGCGATCCCCGCGCGCGCGGCGGCGCGCTCCTTCACCCTGTTCATCGGGAAGACGAACACGAAGTAGACCACGACCGCCACAGCAAAGAAGTTGATGATCGCGCCGATGATCGAACCGAAGGCGAAGACCACTTCGTTGCCGGTCAGGCCGGTCGCCGTGAACACCACGCTGTCGAGGCTGTCGGCCTGGAAGATCAGCGCGATCAGCGGGTTGATGAGCCCGGCGACGATCGCGTTGACGATGAGCGTGAACGCGGCGCCGATGACGACCGCGACCGCCAGGTCGATGACGTTGCCCCGGAGAATGAACTCCTTGAAGCCCTTGATCACGTGATGCTCCTCACCTGTCGCCGACCTCCACCGGTCATGACCCCGACGATGCGGGCGCTGCTTTGGACTCGGGCTTCGATGATGCCGCAGGGGCGGGAGAGGAGCCACTATCGCCGCCGGACCCGCCGGAGCTCTTCTTCTCGGCGGCACGCGAATCGGTGCGGTAGAAGCCGGATCCGTTGAAGGTGACGCCGATCGACCCGTACTCCTTGCGCAGCTCGCCTCCGCACTCCGGGCACTCGGTGAGCGTCGGATCGGCGAACGACTGGACGGCGTCGAAACGGTGGCCGCACTGCTTGCATGCGTAGGCGTAGGTAGGCATCGGTTCTTTCGGGCGGTCAGCGCCGTACCGGCGCGAGGAGGACGGTCTGAGTGGGAGTCACGACGCCGGTCACCGGCTGGTCGTGCAGGTCGCTGGGGACCTCGTCCAGCAGTTCGGAGTCGTAGACGACGGCGTACACGGGCGGGCAGCGCTCCATCGAGCCGATCGTCTTGTCGAAGAATCCGCGACCCCACCCCAGCCGCATGCCGGCGCGGTCGACGGCTGCCGCGGGGATCACGAGCAGGTCGACGTCATTGACGGCAATGGGTCCGAGCAGCTCACCCACCGGCTCGGGGAGGCCGAACATGCCCTCGGTGATGTCGATGTCGGGCGTGGCGACCGACCAGTCGAGCAGGCCGTCGGTGCGGGTCACGGGAAGCAGGACGCGGATGCCGCGCTGCACCGCCCCTTCCACGAACTCACGGGTCCCCGGCTCGGTCACCGTGGAGAGGAAGCATGACATCGACCGGACGCCGAGCGCATCGACCAGCGCGTCGAGCTGCCGGGTGATGCCGGCCGCTGCGGTATCCCTGGCCGCATCCGACAGCAGCTGCCGCCGCTCGCGCAGCTCCGCGCGCAGGGCGCGCTTGGCGGCGGCGATCGCATCGGGCATGTGTCGATTGTAGGCGCGATTACCACGCTGCCCGGCGGGGTGCAAGGCCGGTCGCTGGCAGGTGTTGCACAAGCGCGCTCGATAGAGTCGAAGGATGCCTCACAAGCCCTTCAAGGCCGTCATCCCCGCTGCGGGTCTCGGCACCCGCTTCCTGCCCGCCACGAAAGCGATGCCGAAGGAGATGCTGCCCGTCGTCGACAAGCCGGCGATCCAGTACGTGGTGGAGGAGGCGGCGCAGGCGGGGATCACCGACATCCTGGTGATCATCGGCCGCAACAAGAACGCGATCTCCAACCACTTCGACTCCGTTCCCGAGCTCGAGGTGAAGCTGAAGGACAAGGGCGACGCCGATCGGCTCCAGCGCGTGATGGCCTCCAGCGACATGGCCGACATCCACTTCGTCCGCCAGGGCGACCCGAAGGGTCTCGGGCACGCGGTGCTCCGCGCCCGCGCTCACGTCGGCGACGCGCCGTTCGCCGTGCTGCTGGGCGACGACCTCATCGACGAGCGCGATCCGCTGCTGACGACGATGCTGGAAGAGCACGACCGCACCGGCGCGGCGATCATCGCGCTCATGGAGGTCGACCCGGCGCACATCGGGATGTACGGCGCGGCGGCGGTCGAGTCGACGGACAACCCCGACGTGGTCCGCGTCACCGGCCTGGTGGAGAAGCCCAAGCCCGAAGACGCACCGTCCAACCTTGCGGTGATCGGCCGTTACGTGCTGAGCCCGTCGATCTTCGACATCCTGGAGCGCACCGAACCCGGAAAGGGCGGTGAGATCCAGCTGACCGATGCGCTGCAGGAGCAGGCCGCGGATCCTGATGGCCCCGGCGTGTACGGCGTCGTCTTCCGCGGGCGTCGGTATGACACCGGCGATAGGGTGGACTACATCAAGGCCATCGTGCAGCTCGCCGCGGATCGCGATGATCTCGGCCCCGAGCTGCGACCCTGGTTCAAGGAGTTCGCGGCGACCCTGTAGCGCCGTTCGTTCGAGGGGGTGTCGTGGATCTGACGACTCCTCGTCGGCATGGGACGGTGGCGATCCGCCTGGTCCGCCAGCGCGACGCGCGCGTGCTGCAGCAGGAGCTGCTGTCGAACCGCACGTGGCTGCGGCCGTGGGAGGCGACCAGTCCCGACGGTCCGGTCTCGTTCGACATGCGCACCGGGGTGCGGCGACTGCTCCAGCAGTATCGCGACGGCACCGGCGTGCCGTTCGTCATGGAGGACGACGGCGAAGTGGCAGGCCAGCTGAACGTGTGGGGCATCGCCCGCGGATCGCTCGCCTCGGCGACGATCGGCTACTGGGTGAGCGAGCGGTTCGCCGGCCGGGGGATCACGACCACGTCCGTCGCGCTGGCGACGGACGTGTGCTTCGACGAGATGCGCCTGCACCGGATGGAGATCTGCATCCGTCCCGAGAACCACGCGAGCCTCCGCGTGGTCGAGAAGCTCGGGTTCCGCTACGAGGGCCTGCGTCGCCGATTCATCCACATCAACGGCGACTGGCGCGACCACTATGCCTTCGCGCTCACGCGCGAAGACGTGCCCGAAGGCGTGCTGCAGCGCTGGGTGGAGGGCCGTGCACCGCAGGATGCCGCGACCGTGCCGCCGAGCGACCGCCTGCGCGCCTGACCCCCGGGTCGCGGCTCGGTCGGACGCCTGGAGCGACACGCGACAGGATGCCGGGGTGGGGCCGCAGCGTCGCCTACCGTTGAGCCCATGGGTGGGCAGGTGCTGGGCGGGGGAGTGATCGTGCTCGTCGCCGTGCTCCTGTGGCTCGTCTACCTGCTGCCCTCGTGGCACAGCCGCCGTCAGTTCGACGCCGCCGAACGCAACGCCGTGCGCCTGAACCAGGCGCTGCGGGTGCTGGCCGAGACCAGCGAGACACCGCAGGAAGTGCGCCTCGAGCTGAACGCCCGGACCGCGCTCGCGCAGCAGAAGCTCGCCCGTCGGGCCGTGGTCGAACGCGAGCACACCGCGCTGGAGCAGGCGCGCACCGACCTCGAGCGCGCTCGCGACGAACGCGCGGCTGCGCGATCGACGCCGGCCGCCCGCCGTGCGCGTGCACGCCGCCGCACGCGGCTCGCACTCACCGTGCTCGCTCTGGCCGCCGTCGGATTCGCGGCGTGGGGCGGATGGCTGGTCGTCGCGACGGGATCGCAGCTCGTGCTGTGGACCGGCGTCGGAGTGGCCGCCGTCTGCGGACTGCTGCTGCAGAAGATGACCCGCGTCGGCGCCCGGGCGGTCACCCGCAGCGCGGTCGCCGAGAGCACGACGCTCGAGGCGCCGAGCATGCAGGACGTCCCGCTCGTGACCGACCGCCGGCTGGGCTCCGCGGGAGCTGCCGCGGCCGCTCACCGTATCGGCCGGGTCGCGCGCAGCCGCGGTGCTCGATGCCGCCGCAGCGCGCGAAGCACTGCGGCAGGCCGGACTCGAAGACGTTGTGCGTCAGCGGGCGACCGAGCTGCAGCCTCCCTCGATCGACACCGCGCGCACCGCACGACGTGCCGCTGCGACGCCCGCGTTCGGGCGGACCGGGCCGGTCGACGACGCGGCGATCGAAGCCCACGTGCGCGAGCTGCTGCGCAGCCGCGCCGCCGGCTGATCGTGTTCTACGAACCCGCGGCGCGCGACCGCACTCTGCTTCCGCACGATCCGTTCAAGGCGATCATCGCGCCCCGGCCGATCGGCTGGATCTCGACGCTCGATGCCGAGGGCACGCCGAATCTCGCGCCCTACAGCTTCTTCAACGCGGTTTCCGACCGACCGCCCATCGTGATGTTCTCGAGTGCCGGCATGAAGGACTCCGCCACGCACGCCCTCGACCGCGGCGAATTCGTCTGGAACCTCGCGACCTGGGACCTTCGCGAGGCGATGAACCAGTCCTCCGCCGAACTGGCCCGCGGTAGGTCGGAGTTCTCCTTCGCGGGGGTCGAGAAGGCGCCGTCCCGCCTCGTCGCACCGCCCCGCGTGGCGTCCACCCCCGTCGCGCTCGAGTGCGTCGTGACGCAGAGTCTGGAGCTGACGGATGCCGCGGGTGCGGCATCCGGTCGGCACCTGGTATTCGGACAGGTGGTCGGTGTGCACCTGGACGAGCGGTACATCCTCGACGACGGCCGGGTCGACACGGCGGGCATGCGCCCCATCGCCCGCGGCGGCTATCTGGACGAGTATTCCGTCGTCGACGAGGTCTTCCACCTGCCGCGCCCGCGATGACCCGGAGGTGACCGGAGGGCTCTCGGGCGTCGTGATAACCTATCGGAGGTTCACGGGCCTGTGGCGCAGCTGGTAGCGCACCTCGTTCGCATCGAGGGGGTCAGGGGTTCGAGTCCCCTCAGGTCCACGTTCCGCAAATGCCCCGCTTCGGCGGGGCATTTTCGCGTTCTCTGGACGCCTCGGGCAGTGCGCCGACGGGAGTGTCAGCCGGCGAAGGCGTGCTGGCGCGCGCCGGCTGCGAGCCGCTCGGCCGCGAGACCCTCGGCCGCCTCGAGCGGGGTCACGCCCCGCGATTCGGCCTCGTCGAAGATGCGGCGCACGGTGTCGCCGATCGCCGCCACGCGACCCATGATCTCGTCGCGGGTGCCGAGGTGCTTGGCTTCGAGGTCGAGGTAGATGACGCCGCCTGCGTTCACGACGAAATCGGGGGCGTACAGGATGCCGCGGCCGGCCAGGCGCTCGGCGCCGGAGTGGTCGGCGAGCGGGTTGTTCGCCGGCCCGCACACCGCGCGCGCATCGAGCGCGTCGATGATCTCGTCGGTGAGCAGTCCGCCGATCCCGGCGGGAACGAACACTTCGGCCGGCACGAGGTGCTCCTCGCCCGGTGCGATCCAGTCGGCGCCCAGCTGGAGGGCGAGGTCCCGCTTGGCGGGGTTGACATCGGTGACGGTCAGCCGCGCGCCTTCGGCGCTCAGCCGCACGGCGAGGCGGCTGCCCACCTGTCCCATGCCCGAGATCGTGATCCGGCGCCCTTCGACCTGCGACGAGCCGGTCACACGCTCGAGGGTCGCGCGCAGCGATTCGTACACGCCCAAACTCGTCGGTCCCGCCGGCTCGCCGGAGCCGCCGCCCGCCTCGGGCAGGCCGACGACGTGGCTCGTGCGCTCACTCACGATGAGCATGTCCTCGGTGGTGGATCCGACGTCTTCGGCCGTGCGGTACAACCCGTGCAGCGACTCGACGGCATCGCCGAGGTCGAGGAATGCCGCACGGCGCCGCTCCTCGTCCAGGACCGTCCCCTCGGGCAGGGCGATCACGGACTTGCCGCCCCCGGCATCCAGGCCCGCCGCGGCGTTCTTGAGCGTCATCGCTGCCGACAGTCGCAGGGCGTCGCCGAGGGCGTCGCTCCAATGCGGGTAGCTCCACAGCCGCGCCCCGCCGAGCGCCGACCCGAGCACGGAGGAGTGCAGAGCGACGGCGATGAACAGTCCACTGCGCCGTCCGGTCAGGGTTTCGACGCGTTCGTGGTGGAAGTCGGGGAGGGGCAGGGTCGCAGACATGGTGGTCCTCGTCGATCAGCCGCCGGAGAGTCTTCGTCGGACTCCGTCTTCGTGGGACTCGGCGGGCGCGTGCGGATGGGCATCATCGCGGCATCCATCTCTATTGCACCACCGGTGAGCCGATCGTTCAACGTGCCTCGCGCGAACTGAGCAATCTGCATAGCCTGGGGGCGGAGAAGCCGGACGAAGCGTGCTATCCCGTCAGTCGTTGGGCGCTCGGCTCCTCAGGCACATCGAGGCCGCTCGGCGGGCCGGTCAACGCGCGGAGCGCGTAGAGGATCGTCGCCAGATCCACGAGCTCCTGGATGAGTGCTCCGGCGACCGCGGGGATGACGCCCGTGGTGGCGACGAGCATGAGCGCGATGCTGATGCTGATGCCGATCCAGATCGCGACGTACGCGACCCGGAGCGTGTGGCGGCCGATCGCCACGGCGTCCACCACTTTCGCCAGCGAGTCCTTGAGGATGACGGCATCCGCTGCATCTCCGGCCGCCGTGGCTCCCTTCGCCCCCATCGCGATGCCGATGTCGGCCGCAGCCAGCACGGGCGCGTCGTTGACGCCGTCGCCCACCATGAGCACCGGTCGCGGGCGCAGCTGCGCGGCCAGATGAACCTTCTCGGCCGGCAGCAGCTCGGCATGGACATCGGTGATGCCGACATCCGCAGCGATCGACTCGGCCGTGGCGCGCGCGTCCCCGGTGAGCATCGAGAGCCGCTCCACACCGTTCTCGCGCAGCCACGACACGACCGCCCGAGACTCCGGACGCGGGTCGTCGGCGAGTACGAGCACGCCCGCGAAGCGTCCGTCGATCGCGACGTAGGCGGCGGCCTGACCCGGTTCGAGATCGGCACGTTCGGTGTCGGGTGCGAGCGATGCGATGTACGCCGGCTTCCCCACCGCGACGATCCTTCCGCCGATCATCGCCTCGATACCGTTCGTCGCCACTTCGCGCGCTCCCGTCCCGGAGGCGATCACGAGCCCGCGGTCACCGGCGGCGCGTCGGATGCCCTCTGCCAGCACATGGCTGGAGTACTGCTCGGCGGATGCCGCGAGCCGCAGCACCTCGTCGGCGTCGAAGCCCGGCGTGGCGCGCACCTGGACCAGGGTCGGCCGACCCCGCGTCAGCGTGCCGGTCTTGTCGAACGCGGCGGAGCGCACCCTCGCGAGCTGCTCGATGACGGCGCCGCCCTTGATGATCACGCCGGCTTTGGCCGCCCGGGAGAGACCGCCGAGAAAGGCGACCGGGGCGGCGATCAGGAGCGGACACGGCGTGGCGAGCACGAGCACCTCGGCGAAGCGCGTGGGATCGCCGGAGATGCCCCAGGCTGCGCCGGCGATGACGAGCGAAACCGCGGTGAACGGGATGGCGAATCGGTCAGCGAGCCGCACCACCGGGGCCCGGGATTCCTGTGCCTCGCGGACGAGCACCACGATCTGCTGATACTGGCTGTCGTCGCTGAGGCGTATCGCGCGGATCCGCACCGCCCGGGTTCCGTTGACCGCGCCCGACAGCACTTCCTCGCCGGCCTCCCGCGAGACCGGCAGGCTCTCACCGGTGAGCGAGGACTCGTCGAACGTGCCCGACGCGCTCAGAAGCACGCCGTCGACCGGCACGATCTCCGAGGGACGCACGAGCAGCACATCGCCGATGCGCACGTCGTCGGCTGCGGCATCCCTCACCTCGTCCGAGCTGCTGCCGCCCCCGTGCACGAGAACGTGCGCGACCTGCGGCGAGCGGTCCAGCAGCGCCGTGAGCTCGCTCTTCGCGCGGCGAGCCGCGTAGTCTTCGAGCGCTTCGCCTCCCGAGAGCATGAGGACGATGATGAGCGAGGCGACGTACTCACCGACTGCGAGCGTGGCGACCATCGCCACCACGGCCAGCACGTCGAGGCCGACGCGCCCGCGCATCACATCGCGGACCATCCCGGCCAGCGTCCACACGATGACGCCCGATACGTACAGCGTGGCCAGCCAGCGGCTCGCGCGCTCCATCTCGGCGAGATCGAGCGTCAGCACAGCGGCCCCGACGACGACGGTCGCGGTGATCATCGGATACCGCGTCAGGAGCCGAAGCAGGCGTCGCACGTGCTCAGCCTGGCCCACCTCCGCCTGCCGCACCACCAAGGTCAGGCTCGCCTGCGCGCGACCGCCTACCGGGCGGCTCCGCACCGGAGTACCGTTCCCGCTGGGGATGCAATATCGATGATGAAGGGGGATTCCATCATGTTCGAAAACGCCACCGGTGCCGCGGTCCTCGCGGCGGCAGATCTCGACCGTGCCCGATCGTTCTACGAGGGGGTCCTAGGACTCCAGCCCGACGCGGAGTTTCCGCCGAACGAAGAGGCGGTCTTCTACCGGCTGGGCGGGGTTCCGCTGATGGTCTATCGGACCTCATACGCGGGCACGGCCCAGAACACCGTCTTCGCCATCGACACCGACGATCTCGACCGGGATATGGCAGCGCTGCGAGCGAAGGGCATCGAATTCCTGGAGTACGACTTCCCCGGGCTGAAGACGGTCGACGGGATCGCCGAGATCGAAGGCGAGAAGTCGGCGTGGTTCGCCGACAGTGAGGGCAACATCCTCGCGCTGGGTCAGCGGAACCGATGAGGGGATCGCATCTATCCTGAACGGGTGACCGCTCAGCTTCCCTCCCGCAGCCGCATCGTCCACGACTCGCTTCGATCCGCCGGCATCACCGGCGACATCGTCGTGCTGCCGGATGCCGCTTCTACGGCCCCCCTGGCGGCCGCCGCCCTGGGGGTCGAGGTGGGTGCGATCGCGAACAGCCTCGTGTTCTGGTCGGACGGCGAGCCGCTGCTCGTGATGACGAGCGGTGCGCACCGCGTGGACACGACCGCGCTCGCGGAGCGACTCGGACGCGGCGGCATCCGGCGGGCCACCCCCGAGCAGGTGCGCGACGCGACCGGTCAGGCGATCGGGGGAGTGGCCCCCACCGGGCATCCGGCGCCGCTGGTGACCGTCATCGACGAGGATCTGGCCGCGTATCCCGAGATCTGGGCCGCCGGCGGCACTCCGCACACCGTCTTCCCGATGACCTTCGACGAGCTGGTGGCCCTCACCGGCGGCAGCGTCGTCAAGGTCGATTGAGCCCGAAGCCGCCTCGACCGGCGATGGCGGCCGCGGTCACCGCAGCGGCTGCCGACCACGCCTGGGGGCGGCACGCCGCCGGGTAGGGCGTCGGCACCGGAGTCACGCTCGCCGGATCGCCCGAGTGGAGCTCGGGGACGCGGAACGCGAACCCCTCCGCCGCGGCCAGAAGCCCTTCCATCACGCGGTCGGCGGGTTCGTCGAGCCCCGCCAGCGCCATCCCGCGCGCGATGATCGCGGAGTCGTGCACCCATACGCTGCCGCCGTGGTAGCTCAGCGGCCAGTATCCGGCGGCCTCGGTCGACATGGTGCGCACGCCGAATCCGGAGAGCATCGTCGGTCCGGTCAGCAGCGCCGCAACCGCCTGCTCCTCGGACGGCTCGAGGATGCCGGTGCCGAGCAGATGCCCGATGTTGCTCGTCAGGGTGTCGACGGGGCGCTTGCGGGCATCGAGCGCGATGGCGGGGTAGCGGCCCTCCGGAGTGTCGACCCAGTACGAGGCGGCGAATCGCGCCTTCAGCGCGGCGGCCCAATCGCGGAGCTCGTCCGCGCCGGGCTGGCCGAACCGTTCGAGGAGGTCGGCCCCTGAGCGAGCGGCCTCGTACGCGTAGCCCTGCACCTCGCACAGCGCGATCGGACCTTCGGCGAGCGCTCCCGAGCGCCACTGGATCGAGTCGCCCGAGTCCTTCCATCCCTGGTTCGCCAGGCCGTGTCCGGTCTCGTCGATGTAGTCGATGAACCCGTCGCCGTCGTTGTCGCCGTGGTGCAGCAGCCAGTCCAGGGCGCGGCGCAGCGTGGGCAGCAGTTCGCGCACCTCCGCGTCAGGCATGCCGGCGCGGTGCGCGTCGGCGAGCAGGCATACCCACAGGGCCGTGGCATCCACGGTTCCGTAGTACACGGGCGGCAGCACGATGCCCTCGCCGGGCATCGCCAGTGGTTCGCCGCGCAGCTCGTGCAGGATCTTGCCCGGTTGCTGCGCGGACTCGGCGTCGTCCCGATCGCCCTGGAACCGCGCCAGGACGCGCAGAGTGGATGCCGCGATCGTGTGATCCAGCGGAAGGGCCAGCCGCGCCGCCCACAGCGAGTCCCGTCCGAAGAGCGTGAGGAACCACGGCGCTCCGGCGGCGAAGAACTCGTCGTCCGGGTGCTCGGGCAGGGACAGGCGGAGGGCGTCCAGGTCGGTGAGCGCCGATTCCAGCCACCTCTGCAGGCGAGGGTCGCCGTCGATCCGGGGGACGATCCACGGCGCGGGTCCGCGTGCCCCGCGGACCACGAGCGAGGGGTCGTGCAGCCGGATCGCGCACGACAGCTCGACGGACTCGCCTTGCGCGAGGCGGACGGACCACGCCAGCTCGACGCCCTCGCCGGCGACCGCGAGCGTCGCGCCGGGAGCAGAGATCGTGAACGACCGTTCGCCCGACGCCACCCTCGCCTCGTCGGCGGCCCCGTCCTGGGTCAGCTGCCACTCGCGCGCCGCGGCCAACCCCGCCTTGACCTCCTGCAGTGGCGCGAACTCGGGGACCAGCCGCAGCCGGATATCGGTGCTGACCGAGTCGGCCACCTGCGAGGTGATCGTCAGGATGTCACGGACCTCGCCCTCGCCGACCACTCGACTGCGGAGGATGCGCACCTTCGGATCGGGGAAGCCATCGTCTATCGCGCGGAGCAGGCCGCCGAAGGTGACGTGCGAGGCGTCATGCGGTGCGACCGAGATCCATTCCGGGCGGTTGCCGCCGTAGCTCAGCGTCAGCTGACTGATCTGACGCGTGTCGCCGTGGTACACCCCATGGATGGCTTGGGCCCCCAGGTCGCCGTCGCGGGCGCACCACACCTGGGTCGGGGCCCGCAACGCAACCACGGCGTCGTTGAGCAGCGGCTGCCGGTAGAGCGATCCGGCCGCGGATTGACTCATCCCTTGAGCGCTCCCTCGGTGGTGTTCATGATCTTCCTCTGGAAGATGAAGAACATCACCGCAACGGGGATCGTCATGATCACGGAGGCGGCCAACTTGATCGGGAACTGGCTGCCCTGGCTGAGCTGGCCGGAGGCGAGCGATGCCACACCCTTGGTCAGTGTGGTGAGCTCGGGCGACTGCGTCGACACGATGAAGTGGGGCAATTCATTCCACGATCCTTGGAAGGACAGGATGATGATCGTGATCAGCGCGGGCCGGGCCATCGGCAGCACGACCGACCAGAACACCCGGAATGTGCCCGCTCCGTCAATGCGAGCCTGCTCCTCGATTGACACCGGGATCGACTCGAAGAAGTTCTTCATGATGAACACGCCCGCGGCGTCCACCAGCAGCGGGACGATCATGCCGGCATACGAGTCGTACATGCCGATCTGGTTCAGCACAAGGAACCGTGGAATCAGCAGGACGACGCCCGGCACGGCCATCACGGCGATGACCGCGGCGAAGATGAGTCCGCGCCCGCGGAAGTGCAGGCGTGCCAGGGCGTAGCCGGCCAGCGAGACGAAGAAGACGCGGCCCAGCGTCACGCAGATCGTCACGATCGCCGAGTTCATGAACCACAGCGGGAAATCGCTGCGGTTGAACAGCAACTCGTAGGCAGCAAACGAGAACACGTTCGGCAGCAGTGAGATCGGATCGGACGCCGCCTCGGCATCCGTCTTGAACGATGTCGAGACCGCCACGAGGAACGGATAGATGTAGATGACGGCAAGCGCCACGAGTAGCGCATACAGCAGTATCTGGGTGCCCATCCGTCTGCTCGTGCGATTGCCCGAGCGCTTGACTGGTCGGTCCTCAGTGATGACGGCGGTGTCGCCGACGGCGGTCACGGTCATGCCTTCTGCCCCTTGACTTGGTACCGCGCGGCCCGGCGCTTGGAGACCGGACGCTCGCGCAGCAGCCAGCGCTGCACGATGGTGAAGAAGATGATGATGAGGAACAGGATGAACGCGATCGCGGACCCCTGCCCCCAGTCCTGGCTGATGAACGCCGACTGATACGACAGGTACGCCGGAGTCAGCGTCGTCTTGCCGGGTCCACCTTGCGTACCGGTATAGATCTGCTCGAACACCTGCCAGCAGCCGATCAGACCGAGTGTGAGCACGGTGAACAGAGTGGGGCGCAGCTGAGGGAGCGTGATGTGCCAGAACCGCTGCCACCCGGACGCGCCATCCATCATCCCTGCCTCACCCAGTTCGACGCCGACGTTCTGCAACGCCGCGACGAAGAGGAGCATGAAAGTGCCGCTCGTCGTGAAAACCGCCATGAGGATGAACGCGAACATGGCGACCGAGGGACCTGCGAGCCACTCCCACCACGAGATGCCGAGGAAACCGCTTCCAGTGAGAAGATCCGGTCCGGCCCCTACCCCCACGGCGCCTGCTGCGATATGGACCAAGCCTCTGGGATCGCTGAACCAGTTCGGTCCGTTGATCCCGAACCACGACAGCACCTCGTTGATCACGCCGGTGGTCGAGAACAGGAACAGCCACAGCACCACGATCGCAACCGTGCTCGTGACGGAGGGAAAGTAGAACGCGGTACGGAAGAATCCGCGGCCCCTCAGGATGGCACGGCTGACGAGGATCGCCAGGAACAGCGAGAGGATCGTCTGCAGCGGCACCACGAGCACTGTGTACCAGGCGATGTTGCGCAGGGACAGGCCGAAGTTGCGCTCGGGCAGACCCCCTCCCGTGGTGACCGCGGCGTAGTTCTCCAGCCCGACGAAGCTCACGGTGCCGGACAGCGGGCTGCCCCGGCCGGTCCAGTCGGAGAAGCTCACCCACAGGGCCATCACGACGGGAATGAACAGGAAGACGCCGAGGATGATGATGACCGGCGCCGTGAAGAGCCATCCGGCGACCCCCTCGCCGGTCCGGATCTGGGAGGATCCGGACCGGCGGGCAGTGGTGACCTGTGTGGTCATGTCAGCCGGTCACAGCCTCGAGGTTGGCCTGGACGGAGTCGAGGATCTGCTGAGGATCCCCGTCCTTGAGTCCTTCGAGCTGAGCGTTGAAGTCCCCGATCACGTCGGCGGCTCCGTCCTGGTTGGGCGGGAACTGCGCATAGTCCGCACCGCTCAGGAACGCGCTCAGGTCGGGGTTCGCCTCGGTCCAGGCGTCGGCTGCCGACTGGATCGAGGGCATCGGTCCGAACGCCTCGGAGAACGCCAGCTGCTGCTCGGTCGAGGTGAGGTACTCCACGAGGTCGAGCGCTGCCTGCTGATTGGGACTGTCAGCGGCCATGCCCCAGCAGTTCGTGAACTGAAGAGTGCCCTGGCCGGCCGGGCCGGCGGGAAGTTCCGCCACCAGGTAGGGCACGTCCGGGAAGTCGGCGCTCAGTGCACCGCCGATCCAGTTGCCCTCGATGACCATGGCGGCCAGCTGCTTTCCGAATGCCTCGCCACCCCAGCCGGCTCCGATGTCCGAAGAGTACGCGAAGGTTCCGTCGACCAGGTGCGACTTCACGTACTCGAGGGCCTCCACGTTCTCAGGGCTGTTGGCCACGGCTTCACCGTCGACGACCATTCCGCCGCCTGCTTGCGCCATGAATGTGCCCACGCGCTGGTACTCGGGACCGAACGCCAACCCGACACGCCCGTCGGTGGTCAACGTCTGGCTGACGGCCGCGAGCTCTTCCCACGTCGTCGGAACGTCGTCTTCGGTGAGGCCGGCTGCGGCCCACAGATCCGTGTTGATGATGAGGGCGAGCGTCGAGAAGTCCTTGGGGGCGCAGTAGAACTCGCCGTCGATCGTGAAGTTCTCGACCAGCGAGGGATAGAAGTCGTCGGCGTTCTCGAGTTCAGACCCGTACGCTGCGAGCGAGCCGTTGCCGGCGAACCCGGCGAGCAGTTCGGGCGCGAGATAGAACAGATCCGCCGGTGACCCGCCGGCGAAACCCTGTGACAGCTGCTGTGAGAGATCGTTCGCGACCTGGACGGTCGCCTCCACGCCGGACTCCTCCGACCACGCCGCGACGGCCTCCTCGACGGCGGCGGTCTCGGCCTCGCCGCTGGAGCCGATCAGGAGGGTGAGCGCTTCGTCGGAGGACGTGAGTCCACCGTCGCCGCCGCCATCTGCCGGCTCGTCGAAGCTCGAGCCGCCGCAGCCGCTCAGAACCAGTGCACCTGCGACGGCGAGAGCTCCCGCACCCGTCATCGCGCGCGTCTTGCGTGTCATGTCCTGTCTCCTTTGATGAACACAGCGGGCGGCTCCGGGGGGTCGGGGCCGCGGGATCGTCGTTTGATCGTTCTGGACTTTGAACGATCAAACCCGGCCGCTATGTGCAAAGTACGAGCGTCGCCTGTCGCTGTCAACCCCTTGCGCGCTACGGTGTCGATAACGATTTGAACGTTCCGATGACCGGAATCACGGGGAGGACTGCACGTGACCAAGCCGCCGACCGTCGAAGACGTGGCGCGCGCGGCCGGTGTGTCGCGGCAGACCGTGTCGAACGTGCTCAACTCGCCGGATATCGTGCGGGACGAGACCCGTGAGCGCGTCCAGCAGGCGATCGTCGAACTCGCCTACCGTCCGCACGCCGCCGCCCGGCGACTGCGCACGCGTCGCAGCTCGACGATCGGCATCCACCTGGATCCCTATTCCGGCGGGATCTCAGGCGTCATCCTGGATCGCTTCGTGCACGCACTGACCGAGCGGGCGAGCGAACGCGGGATGCGGGTGCTCATCTACAGCGCCCGCAGTGCAGAGGAGGAGATCGAGCGTCTGGGCGGTCTGGTGGACGGCGCCGAGATCGACGCGGTGGTGGTGACGGGCACGTTCTTCGGCGATCCGCGGACGGGATGGCTGATGGATCGGGGGGTGCCGTTCGTGTCCTTCGGGCGTCCGTGGGGCGGAGGCGACGTCTACCGCTCCGCCCACACGTGGGTCGACGTCGACGGCGCCGCCGGCACGCGCGCCGCCACGCGCCACGCCCTGGCGACGGCCGGTCGTCGCGTGGGGTTCTTCGGGTGGCCGACCGGCAGCGGAACCGGAGATGACCGCGAGCGCGGGTGGCGCGAGGCGATGACGGATGCCGGTGCCACCGGCCCGCGCTTCGAAGCGGTGGACGGCCTCGCTCTCGCGAGGGACGCGATGACCGCGGCGTTCGCGGAGCCCGGTCTGCTGGCGGACCTCGACGCACTGGTGTGCGTCAGCGACTCGCATGCGGTCGGCGCGCATCTGGCGGCGGCGGATGCCGGGCGTCGCGGTCTGCCCGTCATCGGGTTCGACAACACTCCGGTGGCCGAGGCGCTGGGGGTCTCGAGCATCGAGCAATCGCCCGAGCTCGTCGCGGCCGCCGTGCTGGACCTGCTCATGGGGGAGACGGGCCGGGCAGTCGCGGCGCACGACCGGGAGGCGCCGCCCGAGCACGTGCTCGTCGAGCCGCGCCTGATCGTCCGGTAGCCGGCGGCCGGCAACCGCGCGTGAGACGACGCGAAGTGTCGCGGTTTTGCCGGTCGCAGAGCACATCGCGTCGTCTCGCGACCGCCGGCGGCCGCTCAGCGCGCGGCGACACCGCCGATCCGGCGGCCGAGCTCGGCGGCAGCGTGATCGATCAGCCGCGCGAGTTGGGCGGGATCCTGCGCCGCCTCGTCGGGGTAGGTGACCGCGATCCCGGCGATGGGCCAGCGGGCGTGGTCGAGGACCGCGACGCCGACCGAGCGCAGCCCGAGAGTGACTTCGCCGTCCTCCGTGGCGAATCCGTCGGCGCGCACCGCGCGCAGCACGTCGCGCAGCTCGCCCGGGCGGGACGGCCCCCGGCCGGTGCGGTCGGCGAAGGATGCGGCATCCGGGTACAGCGCGCGCACCTGCTCGCGGGGGAGAGCGGCGAGCATGGCACGGCCGGTGGCGGTGAGGTGCGCCGGAAGACGCACGCCCACGTCGGTGACGAGCGCGGGGCGCCGCGGCGCGCGCTCCTCCACGATGTAGAGCACATCGCGGCCCGTCATCACCGCGAGATGAGCGCTCTCGCCGGTGCGGTCGGCCAGCGCGGCGATCAGCGGACGACCGATCCGGGTGAGCGGCTGCTGCCGCGCGTAGCCGCCGGCCAGCTCGAACGCCGCGGTGCCGAGACCCCAGCGCCGCTCGGCGGGCAGATGCACGACGAAGCCGTGCTCTTCGAGTGTGGCGAGCAGGTGGTAGACGCTGGACCGCGGCACGTCGAGCTGGCCGGCGATCGTCCGGGCCGCGATCGGCCCGCGCTGGCGGGCGAGCAGCGACAGAATCCTGCAGCGTCTGATCTGCGGCCGGAACCTGGGGGCGGGGAGGCAAGTTGTCTGGCATGACAGACAAAGGATGCCACCTCCTGCTGTTCCGCGCGAGTGCGCGGGTGTGGAATCGGAGAATGACCACCGTCACGGACAACCTCACCGTCCTCGTCGGCGCCGCACCCCTGCGCCCCGAAGACGTCGTCGCCGTCGCACGTCACGGAGCGCGCGTCGAGCTCGACCCCGGAGCCCTGGCCCGGGTCGCGGCATCCCGCTCGCTCGTCGAAGGACTGGCGGACGACCCCGAGCCGCACTACGGCATCTCGACCGGATTCGGCGCCCTGGCCACGACCTTCATCGCGACGGAGCGCCGGGCGCAGCTGCAGGCCAGTCTGATCCGCTCGCACGCGGCGGGCACCGGCGCCGAGGTGGAGCCCGAGGTCGTGCGGGCGCTGCAGCTGCTCCGTCTGCAGACCCTCGCGACCGGTCACACCGGAGTGCGTCCTGTCGTCGTGGAGACCTACGCGGCGATGCTCAACGCGGGGATCACGCCGATCGTTCGGGAGTACGGATCCCTCGGCTGCTCGGGCGACCTCGCGCCGCTCTCGCACGTCGCGCTCGCCGCGATGGGCGAGTCGGACGTGCGCAGCGCGGGCGGTACCGTCGTCCCCGCCGCCGAGGCGCTCGCCGATGCCGGAATCGAGCCGCTCGTGCTGCGTGAGAAGGAGGGTCTCGCGCTCATCAACGGCACAGACGGCATGCTCGGGATGCTGCTGATCGCGCTCCACGACCTCTCGGTGCTCCTGGACACGGCCGACGTGGCCGCCGCGATGTCGATCGAGAGCCAGCTCGGCACGGACGCCGTGTTCGCCGCCGACCTCATGGCTCTGCGTCCGCAGGTCGGGCAGGCGGCATCCGCGGCGCACCTGCGTGCATATCTCGCCGACTCGCCGCTCGTCGCGTCGCACCGCGATCCGGCGGTCTGCACGCGGGTGCAGGACGCGTACTCCCTGCGATGCGCGCCGCAGGTGCACGGCGCCGCGCGCGACACCGTCGAGCACGCGCGCACGATCGCGTTCCGCGAGCTGTCCTCCGCGGTCGACAACCCGGTCATCACCGACGACGGCCGCGTCGAGTCCAACGGCAACTTCCACGGCGCTCCCGTCGCGTACGTGCTCGACTTCCTCGCGATCGCCGTGGCCGACGTCGCATCGATCTCCGAACGCCGCACCGACCGCGCGCTCGACCAGACCCGCAGCCACGGCCTGCCGCCGTTCCTCGCGCATGAGGTCGGCGTGGACTCGGGTCTCATGATCGCGCAGTACGCCGCCGCCGGGATCGTCTCCGAGCTGAAACGACTCGCCGTGCCGGCATCCGTCGACTCGATCCCGTCGTCGGCCATGCAGGAGGACCACGTGTCGATGGGGTGGGCCGCTGCGCGCAAGCTGCGCCGCGGCATCGACGGGCTCGCCCGCGTGCTCGCGATCGAAGTGCTCTCGGGCGCTCGGGCGCTCGACCTGCGCGCACCGCTGCAGCCCGGTCCTGCGACCGGCGCGGTCCGAGACCTCGTCCGCACGGTCGCGCGCGGGCCCGGCCACGACCACTTCCTCTCACCCGACATCGAGGCGGTGACCGACCTGGTGATCTCCGGCCAGGTCGCGGCCGCCGCAGAAGGAGCAGTCTCATGACGACCGACACCCGTACCGTCCGCGCCGCGCGCGGCAACGTCCGCACCGCGAAGAGCTGGGGTGCCGAAGCCGCCAAGCGGATGCTGATGAACAACCTCGATCCCGAGGTCGCCGAACACCCCGAAGACCTGGTCGTCTACGGCGGCACCGGAAAGGCCGCGCGCAGCTGGGAGGCGTACGACGCGATCGTGCGCACCCTGGACGAGCTGGAGCCCGACGAGACGCTGCTCGTGCAGTCCGGCAAGCCGGTCGGCGTGTTCCGCACGCACGAGTGGGCGCCGCGCGTGCTGATCGCCAACTCGAACCTCGTCGGGGACTGGGCGACGTGGCCGGAGTTCCGGCGGCTCGAGCAGCTCGGGCTGACGATGTACGGGCAGATGACGGCCGGCTCGTGGATCTACATCGGCACGCAGGGCATCCTGCAGGGCACGTACGAGACCTTCGCGGCCGTCGCTCGGTCTCTCGGCAGGGAGGATCTCACCGGGACGCTGACGTTGACGGGCGGATGCGGAGGCATGGGCGGCGCTCAGCCCTTGGCGGTGACGCTCAACGGGGGAGCCGTGCTGATCGTGGACGTCGACGAGTCGAGGCTCGCGCGCCGTGTCGAGCACGGCTACCTCGACGAGTACACGACCGACCTCGACGAGGCCGTCGCACGGGTGGTCGCCGCGAAGAACGAGGGCAGGGCGCTCAGCGTCGGCGTCGTGGGCAACGCCGCGCTGGTGTTTCCCGAGCTGCTGCTGCGTGGCACGCCGATCGACATCGTCACCGATCAGACGAGTGCGCACGACCCCCTCGCCTACCTGCCGGTCGGCGTCGATGTGGACGACTGGCGCGCTGAGGCCGAGCGCGACCCTGAGGGGTTCACGCTCCGCGCCCGCGGGAGCATGGCCAAGCAGGTCGGGGCGATGGTGGGATTCCAGGATGCCGGCGCCGAGGTCTTCGACTACGGCAACTCGATCCGCGCCGAGGCGCAGCTCGGGGGCTTCGACCGGGCTTTCGAGTTCCCCGGGTTCGTGCCCGCATACATCCGGCCTCAGTTCGCCGAGGGCCGCGGCCCCTTCCGCTGGGTGGCGCTCTCGGGCGACGCCGAAGACATCCGCAAGACCGACGAGGCGGTCAAGGCGCTGTTCCCCGACAACGCGGGACTCGTGCGCTGGCTCGACAAGGCCGGCGACGCGGTGCACTTCGAGGGGCTGCCCGCCCGCATCTGCTGGCTCGGGTATCAGGAGCGCCACCTCGCGGGGCTGAAGTTCAACGAGATGGTCGCCTCGGGCGAGCTGGCCGGTCCGATCGTGATCGGGCGCGACCACCTCGATGCCGGCTCGGTCGCATCGCCGTACCGCGAGACCGAGGCCATGGCCGACGGCTCCGATGCGATCGCCGACTGGCCGCTGCTGAACGCGCTCCTCAACACGGCATCGGGCGCTTCGTGGGTGTCGATCCACCACGGCGGCGGCGTCGGCATCGGGCGCAGCATCCACGCCGGTCAGGTCACGGTCGCCGACGGCACCGACCTCGCCGCCGAGAAGCTCGCGCGCGTGCTCACGAACGACCCCGGCACCGGGGTGATGCGGCACGTCGACGCAGGCTACGACCGCGCGAAGGAAGTCGCCCGCGAGCGAGGCTTGAAGGTGCCGATGCTGTGACCCGCCGCATCCTGATCGCGAACATCGGCGAGCTGACCACCAACGTCGCCGCCGAGGGCGATCCGTGCGGCACGATCCGGGACGCCGCCGTGCTGATCGAGGGCGAACGGATCGCCTGGGTCGGCCCGGCCGGCAGCGCCCCCTCCGACCGCGAGACCGCAGCGGGTCGTCGAGACAGCGGGCTCTCCCCGCAGTCTCGGCCTGCGGATGCAGTCTCGCGGAATGAGGTCGAGACGGTGGATGCCGGCGGTCGCGCGGTCATCCCCGGCTTCGTCGACTCCCATACCCACCTCGTGTTCGGCGGCGACCGCGCGGACGAGTTCGAGGCGCGCATGACCGGGACGCCGTATGCCGCGGGCGGCATACGGCGCACCGTCGCGGCCACGCGGGCGGCGAGCGACGACGAGCTGCGTCGCCGTGTGAAGGGCTTCGTCGCCGAGCTGCACGCCCAGGGGACGACGACCTTCGAGATCAAGACCGGCTACGGGCTCACGGTGGACGACGAGCAGCGGCTCGCCCGCCTCGCGGCCGAGGTCACGCCGGAGGTCACGTTCCTCGGCGCGCACGTCGTCCCCGCCGAGTACGCCGAACGGCGCGAAGAGTACGTCGACCTCGTCTGCGGCCCGATGCTCCAGGCCTGCGCCCCGCATTCTCGATGGATCGATGTGTTCTGTGAGACCGGCGCGTTCACCCCCGACGAGGGGCTGCGGATCCTCGCGGCCGGGGTCGCGGTCGGGCTCGTGCCGCGCGTGCACGGCAATCAGCTCGGCTTCGGGCGCGGTGTGCGGCTCGCGGTCGCCGTGGGCGCGGCATCCGTCGACCACTGCACGTACCTCGACGACGATGACGTCGCCGCACTCGCGGGAAGCGACACGGTCGCGACGCTCCTCCCGGGCGTGGAGTTCTCGACCCGTCAGCCGTATCCCGACGCCCGCCGGCTGATCGACGCCGGTGTGACCGTCGCGCTGGCGAGCGACTGCAACCCGGGCTCGAGCTTCACCAGCTCGATGCCGCTCATGATCGCGCTCGCGGTCCGCGAGATGCGCCTGACGTCGGCCGAAGCGGTCTGGGCGGCCACGGCCGGCGGCGCCCGTGCGCTGCGCCGCGACGATGTCGGCGTGCTCGCACCCGGCATGCGCGCCGACCTGGTGATGCTCGACGCACCGACCCGCACCCACCTCGCCTACCGGCCGGGCGTGCCCCTCGTCCACACGGTGTGGCGCGACGGCCGGGCGGCCTGAGCCGCACACTCGGTCAGCGCGGGCTGTCGAAGGTCCACTCGACGGGGTCCACCGAGTCCAGGACGTCCCAGTCGTCCTGATCCCAGGTGAAGGTCGCGACGGCGCACGTCGGCATGTGTCCGATCTCCCCCTCAGTCAGGCGCTCCGCCAGAGCGCTCATCCCCGGGTCATGAGCCACCACGATGAGGCGTCTCGCGGAGCTGCCGGCCGCCTTCGCGAGCAGCGTGCTGCCGGGGGCGCCGTAGAGCTCCGGGTCCAGGTCCACGGCCACGTCGAATTCCGCGGCGAAGGCCTCGGCCGTCGTCCGCGCGCGCAACGCGGTGCTCGAGAGGATCACCTCGGGACGGAAGTCGGTTCCGGCCAGCCTCCGGGCCATGCGGGGTGCGTCCCGGATGCCGCGACCATTGAGCGGCCGGTCATGGTCGTCGAGGCTCGGGTCGCCCCAGTCGGACTTCGCGTGTCGCACCAGGACGAGACGGATCATGCACGTACCCCCACTCCGGCGAGCATTTCGAGCACGCACAGCGCGGCGAGCCGCACGGTGCGCTGGTCGGGTGTGTCGGCGGTCGCGTCGACCTCGACGATGTCGGCCGACATCAGACGGCTGTCGGATGCCGCGGCGCGCACCAGGGCACGCAGCTCCCATGCAGCGAGCCCACCCGGGACGCTGGCCGGGCAGCCGGGCGCGACGGAGCGGTCGCACACGTCGACGTCGACGTCCAGATGGATGCCGCCCCCGCCGTCGCCGGCAACCTCCAGAGCCTGAGCCATCACGTCGGCGGCGCCCCTGCGGCGCGTGTCGTCGAGGCCGATGACCGTGATGCCGTACTCCGCGGCGCGCTGCGCGTACGCGACCGAGTTGGCGAAGTCTGCGATCCCGATCTGCACGATGCGCCGCGGATCCAGCCCGTCCTCGATCAGCCGCCGCACCGGCGAGCCGTTGGACACCCCGTCGCGCAGGTCGAAGTGGGCGTCGAGGGTGATGAGCCCGGTCACCCCGGCCCCCTGCGCGACGCCATAGGTGGCGCTGTTGTCTCCGCCCAGCGCGACGACGAGCCGCGATCGCGCGGCCGCCCGGCGCGCCGCCTCCCGCACCGCGGCCTCGCCCTCTGGTCCGTCCGGCTCGCCCACGTCGCCGGCATCCGCGATTCGCAGCGCGCCGAGGTCGACCGGCCCGGCCATGAGCGCGGGACTGTAGCGGCGCAGGGCGTCGCGGACGGCGGCGGGCGTCGCGTGTGCGCCGGTCGGCGACAGCGATGTGCGCCACGCCGGAACGCCGAGCAGCGTCAGATCGACGTCGCCGTCGTACGACTCGAGAGCGGGCCAGTCGCCCGCTCGCGGCCAGAGGTCGTCATGTGAGAGCGCCACACCCCGACGCTACTCCCGCGGACGGAGTCAGACCGCGACGTACACCCACGCCGCGCGGCCGCTCTGCAGGCTCACCTCGACGCGACGGTAGAGCTCGACCTCGTATTCGTCGGCCGCCTCGAGCTCGCCCTCGGTGACCCAGAGCACCTTGCCGGTGACCTTGTCGAGCGCGTTCCCCGTCGGCCGGACGATCGGATGCACAGTGTGCCCGGACAGGTCCGCGACGCGCGGATCGTCGATCTCGGCGTAGTCGACGGTGAAGCCCGGCAGGGCATCGTCCTCGTCTGCGACGAGGCGCCCGAACGTGTCGAGCTGCACCTCGGGAGTCTGCAGGGTGCCATAGCTGAAGATGAGCTGATCGGGGCTGTCGGGCACGCGATCAGGCTACTGCCCGCGCACCCCGCGACCCAGGAGTCCGTCACGCGGCGTCGAAGTGTTTACCGGCCGGAAACCTGACATCCGTCAGCCCAGCAGCGCGTGCGCGATCGTGTAGATCAGCAGCCCCGCGAGAGCGCCCACGACGGTGCCGTTCAGCCGGATGTACTGCAGGTCGCGACCGACCATGAGTTCGATCTTCTCCGTCGTCTCCGCGGCGTCCCAGCGCTCGACCGTGTCGGTGATGATCGAGGCGATGTCGTGCCGGTAGCGGTCCACGAGGAAGACGGCCGCGTCGGTGACGTAGCCGTCGACGCGGCGCTGCAGGGCGGCATCGGACCTGAGTCGTCCACCGATCTCGCTGAGCGCCTCCGCCATGCGGCGGCGCAGACCACTCTGCGGATCGGCGAGCGACTCCAGAAGCCCCGCCTTCGCGGTGTTCCACGCCTCGGAGGCCAGCTCCCGGATGCGCGGGCTGTCGAACAGCGTCGCCTTGGTTTCTTCGAGGCGCGCCATGGTGGCGGGGTCGTGCTGAAGATTGTCGGCGAACCGGTGAAGGTAGCCGTCGACGGCGACCCGGGCCGGATGCCTCGGGTCGGCTTTGACGGCGGCCACGAACTTGATGGCCTCGTTGTAGACCGTGTCGTCGACCAGTCGCTGGGCGACCGAGGGCACCCACGCGGGCAGGCGACGCGAGACGAGGCCTGAGAATGACGCATAGTTGGCGTCGAGCCATGCCCCGATGCTGTCGATGCCGAGTTCTACGACCCCGTGATGGGCGCCGGAGTCGACGATGCGACCGAGCCATCCCCCGAGCGGCGGCCCCCACGGGGGGGCGATGAGGTGTTCGCGGGCGAGGTCCTCGATGACGTCGTTGACGTCGTCGTCGCTGAGCGCGCGCAGCACCCCGGCGGCCATCAGCGAGGCCTCCGCGCCCACGCGCTCGGCGTGCGCGGGCACGCTCAGCCACTCGCCGAGGCGCGCGGCGATCGCGGTCTCTTCGAGCTTCGTGCGCACGACGTCGCCGCGAAGGAATTCGGTCTCGACGAATTCGCCGAGGTTCTGGCCGATCTCATCCTTGCGGTTGGGGATGATCGCGGTGTGCGGGATGGGGATGCCCAGCGGATGCCGGAACAGGGCGGTGACGGCGAACCAGTCGGCCAGCGCGCCCACCATCCCGCCCTCCGCGAACGCGCGAACGTAGGCCAGGGCCGGGTACTGCTCCTGGAACGCGAACGCGAAGACGAACAGCAGCGCCATGAACAGCAGCGCACCCAGCGCCACGCCCTTCATGACCCGCAGTCCGCGGCGCCGCTCCTGATCGGCCGGGCTCAGAAGGGCCGTGGGCGTGCGCGCCATCACGAGGCGACCGGCCCCAGCCACGCGGTGGCAACGGTGGAGTGCGCCGACTCCGGATCGGACGGGTGGAACAGGCCGGCGAGCACGTCGCGGTAGAGCCGGCTGAGCTCGCTCGAGGCGAAGTACGACGAGCCGCCCGCGACGAGGATCGCGTCGTCCACGACGCGCTTGGCCATCGTCACGGCGCGGTGCTTGATCCCGGACAGCAGAGAGAACCATCTCGCGCCGTGATCGGCCGACTCATCGACGTCGTGGCTGAGGGAGGCGAGTTCGGGGGGAAGGGCGTCATAGGCGAGCGCCATGTCGGCGATCCGCCAGCGGATGTCGGGGTCCTGGCTGTACGTCTGCCCGGTCTTCTTCGACCTGCGCACACCCGCGGTCTCCACCGCGAGGTCCAGCGCGCGGCGCGCGATGCCCGTGTAGACCGACGCGAGGAGGATCTCGAACACGCTGAAGATGGCGAAGACGATCGGGTCGGGATTCGGTCCCGGTGCGATGCGGCGCACGACCCGGTCCGCCGGTGCGAGCGCACCGCGCAGTCCCGTCGTGCGCGACTGCGTGCCCCGCATGCCGAGCGTGTCCCAGTCGTCGCGGATCACGATCCGACCGGCGGCCTCCTCCGACCGCGGCACGAAGGCGTAGACCATCTGTGGAGCGTCGGGGGACGTCGTGTCCAGTCCATGCAGCCCGAGATGATTCCACACCGGCGAGAGGGAGGTGAAGATCTTGTTGCCCGTGAACGCGTACGACCCGTCGGGCTGGGGCGCGGCATCCGTATCGCTGCCGAACAGCACCAGGTCGTTGCCGGCCTCGCTGATGCCGAACGCGAAGACCTCGCCGGCAGCCGCGCCCTCGAGCACGAAACGCAGATCGTGGATGCCGCGGTCGGCGAGCACCTTCGCCACGCCCGTCCAGACCAGGTGCATGTTGATCGCGAGCGCGGTGGCGGGTGCGGCTCCGGCGAGCCGCTGCTGGAGCGCGGACGCCTCCGGCAGTCCCAGCCCCGCGCCGCCGAACTCGGTGGGTACGAGGATCGAGAGGTAGCCGGCATCCCGCAGTTCGGCGAGGTCCTCCCCGGGGAAGGTGTTCTCGCGGTCGTGGATGACCGCCCGTTCCCTGATGCGCGCGAGCAGATCGTCGGGAAGGATGCCGGTCGGGTCGAAGTCGCTCACTCTGCCATTCTCACGCGGACCCCGTCCGACAGGGGCCGCACCGCCGCGAGTGGCCGGACCCATGGCCTCTGCGGAAACTCGGTGCCACCATGTGTCTCGAGACGCGCGGTGCGCGCCACTCGAGAACGCATCGGCGCGAGGAGCATCCATGTCACACCTCACACAGACCCTCATCCCGGCGTCTCAGCGGCAGCCCATCGAGGCGCTCCAGGACGCGCTCGACCTGGGCTCGGGCGACAAGGTGGGCAAGCGAACCGGGTTTCTCATCATGCTCACCCTGGCCGGCATGATCGCGATCGCAGGGGTGCTCACCGACTCGACGGCGACCGTCATCGGGGCGATGATCATCGCGCCTCTGGGGACGCCCATCCTGGGAATCGCGCTCGGGATCGTGACGGGACATCTGAGCCTCGTGGTGCGCTCGATCCTGTGGGTCCTGGCCGGAGTGGTCATTGTCGTCGTGCTGGGGCTCGCATTCTCGATCTTCGTCGCGACACCTGAGAGCCTGGCCACCAACTCGCAGGTCGCGGGTCGCACCTCGCCGAGCCTGATGGATCTGATCGCCGCACTCGCGACCGGTTTCGCCGGCGGTTTCGCCATGTGCCGCAAGGATCTGAGCGCCGTTCTGCCCGGTGTCGCCATCGCCATCTCCTTGGTGCCTCCCCTCGGCGTGGTCGGGGTCACGGCCGGCCAGGGCGAGTGGAACGACGCGTTCGGAGCGCTCACGCTCTTCCTCTCCAATGTCGTCGCACTCGTGATCGCGGGCAGCATCGTCTTCACGGTGGGCGGGTATGCCCGCGATCCCGGTTCGCGGAGGGAGGCGAACCGCCGACGCGCTTACATCGTGGTCACCGTACTCGCCGTGATCGTGTCCGTGCCCCTGGCGTTCAACTCGGTCGTCACGATCGCCCTCGCGCGGTGGTCGGTCGTGATCCAGAACGCCGCCACCGACTGGCTGCAGGATGAGGAGGGCGCCCGCGTCTACGACGTGGAGTGGAGCGGCCTCACGGCGACGCTCGACATCACGACCGACGACGGCGCGGTGCCGCCGGTGGATGATTTGAAGAGCACGCTGTCAGCGGCGATCCCGAGCTTCGTCGGCGTCGTCCTGGATGTCGGTCAGGGCGTGGAACAGGTGGTGCAGTGACCGGGCTAGCGCTCGAGCACCCTCAGGAATTCGGCGATCGTCGCTTCCGGCTTGTCGCGGTGCGGTGAGTGGCCGGCCCCCGGCACGACCGACATCGCGATGGCCGGGTTGCGCAGCACACCGTCGGCCAGCGCGCCCGTGAAGATCGAGTACACCGCCGGATCGGAGCCGATGATGTGCGTCGGCACGGTGAGGCGGGCAGCGGCATCCCGCTCGTCCCATTCGGGGTTCTGGGCACTGGTCTGCTCGACCGCCCAGCGGCTCGCCTGCTGCGCCGACAGGGCTTTCAGCTCGACGTCGTGCTCGTGCCAGTGCGGATGCTCCTCGCGCACCGCGGCCGTGGTGGGGTCGGCGAAAGAGCGCTCCTGGCTCGCGCGCACGATGTCGCGATCGCGCGGCGCTAGGTGGATCGCCGGATCGATGAGCACCAGCCGGCGCGTCCACGCGGGATCGGATGCCGCAACGGCGGTCGCGGCCGCACCGCCCAGCGAGTGCGCGACGACGAGATCCCAGCCCGTGCCGTCGTGCGGACGGGTCAGGCGCAGATCGGCCGCGTAGGCGCCGATCGAATAGTCCAGGGCGCGCGGCGCGACCCCGTGGCCACGGAGGTCGACGGCATCCGCGCACCAGCCGGCATCCGAGAGGGCGACCCCGAAGCGCCACATCAGCGCGCCGTTCGATCCCAGCCCGTGCACGAGCAGCGCGCGGCGATCGGAGGACGGATCGCCCCACGACAGGCGGGGCAGCGTGAGGGGTACGGGCGGGACGGCGGGCATCCCCACAGCCTACGAGCGGCCCGAGCGTGCTCCGTGCGGGCCATGATGGTTGGCATGATCTCGACGGAATCGGCAGTCGCCCTGCGCGACGCGGGCCTGGTGTGGCACCCGCGCTCGGGCGACAGGTTCCAGCTGAACGAGCCGGAGTTCGAGGCCGACGTCTTCACGGTGAGCGAGATGACGATCGAGCCGCGGGAGTACCCGACCGGCCGGATCCTCGCCTTCAACGGCACCACCGAGTGGGCGCTGGATTCCGTCGCGCTCGAGGACGCCCTGTGGCTGCCGCACGAGAGCCAGCTGCGCGAGCTGCTGCGCGGTGCGTTCCGCTCGCTGCGCCGGCTGGCCGACACGCACGAGGTCGAGATCGCGATCGGGGACGAGACGTTCGTCTTCGAGCACCCCGAGCCGGCCGACGCGTACGCGCTGGCCGTGCTGGAACTGCTGCGGCGCATCGCCTGACCCGGCGGTTCGACCGCGTGCCGCCCATTCGGAGCTCGGCATCGGATTCGGATGCCGGCGGCCGGGCGATCCGAATCCACTGCGCTCATCCGAATCCGCTCGACGCGTAAGCGAGCGGGGACGTCAGGTGACCGTTCTCACCGGCTCGGTGTCGGGGATCGGGCTGGGGTCCCGATGGCGCAGGTCGGGGAAGGCGCGCACGCACACCACGGCCACCACCGTGCCGACGATCGCGAAGGCCGCGGCCGCCCAATAGGCGCCTGTCGGGCCGACGCCGTCGATGAGGAACCCGGCGACGGCGGAGCCGGCCGCAGCGCCGATCAGCTGACCCGTGCCGATCCAGCCGTACGCCTCGGCGGTCTCGCTGAACTTGACGCTCGCGCTCGTCATCGCGAACAGCACGGCGAGGGCGGGCGCGATGCCGATGCCGGCCACGAAGAGCGTGGCGCCGAGCCAGAAGATGTTGAGCGAGAAGACCGTGAGGCAGAGCCCGACCGCCATGATCGCGAGGCGGCGTGCCATCGCCCAACGTCCGATCGGAATGTGGCCGAACGACAGTCCGCCGGCGAGGCTGCCGATCGAGAAGATGGCGAGCACGATGCCGGCTTCGAGACCGCCGTGATCGAACGTCGCGACGACCCCCGCCTCGACCGCGGCGCAGGCGCCGATCAGGAGGAACCCGATGACCGTCGCCAGCAGCACCTGCGGCTTGCCCAGCACCTTGCCGAGACTCCGGCGGCTGCGCGGGATGCGCACGCGGCCGACTTCGGGGGAGAGGATGAACCAGGCGCCGCCCCCGATCAGGATCGCGACGATCAGGAGCAGCGCCTGCACGGTGCCGATCTGGGTCGCGACCAGGGTGATCACCACGGGCGCGACGATCCAGATGACCTCCTGCAGCGACGCGTCGAAGGAGAAGAGCGGCGTGAGCTGGCGCGAGGTGACCATCTTCGGGTAGATCGTGCGCACCGCGGACTGCACCGGCGGTGTGCTGAGCCCGGCGACGAGGCCGAGCGCCATGTAGACGGGGACGATCGTCTCCATGAGCGCGATCGCCGCGATCGCGCACGCGCAGATCACGAGTGTCGTCGTGAGCACCCGGCGCATGCCCCAGATGCCCATCCAGCGACTGGTGACCGGTCCGGCGATGGCCTGACCGACCGACGTCGCTGCGAGGACGAGCCCGGCCGCGCCGTAGGACCCGGTGATGAATTCGATGTGCAGCAGGATCGCCAGGCTGGTCATGCCGTTCGGGAACCGCGCCGTCAGCTGCGCGGCCATGATGCGCGCCACGCCGGGCGTGCGCAGAAGATCCCGGTAGCCCGCCACGCGACCACGGTAGTCGGTCGAGTGCGGTGGGGTGCGCGGACCCCGGCGCCTCGACCTGCGACGGATGCCGCGACACGCCGCGACACGCCCGAGAGCGCAATGCACAGGCCGATCCGGTGTCCGAGCCCCGGCGTAGGTTCACCGCTGTGGACAGATGCGGCCGCGGCATCCGAAACCGGCGTGATTCAGGGTTTTTCCAGGTTCGCGACAAACCGGTCTCCTGTGGATGAAACGGTGGACAACCTGTGTTGTACATGTGGAGAGCGGTGCAAAACTACACGGATGTAACTACTAGCCCTTGTGGTGCTATCCAATGTCCGTACCCATATGTAGTATTGGACTCCCGGTGGGGGTCTACCGGATGCAACACACGATTTGAGGGAGAACGGGTCACACATGTCGATCACCGTCTACACAAAGCCCTCCTGCGTTCAGTGCACGGCGACCTATCGCGCACTTGATTCGAAGGGCATCGAATACGAGGTTCTCGACCTCTCGCAGGACCCCGCGGCCCTCGAGCAGGTCAAGGCCCTGGGCTACCTCCAGGCGCCGGTCGTCATCACCGATGAGGACCACTGGTCGGGCTTCCGTCCCGACAAGATCGACGAACTCGCCAGCCGCCTGGCGTAGGCCGGCCATGAGCACGGCGATCTCAACCCAGTCGCCGTTGCTGGTGTACTTCTCGAGCATCTCCGGCAACACGGCCCGGTTCGTCGACAAGCTGGGCCTGCGCGCGGTGCGGATCCCGCTTCATTCATCGGATGCCGGACTCGTCGTCGACGAGCCGTTCGTGCTCGTGACCCCCACCTACGGCGGAGGTCAGGGCAAGGGCGAAGAGAAGGGCGCAGTGCCCAAGCAGGTCATCCGGTTCCTCAACGACGAGCAGAACCGCCGTCTCATCCGCGGTGTCATCTCCGCGGGCAACACCAATTTCGGCGAGCACTTCTGCCTCGCCGGAGAGATCATCAGCCGCAAGTGCTCCGTGCCGCACTTGTATCGGCTAGAACTGTTCGGCACACCCGAAGACGTGGATCGCGTGAGCGAAGGATTGGAACGATGGTGGAAGCTGCAGTGAAGGACGACAAGGCGTTCAAGGCGGACGCGCGGTTCGAGGGCATGGACTACCACGCGCTGAACGCGATGCTCAACCTGTACGACGAGAACGGCAGGATCCAGTTCGACGCCGACAAGCGCGCGGCGCGGGAGTACTTCCTGCAGCACGTCAACCAGAACACCGTCTTCTTCCACTCGCTCAAGGAGCGCCTCGACTACCTCGTCGAGAAGGAGTACTACGAGCCGGCCGTGCTCGAGAAGTACCCTTTCGAGTTCATCCAGAAGCTCAACGACCTCGCCTACTCGAAGAAGTTCCGCTTCGAGACGTTCCTCGGGGCGTTCAAGTACTACACGAGCTACACGCTGAAGACCTTCGACGGCAAGCGCTACCTCGAGCGCTTCGAGGACCGCGTCGTCATGACCGCGCTGGGCCTCGCCGACGGCGACCAGAAGCTCGCGACCGACCTCGTCGAAGAGATCATCTCCGGCCGCTTCCAGCCGGCGACCCCGACGTTCCTGAACTCCGGCAAGGCCCAGCGCGGCGAGCTCGTGTCGTGCTTCCTGCTGCGCATCGAAGACAACATGGAATCGATCTCGCGCGGCATCAACTCGTCGCTGCAGCTCAGCAAGCGCGGCGGCGGCGTGGCCCTGCTGCTGTCGAACATCCGCGAATCCGGCGCTCCGATCAAGCAGATCGAGAACCAGTCCTCGGGCATCATCCCCGTGATGAAGCTGCTCGAAGACAGCTTCAGCTACGCGAACCAGCTCGGTGCCCGCCAGGGGGCCGGCGCGGTGTACCTGAGCGCGCACCACCCCGACATCATGCGGTTCCTCGACACGAAGCGCGAGAACGCCGACGAGAAGATCCGCATCAAGACGCTCTCGCTCGGCGTCGTCGTGCCCGACATCACGTTCGAGCTCGCCAAGAACGGCGAGGACATGTACCTCTTCTCGCCGTACGACGTCGAGAAGGTCTACGGCGTGCCGTTCGGCGACATCTCGGTCACCGAGAAGTACCGCGAGATGGTCGATGACGCCCGCATCAAGAAGACGAAGATCAACGCCCGCGAGTTCTTCCAGACGCTCGCCGAGATCCAGTTCGAGTCGGGCTACCCGTACATCATGTTCGAAGACACGGTGAACCGGGCCAACCCGATCAAGGGCCGCATCAACATGTCGAACCTCTGCAGCGAGATCCTGCAGGTGAACACGCCGACCACCTACAACGAGGACCTCTCCTACAAGGAGATCGGCAAGGACATCTCGTGCAACCTCGGCTCGATGAACATCGCGCTGTCGATGGATGCCGACGACCTCGGTCAGACGGTCGAGACCGCGATCCGCGCGCTGACCGCCGTCAGCGACCAGAGCCACATCGCCTCGGTGCGTTCGATCGAGGACGGGAACGACCGGTCGCATGCGATCGGCCTCGGCCAGATGAACCTGCACGGCTACCTGGCGCGCGAGCACGTGTTCTACGGTTCGGAAGAGGGCCTGGACTTCACGAACATCTACTTCTATACGGTGCTGTTCCACGCGCTGCGCGCGTCGAACAACCTCGCGAAGGAGCGCGGGCGCGCGTTCGACGGCTTCGAGGACTCCACCTACGCGAGCGGCACGTTCTTCGACAAGTACATCGACAAGGCGTGGGTGCCCGAGACCGAGAAGGTCAAGGAACTGTTCGCCGGCAAGCACATCCCCACGCAGGACGACTGGATCGCGCTGAAGGCCAGCATCCAGCAGCACGGCATCTACAACCAGAACCTGCAGGCGGTGCCGCCGACCGGCTCTATCTCGTACATCAACAACTCGACGAGCTCGATCCACCCGATCGCCTCGAAGATCGAGATCCGCAAGGAAGGCAAGCTCGGCCGCGTCTACTACCCGGCGGCGTTCATGACGAACGACAACCTGGAGTACTACCAGGACGCGTACGAGATCGGCTACGAGAAGGTCATCGACACGTACGCCGCGGCGACGCAGCATGTCGACCAGGGCCTGTCGCTCACGCTGTTCTTCAAGGACACCGCCACCACGCGCGACATCAACAAGGCCCAGATCTACGCCTGGCGCAAGGGCGTCAAGACGATCTACTACATCCGCCTGCGGCAGATGGCCCTCGAGGGCACCGAGCTGGATACCTGCGTCAGTTGCACCCTTTAGTCACCACGCTTACGAGGACAGAACAATGACTCCCGAACCGCTCAAGCTGCTCAGCCACGTGCAGGCCATCAACTGGAACCGCATCGAGGACGAGAAGGACCTCGAGGTGTGGAACCGCCTTGTGAACAACTTCTGGCTGCCCGAGAAGGTGCCGCTGTCCAACGACATCCAGTCGTGGAACACGCTGACCCCCGACGAGCAGCTTCTCACGATGCGCGTGTTCACCGGGCTCACCCTGCTCGATACGATCCAGGGCACAGTGGGCGCGGTCTCGCTTATCCCGGACGCGATCACGCCGCACGAGGAGGCCGTCTACACGAACATCGCCTTCATGGAGTCGGTGCATGCGAAGAGCTATTCTTCGATCTTCTCGACGCTGTGCTCGACGAAGGAGATCGACGAGGCTTTCCGCTGGTCGGTCGAGAACCCGAACCTTCAGAAGAAGGCTCAGATCGTCATGGACTACTACCGTGGCGACGAGCCGCTCAAGCGCAAGGTGGCCTCCACTCTGCTCGAGAGTTTCCTCTTCTACTCGGGCTTCTACCTTCCGATGCACTGGTCGTCACGGGCGAAGCTCACGAACACGGCCGACCTCATCCGCCTCATCATCCGCGACGAGGCCGTGCACGGTTACTACATCGGGTACAAGTACCAGAAGGGTCTCGAGAAGGTCAGCCAGGCCGAGCGCGACGACCTGAAGGACTATACGTTCTCGCTGCTCTACGAGCTCTACGACAACGAGGTCCAGTACACGCAGGATCTCTATGACGGCGTCGGTCTCACCGAGGATGTCAAGAAGTTCTTGCACTACAACGCCAACAAGGCGCTGATGAACCTCGGCTACGAGGCGATGTTCCCGTCCACGACCACGAACGTGAACCCCGCGATCCTGTCGGCTCTCTCGCCCAACGCGGACGAGAACCACGACTTCTTCTCGGGATCCGGCTCGTCGTACGTGATCGGAAAGGCCGAGGCCACCGAGGACGAGGACTGGGACTTCTGAGAAAAGCCCTGATCAGCGGGTAAAAATGTAACCTGAGCTAGACATGAACTCGGTTGTGTAAGTCACGGGTTACACCCGCGAATACGACATTCACCGTCAGTGGGCCGCAGGCCGCTAAGCCTCCATGGGTCGATGAATTCGTGCAGGCAAGTTCCTCGGCATTAGCCGCGATCCGGGTTATCCCGCAGGATGGCGCCGACGGGGAGGATGCCGGTCTAATTGCCGTCCGGCTCCCGAATTCACCGACCGAGATCTACATTGAGCCTCCGTCGCCGGGGACGGGACCGGAGTGGACGATAACGTTCGAGCCTCGGGAGCAGCCCGTCACTCTCGGTTCTCGCGCGGTCGCGAGGATTACTGAGGAAGTGGCGGCGCTGGCCGCACTGTTCACCTTCCTCCAGGAGAAGTCTGACGCGTTCGTCGCCAAGCGTTAGTGCGATTCCGTCACTCGGAAGCGGATCCCTACCTGGGCCGGTCATGCTGGAGTCCCGAAGCGTCTCGTAGAAGGTCCGCGTTGGGCGACCTTCCTGACGTCGTTCAAGTGATCTGGGAGTGTACGCCGAGCCTGTGCCAGGACCGGTTGTGGTACACGAGGGCGTCGCCGTGCTGTCCGCTGCTGACGTCGCGGTCGATCTGCGATTGCAGTGCGTGCGCCGCTATGACGGTGGAGCCGCCGGCATCCATGCGGCTGATGACCGCGCAACGAAGCCACGCGCGTACGCCGTTGTACACCGGCTCGCCTGTGACGAGACGGGAGTAGCGGTCCGTTTCGGCAAAGCGGTCGACGCCGCTGGTGGCGCCGAGTTTCGCGACCTCGAGGTCGTCGGCGTCGAGGAGGTGGACCACGACGGTCTCCGCGCGGGCGAACGCCGCTGCGGTAGACGACTGGGCCGAGATCGAGAAGATGAGCAATGGAGGGTCGGCGCTTACGGATGACACGGAAGTCGCGGTCAGCGCGACCGGCCCTCCCCCCGCGTCAGCGGTGATGACCGCCACGCCAGCGGGGTGCCCGCGAAAGGCGGCTTTGAACTCGTCCGGCGACAACGAGGAGTCGAAGCCCGGTCTCGCGCCAGCCGGTCGAGTGGCAGTTGCAGTATTCGTCATGCCTGGGGGATTCTGAACGTGAACTCGTTCGCCATGAGTGGCCAATCCGTGGGGTGATCGGCCGGGCTCGGCCTTGCGGAAGTCGGTACAGCCATCGTCCAGGATAGAGCGGCCATCGACAAACTAAACGCGCCTATATATACCTATAGTCTTTCCCTATGGCCCGGGGTCAGGCAGTTTCACGCTGCAGCAACTCCACTACTTCATCAAGATTTGTGTTGAGGGTCAGCCGAAACCGCCGGATCGCGATTCAATCGCGACATCTCCGCCACCGGGCCGGGGGAGCACAACCGTTGTCGCCGTCCGGCAATCTCCGCTCGCCGTCCACCACCAACGCACTCCTCGACGGCATTGAGGGCGAGCTGTCGTGGCACAGGGCCAGAGTGTTCGTGATCGCGCGGGCGCGGCGGCGAGGTGATCCGCGCGTGCGAGGCTAGCCGAGCAGCGCCACGCCGAAGCCGGCGACGACGGCTCGAAGTTCGGCGAGGTAGCGCTGCGCCTGCTCGGTGAGCGGGATAGCGGAATGGCCGATCCAGCCGATCTCGATGCGTTCGTCGACGTCGAGCGGGATGGCGACGATCTCCGGGTCGAGGTCGTCGCTGATGATGCCCGTCGAGATCGTGTAGCCGTCGAGCCCGATCATGAGGTTGAAGATCGTCGCGCGGTCGGAGACCCGGATCTCCTGCTTGCTCGACAAGGTGGAGAGGATCTCCTCGGCGAAGTAGAAGGAATTGTTCGCCCCCTGGTCGAAGGTGAGCCGCGGCAGAGTCGGCGAGATCGGCGAGGGTGACGCGATCTCGTGAGGCGAGGGGGTTCTTCCGGGAGATGAAGATGTGCGGCTCGGCGAGGAAGAGCGGGTGGAACGCGAGTCCGGAGTCTCGGAGGAGTTTGTCGATGACGTTCCGGTTGAAGTCGTTCCGGTAGAGGATGCCGAGCTCGCTGCGGAGTGTCCGGACGTCCTCGATGATGTCCCAGGTGCGAGTCTCACGTAGCGAGAACTCGTATTCGGCCGCCCCGCTGCTTTTCACCATTCGGACGAACGCGTCGACCACGAACGAGTAGTGCTGCGCCGACACCCCGAGCAGCCGTCGCGACGGCGGCCGACCCAGGTAGCGCTGCTCGAGGAGCGCGACCTGCTCGATGACCTGCCGGGCATAGCCGAGGAACTCTGCACCGTCGGCGGTGAGTGTCACCCCGCGGGCCGAGCGGAGGAGGAGGGCGCGGCCGACCCGGGTCTCGAGGTCCTTCATCGCCGCGGACATGGTCGGCTGGGAGACATAGAGCAGGTCGGCGGCGGCGCTGATCGACCCCTCCGCGGCGACCTCGATGAAGTAGTGCAGTTGTTGCAGCGTGATGCTCGTCGATCCACGGACCATAGCCAAAGCCTATAGAAATGCATAGCCGAGACAAGTTTGTCGATAGTCGCAGGGCGCCCTGCACGATGGTGGTACCGACATCCGTAAGGCCGAGCCCGGCCGATCAGCCACGGATTGGCCGCTCATGGCGAACGAGTTCACGTTCAGCATCACCACCACCCGCTTCGACGAGGACTACTCGCCGTCGGACAGTTCTCGGATCACGACGAACTTCGCCAATCTGGCACGCGGCGAGCACCGTCAGCAGAACCTTCGCAACGCCCTGACGATGATCGACCGTCGATTCAACGACCTCGCCCACTGGGACAACCCGAACCGGGACCGCTACACCGTCGAGCTCGAGATCGTCTCCGTCGAGCTGCAGTTCGCCGCGGGGGGCGAGGATCGGGAGTTCCCGCTGCTCGAGGTGCTCGACATCCAGATCGTCGACCGGCGGACCGAGGCACGCCACCACGGGATCGTGGGGAACAACTTCTCGTCCTATGTCCGCGATTTCGACTTCAGCGTGCTGCTGCCGGCGGCCACCGAGGCTGCCGGCAAGTTCACCGTCCCCGACGACTTCGGCAATCTGCACGGCAAGCTGTTCCAGCACTTCCTCGACTCCCCCGCATACCGGGAGCGGTTCCCGACGTCGCCCGTGATCTGCATCAGCGTCTCGACGAGCAAGGAATACCGTCGCACCGCGAACCACCACCCGATCCTCGGCGTCGAGTATCAGCAGGACGACTACTCGCTGACCGACGAGTACTTCGGGAAGATGGGGCTGCAGGTCCGCTACTTCATGCCACCCGGCAGCGTCGCGCCGTTCGCCTTCTACTTCCGCGGCGATCTGCTCGGCGACTACTCCAACCTGCAGCTCATCGGCACGATCAGCACCATGGAGACCTTCCAGAAGATCTACCGCCCAGAGATCTACAACGCGAACTCAGCCGCCGCGAGCATCTACCGACCGAGCCTCGAGGAGCAGGACTTCTCGCGGACCCAGATCGCCTACGACCGCATCGAGCGCAATCAACTCGCCGCGAAGCAGGGGAAGTACACCGAGGAGCACTTCGTGAAGCCGCACAGCGAAGTGCTCGAGCAGTGGGCCGCCAACTACCCCGCTCTCGTCGGATGACGCGCGCAGAACCGTCGACCATGCACACTCTGTTGCCCACCTCCATCGTCGGCAGCCTGCCGAAGCCGTCCTGGCTCGCCGAACCGGAGACGCTCTGGTCACCGTGGAAGCTGGAGGGTGACGCGTTGGTCGAGGGCAAGCAGGACGCGCTGCGCAGCGCAGTCCAGGAGCAGCGCCAGCGCGGCATCGACATCATCAGCGACGGGGAGCAGACCCGCCAGCACTTCGTCACGACGTTCATCGAGCACCTCAGCGGCGTCGATTTCGAGCAGCGAGAGACGGTTCGAATCCGCGATCGGTATGACGCGAGCGTGCCTACCGTCGTGGGTGCCGTGAGCCGTGAGAAGCCCGTGTTCGTCGATGATGCGAAGTTCCTCCGCCAGCAGACCGACCAGCCGATCAAGTGGGCACTTCCCGGCCCGATGACGATGATCGACACGCTCTATGACCGCCACTACAAGAGCCGCGAGAAGCTGGCTTGGGAGTTCGCGACGATCCTCAATCAGGAAGCGAAAGAACTCGAGGCGGCGGGGGTCGACATCATCCAATTCGACGAGCCCGCATTCAACGTCTTCCACGATGAGGTGCAGGACTGGGGAGTGGCGACGCTGGAGAGGGCGGCAGAAGGACTGCGTGCCGAGACGGCCGTGCACATCTGCTACGGCTACGGGATCAAAGCGAACACAGACTGGAAGGCGACCCTCGGGCCGGAATGGCGGCAGTACGAGCAATCGTTCCCGCTCTTGCAGCGGTCCACCATCGACATCGTCTCGCTGGAGTGCCACCACTCCCATGTGCCGATGGAGCTGATCGAGCTCATCCGCGGCAAAAAGGTGATGCTCGGGGCCATCGACGTGGCGAGCGAGACCATCGAGACCCCGGACGAAGTCGCCGACACTCTCCGAAGCGCGCTCAAGTTCGTCGACGCGGACAAGCTCCTCCCGAGCACAAACTGCGGCATGGCGCCGTTGCCTCGGGACGTTGCGCTCGGGAAGCTCAGCGCGCTCAGTGCGGGCACAGACATCCTTCGTAAGGAGATCGCTGCCGCGAAGGACTGACCGCCCGTTGCCGCGCTCGGCGATGAGCCCCCACCTGGTTGAACAGTCATTCGCTCCGCCATCCGAAGGCTCAAGACGGTTCCAGGGGTGAGTGGCACGCAGATGGCACGACCGAAGAGACGTGCCGCAGAATCCGCGAGATTCCGGGCGTCACGGCGCAACGGGCAAGTACTGGGACTTCTAGAGTCCCCTAACTCTGACGGCCCTCACGGGCTGACGTGAGCAGGAAAGCCAGGCGGAGCGGCGTACCGCTGGTCAGGTGTTGGTCTGGCTGTGACCAGTTGCTCCGAGATGATCAGCGATCGATCCTGCCCAGGTGTCGATTGCATCCCATTCACGGAAGTCGCCTTCGGGCATGATGTCGCGGATCGCTGGCATCCAGACGACGATCCTGTCTGCTCCGCGGATCTTGTCGGGGTCGTAGGCGCCGCGGAATACCTGAGTGCCCTTCGGGTGCAGACGGTCAGCGAAGTCCGAGAATTGCTTGGGCTCCGCCGCTTTCAGAACGTCCTTTCCGTCCTTGTCGACGGTCTCAGTGCCCAGCGGGCCGCTGCTGAAGAGCCAGGTCGGGTGGGTCGAGAGCGCCTCTACATGATGTTCGACGAACTTCCGGGCATCCTTGCGCCAGTTGAATGCATAGGTAGCCGATCCCACGACGAAGGCGTCGTACCCGGACACATCTCGCGCTCGGCTGCAGCGTACGACGTCCGCTTCGAGGCCGCGGTCGCGCAGCGCTTTGCCTATGCGCTCAGCGATGCCTTCCGTAGCGCCGTACTTGCTCTCATACGCGACGAGTACTTTCACGTTGAACCTCCATGAGTCTTGTGCGGCGGATGCGGGTGGAACGGAGCCCGCCTGGCAGGTCGCGCATCCGTCTTGACCTGTCACTCCCTCAACCGCCCGTCGGGGGAGCTTTGACTCAGCCTGCGCGGTACGAGGCGCCGGCTGCAGGGTCGAAGGTCCTGTCGTAGGCGAGCGATGCGGAGAAACGCGGGACGTTGGGCCCTACTCGATCCGGCGGCTTGGGATCAGAGTTGCAGCATGACGAGCGTTCGAATCATCGAGTGTCCTGAGCAACCGACCGCCGCGGTCCGGGAGCACGTGCCGATGACGGAGCTGACGGAGTTCTTCTCCCGGGCTTACGAGGAGACGATGGCGGTGCTTCAGGCTCAAGGCGTGCAGCCCGTGGGCGCACCCTTCGGCAAGTACTACGGTCGGCCCGCTGCCACGGTGGATGTCGAAGCGGGGTTTCCGGTGGCGAGTGCCATCACAGCCAGCGGAAGCGTCGTGGCGGGAACTCTGCCCGGTGGCAGGGTCGTCGAGGCAGTCCACGTCGGACCGTACGACACCATGGAGCGGACCTACTCCGAGATCGAGGACTATTTCGCGAAGGAACGTCTCGAGCCCGGTTCGGTGATGTGGGAAAGCTACCTCACGGATCCTGGAGCAGAGCCGGACTCCGCGAAGTGGCGGACCGAGATCTGCTGGCCCGTCGACGACCGCTGAACGTGAGTCGGAATGGCTCGATATTTCGACGATGCGCGACGCGCCTTCGCCGTGAATGAACGGCACGCCGTTCTGAGGGTGTCGGCAGGCGGTACGCGTCGCCGGCAGCCCGCCGTTTCCCTTGCCATCGACTCGGATGACATGAAGGTGGGCGGCCGGCGCGGCATGTCAACCGTTGCGCCGGCCGCCCCCTGTTCTCGCCATCACGTCCCGGGCTGATCGCTCGTCGAACCGATGGTGATCTGCCTCGGCGAGGTGACCTCGGCGAGGGGCACGGTGATCTTGAGCACACCGTTCACGAAGACCGCCGAGATCTTGGCCTCCTCAGCCTGCTCGGGGAGCGCGATACTGCGGTAGAAGCTGCTGCTGCTCTCACGGACGACGTACTTCTTCTTCTCGTCTTCTTCCTTCTCGTGGCGCTCCGCTTGAATCACGAGAGCCCCATTGTCGACGTTCACGGAGATGTCCTTCTCCTCGAAGTTCGGGAGGTGCGCTTCGACCATGAGCGCCTTGTCATCCTCTGTGTACACATCCGTGGTCGGCAGCTTCCCGCGCATCGCGCGGAAGAAGCCGTCGTCGAAGAAATCCCGTCGTAGCGCGTCGAGCCCTCCGAAGGGGTCGAAGCGAACCAGATTGCGGGCCATGATCCACCGCGTTTCAGTAGGACCGCACGATGAGGCGGTTGTCGACCGAGGTGACGTGGGGAGATGCCCACGCGGCCTGGCCGGCTTGCTTCTTCTCGGCCCATGAGCGCACTTCGCCCGTGAGGGTGACGGAGTTGCCGGTGACCGCGACGTGGATCCTGCTCGCGTCGAGTTGAGCGTTGCGCACAAGCGCATGGTGGATGCGCTCTTCGGCGTCCGCCGCCGAAGGGCGAGCCTTCAACGTGATCATGCTGTTCACCCTGTAGACACCGCGGAGGAACTGCACCGCGTTCTTCGCCGCGCGCCGCTGATAGTCCCAGTCCACCTCGCCGATCAGCGTGACGTTGTGCTCGTCGATCTCGGCCTTGACCGTGTCGGGCACGGTGATCGAGGCGCGCAGCGCGCGCTTCACTTCTTTCGCGATGTCGGTCTCGGTCGCCGGCCATTTGGCCTTCGGGTGCACGGTCAGATCATCGATGACGGCGGTGACGCCACGCACACGCAGAGCAGCGTGCTTTGCGGCGAGGCGCTCTGCGTATGTCTCGACCTCTCCCGAAAGCGCCACAGTGCCGTCTTGGACAGCGATGCCGATTCCGGCGGCGTCGACCTCCGGGGTCCACTCCATTTCTTCTTCGACCGCCGTCTTGACGTCCAAGTCGCGGTCGGCTGCGATCGTCATGATCTCTCATTCCTTTCGTGAGGTGCACGTCGTGCGCACCACCACGACAACAGTCGCCCCGGCGTCCCGCGGCCACCAGAGTCCTTGGTCCCGCACCAGTCGCCCGTCTCGATCGCCGATGACGGCCCATAGGACCTTGGACACTATCGACCATCGCCGTGCGGAACGATGATCGACCTGGCGGTCGGACGAGCGGCGGTGGACGCGTCGCCGGCGATCACGCCGCGAAAGACAGGGGCCGGAATGACGGTGCTGTATCGAGACAGGGCTGTCGCGGGGCGACGGCCGGCCCGGTTGCAGGCTGACGCGACGGGTGCGACCGCATCGGCGGCCTGCCGGGTCGCGCGGGAGCTGGGGGCGCGCCGGGTCGTCGTGGAGGCGCCGGTCGGAGGACCGGATGCGATCCGGCGCGTGCAAAGCGCGGACGACGTGATCTGCCTGATTCAACCGCGCGACTTCCGCGCGGTCGGCGGGTACTACGAGGACTTCGGTCAGACGTCGGAGGCCGAGGTTGTGAAGCTCCTGCAGGATGCTCGGCAGCGCGTGGAACGGACGCCGTCATGACGAGCGTCGCCACGGGCGAACTCCTCGAGAGCATCCCCGAGGAACCGGAGTCCGAGACCGAACCGACAGGCTGCTGATGCGACTGGCGGATGTGAGGATTCGCATGGATATCGATACTGACGGCGCCGGCGGATCGGCGGGCGGTGTCGCATGAAGGCGTGGGTCACAGATGCGGACGCGGGACGGCTGCACCTCGCCGAAAGACCCGTTCCCGTCCCCTCACGAGGCGAGGTTCTCGTCCAGGTCGAGACCTGCGGCGTATGTCGAACCGACCTTCACGTCATCGACCAGGAGCTCGCTGTCCACCGCCCCGGAGTCGTCCCGGGGCATCAGGTCGTCGGGCGCGTGTGCGATGTCGGGGAAGAAGTCCGTGCGCTTCGATACGGCGACCGCGTGGGTATCGCCTGGCTGCGACAGACTTGCGGCGTCTGCCGGTGGTGTCGGCAGGGGCGCGAGAACCTCTGCCCGGCGTCCCTGTACACCGGGTGGGATGCGGACGGGGGATTCGCGGAGTTCGCCACCGTACCCGAGGCGTTCGCCTACCCTCTTCCCGCGGACGCCGATCCGACCGCGATGGCGCCGCTCCTGTGTGCCGGCATCATCGGATACCGGGCCCTCTGCCGTGCGAATGTGCCCCCCGGAGGCCGCCTGGGGATCTATGGCTTCGGCTCCAGCGCGCACATCACCGCGCAGCTCGCGATGGCGGGGGGATCGCAGGTGTACGCCATGACCCGAGGCGCGAGCAATCGCGAACTCGCGGCAAAGCTGGGTGCAGTGTTCACGGGGGAGGCCACCGCGCGGCCGCCGGTTCCGCTGGACAGCGCGATCGTGTTCGCCCCTGCGGGCGAGCTCGTTCCGCTCGCCCTGCAGGCGACCGACCGCGGCGGCACGGTAGTGCTTGCCGGCATACACATGAGCGGTCTTCCCGCGATGGAATACGGGGACCTGTTCAATGAACGGGACCTTCGCACCGTGACCGCCAACACTCGTGCGGACGGTGCCGACTTCCTGCGACTCGCGAGCACACTCGGTCTCGTACCCGATGTGACGCGGTATCGCTTCGACGAGGCGGCGACCGCCGTTTCGTCTCTTCGCGACGGCGGCACATCGGGTTCTCTCGTGCTCGAGAAGTGGTGACCGAAGAGGTCTCGCGCCGCAGAGCCCCGGCACACGCGCGCGGTGGACGGTGCCGATTTCGCCGTGACCCGATCACCGCAGAGGCAGGGATCTCAGCGGGACCGGCGCGCCACCCTGCGGACCAGAGCCTTGCGTATCTCCTCCACCCAGAGCACGAGTGATGCCATGGCGATGCACAGTGCCCAGTGGCCCACGTGGAGAGGCGCGGTGCCGAAAGCGCTTTGCAGGACCGGTACATAGACCACCGCCACTTGGAGCGCCGCCCCCAGCAGAACCGCTCCCCAGAGCCATCGGTTGTCCCATAGACCTGATGTCAGACTGGCGGTCGCCGACCGGGAGTTGAACGCCGTCAAGAGCGCTGAGAGCACCAGTGTGGTGAACCCGGCCGTCCGAGCGACGTCGAGTGTCTCATTCCCACCCGGGACGATGCCGCCCGGCAGCAGGAAGTCCATCGTGAGCAGGGCCGCAACGGCCATGGTGATCCCGGTCGAGACGATCGCCGCCCACATCGCGCGGTCGATGGCGCGTTCCGCCGTGCCTCGCGGCCCTCGGTGCATGACGTCGTCGACGTCGGGGTCGATGCCCATGGCCAGCGCGGGTCCCGAGTCGGTGACGAGGTTTATCCAGAGGATCTGTGTGGCCAGGAGGGGGAGGACGATGCCCTCTGCGTCCTGATGCGTGATGCCGAGCACGCCGGCGAACGCCACGCCGAGGAAGAGCGTGAGCACCTCGCCCATGTTGGATGAGAGCAGATAGCGGAGGAATTTGCGGATGTTGTCGAAGATGATCCTTCCCTCACGCACCGCGGCCACGATCGTGGCGAAGTCATCGTCCGCCAGCACGAGCCTTGCCGCCTCTTTGGTCACATCCGTGCCGGCGACTCCCATGGCGATCCCGATGTCGGCGGCCTTCAGCGCGGGCGCGTCGTTGACGCCGTCGCCGGTCATGGCCACCACCTGTCCGTCCGCCTGCAGAGCCCGGACGATCCTCAGCTTGTGGCCCGGCTCGACGCGCGCATAGACCGGCGCGATCGCGGCGACCAGACGCATCTGGTGGTCGTCCAGGAGCTCCAGATCGCTTCCGCTGACCGGTTCGGCTCCGCCGGTGTCGATCCCCAGGTCGGCCGCGACTCGGGCTGCGGTCTTCGGATGGTCGCCCGTGATCATCACGACGCGCAGCCCGGCCGCTTGCGCACTCCGGATCGCTTCGGCCGACTCGGGCCGAGGGGGGTCGGACATTCCCACGACTCCGACGTAGACGAGGTCTTCCTCATGGGCTGCGGGGGCGGCGTGCACGACTGCCTCGGTGATCGGACTCCGGAGCTTCCGATAGGCGACGGCGATGGTGCGGAATCCGTCGGCGGACAGGTCGCCCACCTGCGCAATCGCCTGCGACCGGAGTGCATCCGTCAGGGGCACCTCCTGGCTCCCACGCCGCATGCTTGTGCAGTGGCCGATCAGGACGTCGGGGGCGCCTTTGGCGAGCACGACCATCTCACCGGCGCGGTTCCTGTGCATGGTCGACATCCTCTTGCGCTCGGAGGTGAAGGGCGCCGAGCCGATGCGGTCGAGCCGGTCGCTTTCATCCGCGGTCAGTCCTCGCTTGCGGGCGGCAACGAGGAAGGCCACGTCAGTCGGATCGCCCTCAGCGTGCCACCCCTCTGCGTCCTCGAACAGTTGCGCATCGTTGACCGCGGCGCCGATCTGGATTGCCAGTCGCGCCTCGTCCAGCACGGGGCCGGGCGTGGCGGCGTGGCCGTCGATGAGCGCCTCGCCGTCCGGTCTACGACCTGATCCGGTGACGTCCACGAGCCCGGACGCGGTGGCGATGCGCGTCAGCGTCATCTCGCCGGTCGTGAGGGTTCCCGTCTTATCGGTGCAGATCACCGAAGCTGATCCGAGAGTCTCGACACTGGGCAGACTCTTCACGATTGCATGGCGCTTCGCCATCCGCTGCACACCCAGGGCGAGTACGACTGACAGGAGTGCGGGCAGGCCCTCTGGCACAGCCGCCACCGCAAGGGAGACTCCGAGCAGGAGGATCGTGAGGATGTCGCTCGGGCTTCTCACCCCCTGCACCAGCAGCAACGTGATCATGACCACGAGCGCGATTCCGAGCACGACGATTCCCAGCACACGACTGAGCCGGCCGATCTCGCGCTGCAGCGGGGTGAGTGGTTCTGTAGTCCGAGTCAGCAGTTCTGCGATGGCGCCCAGCTCGGTGTGCAGACCGGTGGCGGTCACGATCGCTCGCCCCGTTCCTCTGTCGATCACCGTGCCGGCGAACACCATGTTGCTGCGTTCGCTGAGGGCAGTGGCCGGTGGCAGCACTGCGGTCTGCTTCTGAACTGGCGCGCTCTCGCCCGTCAGAGAGGCTTCTGTGGCTTCCAGCGACTCCGCGGCGAACAGTCGGCCGTCTGCGCCGACACGGTCGCCCTCGCCCAGCACCAGGATGTCGCCCGCCACCACAGTGGCACTGGGCACCCTCGTCACCCGCCCATCCCTGAGGACGCTGGACACCGGCTGCGACAGGTCCGCCAGCGACTCCAGAGCTCGGTCTGCCCGCAGCTCCTGGGAGAGGGCCAGCGCGCTGTTCAGCACGATGATCGCCGCGATGGTGAGCACATCCACCGGAACGGATTCCGCACCCTCGACCCACCACGCCAACCATGCGATCACGAGCGCCGCCAGCAGGAAGAGGACCAGGGGGTCGGTGAACTGCTTCAGCAACCGCCTGGCCAGGGGATCGTTGTCATCGACCGGGAGCTCGTTGGGCCCGGACCGGGCGAGTCGCGCTGCTGCTCCGGCTGTATCGAGCCCGCGCTCCGGATGTACATCCACGGCGCGCGCGACGGCAACGGCCTCGAGCGCAGAACACTCATCGGACGACAGCCACTCGTCATCGCGCCGCATCCCAGAGCCTTCGGCCGGTGGCCGACCGACGATTTCACGCGAGGACCGCCGCATTCGGCGCAGTCAGCTCGCGGTGAACTGGGCGATCACGACAACCGTGATATCGATGGGCTGCGTCGGCGGCATGACGATGTCGGCAGGATCGACACTGGCCGGGAGAAGCAAGGCGGAGGCCGGAGTGCTCATATTCTTCCTTGCTTGATGCGTCGGACCACGGGGTATCCCGTGGTGTGCTCCCAGCATCCTGCGCGCGCGATCGCCGTCGTAGAGTCAAACGTCCCGTCTGTGCGGGGCGTCAGACCAGGAAGTGCCAGCCGAGCCACCACCAGAACGTGACGAGCGCGATGCGGGCCGGCATGGAAGCCAGGACATCGTCGAGCACTGATGCGACGGGCTCGAACTGTGCGTGACGGGTGTGGGGCAGAAGCATCAGAGCGATGGCTGCCCCCACCAGTACGAGATAGACACCGATCGTCAGTTCGCGCATGGCTTCACCGCGCGTCTGGGCAGGAGAGCCCAGCCGACCAGCAGCCAGACTGCGACGAAGGTGATCCTTCCCAGCTCCGACGCAACCAGAGGCTCGACGAGGTCTGAGATCGTCGGGTGGTCGTAGGCGGCGGCGGATCCCGGTGATGCGAGGAAGAAGGCGGTCGCTTCCCAGAGGCAGACGAGCACCAGCACACCCGCCCAGCACGCCTCAGCCCGGCGCAGCGCGGCGGTCCTCACCGGGCGGAGCAACGGCGTCGGGCGGGCAACGGCGAGGACTCCGCCCGCGGAGACCGCGGCGATCATCAGCAGGGCGAGCTGCTGGAGCGCAGGCGGCGCCGGAAGTGCGAGAAGCAGGGACCCGGTAATGAGGCTTACGGCCATCGCCCGTCGCACGGCTCGAGTCGTACCCGGTCTCGCGTGGGAGTCACCCCTGATCTCCAGGAAGAAGAGCCCGAAGGTCGCGCAGCCGAAGACTGCGGCATCGAACACGGCACCCCGGTAGACCTGGAAGAGAGCTGTCACGGCGAGCACGGCGAGCCACACCAGACCGGAACGCGAAGGAACGCCGACCCCGTGACCTCCGTGGCGGATCCCGGACGCAGCAGGTGCCGGTGTCCGGCGCCGCGCCGCACGGTCGTGGCCGGCCGACGTTCTCCGGACGCGTGTCATCGGATGCCGCTTCGGGAAGCTGTGGATCTGTCACACGGTCGGCTGAAGCCGGTCGCGGGCGCTGTCAGGGGTCCGTGCATCGGTCCGGCGCGCAGGACCGTGCATGATGAGGACCGGACAGTGCGCATGCTGGGCGCAGGATGTGCTCACCGAACCCAGGAGCAGGCCGGCGAAGCCACCGCGCCCCCGACTGCCGAGGACGAGCATGGACGCTTCTCGGCTCTTGTCGACGAGCACGCCTGCGGCTGGTCCAGCGGCAGTCGTCATTGCGAGCCCGGCAGGTCGTCCATCAGGAAACGCCGCACGGATCGCGGAGTCCAGAATTCTCTCGGACTCCGCTTCGGGCGACCACGTCTCGCTCGGAAAGCCGCCGTCGTACCCGATGGGGAACTGCCAAGCGTTGAGCGCTTGGAGGGGCGCATCCAAGAGGCGTGCCATTTCGGCCGCTTCGCGGAGAGCTTCGATCGATTGGGGGAGCCGTCCACTCCGACGACGATCGGCCTGGACTCCGCGTGCTTGCTCATGACACCTGCTCCTTCGGTATGGGTTGTGCGTGTCGTGCGTGATGACGCCGTTCCCGCCTGGGCCGCGTCGCCTGCGTGCGGCGCCGTCGATCAGTGAGGCCGCGGTGGGAAGTGCGGGATCGGCTGGGGCTTGCCAGGTTCTCCATGCAGGACGGGCTCTGCAGGGCTCGAGAGGAGATCTTCTGCGCTCAGCTGATGGATGCCGGCTGCAATCGGGCCGGAACCGATGCGGCCGCGCCGCAGTTGACGCGGGAACCGGCGACCGGTGATCGCGGACGGAACGAGCCGTACGAAGTCGTGCTTGTCCGTCGGGCTCCATGAGACGAGGTCGAGTACGCCGGAACGCGCGATGTCCTCATCGCTGGTCACGCGCTGCGCGATCCCGCGGATCACCACGCTCCAGTGGAACCTGTCGTCGGTGCCGTCGATCTCGAACGCGACGGCCGGCTTCTCCTCGATGCTGCGGAGCTTGGTGCCGGGCGCGGACCGCACATACAGATCGCCGTCGTGAACGAGGAAATTGAGAGGGAAGACGTCCGGCAGCCCGTCGACGGCATCGACAGCCAGCCGACCGAGACGACTGGCCTCGACCAGCCGCCAGCATTCGGCGATGCCCAGACTCTCCACTTCTCCGTCGGACCGGGACGATGCGCGGGGAGGGGGCGATGGGAATGGGTGATTCCCTTCGAGGCGGTATTCGGTGACCATGGTCGCCTCCCTCTTCGTTCTCAGTTCGAGGTCTGGTGATCCCACCGTGCCCGAGCCGCGCGCACACTCATAGGGCCGTTGGTCCCGCCGTGATGTCGGCTGGTGCCGCGATGTCCGTCGCCCCCGGGTGCGGCAGCTGCTCGGCCGACGGCACTGGGACTTTCGCCTCTGCTGATCCGCGGCAAAGCAGCGCGAGGATAGGGCTCTCGAATCGGAACGACGGAGTGACGACAGAAGACACACCCTTGTCGCAGCATCCTTCCCAACAATCGGGATGCCGGGACCAAGGAGATTCGGAAACACGCATGCAGGCACCGATCGTCACGCTCACCATGAACCCTGCGCTCGACGTCTCGACGGAGGTGGATCGCGTTCTGCCCGAACGCAAGCTGCGCTGCGGCCCCCGTGACGTCCACGCCGGAGGGGGAGGAGTCAACGTCACCCGTGCGATTCACAATCTCGGCGGGAGCTCGATCGCGGTGTTTCCTCTCGGAGGCCCAGACGGCGAGGCCTATCGCACGCTCGCGCGGAAGTCCGGGGTGGCCGGACAGGTGATCACGATCGCCGGCAATACGGCCATGATGCCTGCTACCGAGCTCTGCCGCGCTGACGACGTGGCGCGGCTGGAACAGCAGCTCGCCCGGGAACCGTCTGGGATATAGCACTCCCAGGTCGCCGCCGAGCGATACGCAACCGAGGATTGAGCTGCAGTCGCGCCGAGTGGGGATGGAACCGCTCGCCAATCCCGGGGTGAACGGCATTCGCGTAATGGATCGTCCGATCGCGCGTCCTCTGTGTGCGGAGGGTTTCACCCCTCGCCGGCCGCTCCGTGAGCTGCTCGTTCCAGCACATGGGTCGGCGCCGGTTTCTGGGGATCGGCGCCGACCCGCCTCCGCTGGTGCCTGAGCCCGTCCCATGCGCGACGCCGCCGCCGACGTGAGCGCTCAGCGTCTCCGCGTCACCGCGTTGCGCCAGACCACCGTGTTGCGCTCGCCGCGGTCGGTGTCCCACGCGACGATGACGACGCGGTCATTGGACCCCGTCGCCCAGGCCGCGACGCGCTCAGCAGCTTTGTGCGGCCACGAGATCCACGCCCACACCGGCGCACGCTTCTGCGCCCATTCGATCGGCTGCGGACCGTACGCCTCGGCAGGCAGTGTGCACGGCGCCATGTTGTCGAGGACGAACTGCAGCTTGGCGTCGGTGACGAGGGTCGATCCCACCGGTATCCCTTCCCCGGCCGAGACGATCAGGCTACCCGGTGGCCGCCGACATCCGGATCACCCGCTGGGAGTGAGGGTGTCGGCGCTGCCCGTCCCTAGACTGGGCGCGTCTTCGCCCCCTCGCCATGCGGAAACGGTGAGCGAGGGGTGCCGATCGGAAAGGACTCGACGATGAGCGACGGCCAGAGCACTCCCGCTACTCCACCGATCACCAAGCCGCCGCCCGGATCGGCACCGGCGTCGGCATCGGCATCGGCAGCGCCCGCCGAAGCGCCTCGGCCGCCTGCTGCGGGTGTGAGCCGGGCGGCGCTGATCTGGATCGGTGTGGCGGTCGTCGTGCTGTCGTTCGTGGCATCTTTCCTGGGCGCGACGCTCGCCCGGTCGGCCGACGCAGACGACGTGGCCGCCCCCGCACCGGTTCCCACCGTGTCGGAGTCTCAGCCGAGTGCCGAGGACTACGAGGAGGCGCTGGAGGAGATCCTCCCTGCGGGAGCGGCGGTGCGTGCCGGAGCCGGTGTGCCCGAATCGGGCAAGGGGTACGAGGGCGAGGTGTACATCGACATCGCGACGTCGGACGTCTACCTCTTCCGCGACGGCGAGTGGGTGAATGTCGGCAACATCCGCGCCTCCGCCGCGGCGAACCTCACGGGCGAGACGGGCGCGGCCGGCGAGGCGGGCGCGACCGGCGAGACGGGCGCAAGCGGCGCACCGGGCACGCCCGGCACCCAGCTCTCGCTCGGCCTCGGCGCGCCCGAGAACGAGACGTGCGAGACCGACGGCGACGTCTACATCGACACCGAGCTGGTGCAGTTCTACGAGTGCACCGACGGTGCGTGGACGCTCTTCGGACCGACGTCCGCAGATCTGCCCTCACCGACTCCGACCGAAGGCTGACTCGGCGCTGCGATCAGCTTTCCCCGCGCTTGGCGGCGAGCAGGTCTCGCCAGTCCTCGGGAAGCCGATCGGCAGGACCGGGAGACGACTGCGATGCAGGGCGCGAGGTGGGCGGCGTGAGGGGCGGACCGAACGAGAAGTCACCGGTGGCATAGTCCCAGAACCAGTCCTCGCCCGGTTCGAAGCTGCGGACGACCCGGTGCCCGGTCGCCTGGAAATGCTTCGTCGCATGCGTCTCGAGCGAGTCGTCGCAGCATCCGACGTGCCCGCACAGTGCGCAGCGACGCAGGTGCACCCACCAGCCGCCGGCAGCCTCGCACTCGACGCAGCCGTCTCCGCTGGGCGGGACGCTCGGGTCGATGAACTCGGAGTGCTCGGTCACGGGGTGCTCCTGGGTCGCGGGCCTCTGGGCCTGTCGCGATGCTATGACACTCCCGCCGCGCCGGCGCGCGTCACCAGCCGGTGCTCAGCACCCGATCCAGGGCCGCGACGAGCGTGTCGGCGCCGACGATCGGATGCCGCTCCGCGAGCCCTTCGAGACGCTCCTGCACGGGAGCCGCGGGCTGGACGAGCATGCGGACGGATGCCGCGCGGGACTCCGCCGCGGTCACCGCGTCGCCTCCCTCTGGCGGCGGCGCTCGAGTCCGTCCAGCAGGATGTCGAGCCCGAACTCGAACTCGGTCTGGTCGTCACACCAGCCGAGGGTGGAGTCCGGATCATCGTGCACCACCTGCTCGAGCATCTCCGCGAGATGCGGCACGAACGCGCGCATGCGCGCGAGCTCCTCGCCGGCCGGCGCGACGGACGCGTCGTCATCGAGCGCGAGTTCCTGTGTGAAGCCGTACATGCGGCTGCCGAGCGCGTGCAGGGAGTGGTGGATGAGATCGAACGACAGCCCGCCCGCGCGCATTATCGCGACGACGCCGTCGATATGACGCGCCATCGTCGGTCCGAGCACGCCGCGGGTCTCCATCACGGCAGGCATCCACCGATGCCGGAGCAGCACGCGCCGCGCCGCCAGGATTCGTGCGCGCAGCGCAGCGCGCCAGTCCGCCGCGGCGCCGTCGTCTCCGAACCCGCCGGCCTCGTCTTCGATCTCGCTGAACACGAGTTCGACCAGACCGTCGAGGATCGCGTCCTTGTTGGGCAGGTGGTGGTAGATCGACATCGCCTCGACATCGAGGTCGTCCGCGAGCCGCCGCATCGTGAGCGCGTCGAGGCCGTCCTCGTCGGCGCGCGCGCGAGCCGCGATCAGCACCCGCTCGCGGGTGAGTGGGGAGCGCGAAACGGTCTTGCGGATCGCGGGCATGGTGACCTCCTCCGCCCACCGTACAACGTATGGTTCGCCCCTCGACAAAGGCGTGCCGATGCGATATCTTACGACGTAAGCTTACAACGTAAGGGGAGTGACGAGATGACACAGCAGCAGAGAGCGGATGCCGCACAGCCGGTCACCGGCGGAACGATGCGGGCGGCCGTGGCACGCCGGTTCGGCGGGCCGGAGGTTGTCGAGGTCGAGAGCGTGCCGCGACCGGTCGCGGGCAGCGGGGAAGTGCTCATCCGGATGCACGCCTCGACCGTGAGCATCGCCGACCACCGCATCCGCGCCAAGGATCTGCCGCGCGGACTCGGCTTCCTCGCGATCGTGGCTCTGGGTGTGTTCCGTCCGCGCAAGAGGATCCTCGGCATGGAGGGCGCCGGCGTGATCGAGGCAGTCGGTGCAGGAGTGACCGGGTTCGCGCCCGGTGATCGTGTGGTGATACAGCGCGGCAGTGCGATGGGCTGCCACGCCCAGTACGTCACCATGCCCGCCGCCGGCAGCATCGCGCCGATTCCTGACGGCCTGAGGTTCGAGGATGCCGCCGCACTGGTCTTCGGCGGGTATACGGCGCTGTCGTTCCTCGACCAGGTCTCCCTCGGTCCGGGCGTGGAGGTGCTGATCAACGGTGCATCCGGCGCGGTCGGATCCGCCGCCGTCCAGCTCGCCGCCGGTGCCGGCGCGCGGGTGACCGCCGTGTGCAGCGCGCGCAACGGCGAACTGGTCCGCTCCCTGGGTGCCGCACGCGTGATCGACTACGCACACGAGGACTTCGCGGTCGGCGACGAGCGGTACGACGTGATCGTGGAGTGCGTCGGGAATGCGCCGTTCCGCCGCGTGCGCCGCATCCTGAATCCGGGAGGGTCTCTGCTCCTCGTTATCGCCGACCTGCGCTCGATGCTGTCGGAGCGCGGGCAGAGCCGGCGGAGCGGTATGCGCGTCACGCACAGCGGCACGGCGTTCGGGGCGCCGGTTCTGCGCGATCTGATCGCCCGCGCCGCAGCGGGCGCCATCCGGCCCGTGATCGACCGCACGTACGACCTCGACGACATCGTGGAGGCGCACCGCTACGTCGACACCGGCCGCAAGCGCGGCAGCGTCGTTCTGCGCATCCCGGGGCCGACCGAGGGGACTGCCGGAGTCCGGGAATAGGCCGAGAGGCTCTCGACTTAACTTGATACAGCGATGCTCAAGTTCGTAAACTTGACACGTTTAGACTCAAGTTTTTACAGGAGAGAGATGCCCGAAGACTTCACCCCGCAGGACGGCGACGGCTCGAGTGCGTTCGACGAGTTCCTGGCGCGCTACCTCGACGGCGAGCGCGCCCGCGCGTCGCGCTCGATCGACCTGACCCGCTTCCTGAGCGTGCGCACGCAGGAGTTCCTTCAGCAGGCGGGTGCGTTCGCGCTCGCCCGCGGTCAGCGCGAGCTGGACGCCCTGCACGTGCTGCGCGTCCTGGTCGCGGAGTCACCTGCCAAGGATGCCGTGGAGCGGATCGGCGCCGACCCGGCCGCCATCGCCCGTGCGGTCGAGCAGCGCCTGCCGCAGGCCTCCGATCCCGCAGACGTGGACGGCGCGGTGATCACGCCCTCCGTCCAGCGGGCCCTCTTCCACGCCTTCCAGGTCGCCCGGTCGTCGGGTTCGACCTACGTGGATCCGGAGCACCTGTTCTTCGCGCTCGTGCTCGGTCAGGACGCCCCCGCCGGCCAGATCCTCGCGCAGGCCGGCGTGACGGCGGACGCGCTCCTGCAGGGAGCGCGCGAGACGGTGACGCCCCGCGGTGGCGCATCGAGCGAGGCCGAGACGGATGCTGCGGCATCCGAGACGCCCATGCTCGACCGCTTCGGCTCGGACCTCACCGCGCTCGCCCGCGCCGGCTCGCTCGATCCGGTGATCGGCCGCGAGGACGAGATCGAGCAGACCATCGAGATCCTGAGCCGACGCACCAAGAACAACCCGGTGCTCGTCGGCGAGGCCGGGGTCGGCAAGACCGCGATCGTCGAGGGGCTCGCACAGGCGATCGTCTCCGGCGCTGTCCCCGAGCAGCTTCGTGAGAAGCGCGTGATCTCGCTGGATCTTCCCGCGATGCTCGCCGGGACCCGGTACCGCGGGGACTTCGAGGAGCGGCTGACCAAGACCATGGACGAGGTCTCGGCCCTGGCAGGCGACCTGATCCTGTTCATCGACGAGGTCCACACGGTCGTCGGCGCGGGCGGAGGCGGCGAAGGCGCCATGGACGCCGGGAACATCCTCAAGCCGCGCCTGGCCCGCGGCGACCTGCACCTGGTGGGCGCGACCACGCTCAAGGAGTACCGCGTCGTGGAGAAGGACCCCGCTCTGGAGCGCCGGTTCCAGCCGGTGCGAGTGGGCGAGCCGAGCCTGGAGGACGCCGTGCTCATTCTGCGCGGACTGCGGCCGGCTTACGAGGAGCACCACGGTGTCTCGTTCACGGATGACGCGCTGCGCGCCGCGGTCGAGCTCAGCGACCGGTATCTGTCCGAGCGCGTCCTGCCCGACAAGGCGATCGACCTGATCGACCAGGCAGGGGCGCGGCTGCGCCTGCGCCTCGGTGCGAAGGTCGACGTGTCCGGTCTGATGGCGCGTCTGGCCGAGCTCGAGGCCGACAAGAACGCCGCCGTCGGGGCCGAGAAGTACGAGGAGGCCTCGCGCATCCGCGACCTCATCACCGGCGTCCAGGCGCGGCTCAGCGACGCGACCGAGCGCCCCGCGCCCGAGGCCGTCGTGGATGAGCCCGAGATCGCCGCGGTGATCAGCCGGGCCACCGGCATCCCGGTCAAGCGTCTCACCGAGACCGAGCGCGAGCGCCTCGCCCTTCTCGAGGACGAGCTGCACGCACGCGTGATCGGTCAGGACGATGCGGTGACCGCGGTGGCCAAGGCCGTGCGGCGCAATCGCACCGGTATGGGCGATGCGCACCGGCCGGTGGGCTCGTTCCTCTTCCTCGGCCCGACCGGCGTGGGCAAGACCGAGCTCGCGAAGGCGCTCGCCGTCAGCCTGTTCGACGACGAGGCCGCCGTGCTGCGCTTCGACATGAGCGAATTCGGCGAGCGGCACACGGTGTCGCGGCTGGTCGGTGCCCCTCCGGGCTACGTCGGGTACGACGAGGCCGGGCAGCTGACCGAGCGCGTGCGGCGCAACCCGTACTCGATCGTGCTGTTCGACGAGATCGAGAAGGCTCATCCCGACGTGTTCAACCTGCTGCTGCAGGTGCTCGACGACGGCCGGCTGACGGACGGACAGGGGCGCACCGTCGACTTCCGCAACACCGTGATCGTGATGACCTCGAATATCGGCAGCGAGTTCCTCGCATCGCGGTCCGGCGCGATCGGCTTCATCGCCGACGGCGGCGGCGCGACCGGGTTCGGCAGCGAGGACGATCTGCGGGTGCGCGTGATGGGACGTCTGCGCGAGGCCATGCGCCCGGAGTTCCTGAACCGCATCGACGAGATCGTGTTGTTCCGCAAGCTCGACAAGCCCCAGCTGCGCGAGATCGTCCGGCTGCTGCTGGGTGCGACGGACCGCCGCGTGGCGGCTCGTGAGGTCGCGCTCGACGTGACGGATGCCGCGATCGACTGGCTGGTCGAGCACGGCTACGAGCCCGAGTACGGCGCGCGTCCGCTGCGCCGGCTGATCCAGCGAGAGGTCGACGACCGGATCGCTGAGCTGTTCGTGGGCGGGGAGCTGACCGACGGCGGTGCGGTGACGGTGGATGCCGTCGCCGATGCGCTCGTCGTCAGCAGCGGCCAGGTCCTTCCCGCCGCGGCCTGAGGTTCGCGACGCGCGTCGCTCGGGCAGCGGAAGCCGATCAGCGCGGTGCAGTCTGGGCCGCGAGCAGGGAACGGGCCAGGTGCGTGGCACCCGCAACCGCCGCGGGCATCGTCGCGACCGCGCCCAGCGGGATCATGAAGCACAGCTGGGTCGCGACACCGAACCCGAGGACGCGCGCGCGGCGGCGCCGCATGAGCCGGCGCCGGTCTCGATAGTCGATGCCGCGGGCGATCAGCGCCCGCGAGGACAGCTCGTCGGCGAGCAGCCAGCCGGTGAGGCTGACTGCGAAGACCGTCGCGAGCACGCCCCCCGCGACCGGGATGAGGCCCACGAGCGCCGCCAGTATCGCGATCGCGACGCCGCGGACGAACAGCAGCAGTCCGTCGCGCGCCGACCGCCAGAAGCCGTAGTCGGCGTCGACCTGGGCCTCACCGAGGTCGCGCTCGACCGACCGCCAGATGCGCTCGTAGAACGGCTCGCCGACGATGAGCGTCAGGGCGGTGAACGACACCGCCACGAGCACGATGGCCGCCCCGACCATCGCGGTGCCGATCGTCGCACGGATCACGGTCGCCCACAGGCCCGGCCACTCGTCGGCGAACGGCGTGATCGCGACGGTGATGCCGGGGAGGGCGATCGAGAGGGCGACGACCCCGGAGACCAGGAGGAGCCCCACGATGGCGGCGGGGATGAGTCCCAGGGCCATCAGCCCGGGCCTGCGCCGCCAGTACGCGAACCCGCGCCCCAGCAGCGACATGCCGATGAAGAATTCCCGCACCGGTTCAGCCTATGGGGGCGGTGATCCTGAGCGGACCGGATCACCGCCCGGCCGGACTCACTCCCGAGGAGGCAGCTGCTGCAGCGTCCAGGTGTTGCCGTCGGGGTCGTCGAACGTCACGAAGCGGCCCCACCCCTGCTCGTCCACGCCGTTCGCCTCGACGCCGACCGATCGCAGGTGCGCGAGCGCCTCGTCGGCATCCGGAACGACGACCTGGATCGTGTTCTGCCGGCCAGGCTCGAGGTCGACGCCCAGGCCGTCGCCGAACGCGATCGAGCAGGCCGACCCCGGAGGGGTCATCTGGACGAAGCGCAGCCCCTCGAACGGCACCTGGTCGTGATCGGCGTGGAAGCCGATCCGCTCGTAGAACTCCTTCGCGCGGTCGACGTCGGTCACCGGCACGAAGATGAGCTCGATCTTCCAGTCCATCCGGCACATCCTTTCTCTGGAGACGCTGTTCCCGCGTCTGTCGTCAGATTACGAGCGGATGCGGACACGCCGCGTCCGCGATCGCAACCTCGCGACCTCGTCGGCGTCTCAGTCCTTCCTGAAGCGACGGATCGCCTCGGCGACCAGCGCGTGATCGACCACGTCGGGTGCCCCCGACATGGTGATCGATCCGACCACATCGCCGGCGACGAAGATCGGCACCGCACCGCCGTGCGCCCGCAGAGCATCGTGGTCGATGTCCTCGCGCTCGGCGAAGGGCGTCCCCGCTGCCTCGTGCCTCCGCCGGACCAGCAGCGAGGGCTCGCCGAAGCGCTCGGCCACGGCCGCCTTCCCGGCGAGCCACGGGTCGTTGCCGACCCCGGTGGAGCCGAGCTTCGCCACGAAGACGGCGTCGCCGCGCAGCACGATCCGCACCGCCACATTCGCGCGGTGGTGCCGGACGACTTCGACCGCGACCAGCCCGAGGGTCACGGCGTCGTCGTTGTCGAACGACGTCTGATCGAATGGCGGCACGGCCTCGAGGTCGGCGACGGTGAAGACAGGCAGCTCCGACATCAGCGAGCGACCTCCAGCGCGGTGATTCCCGGCATCCCGAACCATATGCGCCCGTCGTCGGCTTCGACGAAGGTGGCGAGGACGCCGTCGCAGTGCGGGCAGCGGGCGACCGTGCCCATCGAGGTCACGTACACCACCGCTGCCGCGATCGGGCCGCGCGTGCCGCAGTGCGCGCAGCGCGCGTCGGCGCTCGTGGCGTCCCAGCCGAGCACGTCGACCAGCCGCCCCGCGAGCATGTTTCCGTCCAGTCTGGTCATCAGGAACCTCCGAATCGTTCGGTGCGCACATCGCCGGGCCGGTGTCCGGCGTCGATGAGCCACCCCGCGACCGCCTCGACGAACGGCGTGGGCCCGCAGACGTAGACCTCGGGGCGGGATGCCGCGTCCACGGCTGCCGCATTCAGCCGCTCGCGGGTGAGGCGTCCGGGGGCCGACGACCAGCCGTCGGGCGTTCGCCGCGTGAAGACGAGATCGAGCTGCAGGGGCGGAGTGGCAGCGGCCAGCGCGGTGAGTTCGTCGCGGAAGAACACGTCATCCGGCGTGCGCACCGAGTACAGCAGTCGGAACGGCGTGGGATCGGCCGCTGCGGCGTGCGCGGCGGCCATCGCGTAGAGCGGCACGACGCCCGATCCGCCCGCGATCAGCTGCACGGGGCGCGGCGGCCCGCCTCCGGCCGGAGGAGTCCACACGAAGTAGGCCCCCAGCGGACCGTGCAGCTCGAGCTGGTCTCCGGGGCGCAGGTCGTGCACGAGGAACGGCGACACCTCTCCGGTCGGCAGCTCATCTACGGCGAGCACGACGCGCGTGCCCTCGCCCGCCGAGGCGATCGAGTACGACCTCGTGGCCTGGTAGCCATCGGGAGCGGTCAGGCGCACATCGAGGTGGGATCCGGCGTCGTTGCCCGGCCACGTCGGCACCTCGAGCTCGATCCTGCGGGCGGTGGGCGTCTCGGCACGCGATGCGACGACGGTCGCCACGTGCCACGACGCCGGCCGATGAGCGTTCACGAGGAATCCGCTCTTGGCACGCGCGCGCTCACCAGTACCGCTCCTCCTGCCACGGGTCGCCGTGCAGGTGATACCCGTTCTGCTCCCAGAACCCGGGATCATCCGTGGGCATCGTCACGAGGCCCTTGATCCACTTCGCGCTCTTCCAGAAGTACAGGTGGGGCACGAGCAGTCGCGCCGGCCCGCCGTGCTCGGGGTCCAGCGGCTCCCCGTCGGCCTCGAACGCGATCCAGCTCTTGCCGTCCAGCAGGTCCTCGAGGGGCACGTTCGTGGTGTATCCGCCGTAGGAGTGGGCCATGACGTACTCGTGCTCGGTCTCGACGCTCTGCCAGATCCGGTCCAGCGGCACCCCTCGCCACGGCATCTCGAGCTTCGTCCAGTGCGTCACGCAGTGGATGTCGGTGGTGATGTCTTCGATCCCGAGCGCCCGCAGCTCATCCCAGCTCCAGGTGTGCGAGCCGTTCTCGGTGCGGATGACGAACTGCCAGTCCGCGGTGTCGACCTCGGGGGTCGGGCCGGCCGAGAGGACCGGCCAGTCGCCGACGAGCGTCTGGCCCGGCGGGAGCCGCGGATCGCGGTCACCGCGCCTGCCGGAGAAGCCTCGGGTGATGAACGACATGGTGCCCCTTCCCGCCTCGGATTCCCGGACTGCTGACGCGCGCCCGCGTTGCGTTCACCCTAGTTCCGGCGCCCCGCGCATGTCACGGCGCGGTCTGCGGTTGCCGCTCCGGCAGGACCGCGGCACCGGCGGGGACGCTTAGGCTGAAGGCATGTCGACGCTGTCGCTCGGGATGCCGCGGATCCACCGCGATCCCTCGAGCGCGCCCGACACGACGGGTCGCCCCGACACCGCGGGCCTCATCGACCGGTTCGGCCGCGTCGCGCACGATCTGCGCATCTCCGTCACCGAGAAGTGCTCGCTGCGCTGCACCTATTGCATGCCGGCGGAGGGACTGCCCAGCATCCCGCGATCGGATCTGCTCACGGCGGTCGAGATCGCGCGGCTCGTCGGGATCGCCGGCAGCGAGCTCGGCGTCCGCGAGGTGCGCTTCACCGGCGGCGAGCCGCTGACCCGCGCCGACCTGGTCGAGATCGTCGCTCTCTCGTCCGCCGCGGCACCCGGCATGCCCCTGTCGATGACGACGAACGGCATCGGCCTCGACAAGGTCGCCGACCGATTGGTCGCAGCCGGACTCGGCCGGGTGAACGTCTCGGTCGACACGATCGATCGGGAGCACTTCGCGCGCCTGACTCGGCGTGACCGCCTCCCCGCCGTGCTCGCCGGCATCGACGGCGCGGTCCGCGCGGGCCTGGGGCCGACCAAGCTCAACGCCGTGCTGATGCGCGAGACCCTCGCCGACGCCCCCGACCTGCTGGCGTGGGCGATCCAGCGCGACCTGCGGCTGCGGTTCATCGAGCAGATGCCGCTGGATGCCGACGCCGCGTGGCGCCGCGCGAACATGGTGCCGGCCGCCGAGCTGATCGAGGTGCTCTCGCGGCGGTTCACGCTCACCGAGACGCGGCGCGCCGATCCCTCCGCGCCGGCCGAGGAGTGGCTCGTCGACGGCGGACCGGCGACGGTCGGCATCATCGCCTCGGTCACCCGCTCGTTCTGCTCCGCGTGCGATCGCACCCGGATCACCGCCGAGGGCACGGTGCGCTCGTGCCTGTTCGGCGACGACGAGACCGACTTGCGGGCCCTCCTGCGGGGCGGGGCGACCGACCGCGAGATCGCCGACAGGTGGCGCGCGGCCATGTGGGGCAAGCAGGCCGGGCACGGCATCTCCGACCCGGGGTTCACGCCGCCCGAGCGCTCGATGGGTGCGATCGGTGGCTGACGTGCGCGTGCGGTACTTCGCGGCCGCCGCCGATGCCGCGGGACGCCCCGACGAGACCCTGGCTGTCGGGGGCACCGTGGTCGGCGACCTGCGCGACCTGCTGGTGGAGCGCTACGGCGAGCCGATGGAGCGGGTGCTGCGGACGGGGTCGATCCTCGTGGACGGCGTCGTGAGCCGCGACCCCGAGCGGGCGCTCGGCGCCTCCGCCGACGTGCTGCCCCGGTTCTCGGGCGGCTGATCCCCTCGCGCCCTTCATCCCGCGAGACGGGATAGGCGCCACGAGACAGGGTGCATTCTCCACGGTCTCGTGGCGCTCATGCTGTCTCGCGGTCAACAACACGCGCTCAGAGGCCGACCCACTCGGTCGTGCCCTCGGCCAGGTGCTGGCGCTTCCAGATCGGCGTGCGCTCCTTGACCAGGTCCACGAGCTGAGCGCAGACGGCGAAGGCCTCGGCCCGGTGGGGCGCGGCGACCGCGGCGACGAGCGCGACATCGCCGATCGACAGGGCGCCGACGCGGTGGATCGCCGCGAGGCGCAGACCCGACGCTTCCGAGACCTCGGCGCACACCTCGGCGAGGAACCGCTCCGCGTCCGGGTGGGCCTCGTAGTCGAGCGCGTGCACGGATGCGCCGTGGTCGTGATCGCGCACGACCCCTTCGAAGACCACCAGGGCGCCATCGGCCCGTGTCGTCACGAACCGCTCGGCGGCCGCGCGATCTATCGGCTCGTCCGTGATCAGCGCCAGGTACCGCTCAGCCATGTCCGCCTCCGGCGAGCTGGTCGAGGACGTGCGCGATGAGCGGATCGAGCACCGCGAGCCCGTCGCGCACCCCGCCGGATGATCCGGGGAGGTTCACGATCAGCGTGGCGCGCGCGATGCCGGCTGTCGCGCGGCTGAGCGATGCCGTCGGCACTGCGGCACGTCCCGCGGCCCGGATCGCCTCGGCGATGCCGGGCAGTTCGAGATCCAGCAGAGCGCGGGTGGCCTCGGGGGTGCGGTCCTGCGGATGCAGGCCCGTGCCGCCGGTGGTCAGCACGACGGCGGGGGCGGCATCCACCATCGTGTCGAGGGCCGAGGCGACATCCGCGTCGGCCGTCACCACGGCACTGTCCACGGCGAACCCTCGCGCGCGCAGCCACTCGACGATCAGCGGACCGGTCGTGTCGCCACGCGTGCCCGCGGCGGCGGCGGTCGAGGACACGAGGACGGCTGCCGTACGTCCGTTGCCGGTCGCGGAGAGATCGGGATGCCGCGCGGCCGCCCCGGACGGCGCAGCGTCGCGGGTCCACTCGCCGTGCTTGCCGCCCGACTTCTCGAGCAGCCGGATCTCACCGAGCACCGCCCGCGGATCGACGGCCTTGATCATGTCGTGCAGCGTCAGGCCGGCGATCGCGACGGCCGTCAGCGCCTCCATCTCGACGCCGGTGCGCGCCGTGACGGTGACGGTCGCCTCGATGAGGATCGCATCTGCCTCGAAGCCGAAGTCGACCGTGACCGCATCGAGCGGCAGGATGTGCGCGAGCGGGATGAGCTCGCTCGTCCGCTTGGCGCCGGCGATGCCGGCGATGCGTGCGGTCGCCAGCACGTCGGCCTTCGGCAGGTCGTCCGCGCGGACCAGTCCGATCACCTCGGCGGTCGTGGTGAGCCGGCCGCCGGCGCGTGCGACGCGACGCGTCACAGGCTTGCCGCCCACGTCGATCATGCGTGCGCGGCCGTCGTCGTCCAGATGCGTGAGCGAGCTCATAGGTCAACGGTATCGACCGGCGCGCCCGCCGGTAGCGCAGTGACCTCGGCGGGCACGTCGATCAGCACGTCGGCCGCCGCCAGCGCGGCGACCAGGTGCGAGCCCGGGCCGGCCACGGTCTCCACGCGGTCGTCGGCCGTCAGCCGGGCGCGGAGGAACTGCCGGCGTCCGGCGACGGACTCGAGAGGTGCGGAGAGCGCGAACGTCCTGCGCGCGATGGCCGGCATCCCGGCGATCGCGCGCAGAAGTGGTGCCACGAAGAGCGCGAAGCTCAACTGGGTGCTCACCGGGTTGCCGGGGAAGCAGACCACCGGTACGCCGTGATAGCGTGCGTGCGCCTGCGGTCCGCCGGGCTGCATGTCGACGGTGCCGACCGTCGCGCCGAGGGGTTCGAGCAGCTGACGCACGGGCTCGTGCGCGCCCATCGAGATGCCACCGCTCGTGAGGATCACCTCGGCGCCGTTCGCGATCGAACGGTCGAGCATCGCACCCAGCCGCACCGGGTCGTCGCCGGCGAGCTGCAGGTCGACGACCTCGGCGCCGACCGCGGCGGCGGCCGTCGCGAGGGCGATGCCGTTGGCGTCGGGCAGGCGACCGTGACCGAGCGGCGTACCGGGCGGGACGAGCTCATTTCCGGTGCTGACGACCGCGACCCGCACCCGGGAGCGGACGGGGACGTCCACGAGGTTGGCCGCGGCGAGAGCCGCGAGGTGTCGCGAGGCCAGGCGCCGTCCGCCCGGGATCAGCAGCGCCCCCGCCGCGACGTCCGAACCGGTCTCGCGCACGAAGGCCCCGGCATCCCGTCCCCGGAGGATCTCGACTCCCGCCTCCACGAGCCGGGTGTCTTCGATCGGCACCACCGCGTCGGCGCCGGAGGGGACGGGCGCGCCCGTCATGATCGCCACCGCCGCGCCCCCGCGCAGCGGAGCGGGCTCCATCGCCCCCGCGGCGATCTCGCCGTCGACGGGCAGGACGACCGGCACGCGCGCGACATCCGACGCGCGCACGGCGTACCCGTCCATCTGCGAGTTGCGGAACGTGGGCAGGTCAATCGGGCTTCGCACGTCCGCGGCGGTCACGCGGTCCGCCGCGAGCGCGATCGGCACCGACTCCGCGGGCCGGACCGCGACGGCGGCGAGGAGCCCGCGGATGATCTCGGCGTACTGCTCGACAGGGATCCGGTGCATGGCTTCAGTATCCGTGCTCGCGCTGCTCAGTAGCGGGGGAGCGCGGGATCCACGCTCCGCGACCACGCGTCGATGCCGCCGGCGAGGTGGCGTGCCTGCGTGAATCCAGCCTTCTCCAGGCGCGCCAGGGCTGTCGCCGAACGGACGCCGAGGTGGCAGTACACGACGAGGGGAACGCCGCTGTCCAGTTCGCCGATCCGGTCTTCCAGCTCGCCGAGCGGGATGTTCACCGCCGCCGGAAGGGCGGCGATCGCGACCTCGTACGGCTCGCGCACGTCCAGCAGGACGGGCTTCATCGCGGAAGGATCGCTCAGCACACCGGCCAGCTCGCGCGCCGACATCGACCGATCAGATGCGGCGCTTCGCGTGGGGGCAGGGACGGGGGGCGCGGCATCCCGCGCCGGATCGCGCGCGTAGGCGAGTTCGCGGGTCGTGCCGGTGAGGGCATCGAAAAGGACCACCCGCCCGATCAGCGGCTCGCCGATTCCGGTGAGCAGCTTGATCGCCTCGGTCGCCATGAGGCCGCCGATCACCGTGCAGACGGTGGGCAGGATGCCGGCGATCTCGCACGTGTCGGCCTCGGAGTCGGGGCCGTCGGGAAACAGGTCGCGGTAGTCCGTTCCGCCCCACGCGACCCCGACCTGACCCGACCACCGCAGCGCCGATCCCCAGACGAGCGGAATGCCCGCCGCGACCGCCGCGTCGTTCGCGGCGAAGCGCGTCTCGTTCGTGTCGGACCCGTCGATGAGGATGTCGGCCTCGGCGAGCAGTCCGGCCGCGGTCGCTGCGGTGAACACGGCGCGGCGCGGGATGACGGTCGTCTGAGGCGACTGGAGGCGCACCGTGTCGGCCGCCGAGTCGACCTTCGGACGACCCACGTCGGCGGCGCCGTGCAGGATCTGCCGGTGGAGGTTCGTCTCATCGACCGAGTCGTCGTCGATCAGGGTGATCGTTCCGATCCCGGCTGCGGCGAGGATCGGCAGCACGGCGCTGCCGAGGCCGCCCGCGCCGATCACGACGGCGTGCGCGCGCGAGAGCCGATCCTGAGCGGCGTCGCCGAATCCCGGGAGGATCCGCTGACGCGCGTAGCGAGCGGCGCGCGGGTCGGGAGATGGGGTCATCCGGCGATTCTTCCACCGATACTCCCGTCTGGCTCGAGTGAGCCACCTATCCGCGAATGCGTCTAGATTGATCCCATGCGAACGCGGATGCGGTCATGAAGGAGTTCACGGTGCGGCAGGCCGCCGCGCTGCTGGGCGTGAGCGACGACACCGTCCGCCGCTGGGGCGAGAGCGGACGCGTCGTCCTGCGGACGGGTGCGAACGGCCGGCGCACGATCGCCGGCTCGGAGCTCGTCGCGCTGCTTCGCGAGAACGCCGCCGGGTCGGCATTGGCCGACGAGTTCCCGACGACGCGCTCGTCGAGCCGGAACAAGATCACCGGCCTGGTCACCCGCATCCAGGTGGACGGCGTCATGGCGCAGGTGGATCTGCAGGCCGGACCGTTCCGGGTCGTCTCGCTGATGAGCCGCGAGGCGGTCGAGGATCTGGGACTCGAAGTCGGCATGCTGGCCGTCGCCGCGATCAAGGCCACGACGGTGAGCGTCGAGCTGCCGGCCGGTGGAGGGTGAGCATCCGCCGCGGCCGCGCCGCGCTCGCGACGACCGTGGTGCTGATCGCGCTGGTCGGCTGCACGCAGCCGACGGATGCCGGTGACGGCGGGTCGGCGGAGGCGACGGGCACCGCGGACCGGTCCGGCACGCTCACCGTCTTCGCCGCCGCCTCCCTCACCGAGACGTTCGACGCGCTCGCAGAGGAGTTCGAGCGGCGGCATCCGTCCGTCGAGGTCGTCGTGAACTACGGCGGCAGTGCGGCGCTGGCCCAGCAGATCGTCTCGGGTTCGCCGGCGGACGTGTTCGCCGCCGCGAACGAGGCGACGATGCGGACGGTCCAGGACGAGGGCCTCGCCGCCGATCCGGTTTCCTTCGCCACCAACACGCTCGAACTGATCGTCCCGGCGGGTAACCCGGGCGAGGTCACCGGCCTGCCGGATCTTGCGCGTCCCGAGCTCGCGATCGCGCTGTGCGACCCGGTTGTCCCGTGCGGCGCGGCAGCCGCGGCCGTGCTCGCGGCGGCCGGGATCGCGGCCGCGCCCGACACGCTCGAGGAGGACGTCAAGGCCGTCGCGACCAAGGTGCGACTGGGCGAGGCCGACGCCGGGCTGGTGTACGTCACCGATGTGCGGGCCGCGGGCGAGGACGTGGAGGGGATCGCGATCGCCGAGGCCGACGTCGCGGCCAACGTGTATCACGTCTCGCCGATCACGGACTCGCCGAGCCCCGACCTGGCCGTGGCGTGGATCGACCTTCTGACCGGGCCGGCCGGGCGGGCAGTGCTGGCCGAGGCGGGCTTCGGTGCGCCCTGATCGCGAGCGGGCGCTCTCGCCCGTCGTCCTCGTTCTCGCGGCGGTGGCACTCGCCCTCCTCGTGCTTCCGCTCGCCGCCCTGCTTGTCCGTGCGCCATGGGGCGACATGGCCGAGCTGCTCACGAGTCCCGTCGTGGGGCAGGCGCTCGTGCTCTCGCTGGTGACCGCGACGATCGCGACCTGCCTGTGCCTCGCGCTCGGCATCCCGCTCGCGATCGTGCTCGCGCGAGCCGAGCGCTGGCGGGTGCTGCCGCGTCGGCTGCTGCGGGTCGCGGTCACGATCCCGCTCGTGCTTCCGCCGGTGATCGGAGGCATCGCGCTGCTGATGCTCCTGGGCCGGCGCGGCGTGATCGGCTCGCTGCTGGCCGAACTCGGCGTCGGCGTCACGTACACGACCGGGGCGGTGGTGCTCGCGCAGACCTTCGTCGCGATGCCGTTCCTGGTCTTCGCGGTGGAGGGCGCCCTGCGCACCGCGGATCGGCGCGTCGAGCTCGCGGCGGCGACGCTCGGTGCGAGCCGCGGTCAGGTATTCCGCCTCATCACCCTCCGGCTGGTCGCCCCCGGGGTCGCCGCCGGCGCCGTGCTGTGCTTCACGCGGGCGCTGGGCGAGTTCGGCGCCACGATCACGTTCGCCGGCTCGCTGCCCGGAGTCACCCGCACCCTGCCGATCGCGAGCTACCTCGCACTGCAGAGCGAGCCCGGCGAGGCCATCGCGCTGGCCATCATCCTGCTCATCGTGTCGGTCGTGGTGCTGCTCGGGCTGCGCGATCGGTGGATGCCGGGAGTCGGACGATGACCGCGCGCGGGCTCGAGGCATCCTTCGTCGCCCGCCGTCCGTCGCTGCGCGTCGCGGTCGACCTCGACATCGCTCCGGGGCGGACGCTGGCGCTGGTCGGCCCGAACGGCGCGGGCAAGTCGACGGTGATCGCGGCCATCGCCGGCCTGATCGGGCTCGAGTCCGGACGGATCGCGATCGACCAGCGCGTCGTCGCGGATGCGGCGACGGGGCTGGACATGCCGACGCCCGAGCGTCGCGTGGGAGTCGTCTTCCAGGACTACCTGCTGTTCGCGCACCTGACCGTGCGCGACAACGTCGCCTTCGCCGCGCGCGTCCGCGGCGGCGGGAAGGATGCCGCCCGCCGGGCCGCCGGGCCGTACCTCGAGCGCTTCGGCCTGAGCGAGCTCGCCGACCGTCACCCCGGCAGCCTCTCCGGCGGTCAGGCGCAGCGGGTTGCCCTCGCGCGGGCGCTGGCCGCGGAGCCCGACGTCCTGCTGCTGGATGAGCCCATGGCGGCGCTCGATGTCGAACTGCGCGCCGACGTCCGCGCCGATCTGGCCCGCCACATCCGCAGCTTCTCGGGCGCCACACTGCTCGTGACGCACAGCCTCGCGGACGTCGAGGCGGTCGCCGACGCGGTGGCGGTGATCGAGGCGGGCCGCATCACCGAGCGCGGCACGCTGAGCGAACTGCGCGCCGCCGGGGGAGCAGGGTTCGTGCAGCGCCTCCTCGCCTCACGGGAATGAAGATCGCGCTCAGCGCCGCCCGCTGTCAAGCCCGCCGCTGCGTGCGCGACCTCGGGTAGCGTCGGTGGCATGACCCGCCCGGCCGGCAGCACCGGCCCCGCTCGCACCGTCGCACGCGGGGCGCTCGCCGCACTGCTGGCCGTCGCCGGCGCCTCGCACCTGACGTGGGGCCGTCGGGGCTATCGCATCGTGGTGCCGGACTGGGCGGTACGGCTGACCACGCTCGACAAGGACGCGATCGTCGTCGCCTCGGGCGCCGTCGAGCTCATGCTGGCCGGCGCGCTGGTCGCACTGCCGAGGCAGCAGAGGCTCGTCGGCGGGCTGATCGCCGCGTTCTTCGTCGCGGTGTTCCCGGGCAACGTGCACCAGTGGCAGACCGGGCGCTCGGCGCCGATGATGCGCACGGACCGGGCGCGCTTCGTCCGCCTGCTGCTGCAGCCGGCGCTGATCGCCTGGGCGGTCTGGAGCACCCGTGCCCGCTGACACCCGCCTCACCCATCGCGTCTTCGGAACCCCGGGATCCGACCGCCTGGTCGTCCTGGTCGGCACCGGCATCGCGGCCGACGTCGATCCGCTGCCGTCCGAGACCGCGGCGCGGGACATCTGCGTGCTGGCCGTCGCACTCGGCGCGGGGACGATGGAGGATCCGGGCGGCTACGGCAGCGAGACGCCCGCCGAGCAGACGGCCGAATGGCTCGCCGACCTGATCCGCGAGACGCTGGAAGAGACCCGGGCCCGGTCGCACGACGGAGACGCACTCAAGGCGGGGATCGTCGTCTACCGTGATGCGGTGAACGTCGCCCTGCGCGCCGCCGTGCACCTCGGTGACTCGATCGACAGGCTCGCCCTGGTCGCGGTCGCGGCGCCGGAGCAGCCGCTCGATCGCGACGACCTCGGTGCCCTGATCGAGGGCGTGTCGGCCAAGACGCTCATCCTGAACGGTCAGCGCGACGAGCTCGCGGCGGCCGCGGCGGCCGCGTGGTATCGGGCGCACCTCCGGTCGGCGCGGATCGAGATGGTGCCCGGCGAGGCGTCCCTGTCGCTCGCGGCCGTATGGGGTCGCGTGCTCTCGCACGTGGCGCCGCGGACGAAGCGGTGATGCGGTGGCGCAGCGCTGATCGCGCTTCCGCGCGAGCGCAGCCGAATCGGATGTCGGCCACGGATGGGAGAATGCGGGGATGCTGCTGCACGAGCTCGTCGCCACGACCGAGACCGTGGGGTCCACTTCGTCGCGGCTCGCCAAGATCGACGCGCTCGCCGCGCTTCTCTCGCACCTCGAGTCGCAGGAGATCGCTCCCGCGATCGGCTTCCTGACGGCCAAGCCGCGCCAGGGGCGGATCGGCGTCGGATGGCGCGGGGTTGCGGCCCTCCAGGTCGCGCATGCGTCGGAGCCGACCCTGACGGTGATGGACGTGGATGCTGCGCTGGAGCGCCTGGCCGCGGCATCCGGCGCCGGGTCTGTCGGCGCGCGGCGCTCCGAGCTCGACGATCTCGCAGCGCGCGCCACCGCCGGCGAATGGGATTTCCTGACGCGCGTGATCCTCGGTGAGCTGCGCACGGGAGCACTCGAGGGCGTGCTGCTGGACGCGCTGGCGCGCGCCTCCGCGCAGCCGGCGGCCGTGGTGCGGCGAGCGGCGATGCTGTCGGGCGACCTGGGCGAGACGGCGCGGATCGCGCTCACCGGCGCCGAGGGCGAGCTGGCCGGGATCGGTCTCGCCGTCGGGCGTCCCGTGCTGCCGATGCTCGCCTCCACGGCCGGATCCGTCGCCGATGCGATCCAGACCGTCGCCGGGCAGGCATCCGTCGAGTACAAGCTGGACGGCGCCCGCATCCAGGTGCACCGGAGAGGGGAGGACGTGCAGGTCTACACCCGCAACCTCGCCGACATCACGCACCGGGTCCCCGAGATCGTCGAGGCGGCGCGCTCGCTGGCCGTGCAGGAGGTGATCCTCGACGGCGAGACGCTCTCGCTCGATGCCGACGGGGGACCACGGCCGTTCCAGGACACGATGGCCCGCTTCGGCTCCGAGACCGTGAGTGCGACGGTGCTGCGGCCGTGGTTCTTCGACGTCCTGCACCTCGACGGGCGCGACCTGATCGACGAGCCGCTCGACGTGCGCCTCGCGGAGCTCGAGCGCATCGCGGCGCCGTGGCGCATCCCCGGCCTGATCACGGCCGACGCCGCAGCCGCCGAGCAGCTTTCGCGCGAGGCGCTCGCGGCCGGCCACGAGGGGGTCGTCGTGAAGGGCCTCGACTCGGTGTACGCGGCGGGAAGGCGTGGCAAGAGCTGGATCAAGGTGAAGCCGGTGCTCACGTACGACCTCGTCGTGCTGGCCGTCGAGTGGGGGTCGGGCAGGCGGACCGGTCAGCTGTCGAACCTGCACTTGGGCGCGCTCGATCCGACCGGTGAGTTCGGCGAAGCTGGCGGATACGTGATGGTCGGCAAGACGTTCAAGGGCCTGACCGACGAGCTGCTGAGGTGGCAGACCGAGTACTTCCCGTCGATCGAGACGCACCGCAGCTCGTACGCCGTCCACGTGCGCCCCGTCACCGTGGTCGAGATCGCGATCGACGGCGTGCAGCGCTCGACGCGCTACCCGGGCGGCGTGGCGCTGCGCTTCGCGCGGGTCAAGGGCTATCGGCCCGACAAGCGCCCTGACGAGGCCGACACGATCCAGACGCTCCGCGATCTGCTCCGATGACCGACGCCGGCGGTCGCGCCGCCGCACCCTGGATCGTGGTGCTGACGGGGGCGGGCATCTCGGCCGAGAGCGGAATCCCGACATTCCGAGACGCGGGCGGACTGTGGGAAGGCCACAGCGTCGAAGACGTCGCGACTCCGGAAGGGTTCGAGCGCGACCCCGACAAGGTGCAGCGCTTCTACGACGCGCGGCGCCGCGCCGCGGCATCCGTTGCCCCGAACGCGGCGCACCGGGCGCTCGCGCGTCTCGAGCGGGTGCTCGGCGATCGGCTGCTGGTCGTCACGCAGAACGTCGATGACCTGCACGAGCGCGCCGGCACTCGGCGCCTGGTCCACATGCACGGGGAACTCGGTCGCGTGCTGTGCCGAGCGTGCGGAGCGAGGTCGGAGTGGCAGGGCGACCTCGAGGATCGACCGCCCTGCCCGGCCTGTGGCGCGCGGATGCTGCGCCCCGACGTCGTCTGGTTCGGGGAGATGCCGTACGACCTCGACCGCATCGAGGATGCCGTCGTCGCCTGCGACCTCTTCGTGTCGGTCGGGACGTCGGGTGCCGTCTACCCCGCGGCCGGGTACGTCGCGCTCGCCGCCGCATTCGGGGCTCTGACCGTCGAGCTCAACCTCGAGCGCTCCGACGCCGCGATTCCGTTCGATCAGTCGCGCATCGGGCGTGCGACGGAGATCGTTCCCGCCTGGGTCGACGAGATGCTCGAGGCGCTGCCGCCCCGGGAATGACGAAGGGGATGCGGCGGACCTCGCCGCCCCCGCATCCCCAGAGGTTTCTTCCGGCCGGAGCGCGCATCTGGATGCACCTCGGCGCGATCCCGCGCAGACCGACGTCAGGACCGCGTCGACACCGTGACCGTGAACTTGGAGTTGCGCGCCACCTGACGCGTTCGGCCGACCAGTCTCTCGAGCGTCGGCCGGTAGTGCAGGGGCGAGTTCCACACCGCCCAGAGTTCGCCGCCGGGGGAGAGCACGCGGCCCGCTTCGGCGAACAGCGGCGCGGCGACCCCGCTCAGGGGCACGGCCGACCCGGCGTGGAAGGGCGGGTTCAACGCGATGAAGTAGGCGCTGGCGTCGGCGCGGGAGGAGAGCCCGAGATCGCGGACGACCTCGACACGGTCGGCGACGCCGTTCGCCTGCGCGGTGGCCGCCGCGGAGGCTGCCGCCGACGCGGACTGGTCGCTCGCGATCACCGAGCGCTCGGGGTGGCGCAGCGCCAGCCACGTCGCGATCACGCCCGTGCCGCACGCGAAGTCGATCATGTCGCCGGCGCCGACGCGGTCGAGGTCGACGAGCTGTTCGAGCAGGAATCGCGTGCCGATGTCGATCGATGGGCCGGCGAAGGCGCCGCCGAAGGCGCAGACGGTCACCGGCTCGGGAAGCCCGGCGACGGCATGTGTGCCTCTGCGGGGCCGCGGGTCTGCACCGGCGAGCGGTCGGCGGGCGATCAGGACGCGCGACTTCTGCCGTGCGTGCGTCACGTCGAGGGACCCGAACGAGCGGCGCAGGACGTCGTTCATCGTGAGGGACATGTGCTTGAGGCGTCCTCCGGCGAACACGCTGACCTCGGGATCGGCGTGCGCCGCGATGAGTCCGGCGATGTCCTCGAGCGCATCCAACGAGCGGGGCAGGCGCAGCAGCACGACCCGCGCTCCGCTCACCAGAGCGGCAGCCAGATCCATCGAGCGGAAGGCATCGCTCATCCCTGCCGTGCGCGCGTTCGCTTCGAGGGCGCGCTCGCCTGCGAGCGGATCCTGATGGACGCGGATGCCGGTCGCCCCGGCATCCGCAGATCCCAGCGTCAGCGCACCGTACGCATCGCCGATCACGACGATCGTGCCGTTCGGGGCGTTCTGCCGGGCGGCGGCGGACTCGTCGAGGATCAGCCGGTCGGCGGCGTCGGTCGCGAACAGCTCGGGAGCCTCGAGGTCGGGCCAGCGCCGCAGCGCGTCGGGGGAGTAAGGAGGCATCCGCACAGTCTCGCACCCCCCACACGAAGAACGCCGGGACCGCAGTGGCCCCGGCGTTCTGTCGTTCCTGCGAGATCAGACGCGCATCGCTCCGCCCGCCCTGAGCCGCGACAGCGCATCGACGGTCGCGGCGAGGATCAGCACGCCGCCGGTGACCATCAGGTTGAAGCCGGCAGGCAGGTTGAGCAGGCCGAGGCCGTTCGTGATCACCGCGATCACGAGGGCGCCGATCGCCGCGTTCATGAGCCGTCCGCGTCCGCCGAAGAGGCTGACACCGCCGACGACCGCCGCCGCGACACCGCTCAGCACGATGTCGCGACCGACCGTGGCATCGACGGAGCCCACCCGCGAGACGCTGAACAGCATCGCGGCGACCGCCAGCGATGAGCAGATCACGAACGCCCACCACTTGATCCAGCGCACCTTGACGCCCGAGCGACGCGCCGCCTCGGCGTTGCCGCCGATCGCGTAGACGTAGCGTCCGAACTTCGTGCGGTCCAGCACGAACGTGCCGATCCACAGGATCAGCAGGACGATGGGCACGATGATCGGCACACCCGCCACCTCGTTGACCGACTGTCCGCGGTTCTGGCTCAGGACGAAGACGAACGCCCCGCCGAGCACCGCGATCACGGCGAGCTTGATGAACACCAGCGAGATCGCCCGGTTCGGCACGCCCGCCCTCGTTCGCCGCGAACGGTCGTAGAACGACGTTCCGGCGGACACCGCGAGGATGATCAGGAGCATGACCCAGCCACCCCAGACCGGCAGATTCCCGTTCTGCAGTGCGATCAGCTCCGGAACCTCGATGCGGAAAAGGCCGCCGGGTCCGATGACGACGAGCGCGAGTCCCTGGTAGCCCAGGAACAGACCCAGCGTGACGACGAACGACGGGATGCCGACCCTCGCCACGAAGAAACCTATGAGCGCACCGGTGAGGAAGCCGAAGCCGAAGCCGAGGAGCAGCGCGAGCGGCCAGGGAATGTTATACACGGCGAAAAGCGTGACGAACAGTGCCATGCCGACGCCGCCCGTGACACCGGCGGACAGGTCGATCTCGCCGAGCAGGAGGACGAACACCAGCGCCATGCCGAGCACGACGAGAGGTGCCGCCTGATTGAGCAGGTTCGCGAAGTTGCGCTCGGTCAGGAAGAACGGGCTCAGCACCGTGAACAGCAGGCTGAGCACGATCAGACCGCCGACAGCGGGCAGGGCACCCATGTCTCCGCCCCGGACGCGCTGCCACCATGCCTTGATCTGGTCGTTCAGGCCGCCTTCGACACCGCTGCCGATCAGGTCGCTGGCAACCGGGCTCGGTGCCGCCTCCGTTGTCGTGCCGCTCACTCTGCGCCTCCTGTGGCGATGTTGGTGGTTCCGATGAGCTCGACGCCCATCGTCTTGGTGCCGGTGATGTAGCCCACGACGTCGTCCCGGGTGGTGTCGGCGACGTTGATCTGCGCAACCATCTGGCCGAGGTACAGCACGGCGATGTCATCGGCCACCTCGAAGACGTCGGCGAGGTTGTGGCTGATGATGACCACTGCGACGCCCTGCTCGGAGAGGCGCTTGACGAGGTTGAGCACCTGTTCGGTCTGCGCGACACCGAGGGCGGCGGTCGGCTCGTCGAGGATCACCACGCGCGCCTTCTTCAACACGGCTCGGGCGATCGCGACGGTCTGGCGCTGACCACCCGACAGGGAGGAGACCTTCTGACGCACGGATTTGACGGTGCGCACCGACAGCCCGCGCAGGGTGTCGGAGGCGTCCTTCTCCATCCGGCCCTCGTCGAAGGTTCCCGAACGAGGTCTCCTCGCGCCCGAGGAACATGTTCTGGACGATGTCGAGGTTGTCGCAGAGGGCCAGATCCTGGTACACGACCTCGATACCGAGATGCGCGGCATCCCGCGGCGCATGCAGGTCACGGTGGACTCCGTCGATGAGCACCTCGCCCTCGTCATAGGGCTGGACGCCGGCCAGACCCTTGATCAGGGTCGACTTTCCGGCTCCGTTGTCGCCGACGAGCGCGGTCACCTTGCCGGGATAGACCTTCAGGTCCACCCCTTTGAGGACGCTCACCGGGCCGAACGACTTCTTCACGCCGACCAATTGGATGATCGGCTCCTTCGCACTGATCGTGTCTGACATGCTCGCTTCCTTGCGATTAGGTGGAGGTACACGTCGAGGACGCCGCGCCATTTCAGACGCGGCGCCCTCGATGAGGTGACTGCTACGGGGCGACGACGCCGAACTCCTCGCACGCGGCCATGACGTCCGGCGTGCAGACGTCATCGTACGCGGCATCGCCTGCGGCGACTACGTCGTTGACCTCGTTCGGGCCGACCAGCTGCGGCGTGACCTGGATGTACGGCGTGCCGTCGTCCAGTTCGGCGTCGGTGGAGACCTCTTCGCCGCTCAGCAGAGCGATCGCGACCTCGACAGCGGCATCCGCCTCGTCCTTCACCGGCTTGTAGACCGTGGCGGTCTGCCAGCCGAGCAGGATGTTCTGCAGACCCGCGACGTTGGCGTCCTGGCCCGACACGGCAACACCCTGGAGGTTGTTGTCCTGCAGGACCTTGATGACGCCCGCGGCGTTCGTGTCGTTCGCGGCCCAGACGCCGTCGACCTGACCGCCGAGCGAGGTCAGCGCCTGCTCGAAGTTGGTCTGCGACTTGGCCTGGTCCCAGGCCCCCGGGGGCTCGGCGGCCGGGACGACGCCCGCCGCCTCCATGACCTCGACGGCGCCGTCGTGGAACATCGCGGCGTTGCCGTCGGTCGGGTCTCCGCCGATGTAGACGACCTTCGCGGCGGCCGGGTCGACGCCCTTCGCCTCGAGACCGTCCAGGACGGTCTGACCCTGCAGGCGACCGACCTCGACATTGTCGAACGACACGTAGTAGTCGGCGCCCTCGAACGGGCGGTCGTACGCGATGACCGGGAATGCCCTCGCCCTTGGCCTTGGCGGCCACGGCCTCGGCCGCGCCCTGGTAGTCCACGAGCAGCATGACGCCACAGCCCTGAGTGAGCTGCTGGTCGGCGATCGTCGAGTACTTGTTGACGTCACCCTGGGCGTTCTGGATGTCGACCTCGAAACCGGCTTCCTCCAGACCCTCCTGGAGGTACACGCGGTCGAAGTTCTCCCAGCGAGGCGAGGACGCCGCATCGGGGAGGATCACGCACGCGCGACCCGCCGATTCGCCTCCGCCGTCGCCGCCATCGGTGGGCGTGGTGCCGCCGCCCGAGCCGGCACAGCCGGCCAGCAGCAGCGCCGCAGTGCCGGTGAGGGCGGCCGCGGAGAGGATTGAAGACTTCTTCATCTTTCGCCTTTCGTCTTTGAATGTGCGAGCGCCAGAAGACCCGGTGCACGCGCGCTGAGGCTAGCCTCTCGGCATCGCACCTTGACGTCAAGACTTGAACGTAACGCTTTGGCAACGCCGCTTGCGCATTCGCCCTGTGAACGAATGAGGCCGCTACGCCCTGCCGACGGCGGCGCGTTTGCGGCGCGAGAGCGAGTCGACGGTGACCGCGAGCACGAGCACGACGCCGGTGATCATGAAGATCACCGACGAGTCCAAGTTGAGCAGGGTGAGGCCAGACGAGATCGACTGGATGACGAAGATTCCGAGGAGCGCCGCGAACGCCGTTCCGCGGCCTCCGAACAGGCTCGCACCACCGATGACCGCCGCCGCGATCGCATTGAGGTTCACATCTCCGGTGCCGGAACTCTGGTTGGCCGATGCCAGCCGCGCCGCAGCCAGCACGCCGCCGACGGCTGCCAGCGTCGAGCAGAGCATGAACACCGAGAGGTAGATGCGGTCGACCCGGATGCCGGCGCGCCGAGAGGCATCGACCGATCCGCCGACGGCGTACACCGCCCTGCCCCAGCGGGTGCGGGTCAGCGCGAAGTTCACGACCACGACCAGCACGAGGAAGAACAAAAACATGACGCCCACGCCGCGCGAGAGGTTCAGGTACCACGCGGCCACGAGCAGGAACGCGATCAGCGCGCCGCTGCGCACGCCGATCTCGAGGTAGCTCTGGCTCACGAGGTTCGCCGCCGCGCGCTGCCGCGCCCGCCGGACGAGGATCCACGCGTACGCGGCGGCCGCCAGCGCCGCCAGGACGTACGACGCCCAGGGCGGCAGGTACCACTGCTGGGCGAACTGGACGATCCACGAGTCGAACGGCAGGCCGATGGATCCGGTGTCGCCGAGCACCCACAGCTGCAGACCGAGGAAGCCCAGCAGACCGGCGAGGGTGATCACGAAGCTCGGCAGGCCGAAACGGGTGTACAGGAAGCCGTACAGCAGCCCGACGAGCATTCCGGCGCCGATCGCGGCGATCAGCGCCAGCACGGTGTTCCACTGCAGCTGTACGAAGGTCACGGCGAGGATCGCCGCGGCCAGACCCGAGACGGAACCGACAGACAGATCGATCTCGCCGACGAGCAGCACCAGCACGATGCCGAGCGCGATCGTCCCGATCGCGGCGCACTGCATCGTCAGGTTCACCAGATTGGTGCTGGAGAGGAACACCGGGTTCAGCGCCTGGAAGACCGCCCAGATCACGACGAGGCCCACGATCACCGGAAGCGAGCCCAGGTCGCCTCCGCGGATGCGCGCGAGCAGCGACGCGGCGGCAGCGCGGACTCCTTCCGCGCTGAGGAGGCGCTCCTGCGGCTCCCGGTCCCCCGTGCTCGGCGGCGCCTCCCTTCCGACCGTCATGACACACCGCCGCCGCGGGGGTTCTGAGCACGCCGGGCGTTGAGGTCCCGCATCCGGACGATCTTGCCATCCGTGGCGGGTGTCGCGCGGTCGGACTCGCGGCGCGCGACCGCGTTGTCCGTCGCGCCGGTGATCGCTGCGATGAGCGTCGCGCTGGTCACGTCTGCGATGTTGTAGACGCCGTTGTTGCGCCCCAGGCGCAGCACGACGACGCGGTCGGCGACGGCCATGACGTCGGCCATGCTGTGGCTGACGAGCACCACTCCGTGGCCGCGCTCGCGGAGGCGTTCGATGAGGTTGAGGACCTCGGCGGTCTGGGCCACGCCGAGCGCCGCGGTGGGTTCGTCGAGGATCACGATGCGCGGGTCGCCGATCAGCGACCGTGCGATCGCCACGGTCTGGCGCTGACCGCCCGACAGCGATGCGACCGGTGTTCGCACCGACGGGATCTTCGCCGACAGCTCGCGCAGGAGCGTCCAGGTCTGCTGCTCCATGTCGACCTCGTCGAGGGTCCGGCCGTTGCGGAGCTCGCGTCCGAGCCAGAGGTTCGCGACGACGTCGAGGTTGTCGCACAGCGCGAGATCCTGGAACACCGTGGCGATCCCGAGCTCCTGGGCGTCGGCGGGACTGCTGATCTCGACCGGCTCGCCGTCGTACTCGATCACTCCGGAGTCGGGCGTGTAGACGCCGGAGAGCAGCTTCACGAGGGTGGACTTGCCCGCCCCGTTGTCTCCGATGAGGGCGACGACCTCGCCCTCGTTGACCCAGAAGTCGACGTCGGTCAGCGCCTTCACCGCGCCGAAGTGCTTGCCGATCGCGTGGACGGTCAGCACACGCTCGCGCGAGCGGCCGGCTCGCGGCGGTGTCATCGACATAGAGGTCATGCTCTCACCGCTGGGGGCATCCGAAGGTCACCGGATGCCCGCGGCATCGCAGGCCGAGGCGATCGCGGGCGTGCAGATGTCTTCGACGGTCCAGAATCCGTCCGCCACGACGGTCTGCAAGATGTTGTCGATCGTCACCGGAACCGGCTCGAGGAGGGTCGCCGGCGTGCCCTGGATCTCGAGCGGCGCCTCGACCGCCTCGCCGTTGATGAGGGCGACGGCGACCTCGGCCGCACGCTCGGCCTGCGGCCGGATGGCCTTGTAGACCGTCATCAGCTGATCCCCGGTGATGATGCGCTGGATCGCGGAGAGCTCGGCGTCCTGACCCGTCACGAGAGGGAAGGGCGACACGTTGGCCGCCTTGAGTGCCGAGATCGCCCCGCCCGCGACGCCGTCGTTGGCCGCGTAGACGCCGGCGATGTCGCCCGAATACTGCGCGACCTGTCCGGCGACCCACTCCTGCGCCTTCTCCGGGCTCCAACCGGGCGTGTCGTATTCGGCGAGCACCCGGAGGTCGCTCTCGTCGATCACCCGCCGCGCGCCCTCCCGGAACTGGGCGGCATTGCTGTCGGTGGGCGAGCCGTTGACCAGGAGCACGCCGGCGCTGCCGGCGCCGGCGGCCTCCAGCGATGCGACGAACTCGGTCGCCTGCAGATCGCCCACGAGTTCGTTGTCGAAGGAGATGTAGTACGCCAGCTCTCCGCCCGCGATCAGCCGGTCGTATGAGATGACCGGCACGCCCTGCGCATTGGCGGACAGGACGATGCTGACGGCCGCCTGGGTGTCGAACGCATCGAGCACCAGCACGTCCGCGCCCGCCGCCAGGGCGGATTCGGCCTGCTGCTGCTGTTTGGTCGCGTCGCCGTCCGCGTTCGAGTAGAGCACCTGGTAGGTGCCGAGTTCGGCGACTCTCGCCTCGAACAGCGGCCGGTCGAACGTCTCGTAGCGCGCGGTCTTGGCATCCGGCAGCAGCAGGGCGATCGTTCCCTCGCTCGGAGCCGCGGGGTCTTCGGCCGCACACGCCGCCAGGCCTGCGCCGAGCGCCGCCAGCAGGAGCAGAGCAGTGGCGCGCACGCGGGACTTTCGCAGAACCCGTGGTCGGGGTGTGGACATCGCAGGCACCGGGGCTAGGCCGAGAACGGGATGGCTTCGGCGTCGACGGTCACGTGGTCCAGCGCGATGGTGATCGCGCCGCGCGTCTCGGCCCAGCCACCGAACGTCGCGCCGACGATCTCGGGCAGCCCGGATGCCGATGCGAGTGCGGTGCGCTCGAGGGAGTGGCGCATGGGCGCCATGAGGATCTCGCCCGCCTCCCCGAGTTCGCCGCCCACCACGATCAGCTCCGGGTCGAACAGATTGCACAGGCTCGCCGCGGCGATGCCGATGTGACGGCCGGCGTCGGCGATCACCCGGCGGGAGCTGCCGTCGCCGGCATCCGAGGCCTGGATGAGGTCGCGCAGGCGCTGCATGCCCTCGCTCGGCGGGAACAGCGACAGCAGCGCCGGGCCGCCTGCGTACGTCTCGAGGCAGCCCCGGTTGCTGCAGCGGCACATCGGGCCGTTCTCGTCGATCGTGACGTGCCCGATCTGTCCTGCCTTGCCGTTCACGCCGCGGAAGAGGTCGCCGCCGACCACCAGGCCGGCGCTGATCGTGTGACCGACCCGGATGAACACCGACGACGAGGCGTTCCGGGCACTGCCCTCTCGGGCCTCGGCGAGCCCTGCAAGGTTCGCCTCGCTGTCGACGAACACCGGGCGCCCGATGCGGGCCGTGAGGCTCTCGGCCACGTCGACGCCCTCCCAGCCGCGGAGGAGGCCCGGCGTGGAGACCATGCCGGTACGTGGGTCGATCGGCGCGGGGAGCGCCAGTCCCACGGCGAGGAGGTCGGAGACGGATCCGCCGAGGGTCTCCATCATGTCGCCGAGCAGGATGCTGAGCCGATCGAGTTCGGCGTCGTGACGGTGGTCGAGCGCGAGGGGGAGCGAGGTCTGGGTGACGACCGCGCGCGTCGCGTCCGCGATCGCGATGTGCAGCTGGCGGGAGCTGAAGTGGACGCCGGCCACGAGCCCGAGCTGCCGCGCGAGTGAGACGAGCGTCGCACGCCGGCCGCTGCGCGAGGTGATCGACGTGTGCAGGAGGCCGGATGCGGTCAGCTCCTTGACGATGTTGGACACGGTCGCGGGCGAGAGGCCGGTGCTTCCGGCCAGCTCGACCTGAGTCAGCCGCCCATGCCGTTTGAGCGACTCGACGAGCCGGGCTCGGTTCGCTTCACGAAGTGAAGACTGCGAGCCGGGCGGCGCGATGCGTCCTACCACGATCGACACTGTACCGGACGGGGTTCGGGCGAGACGGGGAACCCCCGGCGGCCTCAGGGCCACCGGGGGTTCGTCGACGCGTCCGGAACTACGCGCGGACCCTTCCGGCGGGCGCGGCCTCGGCGAGGCGCTCGTCGTCGAGCCGGTCGAGTTCGTGCAGCGACGAGCCCTTCGTCTCGCGCAGCGAGATGACCGCGACCAGCGTGATCGCCGCGGCGATCGCGAGGTAGATCGCGACCGGCACCCACGAGTCGAACCGCTGCAGCAGAGCCGCCGCGATGATCGGCGCGAGCGAGCCCGCGACGATCGAGGTGACCTGGTAGCCGAGCGAGACGCCCGAATACCGCATGCGCGTGGGGAACATCTCGCTCATGATGGCCGGCTGCGATGCGTACATGAACGCGTGGATGACCAGGCCGATGCAGATCGCGAGCAGGATGATGACCGGAGTCTTCGTATCGAACATCGGGAAGGCGAAGAAGCCCCACGTGCCGGCGAGCACCGCGCCGATGAAGTACACCGGCTTGCGGCCGATGCGATCGGCGAGCCCGCCGATGAGCGGGATCACGATCATGTGCACGATGTGCGCGATGACCATGTACCCGAGGATCTCGGCGGTGTCGACCTCATTGACCACGAGGTACGTGATCGAGAACGTCACGACGAGGTAGTACATGATGTTCTCGGCGAAGCGCAGGCCCATCGCGGTGAAGACCCCGCGCGGGTAGCGCCGCAGCACCTCGAGCACGCCGTAGCGCACGTGCTCCTCCTGCTCGACCTTCTTCTGCACCTCGAGGAAGATCGGGGCGTCGGTCACACGGGTGCGGATGTAGTACCCGATCGCCACGATGACCACCGACAGCCAGAATCCGATGCGCCAGCCCCACGCGAGGAACTGCTCCTCCGTGAGCAGGCGGCTGAGCGTCAGCAGCACGACGGTCGCCAGCAGGTTTCCGATGGGCACGGCGGCCTGGGGGAAGGATGCCCAGAAGCCACGCGACTTGTCGGGGGAGTGCTCGGCGACCAGCAGCACGGCGCCGCCCCACTCGCCGCCGACCGCGAATCCCTGCGCGAAGCGGAGGATGACCAGAAGTGCAGGAGCGAGGAACCCGACCTGGGCGTAGGTCGGCAGGCATCCCATCAGGAACGTCGCCACCCCGACGAGGACGATGGCCACCTGCAGGAGCCGCTTGCGGCCGTACTTGTCGCCGAAGTGCCCGAAGACGATGCCGCCGAGCGGGCGCGCGACGAAGCCGACGGCGTAGGTGACGAATGCCGCGATGATGGGCGTGAGCGGGTCATCCGACGGCGGGAACATGATCTTGTTGAAGACCAGCGTGGCCGCCGTGGCGTAGAGGAAGAACTCGTACCACTCGACGACGGTTCCGGCCATCGATGCCGTGACGACGCGACGCAGACTCGATTGCTTCGGCGGGGAGTCTGGGTCGCGGGGGGACGTGTCGGTGCGGGATGCAGACGAAGCCATGCGCTGATACCTCCTTGTAGGGCGCGATGCGGCATGGGGGGATATGCCGCTCGGCGACCTTACCTGAGAATCGATTCAGGTTTCAAGTGACCATTCACGCGCAACGACTTCTCGGTGCCGCCTCGGTCACTCCCGCAGGCGCACGAGTCGCTCGTGCCCGGTCTCCTCGAGCTCCGCGATCGACTCGCGCGCCTTGACGAAGTCCGAGAACGATCGGTAGCCGAGCGCCTTCTCGCTGAACGACGGGTCCATCCGCCGCATGTGCGTCTTGACGGCCGAGCTGTGCAGCCACTCGGCGTCGTCGTCCTTGTCGTGGCCGAGCCGCAGGGCGCGCTCCAGCAGCCGCGTCGCGACCTCCTGCGGATCCTCAGCGGCCTCCTCGACGGTCGGCGCCGCGCCCCCCGTCGGGTCGGCGGTCGCCGCGACCGAGGTCGACGAGGCGCGCCGATTGGTGCGCTTGGGAGGCGCCGCGGGGCCGAGTGCTTCGACCAGGGATGCCTCCACCTGCGCTGCGGCGGGCGTCACGGCATCCGCGGCGGCCGCTTCGGAAGGCGGTGCGACCTCGGCGGCGTCGGCCGCGTTCTCCGGATCCTTGGCAGGGGCCTTCTTCGCGCGTCCGCCGCGCGTACGCGGCGCAGGCTCCGCGGCGGGCTCCTCGGGGGCGCCGGCGGTGCTCTTGGATCGGGATGCGGCTGCCCGCGAAGGCGCGCGGGATCCGGCATCCTTCGTCGTGGCCCGAGCGACGCGGGGAACGCCCGGCAGCGAGTCGTACGCCTCGAACTCGTCGCACGCTGCGGCGAGCGACTTCGCCGTCGAACCGGCGACGCCGACGCCCACGACGTAGCGGCCGAGCCTGCGGCAGCGCTGGGCGAGCGGAACATAGTCGGAGTCGCCCGCCACGATCACGACGTGCGTGAGATCGGGGAGGCGGAACATGTCCTCCACGGCGTCCACGGCGAGCCGGATGTCGGCGCCGTTCTTCGCGTACGCCGCGGCGGGGAAGAGCTGCACGAGATCGACCGCGCGGGCGACCAGCTGGGTGCGGTAGACGGCGTTGACCGGCGAGGACCAGTCCGCGTACGCGCGCGTCAGCACCAGAGTGCCGAAGGACGCCGCGTAGTCGATGATCGTGCCGACATCGATCGTCGCGGCGCCGAGACGCTCTGCGATCTCGGGATCGTCAGGAGTCTCGATGATGCGCTGGCGGTCGCGCCCGTAGGAGTTGCGCCCGTGCACGCGGTCGTACCAGGAGATGACGATGTTGTCGAAGTCGAGGTAGACGGCGACGCGGGAGTTCTGCGAGTCGGGCATGCGTCCAGTCTGTCAGGCGCTGCCGCCGCCCGTCCTGGAAGTGCGCGCCGGTCAGCGCTCGGTGGGGTAGACCAGACCGATCTGACGGCGGACCTCGTCGAGGGTGCCCATGATCGCGACGGTCTCGTCGATCGGCAGGATGTCGCTGTCGTGCGCGCCGGATGTGACGTAGCGCTCGGCGGCGAGCGCCTGGAACTGCATGCCGCGGCCCTGGATGTGCGACTCGTACGACTCGAGCACCTCGCCGTCCGTCGCCACGAGCCGGAACGAGGTGGGCGTGTACCAGACCGCGTCGATGTCGATCCGCGCCTGCGTTCCGACGATCGATGCAGTGTTGGGGCCGGCGGCGTGGGAGGCGGACAGCGACGTGGACAGCGCACCGGAGGCGTGCCGGAAGATCGTTGCGACCTCGTCGTCGACGCCCGTCGAACCGATCGTGGCGGACGCCGTGACCGTGGTCGGGGCGCCGAGGACGTCCCACGCGAACGAGATCGGGTAGATGCCGAGATCCAGCAGAGCACCGCCGCCGAGGTCGAGGTTGTTGAGCCGATGCGCCGGATCGGTCGAGATGTTCTGCGTGTGGTCGGCGAGCACCGCCCGGATGTCGCCGAGAGCCCCCGAAGCCACGAGCTCGCGTATGCGGATCATGTGGGGAAGGTAACGCGTCCACATCGCCTCCATCGCGAGGAGCCCGTTCTTAGCGGCGACGTCGCGCACGGCGGCGGCCTCGGGTCCGGTCAGGGTGAACGGCTTCTCGACGAGCACGTGCTTGCCGTGCTCGAGCATCAGGATCGCGTTCTCGGCGTGCATCGGGTGCGGCGTCGAGACGTACACGATGTCGACGTCAGGGTCTGAGGCGAGCGCCTCGTACGAGCCGTGCACTCGCGGGACGGCGAATTCCTCCGCGAAGCGCTGCCCCGATCCGGCCGATCGAGAGCCGACCGCCACGAGGTCGAGGGCCGCCGTCCGCAGGTCGGAGGCGAAGGCGTGGGCGATGCCGCCCGTGGCGAGGATTCCCCAGCGCAGTCCAGTCATCCCCCGAGCGTATCGATGCGGGGGCTCGCAGAGCCAGCCGGCGACATCGCCGCGGGTCGAGCGGACGTCGCCGAACGGACGCACTCGCTAGACTCTCGGATGTGACCGGTAACATCGACGCCATCGCCGCTGTCCGCGCCGACGTGGCCGCCCTGCATTCGGAGCTCGTGCGCTACGGACTGATCGTCTGGACGGGCGGGAACGTCTCCGGGCGCGTGCCGGGGGAAGACCTGTTCGTGATCAAGCCCTCCGGCGTCTCATACGACGATCTGACGCCCGAGAACATGATCCTCTGCGACCTGGACGGCAACGTCGTGCCCGGTACGCCGGGCAGCGAGCGGTCGCCGTCGAGCGACACCGCCGCGCACGCCTACGTCTACCGCCACATGCCGCACGTCGGCGGCGTGGTGCACACGCACTCGACGTACGCCGTGGCCTGGGCCGCGCGCGGCGAGGAGATCCCCTGCGTTCTCACGGCGATGGCCGACGAATTCGGGGGTCCGATCCCGCTGGGTCCGTTCGCGATCATCGGCGACGACTCGATCGGGCGCGGGATCGTCGAGACGCTCAGCGGTCACCGCTCGCGTGGGGTGCTCATGCAGAACCACGGCCCGTTCACGATCGGCACGTCCGCGAAGGACGCCGTCAAGGCCGCCGTCATGCTCGAAGACGTCGCCCGCACCGTGCACATCGCCGCGCAGGCCGGTCCGCTGATCCCGATCCCTCAGGAGGCGATCGACAGCCTGTACGACCGGTATCAGAACGTCTACGGTCAGAGCACCGACGACAAGCGCTGATCGCTGTCGGCGGCGGGCGCCCGGTCGTGCAGCGCCGCCAGTGCGCGATCCAGGTCGGCGATGACGTCGGCCGGATCCTCCAGCCCGATCGACAGCCGGATCGTGGTCGGCGTGATTCCGGCCTCCGCGAGCTGGGTCGGCGACATGTGGCTGTGCGTCATCGAGGCGGGGTGCGCGATGAGGCTGCGCGCATCCCCGATGTTGGCGACGAGGCGGACGACCTCCAGACGGGCGATCAGCGCCTCGACGCGAGTGAAGTCCTCCTCCGCGTCTCCGGTGGAGTGCACGTCGAACGAGAAGACGGATGCCGCGCCCCGCGGCAGGTACTCGCGCGCCAGCTCGTGCCACGGGCTGGACTCCAGGCCGGGGTGGTTCACCCGTGAGACAGCGGGGTGGGACTCGAGGAAGCGGGCAACGTCGAGCGCACTCGCGCTGTGCCGCGCGATCCGCAGGTCGAGGGTCTCCAGCCCCTGGAGCAGCTGGAACGCATTGAAGGCCGGCAGCGAGGGTCCCAGGTCGTGCACGTACTTGGTCTTCACCAGCGCGATGAACGGCGATCCCGTCGCACCGAACCGGTCGACGAGGCTGCCGCCCGGCACGCGCCGGTAGGGCTCGGTCAGCTGGGGCCACCGGGCGGGCTGCCGAGCGAAGTCGAACGTGCCGAGGTCGACGACGACTCCGCCGAGCGAGGTGCCGTGCCCGCCGAGATACTTCGTCGCCGAGTGCACGACGATGTCGGCTCCGAAGTCCTTCGCCCGCTGCAGGTACGGTGTGGCGACCGTGTGGTCGATCACCAGCGGCACGCCTGCGTCGCGAGCGACCTCCGCGACCGCCCGGATGTCGAGCACCTGGGCGTTCGGGTTCGTGATGGACTCGGCGAACAGGGCCCGCGTGGTGGGTCGCACAGCGGCGGCCCACGCATCGGCGTCGTCCTGATCGACGAACGTCACCTCGATGCCCCAATCGGCGAACGTGTCCTGCAGCAGGTCGATCGTGCCGCCGTACAGCTGGCGCGCCGCGACGAGGTGCTCACCGTGCTTGGCCAGCGCCAGGAGCGCGAGCGCCACCGCCGCCTGCCCGGACGAGACGGCCGCCGCCGCGATGCCTCCCTCGAGCTCGGCCACCCGCTGCTCGAACACCAGCACCGTCGGGTTCGCCGCTCGGCTGTAGATGTTCCCCTCGCGGCGCAGCGCGAACAGTTCGCGCGCCTCCGTCAGCGAGCTGAACTCGAACGCGTTGGACTGATAGATGGGCGGGACGGCGGTGTTCTCGGCGACACCGGGCACGTACCCCGCCTGCACCTGCGCCGTCGCGAAGGAACGGGAGACCTCGGACATGCTCCCATTGTCGAGGCGACCGCCTTCTGCAGCCTTTCGTGTGTCGAACTGTTGCGCCGGTGGTCCTGGGATGCCGCGCCTTCTAGGGGATCAGCGTGACCTTCCCGTCCGCGCCGTCCTGCACGGCCTGGTGTGCGGCTGCGGCATCGGCGAGCGGGAACGAGGGACCGAGCTCCACCGAGAACCACCCGGCCGCGAGCAGCGCGATCGTGACCGGCAGCGCCTCGCGACGCCATCCCTGCTCGCGCTCGGTCAGGGGCTTGGGCCCGCCGCCGGAGAACGCACGGATGCCGAAGGACGCGGCATCCCGGCCGCGAACGAGGGTGACGATGCGGTCGCGATCGGCCACGAGTGCGAGCGAGGTCTCGATCGCCTCGTCGGTGCCGGCGGCGTCCAGCGCGACGGTGACGCCCTGCGGCGCGACCGCGCGCACCCGATCGGCCAGGCCGTCGCCGTACGCGACAGGGGTCGCGCCGAGCGCACGCACCCGGTCGGCTCGGCGCTCGGAGGAGGTGGCGATGACGGTCGCGCCCCACAGCACGGCGAACTGGATGGCCGCCTGCCCCACCGACCCGGATCCGCCGTGGACGAGCACGGTGTCGGACGGTCCGACGGCGAGCGAACGAAGGGCCTGGTAGGCGGTGCCGACCGGGATGCCGAGCGCCGCGCCCTCGGCGGCGCTGACCCGCGGCGGGCGCGGCAGGACGTTCTCGGCGCGGACGACGATCTCCGAGGCGTAGGCGCCGGCAGCGCCGAACACGACGACGGCGTCGCCGACGCGGAAGCCGTCGACGTCCGCACCGATCGCCGTCACGATGCCGGCGGCGTCGGCGCCGATGCGGCGCGGCTCGGTGAGCGGATCGGTGGCGCGCAGGCCGCTGCGGACCTTCCAGTCGATCGGGTTCACTCCCGCCGCCTCGACCCGGATGGCCACGTGGCCCGGGGCGGGCTCGGGCGTCGAGACCTCGATCAGGGTGAGGACCTCGGGCCCTCCGAACTGGCTGTAGGCGATCGCTGACGTCATGTCGGGGCAAACCTTCCTCGGGGCGGGCGCTATTCCCGCAGTGCTTTCTGGATGCGCTGGAGTGAGACCGGCTCTGCCGTGCCGAGGTTCTGGGCGAAGAGGCTGATCCGGTACTCCTCGAGCAGCCACCGGGTGCGCGCCAGCGCGGGCGCGGTATCGGGATGGAGCGGAATCGATCCGCCCGCCTCGGCGTAGAGCGCCGACGCGCGTTCGAACTCGGTCATGCGCTGCCGGTCGCGCCCGGCGTTGTCGACCAGGCCATCGACGCGATCCTTCGCGCCGCGCAGATACCGCGGCACGTGCGCGAGGCGTGGGAGTCCGGTGATCGAGATGAAGCCGGGGAACACGAGGCCCGCGAGCTGTCCCTTGACGTCGCCCAGCGGCCCGAGCAGCGTGAGTGAGTTCTGCGCGCGCACCGCACGGTCTGCATCCCGCGCGGCGGTGAGGATGCGGGCGGCGAGCGAGACCGCCTGGAACGTCTCGTCGACCACGACGGACGACAGCGCGTCGCGGACCCGTTCGAAGTCCCTTCGGGTGCGCACGGGGACGTCGCCGGCGCGTGCGTGCGATCACGGTGTCGGCGACCGCGACGCGCGCATCCTCGACCAGCGCCCTGGCCGACGGGTACGGAGATGCGGCCAGTGCGAGCTTCTCGCCCGCAGTGAGGTGCTCGAGCACGTACGACGCGGGTGAGGGCACGGCCAGCAGAAGCAGACGACGGATGCCGGCGCCCGTTGCGCGCGCGGCCGCCTCGGGCGTGGTCTCCACGCGCAGTCCGACGCTCCCGCCCTCGTCGACCAGCGCCGGATAGCCGCGGACCACGCCGCCGGCGACTCTCGTGTCGACGACGTCCGGCAGAGTCCCGAAGTCCCAGTCGGTGAGGCCGGTGCGTTCGACGATGGTGCCCGCTCCCGGTGGGTGGGTCGCTGACGCCCCCGCGCCGGTCGCTGACACCCCGGCGCCGGTCGCTGGGCCTGTCGAAGCGTCGCGACCCTTCGACAAGCTCAAGGGTCGGACCGCGGTGGCGCGGGCGACGGAGGTGCGGGCGCGGTCACCCAGTCGCTTCTGCAGCTCGGCGAGGTCGCGGTCGGAGCCGACCGCACGCCCGCGCTCGTCGACCACGCGAAAGGAGATCTTCAGGTGGTCCGGCACGCGGTCGAGCTCGAAGTCGGCGGCGGTGACGGGCTGGTTCGCCACCCGCTGGATGCGGACGGCGAGCGCGTCGCGCAGCGAGGTGGGAGGCAGGCCCGCGTGCGCCTCGGGACCCATCCCCTCGAGCTCTTCCGCGAAGCGAGCGGCCCAGTCGGCCGCCGGAACGACGTGCCGCCGGATCGCCTTCGGCAGGGCGCGCAGGAGCGCGGTGATCATCTCATCCCGCATGCCCGGCACCTGCCAGTCGAATCCGTCCGGACGCACCTGAGCGAGCAGGGCGAGCGGCACGATCGCGGTCACCCCGTCGTCCTCCGCTCCCGGCTCGAAGCGGTAGCGGAGCGAGAGCACCTGATCGGCCTGATGCCAGCGCGCCGGGAAAGCCCTCTCGTCGGCGCGGGCGGCGTCGTCCAGGAGGTCGGCCTCGGTCATGTCGAGCAGCCGCGGAGTGCGCTGCGCGGCATCCCGCCACCACGCCTCGAACGACCGCACGTCGAACACGTCGCGGGGAATCCGTGCGTCGTAGAAGGCGAACACCGCCTCGTCGCCCACCAGGATGTCGCGGCGGCGCTCGCGTTCCTCGATCTTCTCCAGCCGCCGGCGAAGCTCGAGATTGCGTCGCTCGAATGCGGTGAGCCGCTTGTCGAGACCCGACGGATCCCATTCGCCCTCCACGAGGGCGTGGCGCAGGAACAGCTCTCGCGCGAGCGGCCGGTCGAATCGGGACAGCTGGGCGCGTCGCCGCGGGATGATCTCGACGCCGAAGAGCGTCACCTTCTCGTAGACGGATGCCGCTCCCGCCGCCTTCGACCAGTGCGGCTCGCTCAGCTGGCGCTTGGCCAGATCGCCCGCGAGGGCTTCGGCCCACGCAGGATCGACGCCCGCGACCGTGCGGGCGAACAGGCGGGAGGTCTCGACGAGCTCGGCGGCCATCACGGCGGACGGCCGCTTCTTGCGCAGGCCGGATCCCGGGAAGATCGCGAACCGGGCACCGCGGGCGCCGACATACTCGCCGCCCGCGCGCGACTCCGGCCGCTTCGCATCCCGCCCGAACGCCTTCGGCGACGTGCGCTCGTCGAGGATGCCGATGTGCGAGAGCAGGCCGCTGAGGATCGCCTTGTGCAGATCATCGGGATCGGCGGTGGCGCCGCCGTCGCCCTGTCGCCGTGCGCCCACGAGCGTGCGCAGCTGCCGGTGCACGTCGACCCACTCGCGCACCCGCACGTAGTTGAGGTGCTCGGAGCGGCAGAGGCGCCGGAACGCGCTCGAGCCGAGAGCTGCCTGCTGCTCCTGCAGGTGGTTCCAGAGGTTGAGGAGAGTGAGGAAGTCGCTGGTCGGGTCGACGAACCGCGCGTGCAGCCGGTCGGCCTCCTCGCGACGCTCCTCAGGGCGTTCGCGCACGTCCTGGATGGACATGCCCGCGACGATGGCAAGCACGTCCCGCTGCACGCCGATCCGCTCGGCCTCGATCAGCATCCGCGCGAACCGGGGGTCGATGGGCAGCCTGGAGATCTCGCGACCGATTCCGGTCAACCGGGCCGCGCCGCCCTTCGCCGACCGCGGACCGGTCCCGGAGCCCGCCGAAGGGCGCACCGCGCCGAGCTCGAGCAGGAGGTCGAACGCGGCCTTGACACCGCGGGAGTCGGGTGGGGTGAGGAACGGGAACGAGCCGATGTCTCCGAAGCCGAGCGAGAGCATCTGCAGGATGACCGAGGCGAGGCTCGTGCGCAGGATCTCCGGCTCGGTGAACTCCGGGCGCTTCTCGAAGTCCTCCTCCGAATAGAGGCGGATCGCGATGCCCGGACTGGTGCGCCCTGCGCGGCCGGAACGCTGCTGCGCCGATGCCTGCGATACGGCTTCGATCGGCAGCTGCTGGATCTTCGTGCGCGCGCTGTAGCGTGAGATGCGCGCCGTGCCGGTGTCGATCACGTACCGGATGCCGGGAACCGTGAGGCTCGTCTCGGCGACGTTGGTCGCGAGGATCACCCGACGACGAACGCCCGCGACGCGGCCCTCCGAGCGGTTCGACGGGCGCTCGAAGACGCGATGCTGCTCGGCTGAGCTGAGGCGCCCGTAGAGCGGCAGTACCTCGGTCGGGGCGGCATCCTTCGCGTACATGCCTCGAACGGCATCCATCGCGTCGCGGATCTCGGCCTCGCCGGGGAGGAAGACGAGGACATCGCCGGGAGCCTCGCGGTCGAGCTCGCGGAGCGCCGCGGTGATGCCGTCCACCTCATCGTCGGACTCCTCCGGGCCTCGGTACCGGACCTCGACGGGATGGGTCCGGCCCGACACCTCGATGATCGGGGCAGGGTTGCCCGCGGCATCCGCGAAGTGCTTCGCGAAGCTCTCGGGATCGATCGTGGCGCTGCGTGACGATCACGCGCAGTTCGGGGCGCTGGGGGAGCACCTGCGTGAGGTAGCCGATCAGGAAGTCGACGTTGAGCGACCGCTCGTGCGCCTCGTCGACGATGATCGTGTCGTAGCGGCGCAGCAGGCGGTCGCGGTGGATCTCGTTGAGCAGGATGCCGTCGGTCATGAGCGCGATGCTCGTGTCGTCCTGCACCTTGTCGGTGAAGCGCACCTTGTACCCGACGGTGGTGCCGAGGGGCACCTGGAGCTCCTCGGCGATGCGCTCGGCGATCGTGCGCGCCGCGATCCGCCGCGGCTGCGTGTGCGCGATGCGCCGGCGTCCGAGCTCGAGGCAGATCTTGGGCAGCTGCGTCGTCTTGCCCGATCCGGTCGCGCCGGCGACGATGACGACCTGGTGGTCGCGGATGGCGCGCGCGATCTCGTCCCGCGCGGCGCTGACGGGCAGCTCAGGCGGGTACGAGATGACGGGTTCGGGCATAGCCTTCGATCGTACCGAGCCGTGCGCGGTGAATCTCCGGATGCCGATCACGAGGCCCCCGCGTGTGCCCCCGAGGGGGCGCGTGGTCGTCGCGGGCGACAGGCGTCGCCGCCCGTTGCGAGCGAGCCAGACCAGGAGTGACCAGGGCCTTCTAGGCTGGAACCATGACGATTCCCACGGTTCCGCTCAACGACGGCTTCGACATCCCCCAGCTCGGCTACGGCGTGTTCAGGGTTCCGCCGGCGGACACCGAGCGCGCGGTCAGCGAGGCGCTCCAGGTCGGGTACCGCCACATCGACACGGCGGCGATCTACGGCAACGAAGAGGGCGTCGGCGCGGCGATCGCCGCGAGCGGCATCCCGCGCCGCGAGCTTTTCGTCACCACCAAGCTGTGGAACGACCGACACGATGGGGAGGAGCCGCAGGCCGCGATCCGAGAGAGCCTCGCCAAGCTCCGGCTCGACCAGGTCGACCTGTACCTGATCCATTGGCCGACCCCCGCGAGGGACAACTACCTGCATGCCTGGGAGAAGCTCATCGAGCTGCGCGAAGCGGGGCTGACGCGCAGCATCGGCGTCTCGAACTTCCTCGTGCCGCACCTGGAGCGGATCGTGGCGTCGACCGGCGTCGTTCCCGCTGTCGACCAGATCGAGCTGCATCCGGCCCATCAGCAGCGCGCCGTGACCGACTGGGCGACCGCGCAGGGCGTGCGGATCGAGGCGTGGGGGCCGCTGGGTCAGGGCAAGTACGACCTGTTCGGCATCCCGGCGATCAAGGACGCGGCATCCGCCCACGGCAAGTCCCCGGCGCAGGTCGTCCTGCGCTGGCATCTGCAGAAGGGCTTCATCGTCTTCCCGAAGTCGGTGCGCCGCGAGCGGCTCGAAGAGAACATCGACGTGTTCGACTTCGACCTGTCGGATGCCGAGATGAGCGCGATCGATGCGCTCGACCCGGGCGACGGCACCGGCCGTGTCAGCGCGCACCCCGACGAAGTGCACTGATGCGGGGCCTGGGCCGGGCGCGATCGCGGACGTAACGTAGAGGCGTGAACTCGCGGCTCGAGTCATCTGCCAGTCCGTACCTCAGGGCGCACGCCGGCAACCCGGTGGCCTGGTACCCGTGGGGCGAGGCGGCCTTCGCCGAGGCGCGGCGGCGCGAAGTGCCGGTGCTCGTGTCGATCGGCTACTCCACGTGCCACTGGTGCCACGTCATGGCCCGCGAGTCGTTCGCGGACCCCGCCACCGCCGAGGTGGTGAATCGGGACTTCGTGGCGATCAAGGTCGACCGCGAGGAGCATCCCGAAGTGGATGCCGCCTATATGGCCGCTGCGGCCGCCTTCACACCCCATCTGGGCTGGCCCTTGACCGTCTTCACCACCCCGGACGGGCGCCCGTTCTACGCGGGAACGTATTTCCCACCCGAGCCGCGATCGGGCATGCCGTCCTTTGCCCAGGTGCTCGCGGCCGTGCACGAGGCGTGGAGCGAGCGCCGGGAACAGGTCGACGGGACCGCCGCCGCGGTCGCCGGGGCGCTCGCCGACGCTCGGGCGGCAGCATCCGGAGCAGGTGACCTGCCGACCCGAGACGAGCTCGCGCGTGCCGCCGCGGCGATCCAGGAGCGGGAGGACGTGGAGTTCGGCGGGTTCGGCGGCGGCGACCCGGCCGCGCCGAAGTTCCCGATCGCGACGGCGCTGCGGTTCCTGCAGGCGCGCGACGTGCGTGCCGCGAACCCGGCGGCGTCGGCGGTCGGCGATCGCGCACTCGCCGCGATGGCCGCCTCACCGCTGCGAGACCCCGTCGAGGGCGGCTTCTTCCGCTATGCCACGCGACGCGACTGGACCGTTCCGCACTACGAGCGGATGCTCACCGACAACGCGCAGCTGCTCGACGTCGCCATGGACGCGGGCGACACCGACACCGCGCGGGGGATCGCGGGCTTCCTCATCGACGTGCTCCAGCAGCCCGCGGGCGGATTCGGTGCCGCACAGGACTCGGAGTCGTGGATCGACGGTCTCCGGAGCGAAGGCGGCTATTACCAGCGGGATGCCGCGGCCCGCGCAGAACTGGAACCTCCCGCCGTCGACGGCAAGGTCGTGACCGGGTGGAACGGCCTGGCGATCGGTGCCCTGGCGCGAGCCGGCGCCCGCCTCGGCGAACCCCGATGGATCGAAGCCGCGCGCTGGGCAGCGGAGGCCGTGGTCGGCGCGAACGTGCGCGCCGACGGCAGGCTCCTGCGCGCCTCGCTGGACGAGGTCCCCTCGACGGCTGCGGCGACGCTGGCCGATTACGGCCAGCTCGCCGGTGGGCTCGTCGCGCTCGCGGTGGCCACCGGTGAGGTGGCGTACGCGGAGCGGGCGCGGGAGCTGGTGCGCGCGTGCGTCTCGGCGGACGGCGCCGTCCTCGCCCCCGGCGGCGGAGACGTCGTGCTCGCCGGCCAGGGCATCGCCGCGCCGGACGCCGCATCCGACGGCGACGAGCCCTCCGGCTCCGCCGCACTGGCCGATGCCGCCCTCGCCCTGTGGCGGATCGGCGCGGGCGACGAGTTCCGCCAGGTCGCGGCGGGCATCGTCGGCCGCCATGCGGCGGGCGCCCTCGCCCAGCCGCTCGCGTACGGGGCGCTGCTGCGGGTGGCGTCCGAACTCGCCGGCTCACCCCGGCAGATGATCGTCGTGACCGACGACCCCGAGGCACCCCTCGTGACGGCGGCGCGGAGCATTGCGGCCGACGTGCTCGCGGTCGTCGACGACGCACAGGCGGGCGCATTCTCGGCCGGCGGATTCTCGCTCTTCGAGGGCAAGGCGATGATCGACGGGGAGCCGACGGCGTTCGATTGCGAGGCGTTCACGTGCCGGATGCCGGTCACGGACGCCGATCAGCTGACGGGCTAGATCCAGCCCGTCATCCAGCTGTGGGCGTGCCAGAAGTCGTACGGCACCGACATCGCGGTGAGGATCGGGTACCAGAACGCCGTCAGCGCGAGGGCGACCAGCAGGAAGACGAGGACCATCCGCTGACCGCTGAGGCGCCGTCCGGCGTCCGCGTGGTCTGCCCCGGAGATGTCGCGCAGCGCGAACGTGAGTGCGAGGAGCATGAACGGCAGCATGGCGATCGTGTAGAACTGGAACGTCGTGCGCTCGGGGTACAGCAGCCACGGCACGTACGTCACGCCGATCCCCGTCAGGACGAGCGCGAAACGCCAGTCCCGGGTGCGCACGAACCGGTACACGAGGTACAGCACGGCGGCCACCGCGGCGTACCAGACCAGCGGGTTGGGCATGCTGTAGATGTTCTCGACGCAGCCGTTCGCCGTGGCGCACCCGCCCTCGCCCTGCGGGGTCGACTCGTAGTACATGGACGTCGGCCGCAGCAGCAGCGGCCACTGCCATGCCGGGCTCGCGTAGCCGTGCCCCGAGGTCAGACCGACATGGAAGTCGTAGATCGCCTTGTGATAGGTCCACAGACCCTGCTCTCGCCCGTACCCGCCGTCCGTCGCGAGCCAGCCGGTCCAGGAGGCGAGGTAGACGAGAAGGGCCACCGGGACGAAGAGCAGGAACGTCGCGGCACCCTGGCGGAAGGCGGCATCCGCCGGCCAGACGGCGACGCCGGCGCGGCGGCGGGCGAGGGCGTCGGTGACGACCAGGTAGATGCCCAGCCCCGCGACCGCGTACAGCCCCGACCACTTGACCGCCGTCGCAGCTCCCACTGCCGCGCCGGCTGCGACGATCCACGGACGGTTCCACAGGACCGGCCCCCACGCCGGCGCGGTGCCGTCCGCCGCTTCGGCCGCCACGAGCGCGGCGAGGCGGTCGAGGTGCGTGCGGCGGTCCCGCAGCACGAACCAGAAGGCCAGCAGGATGAAGAAGGTCAGGAAGTTGTCGAGCAGGGCGACGCGGCTCATCACTATCGCCAGCCCGTCGATCGCCATGAGCAGTGCTGCGACCGTCGCGAAGGGGATCGACCCGGTCATCGCCTTGGCGACGAGGTAGAGCACGAGGACCGTCGCGGTGCCGACGAGCGCCGTAGCGATCCGCCAGCCGAAGGAGGACTCGGCCCCGAACATCGCCATCCCGATGCCGATGAGGTACTTGCCGAGCGGCGGGTGCACGACGAAGCTCCCCGTGGTGCCGAAGGTGTCGGTGTCGCCGGCGAGGAAGCTCTCGTTCGCGCCGTCGGGCCACGTCGCCGCGTAGCCGAGCACCCACTGAGTCCACGCGTCCTTCACGTAGTACGTCTCGTCGAACACGAAGGCGTGCGGATGCCCCAGGTTCCACACCCGGAGGACGCCGGCGAGCACCGTGACCAGCGCAGGAGCCAGCCACGCCCACCGGCGAGCCAGGCGGGGATCCGTCGCGACCCGCGCGGTCCACCGGTCGTACAGCGACGGCCGTGTGCCGGGGAGGAGGGGAGCCGTCGCCGTCACAGGCTCCAGCCTAGGGTGGGAGGGTGATCATCCTCGCCGCGACCCCGATCGGCAATCTCGGCGATGCCTCACGTCGACTGGTCGAGGTGCTCGAGGCGGCGACCGTGATCGCAGCCGAGGACACGCGCACGACACAGCGGCTGCTGGCGGGACTCGGAATCGCGAACCGCCCGCGGCTGATCGCCCTGCACGATCACAACGAGAAGGAGCGCGCGGTCGAGATCGTCGCTCTCGCACGCGAGCAGGACGTGCTCGTGCTGAGCGACGCCGGGATGCCGACCGTGAGCGATCCGGGCTACGGGCTGGTGGCCGCCGCCGCGGCGGCCGGCGTCGAGGTCACCGTCATCCCCGGACCCAGCGCCGTCCTGGCGGCGCTCGCCGTCGCGGGCCTGCCCACCGACCGGTTCACGTTCGAGGGCTTCCTGCCGCGCCGACCCGCAGAGCGGCGCGGGGCTCTGCGCGCACTCGCCGCCGAGCGGCGCACCATGGTCTTCTTCGAGTCCCCGGCCCGGGTCGCGGCATCCCTCGCCGACATGGCGGCGGCATTCGGCGCCGACCGTCGCGCGGCCGTCTGCCGCGAGCTCACGAAGCTGTACGAAGAGGTGGTGCGCGGGACCGTGACCGAGCTCGCGCATTGGGCGTCGGCGGGTGTGCGCGGCGAGCTCGTCGTCGTCGTCGGGGGCGCATCGGCGGAGCAGGTCACCTTTCCGGACGCGGTGACGCAGGTGCTGGAGCTCGTCCGCTCGGGCACCCGCCTGAAGGATGCCGCGGGCGAGGTCTCCGCCCACACCGGCCACTCCTCGCGGGAGCTCTACCAGGCGGCTCTGGCCGTGAAGCGCTGAGGACTGTTACGGAAGGCCGCCGGCGAGCCGCCTGAGGGGGGCCTCCGGTCACACGGCGAGGCGCGGCATCCCGCCGAATTAGACTTCTCGGGTGAGTACCGGCGAATCCTTCTACATAACGACGCCGATCTACTATCCGAGTGACGTGCCCCACATCGGCCACGGCTACACGACGGTGGCGGTCGACGCCCTTGCGCGCTGGCACCGCCAGGCGGGCGATGACACCTGGATGCTGACGGGCACGGACGAGCACGGTCAGAAGATGCTGCGCGCCGCCGCCGCCAACGGCGTCACGCCGCAGGAGTGGGTGGACAAGCTCGTCACCGAGTCGTGGTTCCCGGTGCTGAAGACCCTCGATGTCGCCAACGACGACTTCATCCGCACGACGCAGCCGCGCCACGAGGAGCGGGTGCAGCAGTTCGTGCAGGCCATCTACGACCGCGGCTACATCTACGCGGGCGAGTACGAGGCGCTGTACTGCGTCGGGTGCGAGGAGTTCAAGCCCGAGTCCGAGATCGTCGACGGCACGGGCGCGTTCGAGGGGCTGAAGGTCTGCGCGATCCACTCCAAGCCGCTGGAGCTGCTGCAGGAGAAGAACTACTTCTTCAAGCTGAGCGAATTCCAGGACAAGCTGCTCGCTCTGTACAGCGGCGGCGACTTCATCCGTCCCGAGTCGGCGCGCAACGAGGTCGTCTCGTTCGTCAGGAACGGCCTCAAGGACCTGTCCATCTCGCGGTCGGCGTTCGACTGGGGCATTCAGGTGCCGTGGGACGAATCGCACATCATCTACGTGTGGGTCGACGCCCTGCTGAACTACGCCACCGCGGTGGGCTACGGCTCCGACCCCGAGGAGTTCGCACGGCGCTGGCCGGCCTACCACGTGGTCGGCAAGGACATCCTGCGCTTCCACGCCGTCATCTGGCCCGCGATGCTGATGGCCGCGGGGCTCGAGGTGCCGCGAGGCGTCTACGCGCACGGGTGGCTGCTCGTCGGCGGCGAGAAGATGTCGAAGTCCAAGCTCACCGGCATCGCGCCCACCGAGATCACCGACGTGTTCGGCTCTGACGCGTACCGGTTCTACTTCCTGTCCGCGATCGCGTTCGGGCAGGACGGATCATTCTCGTGGGAGGACCTCTCGGCGAGATATCAGGCTGAGCTGGCGAACGGCTTCGGCAATCTCGCGTCGCGGACCACCGCGATGGTGGAGCGGTACTTCGAGGGGATGGTGCCCCCGGCAGGCACCTACACCGAGGCCGACCTGCACATCCAGCGGACGGTGGCGGATGCCGCGACCGCGGCGGATGCGGCGATGGACCGGTTCCGCATCGATGAGGCGATCGAGGCGATCTGGACGATCGTCGACGCGCTGAACCTCTACATCACTGAGAACGAGCCGTGGGCTCTCGCGAAGGACGACGCCCAGCGCGGGCGGCTCGGCACTGTGCTGTACACGGCCGCCGAGGGACTGCGAGCGCTCGCGGTGCTGCTCTCGCCGATCACGCCGGTCGCGACGGGCAAGCTCTGGACCGCGCTCGGCGCGGGCGACACGCTCGGTGCGCTGCCCGACCAGCCGATCCGCGAGGCCGGCCGCTGGGGCAGGCTGCCCGCCGGGGCGACGGTCAATGCGCTGGCACCGCTGTTCCCGCGCGTCGAGCAGAGCGCGTGACCGACCCCAGCCAGTACGTCCGCGAACGGCACAACGACGGCACGCGCGATGTGCGGTGGCCGGTGGCGCCCGAGCCGCTCGCGGTGCCCGTGTACGACAATCACGCGCACCTCGAGATCGTCGACGGCGACGAGCCGCTCACCCTCGCGGAGCAGCTCGACCGCGCCGCCGCGGTCGGCGTGATCGGAGTGGTGCAGGCCGGGGGAGACGTCGAGTCGAGTCGGTGGTCGGCGTGGGCTGCGGCATCCCACCCCCGCGTCCTCGCGGCCGTCGCGATCCACCCCAACGAGGCGCCGGCCTACGAGGCGGCGGGCGAGCTGGATGCCGCGATCGCGGTGATCGACGAGCTGGCCGCGCAACCGCGGGTGCGGGCGATCGGCGAGACGGGGCTGGACTTCTTCCGCACCGACGAGGAGGGGCTTCCGGCGCAGTTCCGCGCGTTCGAGGCGCACATCGCGCTCGCCAAGCGGCACGGGATCGCGATGCAGATCCACGATCGCGAGTCGCACGACGCCGTGCTGGGAACGCTGCAGCGGGTCGGCGCGCCGGAGCGGACGGTGTTCCACTGCTTCTCGGGTGACGAGGCGATGGCGCGGATCGCCGCCGACGAGGGCTACTACCTGTCGTTCGCGGGCAACCTGACGTTCAAGAACGCCCAGAACCTCCGGGACGCGCTCGCGGTGACGCCGCGCGATCGGATCCTGGTCGAGACGGATGCGCCGTTCCTCACGCCCATCCCGCACCGGGGCCGGCCGAACGCGCCGTACCTGGTTCCGCTGACCGTGCGCTTCATGGCCGCCGAGCTGGGCGCGGATGTCGACGAGCTGAGCGCGCAGCTCGCCGCGAACACCGTCGAGGTCTACGGCGCCTTCTGAGCTTCGACCTCCTCGCTCATCGATTCGAGCGTGCGGCCCTTCGTCTCCTTGACGAACTTGATCACGAAGAAGATCGCCACGAACGCGAAGAACGTGTACACCCCGTAGGCGAGGCCCAGGCCCACGGCGGCCAGCGCCGGGAACGTCGTCGAGATCACGAAGTTCGCGGCCCATTGCGCGGCGGCGGCGACCGAGAGCGCCACGGCGCGGATCTTGTTGCTGAACATCTCGCCCAGCAGGACCCAGACCACCGGACCCCAGGTCGCCCCGAAGAACACGACGTAGAGGTTCGCGGCGATCAGCGCGATGGTGCCCGCGGAGCCTTCGAGGACGGGCTCGCCGTCCACGACGGTGGCGGTGGCGAACATGAGGGTGAGCACGGCCAGGCACAGGAACTGGCCGATCGCACCGACCAGCAGCAGCGGCTTCCGCCCGACCCGGTCGATCAGCATGATCGCGATGATCGTGGTGACGATGTTGGTCACCGAGGTGATCACGGTGATCGTCAGCGAGTCCGATTCACTGAAGCCCACCGCCTGCCAGAGCGTCGTGGAGTAGTAGAAGATGACGTTGATGCCGGTGAACTGCTGGAGCACCGACAGACCGATGCCGACCCAGACGATGGGCAGGAGACCGAATCGACCCCTCCGAAGCATCGTGAATCGGGGCCGATCGGGCTTGCCCTCCACGGTCTTGAGGATGTCGGTGGACGTCTTCTCCACGTCACCGCCGACGTAGCGGGCCAGCACTCCCTTGGCCTTGGTCATCTCACCGCGTGCGATGAGGTACCGCGGCGATTCGGGGATGGTGAGGGCCAGGACACCGTAGATGACGGCCGGTACCAGTTCCGCCAAGAACATCCACCGCCATGCCTCGAGGCCGAGCAGCCACGGTGCCGTCGCCGTGCCCGCGGCCGCGACGATCGCCGCGTCGCTCAGCAGAGCGACGAAGATGCCCGACACGATCGCCAGCTGCTGCAGTGAGCCGAGCCGACCGCGATACGCGGGCGGTGAGACCTCGGCGATGTAGGCGGGTGCGATGACCGATGCCGCCCCGACCCCCAGGCCACCGACGATGCGCCAGAACGAGAAGTCCCAGACGCCGAAGGCAAGTCCGCACCCCAGCGCGCTCAGCACGAAGAGGATCGCCGCGATGACCATGACGCGGATGCGTCCGTAGCGATCGGCGATGCGCCCCGCGAACCACGCACCGATCGCGCAGCCGATCAGCGCGGAGGCGACCGCGAAGCCCAGGAGGAATGGGCCGGTGTCGAACTGCTCGCCGATCGCGCTCACCGCCCCGTTGATCACGGCGGTGTCGAAGCCGAACAGGAATCCGCCCAGCGCCGCCGTGGCTGCGACGAGGACGACGCGGGCGATGGGGACGGAGACTCCAGCGCCGGGTGTCGAGGCCGAACTCATGGGGGAACCTCCTCGTTCGAGCTTTCACGACCAGCAGCGCTGCCCGCCTGAGCCCCCCACCCTGTCCTGACGGCCGCGGCACTGTCAAGGAAGTGCGGCGACGTGCCCGCACTACAGTGAGCACATGCCCGTGACTCTTCTCGGCGCGGCCGAGATCCGCGCGCTGGCCGCCGAACTCGACGTCACGCCGACCAAGAAGCTCGGGCAGAACTTCGTCGTCGACGCGAATTCGGTGCGCCGGATCGTGCAGGTCGCACGGGTGCAGCCGGGGGAGCGCGTCGTAGAGGTCGGGCCCGGGCTCGGTTCGCTGACGCTGGCGATCCTGGAGACCGGCGCGTCTGTCACCGCGGTGGAGATCGACCACCGGCTCGCGGCGCGACTCGCCGAGACGGCCGCGGCGCACGGTGTGCCGGACGGAGCCCTGGAGGTGGTGGACGCGGACGCGCTGCGGGTGACCGAGCTGCCCGGCGAACCCACGGTGCTCGTGGCCAATCTGCCGTACAACGTCTCGGTGCCGGTCCTGCTGCACTTCCTGGAGCTGTTTCCCGGCATCCGGCGCGGCGTCGTGATGGTGCAGGCCGAGGTGGGCGAACGGCTCGCCGCGCCCCCCGGATCGAAGACCTACGGAGCACCCAGCGCGAAGGCGGCCTGGTACGGGCCGTGGCGACTCGCGGGCACCGTCTCACGGCAGGTGTTCTGGCCGGTGCCGAATGTCGACAGCGTCCTCGTGTCGTTCTCGCGGGACGTCGAGCCCCGAGGGACCGAGGAGGAGCGGGTGCGCACGTTCCAGATCGTGGATGCGGCCTTCCAGCAGCGCCGGAAGATGCTGCGGCAGGCCGTCTCGGGGGTGCTCGGCGGCTCCGCGGCGGCGGCATCCGCCGTTCTGGAGCGAGCAGGCGTGGCGCCGACCGCGCGCGGCGAAGAGCTCGGCGTGGACGACTTCCTGCGCATCGCCCGCGCATCCTGACGTTCCGTTTCGGGAATGTTCGCGCGCCGAACCCCCGGTGTTCACGAAACATGCCTGTAACATTTGCCCCGTTCCGTCATCGTGGCGGATGGCGGAGGAAGTGCGCATGCACGTCGCCGGGGAGGGGTCCCATGCGGACGGCGGAGTATCCGGCGCCGGAGCGGGTGCTGCTGCACGTGAGCGACACGCACCTGCGTGCGGCCGGTTCCCGGCTGTTCGACGTGGTGGACGCCCGTGAGCACCTGTCTCGCGCGCTCGCGGTGATCGAAGCGTCCGGCATCGCGCCCGACGGCCTCGTCTTCACCGGAGACCTGGCCGACCTCGGCGAAGGCGACGCGTACTCGGACCTGCGCGATCTCGTGGAGCCCTTCGCAGCGCGCCTCGGCGCCCGGGTCTTCTGGGTCATGGGCAACCACGACGACCGCGCGCACTTCCGGCGGCGCCTGCTCGACCAGTCGCCCGACGACCACCCTCTGCCGGTCGATCGCGTCGACGAGCTCGACGGGCTGCGGCTCGTGACGCTCGACACCTCCGTGCCCGGTTTCCACCACGGCGAGCTGGGCGCCGCGCAGCTCGACTGGCTCTCCGGCGTGCTGGCCGCGCCGGCGCCCCTCGGGACGATCCTCGCGATGCACCATCCGCCGGTGCCGAGCGTGCTTCCGCTCGCCGGCAGCGTCGAGCTGCGGGATCAATCGCGACTGGCGCGCGTGCTGCGGGGGACGGACGTCCGCGCGATCATCGCCGGGCACCTGCACTACTCGACCTTCGCCACGTTCGCGGGTATCCCGGTCTCGGTCGCGTCATCGACCTGCTACGCGCAGGACCTCACGGTGCCGGTCGGCGGCACCCGCCCGCAGGACGGTGCCCAGGCCTACAACATGGTGCACGTCTACGACGACACCGTGGTGCACTCGGTGGTTCCCGTCGATGCGCCGCGCACGCTGGAGCACGTCGACGCCGCAGAGGCCCAGCGGCGGCTGCGGGCAGCCGGGATCACTGCCCACAGCGCTCCGCCGCGCGTCAGCCCACGGACGATCGCTCCTCCGACGGAGCCGATCCCCGTTCTGCACTGACCTCGGCGCGCTCCCACGGGGCCCGAACCGGGAACATGCGCTCGAGGATGTCGGTGACCGTGCGCACGCGCAGCTCCTCGGGCATCTCGCCGGCCCCGCCGTCGTTCAGGCAGAACATGTCCACGTCGCGGCGGCGGGCGAGCCGCTCCATTCCGGCGAGGGATGCCGCGAGCGTGGTCTGCACGTACCGCACGCGGGGCCGCGTCGTGGCGATCGCCCGCCCGGTGAACTGCGCGTAGTAGTGGTAGAGGCTGTTGGTCACCGAGATGTCGGTCGCCGAGCGGAAGCGGGATGCCGCCGTCCGCGCGAAGTCCTCGGCGAACGACATCTCGAGCTCGGCCATGACGCTGCGGCGCAGCGGAGTGGCGCAGTGTTCGAGATCGCGCGTGATGGTTCGCCCGAACCGTTCGCGCAGCAGCCCGCGGTTCACCCGCAGAGCGTTGTCGTGCCCGCTGCGGTGCAGCGCTGTGACGCCGGCGCCGATGCGCACACCGCACTCGACGAACCGGCTGAGGCCGGCGGGCGAGAAGAACAGCTCGGGTTCGACCGGACGACCGAAGAACATGTCGTCGTTCGAATACAGGAAGTGCTCGGCGAGCCCCTCGATGCGGTGCAGCTGCGCCTCGATCGCGTGCGAGTTGTGGATCGGCAGGACCGAGGTGTCGGCGAAGAACTCCTCGCTGCGCACGACGGTGACCTTCGCGTGATCGGCCAGCCACGCCGGGGCGGGGGAGTCGGTCGCGATGAAGATCCGGCGCACCCACGGGGCGTACATATGCACGCTGCGCAGGGCGTAGCGCAGCTCGTCGACGTGCCGGAAGCGGGCGGGCCCGTCATCGCCCTCGCCCACCACGTACTCGGCCAGCTGCGCCGCCCGCTGGCGCTGGAACTCGCTCGACGAGCCGTCGACCCAGGAGAAGACCATGTCCACGTCCTCGGTGAACTCGGCCGGGTGCACGTCGAACATGCCCGAGATCGTGCGCCACGTGCGCCCATGGCGTTCGACATCGGTGAACCCGAGGTCGGAAGCCGGCGTGAGGCGGCGGGTCACGGCGTTGTCGTTGGGCGCCTCGACGAGCTCCTCGCCGAATCTCCAGAACTCGATCCGCGATGCCGACCTCGTGGTCGTAGCGCAGGTCGCCATGCATCGAGATGCGGGGACGGTAGATCCGCATCGACGAGGGCGCGGGTGACGGGTCCTCCAGCTCGGCGGCCAGGATCGCCCCGAGCGTCTTGCGCTTGACGTACAGCGGCTCGGCCAGCTGCCGCAGCGCGGCGACGGCGGCGGCGGCATCCTGCACATCCACGACGAGCGCGGGAACGCGCACGTCGTGCCGGACGAGGAGGACGGGGACACCCGCCGCGTCGAGCGCGTCCGCGGCCATCAGCAGGTCCTCGGTGCGCGCGTCGTCGGGTGTCGTGGATTCGTGGCGGAGTCGCAGCACACCCTGGTCGAGGACGATGTCGTCTCGCTCGAGAAGTGCGGCCCAGCTGCGGGGGTGGACGGGCAGTGCGGACAGCGTCGCCATGGAACCTCCTGAGGGACAGAGGGCAAGACTATGCGCTGCGCGTTTCAGCCAGATTTCACCCGACCGGCGATTGACTTCGGCTGTCGTCCGTGCCTGGGCGGCGCTCGGGCCCGGGATGGGCGGACTCGTGACCGTGCCGCATCGCCGGGGCTAGGCTCGGGGCGTGACCGATGCACCCCGATTCCGCCCCGACGTCATGGACATCCACCGCCCCTACACCGCCGCTCCGGATCGATATTCCGCCACGGAGTATCGCCAGGTCGGTTCTTCCGGGCTGTTCCTCCCGCCGCTCTCCCTCGGCCTGTGGTGGAACTTCGGAGACAACATCCCGTTCGACCGCCAGCGGGCACTCCTGCGCCACGCGTTCGACAGAGGGATCACGCATTTCGACCTCGCGAACAACTACGGACCCCCGTACGGCAGCGCGGAGACGAACTTCGGCCGCATGATGCGGGAGGACTTCGGGCCGTACCGCGACGAGCTCATCATCTCCTCCAAGGCCGGGTACGACATGTGGCCCGGGCCCTATGGCGACCTCGGCTCGCGCAAGTACATCCTGGCGAGCGCGGAGCAGTCGCTGAGGCGGATGAGCGTCGAGTACGTGGACATCTTCTACTCGCACCGCGTCGACCCCGTGACCCCCATCGAGGAGACGGTCGGTGCGCTGGACACGCTGGTGCGACAGGGCAAGGCGCTGTACGTGGGCATCTCGTCCTACAGCGCGGAGCGCACCGCGACCGCCGCAGCCGTCGCGCGCAGCCTCGGCACCCCGCTCGTCATCCACCAGCCGTCGTACTCGATCCTCAACCGGTGGGTCGAGGACGGTCTCACGGGCATTCTGAAGCAGGAGGGCATGGGGGCGATCGCCTTCACGCCGTTGGCCCAGGGACTCCTGACCGACAAGTACCTCGGCGGCGGACCCGCCGAGCGTGCGCAGCAACGGCGATCGCTGCCGGAGCGCCCGCTCTCCGAGCACGGTCTCACGACGCTGCGCAGCCTCGATGTCATCGCGAAGAAGCGCGGCCAGAGTCTGGCGCAGCTCGCCATCCAATGGGTGCTGCGCGACCCCGTGGTGACGTCGGCGCTCATCGGAGCGTCCCGCCCCGAGCAGATCGACGAGAACATCGCGGCGCTGGACGGGCCGGCGTTCTCGACCGAGGAACTCGAGCAGATCGATACGCTCTCGGATTCGATCGACGTCGACCTCTGGGCGGAGTCGGCCGAGCTGTGAGCCACGCCGTCGTCGATGGCCGGGTGCACGTACGCGCGCCGGGCAAGCTCAATCTCTTCTTCGAGGTGGGCGACGTCCAGGACGACGGCTATCACGAGGTCGCCTCCGCCTATCAGGCGGTCTCGCTCTACGAGGACGTCTGGGCCGAGCCTGCGAGCGACTTCACGGTCTCGATCTCGGGGACGGTCGACGTCTCCGGGGTGCCCGCCGACGACCGCAACCTCGCGCTGCGCGCGGCGCGGCTGGTGGCGAAGAGGATCGGGCACCCCGGCGGAGTCCACCTCGACATCGTCAAGCACGTGCCGGTTGCCGGCGGTATGGGCGGAGGATCCGCGGATGCCGCCGCCGCGCTGGTCGCGTGCGACGCGCTGTGGGGGGCCGATCTCGGTGCGGCGCAGCTGCACCAGCTCGCCGCTCGGCTGGGCGCCGACGTCCCGTTCTCACTGATGGGGGGAACGGCGATCGGCACCGGGCGCGGCGATCAGCTCAGTCCCGCCCTGGCGAAGGGACGGTTCGACTGGGTCGTCGTGCCCTCCGACATGGGCCTGTCCACACCCGAGGTGTACGCCCATCTCGATGCGATGCGCACGCGCCCCGGCATCCTCTCGACCGCCCGAGTACCGGTCGTCGACCCGGGCGTGCTGCACGCCCTGCGCGCGGGCGACGCCGTGGCCCTGGCCGAGCGCGCGCGCAACGATCTGCAGCCTCCGGCCCTCTCGCTGCGCCCGGAGCTGCGCAGCGCGCTCGAACTGGGTGAGGAGACCGGAGCGCTCGCCGGCCTGGTCTCCGGGTCGGGACCGACGCTCGCGTTCCTGGCCGGCGATCCGGAGTCGGCGCTCGAGCTGCAGGTCGTCCTGTCCGCCGCGGGCTATCAGGCGCTGCATGTGCACGGCCCGGTGCACGGCGCTCGCGTCCTGTAGCACTCGAGGCCCGGGCAAGCTAGCCTCCGTGTCGCCTCATTGCAACGATTCGGCCAGACGGAGCCGGCGTCAGTGGGGTTCGCTACGCTCGAAAAGCCATGATCGAATTCACGGGCGTCACCAAGGAGTTCCCCGACGGCACGCGCGCCGTCGAGGAGTTCAGTCTGGTCATCCCGGCGCACAAGACGACCGTCTTCGTGGGCTCCTCCGGGTGCGGCAAGACGACCCTTCTGCGCATGATCAACCGCATGGTCGAGCCGACCGACGGCGACATCGCGATCGACGGCGACAGCATACTGAAGGCGGATGCCGTCAAGCTGCGTCGCCGCATCGGCTACGTGATGCAGAACTCCGGCCTCATGCCCCACTTCACGGTGATCGACAACGTCGCCACAGTGCCGGTGCTCAGCGGAGTTCCGAAGAAGCAGGCCCGGGAGCAGGCGCTGACGCTCCTCGACACCGTGGGACTGGACCGGTCGCTCGCCACGCGCTATCCGAGTCAGCTCTCCGGCGGCCAGCAGCAGCGGGTCGGCGTCGCGCGCGGGCTCGCCGCCGACCCCAACATCCTCCTCATGGACGAGCCCTTCGGCGCCGTCGACCCCATCGTGCGCGCCGATCTGCAGCAGGAGCTCATCCGCCTGCAGCGCGAACTGGGCAAGACGGTCGTGTTCGTCACCCATGACATCGACGAGGCGTTCCTCCTCGGCGACCAGGTCGTCATCCTGCAGAAGGGTGCGCACATCGCGCAGGTGGGATCGCCGAGCGAGATCATCGAGAACCCCGCCGACGACTTCGTCGCCAGCTTCGTCGGCGTCGATCGCGGTGCGCGGGCGCTGACGCTCAAGGAGACCGACCGGGGGACGGTGGTGGTCGACAGCGAGGGACGCACCCAGGGGGCGATCGTCGGGGGCACATCGTGAACTGGGTCGTCGACAACCTCGACCTGATCTGGGAGCTGACTCTCGTGCATCTGCGCCAGTCGGTCATCGCGATCGTGCTCGGCTTCCTCCTTTCGCTGCCTCTCGGCTGGCTGGCGTGGCGCTACCGCGGCGCCCGTGGCGGCATCCTGACGGTCACGGGTCTGCTCTACACGATCCCATCGCTCGCGCTCCTGCCGATCCTGCCGGTCGTGCTGGGAACGCCGATCTTCAGCGAGGTGAACCTGATCCTCGCGCTCACGATCTACGCGATCGCGCTCATGGTGCGCTCCGTCGCCGACGGCCTGGGCTCGGTCGACCCTGCCGTGAGGCTGTCGGCGACCGCGTTGGGCTACGGCGCGGGCCGCCGGTTCTGGGCCGTCGACTTCCCCCTGGCGGGCCCGGTGATCCTCGCCGGGCTCCGCGTGACGGCGGTCAGCACGATCGCCCTCGCGACCGTCGGCGCGCTGATCGGGGTCACCAATCTCGGCTACCTGTTCACGAACGGATCGCAGCGGCGCATCATCCCCGAGGTCCTCGCGGGCATCATCGCGGTCGTCGTGATCGCGCTCGTCCTCGACGGACTGCTCATCGCGGCCGGTCGGGTGATGATGCCGTGGTCGCGGGCCCAGCGCCGCCGCGCCCGGCGCGCGGCCCTTCCGCTGGAGGTGAGCGTCGCATGAACCTCATCGGCGACGCGATCGCCTGGATCTTCTCCGGCGACCCCGGCGCGGGTCTCGCCCCGATACCGGTCGCGCTGGCGCAGCATCTGATGTTCACGTTCCTGTCGGTCCTGATCGCGGCGATCATCGCCGTGCCTCTGGGCTGGCTGATCGGGCACACCGGCAAAGGCCGCGACATCGCGGTCGCGATCTCAGGTGCCGCCCGCGCGATCCCGTCCTTCGGCCTCCTCATCCTGCTGTTCCTCGTTCTGGGGGTCCTGCGCACCACAGAGGCGGCCGTCATCACGTTCGTCCTGCTCGCGATCCCCTCGATCCTCGCCGGCGCCTACACGGGCTTCGAGGCCATCGACCGCAAGGTCATCGATGCGGCGCGCTCCATGGGCATGACCCAGTGGCAGGTGCTGTGGCGGGTCGAGGTGCCGCTCGGGCTTCCCCTCCTCATCGCCGGACTGCGGTCGGCGACGCTCCAGGTCGTCGCGACGGTCACGATCGCCGCGTACATCAACCTCGGCGGGCTCGGGCAGTACATCCTCGCCGGCATCCCGCTCCGCCGCTTCGACATCGTCCTGGGCGGCGCTCTGCTCGTCGCCGCACTCGCCCTCGTCCTCGACGGCGTCTTCGCGCTCCTGCAGCGCGCGTCCGTCGCCGCCGGCCTGCGCGCCGCGCAATCCGAACACCGGCCCGCATCGAAGAGATCGGCGCCCGCTCGCACGGCGGTCACCGCCGCATCCTGAATCGCTCCATCCCCAACACCAGAGGAAGAACAATGTCCACAGCCACGAAGACCAGGCTCGCGCTCGCCGCGGCCATCCTGTCCGGTGTCACGCTCATCGCGGCGGGTTGCGCCTCCGGCGACCCGCTCGCCCCGGAGTCCGACTCACCCGACGCAGGCGGCGACACGATCGTGATCGGCTCGCAGGCCTACTACTCGAACGAGATCATCGCCGAGATCTACGCGCAGGCGCTGGAGAACGGCGGGTTCGAGGTGTCGCGCGACGCGTTCAACTCCGGCCAGCGCGATGCGTACATCCCCGCGCTGGAAGCCGGCGAGATCACGCTGTTCCCCGAGTACTCCGGCAACCTCCTGCAGTTCTTCGACCCCGAGACCACCGCGCGCACCTCCGACGACGTCTACGCGGCGCTGCCCGACGCCCTTCCCGAGGGACTCAGCGTTCTCGACCAGTCCAGCGCGACCGACCAGGACTCGTACACGGTGACGGCGGCGTTCGCCGAGGAGAACTCGCTCGTCGCGATCGGCGATCTCGCGAACGTGACCGCACCGCTCACGCTGGGCGGTGCGCCCGAACTCGCCGAGCGTCCCTACGGGCCGACGGGTCTGCTGGAGACGTACGGCGTGACGGTCGCCTTCTCGCCGACCGCCGACACCACCGTCGAAGCGCTGCTGGCGAACACGATCCAGGTGGCGAATGTCTACACCGCCGACCCGCGCATCCAGACCGACGACCTCGTCGTGCTCGAGGACCCCGAGGGTCTCTTCCTGGCCTCGAACGTGGTGCCGGTCGTCAGCGGCGAGCTGCCCGACGGTGCCGCGGAGATCATCAATGAGATCAGCGCCGCGCTCACGCCCGAGGGTCTCGTGGCTCTCAACGTGCAGAGCACGGTCGACCAGGAGTCGACGCCCGACATCGCCAAGGCATGGCTCGAGGAGAACGGTCTGATCTAGCCCGACCTGACCGCGAGACTGCACCGGCGCGGCGAGACAGCGGGGAATCTCGCGGTCTCGACCGCCGGGTGCAGTCTCGCGGTGCGTAGAGCAAGCGCCGGCAGTCGTGCCGGACTCAGTGGCCGAGCGCCTCGCCGACCTCGAGCCAGCGCTCCTCGAGCGCGGCGAGCTCCTTCTCGAGCGTCTGCAGTTCGGTGTTGAGCTTGCCGATGCCCACGTAGTCCGACTGGTCGTGGGTGGCGAGGTCGTCGTGCGCATCGCTGATGCGCTGCGCAAGCTTCGCCAGCTGCCGGTCGATGGAACTGAACTCCTTCTCGGCGGTGCGGCGATCTGCACCGGTGAGACCCGCGGCCGGTGAGGCGGTTGCAGCGACCACGGCGACTGGCGCATCGCGCGCCGCGGCGCGTCGGCGCAGGTACTCGTCCACGCCGCCCGGCAGGTGCCGCAGGCCGCCGTTCTCGATCGCGTACTGCTGGTCGGTCACCCGCTCGATCAGGTACCGGTCGTGCGAGACGACCAGCAGAGTCCCGGGCCAGGAGTCGAGCAGGTCTTCCAGCGCGGCGAGCATGTCGGTGTCGAGGTCGTTGGAGGGCTCGTCGAGGATCAGCACGTTCGGCTCGCCCAGCAGCACGAGCAGCAGTTGGAGGCGACGCTTCTGGCCGCCGGAGAGATCGCGCACCGGCGTCGACAGCTCCGACGACCGGAAGCCGAGCCGCTCGAGCAGCTGCGTGGGCGTCAGCTCCTTGCCGCCGGACACGTAGGACGTCTTCTGCAGCGCGAGCACATCGCGCACACGCTCGTCGGCGTACTGGTCCAGCTCTGTGAGGCGCTGGCTCAGCACCGCGACCTTCACGGTCTTGCCCCGCTTGACGCGCCCCGAGGTCGGCTCGACCGCGCCCGACACGAGACCGAGCAGCGTCGACTTGCCGACGCCGTTCGGACCCAGGATGCCGGTGCGCTCGCCGGGGGCGATGCGCCACTCGACGTCCTTCAGCACCGGTCCGGCGCCGAAGTCGACCCCGGCATCCAGCAGGTCCACGACGTCCTTGCCCAGACGCGCCGTCGCGAGCTTCGCGAGCTCGACGTCGTCACGCGGAGGCGGCTCATCCTCGATCAGCTGGGTCGCCGCCTCGATGCGGAACTTCGGCTTCGACGTCCGCGCGGGCGCGCCGCGGCGCAGCCACGCGAGCTCTTTGCGCAGGATGTTGCGGCGCTTGGACTCGGCGAGCTCGGACTGGCGCTGCCGCTCGACGCGCTGCAGCACGTACGCGGCGTAGCCGCCCTCGAACGGGTCGACCGTGCCGTCGTGCACCTCCCACATGCGGGTGCACACCGCGTCGAGGAACCAGCGGTCGTGCGTCACCAGCAGGAGGCCGCCGGCGTTGCGAGCCCACCGCTGCCCGAGGTGCGCTGCGAGCCAGGCGACGCCCTCGACGTCGAGGTGGTTCGTCGGCTCGTCCAGCGCGACCACGTCCCATTCGCCCACGAGCAGGCGTGCGAGTCCCACCCGGCGGCGCTGGCCGCCTGACAGCGCCGAGACGACCGTGTCCAGCGGCACGTCGCGCAGCAGTCCGTCGAGCACATCCCGGACGCGGGCGTCACCGAGCCATTCGTGCTCGGGACGGTCGCCGACGATCGCGTGGCGAACCGTCTCGTCGTCTGGCAGATCGTCGTCCTGCGCCAGCATCCCGACCCGCACACCGCCGCGGAGCGTCACGCGACCGGCATCCGGTTCGAGCCGTCCGGTGAGCACCTTCATGAGGGTCGACTTGCCGTCGCCGTTGCGGCCCACGATGCCGATGCGGTCGCCGCCGTCGATTCCGACCGTCACGTCGTCGAGGACGACCTTGGCGGGGAATTCGACATGCAGATGCTCTCCCCCGAGGAGATGGGCCATCCGTTCAGCCTAGGCGCGGGGCCGCGGGGCCGGAGGCGGCGGGACCTCTTTGGCGGCGATCACTTTCGCCAGCGGCACCGTCTCCAGCCCGCGTACGGTCTCGACGACGACGTTGCCGGCATCCCGTGATCGCAGGTAGCCCAGCGCATCGGTGGCACGCCCGTCGTCGAGCAGATGGCGCGCCACGATCCGCGAGCCGAGCGGGATGCCGCGCAGGAACTCGGCGGGAGTCACCAGCTGCCGACCGAGTAGTCCTTGAGGAAGACGCCGAACACGTCCTCGCCCTGCTCGCCGCGCACGATCGGATCGTAGACCCGGGCTGCGCCGTCGACGAGATCCAGCGGGGCGTGGAAGCCCTCTTCGGCCAGGCGCACCTTGGTCGGGTGCGGGCGCTCGTCGGTGATCCATCCGGTGTCGACGCTCGTCATCAGGATGCCGTCGGTCTCGAACATCTCCCGTGCGCTCGTGCGGGTGAGCATGTTGACCGCGGCCTTGGCCATGTTCGTGTGCGGATGTCCCGGTCCCTTGTAGCCGCGGCCGAAGACGCCCTCCATCGCGCTGACGTTCACCACGTACTTCCGGCGCGCCGTGCTGGCCGCCATCGACGGCCGCAGCTGCGAGATGAGCAGGAACGGCGCGGTGGTGTTCGCCAGCTGCACCTCGAGCATCTCGAGCGGCTCGACCTCCTGACGTGCTGGGTCCACGAGTTCGAGTCGTGCAGGTCGGGCACGAGCCCTCCGGCGTCGATCGCCGTGCCGGCGGCCAGACGGTCGAGCGAGCTCGAGCCGGCCGCCATCGCCTGCTCGGTCAGCTCCTCAGCCCGGGCGGCCGCGGCGGCCAGGATCGGGTGGGCGCTCACCGACTGTGCCAGCGCGAGCGGATGAGCGTCGTTCGTGTGCCCGAAGGTCTCCAGCTCGGGCAGCGGCCCGTCGGGCAGCGGGGCGAGCTCGGCATCCACAAGCGGCTGGTACGCGCCGGGGGAGCGGCGAACCGTCTGCGTCGCGTTGTTGATGAGGATGTCGAGCGGCCCCTGTGCGGCGACGGACTCGGCCAGGCCGATCACCTGCGCGGGATCGCGCAGGTCGATGCCGACGACGCGCAGCCGGTCGATCCACTCGGGCGAGTCCGGCAGGCTCGTGAAGCGCCGCACGGCGTCACGCGGGAACCGCGTCGTGATGGTGGTGTGCGCGCCGTCGCGGAGCAGTCGCAGCGCGATGTACATTCCGATCTTCGCGCGACCGCCGGTGAGCAGCGCGCGCTTGCCGCGGAGGTCCGCACGGGCCTCGCGCTTGGCGTGGCTCATCGCCGCGCACGTCGGGCAGAGCTGATGGTAGAACGCGTCGACCTGGGTGTACGGCTGCTTGCAGATGTAACAGGGCCGCGCCTTCAGGAGGGTGCCGGCGATCGGGGCGCTCGCGCGCGTCTCCAGCGGGATGCCGCGGGTCTCGTCGTCGATGCGGTCGGGCGCGCCGGTGGCGGTTGCGGCCACGACGCTGCGGTCCGTTTCGGCGATGGCATCGCGGATCTCACGACGCCGCTCCTTCTTCACGGCCTTGAACATCTTGGCCGTGGCCTGGCGGACCGTCACGTAGTCGGGATGGCCCGGATCGACGGCGGTCATCTGCGCGAGCACCCGCAGCGTCGTCTCCAGGTCGGCGGGGTCGATCCCGCTCGCGCTGGCAGAGGAGGGCTGGTCGGGGGAGTCGGCGGAGGGCACACGGAATTCTACCCGCGCCCCCTGTGGGCCCTCTGTCAGGCGTCGAAGCCCAGGCTGAGCTTGCGCAGCAGTCCGGCCAGGCGTTCGCGGTCGCCCCGCGACAGTGTGCCGAGCAGCAGCGCCTCGGCGTCCACGAGCCGGGTGATGGCGGCATCCACACGGGTGCGTCCGTCGTCGGTGAGCGTGACCAGGATGCTGCGCCCGTCGTCCGGGTCCGCCTCGCGGTGCACGAGGCCGCGACCCACCAGACGGTCGATGCGGTTCGTCATGGTGCCGCTGGAGACCAGGGTCTGCTGAAGGAGGGCCTTCGGACTCAGCTGGAAAGGCTCTCCGGCGCGGCGCAGGGCCGAGAGGACATCCCACTCCCACGGCTCCAGGTCGCTGCGGCGGAAGGCGTCGCGGCGTGCGCGGTCGAGGTGCCGCGAGAGCCGGTCGACCCGGGAGAGCACCTCGAGGGGAGAGAAGTCCAGGTCGGGGCGCTGCGCGACCCACGCTTCGACGATCCGATCGACTTCGTCCGTCTCGTGCGCCATGCCCCCATTATCGCGGCGGGCGGCTCGCGGGCCGCGCGCGGCCGTCTGGCAGACTTGACGGGCGGCCGCTCCTCGCAGGCGGGGGCCGCGGTCCGCCGTGGTGTAATGGCAGCACGACAGCCTTTGGAGCTGTGAGGTCTAGGTTCGAATCCTGGCGGCGGAGCATGTCTGAGAACCAGCGCACGTCAGGGGCCCCGGTCGAGCCCGAACTGGCCGTCATCATCCTCGCCGCGGGCCAGGGCACGCGAATGAAATCGACGCTGCCGAAGGTGCTGCATCGCATCGGCGGCCGGCCGCTGCTCGGGCACGTGCTCGACACGGCCCGGTCTCTGGATCCGCAGCGGATCATGGTGGTCGTGCGGCACGAGCGCGACCTCGTCGCCGACGCCGTGCTCGACATCGCTCCCGAGATCGTCGTGGTCGACCAGGACGAGGTCCCGGGCACCGGTCGGGCTGTCGAGATCGCCCTCGCGCAGGTGCCCGACTTCACCGGCGACGTCCTGGTGCTGAGCGGTGACGTTCCGCTGCTGGACGACGAGACGCTCGGCCGGCTGATCCGCACGCACCGCGAGAGCGGGGCAGCCGCCACCCTGCTGAGCGCGGTCGTCGAGGATGCGACCGGCTACGGACGTGTGATCCGCGACTCGGTGGGCGGCGTGCAGCGCATCGTCGAGCAGAAGGATGCGACCGAGGACGAGGCATCCATCTCCGAGATCAACGCGGGCGTCTACGTGTTCCAGTCGGCGCCGCTGCGCGCCCACATCTCGCTCGTCGGCACGGCCAACGCGCAGGGCGAGCGGTATCTCACCGACGTCGTGGCGCTGCTGCGCGACTCGCGCCTGACGGTGGGTGTGTCGCAGGCGACGGATGCCGCGGCCGCGCTGGGCGTGAACGACCGGGTGCAGCTGTCGGAGGCCGCGCGCATCCTCAACACGCGCACCGTGCGCCGCTGGCAGCTCGAGGGCGCCATGATCCTCGATCCGGCGACGACCTGGATCGACGTGACGGCGAGCCTGGCACCCGACGTGACCGTCCTGCCGAACACGCACATCCTGCGTGCCACGGTCATCGCCGAGGGTGCGACGGTCGGACCCGACACGAGCCTGGTGGACTGCGAGGTCGGACCGAACGCGTCGGTGACCCGCACTGATGCGACCCTCGCGGTGATCGGAGCGGGCGCCACCGTCGGCCCGTTCGCCTACCTGCGTCCAGGCACCTACCTCGGCGACAGGGGCAAGATCGGCACGTTCGTCGAGACGAAGAATTCGACGATCGGGGAGCGCAGCAAGGTGCCGCACCTGTCGTACATCGGCGACACGACCATCGGCACCGGCGTCAACCTCGGCGCGGGTGCGATCACCGCGAACTACGACGACATCGCCAAGCACCGCACCGAGATAGGCGACGAGGTGCACTCCGGGTCGCACAACGTCTTCGTGGCGCCCGTTAGGATCGGTGCAGGCGCGAAGACCGGGGCCGGAGCGGTGATCCGCAAGGATGTGCCCGCCGGTGCCCTGGCGCTCAGCGTGGCCCCTCAGCGCAACGTGGAGGGGTGGGTCGAGACGAACCGACCGGGCACCGCCGCGGCTGAGGCTGCGGCGAGAGCCCGGTCCGCACAGAAGGCGGACGATGGCGCGCAAGAGGAAGACGGTTGATCTCGACCGCGAGAACGACATCGCCCCCGGCCTCGTAGCCAAGACCAAGAAGCGCCTCGTCGTCGCCGGAGGACGTTCCCACCCGGCCCTTTCCGCTGATGTCGCCGCGGCCATCGGCACCGAGCTCGTGCCGACCGAGTACCGCACGTTCGCATCCGGTGAGATCCTCACCCGCTTCGAGGTATCGATCCGGGGCTGCGACTTCTTCCTGATCCAGAGCTTCGGCCCGCCGGTCAACGAGTGGCTCATGGAGACGCTTCTCATGCTGGATGCCGCCAAGCGGGCGTCTGCGAAGCGCATCACGGTCGTCGCGCCCTACTACCCGTACTCGCGCCAGGACAAGAAGAGCCGAGGACGCGAGCCGATCAGCGCACGCCTCGTCGCGGACCTGCTGAAGACCGCGGGTGCGGACCGCGTCATGAGCGTCGACCTGCACGCCGCGCAGATCCAGGGCTTCTTCGACGGTCCCGTCGACCACCTCTTCGCCAAGCCGGTGCTGCTGGAGTACTTCCAGCGCACGCTCTCGGCCGCCGACCGCGCCAAGCTCACGGTGGTCTCGCCCGACACGGGCCGCGTGCGCGTCGCCGACACGTGGTCGGACAGCCTCGGTGCGCCGCTGGCGATCATCCACAAGCGCCGCGACCCGAACGTCGCCAACCAGGTCACCGTCAACGAGATCGTCGGCCAGGTCGACGGGCGCGTCTGCCTTCTCGTCGACGACATGATCGACACCGGCGGCACGATCGTCAAGGCCGCCGAGGCACTGAAGAAGAACGGGGCCGAGCGCGTCATCGTCGCGGCCACCCACGCGATCTTCAGCGACCCGGCCGCAGAGCGCCTGCAGTCCGACGCGATCGACGAGGTGGTCGTGACCGACACCGTGCCGATTCCTCCTGCCAAGCGCTTCTCCTCTCTGACGATCCTGCCGATCGCGCCGCTGCTCGCGCGCGCGATCCACGAGGTCTTCGAGGACGGCTCCGTCACGAGCATGTTCGACGGCGCGGCCTGATCAGGGCGCGGCGAAGGGCGCCCGTCCCCACCGCGACGCTTTCATGGCGGCTTCCTAGCCCTCGGCGACCGAGGCCATAGGGCGACCCGACTACCGTGGAATCCCGAGGCACCGCTCTAGGAGGACCCCATGATCCACACCGCCGCCGTACCCCGCCCCGTCCGCATCGGCATCGCCGCGGCCGGCATCGCCGGCGCTCTCGCCCTCGCCGGATGCACACCGTCCGAAACCCCCGCCGAGTCCGAGACCGACACCAGCACCCCCGAGGCGACGCCTTCCGCCACCAGCGCACCCGACTCCACTGCCTCCGCAGACGCATCCGACGACAGCACGTACGCGGACGGGACCTACACGGCCGAGGGGTCGTATGCGACGCCCGAGTCGGTCGAGACCATCGTGGTCACGGTCACTCTGGAGGACGACGTGGTGACCGGCGTCGAGGTGACCGGCGATCCGCAGAAGAGCGAGTCCGAGAAGTACCAAGGCGAGTTCATCGGCGGCATCGCCGATGTGGTCGTCGGTCAGGAGATCGACTCGCTCTCGGTCAGCCGCGTCGCCGGTTCCTCGCTCACCAGCGGCGGATTCAACCAGGCGATCGAGACGATCAAGTCCGAAGCGGCTGCGTAGTCGGGTCCGCATGATCGGCCCGTCCGGAACGGATCTTCCCGTCGTCTGGCGGTTCGACGCGATCGGCACGTCATGGCAGATCGAGACCGCGACGTCGCTGGATGACAGCGCCCGGTCGCTCGTGGACCAGACCATCGCGGCCTTCGACGGCGAGTGGTCTCGCTTCCGGCCCGACTCGCTCGTCACGGCCCTCGCGTCCGGAGCGGGCGCCGTTCCCGCACCTCCGGATGCGGCCGCCATGCTGGATGCGTTCGTCGCCCTGGATCGAGCCACGGCAGGCGCCGTGAATCCCCTCGTCGGCGCCTCGCTCGAGGCCCGCGGATACGACGCCGCCTACGCGCTGGTCGACCGCGGTGCGGTTCCGGCGCCGGAGGACTGGCGCGCGCGCCTCACCTGGACCGACGGCCTGCTCAGGCTTCGTGAGCCCGCCGTCATCGACGTCGGCGCGCTGGGCAAGGGCCGGCTCGTCGACCGGGTGCTCGAGGTGCTCGCGCCTCGCGTCGACGGACCGCTCGTCGTCGACGCGAGCGGCGACCTGGCCGTGCGGGGCACCGCCTCGCGCGTCGCGCTGGAGCATCCCTACGACGCACGTCGCGCGATCGGGGTCGTCGACGGTGGCGGATGCCGCGCTCTGCGCGTCGGCGACCAACCGGCGCGCCTGGGGCGACGGCCTGCACCACGTCCTCGACGCGCGGACGGGCGAGCCGGTGCGTACGATCGCCGCGACGTGGGCGCTCGGAAAGACGGCGATGCGAGCGGATGCGATCGCCACTGCGCTGTTCTTCGACGGCGGCCCCGAGCTCGCCCGCGACTGGGGGGTGGAGTGGGTGCGGATGACCACCGACGGCCGCGTCGAGTGGTCGCCCGGCAGTACGGCAGAGTTGTTCACGTGATCGCAACCTTCACCTCGCTGTGGAACCGCGTCTTCGCGGTGCTCGGCCGCGTCTCCATGTATCGGCTGGCCCTGCTCGCCCTCGCGACGCTGGCGCTCATCGCCTTCGCCGTGTCGTTCTTCCAGCTCGTCGCTCCCACGCCGCTCGAGCTCGTCGTGACGCTCGCCCTGCTCTCCGCCGTGTGCGTGGGAGTGGATGCCGCCGCCCAGGCCGTTCTGAAGCTGCCCTGGCGGCTCGAGTCGTCGCTGATCACGGCGCACATCCTCCTGTTCGTCCTGCGCCCCACCCTCGATCCGGCCGGGCTCGCGGGGATCGCGCTCGCCGCGTGCGGTCGCGTCGCTGTCGAAGTACGTCCTCGCCTGGCGCGGACGCCACATCTTCAACCCTGCGGCGATGGGCGCGACCGTCCTCACCCTCGTGAGCATCGCGGCCCCCGCGCTCGGAGCCTCCTCCTGGTGGGTCGGCACTCCGGTGCTCGCGCTGCCGGTGATCCTCCTCGGGCTCTCCGTGCTCGTGCGCACCGAGAAGGTGCGCGTCATCCTCGTGTTCCTCGTGATCGCCGTCGCGGTCGGGGTGGTCCGCACCATCACCCAGTACGAGGATGCGGGTATTCAGGTCGAGACGATCGACGTGCTCTGGTCTGTGCTGTGGTCCTCGCCGTTCCTCTTCCTCGGGGCGTTCATGCTGTCCGAGCCGCTGACCCTGCCGCCGCGCCGGTGGCAGCAGTTCACCGTCGCCGCGGTCGTCGGCGTCCTGGCCGGATGGCCCATCGATCTGGGCGCCATCAGCCTCGGCCAGGAGCGGGCGCTGCTGGTCGGCAACCTCATCGCGTTCGCCTTCGCCTATTCGGCGCGGTCCGCCGCGAAGCTCACGCTCGAGTCCCGCACCGACCTCACCCCGACGGTGCAGGCGCTCACCTTCCGCGCGCGGCGGCCCGTCGCCTTCACCCCCGGTCAATATGTCGAGCTGGAGGTGCCGCACCGGCATCCTGACGCACGGGGAACCCGCCGGGAGTTCAGCATCGCCTCCGCGCCCGAGGACCTGCCGAGCCTGACGGTGGCATTCCGCGAGGTTCCCGGTGCCAAGAGCCAGAGCTCATACAAGAAGGCGCTCGCGAAGGTCACGGCCGGTGACGCGCTCGCCGTGACCGGCGTCTGGGGCGACTTCGTGCTGCCCAAGAAGCCCACCAGCGCCGTGCTCATGGTCGCTGCGGGGATCGGCATCACGCCGTTCGTCTCGCAGCTGCGTCACCTGAGTCTCTCCGAAGAGGACCGAGACATCGTTCTCGTGTACGTCGCATCGGATGCATCCGAGCTGGCCTTCCGCGAGGAGCTGGAGGCCACCGGATTCCCCGTCATCGTCTTCACCCGCGGCGAGCCGAAGGACCTGCCGCGGCACTGGCACTGGGCGCGCGGCGTCCGGTTGGATGCCGCGGGCCTGCTGCAGGTCGTGCCCGACATCGGCGCGCGGCACGCGTACATCTCAGGACCTGCGGCGCTGATCGCCGATCTCGCGCCCGCACTCGAGCGCGCACGTTCGCTCACGACGGACGCGTTCAGCGGCTACTGACCGGCGTTCGGGCGGGCGCGATCGGAAGCCGCACCTCGAACGTCGTGTCGCCCGGGACGCTCCGCACCGCGAGCGACCCGCCGTGCGCCGTGACGATGGCCTGCGCGATCGACAGTCCCAGCCCCGTCCCGCCGGTCTTCCGCGCGCGCGAACGGTCAGCGCGCGAGAAGCGCTCGAACAGCTCGTCGGCGATGGCCGGCTCGACGCCCGGCCCGTCGTCGTGCACTCGCAGCACGGCATCCGTGCCCTCGCGCGCCACGCCGAGCCTCACGTTCGTCCCGGCCGGCGTGTGCGTGCGGGCGTTCGCGAGCAGATTGCCCACGACCTGGTGCAGGCGGGCGGAATCGCCCGTGACGACGACCGGCTCCTCGTCCAGGTCCAGCTCCCACGCGTGGTCGGGGCCGGCGGGGGTGGCGTCGGCGATCGCCTCGATCGCCACCCGCGACAGATCCACGGAGCCGTACACGAGCTCCTGGCCCTCATCGAGCCGGGCGAGCAGCAGGAGGTCCTCCACGAGCCCGGTCATCCGGATCGACTGGGCCTGGATGCGCTCGAGCGAAGCCTCGGTGGTCTCGACGGTCTCCGCCCGCGAGGCAGTGTCCGGCCCCTGGCGCAGGGCTCGCAGCGACAGCTCGGAGAAGCCGCGGATCGAGGCGAGCGGGGTGCGCAGCTCGTGGCTGGCGTCGGCGACGAAGCGCCGCATCCGCTCTTCGTTCCGCTGTCGTGCGTCCAGCGACTCGCCGACGTGATCCAGGAGCGTGTTCAGGGCGTGGCCGACGCGGCCGATCTCGGTGTGCTCGTCGGTCTCGTCGTCGGGCACCCGCTCGGTGATCGACACGGCGCCTTCGGAGAGGGGAAGCGCGGCCACGCGGGTCGCGGTGTCGGCGACCGCCCGCAGCGGCTTGAGGCCGGCGCGGATCACGAAGGCGATCGCAGCCGCCAGCAGCAGGAGTCCGCCGGCGGTGACGAGGGCGATCGTGGTGAGCGTCTCGCCGATCGTGCTGCGCACCTCGGAGACGGGCAGGCCGGCCAGGGCGATGAAGCTGTCGCCCCGCACCGGGATGATCCGGTATTCGCCGAGGCCGTCGCCGAGCGAGACCGTGGTGAAACCGCCCTGGCCGATGCTGTCGACGACGCGCTGGAGCTGCTCGTCGGTCATCCGCACGACCTCCAGGTCCTGGCCGACGTACGCGCCGGACAGCTCGCCGTCGATCGGCTGCACGACGAAGAGGAATCCCGGCTCCTGTCGACCCTCGTTCAGGACGTCGTAGGCATCCCGAGTGCCCGGGAACTGGGGGAACTGCAGCGCGCGGCCGGCCTGCTCGGCGGCGTTCTGCAGCTGCGCGTCGAGGTTGGCCTCGAGCACCCGCCCGAGCGCGGCGCTCGTCGCGATCGCCACGATCACGAGGATCAGCGAGACGATCCCGATGACCGTGGCCATCAGCCGGGTCTGCAGGCTCCAGCGCCGGCGAAGTCGGCGAGGGCGATCGGATGCCGCGGCCTCCGGTGCCGGCTCGGGGTCGGTCGACGCCTCGTCGGCGGCGGGTCCCGCGGGCGGGGCCTGGGTCATTGGGGCGCCTTGATCATGTAGCCGACGCCGCGGACGGTGTGGATGAGCGGCTCACGTCCCTGGTCGATCTTCTTGCGAAGGTAAGAGATGTACAGCTCCACCACGCTCGAGCGGCCGCCGAAGTCGTAGTTCCACACGCGATCCAGGATCTGCGCCTTCGACACCACGCGGCGCTGGTTGCGCATGAGGAAGCGGAGCAGCTCGAACTCCGTCGCGGTGAGCTCGAACTGGTCTCCTGATCGCTCGACCTCGTGGCTGTCCTCATTCAGGGTGAGATCCCCCACCCGCAGGATGGGTTCGGCGTCGGCGGACTGCGCCGTGCCCGCGCGCCGCATGAGGCCCCGGAGGCGCGCGACGACCTCCTCGAGGCTGAACGGCTTCGTGACGTAGTCGTCGCCGCCCGCGGTGAGTCCTGCGACGCGGTCGCCCACCGCATCCTTCGCCGTCAGGAACAGCACGGGCACGTCGTTGCCCGACTGCCGGAGCCGCTGCAGCACAGCCATGCCGTCGAGATCGGGCATCATGATGTCCAGCACCATGGCGTCCGGATCGAAGTCGCGCGCCGCCTGGAGCGCCTGGAATCCGGAGCCGGCTGTGCGCACCTCCCAGCCCTCCATGCGCAGCGCCATCGACAGCAGGTCGGTGAGCATCTGCTCGTCGTCGACGACGAGCACCCGAAGAGCGGAGCCATCGAGGCGGCGGAGGGCGGGGGCAGGAGCAGTGGCGGACATGGCTCCATTGTGCGCGCCTTCCTATGTACTTCCTATGGAGCCGGCTATGCGCTCGCTGTGAAAGACGCGCGATCGGCCATAACCGATTCAAAGGTCGCACTGATCGCTTTCATCGGGGCGATCTCTAGCGTCCTGGATGGGCGGCACCACCGAGCCGTCGGGAGGAGACCCATGTACTGGACCTATCTGCGCCGCGAACTCGTCGGCCGCAAGAAGCAGACGATCATCGTGGCTGCCGGGCTCGCGATCGCGATCGCCCTGGTGATCGTCGTCAACTCGCTGTCCGCGGGCGTGCGCGACGCGCAGGCGCAGGCCCTCGAGTCGGTCTACGGAGTCGGCACCGATCTGACCGTGACCGGTGCCACGGCCGAGCCCGGACAGGGAGGGGGACCCCAGTTCGAGTTCGACGAGACGGACGGCCAGACTTCGGACGGGACGACCAGCCTGAGCCAGTCGCGACTCTTGACGGACCGGATGCGGGGCACCCTCGACTCTTCGACGCTCGACACGATCGCCGGCATCGACGGTGTCGCTGCGGCATCCGGCGCACTGAGCCTGACGAACACGACCTTCTCCGGTGAGCTGCCGGATCCGGGAGCGGCGCCGGAGGCTGCACCTGTTCCGGAGGAGGGGAGCGGTGACACCGCCCAGCCGAACCGCAGCTTCGGCGGCGGCGCGTTCGACGTCGACGCGTTCTCGGTGCTGGGCATCGACCCGGCCGACTCCGCGGTCGGCCCCCTCTCGGCCGTGACGCTCCGCGACGGGCGCGGCCTCGACGCCGATGACACCGGCCGGAACGTCGCCGTCCTGGACGCCACTTATGCGGCCGGCAGCGATCTCGTCGTCGGCGACACGATCGATGTGGGCGGCACCGGCATGGAGATCGTCGGCATCGTGACCTCCACGTCGAGCGAGGCCGACACCGCGGCGAACGTCTACATCCCGCTGGATGTCGCCCGAGCGCTCGCTGGTGTGGAGGATGTCGTCTCGACCGTATACGTGCAGGCGGAGTCGGCCGACGCGATCGCTGACGTGCAGACGGCCATCGAGCATGCTCTGCCCGATGCGACCGTGAGCTCGCAGTCCGACCTGGCCTCGACCGTATCTGGATCGCTGTCCAGCGCGTCGGCACTGATCTCCAACCTGGGCACGTGGCTGTCGATCATCGTGCTGGCGGTCGCCCTCGGGCTGGCCGTGCTGTTCACGATCGCCGGCGTCTCGCGGCGCACCCGCGAGTTCGGCACGTTGAAGGCCATCGGGTGGTCGAACGGGCGCGTCGTCGGCCAGGTCGCGGGGGAGTCCGTGGCGCAGGGTCTGCTGGGCGGCGCGGTCGGACTGACGATGGGGCTCATCGGAATCTGGGTGATCAACCTGGTCTCGCCGACGATCTCCACCACGCCGGCCGCGGTGACAGTCGGCGGTCCCGGTGGCGACGCCGCGACCGTCCCCGGCGGCGGGCCGGAATTCGGCGGCCTCGTACCGCAGGCCGGGGCGACCGATGTCGTCCTCAACGCGCCCCTGACGCTCTGGGTGATCGTCGCCGCGATCGGCATCTCGATCGTGGGCGGGCTCATCGCCGGTGCGTTCGGCGGCTGGCGGGCCGCCCGACTCAGCCCCGCCGAGGCCCTGCGATCAGTCGCCTGAGCTGCGGCGCACCCTCATCGACAGTGAATCAGAGATCGACATCGACCCCACAGGAGAGACCATGACCATGATCGACGTGAACGACGCGCACAGCGCGGGTGCTGCATCCGCCCCGCTCTACCGCCTCACCGGCGTGACCCGTACCTACCCGCAGCGCACCAGGATCGTGAAGGCGCTCGCGGGGGTCGACCTCGAGATCGCCGCCGGGGACTTCGTGGCGATCCAGGGGCCGACCGGAGGAGGCAAGTCCACGCTGCTGCAGCTTCTCGGAGCTCTCGACACGCCGACCACCGGCAGTGTCCTGCTGGGCGAGACCGACATCGCGACTGCGTCCCCGGCTGATCTCGGACGGCTGCGTGGCGAGCAGATCGGGTTCGTGTTCCAGGGCTTCAACCTGATCCCGACGCTCACGGCGCACGAGAACGTCGACATGGCGCTCGAGCCGCTCCGGCTCTCGAAGGCGGACCGCGCCGCGCGCGTCCAGGAGGCCCTCGCCCACGTCGGGTTGGCCGACCGCGCCGACCATCGACCGGGCGAGCTGTCGGGCGGACAGCAGCAGCGCGTCGCGATCGCGCGCGCGATCGTGAAACGGCCGCGGGTCCTGCTGGCGGACGAGCCCACCGGCAATCTCGATGAGAGCATGCGCGATGAGATCATGGCGGTTATGCAGACCCTGAACGGCGAAGGGCTCACCCTCATCATCGTCACGCATGATTCGGGCGTCGCGAAGCGCGCGCGGCGGCGGCTGCGGCTCGACAAGGGGACTGTGCGCGATCTCACCGGGTGAGCCGAAGTCTCCCGGGGAACTCAGCCGGCGGAGCGGGCGTAGGCCGCGATGCGATCGAAAGCGTCGTCGCGCTCCCGGTCGGTTCGCTGGTCGGCGGGGTGCCCGTCGTAGTGGGCGAGGATGCGGCGTGCTCCCTCGTCGAACGTGATGGTCGTGCGGAACTCCGGCACGAGCGCGGTGACCTTGCTCACGTCGAAGACCACCGAGTGCGACTTGTCGCCGAGCAGACCCGGGCCCAGGTCGGGCGCGAACGCGGCGATCGCGTCGGATGCCACGTGCACGAAGTCCGGATCCGTCACGCCCGCGGCATCCGCGAGCCAGCCGTACACCTGATTCCAGGTCGGCGCATGCGTGCCGGTGATCGTGAACGCCTCGCCGATCGCGGCGGGGTTGCCGAGCAGACCGGCGAAGGCGACCGCGAAGTCCTCGCTGTGGGTCAGCGTCCACAGGCTTGTGCCGTCGCCGTGGATCACGACCGGCTTGCCCTGGCGCATGCGGGCGATGTCGGTCCATCCGCCCATCGTGGGGATCATGCGCTCGTCGTACGTGTGCGACGGCCGGACGATCGTGATCGGGATGCCGCGCTCGCGGTACGCGCCCACGAGCAGGTCCTCGCACGCGATCTTGTCGCGGGAGTACTGCCAGAACGGGTTGCGCAGCGGTGTGGACTCCGTGATCGGGAGGCGCTGCGGCGGCTTCTGGTAGGCGGAGGCCGAGCTGATGAACACGTACTGCCCGCAGCGCCCCTCGAACTGGTCCAGGTCCGCCTGCACGTGCGGGGTGGTGAATGCGAGGAATTCCGCGACCGCGTCGTACTGCTCCCCGCCGATCGCACGGCGCACGGCATCGGCGTCCCGCACGTCGGCGACGAGCTCGCGCACACCCTCTGGCAGCGGCCGCCGCGCCGATCCGCGGTTGAGCACCGTCACGTCGTGCCCCAGGTGCAGGGAGCGGCGCACGCAGGCCGCGCTGATGGTTCCGGTGCCGCCGATGTACAGGACTCGTTTCGCGTTCATCATGCCATCGTGCCGGATGCGGCCTGCGGGCGGCACATAGAGTGTGCGCGGAGGATGAAATGACCGTCGTCGACAATGCCATCTACGTGAGTGGGCACCGCACGTCCGACCCGTCCTCCCTCGACCAGACGTTCGAGGAGATGAGCGCCCGCAAGGGGATGGCGTGGATCGGCCTGTACCGCCCGGACGAGGCGGAACTGCGCGAGATCGCCGATGAGTTCGGGCTGCATCCACTCGCGCTCGAGGATGCCCTGAACGGGCACCAGCGTCCCAAGCTCGACCACTACGGCGATTCGATATTCGTGGTGCTGCGACCGGCCCGCTATATGGACTCGCGCGAGGAGGTCGAGTTCGGCGAGGTGCACGTCTTCGCCGGCCCGGAGTTCGTCGTGACGGTGCGCCACGCCGAATCGCCCGACCTCGCCCGCGTGCGCCGACGTCTGGAGCACGACCCGGACCTGCTCGCCCGAGGCCCGATGGCCGTGCTCTACGGAATCCTCGACGAGGTCGTGGACGAGTACGAACCGGTCGTGCTCGGCCTCGAGAACGACATCGACGAGATCGAGAATCAGCTCTTCGCGAACGACCCCGCCGTCGCCCGCCGCATCTTCGCGCTCACCCGTGAGGTGATCGACTTCCAGCGCGCGGTCGGCCCGCTCGTCCCGATCCTGGAGCGGCTGCAGGGGGATGCGCAGCTGTTCGGTGTCGATCTCGAGGTCAAGCGGGCGATCCGGGACGTGCACGACCACGCGATCCGCATCGTGGAGCGCTCGGCGAGCTTCCGGACCATCCTCGAGAACGCGCTGCTGCTGCACGCCACCCTCGTGACACAGCGTCAGAACGACGCCATGGCGGAGATGACCGAGTACAGCCTCACTCAGAACGAGCAGGTGAAGAAGGTGTCGGGGTGGGCGGCCATCCTCTTCGCGCCGACGCTCGTGGGCACGATCTACGGCATGAACTTCGACTACATGCCCGAGCTGCACTGGACGTGGGGGTACCCGATGGCTCTGGCCCTCATGGCCACGACCAGCGTGACGCTCTATGCCGTCTTCAAACGCAAGGGCTGGCTGTAGCGCCTTCGGGTCTCGACGAGTGTCGGTCCCGACCGGTAGCGTCTGTGCGATGCAGATCGATGGGCTGACTTCAGGGCTGCCCGGGCGCGTGATCACCCCGGGCGACGATGCGTGGGAGGCCGCACGGCACTTCCATTCGGGCACCGGTGAACCCGACGTGATCGTGCGCGCCGACTCGGTCGCCGACGTGGCGGCGGCCGTGCGGTGGGCCGCGTCGGAGGCGGTGCCGATCGTGGTGCGCAGCGGCGGCCACAGTGCGTGGGGCGGGGTGCCGGGGGGCCTCACGCTCGACGTGGGCGCACTCGATGACGTCGAGGTCGACGGCACGCTCGTGCGGGTCGGAGGCGGCGCCACGTGGGGTCGCATCGCCGCGGTCCTGGCCGATCACGGTCTCGGCATCAGCTCGGGCGACACCGCATCGGTCGGCGTGGGCGGGCTCACCCTGGGCGGCGGCATCGGCTGGATGGTGCGCGCCTGGGGACTCGCAGCCGACCAGCTCGTCGGCGCGCAGCTCGTGACGGCGTCGGGCGACACGATCGAGGTGACGGATGCCGCTCACCCCGAGCTTCTGTGGGCCCTGCGCGGCGGGGGAGGCAACTTCGGCGTCGTCACCCGCTTCGACTTCCGCGCCCACCCGCTGCCGGCGGTCGTGTTCGCGACGCTCGGGATCACGGGCGATGCGAGACCCGTGCTCCGGGCGGTACGTGACACACTCGAGGACGCGCCGCGCGAGCTGACGGTGACGTACATGGACGTTCCGGCGATGGATCCCAACGCGCCGGCCGGCGCGACACTCACGGCGGTCTGGACGGGGGCCGATGAGTCAGCCGCCCGAGCGGCGCTCGCGCCGCTGCTGGACCGCGACGACATGCACGAGATCGAGTTGACCGTCTCCCGATATCCCGACATCCTGCTCGACATGCCCGCGCAGGATCCGGACGCTCCGGCTCCGGGATTCGTGGGCGGGAACACGTTGCTGCGCCATCTCAGCGATGACGCGATCGAGCGCCTGGTCTCGTTCCGAGAGGCGAACGAGGCCTCCGTGCTGCTTCTGCGCTCACTCGGCGGCGCATACGCCGACGTTCCGCAGGACAGTTCGGCTTTTCCCGCTCGTGACGCGACCTGGTTCGCGATGGCCGGCGCGTTCGACATCCCGGGACTGGTCGACGACGAGAGTCGTCCGGCGATCGCGGGCGCCTGGGACGCGATCGAAGCGCTCGGCGCGGGCGTCTACGGCAACTTCACGGTCTCGACGGATCCGTCGTTCGCCGCGAAGATGTACCCCGCCGAGACGATGGCTCGCCTCGCCGCGGTCAAGCGCCGGTGGGATCCTGCGAACGTCTTCTCGCGCAACCACAACGTGCTGCCGGCCGATCCCGGCGATCCCTGATCCCGGCCGTCCCTGTGCCCGGCGATCCCTGATCCTGTCGATCCCAGAGCCTGTCGAAGGGTCGGCGCTCACGCCGGACAACCCCCGGTCAGTGGGTGTCTTCGGCTTCGATCTCGGTGCGGTCGCCGGACCAGAGGGTGTGGAAGGTGCCGGGCTTGTCGATGCGCTTGTAGGTGTGCGCGCCGAAGAAGTCGCGCTGGCCCTGGACGAGCGCGGCGGGGAGGCGCTCGGCGCGGAGCCCGTCGTAGTACGACAGCGATGAGGAGAAGGCGGGGGCGGGGATGCCGGCGCCGGCGGCGACCTGCACGATGCGGCGCCACGACGCCCTGCGCGCGCCCCAGGGCTTCGACGAAGTAGGGGGCGGTGAGCAGCACCGGCAGGTCGGGGGTCTGGCCGTACGCGTCGGCGATGCGGTTGAGGAACTGGGCGCGGATGATGCACCCGCCGCGCCAGATCTTCGCGATCGCGCCGAGGTCGATCCTCCAGTCGTACTCCGCGGCGCCGGCGCGGATCTCGTCGAACCCCTGCGAGTAGGCGACGATCTTCGACGCGTACAGCGCCAGGCGGACGTCTTCGATGAACGCGTCCGCGTCGTCGACCTGCAGCGCCTCGACCGGGCCCGGGGAGGTCGCGCGACACGGCGCGCTGCTCGGGGTGGCTGGAGAGGGACCGGGCGAACACGGCCTCGGCGATGCCCGAGACCGGCACGCCCAGGTTCAGGGCGGTCTGCACGGTCCACGCGCCGGTGCCCTTGGCTCCGGCCTGGTCGAGGATCACATCCACGAGCGGCTTGCCGGTCTCCGCGTCCACCTGGCGGAGCACTTCGGCGGTGATCTCGATCAGGTAGGACTCCAGCTCGCCCTTGTTCCACTCGGCGAACACGTCCGCGATCTCGGCGGGGGTCTTGCCGGTGCCGCGGCGGATCAGGTCGTACGCCTCCGCGATCAGCTGCATGTCGGCGTACTCGATGCCGTTGTGCACCATCTTCACGAAATGCCCGGCGCCATCGTGGCCGACATGGGTGACGCACGGCTCACCCTCCGCGACCGCCGCGATGCTCTTCAGGATCGGTCCCAGGGTGACCCAGGACTCGTCCGAACCGCCGGGCATGATCGACGGGCCGTGCAGGGCGCCCTCCTCGCCGCCGGAGATGCCGGCGCCGACGAAGTTGATCCCGGTCTCCCGGACCGCCTTCTCGCGGCGGATCGTGTCGGTGAACAGCGCGTTCCCGCCGTCGACGATGATGTCGCCCGGCTCGAACACATCCACCAGCGCATCGATCACGGCATCCGTGGCCTTGCCGGCCTTGACCATGATGATCGCCGTGCGCGGCTTCTGCAGGGACGCCGCGAACTCCTCGTACGTCGCCGGCCGGCACGAACTCCGCCTCGGGATGCTCCTCCACCAGCGTCTCGGTCTTGGCGTGGCTGCGGTTGAAGATCGCGACCGTGTTGCCCTCGCGGCTCGCGAGGTTGCGGGCCAGGTTCGACCCCATCACCGCCAAGCCCACCACACCGATGTTCGCGGGACCCTCCTGGCGGATGGTCGGCGCTTGCGCGTCCCCGGCCTCGACGGGCACATCCTCGGGCGCCGGCGCGGCGGCGTGCTCCGGCGCAGAGCCGGGCTTGTCGTCACGGTCGTGCGAGATGTTCGTCTGTGCCGGGTTCTCGTTCGAGGACACGCCTGCTCCTTGCGTCAACGGGGGGTTCGGTTCCAGCCTAGAGTCTGCCCGATTCGCGTTACACGGCCGAGGCGAAGTGCTCACGGACGGGATGCGGACGTTGTGAGAGAGACGGTGGCCTGCGCCTCGCCGCGGACGTGGTCGTCCCCGCAGGCGAGCTCGTGTCCGAGATCCGGGAGCGGCTCCGCGCGATCTCGGCAGTGAGCTGAGGCTCAGTCCTTGCGGTAACCCGCACGCCCCATCGACCAGAACGCGAGCACGGTTCCGACCAGGCCGAGGGCGGAGATGACGCCGATGGCACCCATGAGCAGCAGGGACGTGGTCTGGCTGTCGAACATGGGTCCTCCGGGTCCAAAGAGCGGCGCTCCCATCGTAGCCGTCCTTTCCTCCGCGGCGCCGCTGGTAGACTCGGGGATTGAACTTCGGCGAGGGATGCCTCGCACCGGCTGAGACGGCCGGCTGCGGCATCCGTGATCGACGCAGTGATGCAGGCTCACGGCTTTCCTCACGCGCTCGCGTTCGAGTCGAATGCAGACCCCTATACCTGGGCCCGTGGGCCCGCAGACAGATCGGGCCGCGTGCCCGCAAGGAGAATCACCATGGCCACCAAAGAGATCGACACCAAGGTCGTCGCCGAGGTTCGCGAGAACTTCGGCAAGGGCTTCGCCCGCCGCCTTCGCGCCGCCGGCAAGATCCCCGCTGTGATCTACGGTCACGGCACGACGCCCGTCCACGTCGCGCTGCCCGGTCACCAGGTCGCGCTGCTCGTCCGCCGCGCGAACGCCGTGCTCGAGCTCGACGTCGACGGCAAGGAGCAGCTCACGCTGGTCAAGGACGTCCAGAAGGATCCCGTGCACCAGATCATCGAGCACATCGACCTCCTCGTCGTGAAGAAGGGCGAGAAGATCCAGGTCGACGTCCCCGTCTCCATCCTCGGCGAGCCGGCTCCCGGCACGATCGCCGCGCAGGACGCGAACACCGTGCTGCTCGAGGTCGAGGCGACCCACATCCCCGAGCGCATCGAGTTCTCCGTCGAGGGCCTGGAGGAGGGCACGCACGTCACCGCTGCCGACCTCACGCTTCCCCGGGGCTCGTCGCTGATCGTGGACCCCGAGACGCTGATCGTCGCGATCTCCGTCCCGACCGCCGCGCTGGAGGCCGAGGAGGAGATCGCCGAGGCGGATGCCGCCCTCGCCGCCGAGCAGTCCGAGGAGTCGGAAGAGGCCAAGGAGACCGAGTCGTCCGACTCCGAGTAGAACTCGTTGCCGGGAGAGGGGGTGCGGATTCCGCGCCCCCTTTCCTGTGCGCGACGTGGCGAGCCCATCGGGCAGGATGTGAGACATGGCGGACACGTGGCTGATCGTGGGACTGGGCAATCCCGGACCCCGCTACGAGCTGACGCGGCACAACGTCGGGCAGATGGTCGTGGACGAGCTGGCAGCTCGGCGCGGGGAGACCTTCCGCTCGCACAAGGCCAACGCGCGCGTGGTCGAGACATGGCTGCGACCGGGTGGGGCCAAGCTCATCCTGGCGAAGCCGAACACGTTCATGAACGTCTCCGGCGGACCGATCGCCGGTCTCGCGAGCTTCTACGGAGTGCCCCCCGAGCGGGTGGCGGTGGTGCATGACGAGCTCGACATCCCGTTCGACGCGATCAAGCTGAAGGCCGGCGGCGGCCACGGCGGCCACAACGGCGTGCGGGACGTCGCCAAGGCGCTCGATTCGACCGAGTTCGCGCGCGTGCGCGTCGGGATCGGCCGCCCCACGGGGCGGCAGGATCCGGCCGACTGGGTGCTGGACCCGTTCGGCGCGGCGGAGCGGAAGAACCTGCCCATCCTCCTGGCCGACGCCGCCGACGCCGTCGAGCAGCTCGTCGACGAGGGCCTGCTGGCGGCGCAGCAGAAGCACCACGCCCCCCGCGTCTGAACGACCCCTTCAGCCGCCGACCGAGGCTCCCGACGCGAAGCCGGCGGCGAGAAGAGCCTGCACGCCCACGGCGAAAACGATCGGCCCGAGAACGGCCAGGATGACCGCGGCGATGCCCCAGCCGCGTCCGCGGTCCTTCACGATGGCGACGATGCCCTGCACGAGCGCCCATGTCCCCAGGACGGTTCCGGCCCAGAACCCGATCTCACCCAGCAGCACCCAGTCGCGGACCGGTGTGAGGATCGACCAGTCGAAGTCGACGTCCATCGGCTGCAGGGCGATCGAGCGGCCGGTACCGAGCCCGATGCCGTAGGCGGCGATCGACCCGAGAACGGTGGCGCCGACCGTGGCGAGCAGCGCCAGCACGAAGGCGACGATCCCGAGCCCCGCTCCGCGCCGCGCGCGTGGCGCCGCCGGCAGCGGCACGTAGGGGCCGTACCCCTGCGGCGGGGGAGCGTAGCCGTGCGGCGGGGCGTACGCGTGCGGCGTCGGAGACTGCGGCTGCCGGGCGGGCTCGGCGGGTCGATACTGCGCCGGGTACGGCAGCGTGGCGTACTCCGGCGGGACCGGATACCCCTGCCCGCCCGCAGGCTGGGCGGCCGTTGCGGCGGAGGGCGGCACCGGTGCGGGCGGCCGCGGGGGGATCCGAGGCTGCTCGGCGGCAGGCTGCGCGTTCGGTGCGGTGTCGCCGGAGTCGGTCACGGCACTCATCCTACGAGCCGGGCACGCCCGCGCCGGCTGCCGGCGATCCGGGTGTCGGCGCGCGCCCGTAGACTCGTCCGGTGACAGTTCCCGGGATCGTGCGCGCCCTCGAACAGGCGGAGTCATTCGCGGATGCCGTTGAAGCCGCCGCCGGGCCCCGCGCTCCCTCCGCGAGCGCGTCGCTGGTGATCGGTCGATGCAGAGTTCTCGCTCGTCGAAGGGCTGGGCGCCCCTCTCCTCGCGTCGCTCCTGGAACGCCGTCGAGCAGCGGGCCGCCCGGGAGCGCTGTTCGTCGTGGCTCCCACCGGCCGGAGGGCGGAGTCCCTCGGTCCGGCGCTGGAGGCACTGCTGCCCGGCGCGGAGGTCATGCACTTCCCCGCCTGGGAGACCCTGCCGCACGAGCGGCTGAGCCCGAGCCCCGAGACCGTGGGGCGGCGCCTCGACGTTCTCGGGCGCGTCGCCCGGTGGACGGGGGAGCGGCCGCTCGTCGTGACGGCCTCCGTCCGCGGCGCCCTGCAGCCGCTCGCCGCCGGCCTGGCCGACGCCGTCGAGGTGCACCTCGCCGTCGGAGAGCGCGGGCACGACCTGGCCGAGGTGGCGGCCCGACTCGTCGAGCTCGCCTACCACCGCGTCGATATGGTGTCGCGTCGGGGTGAATTCGCGATGCGGGGCGGCATCCTGGACGTCTTCCCGCCGATCGCGGATCACCCGTACCGCGTCGAGTTCTTCGGCGATGAGGTCGATCAGATCCGCGCATTCTCGGTGGCCGATCAGCGATCGCTTCCCGGCGAGGTCCGCGCGGTCGACCTGCCCGCCAGCCGCGAGCTGCTGCTCACCCAGGCCGTGCGCGACCGAGCCCGGCAGCTGAAGGACGAGTTCCCCGGCATCCGGGGGATGCTCGAGAAGATGGCCGAGGGCATCCCGGCCGAGGGCATGGAGTCGCTCATCCCGGCCCTCGTGGACGACATCGTCACGGTCGTCGACTATCTGCCCGAGGGATCGGCGATCGCGCTCGTCGATCCGGAGCGCGCCGTCACCCGGGCCATCACCCTGCTGGAGACGAACCGCGAGTTCCTCGAGGCGGCCTGGAGCGCGGCGACCGCCGGCGCGGCCAGCCCGGTCGACATCGGCTCCGGCGACTTCGTGAGCCTTCCCGCGCTGCGCGAGGCGGCCGGGCAGCGCGGCATCGCGTGGTGGACCCTGAGCGCATTCGATTCCGGTGAAGCGGACGCCTCGGCCGAAGGGCTGCTCGAGGCGGCGCCGGGCGGCGCCGTCCGCGTGCCGGGCGGGTCGGTGCCGTCGTTCCAGGGCAACGTCGAGGGCGCGACCGCCCACGTCGGCGAACTGCTCGCCGACGGCTGGCGCGTCGTGGTGGCGGCATCCGGCGCCGGTCTGGTCGAGCGCGCGCGGGACGTGCTCGCCGAGCGGGGGATCGCCGCGCGGCGGGTGGACGACGTGCTCGAACCGCCCGAGCCCGGGATCGCACACGTCGTGCTCTCGACGCTGGAGCGGGGCTTCGAGGCTCCGGATGCGAAGATCGCCGTCCTCACCGAGACGGAGTTCTACGGGCGCACGATCAGCGGCGACCAGCGGCTGGTGAAGAAGCTGGCGTCGCGTCGGCGCAACGTCGTCGATCCGCTGCAGCTGAAGGCCGGCGACTTCGTCGTGCACGCGACCCATGGGATCGGCAAGTTCGTCGAGCTCACCCAGCGCGAAGTCTCCAGCGGTGGCCGCAATCCGGTCAAGAGCATGCGGGAGTACCTGGTGCTGGAGTACGCGCCGTCCAAGCGCGGCTACCCCGGCGACAAGCTCTACGTGCCGACCGATCAGCTGGACCTGCTCTCGAAGTACGTCGGAGGCGAGGCGCCGACCCTGTCGAAGATGGGCGGAAGCGACTGGGCCCAGGCCAAGGGCCGTGCCCGCCGCGCCGTGCGCGACATCGCGGTCGAGCTGGTCAAGCTCTACTCCGCGCGGATGGCGGCGAAAGGCCACGCGTTCGGACCCGACACGCCGTGGCAGCGCGAGCTCGAGGAGGCGTTCCCCTTCGCCGAGACGCCGGATCAGCTGCAGACGATCGATGAGATCAAAGCCGACATGGAGAAGCCCATCCCGATGGACCGGCTGCTGTCGGGCGACGTCGGCTTCGGCAAGACCGAGGTCGCCGTTCGTGCGTCCTTCAAGGCGATCCAGGACGGCAAGCAGGTCGCGATGCTCGTGCCGACCACACTTCTGGTCAAGCAGCACCTGGAGACCTTCACCGAGCGCTTCGCCGGATTCCCCGTGCAGGTGCGCGCGCTCTCGCGATTCCAGACGGACAAGCAGGCCCGCGACACGCTCGCCGGACTGACCGACGGCACCGTCGACATGGTGATCGGAACGCACCGCATCCTGACCGAGGGCGTCATCTTCAAGGATCTCGGGCTGCTCATCATCGATGAGGAGCAGCGCTTCGGCGTCGAGCACAAAGACAAGCTCAAGAAGCTGAAGACGAACGTCGACATCCTTGCGATGAGTGCGACTCCGATCCCGCGCACGCTCGAGATGGCGGTGACCGGCATCCGCGAGATGTCGACGCTGCAGACTCCGCCCGAGGATCGGCATCCGATCCTCACGTACGTCGGAGCGCGCAACGACAAGCAGATCGCGGCGGCCATCCGGCGGGAGCTGCTGCGCGAGGGCCAGATCTTCTACGTGCACAACCGGGTGCAGTCGATCCAGCGCGTCGCGGCGCACCTCTCCGAGCTGGTGCCCGAGGCTCGCATCGCCGTCGCACACGGTCAGATGGGCGAGCACGCCCTCGAGCAGGTCGTCGACGACTTCTGGGAGCGGCGCGCCGACGTGCTGGTCTCCACGACCATCGTCGAGACCGGCCTCGACATCGCGAACGCCAACACGATCATCATCGACCGGGCCGACAAGTACGGGCTGTCGCAGCTTCACCAGCTGCGCGGTCGCGTCGGACGCGCCCGCGAGCGGGCGTATGCGTACTTCCTCTACGACGAGAACAAGCCGCTCTCCGAGACCGCGGCCGACCGGCTCGAGACGATCGCCGTGAACAACGACCTCGGCAGCGGCATGCAGGTCGCCCTGAAGGACCTGGAGCTGCGCGGCGCGGGCAACCTGCTGGGCGCCGAACAGGCCGGTCACATCGCCGGAGTCGGCTTCGACCTGTACCTGCGCATGATCGGAGAGGCCGTCGCCACCTTCCGCGGCGAAGAGACCGAGGGGCCCACCGAGCTGCGCCTGGAGCTGCCGGTCCAGGCCCGCATCCCCGAGTCCTACATCGACAGCGAGCGCCTGCGGCTCGAGGCCTACCAGAAGCTCTCCGCCGCGGCATCCGCTGCCGCCAAGGACGACGCGATCGATCTGGTGGTCGACGAGCTCCGCGATCGGTACGGCGAACTGCCGTCCGAGACGGAGGGACTGCTCGCCGTTGCACGGCTGCGTCGTCGCGCCGCTCAGGCCGGGCTCGCCGATGTCGTCGCGATGGGACCCAACCTGCGTATCGCTCCGGCGAACCTGCCCGACTCCCTGCGCGTCCGCCTGCAGCGCCTCTACCCGACCGCCAAGGTGCTCGCCGGCGGTGAGGCGCTCGTCATCCCGCTGCCGCGCGCCGGCGACGAGCGGGTGTCGGATGCCGACCTGATCGACTGGGTGCGCCGGCTGCTCGACCAGCTGTTCCCGCCCGCGGCGGTTCCGGCGGGCGAGCCGGCGGCCCCCGCCGCGCCCTGACCGGCCTTCCACGCCCGCTGCGAACGGTGCCTCGAGCACCCGGTCGATTGACGCACGGGCACGGCTCCGCGACGATGAGGGGTGGCGCTGAGTTCACGGCGGATCGATGAGCCGAGCCTTCGTCTCCCGCCTGAGATCAGAGGAGTGACCGTGCAGCTGGAGCACCTCGGGGCGCGCCCCCGCATCCATCCCACCGCCGTCGTGGCGCCGACAGCCGTGATCAGCGGCGACGTGACGATCGGGGCGGACTGCCAGATTCTGCACGGCGCGGTCATCACGTCGGAGGGCGGCGCGATCACCCTGGGGGAGAACGTGATCGTGATGGAGAACGCCCTGGTCCGCGCCACGGCGACCAACCCCGTGCACGTCGGCGATCACGTGCTCATCGGCCCGATGGCCAGCGTGTCGGGTGCGCTGATCGAGGACGAGGTCTTTCTCGCGACCGGCACCCGCGTGTTCAACGGCGCCCGCATCGGTGCGCGCAGCGAGGTGCGCATCAATGCCGTGGTGCACCTGCGCACGACCCTCGCGCCTGAGACGACGGTGCCGATCGGCTGGGTCGCCGTCGGCGAACCGGCTCAGCTGCTGTCTCCCGACCGCCACGAGGAGATCTGGGCGGCCCAGCGCGAGCTCGATTTCCCCGGGTACGTGTTCGGGCTCGACCGCGACACCCCCGACCTCATGGTGCAGCTCACGGAGCGGTACGGACGCAGTCTGGCCCGGCACGCGGGAGATCGGCAGATCGAGTAGACCTGGGTCCCTGGCCTCGGCCGCGCGGGAGCCCTAGAGTCGCACAATGGCCCTGGGAACCCGCGAGAGGCTTCACCAAGCCGCAGACGCCTTCGCGAGCAACTGGCGCAATCCCAATCTGCGTCGTGCGCAGCTCGGATTCCTGGGCGCATGGACCGCGGAGTGGGCATTCACCGTCGCGCTCGGCATCGTCGCCTACGCCGATGGCGGGGCGCTCGCGCTGGGCCTGGTGGGCCTGCTCCGGATGCTGCCCTCGGCGATCCTTGCGCCGCTCCTGTCGCCGTATGCCGATCGCGGCAGGCGCGAACGCGTTCTCGTGGTCGTCTCGACCCTGCGGGGCCTTGCCACCGCCGTCGCCGCGGTGATGGTCGCGGTGTCTGGACCGCTGATCGTGGTCTATGCGCTCGCGGTCGTCTCGACGATCGCTGCCACGCTTTTCCGTCCGGCGCATTCAGCCCTGCTGCCGACCCTCTGCCGAACCGGCCACGAACTGGCCAGCGCGAACGTCGTGCGAGGGCTTCTCGACTCTGTGGCGACGCTGATCGGTCCGCTTCTGGCCGCCGTCCTGCTCGCCTTCACCGATGTGTCCATCGTCTTCGCCGTCGCGGCGGCCGCATCGTTCTGGGCCGCCTGGCTGCTGATGCGCGTCCGCTACGAGGCGCCGCCCCGGCCGCCGGCCGCGCGTCCCGCTCTGCTCAAGGAGGCGGCGGAAGGCGTGCGCGCGGTCGCGGAGAGTCGCGACCTGATGCTGATCCTGGGGCTGGCCGCAGCGCAGGCGCTGACCCGGGGCGCACTCACGGTCTTCTCGGTGGTCGTCGCGATCGAGCTGCTCGCCATGGGCGAGGCGGGTGCGGGAGCCCTGATGGCGGCCGTGGGGGTCGGTGCCGTGGTCGGGTCGCTGTGCGCATCGCTTCTGGTCGGAACGGGTCGGCTCGGAGCGTGGTTCGCCGTCGGAGTCGGGCTCTGGGGTCTGCCGATCGCGCTCATCGGGCTGTTCCCTCAGCAGGCGGCCGCCCTGCTGCTCCTCGCATTCGTGGGGGTGGGAAATGCCCTCGTCGATCTCGCCGGCTTCACCCTGATCGGTCGCCTCGCCCCCGACGCCGTGATGGCGCGCGTCTTCGGCGTCCTGGAAAGCCTCGTCGCCGTATCCATCGGATTCGGATCGATCATCGCGTCGCTGCTCATCGCCTGGGTCGGTCTCGCGCCCGCCTTGATCGCGATCGGCCTCGTCTGTCCCCTCCTCGCCGTCGTCTCCTGGTGGCGGCTGCGGAGTCTCGACCGGTCGGTGGACGCCCTCGACGAAGACGTGAATCTGCTGCAGCAGGTGCCGATGTTCCGGCCCCTGCCGCTGCCCGCGATCGAGCAGCTCGCGCGCGGTCTCGAGCCCGTGACGGTTCCCGCCGGCGACGCGGTCTTCCGGCAGGGCGATGTCGGCGACCGCTACTACGTGATCGAGTCGGGGTACGCGGACGTCGTCGGTGATGGTCGTGTCGTTGCAGAGCTCGGCCCGGGCGAGGGATTCGGCGAGATCGCCCTGCTGCGCCGGACGCGGCGCACGGCCAGCGTGATCGCGCGTGACGGATTGAGCCTGCAGGCTCTGCACTCTGACCGATTCGCGGCGGTCGTGCTCGGGTACGCGCCCAGCGCGCGCGCTGCGGAGGACGGCGTCGACGGCCAGCTCAGTCGATTCGCGCCCGCAGAGCGGCCGGAGGAGCCACCCCCTTCCGCCCTCAACTAGCGTGAGAGCCCCGACCGCAACGGAGCGTGACAAACATGACCACAGCCCGCACGACATTGCTGATCGCCGACATCGGCGGCTACACGGAGTACATGGGGTCCCACCGGATGACGTTGGCGCACGCCGAAGTGAACACCGGGCGGATGCTGGACAGCATGATCGGGGCCGCACGCGGTTTCGATCTCGTCGAGATCGAAGGCGATGCGGCGTTCCTGTCGCGCCGCGCGGGCATCCGCGACCCGGACACCACTCTGACGGAGGTGTTCCGGGCGGCCGTGGCGATGCACCGCGCGTTCCACCTCGAACGCGAGTACGTCGTGCAGAACCTCTGCCCCTGCGGCGGCTGCCGGCAGGCGCGCGGGCTCACTCTCAAGTTCGTGGCCCATGTCGGCGACGTCGCCACCCAGAACATCCGCGGTCGCACGAAGCCGGTGGGAATCGACGTGATCCTGGTCCACCGCCTCCTGAAGAACGAGGTCACCATCCCGGAGTACGTGCTGCTCACCGACGACCTGGCCCGCACCGACCACACCTCCCTCCCCGAATCGGTGCAGGAGATCTCGCCCGACCTCGAGGGGATCGGCAGCATCCGCGCGCACTACGTGGACGTGGCCTCGCTCGACCAGTCGGCCGTTCCGCGCCACCGGCCGACCGTCGGCTCGAGGCTGGGCAGCACGTTCTCGGCCGTCGGCCGCGGACTCCCGTACATGCTCGGCATGAAGAAGCCGCGGATCGTTCGCTGAGCGGCGCGCCACGGAGACGACGGATCACGCACGGCGGATGCCGGTACCCGGCATCCTCGGTCCCGAGCCGGCTCAGCCGGTGTTCTGCAGGCCCGCCGCCACCCCGCTGACCGAGAGGAGCAGCAGACGCTGCTGCTCGGGATCCGCGGGCGCGCCGGCTGCCGAATCGGCGCGCAGGGCGCGCAGCGCGCGCAGCTGCAGCAGCGAGAGCGCGTCGACGTACGGGCTGCGCATTTTGACCGCTCGCTGGAGGACGGGCTTGTTGTCCAGAACGTCCCTGCCTGCCGTCACCCGCACCACCCATCGCCGGGTGAGCTCCATCTCGTCCATCACGAGCGCCGCGAGGTCGGCGCGGTCGCCGAGATCGAGGTAGTGCCGTGCGATGCGCGGGTCCGCCTTCGCGAGGCTCATCGCGACGTTGTCGACCATTGTGTGGAACAGCGGCCAATCCCGGTACGCGGTCCGCAGCAGCTCCTCGTCTCCGACGGCGTCGAGCGCCGTGCCGAGCCCGAACCAGCCGGCGAGGTTGATCCGCGCCTGCGTCCACGCGAACACCCACGGGATGGCGCGGAGGTCCTCCAGAGACTCGACCGACAGTCCGCGTCGCGCGGGACGCGACCCGAGGGCGAGCAGGCCGACCTCCTCCATCGGCGTCACCTGCGCGAACCACGGCGCGAAGCCGGGTGCCTTGACGAGTTCCAGGAAGCGCGCGCGGGATGCCGCATCCATGGTCTCGGCCACGTGCGCATAACGGGCGGCAGCGTCCTGATTGCGGACTTCGATCGAGGGCGCCGAGGACAGCAGCATCGCGGCGGCGACCTGGTCGACGTGGCGCATCGCGATCGCGGGGTCGCCGTAGCGGGCGAAGATGACCTCTCCCTGCTCCGTGAGCTTGAACCGCCCATCGACCGAGTGCGGCGGCTGCGCGAGGATGGCCGAGTTGGCAGGGCCCCCGCCGCGTCCGAGCGCGCCGCCGCGACCGTGGAAGAGAGTCAGCTCGATGCGGTGCCGCTGCGCCCACGCCGCGATCGCCGCCTGGGCCTCGTACAGCGCCAGGTTCGCAGCGACCGGTCCGACGTCCTTGGACGAGTCGGAGTAGCCGAGCATGACCTCCATGCGTCTGCCCGTCGCCTCCAGGCGCGCTGCGAACTCGGGATGCTCGACGATCTCTGCGAGGATGCGCGGCGCCGCCTGCAGGTCGGCGAACGTCTCGAACAGAGGCACCACGTCGAGCACCGGCGATGCGCCGTCCGGTCCGGCCGCGTAGCGGGCCAGGCGATGCACGTTCGCAAGGTCCTCGGCCGACTGCGTGAACGAGACGACGTAGCGGCCTGCGGCACGCGGGCCGTAGCGCTTCTGCAGGAACGCGACCGCACGGAAGACCTCGAGCACTTCCTCGGCGAGTTCCGACCTCGGGCCGCCCGCGTCGAGCTCCGCGAGCACCTTCGCGTGTACGGCGGAGTGCTGCCGCACCTCGAGCTCGGTGAGGTGGAAGCCGAAGGTCTCGATCTGCCACAGCAGCTGCTGGAGGTGACCGTATGCCTGGCGCGGCGCGTGCGCCTGGACCAGCGAGTCCTGCACGACGCGCAGGTCCGCGAGGAGCTGCTCGGGGTCGACGTATGCCAGGTCGGCGTCTCGGGCGCGGGTTGCCGCGATCTTGCGGGCGATGAGCAGCACGATTCGCCGGTGCGGCTCATTCGGCGAGCGCTTCGCGATCTCGGTCGCCGCATCCTCGTCGGCTGCTCTCAGCCGCTGCCACAGCGCCAAGAGCTCGGCGCTGGGGGGCGTGGTCGCCGCATCCAGGGTGAGGCCGCGTCCGATGCGGTTGGCCGTGCGCTCCAGGCCGATCAGCACGTGCTCGCTGGCGATCGCGGCTGCCTTGCGGGTGACGGATGCCGTCACGAAGGGGTTTCCGTCTCGGTCGCCGCCGACCCACGAGCCCACCCGCACGAACGGGCGCACGACCGGCGCGCGGCCGCCGGCGGCCGGACCCTGGAGCGCGTCGTCGACCCTGCGGTACACGTGGGGGATCGCGGTGTACAGGGTGTCGTCGAAGACCGCCATGACCGCCCGCACCTCGTCGGTGGGCGACGGCTTCTCGGGGCGCAGGGGAGCCGTCCGCCAGAGAGTGTCGATCTCCTCGAGCATCCTGCGCTCCGCGCGGCGCTGATCGGCGCCGTTGCGCAGCGACGCGTCGTGCTCCTCGAGGAACGCCGCGAGCCGGCGGATGCTGGTCGAGATGGCCCGCCGGCGCGCTTCCGTGGGGTGCGCGGTGAAGACGGGGTGGAACCGGAGGCTCTGCAGCCTCGCGAGTGCGGTGTCATCGCCCACCTCGGCCGCCAGGTGCACGAAAGCGGCGGCGATCGAGTCCGTCGCGTCCTCGCGATCGGGGCGCCCGTCGCGTTCGCGGAGGATGCGCACGCGCTGGTGCTCCTCCGCGAGGTTGACGAGGTGGAAGTACGCCGTGAAGGCGCGTGCGACCTCGTCGGCCCGTTCGATCGTGAACGAGTCCGCGATCTCGACGGCTCTGGTGAACGCCTCCGGGCTTTCGTCGGTATACGCGTGGATCGTCGCGACGCGCAGCCGCTCGACATCCTCGTAGAGGCCCGGCGACCCGCTCTCGCGCAGCACGCGGCCGAGCAGCGAACCGAGCATGCGCACGTCGGCCCGCATCCGCTCGGGGATCTCCTGGCCGGCCTCGAACCGACCGACGAGGTCGATCGCTTCGGTGTGAGTGAACTCGGGCATGCGCTCCACGGTAGTGCGGGTGTGTTTCCTGCTCGTCACGAAGGCCGCCCCGGGTGACACGGGACGTCACCGATAGACTCGGAGCCCGGAGTGCCGGGAAGTCTGGTCGGCGTAGGCGCGTGCGCCCCACCACCTCGATGAAAGGACCCGTGTGTCCCTGCTTCGATCGGCCCGCTTCCCCGCCATCGTGCTGCTGCTCGCCGCGATCGCGGCGCTGCTGATCGCCAATTCGCCGCTCGGGCCCAGCGCGATCGCGCTCAAAGACACCTACGTCGGCATCCCCGGTGTCTTCGAGATGTCGATCGGACACTGGATCCAGGACGCCCTGCTCGCCGTGTTCTTCTTCATGGTCGCCGTCGAGCTGCAGTTCGAGCTGACCAACGGCGAGCTGAACTCCGCCCGCAAGGCGCTGCAGCCCGCGATCGCCGCCGCGGGCGGCGTTCTGGTGCCGATCGCGATCTACCTGCTCTTCGCCGCCGGCTCGGATTCGGCGGCCGGCTGGCCGATCCCCACCGCGACCGACATCGCGTTCGCGCTCGGCGTGCTCGCCGTCTTCGGAAAAGGACTGCCGGCCGGCATCCGGATCTTCCTGCTCGCGCTGGCGATCCTCGACGACATCGTCGGGATCGTGTTCATCGCCGTCCTCTTCACGGACGGCGTCGATCTGGCCATGCTGGCGCTCGCCGCTCTCGCCGTGATCGTCTTCGGACTGCTCAGTCGCCGGCTCGACTCGCGAGCCCGCATACCGGTCCTCGTCGCCCTCGTCATCGTCGGCATCGCGACCTGGGTGCTCGTGTACGAGTCCGGCGTGCACGCGACGATCGCGGGGGTCGCGCTCGGCCTCGCGATGGCGCAGCAGCCGGCACTGCGCACCCGCCACGCGCTCGAACCGTGGGTGAACGGCGTCGTGCTGCCGCTGTTCGCGTTCTCCGCGGCGCTCGTGGTCATCCCCGCCGTATCGCCCTCGCAGCTCGCCCCGGCGTTCTGGGGAGTGCTGATCGCGCTTCCGGTGGGCAAGATCATCGGCATCACCGTGTTCGGATGGATCTCGATGCGCATCGGCGATCGCCGTGCGGCGTCGCAGCTCTCCGTCGCCGACCTCGTCGCCGCGGGCGCCCTGGGCGGGATCGGCTTCACCGTCTCGCTGCTCCTGTCGGAGCTGGCCTTCGCGACCGACCCGCCGCTGCGGGACGAGGCCACGCTCGGCGTCCTCGGCGGATCGCTCATCTCCCTCGTCGTCGCCGGCGCTCTCGTCGCGCAGCGGGCGAAGCACCACCGCCGCGTGGGCGGCAAGAGCGGCGAGCCGCCCATGGGCACGTCGACATCGATCGGAGGTCAGCTCGCATGAGCCCAGCCGAGAGCCCGGCCGCGCGGCAGCCCGACGCGCTGCGCGTCGCGGCCGACACGATGCACGAGGTGCGCGAGCGCTGCGTGTGGACGCAGCAGATCGATCACCGCGCGCTCGTGCCGTACCTCGTCGAAGAGAGTGCAGAGCTGATCGACGCGGTCGAGGTCGGCTCGCGGGACGAACTGCGCGAGGAGCTCGGCGACCTGCTGTGGCAGGTGCTGTTCCATGCCGAGATCGCCTCGCGCGACCCCGACGACCCGTTCGACATCGACGATGTCGCCCGTGGGCTCACCGAGAAGATGGTGCGCCGGCATCCGCACGTCTTCGCGGGCGAGATCGCCGAGACGCCCGAGCAGGTGCTGGTCTTCTGGAACGCCGCGAAGGCCGCCGAGAAGCACGCGCGCACGAGCGTGCTCGATGGCGTCTCGGAGCGGATGCCGTCCCTCGCGCTCGCGCAGAAGCTGATCGGCAGGGCCGGTCAGGTCGGCGTGGAGCCCGACGCCCCCGGCGGCCCGCGGACGGAGGCCGAGCTCGGAGACGCACTGCTCGCACTGGCGGCGACGGCGCGTGCGAACGGGTGGGATGCCGAGCGGGCGCTGCGGGAACGCCTGCGCGCGCTGCAGTCCGGGATTCGGGACGCGGAAGCCGGGCTGAGAGACTAGTCCGGTGCCATCCGTAAACCCCCCGCGCGGCATGCGCGACTTCCTTCCTGCCGAGAAGGCACGCCGCGAACGGGTGCTCGCCGTCATCCGCGACCGCTATCGTGCTCACGGATTCGACGAGATCGAGACGCCGGTCATGGAGGATCACGCCCGCCTGCACGCCGGCATCGGCGGCGACAACGAGAAGCTCGCCTACAACGTGCTCAAGCGCGGATTAGACGCCGATGCGATCCGCGCGGCCGCCGACGACCCGGCGGGGCTGGCCGATCTCGGGCTGCGCTACGACCTGACCGTGCCGCTCGCGCGCTTCTACGCGTCGCATCGCGGCGAACTCCCTGGGGTGTTCCGCGCGGTGCAGATCGCCCCGGTGTGGCGGGCCGAGCGGCCGCAGAAGGGCCGCTACCGGCAGTTCGTCCAATGCGACATCGACATCCTTGGTGACGCGACCTCCCGTGCCGAGGCCGAGCTCATCGTCGCCTCGCTCGATGCGGTGGACGCCCTCGGGCTCGCCGGCGCGACGGTGCGCATCAACGACCGCCGTGTCCTGGAGTGGATGCTGGCGAGCTTCGGATTCGGCGAGGACGAGCGTCCCGGCGTGCTGATCACGATCGACAAGCTCGACAAGATCGGCCCGGAAGGGGTCGTGGCCGAACTGCGCGAGCGCGGTGCGACCGGCTCGGCCGTCGCCGCGCTCGAGGCGTTCCTGCACCGCCCGCAGACGCGCGAGCATCATCCGTACGGCGAGCGCCAGATCCGCGCGGCGCTGCCCGGAGATCCGCCCGACGAGATCGTCGCGCACCTGGCCGGGATCGGCGAGGCGGTCTCTGCGACGCGCCTTGCGCCGCGAGACCTCGGCGACCTGCCCCTCGTATTCGACCCGTTCCTCGTGCGCGGGATGGGCTACTACACCGGCACGATCTTCGAGCTGGCGCACCCCGGCGTGGACTACTCGCTCGGCGGCGGCGGACGATACGACGGGATGATCGGGCGCTTCCTCGGTCAGGAGGTGCCCGCGGTCGGCTTCTCGCTCGGATTCGAGCGTCTCGTGGAGCTGGTGCCCGAGCTCGCCGACACCGACGAGCGTGCCGTCGTGCTCGTGCACGATCGCGACATGCCCCTCGGACAGGTGCTCGCGATCAAGGGCGCGCTGATCGCGGAGGGCGCGCGCGTGCGGCTCGAGCGGCGCCCGAAGAACCTGAAGGCGCTGCTGGAGCGCGCGGCATCCGACGGCTACACGTCGTTTGCGACGGTGTCCGCGGGCGCGTCGCCCGACACGCTCGAGCTCAAGCCCCTGGGCTGACCCCGACCAGGACGAGCCGACGGTTGACGCGCGCGCGGGAGGCCGGTTGGCTGGCCCTATGGCCGATCCCACACCCGAGACCTGGCGCCGCGTCGACGCGTACCTGACCGAGACGCTCGTCGGGCACGACGTCGACCTCGAGGCGGCGGTGGCGCAGCAGCACGCGCACGGCCTCCCCGCGATCGAGGTCGCGCCCGTGTCGGGCAAGCTGCTGCACCTCTTGGCTCGCATCTCCGGTGCCCGCCGGGTGCTCGAGATCGGCACGCTGGGTGCCTACTCCACGATCTGGATGGCCCGCGCGATCCCCGACGACGGCGTCGTGGTGACGATCGAGGCCGAGCCCCGCATCGCCGAAATCGCCCGCGAGAACGTCGACCGCGCCGGAGTCGGGCGGAAGGTCGACATCCGCGTCGGGCGCGGCGAGCACGTGCTGCCGACCCTCGTAGGCGAGGACGCGTTCGACCTGGTGTTCATCGACGCAGACAAGGAGTCGAACACCGTCTACCTCGACTGGGCAGCGCGGCTGGGCCATCCCGGTACCGTCGTGGTCGTCGACAACATCGGCCGCGGGGGAGAGGTCGCCAACCCCGCCACCACCGCATCGAACGTCATCGGAACCCAGCGGGGCCTCGAGATGCTCGGCCGCGACCCTCGGTTCGAGGCGACCGCGCTGCAGACCCTCGATCTCAAGGGCTGGGACGGCGTCGCGATCGCCGTGCTGACGGATGCCGCCACGCGCTGAAGCACCGCGCGACCCGGCGTACGGCGACCCTGTGCCGCGGCATCCGCCTGGCTAGACTGGCCCACGGACCGACGACGCTCCCGATCCACCCTCCACCACACAAGGAGTCCTCTGTGGCACTAATCGAGGCTGTCAACGCGCGCGAGATCCTGGACTCGCGCGGAAACCCGACCGTCGAAGTGGAGGTCCTGCTCGACGACGGCATCGTCCAGCGCGCGGCCGTCCCCTCCGGCGCATCGACCGGCGCCTTCGAGGCGTACGAGCTGCGCGACGGCGACAAGACCCGCTACAGCGGCAAGGGCGTACTCAAGGCCGTCGCCGCCGTGGTCGACGAACTCGGACCCGCCCTGGAGGGCGTCGAGGCCAGCGAGCAGCGCGTCGTCGATGAGATCCTCATCGAGGTCGACGGCACCGAGAACAAGAAGCGCGTCGGCGCGAACGCCATCCTCGGCGTCAGCCTGGCGGTCGCCAAGGCCGCCGCCGATTCCGCTGATCTGCCGCTGTTCCGCTACCTCGGCGGTCCGAACGCCCACATCCTGCCGGTCCCGCTGTTCAACGTCATCAACGGCGGCTCCCACGCCGACAACGGCATCGACATGCAGGAGTTCTTCCTGGCTCCGATCGGCGCGTCGACCTTCGCCGAGGCGCTGCGCTGGGGCACCGAGACCTACCACGTCCTGAAGGGCGAGCTGCTCAAGGCGGGCTACGCGACCGGCCTCGGCGACGAGGGCGGCTTCGCCCCCGACCTGCCCAGCAACCGCGAGGGCCTGGACTTCCTCATCACGGCGATCGAGAAGGCGGGATTCACGCCCGGAACCGAGATCGCCCTCGGCATGGACGTCGCGGCCACCGAGTTCTTCAAGGACGGCTCGTACGTCTTCGAGGGCAAGAACTGGACCGCCGAGAAGCTCACCGACTACTACATCGAGCTCGCGGACGCGTACCCCATCATCACGATCGAGGATGCGCTCGCGGAAGACGACTGGGATGCCTGGAAGCACCTCACCGAGAAGCTCGGATCCAAGATCCAGCTCGTCGGGGACGACCTGTTCGTCACGAACCCCACGCGCCTCGCGGACGGCATCAAGCGCGGCGTCGGCAACTCGCTCCTGGTGAAGGTCAACCAGATCGGCACCCTGTCGGAGACGCTGGATGCCGTCGACATGGCCCACCGCGCGGGGTACACGACGATGTTCTCGCACCGCTCGGGCGAGACCGAGGACACCACGATCGCCGACCTCGCCGTCGCGGTGAACTCGGGTCAGATCAAGAGCGGCGCGCCCGCCCGCAGCGAGCGGGTCGCGAAATACAATCAGCTACTGCGCATCGAGGAGGAGCTGGGCGACGCGGCGGAGTTCGCCGGCCGCTCCGCGTTCCCCCGGTACACCGCGTAGCAGCCGTTCACGGGCCGCTGTCCGCAGCAGCCTGCACTCGAGAGGGGGAGCCGTGGCCAAGACGACGGCTCCCTCTTCTCGTCCCCCTCGGCAGCGACGCCTGCCGCGCCGCGCCGTGGACGTCCGGGGCTGGCTGGGCGGCATCCGCCTCTCGGGGTTCATGGTGATCATGCTGGGACTCGTCGTCCTCGCCGCCTTCGTCCTCGTGCCCACGATCGGCACGTACGTCGATCAGCGGCAGCAGATCGCCGCGCTCCAGGCGGCCGTCGAGGTCAGCCGCGATGACGTCGCCGACCTCGAGGCGCAGCGGGACCGCTGGACGGATCCGGCGTACATCACGACGCAGGCGCGCGAGCGGCTGTACTACGTCCGGCCGGGCGAGGTGGTCTACCTGGTCGACAACGACCTGCCCCCCGCACTCGTGCCGCAGGAGCAGGCGCCGGTCAGCGACCGGGTCGAGCGCACGCGCACCGACTGGATGACCCAGTTCGTGCGTTCGGTGACCGAGGCGGGCATCGCCCAGACGGTGCGGGAGCCGACCATCGGGGTGCCCGACGGTTCGCCGTCGCAGACGCCGGCCCCGACGCCCTGATCAGCCTCGTCCCAGCCGCTGACGATAGCCTGGGCGGCGTGACCACACCGCCGTTCCCGCCCGTCAGCGAGACCGATCTCGCCGTGCTGCGCACGCAGCTCGGCCGTCCCGCGCGCGGCGTCGTCGGCATCGCGGCGCGGTGCGTGTGCGGCAATCCGACGGTCGCCGCGACCGCTCCCCGACTGGAGGACGGCACGCCGTTCCCGACGTTCTACTACCTCACGCATCCGGCGGCCACGGCGGCGATGTCGGGCCTGGAGGCGACCCAGGTCATGCGGTCGCTGAGCGAGGAGCTCGAGGCCGATCCGGAGACGGCCGAGGCCTACCTCGCGGCACACGAGGCGTACCTGCACGACCGCTCCGGCTTCGGCGAGGTCGTCGAGATCGACGGCATCTCCGCGGGGGGCATGCCGACGCGCGTCAAGTGCCTGCACGCGCTGGCCGCCCACTCGCTGGCAGCAGGTCCGGGCGTCAACCCGATCGGCGATCGCGCGCTGGCGCTGTCGTCGTGGTCGCCCGAGCGCTGCGTCTGCGCCGAGCCGGGAGCGACCGGATGATGCGCCGGCTGATCGCGGCATCCGCGTCGGTGCTGGCCGTCGCGCTGCTCACCGGCGCGGCAATCGTGCCCGACGCCCAGGCCGACCCCGTGCGTGCGGCGGAGTACTGGCTGGACGAGTACGGCATCCGGGACGCCTGGGCGACGACCCGCGGTGCGGGTGTGCGCATCGCGATCATCGACACCGGCGTCGGCCGCGGCCCCGTCGAGTTCGAGGGCGCCGTGGCCGGCGGGACGGATGTGTCGGGCCTGGGTTCCTCCGACGGCCGCACGCCGGTCGGCGCGGTGGACGCCAATCACGGCAGCTGGGTGGCATCCCTCGCGGCGGCACGCGGCACCGGTCCGGGGACGGGCATGATCGGCGTCGCGCCCGAAGCGAGCCTTCTGGCGGTGTCGGTGGGCTTCGGATCGTCCGCGAAGGTTCCGTTCGCCGATCAGATCGCCGAGGCGATCCGCTGGTCGGTCGACAACGGCGCGGACGTCATCAATCTGTCGCTGACCACGAACACCCCCGACTGGGACGAGAGCTGGGACTCGGCGTTCCTCTACGCGTTCGAGAACGACGTCGTCGTCGTGGTCGCCGCCGGAAACCGCGGCAGCGGCACCTCGCGGGTGGGAGCGCCTGCCACGATTCCCGGCGTGCTCACCGTCGCCGGCGTGGACACGCAGGGCAAGGCGAGCGTCGAGGCGTCGACTCAGGGCATCACGCTGGGCGTTTCCGCACCGAGCGAGGACCTCGTCGGCGTCTCCGCCGACGGCCGGCTCGTGCTGTGGAACGGCACGAGCGGTGCGGCGCCGATCGTGGCGGGCATCGCCGCGCTCGTGCGGGCAGCACACCCCGACATGGACGCGGACAACGTGATCAACCGCATCATCGAGACGGCCCGCCCGCCCGCAGGTGTGACGGGCGACGCGAACCTCCTGTACGGCGCCGGACTGGTGGATGCCGCGGCCGCGGTCTCGGCCGACGTCCCGACGGTGACCTCGAACCCCATGGGCAGTCTCGAGGACTGGATCCGGCTCTACCGTCGCGCCGATTCCGGCCCCGCTCCGGCGCCTACGGCCGACCCCGTGGAGGTCGCACCCCTGCCTCCCGTGGACGTGGCCACACGCCCCGTGTCACCGCTCCTGCCGTCGACGGACACCCTGCTGTACGGGTCGCTTCCGCTGATGGGTGCCTCGGCCACCGCTATACTGGTGGCTCTCGGCGTCACCGCAGCTGTCCGACGTATCCGATTGGCGTCCCGGACGCCGAGCCGCTGACACCCCAGGAGTACCCCCCACCGTGAGCAACACCGTGCCCAAGATCCTCATCGTCGGCGGTGGCTACGCAGGCTTCTACACAGCCTGGAAGCTCGAGAAGCACCTCCGCAAGGGCGAGGCCGAAGTCACGATCGTGGATCCGCTTCCCTACATGACCTACCAGCCGTTCCTTCCCGAGGTCGCCGCCGGATCGATCGAGGCCCGTCACTCCGTCGTCGCGCTGCGCCGCCACCTCAAGAAGACGAAGATCATCGCCGCGAAGGTCACCGGCATCAACCACGCGAACAAGGTCGCCACGATCACGCCGATCGCCGGGGACCCGTACGAGCTGGAGTACGACCAGATCGTGGTCACCGCCGGCGCCGTCTCGCGCACGTTCCCGATCCCGGGGATCGCCGACAACGCGATCGGCCTGAAGACCATCGAAGAGGCCGTGGCGATCCGCGACCGACTGATGTCGAACTTCGACAAGGCCGCCGTGCTGCCTCCCGGTCCCGAGCGCGACCGGCTGCTCACGGTCGTCGTCATCGGCGGCGGGTTCGCCGGCATCGAGGTCTTCGCCGAGCTGCGCAGCTTCGCATCGGCGCTCGTCAGCCGCTACCCCGAGGTCACCTTCGACGACACCCATTTCCACCTCATCGAGGCGATGGGCCGGATCATGCCCGAGGTGTCGCTCAAGACGAGCGAGTGGGTCCTGAAGGACCTCGCCAAGCGGGGTGCGTCCGTTCATCTCGACACTCAGGTCACCGGCGCCGTCGACGGCAACGTCGAGCTGTCCACCGGCGAGGTCATCCCCAGCGACCTGATCATCTGGACTGCGGGCGTCATGGCCAACCCCACCGTCGTGCGCGGCGGCGACCTTCCGGTCGAGGAGCGCGGTCGCATCCTCACCCGCGCCGACCTCCGCGTGGGCACCGAGGAGGAGTACGTCGAGGGCGCGTGGGCGGCCGGCGACGTGTCGGCGGTGCCCGACCTGACCGGCGGCGGTGTCGGCGGCTACTGCGTGCCGAACGCGCAGCACGCTGTCCGCCAGGCGAAGCTGCTCGCCAAGAACCTCACGGCCGTGCTCCGCGGAGAGCTTCCGCACGAGTACTTCCACAAGAACCTCGGCGCCGTCGCGGGCCTCGGGCTCTACAACGGTGTGTTCCAGTCCGGCAACATCGCGCTCAAGGGGCTCATCGCCTGGGTGGCGCACCGCGGCTACCACGGCCTGGCCATGCCGTCCTGGGAGCGCAAGTTCCGCGTCGTGTGGGGATGGTGGAACAACCTCTGGCTCGGACGCGACCTGGTGAACCTGCAGGCCGTCCAGGATCCGCGGTATGTCTTCGAGGAGTTCGCGGCACGGCCGCGTCCGCCGCAGCCGGTCGAGGCGGCGCCGGCGGCGAAAGCGGTCACCGCCGCGCCCGAGAAGGTCGCCGCGTCCCGCTGACCGGTACCGTGGAGGCGTTCGCTCCGGCGTGCGCCCCCGTAGCCCAATCGGCAGAGGCAGGCGACTTAAAATCGCTTCAGTCCGGGTTCGAATCCCGGCGGGGGTACGACGGTCCTGCCTCGATCTGACGCGGGTAACCGCGTCTCTCGTCAGTGTCTGCGAGACGTGAGATGCCACGGGAATCGCTCGATCTGTCACAAACACTCCCGGGAAGTGCTCGGGAATCGCACGACTGGTGGAAGGTGAGGGCGTCAGGACTGACACCCGGGTCGTCCTCGCGATCACAATGACGAACCGCTCGTCAACGAGGCTCGTGACCGAACGGGAGTGCGAAGATCGCGGGTCATTGAAGAAGGCGACTCACGAGCCGTAGAGACGTCCCAGCAACTGACTGGCAACGCGCGTGGTGTCGTCTGTGGCGTGCCCGTACACGCTCATCGTCATCGCGGGATCATGACCCGCGAGACGAGCAACGGTAACGACGGGGACGCCCTGCTGAAGCAACAGAGACACGGCTGTGTGTCGCAGATCGTGAAGACGAATCCGCCGTAGTCCTGCGCGCTGTGAGTGACGCTGAAAGGCGCTACTGATCGCGGCGGGAGTCATCGGCTCACCCATCGCCCTCACGGCGACGAGTCGATCGCCGCCGCTCTTCTCACGACCGTGAACGTGAGAGCGACCGTCTCGCATCTGCGCGGTGACGCACAACTCTGCACCGGCTAGACCCGAGGTGACCCGCACCGCGCGTACTGGCGCGCTGAATAACGAGCTTGATCCAGCACTGCGACTGCGAGGAGCCTCAATCCCAGCCGAGATGCGAGCCCGTTCGCTCAGCGGCGGACGTCAACCCGACTCACGGGGGAAAGGCCCGAGAACTGCGCCAGCCAGCAACACTCGCGGGATTGTTTATGTCGAAGGTGGAGCCATTGAGGAAGTTGTCTCCGCCGAAGAAGCCCTGATAAGAGCCCTTCGTATTGTTGTTCCAAGCGATGACAAATTGGACCCTGTCCGGCTCTAACTTCCCGGTCCCTTTTCCCGTTACCGTGCCGTTGGAGTGCGAAGCCCCATTGTCAGCCGATCTGTCGTGACACAGGGATGTCACAAGCCCGTGTCAACGAGCCATCACGAGTCGCGATCGCGATCGTCGCTCGCGTGAAATCAACGATCGCGAGTCGAGTCACCACGAATCGAGAGAGCGATCGACAGACTTAAAATCGCTTCAGTGTCAGTTCGAGTCTGACCGGGGGTACCGTTCGCCGCGTCCGTCGGGCCCCGCGCCCGGGCCGTAGGCTGGACGCCATGTGTGCCCCCTCGCCGGCGAGCGTGATGCGATGACGATCGATCTGCTCGCGGATGCGGGATCCGCCACGCCGTGGGCAGATGCGGCCGCATACTGGTCGGGAATGACGGAGGCCGTCTCCGCCGTCTCGGGACCCGTCGCCGCCCTCAACCTCGCGGCGCTGCGCTACAACGCTCTGGACATGGTCGTGCGCGCGGGCGGCGTCCCCATCCGCGTCGCCAGCAAGTCCGTGCGCGTGCGGGAGGTCATCGACGCGACGCTCCGGATCCCCGGCTATCACGGGATCCTCGCGTTCACCCTGCCAGAGGCGATCTGGCTCGCCGAGACCCACGAAGACGTCGTCCTCGGCTATCCGAGCGTCGACCGCGCCGCGATCGCCACGCTGGCCGCAGACGCGCACGCGGCGGCGCGGGTGACACTCATGGTCGACGACGTCGCCCAGCTCGACCTCGTCGACGGGATCGCTCCTCCGGCTGCGCGGGAGACGATCCGCATCGCGATCGATGCCGACGCGTCCTGGCGCGCACCCGGCCTCGGTCACATCGGCGTGCGTCGCTCGCCCCTGCACGAGCCGGGAGAGGTCGCGACCCTCGCTCGCGCGGTGGCGGCGCGCCCGGGCTTCCGTCTCGTCGGCCTCATGATGTACGAGGCGCAGATCGCCGGCCAGGGGGATGCCACGGGCTCCGGTGACGGCGTGATCCGGTGGATGCAGCGCCGTTCGGCGCAGGAGCTGCTCGACCGGCGCGCGGCGATCGTCGGAGCGCTGCGCGATGTCGCCCCGCTGGAGTTCGTCAACGGAGGCGGAACGGGTTCACTCGAGCTGACGGCATCCGATCTCGCCGTCACGGAGCTCACCGCCGGCAGCGGACTGCTGGCGGGCCACCTCTTCGACGGCTACCGGGCGTTCGCCCCCGCCCCCGCCGCCGCCTTCGCGCTCGAGGTCGTCCGCAAGCCGTCGCCCGACATCGCCACGGTGCTGGGCGGCGGATGGATCGGCTCCGGACCCTCGGTGCCGTCGCGTCAGCCGCTGCCGGTCTGGCCGGCGGGCCTCTCGACCCTGCCGCGAGAGGGCGCCGGGGAGGTGCAGACGCCGCTGCGAGGCCAGGCTGCGCGCACCCTCCGCGTCGGTGATCGCGTGTGGTTCCGGCATGCCAAGAGCGGCGAGCTGGCCGAGCGCGTCGACCGGTATCACCTCGTCGACGGTGATCGGTCGGTCGGTGAAGTGCCGAGCTACCGAGGTGAAGGGAAGTCGTTCCTGTGACGCGTCCGGGTGGAACCTGGCAGAACTGGGCACGCACGGCGAAGGTGCGACCGCAGCGGGTCGAGTTCCCGAGCTCGACGGCCGCGGTCCAGCGTGCGGTCGCCGCGGCCCGGGCCCGGGGCATGCAGGTGAAGGCGGTGGGAGCGGGGCACAGCTTCACCGGCATCGCCGTCGCACCCGGCGTGCTGCTCGACCTGACCGATCTGAGCGGACTGGTCTCTGCCGACCGCGACCGCGCCCGCGTCACTCTGCGCGCCGGAACGCGTCTGCACCAGATCCCACGGCTGCTGGCGCCGTACGGGCTCGCGATGCCGAACCTGGGCGACATCGACCGGCAATCGCTCTCGGGTGCCATCTCGACCGGCACCCACGGCACCGGAGCCCGCTTCGGCGGGATCGCCACCCAGGTGACCGGAGCGACTCTGGTCACGGCCGACGGCGAGCTGCTCGTGGTCGACGAGCACCAGAACCCCGAGCTGCTGCCCGCGGTCGCGCTGGGTCTCGGTGCACTCGGCATCCTCGTCGAGATCACGCTGCAGTGCGTTCCGGCGTTCCTGCTGCACGCCGTGGAGGTCACGGAGGATCTCGCGGAGGTGCTCGACTCCTTGGATGACCGGACCGCTGCATCCGATCATTTCGAGTTCTACTGGTTTCCGCACACCGACCGCGCGATGACCAAGACCAACACCCGCCTGCCGGAGAGCGCCGTCCTGCGGCCCCGGCCCCGCGTGGGCAAGTGGGTGGACGACGTCATGGTGGGCGGAATCGCCCACCAGGTTGCGTGCAGCCTCGCTCGCACGGTGCCGGCGACCGCGCCCCCGATCAACCGGCTGTCGGCGCGGGTGTGGAGCAATCGCGAGTTCACGGATGTGTCCCATCGCGTGTTCGCGACGCCGCGCTCGGTCCGGTTCCGCGAGATGGAGTACGCGCTCCCCGTCGAGAGCGTCCGTCCGGCGTTCGAGGCGCTCCGAAACGTGATCGACGACAACCACTGGCGGATCGCGTTCCCCGTCGAGGTGCGCTTCGCCGCCCAGGACGACCTGTGGCTCTCGACCGCGCACGGCCGCGCGTCGGGGTACATCGCCGTCCACCGTTACTGGCGCGAAGATCCGACCGCCTACTTCGACGCGGCAGAGCAGATCATGCTGGGGCACGGCGGCAGGCCGCACTGGGGCAAGATGCACACGCTGGATGCCGCGGCCCTCCGTGACCGCTACCCGAGATTCGACGATTTCGTCGCCCTCCGCGACCGGCTCGACCCGACCCGGATGTTCCAGAACCCGTACCTCGCGCGCATCCTCGGTGAGTAAGGGCTGAGAGTCGGAAGACGGCTCTCATCCGCGAGGGCCCCGATCGCTAGGATGAGGGCAAACCTCGAACGGAGTCACGGGCATGTGGGAATGGCTGATCCCGGTACTGATCGTCGTGGCGCTCGTCGTCATCGTCGGCATCTACCTGTGGGCGACGTACAACTCGCTCGTGGCGCTCAACGTGCGCGTCGACGAGGCGTGGAGCGACATCACCGTGCAGCTGAAACGTCGAGCGGACCTGCTGCCGAATCTCATCGAAGCGGTGAAGGGCTACGCGGCGCACGAGAAGGCCGTGTTCGAAAACGTCACCCGCGCGAGAGCCGAGACCCTGTCGGCCGGCGGGCCCGCTGAGGCCGGTGTCGCGGAGGGCCACATGCAGCAGGCGCTGAAATCGCTGTTCGCGGTCGCCGAGGCGTATCCGCAGCTGCAGGCGAGCCAGAACTTCCTCCAGCTGCAGCAATCGATCGTCGACACCGAGGACAAGATCCAGGCCTCCCGTCGCTTCTACAACGGCGGCGTGCGCGAACTGAACACGAAGATCAAGGTGTTCCCGAACAACCTGTTCGCCCGCAACCTCGGATTCTCCGAGCGGGAGTTCTTCGAGGTCGTCGACGGCGCCGCGATCAGCGAGCCGCCGCGCGTACAATTCTGATCCGACCGCAGCTCTATGTACAGCGCCATCGCGCGCAACAAGCGCAATACCTGGTTCATCCTGGGCGCGTTCATCCTGCTGCTCGGCGGGATCGGTCTGCTGGCAGGATGGCTGGCCGGCAACAACTGGTGGATCACCGCGTTCATCCTCGTCTTCGCGGCCGGCTACGCCACGTTCCAGTACTTCTTCGCCGACCGTGAGGCTCTCGCGATGTCGGGCGCGACTCAGGTCACGCAGGCTGACGCCCCGCGTTTCCACCGCCTCGTCGAGAACCTGTGCATCGCCACGGGCACGCCGATGCCGAAGCTCTACGTCGTGGAGGATCCCGCGCCCAACGCGTTCGCCACCGGCCGCAAGCCCGAAGAGGCGTCGATCACCGTGACGACCGGCCTGTTCGAGATCATGACCGACCGCGAGCTGGAGGGAGTGCTCGGTCACGAACTCGGTCACATCCGCAACTACGACATCCGCGTGTCGCTCATCGTGTTCGGACTCGTGGTGGCGGTCGGCATCCTCGCCGACATCTTCATGCGCTTCGCGTTCTTCGGCGGCCGCCGAGGGGGCGGCCAGGCGCAGCTGCTGTTCCTGCTCTTCGGCGTCGTGGCCGCTCTGGTCGCCCCCCTGCTGGCGGGTGCCGTTCAGGCCGCGATCTCGCGGCAGCGCGAATATCTCGCCGACGCGACGAGCGCGATGACGACGCGCGATCCGGACGGACTCGCTTCGGCGCTGGTCAAGCTCGGCGATCTCGGTCGACCCTTGCGGAGGGCCAACACGTCGATGGCCCATCTCTGGATCGCCGATCCGCTCCCGCCCAACGCCCTGGCACGCATGTTCGCGACCCACCCCCCGATTCCTGACCGCATCGAGCGCCTCCACACGATGGGCGGACAGTTCTGACGCATCGACTCAGCCGCCAGGAGGCCCGCCGCATCGCCGTTCGCGCTCAGCTGCTGACGGCCGACAGACCGGGCGGCATCGTCGAGACCGTGGACGGGCTCTCGCTCGTCAACATCGATCCGACCAGTGCCGTGGCGCCGAGCGCCGATCACATCCTCTGGAGCCGGATCGGCTGGCCGTATCAGCCCGCCGATCTGGTGCGCGCGGTCGAGGGGGATCGCGCGGTGTTCGAGTGGGCCGGCTTCTATCGCTCGATGGACGATCTGCCGCTCTTCCGCCCGATCATGCGCGCATGGCCGCGCTATCGCGACCAGCGTGAGTGGCTCGAAGCGAACGATCGCTTCCGTCGCGACCTCCTGAATCGGCTCCGCGCAGAGGGTCCGCGGCGCGGTGGGGAGATCCCCGACACCAGCCAGGTGTCGTGGAAGTCGACGGGCTGGACGAACGACCGCAACGTGACGCAGATGCTGGAGTTCCTCTCGATGCGGGGCGAGGTGGCGGTGTCCCGGCGGGAGGGGAGGGACAGGCTCTGGGACCTCGCAGAGCGGGTGTACCCCGCGGATGTCGCCGACTACTCGGACGAGGAGGCAGCGGTCCTGCGGGCGGAGCGACGGCTCGGCTATCTGGGCCTGGCGCGGCAGAAGGCCGCGAAGCAGCCTGTCGAACCCATGGACGTCGGCGAGATCGGGGAAGAGGCGACGATCGACGGCGCACCTGGGCGCTGGCGCGTGGATCCCCCGCTGCTCGACGGCCCCGATGTCTTCGAGTGGCGGACAGCGCTCCTGTCGCCGTTCGACCGGCTCGTCTTCGACCGGGGTCGCGCGCAGGACCTGTTCGGCTTCGAGTACATCGTCGAGATGTACAAGCCCGCTGCGCAGCGCCGCTGGGGGTTCTTCGCGCTGCCGATCCTCCACGGGGATCGGCTGATCGGCAAGCTGGATGCCGCGGCCGACCGCAAGCAGGGGGTGTTCCGCGTCGCCGCGATCCACGAGGACGACCCCTTCACCCCCGAAATGACCGAGGCCGTCCACGAAGAGATCCGCGAACTGGCCGCATGGCTCGGGCTCGAGCCCACCGGCATCCCCGGCTCGTGAACGGCAGGGTCAGCCGACGGCGAGCACCATCTCGTCGCCCTCGAACGACACCGTCCCGCGCAGCGCCCAGTCATCGGCTCGGTAGGTGAAGGTGCCCGCACGCCCGTCTCGGGTGGTGCCGGTGGCGGTCGCGATGACCACCCCGCCCGTCGCGGCGAACGTCCTGCCGTCGGGCGAGAGCGCGACGGCGGGACGCTGATCGATCCGGAACGCGATGGATGTCAGGGTCGCAAGGTCCGCGGCCCACGGCACCCGCAATCCGCAGTTTGCCGGCACCGCGGTCGCGGGAACGGTGCATTCGTCGGCGTATGCGTCGAGCTGATCCTGCGCGGCGCCGGTCGCTGCGGGGGAGAGGGAGACTCCGAGCTGCACGGTCGAGGTCCGATCGTTGCTGACGGCGACCGACGCCTCTCCCGTCACGAGCCCGCGGGGGGCGGCGGTCACCGGATACTGCGCGGGCAGCAGGGCGACGCGGGTTCCCGCAGGCGCCAGAGCAGCGCCGATCCATACGGAGTCTCCGGCCGGCAAGCCCGTGTCGGCGAGATCGGTGAACACCTCGAGCTCGGCCAGGTGGTCTCCGGCCAGCATCCATTCGCCGCCGGCGTCACTCAGTGCGAAGTGCAGCGTACGTCGCTCTCCGTCGAGCTCCGCCGACGCGCGCACGGTCGTGAAGCCCGCCTGAGCCGGGCTGATCTCCTCGATGCTCGGGTCGTCGATGTAGTCCTCGGCGCCGGCGAACGCGTCGGCGACCACACGGCGACTGTCCTCGTCACCCGGGTTCGCCATCATGGTGTCGATCCGAGCGAAGTCTCCGTCACTGAGGGCGCTCAGGTACGTCCGAGCAGCCTCCTCCGCACTGGGTGGCTGGGCCAGGAGCCAGCCGGCGAAAGCCACTCCGGCCACGACGACAACTGCGCCCCCGGCGATGCCCGTCGCCGCCGCCCGTCTCACCCGTCTACGCTAACCCGCTCCGCTTCGTCCGGCGCCGGCGCGACCGGTTCCGCTGCGCCGGCCTCGTGGCGTCGAGCCTCGGGAAGCGTCGCGGCGAGATCGTCGGTCGCGTCGCCCCAGCTGGAGATCGAGATGGCGTCGAGACCCTGCCAGCGCGCCGCCGCGCGCAGCTCATCCGCAAGCCGGGATGCGGCATCCGCCGGCCGACCGGGTTCCCACCACGCGGACTGCACCCTCAGGGTGGAGGACGAGCGGTCTGCCTTCAGATCGACCCTCCCGACGAGATCGTCCCCGATCAGCACGGGCAGCGAGTAGTAGCCGAAGCGGCGACGAGGCGCCGGGGTGTAGATCTCGATGCGGTACTCGAAGGAGAACAGGCGCTCCGCGCGGTCACGGAACCAGACGACCGGGTCGAACGGGGTCAGGATCGCCGCGGCATCCACACGGCGCGGCAGAGCGGCATCCCGATGCATCCATGCTCTCGCCGGCCGGCCGGACGACTGCCAGCCCTCGACGGTGACCGGCTGCAGCAGCCCGGACTCCTGCAACTCGTCGATCGCCGTCATGACGGCGCGGCGGTCCTTGATGCGCCAGTAGTCGGCGAGATCCGACGCGGTTCCGACGCCGTACGCCCGTGCGGCGCGGGCGATGAGCTCGCGGACGGCGTCCTCTCGGGCCACAGGGGCGGCCAGCACCTCGGCCGGCAGGACCTGCTCGGCCAGTCCGTAGCGGCGCTCGAAGCCCCGCCGACCGGCGATCGCGACCTCGCCGAAGAGCCAGAGATACTCCAGGGCGTTCTTGACCACGTCCCAGTCCCACCACGGCCCGCGTGCGGCCTTCTTGGCGTCGTGCTCGATCTGCGCCGGCCGCAGCGGTCCGCGCGCGGCGAGCTCCGACCGCACCCAGTCCACCACCTCGCGGTGGGTCTGGAACCAGCCGTCGGGCTTCGAGCCGTACTTCGCGCGCATGTCGTCCATCCGGAAGCGGAACAGCTCCCAATCCGCTCTGGGGATGAACGACGCGACGTGCGCCCAGGACTCGACATAGGCCGGGCGGTGCGTGAACAGGAGCCTGTCCAGCGCTGCGGGGTCGTAGGGCCCGAGCCTCGAGAACAGCGGCAGGTAGTGCGAGCGCGCGAAGACGTTCACGGAGTCGATCTGCAGCGTCGCCATACGCGCCATGGCCAGGTTGAGCTGGCGCGTTCCGGCCGCGGCGGGCCGGGGCTGGGCGAACCCCTGCGCCGCGAGTGCGATCCGGCGGGCCTCAGCGCCGCTCAGCGAGTCCTTCATGGCGGTCAGCCTATCCGCGCGTTCCGACAGCGCTCAGGCGCGCGCATCCGCATCTCGAGGCGTCGAGGCATCGGCGCAGTGCGACTCTAGACTGGCGTGATGAGCAGCCACGAGGACAAGCCACGAGGCTCCTTGTTCGACGCTGTGCGCGACCGCGGCCGCGTCGTGTCCACCGACGTATCGGGCATGATCCCGCGCGGGTTGAAAGTGGCCACCGCGTACTCATGGCGGTTCCTCGTGGTGGCCGCGGCGATCGGCGTCGCGATCTGGCTCATCATCCAGCTCAAGCTCCTGGTCATCCCGCTCCTGATCGCCATCCTCGTGACCGCACTGCTGTGGCCGGTGTTCACCTGGATGCTGCGCCACCGCGTGCCGCGCTGGCTCGCCATCGTCATCTCGGTGCTCGGCACCCTCGCGATCGTCGCAGCGCTGCTCTGGCTGGTCATCTGGCAGGTCACCCGCGAGTGGTCGTCGGTGCAGGAACGCACCGTCGAGGCGAGCGAGCGGTTGCGTCAGTACCTGATCGACGGGCCGCTGCACCTCACGTCCGCCCAGATCGACGATCTGCTGTCGCAGGCGGGCGCGCTGATTCAGGAGCAGGCCCAGCTGCTGTGGTCGGGAGCCATCGCGCTCGGCTCGACACTGGGCCATGTCGCTGTCGGGGCCCTCCTGTCGCTGTTCATCCTGCTGACCCTCCTCGCCGACGGCGGCGGCATCTGGCGCTGGACCACGCGGCTCTTTCCGGCCAAGGCCAGACCCGCCGTCGACGGGGCCGGCCGTCGGGCTGGGTCATGGTGGTCAACTACGCCCGGACCCAGCTGCTCGTCGCGACCATCGACGCGATCGGCATCGGGCTCGGCGCTGCCTTGCTGGGTGTGCCGCTGGCCATACCGATCGCGGTGCTGGTCTTCCTCGGCGCGTTCGTGCCGATCGTCGGCGCGGTGGTGACCGGCGCGGTCGCGGTCTTCCTGGCGCTCGTGTACAACGGACCGTGGATCGCACTGTGGATGCTGGTGGTCGTGCTGGGCGTCCAGCAGATCGAGGGTCATGTGCTCCAGCCGCTGCTCATGGGCTCGGCCGTCAAGGTGCACCCGCTCGCCGTCGTGCTGGTGGTCGCCGGTGGTGCGATGGTCGCCGGCATCCCCGGCGCCCTGTTCGCGGTGCCGCTGGCCGCCTTCGTCAACGTGGTCACCGTCTACATCCGCAATCGCTCGTGGGAGACGGGCGCCCGGGCGCCGTCCGGTGACTACATCTGGACCACCGTTCCCCGCCCGAGGAGGGTTCGTCCGTGAGCATGCCCACCCTGGCGGAGTTCGAGGATGCCGCCGCCTACCTCGAGGGCGTCATCACGCGCACCCCGATCGACGAGTCGCAGCATCTGTCCGAGCTGCTCGGCGTTCCCGTCCACCTCAAGCTCGAGAACCTCCAGCGCACCGGCTCGTTCAAGATCCGCGGGGCCACCTACCGCCTCTCGCGCCTCACCGCCGAGGAACGGGCCCGGGGCGTCGTCGCGGCATCCGCCGGCAACCACGCCCAGGGGGTGGCGCTGGCCGCGAAGGCCCTCGGCATCCCGGCGACGATCTTCATGCCGCTCGGCGTGCCCGTTCCGAAGCTGCTCGCCACGCGCGGCTACGGCGCGCACGTCGTCCTGGAAGGCGCCACGGTCGAGACGCCGCTGCGCCTGGCGGCCGAGTTCGCGGAGCGCACGGGAGCGGTGCTGATCCACCCGTTCGATCACCGCGACATCATCATCGGGCAGGGGACTCTCGGCCTCGAGCTCTTCGACGCGGTGCCGGACCTGGACACCGTCCTGCTCGGGATCGGCGGGGGAGGCCTGCTCGCCGGCGTCGCCGCCGCGGTGAAGGCACGTGCCGCCGCTGTCGGGCGCACCGTGCGGATCGTCGGCGTGCAGGCGGAGAACTCCGCCGCATACCCGTCGTCGCTGGCCGCCGGATACCCGATCGAAGTGGAGACCCGGCCGACCATCGCGGACGGCATCGCCGTCGCGCGCCCGGGCGACGTGCCGTTCGAGATCATCCACCAGCTCGTCGACGAGGTCGTCACGGTGACCGACGACGACATCGCCCGCGCCCTGCTCATGCTGCTCGAACGCGCCAAGCAGGTCGTCGAGCCAGCCGGGGCGGTCGGAGTCGCCGCCATCCTCGCCGGAAAGGTGCAGGGCACCGGACCGACGGTGTCGGTGCTTTCGGGCGGCAACATCGACCCCCTTCTGCTTCAGCGTGTCGTCTCGCACGGGCTCGCGGCATCCGGTCGCTACATGACGCTGCGGATCCCGCTGCCCGATCGCCCCGGCCAGCTCGCGCGCGTGTCGGAGCTTCTCGCCCAGGCCGGCGCGAATGTCATCGAGGTGATGCACACCCGCCACGGCCATGGACTGCAGATCAGCGAGGTGATCCTGCAGCTGAGCGTCGAGACGCGCGGCGAGGAGCACCGTGCGCACGTCATCGAGGTGCTCGGCGATGCGGGATTCGCCCCGACCGTCGTTCCGGACTGACCCTGGACGAACGCCCGCAGGAGCCGCGACGGCTACTGACCCGAGTAGGTCTCGACCTTCACGATCTCGACCGGGATCTCGCGCCCGTTGGGAGCGGTGTACGACGTCTTCTCGCCCTCCTCGAGGCCCAGGATGGCGGCGCCGAGCGGCGAGGCCTCGCTGTAGACGTCGAGCTCGGAGTCCACCGCGATCTCGCGGTTGCCGAGCAGGAACACCTCTTCGCCGCCCGCGACGATCGCCGTCACGACCGTGCCGGGCTCGACCACACCCGTGCTCTGCGGCGCCTCGCTGACGGTGGCGTTCTTCAGCAGATGCTGCAGCGTGCGGATGCGCGCCTCCTGCTTGCCCTGCTCGTCCTTGGCGGCGTGGTAGCCGCCGTTCTCCTTGAGGTCGCCCTCTTCGCGAGCCGACTCGATGCGCTTGGCGATCTCTTCACGGCCCGTCGTCGACAGGCGCTCCAGCTCGGCGGTGAGGCGGTCGTACGCGTCCTGGGTCAGGAACGTCACCGGGGCATCGCCAGTCACAAGTGTCTCCTTCGGTCGGCGTGGCCTGTATGTCAAAACGCCCCGGCTCCGGCCAGGGCGTGTGACGACTGTGTCAGCTCAGACTACGTCACCCAGCAGTCGCTGACCAAACCTGTCGTCGCCTCTGCCGTGGTCGGGATCGACTCGCGGAAGGCCCGCGCGCGCAGCTCGGATGCCGGATACTCGACGATCTTCCAGCCCACGATTCCGTGGTCCTCGTCCTGAGCCTCCAGCGCGCAGGCGACCGCGCGGCCCTCCGGCACGGAGATCTGGAATGCGACAGTCACGGAGCGCTGATCCTCCACCGTGAAGCCGGTGGTGTCGATGTCGACGTCGTCCAGCGTGCCGGCGACCGTCATCCAGGCGAAGAGTCCCACCAGCACCGCTGCGACCGCGATGACGATGCCGATCGTCCAGCGCCTCCGAGGCGAGCTCGTGCGACCGTACCGCTCGTCGAGCATGTCCTGTGTCGTCATCGTGGCCTGTCGGTATGCGTGCGCCACCCGGGGAACGGGGGAAGATTAGGCTGGAGACTCCAGGCTATGCGCTCACGCGCGGAACGAGGACTCCCATGCACGACCTGCTCGCCGCACTCGTGCACGCCGACTCGGCGACGCCGATCCCCGAGCAGACGGTCGATCCCACTCTCGTGACGCCGGGCCCGGTCGGCTTCGTCGTTATCGCCGTCCTCGCGCTCGCGGTCATCGTCCTGGTCTGGGACATGATGCGCCGCATCCGTCGCGGTCGCGTGCGAGCCGACATCAACGAGGAGCTGGACGCCGAGCAGCAGGCCGCCGCGGCCGCTCGCGCGACCGAGGTGGATGACCAGGACATCGACGCGGGCCCATCGCAGGACCGGGCCCCCGGCGCAGACGGGACCACGCCGAAGGCCCCCCGCGGCGACGGGTCCGGTCCGAAGGCTTCGTAGCGCTGCGTCAGCCGTGATACGCGGGGTTCAGCGCGATCAGCAGGCACGCCGTCCAGTGGCAGAGGAACGCCAGGACGGTGCAGACGTGGAAGATCTCGTGGAAGCCGAAGTGGCCGGGCCACGGGTTCGGCCGCTTGAGGGCGTAGACGACCGCGCCGAGCGTGTACAGCACGCCTCCGACGAGCACGAGGATCATCATCGCCGCGTTCGCCTGGAACAGGTCGATCATGTACATCACGGCCGCCCAGCCGAGGACGAGGTACAGGGCGACATACAGCCAGCGCGGCGCATCGATCCAGAAGACGCGGAACAGGATGCCGAGGATCGCGCCGCCCCACACGAGCGAGAGCAGGATGATCGCCTTGTCGGTGGGCAGGGCGAGCACGGCGATCGGCGTGTATGTGCCGGCGATCAGCAGGAGGATGTTCGCGTGGTCTATCCGCTTGAGCACGGCACGGGTCTTCGGGCCCCAGTCGAACCGGTGGTAGAGCGCCGAGTTCCCGAACAGCAGGAGCGAGGTCGCCATGAAGACGGCGCTGGCCCATTTTGCGGCGGCCCCCTGCGCGAGGACGATCAGGACGATGCCCGCCGCGATCGCGATCGGGAACGTCGCGGCGTGGATCCAGCCCCGCCAGGTGGGGCGCAGCTCGACATCCGCGTCGAGCTCGGCGGACTCCATGAGAGGCAGCTCGGGCATCTCGGCGCTGCCGTCCGCGAACTCGTCTGATCTCGCGCTCCCGGCCACGTACCGAGCCTACGGGTCGCGGTATGCCGCCCGGGGCACGCACGCAGGGCACCCGGCGGTAGCGTAGGCGTGTGAGTGCGTCGAGCGAGGGCAGAGGGCCTCTCTATCGGCTGTACATCAATCGGCTCCGTCGTCAGATCGAGCCGGGCGCGGTGCCGCGTCATGTCGCGATGATGATCGACGGCAATCGCCGATGGGCCCGTCAGCTCGGCTACGACTCCGCCGCCCACGGGCACCGTGCGGGTGCGGCGAAGATGCGCGAGTTCCTCGAGTGGTGCGACGACGTCGGGGTGAAGGTCGTCTCCCTCTACCTGCTCTCCAACGACAACCTGCGCAAGCGCGACTCGCAGGAGCTGGCCGACCTCATCGAGATCATCGCAGAACTGGCCCAGGAGCTCTCGCACGAGCGCGACTGGCGCGTGCACCACATGGGCCGCGCCCACCTGCTGCCGCCGGACCTGGCCCGCGTGCTCGCGGATGCGGAACGCCGCACGAAGGACCACCGCGGGCTTCACGTCAACCTGGCCGTCGGGTACGGCGGCCGGGGCGAGATCGTGGACGCCGTCCGCAGCATCATCGCCAAACACGACGAGGAGGGCGGCTCACTCGAGGAGCTCGCCGCCAGCCTCACGCCGGAGCAGATCGGCGAGCACCTCTACACGGGCGGCCAGCCCGATCCGGATCTGGTGATCCGCACGTCGGGGGAGCAGCGCCTCAGCGACTTCCTGCTGTGGCAGTCGGCGCACAGCGAGTTCTACTTCGTCGAGGCGCTCGGCCCCGACCTGCGGGAGGTGGACTTCCTGCGGGCCATCCGCGACTACGCGAGCCGAGATCGCCGTTACGGCAGCTGAATCCGGACCTCAAGGCCGTCCGAGATCGCGAAGGGCGGATTATACGCCGCTGCGGCCGCCCCGCTCGGGCAGGGCGTCGCCGTGTCAGAATGTGACGGTGATGGACCTGGACGCATTTCTGGCATCCTTCGACGGCGAACCGGGATACCTGGACTGGGCGGCATTCGGACCGCTGTCGCCCTCCGTGCGCAGCGAGGTGCACGCGGATGCCGAGCTTCTGGGGTCGGGACGACGTACGGGCATGGACCTCGTGGCCGAGCACGTCCAGGAGGCACGGCAGCTGCTGGCTGAGCTTCTCGACGCGGATGCCGATGAGGTCGTCCTGCAGCCGTCCACGACCTACGGCCTCATGCAGGCGATGTACGGCCTCGCCGGCGGCCTGATGCTCTCTCGCGGGGAGTTCCCCAGTCTGACCGTCACCGCCACCAGAGCCGCCGACACTCTGGGCTCGATCGACCTCCAGTGGCTGGAGCCGAAGGAGGGATTCGTCACCCCGGACGTCGTCCGCGAGGCGATCGGCGATGACACCCGGGCGCTCGCGGTGAGTCTCGTGGACTTCCGCACGGGATACCGCACCGACCTGACCGCTCTGCGCGAGGTGATCGGCGACCGGCTGCTCATCGTGGATGCGATGCAGGGGTTCGGCGCGATCGACGCCGACTACGCTGCGGCGGACGTCGTCTGCGGCAACGGCTACAAGTGGCTCCGGGCCGGGCGCGGGACCGGATTCGCGTGGTTCGGTGAGCGGGCGCTGGAGCGTCTCGCACCGGCACTCTCCGGCTGGGCCGGCGTCGACGGCGACATGCCGGTCGACGTGGTGCCCCAGCCCGCGGCATCCGCCCAGGCCTTCTCGGTGAGCCGCCCCGACCACCTCGCCGTGGCACGGCTGGCCACCGCGCTTCGCGACGTGCGGGACGTCGGCATCGACCGCATCGACGCCGAGCTCTCGCAGCGCTCGCAGGACGTCATCTTCTTCGCCGACCGCTACGAGGTGCCGGTGGTCACGCCGAGGGATCCGCGCCATCGGGCGGGCATCGTCACCCTGGCGCCGGCGCCGCAGGATGCGGGCGCGCTCGCGGCGTCCCTCGCCAACCACGGCATCACCGTCACCGTGCGATCCGGGCTCGTGCGCGTCGCTGCGCACGTGGGCACGGGTGCCGACACCCTTCGCCTGTTCGGCGATGCGCTGGCCGCCTTCTCGTCCGCCCGCGTGTGGTGACGCCTGGGCGTCGGCGGGAATTCACCCGCCGGTAACATCGCCCAGCGTGTCGGTAACGTGCCCGACGCGAGCCGGTCGTAGCGTCGAGTCATCGGGCAAGGTGCCCGGTCGGGTCGGCCCTTCGGATCGCGACTCGTGACCCCTGGTCGACTCGTGACTGCCGGGTGAAGCCACCCGGGTCGGGAGTGGGTTGTGACCACACGAGCACCACAGCAGCAGCACCGTCAGGACGCAGACGAGATCTCGGACCAGCAGACGGATCTGCGGACGTACGTCCTGGACACCTCCGTGCTGCTGAGCGATCCGCGAGCGTTCTTCCGCTTCGCCGAGCACAACGTCGTGATCCCGGTCGTGGTGATCACGGAGCTCGAGGGCAAGCGCCACGATCCCGAGATCGGATATTTCGCCCGGCAGGCTCTGCGCCATCTGGACGAGCTGCGCGTCGAGCACGGCCGCCTCGACTTCCCGGTTCCGGTCGGTGAGGACGGCACTCTGCGTGTCGAGCTCAACAACACCGACTCCACCGTGCTGCCGTCCGGCATGCGGCTCGGCGACAACGACAGCCGCATCCTCGCCGTCGCCATGCACCTCGCCCAGGACGGTCAGGACGTCACCATCGTCTCCAAGGACCTCCCGATGCGCGTGAAGGCGGCATCGCTCGGCCTCACGGCGGAGGAGTACCTCGCCGAGCAGGCGGTGGACTCGGGATGGACCGGGATCGCCACGATCGACGTCTCGGGCGACGACATCAGCGACCTGTACGAGACCGAGATAGGCACGGGCGACGAGGTGCGCGGACTGCCGGTCAACACGGGTCTGATCATCCACTCGGAGCGGGGCTCGGCGCTCGGTCGCGTGACCCGCGACGGACAGTACCGCCTGGTGCGCGGCGACCGCGAGGTGTTCGGGCTGCACGGGCGCTCGGCTGAGCAGAGGATCGCGATCGATCTGCTCCTGGACCCCGAGGTCGGGATCGTGTCGCTCGGCGGCCGCGCCGGAACCGGCAAGTCCGCGCTCGCGCTCTGCGCGGGCCTGGAGTCGGTGCTCGAACGGCAGCAGCAGCGCAAGATCATCGTGTTCCGGCCGCTGTTCGCCGTGGGCGGTCAGGAGCTCGGGTACCTGCCGGGCGATCAGGGCGAGAAGATGAACCCGTGGGGGCAGGCGGTCTTCGACACGCTCGGCTCGGTCGTCACCGGCAACGTCGTCGAGGAGGTCGTCGCGCGCGGCCTGCTCGAGGTGATGCCGTTGACGCACATCCGCGGTCGTTCGCTCCACGACGCGTTCGTGATCGTCGACGAGGCGCAGTCGCTCGAGCGCAATGTGCTGCTGACCGTCCTCAGTCGCATGGGCCAGAACTCGAGGGTCGTCCTCACCCACGATGTCGGCCAGCGCGACAATCTGCGGGTCGGGCGCCACGACGGCGTCGCATCCGTGATCGAGACGCTCAAGGGGCACGATCTCTTCGGGCATGTCACGCTGATGCGCTCCGAACGCTCGGCGATCGCCGCTCTGGTGACCGATCTGCTGGAAGCGGGGGAGCTCGCCTGATCGACGGAATCCGCTGATCGCACGGAGCAGGGCCGGGATGCCGCATCCCGGCCCTGCTGTATGAGAAGAGTCTCATGCGTATCTCCGCAACTGCTCGTCCCGTTCTGCCACCATGGACTGGGCGCGGATCTCGTGCGCGACAGGGAGGAACGTGTGGATAGTCGGACGCGGCTCGCGATCGGTGGCATGGCCACTGTCGCTGCGAGCATCGCCGTCGTCTGCGCCGTCGCGATGACGACCTCCGCCGCTCTCGTCGACAGTGCCGGCGCGACCGTAGCCGCCCGCCCGGTCGTCGTGCCGACCTCGGCCGCGAGCCCCACGCCGATCGCCCGTCCGTCGGCGGTGCCGGCCACCCCGCCTCCCGCCGCATCCGTTCCCGCCGAGCCCGTGACGGTGCCCGCACCGGAACCGGAAGACATCGCCGGACCCGTTGCCGGGGAGACCGCCATGGCGGAGCCGTCCGCGGAGACGGAGGATCAGCTCGCCGCAGAGGTCGCCGCATCAGGTTCGTGGGATGCTGTCTACGCGTGGGCGGACAAGCGCGGCTGGTCGCAGGCCCGCACCGAGGCATGGATCGCCCGCCTCGACGCGAAGATCGCCGACGGACGGGCGGAAAAGGACGCCGGCGAGCCGGCGGACAAGGATGCCGACAGGCTGGTGGCACCGTATTCGCTCACCGACGATCGAACCGAGCCGCTTGCGCCCGCCGAGGCGGAGAGAACGTCCGAACGGGACCACTCTGGTCCGTCGTTCGGCTCGAAGAGAGAGCGATCGCAGGTTCCCCCAGACTGACGCGATCGCCTTGGCCGGCTTCCCCCAGCCCGGTCTCTCCCAGCCCCCGGCGTTCCCCCAACGCCGGGGGCTTCTTCCTGGGCAGGATCACTCCCAGCGGTAGCCTGCGCCCCTGACCGTGACGATGTGGTGCGCGCCGAGCTTGCCGCGGAGGTAGCGCACGTAGACGTCGACGACGTTGGAGCCAGGGTCGAAGTCCATCCCCCAGACGCGGCTCAGCAGCTGTTCCCGACTCAGCACGCGCCCGGGACTGCGCAGGAACTGCTCGGCGAGGGCGAACTCGCGTGCCGAGAGCTCGACCTCGCGGCCGTCGACCGTCGTGCGACGGGCGAGAATGTCGAGCACGACATCGCCGTGAGCGACGGACACTCCCGGAGATGCCGCGGTCTCGCGCAGTCGCGAGCGGACCCGGGCGAGCAGCTCCTCGAACGTGAACGGCTTGGGCACGTAGTCATTGGCGCCGGCATCCAGCCCCTCCACGGTATCGCGTGTGCTGGAACGGGCCGTCAGCATGATGACGGGAACGTTCGAGCCCCGTGCCCGGAGTCTCCGCAGCACCTCGAAGCCGTCCATCGTGGGCAGCCCGACATCCAGCAGCACGAGGCTGATGTCCGCGGCCGCCGCACGCTCGAGACCCTCCGCCCCGTCATCCACGATCACCGTGGTGTAGCCCGCCGACTCCAGGCCGCGGCTGACGAACGCGGCGATCCGCGGCTCGTCCTCGATCAGAAGGATCTTGGTCATCCCGCGGCCTCGCGCTGCATCACGACGTCACCGGCGCGGACGGGGGCGGGCAGCTCCGCGGCCGGCAGCGGCAGGTGCATCGTGAAGGTCGCACCGCCGCCGGGCGTATCGGTGACCGCACACAGTCCGCCGTGGCCCTTCGCGATCGCATCCACGATCGCCAGTCCGAGCCCCGATCCGCCCACCGTGCGCTTGCCGTGCGCCCGATCGAACCGGCGGAAGATCCGGTGACGCGACGCGGGTGGGATGCCGGCCCCGTGGTCTGCCACCCACAGCTGGACTCCGGACGCGTCCCGGCGGCTGCCGAGCTCGATGGCCGACCCCTCCGGGGTGTACTTCGCCGCGTTGTCCGCGAGCTGCAGCCACGCCTGGAGCAGGCGGTCGGAATCGCCGTGGATGATCCCCTCCGCCGCGGAGACGACGCTCCAGGTGTGGCCGGGGATGACCGCCACGAGCTCGCCGATCCGGGCGGTGAGCGCCGCGAGGTCCACCTCGATCATCGTGAAGCCGTCGCCCTCGACGGTCGCGAGCAGATCGATGTCGTCCACGAGTCGCGTCATGCGGTCGAGTTCGGCGATGCCGATCTCGCGCGTGGTGGTGACATCGGCCGCATCCGTCGGGTTCATCATCTCCAGATGACCGCGGACGATCGTGATGGGGGTCTTCAGCTCGTGGCGCACATCGTCGAGCAGCTGCCGCTGGACGTCCACCGAGCCCTCCAGGCGATCGAGCATGGAGTTGACCGTCCGCGTCAGGTCGGAGATGTCGTCGTTGCCCTGCGGCGCGAGGCGCGGCGACATGTCGTCGAGCGTGATCGCATCGGCTGCCGCGCGCAGATCGCGGATCGGCGAGAGCAGGCGACCGGCGACGAACCAGCCGACGATGCCGATCGCGCCCACCACGGCGATGGCCGCGAGCGAGTAGGTGGTGATGGCCGCCGTCACGGGGCTGAGCTCCGCGCCCAGGTCGATCGCGCGCACGTAGATGCCGGTCTGTGCGTCACCCTCCATCGTGATGGGAATCGCGATGTAGCGGAGCGAGCCCTGCTCGGTCACCGCCGTGCCGATCTTCGTCCTGCCGCCCGCGGTCTCGGCGAGGGCGCGGTCGATGAGCTCCTGGTTGTTCGAGATGTCGAAGCCCGACAGGGTCACCGGGCGGTAGCGCGCCTCACCGTCGATGATCGCGACCGCCGCCTCGTTGCGGGCGGGCACGAGCCGGGCCACGGCGCTGAACAGATAATCCTCGACGGAATCGAACGCGTCGATGCTCAGATCCTCGCTGGCGGTCGTCGCGCCGGAGGCGCCGGCATCCGTGTCGGTCTCGTCACCGGCGACGGTGATGAGACGATCGACCTGGGCCCGCAGGCGGTCGTTCACTTCGGCGAGGACGCGCTCACGCTGTACGAGGAAGGTCACGCTGCCCACGATCGCCAAGCCGATGCAGGCGACGGCGAGGATCGCACCCAGGATGCGGGCACGGGCCGAAAGGGAGCGTGACGGGCGCGTCACCTCCCGAAGATCGCGTCGGAGCGACATGCGCGGGATGCCGGGTGTCAGCCCGGACGGGTCATGGACAGCAGATCGAGCTTCTCATCGAGCTGCTGGAGGGTGAGATCGCCGCGCTCGACATAGCCGAGATCGATCACCGCCTCGCGCACCGTGATGCCCTTGGCCACCGAGTGCTTGGCGATCTTCGCGGCTGCCTCGTAGCCGATCAGCTTGTTCAGCGGGGTGACGATCGACGGCGACATCCCGGCGTACGCGGCGGTTCGCTCCACGTCCGCCTCGAGTCCGTCGATCGTCTTGTCGGCGAGGATCCGCATGGTGTTGGCCAGCAGCCGGATCGACTCGAGGAGGGCGGTCCCCATCACCGGGATCGCGACATTGAGCTCGAACGATCCGGAGGCGCCCGCCCAGGCGATCGTGGCGTCGTTGCCGATGACCCGCGCGCAGACCATGAGCGTCGCCTCGGGCACCACCGGGTTGACCTTGCCGGGCATGATGGACGAGCCCGGCTGGAGGTCGGGGATATGCAGCTCGCCCAGACCGGTGTTCGGGCCTGAGCCCATCCATCGCAGGTCGTTGTTGATCTTCGTGAGCGACACCGCGATCGTGCGCAGCGCCCCCGACGCCTCGACGAGTCCGTCGCGGTTCGCCTGAGCCTCGAAGTGATCCTTCGCCTCGGTGATCGGCAGCTCGGTGTCGGAGACGATGAGCTCGATGACCCGCTGCGGGAAGCCCAGCGGAGTGTTGATGCCGGTGCCGACCGCCGTGCCGCCCAGCGGCACCTCCGCCACGCGTGAGAGCACCGCCTGCACCCGCTCGACGCCGAGCCGCATCTGTCGCGCGTACCCGCCGAACTCCTGGCCGAGGGTCACCGGGGTCGCATCCATCAGGTGGGTGCGGCCGGACTTCACGACGTCTTTCCACAGCTCGGCCTTCGCCTCGAAGGCGACGGCCAGGTGATCCAGTGCGGGGATCAGATCGTCGATCAGCTCCTGGGTCACGGCGATGTGAACGGAGGTGGGGAAGACGTCGTTGGAGGACTGCGACGCGTTCACATGGTCATTGGGGTGCACGAGCGAACCGAGGTCGCGCGACGCGAGGGTCGCGAGCACCTCGTTCATGTTCATGTTCGAGGACGTGCCGCTGCCGGTCTGGTACACGTCGATCGGGAACTGGTCGGCGTGCTCGCCGGCGATGACGCGGTCCGCTGCGCGACCGATGGCATCCGCGATCGTGGGATCGAGCGTTCCCAGCTCCTTGTTCGCCTGCGCAGCCGCCTTCTTGATGCGGGCGAGCGCGACGATCTGCGCCGGGTCGAGCGCATCGCCCGAGATCGGGAAGTTCTCGACGGCGCGCTGCGTCTGCGCGGCGTACAACGCGTTCCGGGGGACCCGCACTTCGCCCATCGTGTCGTGTTCGATGCGGTAATCGATGTCGGTCACGTCGTCGTTCCTCCAGAGATCGAAAGGTGGTGCTCAGGCGTCGTCGGTGACGATGCCCAGGATGATGTCGGGCACCGCCGTGCCTTCGGCGAGCCGGTAGTTCGCGCCGACGATCGCGAGCCGGCCCTCGGCGACCGCGTCGCTGATCAGCTCCGACGAGTGCAGGAGGTCGGCGACGGTGTCACGCAGATGCTCGCGTCCGACCAGATCGGCGTCTATTCCGCCGGTCGTCGACGCGTCGACGTTCGCGGCGCGCTGCACGCGCCGCACCGCGGGGACGATGGGCGCGATCTGCCGCCAGATGTGCGGCGGAAGCGCCGGGGCGTCGATCGCCACGCTGTCGATCGCGGCGTTCACGGCGCCGCAGGCATCGTGGCCGAGCACCACGATCAGCGGCACCTCCAGCACGGCGACGGCGTACTCGAGGCTGCCGACGACCGAGTCGGAGATGACCTGCCCGGCGTTGCGTACCACGAACAGATCGCCGAGCCCCTTGTCGAAGATGATCTCGGCGGACAGACGCGAGTCGGAGCACCCGAACAGCGCGGCTCGGGGCCGCTGCCCGTTCGCCAGCTCGGTGCGCCGCTCGACGTCCTGGCGCGGGTGCCGCGGCTCGCCCGAGACGAACCGGGCGTTTCCGCGCTCCATCTCCTGCCACGCCTTGAGCGGGGTGGGTGCGGTCACGGGGTCTCCTCGCCCGATGTTCCCGCGCTGCCCGATTCTCCTCGCAGCGCGATGATCTGCTCGGCCACGGATGCCGCGGCGCGCTCGAGCGTCGCATCGTCGGTCGAGCCGTAGACCAGCACGATGTCATCGCCCGCGGTCGTGCTGAGGGCCGCCGAGATGTTCCCCGCCCGTGACGGATCGGGGATGCGGTACCGATCCCATTCGACCCCGTCGATCGTGACGGTGTCGTCGACGGACGCGCCGCTGAGCACGCGGGTGACCCAGGCCGGGTCGGCGTCGAAGCCCTGGGCGATGTTCAGGAAGCCCGCGGACTCGTCGGGCACGTACACGATCGTCCACGCCGACACCGAGTCGCCCTCGATGGATGCGCGGTTCACAATCCATTCGTCGGGGACATCCGGCACCAGCACGGTGCGCCCTTCGGCGTTCTCCACACCCTGCGCGACGGCGGCGACGTCGATCGGGGCCGCCTCCGGCGGCGCGCCGCGGGGTACGGCGAAGATGATCACCGCGACGACCGCCAGGGTCACCAGGAGCGCGGCGATGAGGTTCCGCGTGTTCTGGCTGGACCGGTAGATGCGCGAGGACTCCGCTTTGCGCGCGGCCGTCTCGTCGGGCGTCTCGGGGCGGCCGAGTTCGGCGACGATCCGCGGCTTCTGCTCCATCACGCCTCTGCGCTCTCGGTGGCCGGCGCCGACCGCGCGGCCTCGAGGCGCCGTTTCGCACCCAGCAGCCACTCCTCGCAGCGGGCCGCCAGGGCCTCGCCGCGCTCCCAGAGGGCCAGCGAGTGCTCGAGGGTCGGGGCGCCCTGCTCCAGTTCGGCGACCACGCGCACGAGTTCGTCGCGGGCCTGTTCGAACGAGAGGCTCGTGACGTCGGCTACGCCTTCGCTCGGTGCGCTCATGTCTTCCATCTTAGAGTTTCACGGTTCGTCGATCGGCCCGTCCGAACGAGCCGCGAAGGAGCCGCGGCCCACCGTCACGAGCACGGTGGTGCCCTGCCGCGCCTGCGCGGCATCCCTCACGATCACGCCGTCGGGAAGGTGAGCGATCGCGTACCCCCGCGCGAGGGTGGACGCCGGCGAGAGAGTGCGCAGCGCCGCGCGCAGCTCCGCGGTGCGTCGAGATTGCGACTCCAGCTGTCGCTCCACGACATCCCGACCACGGGCGACGAGCAGCCACTGCTGCTGGGAGCGCGCGTCGATCATCGACTCCGGTGCGCGCAGCGCAGGGCGTGAGCGCAGCTGCTCGAGCTGGGCGATGTCGTGGCTCACGCGCTGAGAGAGGCGCATCGTGAGCCGGGAGCGGAGCTGGGCGACGACCGCTCGCTGCTCGACCACGTCCGGGACCACGCGCTTGGCGGCATCCGTCGGCGTCGATGCGCGAAGATCGGCCACGTCGTCCAGCAGCGGATGATCGTTCTCGTGGCCGATCGCGCTCACGACCGGAGTGGATGCCGCAGCCACGGCCCGCAGCAGGCGCTCATCGCTGAATCCCAGCAGGTGCTGTGGATCGCCGCCGCCGCGGGCGATCACGATCACGTCCACATCGGGGTCGGCATCCAGCGCCTTGAGCGCTCCGATCGTCTCGGGCACGCAGCGGTCGCCCTGCACCGAGGCGTACGCGGTGCGGAACCGCACATGCGGCCAGCGCAGCTCGGCGTTGTGGCGGACGTCCTTCTCGGCGTCGGACTTCTCACCCGTGATGAGGCCGATGACACGGGGCAGGAACGGGATCGGCGTCTTGCGGGCTGCGTCGAACAGGCCCTCGGCGCGCAGCTTGGCGCGCAGGCGCTCGAGCTTCTCGAGCTGATCTCCGAGCCCGACGTGGCGCATCGACGAGACGGCGAAGCTGAAGTCGCCGGACTTCACGAAGTAGTCCGCCTTGACGCACACGACCACGTGGTCGCCGACGGAGAGGTCGGCGGGCAGGCGCTGCCGGGTGCTCGACCAGATGCGGAATGAGATCGTCGCGTCCGTGGACAGGTCCTTCAGGCGACCGAACACGTTGCCGGTGCGGGCGTTCCAGGACGTGATCTCACCCTCGACCCAGACCGAACCCCAGGTCTCGATGAACCCGTGGATCGTGTCGTTCAGGCGGGCGACAGAGGTGGGCGCCTCCGCCGTGGACTCCCGCGGGCGCACGGAGTCGGGCGGTGGCGGCTCGCCGGGGACCGGGTCCGGCTGGAACGTCGTCATCCGGTCCTCTCGTGTCGTGGATGGGCAGCGGGGCATGGTCCGTGCCGGAGCGGGCTGCACGGCCCGCGCACAGGCCGCCCCCGTAGACTCGAAGTGTGACCACTTCGGCCGTCCGTATGCCCGTCCCTCGCGTTCCGCGGCGGCGCGAGCGCCTCCAGGATATCCCCGTCTCCGGACAGAAGAAGGTCCTGCTCGCCGCTCCGCGCGGGTACTGCGCGGGCGTGGACCGCGCTGTGATCGCGGTCGAGAAGGCGCTCGAGCGGTACGGCGCTCCCGTGTACGTCCGGAAGCAGATCGTCCACAACATCCACGTCGTGACCGAGCTCGAGGCCGCCGGCGCGATCTTCGTCGATGAGGTCGACGAAGTGCCGGAGGGCGCGCACGTCGTCTTCAGCGCGCACGGCGTCTCGCCGGCGGTCGTGGCCGCGGCATCCGATCGCGGTCTGCAGGCGATCGACGCGACGTGCCCGCTCGTGACGAAGGTGCACCGCGAAGCAGTGCGCTTCGCGCGCGACGACTTCGAGATCCTCCTGATCGGCCACGAGGGCCACGAGGAGGTCGAGGGCACGGCGGGCGAGGCTCCCGAGCACGTCACCGTCGTGAACTCCCCGGCGCATGCCGATACCGTCGAGGTGCGCGACCCGTCGAAGGTCGTGTGGCTGTCGCAGACGACGCTGTCGGTCGACGAGACCATGGAGACAGTGCGGCGCCTGCGCGAGCGGTTCCCGCAGCTGCAGGATCCGCCGTCGGATGACATCTGCTATGCCACGCAGAACCGCCAGGTCGCGATCAAGAAGGTGGCGAAGGATGCCGACCTGGTGATCGTGGTCGGTTCGGCGAACTCCTCCAACAGCGTGCGCCTCGTCGAGGTGGCGCTCGAGTACGGAGCGAAGGCTGCGTACCGGGTGGACTACGCCGATGAGATCGAGCAGTCCTGGTTCGACGGCGTGCAGACGGTCGGCGTCACCAGCGGCGCGTCGGTGCCCGAGGTGCTCGTCCAGGAGGTCCTCTCCGACCTCTCCCACGCCGGCTACCGCGACATCGAGGAAGTCAAGACCGCGCAGGAAGACCTCATGTTCTCGCTGCCGAAGGAGCTGCGACAGGATGCCGCGGGCCGACGCGACGAGCGCGCCCTCGGCGGCCGGGCCGGCGCATGACGGATCCGGCGGAGCGGCCCAGGCCGCAATACGGGGAGTATGCGACTCCGGAGGAGCAGCGGGCGCGAATCCGTCAGCCCGACTTGACGCGACTGCTAGAGACCGGACAGGACCCGGACGCCCTCGGGGGAGCAGTGCCGGCCGACTCGCCGTCGCTGGTCAAGCCCGCCGCTGCGGCGACGCGCCGTGGACGCTTCGCCGACCGCGTCGCGACCATCGCGCTGCTGGTCTACGGTCTCGTGAACGTCGTCACCGGCATCCCCGCCATCCTCGACTACGACTCGTACGTCGGCGCAGTCCTGCAGGTGCTGGGGATCGAGGGTGAGATCGCGGACCCGTCCGCCGGGCGGCCGTGGGCGATCGCCGCTGTGCTGGTGCTCGCGATCGGCTGGATGCTGACGGCGTGGGTGTCGTGGCGCAGCCTGGCGCGCGAACGGGTGACGTGGTGGATCCCGCTCGTCGCGGGCGTCGTGTTCACGTTCGTCTCCGGCATCCTGCTGATGGTGCCGATCGTGTCGGATCCGATCCTGTGGAACGCCATCCTCGACAGCACCCGCTGACCCGCACGCCCGGCACGGCCCGGCATAGGATGGCCGGATGCCCCGCCTCGTCGCCATATGCGCCGTCTCGGAGCTGCATCCCGACGGGGGCCGCCATCGCGTGACCGCGATCGACAAGCGTCCTCTCGGGGGTCGGGTGCGCATCGGACGGTACGGCGTCGGGCCCGACGTGCAGGCCGACCGCACGCACCACGGTGGACTGGACAAGGCGCTCTACGCGTATGCCGCAGAGGACGCCGCGTTCTGGGAGGGACAGCTCGGGCGCGCCGTCCCACCCGGATTCTTCGGCGAGAACCTGCGCACCGATGGGCTGGACGTGAACGCCTCGCGGATCGGCGAGGTCTGGCGGATCGGCGAGACGGTGACCGTCTCGGTGACGATGCCGCGGACGCCGTGCCAGACGTTCGCGCGATGGATCGGCGGCGCCGACGAGCGCGGATGGGTCAAGCGCTTCTCTCGCGAGCGTCGCCTCGGTCCCTACCTGCGAGTGCTGCGCTCGGGCTTCGTGCAGGCGGGCGACGCGATCGAGGTCGTCTCGCGGCCCGAGGGCGCGCCCGCCCTGCTCGACGTCTACCGCGATCCTGCCTAGCCGCCTCCGATCGGCTGCCTGCCGGCTCGGGTCGAAGGACGTCCTTCATCCGTCACCCGTGCACGCCGAAGACGCCCGTCTGCGTACTCAGGTGACGGATGAACGCGGTCGTCAGCTCTTCGACTTGCCCGCTGAGCCGAGCTGCTGGGTGGACTGCACGACGCGCGCGGCCATCGCGGACTCGGCGATCTTGCCCCACGCCCGCGGGTCGTAGGCCTTCTTGTTGCCCACCTCGCCGTCGACCTTGAGCACGCCGTCGTAGTTGGTGAACATGAAGCCGGCGACGGCCCGCGTGAAGGCGTACTGCGTGTCGGTGTCGATGTTCATCTTGATGACGCCGTTGGCGACCGCAAGTGCGATCTCGTCGTCGGTGGAGCCGCTGCCGCCGTGGAAGACCAGATCGAGCGGTTTGGGGCCGGTGCCGAACTTCGCGGCGATGCCCTCCTGGATCTCGCCGAGCAGCTCGGGGCGCAGCTTGACGTTGCCGGGCTTGTAGACCCCGTGCACGTTGCCGAACGTGAGGGCGGCGATCCAGCGTCCGTTCTCACCGAGGCCGAGGCCTTCGACCGCCTTGGTCACATCCGCGACTGTCGTGTAGAGGGCCTCGTTCGACCCCTCGTGCTTCACGCCGTCCTCTTCGCCGCCGACGACGCCGATCTCGACCTCGAGGATCGCGTTGATCGCCTTCATGCGCGGGAGCAGCTGCTGGGCGATCTCGATGTTCTCATCCAGCGGCACGGCCGACCCGTCCCACATGTGCGACTGGAAGATCGGGTTGCCGCCGTCGGCGACGACCTTCTCGGACTCGGCGATCAGCGGCAGCACGAAGTCCTCGAGCGCGGGCTTGGGGCAGTGGTCGGTGTGCAGGGCCACGGTGATCGGGTAGCTCTTGGCGACTTCGTGCACGAACTTCGCGAACGCGAGCGCGCCGGTCGCACGGGCTTTGACGGTGTGGCCGGCGAAGTAGTCGGCGCCACCCGTCGTGACCTGGATGATGCCGTCGGAGCCGGCCTCGGTCAGGCCCTGGAGGATCGCGTTGACGGTCTGCGAGCTGGATGCGTTGAATGCCGGATAGGCGAAACCGCCCGCCTTCGCGCGGTCCAGCATCTCGGCGTACTGCTCGGGGGTGGCGACGGGCATGATGCTCCTTGGTCGTGTGCAGGCTTCCACCGTCACTCTAGCGAAGGGCATGTGCCGCCTGCCGCTGGTTCGGACCCTCCCGCGAGCCCGCATGCTGTGCGGATAAGAATCGCGATTCCTTTCCGTCGGCGGAGCCGTGATGCTCCGAAGCGAGCCATCCCGGTGGCTAGGCTGACCTCATGGTGAGCCTTACCGCCGACATGAGTCCGCTGCATCCCGACCGCAACCTCGCGCTGGAACTGGTGCGCGCCACGGAGGCCGCCGCGATCCGCGCGGTGCCCTTCATCGGACGAGGTGACAAACTCGCCGCCGATGCCGCAGCCGTCGACGCGATGCGGGCGTTCTTCACGACCGTCAACTTCGACGGGACGATCGTCATCGGCGAGGGCGAGAAGGACGAAGCGCCGATGCTCTTCAACGGCGAACGGGTCGGCAACGGCCGCGGCCCGCAGTGCGACGTCGCCGTCGACCCGATCGACGGCACGTCGCTGACGGCGGCTGGACGCCAGAACGCCCTGTCGGTGATCGCCGTGTCGGATCGCGGCACGATGCTCGACGCCTCGACGGTGTTCTACATGGACAAGCTGGTCACCGGCCCCGCGGGAGTGGGTGTCGTCGACATCCGCCTGCCGATCGGCGAGAACATCCGTCTTCTGGCCAAGGCGCTGGACAAGCCGATCGACGAGATGGTCGTGTCGGTGCTGAACCGTCCGCGCCACGAGCAGCTCATCGCCGACATCCGTGAAGCCGGCGCCGGAACGCGGCTCATGTCGGACGGCGATGTCGCAGGCGGCATCAACGCCGCGCGGCACAACGCGCGCACCGACATGTGCGTGGGCGTCGGCGGCAGCCCGGAGGGCATCGTCACCGCGTGCGCGATCAAGGCCCTGGGCGGGCACATCCAGGGGATCCTCTGGCCTCGCGACGATGATGAGAAGCAGAAGGGCGCCGACCACGGGCTCAAGACCGACGGCTATGTCTACGAGGCGGACGAACTGGTCACCGGGAACAACACGATCTTCGTGGCGACCGGCGTCACGGACGGGCAGCTGGTTGCGGGCGTCCGACGCGAAGGCGACTTCGTCTACAGCGAGAGCGTCGTGCTGCGGGGTCGCTCCGGCACCCTCCGTCGCATCGTCTCGGAGCACCTCACGTCGAAGTGGCTGTGACGACCCCACGGTCCTGACCGTCACTGGGTCGAACGTGTCGGAAGTGACCAGAGTGGCAGTTGTGACTGAGTCGTGATGCCGCTTGCCAGACATGTCTGGCACAATCGAACCGGTGTCAATGAGGATGCATGAGTGTTCTCTGACCCGAGGGGGTTGACCATGTCAGCACAGGTGAGCGGCGCCAAGCCGCAGACGGGCGCGATCGCGGTCGTCGCGGATGCCACCGACCCCGCACGTCGACCGGACGTCCTTTTCCGGGTGCGTCGCGACGAAGATCACCAGATCTCCGCCTGGTGGATGATCGGCGCCTTCGCGGCGGTCTCCGTCGCCGTCATCGCGCTGCTGAGCTTCGTACCCGGCGGCGTGTGAGCTGACTCAGTCGTCGCGCGCCGCGATGCGATCGCGCACGCCGCCGAGGTCGGCCGACAGCAGGGCGGCGTCGGTCATCGGATCCGCTGCGTCGCCGATCGTGGAGGCCCCGTCGTCCCGATCCACGATGCCATCGAGCAGCTCCGGCGACGTCAGGTGCCGCGGCGCCTTGTCGACGATCGCGGGTGCCGCGAGCGCGTCGAGTTTGGTCTGATCGATGCCCGGGAACTTCCGCGCCGACACCAGCACGCGCGACTCGAGCGATCCGGCGAACCGGTTGTAGCTGTCCACGGTCCGCTCGATCGCCCGCCGGAGGTCGTCGGCGTGTCCGGCGAGCTTGGTCAGCCGCTCGTAGAGCTCGTTGCCGAGGTCGAACAGCGCCCGCGCCTCCTGCGAGACGTCCTGCTGCGTCCACGTGTACGCGACGGTCTTGAGCACCGCCCAAAGGTTCACCGGCGATGCGAGCGCAACCCGCTTGCCGAACGCGTAGTCCAGAAGCGAAGGATCCTCTTCCAGCGCGGACGCGAGCAGCGATTCGCTCGGCACGAAGCAGATGACGAACTCGGGGCTCGAGGCAAGTCCCGCCCAGTAGGTCTTGCGCGCGAGCGCGTCGACGTGCACGCGCATCGCCCGAACGTGCTTGTCGAGGAGCGACTTGCGTCGTGCCCCCTCCTCGCCCAACGCGGTCATCGGGATGGCGCTCGCCTGCAGATAGGCGTCCAGCGGCACCTTCGCGTCGACGGCGATCGCCTTGTCGCCGGGCAGGCGGATGACCATGTCGGGGCGGCCGGCGCCGGCATCCGATGTGATCGATGTCTGCGTGTCGAAGTCGATGTACCGCGTGAGTCCGGCCGCCTCGACCACCCGCCGAAGCTGAGTCTCGCCCCACACACCTCTCGTGCTGCCCGATTTCAGGGCGCTCGCGAGCGACTCGGTCGTGGCGCGCAGAGCTTCGTCCGACTGACGCGCCTGACGCAGCTGTTCGGCGAGCGTGCCGAACTGCGCATGGCGGTCGCGCTCGAGGTCATCGACCTTCGCCTGCATGGACTGCAGCGTCTCGTGCACCGGTGCGAGTGCGCGCAGCACCGCCTGCTCCCGCCGCTCGCGCTCCTCGCGCGTCGCCTGGTCGCTGCGGGCCTGTGCCGCCAGCTCGCGGTAGAGCAGCTGCTGGTGGTCGAGTTGAGCCTGGACGCCGTGGCGCGCGGCGTCGGTCGCGGCCAGCCGGGCGCGCAGATCGGCGTGCTGGCGCACCGAGCGCGTCGCGGCCCGCGCGCTGCCGGCGAACCAGCCGGCGAGGATGCCCGCGGCGAGGCATCCGACGATGACGGCCGGGAGAGTGAATGCATCCATGTGCACACTCTGCCCTGGACAGCGGACATGGCCCTGGCTACCGTCGGATCATGACCCCGCAGGAACTGGAGAACCTCGCTCACCTGCGGCGCGCGCGCGACCTGATCGACCGCGACTATGCTCAGCCGCTCGACGTGCCGACGATGGCGGGCAGGGCGCTCATGTCGCCGGCGCACTTCTCGCGGCAGTTCCGCGCGACGTACGGCGAAACCCCCTACAGCTACCTCATGACGCGCCGGATCGAGCGGGCGATGGCGCTGCTGCGAGCGGGCACGACCGTCACGGACGCCTGTATGGCGGTGGGCTGCACGTCGCTCGGCTCGTTCAGCTCGCGGTTCGCCGAGATCGTCGGGATGACGCCGTCGGAGTACCGCAGGCGCGAGCACTCCGCGGTCGACGCGATGCCCTCGTGCGTGGCGAAGACGAACACCCGCCCGAGCCGGCAGGCATCGAGCAGGATCGGAGAAGTGCGCGAGAACTCGCCGGCGTAGCGTCGCCGACATGACAATCGCACTCCAATTCACCAACGTCACCGTCAACGACGTGGACGAGTCGATCGCCTTCTACCGCGACGCCCTCGGTCTCGAGGTCCAGAACGACGTGAAGTCCGGGAACCACCGGTGGGTGACGCTCGGCACGCCGGCGCAGCCCGGCCTCGGCATCGTGCTCTCCGATCCGCATGCGGGCCGCTCGCAGGCGGACGGCGACGCCCTCCAGGAGCTGCTAACCAAGGGAGTGCTTCCGATGCTCGTGTTCAACACCGACGATCTCGATGCGACCTTCGAGACCGTGCGCGCTTCGGGCGCCGAGGTGCTGCAGGAGCCCATCGACATGGGCTGGGGCCAGCGGGACTGCGCCTTCCGCGACCCGTCCGGCAACATGGTCCGCATCGCCCAGGCCCCCCTGAGCGCACGGGTCCGCGCGCTCAGGCGATCGCGCCGATGAGGGGCAGAAGGGGTTCCGCGACAGCGGGCTCGGGAACGAAGGCGCGCGACACCCGGACGGATGCCGCCTCGGCGAGCGCAGCGATGTCGCTCGCCCCGACGCGCCCGGCGGCGTCGATCATGATGTGCGCGCAGGCGAGTGCGTCCGCCGTGGGATCGTGGTGGGGGAAGTCGATGAAGCCGGCGGCGGCGGCGACGGACGGCAGCCGGTAGGAGTCCAGGTCGTAGAGCTTCCGGGCGACCTGGAGGCTGCACACGTACCGGTACGGCGGGTGCACGTCGCCGGTCGCCTCGCACGCCCGACGGAGCACCATCATGTCGAACCCGGCGTTGTGCGCCACGAGCACGTCGGCGCCCGCGAACGCCGCCAGGTCGTCCAGCTGCTCGCCCCAGGTCTTGGCTTCCGCGACGTCCTCGGCGCGCAGCCCGTGGATGCGGGTGTTCAGCTCGAAGAATCTGTCGTGGCCCGGCGGGGGCTGGATGAGCCACCCCGCCGTGGCGACGACCCGGCCGTCGCGGACTCGCGCCAGACCGACTGCGCACGCCGACGCGTTGCTGGAGTTCGCCGTCTCGAAGTCGATGGCGGTGAAGTCCAGGGGCACGCGTCCAGACTCGCCGCGTGCGTGGGGCGGGCACGGGAGGCGCGCCGATGAGGGCGCAGAGGGGTTCGTACGACCCGGGCGCCGGCGGGGGAGCCCCATTAGGGTCGGAGCATGGCCAGCAACGAGGAGATGTCGATGTCGTTCGGGTCCGCCGCCGGAACCTACGAGTCCGGCCGGCCCGATTACCCGATTCAAGCCGTGGACTGGATGCTGCAGCCCGTCGTCGGCGGGGAGCGCAGCATCCGCGTCGCCGACGTGGGGGCCGGAACCGGCAAGCTCACCCGCGCCGCGGTGGAGCTCGGTGCGGAGGTCGTGGCGGTCGACCCCGATCCCAAGATGCTCGCGGTCCTGCGCGAGCACGTGCACGGCGTTCCCACGTTCGTCGGGTCGGCCGAGCGACTTCCCCTGCCGGATGCGAGCGTGGACGCAGTGCTGCTGGGCCAGGCCTGGCACTGGGTGAAGCCGGGCGCCGGATCGGCGGAGGTCGGTCGCGTGCTGCGCAGCGGAGGCGTCCTCGGGCTCGTCTGGAACATCCGTGACGAGGCAGTGCCGTGGGTCGCGCGGCTCACCGAGATCATGCACGGCAGTTCCGCCGAGGAGTTGCTCGCCGACGGCGATCCGCCGCTGGCCGCCCCGTTCGCACACGTCGAGCGGGCGGAATGGCGCTGGACGCGACCGATGAACCGCGACACGCTGCTCGCCATGGCCCGCTCGCGCAGCCACATCATCACGGCATCTCCGCCGGACCGCGCCCAGATCGAATCGGGCCTCGCGGCGCTGTTCGACGAGATCGGTGCTGTCGGCGACAGAGTCGTCGACCTGCCATACGTGACGCGCGCCTATCGCGCCGTCCGACCCTGACGGCAGCGCGGGTGCGGCATCCGACCGCACGTAGACTGGACTCCCGTGGCTCTCACTATCGGAATCGTCGGTCTGCCCAACGTCGGCAAGTCGACCCTCTTCAATGCGCTGACCAAGAACGACGTGCTGGCGGCCAATTACCCGTTCGCGACGATCGAGCCGAACATCGGCGTGGTGAGTCTGCCTGACGACCGGCTCGCCAAGCTCGCGGACGTCTTCCACTCCGAGCGCATCCTGCCCGCGACGGTCTCGTTCGTCGACATCGCCGGCATCGTCCGAGGAGCCAGCGAAGGGGAGGGCCTGGGCAACCAGTTCCTGGCGAACATCCGCGAAGCCGACGCGATCGCGCAGGTCGTCCGCGGATTCACCGACGACGACGTGGTGCACGTCGAGGGCGACGTCAACCCGCAGAACGACCTCGAGACGATCAACGCCGAGCTGCAGCTGGCCGACCTGCAGACGCTCGAGAGGGCGATCCCGCGCATCGAGAAGGAGGTCAAGGGCAAGAAGTCCGACCCCGCCGTGCTCGAGGCGGCGCTCGCCGCGAAGGACGCACTCGAGCGCGGCATCCTGCTCTCCCACTCCGGGCTCGACCTGGCGCCGATCCGCGAGCTGGGGCTGCTCACGGCCAAGCCGTACATCTATGTGTTCAACGTCGACGAGGCCGTTCTGACGGATGCCGCGGCCAAGGATGCGCTGGAGGCTCTCGTCGCGCCCGCCCACGCCGTCTTCCTCGACGCGAAAATCGAGTCCGAGCTGATCGACCTGGATCCCGAGGACGCCGCGGAGCTGCTGGCCTCGACCGGGCAGGAGGAGTCGGGACTGAACCAGCTCGCCCGCATCGGGTTCGACACGCTGGGCCTGCAGACCTACCTCACCGCCGGCCCGAAGGAGGCGCGGGCGTGGACGATCGGCAAGGGCTGGAAGGCGCCGCAGGCGGCCGGGGTGATCCACACCGATTTCGAGAAGGGCTTCATCAAGGCCGAGGTCATCTCGTTCGACGACCTGATCGCGACGGGCTCGGTCGTGGAGGCGCGCGCGAAGGGCAGAGCCCGGCTGGAGGGCAAGGACTACGTGATGCAGGACGGCGACGTCGTCGAGTTCCGCTTCAACGTCTGACCGGCGCGCACACGCAGCGCGCGATGCGAGAAAGGACTCACGTCGGATGACGGACACCCAGATCTTCGAGCCGGACGGCCGGGCGATCCCGTATGCCGTGGAAGGCACCGGCCCGGCCGTGGTGCTGATGCCCGCACAGGGCCTGAACATCGGCTACCTCGGCGCGCTCGCGCACTCGGTCGCGCAGGAGGACTTCCGAGTCGTACGGGTCGGCTCGCGACGTCCGTCGCCCGGCGCCGACGAGCCGGTCTCGATGCGGGACCTGGCGCAGGACGTCGTCGACGTGATGGACCACCTCGAGGTCGAGCACGCGTGGGTGGGAGGTCATGCGTTCGGGGGATCGGTCGCCCGCACGGTGTCGCACGATCATCACGACCGCGTCAACGGCGTGCTGCTGCTCGGCGTCGACGGGCCCGAGCCCGTCGCACCGGACCCGTCCGAGGTCCCGGCCCACGTGCGCGACGCCGAGGTGGAGGCGATGCAGCGCGCGGCGCGCGAGGCGGAAGCGCTGCCCCCGCTCGCACCGGGCGTCCCCGTTCTGGTGATCCAGGGCACGGAGGACCGCATCACTCCACCGGCGAACGGGGACCGGCTCCGCGCGAGTGCGGCGGACCGGGTGAGCGTGGTCCCCGTCGAGGGCGGCGGACATCTCTTCGCGGCGACGCACGTCGGCGCGACCTCGTGGGCCATCGAGGACTACCTCGACTGGGACTGAGGCCGACGGGCATGACAGAGGTGCTGTGACGATGCGCCTGCTCCTGATCTCCGACACGCACATACCGGGGCGCGCGCGGACGCTGCCCGACGCGGTGCGCCGCGCGGCCGACGACGCGGATCTCGTGGTCCATGCGGGGGACTGGGTGGCGGCATCCGTCCTGGACGACCTCGCCCGGCACGCCGAAGTGCTCGGCGTGTACGGGAACAACGACGGCGCGGATCTGCGCGGCCGGCTCCCCGAGGTGGCACGCCGAGAGATCGAGGGCGTGCGGTTCGCCGTCGTCCACGAGACCGGTGATGCGAAGAGCAGGCACACGCGAATGGATGCCGCATTCCCCGACACCGACGTGCTCGTGTTCGGGCACAGCCACATCCCCTGGGACGCGGTCACCGCCCGAGGGCTGCGGCTGCTGAATCCCGGATCGCCGACGGATCGCCGCCGGCAGCCCCGGTGCACGATGATGACCGCCGCCGTCGAGGACGGCGTTCTCCGCGACGTGGAGCTCATTGCTCTCTGATGCCGGCGGCCCGACGGGAGTAGCGTTGCATGGAGGAGTGAGGACTGATGAGCGGGTCATTCGAGATCGAGATCGAGGCGCTGGAACGAAGCCCTGATCGGCCGGAGCTGTACTGCGAGGCGTTCGTCACGCTGTTCCCCGTCTCGGGCGCTTCAGTCTCCACCGTCGGACAGGTGCTGGGCAGCGAGACGCTCGCCGCGAGCGATGCCCAGGCCGCGCGCATCGACGAGCTGCAGTTCGACCTCGGGGAAGGGCCGTGCTGGGATGCCGTGCGATCCGCGCTCCCGGTCCTCGCGCCCGCGCTGCAGGCGAGCGGTCCCCGGAAATGGCCCGCGTTCACGCAGTCCCTCGTCCAGGACGGGGTCGGATCGGTGTTCGCCTTTCCGCTCGTCGTCGGGCCGCTCCGCTTCGGTGCGGTCGACATGTACTCCGCTGCGCCGGTACGGCTGAGCAGGACGCAGACCCGTCAGGCCGGCGCGATGGCCGAGGTCATCAGCCGCCATGTGCTGCGCCGCGCTTTGAGCGCGATCGGGGAGGATCCCGAAGAGGGCATCAGTGCGTTCTCACGAAGACTGATCCACCAGGCGACCGGTATCGTCCTCGCCTCGATCGACGTCTCGGCGGAGGACGCGCGGCTCGTCATCCAGGGCCACGCGTTCGCAGCGGGAAAGCCCATGATGACCGTCGCGCAGGACATCCTGGATGGGCGACTGCGCTTCGTCCGGGATGGCGAGCGGATCGAGGTGGCGGAGTGAACGACACCGCGCAGCGGGAGCTGCTCCAGACCTTCGTCAGGCTCGCCGACACGCTCGTCGACGATTACGACGTCGTCGATCTGCTGCAGGTGCTCGTCGATGCGTGCCGCGATCTGCTCGACACGACGGCCGCCGGCATCCTGCTCGCCGACTCGCGGGGCGAGCTCGAGGTCGTCGCATCCACGAGCGAGGCGAGCCTCCTCGTCGAACTCATGCAGCTCAGCGCGGAGGCGGGCCCGTGCATCGAGAGCTTCCGGTCCGGGCGGCGCATCAGCGTGCCCGACATCGAGCACACCGACGACGCGTGGCTGCAGTTCCGCGGCGCCGCGCTCTCTCACGGCTTCCGGTCCATGGACGCGCTTCCGCTTCGACTCCGCGACATGACGATCGGCACGCTGAATCTGATGCGGGAAGCGCCGGGCGCGGCTGCGGAGGACGACATCATGGCGGCTCAGGCGTTCGCGGACGTCGCCACGATCGGCATCCTCCACGAGCGCTCGGTCCGGGAGAGCTCTGTGCTGAGCGAGCAGCTCCAGGCCGCGCTGAACAGCCGCATCATCATCGAGCAGGCCAAGGGCGTCGTGTCGCACACGCGCGGCGTGTCGATCGACGAGGCGTTCCTCCTGATCCGGCAGTACGCGCGTTCGCACAGCATGGGGCTCAGCGTCGTCGCCGCCCGGTTGGTGGACCGCAGCCTGCGACTCTGACTGGTGCCGTTCCCGGAGCAGTCTTAGACTGGCTTCGCGGCACCCCGGACCCCGGTGACGTCATCGGCTGATGATGCGCAGGTCTGGGTCCATACCGCCGTCATTCCTCGGATCGTCCCCCACCGGTACCGAGATCGCCGACGGCGTCACCGGCCCGAACCACGGGACTTCCGGCCCTGTCCTCGCCGCTGTGGGCGTGCGAACCTCGATCGCGCCCGATCCTTCCGATCGGCGGCACTGAGGAGCCGACATGCCTTCCGACGAAGAGACGGCCCGCGCATCCGCGCAGCCCACGCTCCGTTTCCTCGGAGCGGCCGACACGGTGACCGGGTCGCGCTACCTCCTCGAGTCAGGATCAACGCGCGTCTTGATCGACTGCGGCCTGTTCCAGGGGCTCAAGGTGCTCCGCGAGCGCAACCGCGCATCCTTCCCGGTGCCGCCCGGATCGATTGACGCGGTCGTGCTCACGCACGCCCACCTGGACCATTCCGGCTACATACCCGCGCTCGTGCGCGACGGGTTCCGCGGACGCGTTTACGCGACGGAGGCGACGACGGAACTCGCCGGCGTCATGCTCACCGACAGCGGATACCTGCTCGAGGAGGAGGCCCGGCATGCGGCATCCCACCGCTGGTCCGCCCATAGGAATCCCCTTCCGCTCTACACGGCGGCGGATGCCGAGCGCGCGCTTCCGCGATTCCACCCGGTTCGATTCCACGACGCCGTGGAGGTGGCGCCCGACGTCGAGGTCAGCTTCACTCCCGCCGGGCACATCCTCGGCGCCGCGGGAGTCCACGCGAGCGTGGGTGGGACCTCACTGCACTTCACGGGTGACCTCGGCCGCGGCTCCGACCCGGTGATGCGCCCGCCGGCGGCCCTGGAACGCTGTGACGTACTCGTCGTCGAGTCGACGTACGGCGACCGCGTCCACGCAGCTGTGGATCCGGCGTCTGTGCTCGAGGACGTGATCACCCGCATCACCCGCCGAGGCGGAGTCGTGCTCATCCCGGCGTTCGCCGTCGGTCGCACGGAGTCCGTGCTGCTGCAACTCGCGCGACTCAGGCAGGCGGGCCGGATTCCCGATGTGCCGATCTACCTCAACAGCCCGATGGCCATCGAGGTGGCCGAGATCTACCACCGCCACCCGGATGAGCACCGGCTCAGCGCTGCCGAGATCGATCTGATGTACAGCGTGGCCACCCCGGTCCACTCCGTCGACGAATCCAAGCTCCTCAACCTCCGAGGAGGGCCGATGATCATCATCTCGGCCAGCGGGATGCTGACCGGCGGCAGGATCCTGCATCACCTCGCGGCGTACGGACCAGACCCCCGCAACGCCATCATCCTCACGGGCTATCAGGCTGCCGGAACGCGCGGGTCGGCCTTGTTGGGCGGGGCGGATTCGCTGCGCATCTTCGGACGGGATGTGCCGATCCGCGCCGAGGTGGTGTCGCTCGCCGGCTTGTCGGCGCACGCCGACTCCGACGAGCTGATGGCGTGGATGGCGGCGGTCGCCGAGCCGCCCCGCGCCGTCTACGTCACCCACGGCGAGCCGACGGCGGCCGACACGCTGCGAGCCCGCATCAAGCGGGAGCTCCACTGGAACGTGCGCGTGCCGGAGCACCTGGAGACGCTTCCGCTCCCTACGCGCTGACCGGGCGCGTCGTCCGCGGCTGCGGCCGGGCTCTCGGCGTGCGCCCGGCCCGAACGGCCGAGCCTCCGTCTTGCCTGCGCGTCGCCCCCGGCAGCTCGGGACTTCCGGCCCTGGTGCGGGCGGCCTGTGCGCGAGATGCTCGATCCGGGCGCGCGGTTCGCCGACGCGCGAGCGCCCTCATAACCCAGCGATAAATACTGCGTTTCCTGCGATCAAGCCGATGCGGAGAACGTGATTTGCTTTCCTAGCCTGGGAGCACCGTACAAAATGCTCAAGGGAGCCCCGCCATCGACATCCCCGTCATCGATATCCCGCCAGGCGTCCGGCCTGTGCGAGCGGTGTACTTCGTGTCCGACAGCACCGGGATCACCGCCGAGACGCTCGGCAGCGCGCTCCTGGCGAATTTCCCCGGCGTGACGTTCCATCGCCACACCATTCCGTTCGTGGACACCGCCGAGGGCGCTCGCAACGTGGTCCGTGACATTCGCGGCTCAGTGGGAGAGGGTGCGGACCCGATCGTCTTCGCGACCGTCAAGGCGGCCGAGGTCATCGCCGAGCTGGCCGCCTCGGGCGCGGTCGTGATCGATCTTCTCGGCGGTCACCTGCGAGAACTGGAAGCGGCGCTGGGAAGCACCGCCTCCGAGCAGCTCGGCCAGTACCACGGCGTCGGCGACATCGAGCGGTATTTCGCGCGAATGCGTGCCGTGGAGTACGCGATCGAGCACGACGACGGCCAGAGCATGCGCGCTCTGGACATCGCCGACGTCATCATCATCGCCCCGTCCCGGTGCGGCAAGACGCCGACGACGATGTACCTGGCGCTGCAATACGGGCTCCTCGTGGCGAACTATCCGCTGACTGACGACGACTACCCCTCCGACGGACTGCCCTCGACGGTGGCCGAGTATGCGAACCGGTGCTTCGGGCTCACCACGACTCCGCTGCGCCTCAGTCAGGTGCGCCACGAGAGGCGGCCGAACTCGACGTACTCGACCCTCTCGCAGTGCACGCTCGAGCTGCGCCGCGCCGAGGACCTCTACCGGCGCAACCGCGTGCCGTTCCTCAACTCCTCCACCAAGTCGGTCGAGGAGATGTCGGCGGTGATCATGCAATCCCTGCGGCTGCGCAGCTGACTCCGGCCCCATTCCACCAGGCGCACGGCGCCGCACACATCAGGAGACGCACATGACCAACATCCTCTGGTTCACCGAGATGGGCATGGACGATGTCCACCAGGTCGGCGGAAAGAACGCGTCGCTGGGCGAGATGGTCTCGAACGTCGCCCATCTCGGCGTCACCGTGCCCGGCGGATTCGCCACGACCGCCGACGCGTACCGGAGCTTCCTCTCCGGTGACGGACTGTACGAGCGCATCAAGTCGACCGTCGAGGCGCTCGATGTGACAGACGTCGCCGAGCTGTCGCGCGTCGGGGCGACGGTGCGGGAGTGGATCGAGCATCAGCCGCTGCCGGCGCAGCTGGACGCCGACATCCGTGCGGCGTACGCGACGCTCGTGGAGCGCGACCCGCAGCCGGACTCGGTCTCGTGGGCAGTGCGGTCCAGCGCGACGGCGGAGGATCTGCCGGACGCGTCTTTCGCGGGGCAGCAGGAGACATTCCTCAACATCAGCGGCATCGACAACGTCCTCGCCGCCATCCGCAGCGTCTTCGCGTCGCTGTACAACGACCGCGCGATCGCCTACCGGGTGCATCACGGCTTCGAGCACCATGATGTCGCGCTATCGGCAGGCGTTCAGAGGATGGTCCGCTCGGATGTCGGTGCATCGGGTGTGATGTTCACGGTCGACACCGAATCCGGCTTCGACCGCGCGGTCTTCATCACGAGCTCCTACGGACTCGGCGAAGCCGTCGTCCAGGGTGCGGTCAACCCCGACGAGTTCTACGCCTACAAGCCTGCGCTGCGCGAGAAGCGACCGTCCATCCTGAAGCGCTCGGTGGGGGAGAAGGCGATCAAGATGGTCTATGCCGACGGCACCCACGTCGGGGGCAGCACCGTCTTCACCGATGTCGCGCACTCCGACCGCGTGAAGTTCAGCATCACGGATGCCGAGGTGGAGGAACTCGGCCGGCAGGCGCTCACGATCGAGGAGCATTACGGGCGCCCGATGGACATCGAGTGGGGCAAGGACGGGCTCGACGGCAGGCTGTACATCCTGCAGGCCCGCCCCGAGACAGTGGTCTCCCGGGTCGACGGCAACGTGACGCGCCGGTTCGTACTCGAGGAGCGCGGGAAGGTTGCGACGGTCGGGAGGGCGATCGGCCAGAAGATCGGCGCCGGACCGGTGCGGGTGATGACCTCCCTCGCCCAGATGGAGAAATTCGCGTCCGGCGACGTGCTGGTTGCCGACATGACCGATCCCGACTGGGAGCCGATCATGAAGCTGGCGTCGGCGATCGTGACGAATCGAGGGGGCCGCACATGTCACGCCGCGATCATCGCCCGCGAGCTGGGCATCCCCGCCGTCGTCGGCACCGGCGGGGCCACCACCCTCCTGAGCGACGGTCAGGAGGTCACCGTCTCGTGCGCCGAGGGCGACAACGGCTTCGTCTACGAGGGGATCCTGCGATTCGACGAGATCGTCACGAAGCTCGACGAGATGCCCGAAAGCCCGACCAAGATCATGCTGAACGTCGGCACGCCCGACCAGGCCTTCGCGTTCTCGAAGCTGCCCAACAGGGGCGTCGGGCTCGCTCGCCTCGAGTTCGTGATCAATCGGCAGATCGGCATCCATCCCCGGGCACTCCTCGATTACGCGACCCTGGAACCGGGTCTGAAGGGCGAGATCGCCGAGCGGATCGCCGCGTACCCGTCCGCGCGGGACTACTTCGTCGAGCGCGTCGCGGAAGGCGTGTCGATGATCGCCGCCGCCTTCTCACCCGAGCCGGTGATCGTGCGGCTGTCGGACTTCAAGTCCAACGAATACGCCAACCTCCTGGGGGGTGACGTGTACGAGCCGCACGAGGAGAATCCCATGCTCGGGTACCGCGGCGCTGCGCGGTACATCTCCCCGGACTTCCGCGAGTGCTTCGACATGGAGTGCGAGGCGCTGAGATTCGTGCGCGACCAGATGGGTCTGACGAACGTCGAGATCATGGTGCCCTTCGTGCGCACCGTCGGCGAAGCGCGCGGCGTGATCGAGCTGCTCGGCGAGAACGGCCTGCGCCGGGGCGAGAACGGCCTGCGCGTGATCATGATGTGCGAGCTGCCCTCGAACGCGGTGCTCGCCGACGAGTTCCTGGAGTTCTTCGACGGGTTCTCCATCGGCTCCAACGACATGACCCAGCTGACCCTGGGACTGGATCGCGACTCGTCGCTCGTCGCGTCGACCTTCGACGAGCGGGACCCCGCCGTGCTGCGGATGCTTTCGATGGCGATCGAGGCCTGCCGTCGCGCCGGCAAGTACGTCGGCATCTGCGGGCAGGGTCCGAGCGATCACCCCGACCTCGCCGAGTGGCTCGTGGGTCAGGGCATCGAGTCGATGTCGCTCAACCCCGACACCGTCGTGCAGACCTGGCTGCGCCTGGCCGCGCTTGATCGCGCACCGGTGAAGGCCTGACGGCACGAGAGCGCCGCGCCTCGCTCGCGGCCGGCGGTCGGCTGACAGAATGGCTGGGTGAAACCCCCCGATGAGCGCCCGGACCTCTCGCGTCTCACCCCGCTGATCGTCGGCGCGTCGGCCACCATCGTGGCCGTCATCCTGCTCTGGGTGGTCATGTCGGTGCGCCGCGACCAGCCGTTCCCCGTCGATGTGTGGTGGAACGACCTCATGCTCGCGAATCGCACCGAGCCGGGTCTCGTGCTGGCGTGGATCCCCGGGCATACCGGCGGTCCGGTCCTGGCCGCGGTCACGGCGGTCGTGATCGTCGGGATACTGGCGATCCTGAGATGGTGGTGGGCCGCCATCACCGTCGCCGCGACGGCGGTCGTCTGCATCGCGATCGCCGCGCCACTCGCCCGGCTCGTCGCGCGGATACGTCCCGAGGAGTCGCTCGCCGAGACCGTGCCCACCGCGTTCCCGTCGGGTCACGTCGCGTTCGCGACGGCTCTGGTCGTGGTGCTCGCGCTGCTCTTCCGGCATTGGCTTTGGTGGGTGCTGGGTGCGGTCTGGGTCGTCTGGATGTGCTGGAGCCGCACGTATCTCTCTGCGCACTGGCTGACCGATGTCATCGGCGGACTCGTTCTGGGGATCGCCGTAGGCGTCCTGGTCTGGGCCAGCGTCGAGACGATACGCCGACGGCGCGCTGCCCGCGCCTCCGAGTCGTCCGCGCGCTCGACCTGATCGAGCGCCCGCCCGGCAGGGATGGCACGGACGTCCGAAGCGGGTGGAATCATGGGTCCATGCCCGAGTCGCCCGAGGTCCACGAGCTCGCCGCTTTCCTGACGGCTCATGCCGCGGGACGAGAGGTTCGCTCGTTCGAGGTCGTGCTGCCGAAGGCGCTGAAGACGCAGCATCCGGCGCCCCCCGAGCTGGTCGGCCGTCGGATCGCCTCGGTGTCGCAGATCGGCAAGATGATCGACATCGTCACCGTCGACGACCAGGGCGGCGAACTGCACGTGGTCGTCCACTTCGGGCACGACGGCTGGGTGCTCTGGCACGAGCGCGCGCCCGACGGGCTGAAGCGCGCGGGCGAGGCGACCCTCATGGCGCGCGTCCGGCTGGACGGTGCCGGGTCGGACGGCGGGCCGGGCTTCGACCTGACCGACGCCGGCCAGTGGAAGGCGCTGAGCATCCACATCGTCGCGCGTGCCGCGGATGCGCCGGCGGTGGCCAAGCTCGGGCCGGACCCGATGGGGGAGGACGTCGACGCGGCACGCTTCGCCGCGATCCTGTCGGGGCGCAAGAAGCAGATCAAGGCCCTGCTGCAGGATCAGACGGCGTTCGCCGGCATCGGCAACGCGTATTCCGACGAGATCCTGCACGCGGCGAAGATCTCACCGCTCACGCACGCGGCGGGCTTGACGGCTGACGAGGTGGCGCGGTTGGGCGAGGTCACCCGGTCGATCCTCGTGGAAGCCACGGCTGCCCGCCGGGGCGTCGCGCCGTCCGAGCTGCGCGCCGCCAAGCACGCAGCCCTGCGCGTGCACCGCAAGACCGGTGCGATCTGCCCGGTCTGCGGCGATGCGATCCGGGAGTTCACCTTCTCCGGGGCGGCAGCGCAGTACTGCCCGACCTGCCAGACGGGCGGCAACGTCCTCGCCTGAGCGATCGGCTCTCACGCCCCCACTACGATGGAACGCATGACGACTTCGCAGCAGCCCGCCGCCCCCGTGACCCTCCTTCCCGTCGGCGATGACAAGAACCTCCTCACGGTGACCGAGTCCGCCGGCTCCTGCTGCGGCGGCTCGGCATGCGGAACGGGCATCTGACGCCCCCGCTTCACCGATAACGCCGCCGCTGAGGTCGTTCCGCCACTCTGCCACTCTGTACGGGGAGGTCCACGATGAGTGACGAGCAGGTGCTGGGCACGACGCCCAAAGTGACCCGCATCCTCATGTCCGAGGAGGCGATCTACGGTCTGATCCTCGTATCGGGCATGATCGTGGTGAGCTATGACCTGACGGGCACATCGCTGAGCGCCCTGATCACGGTCGTCGTGACCGTGATCGTGTTCTTCATCGCTCACGTGTATTCGGGAACGCTGGCGCGACTGGCAGAGACGGACGGCAAGGCGACCCTGCCGGATTCGCTCCGCAAGGCCCTGTATCACTCGCTCGGGATGCTGGTCGTCTCGCTTGCCCCGGTCGCGGTGCTGCTGATGGGCGTGACACGAGTGATCGACGACGACCTCGCGATCTGGACGGCGTTGATCGTCGATACGGTTGCGCTCGGCATCCTGGGCTGGCTCGCCGTCGCGAAGTGGACGCATCACTTCTGGCTGCGGCTGGCGAGCGCGATGCTGACAGCGGCCTTCGGCGGCGTCCTCATCCTGCTCAAGGCCTTCATCCACCATTGACCGCTGGGCGGCCGAGGTCAGTGCGTCGGCGACAGCAGCGCATCCGAGAGACGGGGACTCAGGCCCGGCACCGCCTCGAACGGAACATCGAGGGCCCGGAGTGTGCGGCTCAGGAGATTGCGAGCGCCGGCAGCCAGCGCGATATCGACGATCTGCCGATCGGAGAACCCGTGATCACGGAGCGTCTGGGAGTCGGCATCCGTCATCGCGGCGGCATCCGTCGACACCTTCTCGGCGAACCTCATGACGGCGACGTCGGCTTCGTCCAGCCCGGCCGTCTCGTAGTCCCGAGCGAGGCGCTCGAGCTGGTCCTCGTCGAACAGCTCGGCGCGGAGACTCCTGCGCCCGTGCGCGAGCAGGCAGTGCGGAGAGGGGATGCCGCGCGCGGCTCCGAGCGTCGCGAGCTCGTACGTGCGCATGCCGATCGACGGCACGATCGCGCCGATCAGCGCCTCGAACGCCTCGTGGGCCTCGGGGTTGATCGCCATGACCTGGGTATGGCTGAACACGAAGCCGGCGTCCTGCAGGTCTGACGCGTACATCTCAGCCGCGTGGCCCTCGGCCTCGCCGACGGCGGGTGGTGTCACGATCACGGTGTGCTCCTCACGGACCCGACGGGCGAGCGGACGCGCCCAGTGTGCCACACGGGTTCGCCGAAGGGGGGTTCGAAAACCCGCCCTGATAGGAGCAGGAAGCGCGATCAGTGCGCAGCGGGTACGGGCCCCTGCTGATCGGCCGGCTTGCGGATCAGGAACGCGCCGACGATCAGCGGAAGCGACACGATCGCCGCGATCGTGAAGGCGGCCTGCGCTCCCTGGGCGCCGGCGGCCGTCTCGGACGCTCCGCTTTCGACCGCACCCGCGGTGACGGCGCTCATGATCGTGATCATGAGCGCGATGCCGGCCGCCCCGGCGACCTGCTGAACGGTGCCGAGAACCGCCGAGCCGTACGAGTAGAAGCGCGGCTGCAGCGATCCCAGTGACGCGGTGAACAGCGGAGTGAACGACAGCGCGAGCCCGATCGACAGCACCGTCTGCGCCACGGCGATGACCCAGATCGACGTGAACTCGTCGAACGTCGTGTACAGCCACAGGACGCCGCTGGCGATGAGCGACCCCGGGATCAGCAGCACGCGCGTACCCCAGCGGTCGTAGATGCGGCCGATGAAGGGTCCGGCAAGACCCATCGCGAGTGCGCCCGGAAGGACCACCAGCCCGGTCGTGAGCGCCGTGACCTCGAGCACGCTCTGCATGTAGAGCGGCACGACCGTGATGGCACCGAAGAACGCGAGCGAAAGGAGTCCCATCTGGGCGATCGCGAGCGAGAAGTTCGCAGAGCGGAAGACGCGAAGGTCGAGCAGCGCGCGGTCGGTGCGCTGCAGCACCAGCTGCCGCCAGATGAACAGCGCCAGCGCGATGATCCCGACGCCGAACGAGACGGCCAGCGTGACCGACGACAGCGCATCGGCGGCGGCGGCCTCTGCACCGGTGTCTCCGTGGGCGGCGCCGCCGCCCAGCTGGCTGAGACCGAACACGATCCCGCCGAATCCCAGCGCGGAGAGGATGATCGACGGGACGTCGATCGGGGCGCGCGTGGGCTCGCCGAGGTTGTGGATCCAGCGCGCGCCGACACCCAGCGCGACGAGCGCGATCGGCAGCACGATCCCGAAGATCCATCGCCATCCCACCGTATCCAGCAGCAGTCCCGACATGGTCGGCCCGATGGCCGGCGCGAGAGACATCACGATGCTGACACGGCCCATGATTCGCCCGCGGGAGTGCGCCGGCACGAGGGTCATGAGGGTGGTCATGAGCAGGGGCATCATGATCGCGGTGCCCGACGCCTGCACGACGCGCGCGACCAGGAGCATGGGGAAGCCCGGCGAGAGGAACGCGATCAGCGTGCCGAGCGAGAACAGTCCCATCGCCGCGATGAACACCTGTCGCGTGGTGAAGCGCTGCAGGAGGAAGCCCGAGATCGGGATGACGACGGCCATCGTCAGCATGAACGCCGTGGTCAGCCACTGGGCGGCGACCGCGGTGATGCCGAGATCGGTGATGAGGTGCGGGATCGCCACACCCATCGTGGTCTCGTTCAGGATCGCGACGAACGCGGCGCCCAGCAGAAGCCAGATGATGCGGCTGTCGGCGCGGCTGAGACCGGTGCCCTGGGGCGCCGGGACGCGGATGCTGCCGGTGCCTGGGCGGATGTCGGTCGCGGCCATAGGTCGTCTCCTCGGGGGTCGGCGTGCACGACAGCCGTCCCGTAGGCGGGGTCACACGAATAAGAGCAAGCCACAACAGTAACGGCCCTGTCGGACATGGCATTCCCGGTTCGCATGGAAACATTCGGTTATGCGCCGAAGTGGAGTTCCCGTCGTCGCGCTGGCCCGGTCGCTCGTCGCGCTCGGAATCGGCGTCGCCCTCGTCCTGCTCGTCGGGCCCTTCCTCGGCTGGGCGGCGGCCCTGCTGGCGGGATGGTCGGGTTTCGCGGTGACGAGCGTCCTGTGGGTGGCGCTGGTGGTCTGGCCGATGGATGCCGCGCAGACCCGCATCCATGCGCGACGCGAAGACCCCGGCCGGTCGCTGTCGCGCCTGACGGCACTGATCGGCAGCATCGCGAGCCTCGGTGCCGTCACGATCGTCCTCATCCAGACGCAGAGCACGTCCGAGCTCGAGTCCTACCTGCTCGCAGGGATCGCGGTGGTGAGCGTCGCGGCCTCATGGGCGCTCATCCAGACCGACTACATGCTCCGGGTGGCGAACATGTACTACGGCGACCCGATCGGGGGCATCGACTTCAATCAGGAGGAGGACCCGTCGTACACCGACTTCGTGTACTTCTCGCTCGGCGTGGGGATGGGCTACCAGGTGGGCGACAGCGCGGTGCGGACGAACGAGATCCGGCGGCTGATCATCGCCCAGTCGCTGCTGGCGTACCTGTTCGGGGCGGTCATCATCGGCACCGTGGTGAACCTCGTGATCGACCTCGGCTGAGCCTGTCGAAGCCTGAGCCCCGTCGAAGCTGAGCCCGTCGAATCCTGAGCCTGTGCGACCGGCCCGTCCGTCCGGACCCGTCAGTAGGCTTGCCAGGGTGAGCATGGCAGGCAGAGGCGGCGGTCACCCGGGTGGATTCCGGCCCGTCGACATCGAAGCCCAGAAGAAGCTGAACGCCGAGGCTCCGCACATTCCGCACCTCGGCCGGAGGGTGATCGCGCTCTTCCGCCCCTACAGGTTCCGCATCGTCGTCACCGCGGTGCTGGTGATCGCCGGCGCGGCGATCGCGGTCGTCCCCGCGCTGATCGTGCAGCAGATCTTCGACCAGGCGCTCTTCCCGATCGACGGCGGACCGCCCGACCTCGAGCTGCTGCTTCGCCTCGTCCTCATCATGATCGGGCTGTTCGTGCTCTCCGCCGGGCTGGGCGTGGCGCAGACGTGGTTCACCTCCACCGTCGGCAACCGGGTCACCGGCGATCTGCGCGTGAAGCTCTTCGAGCACCTGCAGGCGATGGAGCTCGGCTTCTTCACCCGCACGAAGACGGGCGTCATCCAGTCCCGTCTGCAGAACGACGTGGGCGGCGTCTCCGGCGTGCTCACGAACACCGTGACCAGCATCCTGGGCAATGTCGTGACGGTGATCGCCTCGCTCGTCGCGATGATCATCATCGACTGGCGGCTCACGCTCATCGCCGTCGTCATGATGCCGTTCCTGGTGATCGTGCAGCGCCGCGTCGGACAGGTGCGGGCCCGCATCGCGGGCGAGACCCAGGAGTCGCTCTCGGAGCTGACCTCCATCACGCAGGAGACGCTGAGCGTCTCCGGCATCCTGCTGTCGAAGTCGTTCAACCGGCAGCGCACCGAGTCCGCCCGCTACGGCGCCGAGAACGTCAACCAGGTGCGCCTGCAGGTGCGACGGGCGATGAGCGGTCAGGGCTTCTTCGCCGTCGTTCAGGTGCTGATGGCCAGCGTTCCGGCGGTGATCTATCTGGTCTCGGGCTACCTCATCACGGGCGGCACGGATCTGATCACCGCGGGGACGATCGTCGCGTTCACCACGGTGCAGGCGCGCCTGCTCATGCCCCTGATGGGGCTCATGCGCGTGGCCCTCGACGTGCAGACCTCAGCCGCGCTCTTCGCCCGCATCTTCGAGTACCTCGATCTCGTGCCCGCGATCAGCGACGCATCCGACGCCATCCCGGTCACCCAGGCACCCGGTCCGATCGGGCGCATCGAGTTCCGCGACGTGGTCTTCCGCTATCCGGATGCCGCCGACGACGGGCGTCCGACCCTGCGCGGGATCTCGTTCGTGGCCGAGCCCGGTCAGCACGTCGCATTCGTGGGGCCGTCCGGCGCCGGGAAGACGACGATCCTCTACCTCACGCCGCGAATGTACGAGGCGTCCGGCGGCGAGGTGCTCTTCGCGGGCGAGGACGTGCGACGGCTCACGCAGGAGTCGATCATCGACCACGTGGGGATCGTCTCGCAGGAGACGTACCTGTTCCACGCGACGATCCGCGACAATCTCCTCTACGCCAAGCCGGAAGCCACCCAGGAGGAGCTCGAGGAGGCGTGCCGGGCGGCGAACATCCACCACATCGTCACCGGCTTCGAGGAGGGCTACGACACGATCGTGGGCGAGCGCGGCTACCGGCTGTCGGGCGGCGAGAAGCAGCGCATCGCGATCGCGCGCGTGCTGCTGAAGGACCCGCCGGTGCTCCTCCTTGATGAGGCGACGTCCGCCCTCGACACGGTCTCGGAGCGCGTCGTGCAGGAGGCGCTGGATGCCGCTGCGCGCGGCCGCACCACCCTGTCGATCGCGCACCGCCTGTCCACCGTGATCGGCGCGGACGTGATCCATGTGGTGGATGCCGGCCGGATCGTGGAATCGGGGACTCACGCCACCTTGATCGCCCAGGACGGTCTCTATGCCGAGCTCGCCGCGCAGCAGCTCGCCGCCTCGCGGATCCTCGACGTCGAGGCGACCGAACCGCCGGGCCCGCTGCCGGCCAGACGCGCGGATCGCGCGCCCGACGAACCGGTGCCCCTGCCCGTCGATGACCCGGTGGCCGTGCTCACCGGCTCGCTGACCGCGCCGCTGTCGATCATGTCCGACGATGCGCCTCCCGACGAGCGCCGCTGGCCGCACCTGGGCGACGCCTGACTCCGCCGCGCTACCAGAGCAGCGCGGCGGCCACCGCCGTCGCTGACGCCTCGCCCAGACCGGTGCGCGCGGAGCCCGCTCGCGCCCAGAGCTGGCGGGTGAACGCTCCCAGGGTGTGCCGGTAGGCGGCATCCGGATGAAGACGCGCGATGTCGGCGAGGCGAGGGATGTCCATGCGCAGCATCTGGCCGATCCGCGCCTGCGTCGCGAGGGGATGCCCCGCCGATTCGAGCACGTGGAGGCCGGCATCCATCGCCGCGAGGCAGTCACGGAGGACGTCCAGCTGCGCTTCGCGCTGCGTGATCGACGAGCCGTCCGCGCGGATGCGCCAGTGTGCGACGACATCCGGGATCGTGTCGAAGCGGCGGGCGCGCGCGTACATCTGCTGAGCGACGACCTGATCCTCGTACAGGCGACCCTCCGGGAAGCGGATGCCGGCGCGGTGCCAGAAGTCGGTCCGACTGACCTTCGACCACGCGACGATGTTGCCCGACGCCTCCGGGTGCTCGTCGATCGTGGTCCCCCGTCGCTCGGGAGCGGTCGCCGCCGCGACCCACGGCTGCACCTCGCCGAGCGCGTAGCCGCCCACCCGATCCGGACGCAGGCGCACATACGCGCCGACCGCGAAGTCGCTGCCGGTCTCGTCGAGCACTCCGACGAGCCGCGCGAGCGCGGTCGGGGTGAGCACGTCATCCGCATCGAGGAAGCCGAGGAACGGCGTCTCGACCAGCTCGAGCCCGGTATTGCGAGCCGCTCCCAGACCCACGCGGCGTTCGTGACGGACGACCCGGAACCGGGGGTCTTCCGCGGCGGCCGCCTCGAAGATGTCGCCGGTGTCATCGGCGGAGCGGTCGTCGACCAGGATGGCCGTCCAGTTCGGCAGCGTCTGCCGCCGCAGGGATTCGAGTGCCTCCACCGCATACGGCGCGATGTCGTACCCCGGCACGATGACGGTGACCGCGGCGGGGGAGCTCACCCGCCCGATCCTACGGCGACGACGGATGCCGCGACCGCGTCGGCGACGCCATCCAGAGACTCGCGCATCGCGTGCGGGAAGGTGAACCGCACCGCGGTCTGCGCCACCTCCGGCGCCACGCCCATCGCGAGCAGCACGTGTGAGGGCTCGTCGCTGCCCGCCGCGCACGCGGATCCGCTCGACGAGACGATCCCACGTCGTTCCAGCTCGAGCAGCACCGCCTCGCCGCTCGTCCCCGCGAACGTGAAGCTCGCTGTTCCCGGAAGGCGGTGCACCGGGTCGCCGGTGAGCCGTGCACTCGGCACGGCGGCCAGCACACGGGTGACGAACGCGTCTCGCAGCGCGGCGACACGCGCGCTCGACTCGGCACGCTCGGCCTCCGCGAGCTCGAGTGCGGTCGCGAAGCCGACGGCTCCGGCGACGTCCTCGGTCCCGCTTCGACGACCGCGCTCCTGCCCGCCGCCGTGCAGGAGCGGCTCCAGCGGCACGCGGCCTCGCACCGCGAGCACCCCGGTGCCCTTCGGCGCGCCCACCTTGTGCCCGGCGAGCGAGATCGCGTCCACGCCGAGCCCGGCCGCATCGAGCGGGAGCCAGCCGGCGGCCTGAACGGCGTCGATGTGCACGGGAACGCCTTGCGCCCGCGCGACGGCCGCGATCGCCGCGACGTCCTGCACCGTGCCCACCTCGTTGTTGGCGTAGCCGAGGGTCACCAGCGCCGTGTCTGCGCGGAGCGCCCGGGCGACGGCATCCGGCTCCACACGTCCAAAGGGGTCGACCGGCACGCGCGTCACGTCGAAGGCGTGGAGGCGCTCGAGGTAATCGGCCGACTCGAGCACCGACTCGTGCTCGATAGGCGTCGTGATCAGGTGTCGTGCTGCGGGCCGGGACGCTCGGGGCTGGCGAGCCAGGGCCGCGATCGCGATGCCCTTGACGGCCAGGTTGTTCGCCTCGGTGCCGCCCGAGGTGAAGATGACGTCGCCCGCCCGCATCCCCACTACGCGCGCGACGCGGGCGCGGGCGTCGGCCAGGGCGGCCGCAGCGGCCTCACCCACGGTGTGGTGGCTCGAGGGATTGCCGAACCAGCGCGTCAGGTACGGCATCATCGCCTCGAGAACCTCGGGCCGCACCGCCGTCGTCGCGGCGTTGTCGAGGTAGAGCATGCTCATGGCGCGGCCTCAGGAGATGCGGACGTCGAGTCCGAGGTCGAGAGCGCGCGCAGAATGCGTGAGGGCGCCGACCGAGATGACATCGACACCGGTCTCGGCGATCGCGCGCACGGTCTCGAGCGAGACTCCGCCGGAGGCCTCGACGACCGCTCGTCCCGCGACCTTCTCGACACCTCGACTCAGATCCTCCAGCGAAAAGTTGTCGAGCATGATCGTGCCGACGCCCGCGGCCAGGACGGCGTCGATCTGCTCGAGCCGGTCGACCTCGACTTCGACGTGCGTCGTGTGGGGCAGGCGGGCGATCGCACCCTGGAGTGCGGCTGTCACCGACACGCCCTTCTGGGCGAGCACGGCCAGGTGATTGTCCTTGGCCATCACGGCGTCCGAGAGCGAGAAGCGGTGATTGTGCCCTCCGCCGTTCACGACGGCATGCCGTTCGAACGCGCGCAGGCCGGGTGTCGTCTTTCGGGTGTCGGCGATACGCGCGCCGGTGTGCGCCACCTCAGCGACGTAGCGGGCGGTCAGCGTGGCGATGCCCGACATCCGCTGCACGAAGTTCAGGCCGATCCGCTCCGCCGTGAGCACCCCCCGAGCGTGGCCCGCCACCGTGGCCAGCACGGCGCCCTCCTCGAAGTACTCGCCGTCCTCGACGATCAGGTCGACCTCGACGGCGGGATCGGTGAGGCGGAAGGCCGCAGCGAACACCTCGCCGCCGCTGAAGATCCCCGCCTCCCGCGCGACCAGATCCGCGCGCGCGATCGCAGAAGCCAGGATCAGCATCTCGCTCGTGATGTCGCCCCACGGCGCATCCTCTTCGAGTGCGGCCCCGACGGCGCGATCGATCGTGGCGCGTGTGAGCATCAGGCGACTCCGCTTCCGACCGACGCCGGCGTGGCCGTGTCCGCCGGCTCGAGGTCCGGGTCATCCCGCCGGTAGTGCGCGCCGACCGAGCCGGTGCGGCGCAGCGCCGCGGCGACGAGCTGTTCGGCCACGACCAGGAGGTTCTCGTCCTCGAGCTCCGCCTCGGCATGCGGGGTGCGTCGGTGGGCACGCCAGCCGGCGATCACGGCCGCTGCGCGGCTCAGTCCGCGCGCGTCGCGCACGAGACCGGCGTCCTCCCACATGAGGCCCTGCAGAGCCTGGCGGGTGAAGGGCGTGCCGGCGCCGTCATCGCCACGAGCTGCGCCCGCGCTCTCCGGAACCGTCGGGGAGGAGACGACCGTACGGGGCCACGCACCGGATGCCGCGTCCTCCGCGATCGCGTCACCGGCGCGGGCACCGAACACGGCGCCCTCCAGCAGCGAGTTCGAGGCCAGGCGATTCGCTCCGTGGACTCCGGTGCGAGCCACTTCTCCGACGGCGTACAGACCGGGAAGCGTGGTCCGGCCATTCAGATCGGTCGTGACGCCGCCCATCAGGTAGTGGGCGGCCGGAGTCACGGGGATCGGCTCGTGCGCCCAGTCGAGTCCACGGTCGCGCACGGCGCGGTCGATCGTGGGGAACCGGCGGGCGAGGAACGCCGCCGTCTCCTCCGGAGTGTCACGCAGATGGGTCGCATCGAGGAAGACGGGACGCCCGCCCTGGGCCTCCATCTGGTGTGCGATCGCCCGCGCGACGACGTCGCGGGGGGCGAGTTCGCCGTCGGGATGGGCATCGAACGCGAAGCGCAGCCCGTTCTCATCGATCAGCGTCGCGCCCTCGCCGCGGACCGCTTCGGAGACCAGGAACGATTCGCCGAGAGCGTGACCGGCGCCCTCGAGCACCGTCGGGTGGAACTGGAAGAACTCCAGTTCGGTGACCTCGGCGCCGGCGCGCAGCGCCGCGGCGATGCCGTCGCCCGTGGCGACCGTCGGATTCGTCGTGTGCGCGTACAGCTCGCCGGCGCCTCCGGTGGCGAGCACGACGGCGTCCGCCTCGATGCGCTCGCGGCGTCCGGGAACGTGCGCGGATCGGTCGGTTGCCGCGACATCGCCGATCAGCAGGTCCACGCCGGTGACGCGACCCGAGTCCTGCACCAGGTCGACCAGGAAGGCGTGCTCGATCACGCGGACCTCGCTCGCGCGGAGCCTCGCCACGAGTGCCTTCTCGATCGCGGTGCCTGTCGCATCGCCGCCCGAGTGCAGGATGCGCGGATAGGAGTGCGCCGCCTCGAGGCCTTTGACGAACTCGCCGTCCGCTCCGCGGTCGAATGCCACCCCGAGCGCGATCAGCTCGCGGATCCGGGCGGGACCTTCGTCGACCAGGACGCGGACGGCCTCCGGGTCGCTGAGACCGGCTCCCGCCGTGAGGGTGTCGCGAATGTGGTCCTCGGTGCGGTCGTCGTCGAACATGACTCCCGCGATGCCGCCCTGCGCGTACCGGGTGTTGGCATGCTCCAGCACGTCCTTGGTGACGAGGGTGACGCGGCACCCGTGCTCGACGGCGTGCAGAGCGACGGTCAGGCCGGCGATGCCGCTGCCGACGATGACCGCCTGCGGGGCGTCCGCGGAGAGTCCGTCAAGGCTCATGAGGCGTTCTCCCACGCCGCGGCCGCCGCCGCCGGCGGCTTCGCGGCCAGCATCCGCTCCAGGGCCAGCCGGGCAGGATCGGCGACATCGTGCGGGACCGCGATGCGGTTGAGCACCTCCCCGTTCACGAGGCCCTCGAGCACCCAGGCGAGGTAGCCCGGGTGGATGCGGTACATCGTCGAGCAGGGGCACACGACCGGGTCGAGGCAGAAGATCGTGTGCTGCGGGTTCTCGGCGGCGAGGCGCTGGACGAGGTTCACCTCGGTGCCGATCGCGAATGTGCTGGGCTCGGTGGCGCCTTCGATCGCGCGGCGGATGTAGTCGGTCGAGCCCGACTCGTCGGCGGCGTCGACGACGGCCATCGGGCACTCCGGGTGCACGATCACGCGGACACCGGGGTGCTCGGCGCGGGCCTTATCGATCTGGTCGACGGTGAAGCGGCGGTGCACGGAGCAGAACCCGTGCCACAGGATCACACGCGACTGCTCGAGCTCCTCGGGCGTGGCTCCGCCCAGCGGCTTGCGCGGGTTCCACATCGGCATCTGCTCGAGAGGCACGCCCATCGCCTTCGCGGTGTTGCGGCCGAGGTGCTGATCCGGGAAGAACAGCACGCGGCGACCCCGCTCGAAGGCCCATTCCAGCACGGTCTGCGCGTTCGACGAGGTGCAGACGATGCCGCCGTGACGACCGACGAACCCCTTGATCGCGGCCGAGGAGTTCATGTACGTCACCGGGATCACCGGCACCAGGCCATCGGCATCCTGCGTGTCCATGTCTCCGTAGACCTCGGCGAGCTGTTCCCAGCACTCCTCGACCTGATCGATGTCGGCCATGTCGGCCATCGAGCAGCCCGCGGCGAGGTTCGGAAGGATGACGGCCTGCTCGGGCCGCGACAGCAGGTCGGCGGTCTCGGCCATGAAGTGCACCCCGCAGAAGACGATCGCCTCGGCTTCGGGATGCGCCTTCGCGGCGTTCGCGAGCTGGAAGGAGTCGCCGACGTAGTCGGCGTGCCGCACGACCTCTTCGCGCTGATAGAAGTGACCCAGGATCATCACACGGTGGCCGAGCATCGCCTTCGCCGCGCGCACGCGGGCGTCGAGCTCCTCGGGGGAGGCCTCGCGGTACTCGGCCGGCAGCTCGCCCTGGCGCGGGGAGCCGACCGGAATGACGTCGCCCATCGACGAACCGGGACCGTAGCCCGGTCGGGCGTCGAAGTTCCACGGACCGGCCGCCAGATCGGTGTTGCAGGTCTCCGCGGTCGACGCGCCGGCGACAATGGCCTGGATCTCGTGGTCGACGGACGGGTCCACCGGCAGCGGCGGGAGGGTGAGGGATGTCGCGGACATGGCGTGCTCGATTCGCTCTCGGATCATTTCAGTGTCGGTCGACGAGGGGGCCGCGGTCGGCGAGCTCGACGTCCTGGTTGTAGCGGTACAGCCGCGCGGGCCGGTGGCTGCCGGTGCGGAAGCGGTCGGTCGGAATGAGGTTTCCGGAGTGCTCCACCTGGCGGCGGAAGTTCGCGGGATCCAGGCGCCTTCCGAGGATCGACTCGTACACCTCGCGCAGCTCGGCGAGCGTGAACTCGTCAGCGAGCAGTCCGTGCGCGATCCGGCTGTAACCGACCTTGTTCCGCAGCCGCCAGAGGGCGTACGCGACGATCTCGTTGTGGTCGAACGCGAGGCGCGGCAGCTCTGCGGCGTCGAACCACGCCACGTTCTCGATGTGGTCGCCCGGGATCTCGTCGGGTCGCACGAGCGCCCAGTAGACGATCGACACGACGCGGCCGGGGGAGCGGTCGACCGCACCGAAGGCGTAGAGCTGCTCCAGGTAGCTCGGGGCGATGCCGGTCGTCTCGGCGAGGGTGCGGGATGCCGCCGCGTCGAGGCTCTCGCTCGTGTCGAGCCATCCTCCGGGCAGCGCCCACAATCCCTCGTGCGGATCGCGGGTGCGGCGCACGAGCGGGAGGACCACCGACACGCAGTCGGTTGCGGGATCGCGGCGCAGCGTGAAGATGACCGTCGACACGGCGACGCGCGTGACGTCGTCCGCCGCGCTGTCCACGCGGGGGATGTCGGAGCTCAGGGCTGTTTGTGTCATGTTGACCATTACCTCGGTTCGATCTTAGTGTCATAGTGACCCGAAGTGCAACCCGCCCGCCCGACGGCGCTTCCGAGCCGGCCTACAGGAAGCGGTGCGTACGCTGAACGCCGGAGTCTGCGCAGGTCGAGAACGGGGGAGCGCGTGCTGATCGTCGACGTCGTGCTGATCGTGATCCTCGTGCTCGCGCTGATCGTCGGCGTGCGACGCGGGTTGCTGGCGAGCCTCGGCATCCTGATCGGGGTGGTTCTCGGCGGGCTCGCGGCCTTCTGGCTCGTGCCGCTCGTGAACGACCTGTGGCCGTGGCAGAGCACCCGCGTGTTCGCGGTGATCGCCCTGGTCCTCCTCCTCGTGATCGGCGGGGCTGCAGCCGTCGGTGCGATCGGCGCCGCCCTGCGCCGCGGTGTCGACCGGAGCGCCCCGCTGCGGGTGATCGATCGAGTGCTGGGCGGTGCGTTCGCCGTGCTGGCCGGCGCACTGTCGTTGAGCCTCATCAGCGCGAGCGTCATTCCCACGGGCACACCGGTCGTCTCGGCGGCGCTCGGCTCGTCGCAGGTGATCCGTACGATCGAGGCGCTCACGCCTCGTCCTGTCGCCGAAGCGCTCGCGCGGGTCCGCTCCGCGGTGCTGGACGAAGGGCTTCCCCAGCTCGGCGTGCTGCTGGATCTGGACGTGAAGCCCACCGCGCCGCCTGTCGCACTGGACGATCCCGAGCTGACCGAGGCTGCGGCATCCGTCGCCCGCGTGTCGGGCGTTGCCTACGCCTGCGGAACGAGCGCGACCGGCACCGGCTTCGTGATCGCACCCGACCGGGTGGTGACCAACGCCCACGTCGTCGCGGGCGTGTCGGCGCCCGTCGTCGAGCTGCCCGGTCAGCCGGCGCGGGAAGGGCGCGTCGTGTACTTCGACGCGGTGGACGACCTGGCCCTCATCGCCGTCGACGGTCTCGGCGCAGCGGCCCTTCCGGTCGTGCCGCCTCTCGTGCCCGGCACGGCCGCGGTCATCCAGGGTTACCCCTGGGGCGGACCGTTCACGTCGATCAACGCCGAGGTGATCTCGGCCGGATCCGTGCTCGTCCCCGACATCTACGGCGAGGCGAGCAATGTGCGCGACATCTACGCACTGGCGGCGGACGTGCAGCCCGGCAACTCGGGCGGGCCGCTGCTGACGGACGACGGCGACGTGGCGGGAGTGGTGTTCGCCCGCGCCGAGAGCGACGCCGCGCGCGGTTATGCGATGACCACGGCGGAGCTCCAGCCGGTGCTCGCCGGTGCGGCGGGGTGGACCGAGGCGGTCTCGACCGGCTCGTGCACCGGATGACTGCCGCAGGGGAAGGCGGACGCTATGCTGGCAGGGCAAGTCAACACAGGCCAATAACCCGGACGGGAGAGCCTCGGCGCACGCAGCCGGGCACCGAAGGAGCAAGCCTCCCCGCCAATCTCTCAGGTCACGCGTACCGCCCGGGCTCGGCCGCTCTGGAAAGAGATCCTTCGAGGATCCGCCGACGGTGAAAGTCCCGGCATCCGTTCGTCAAGATCGGATGCCGAGGTGAAACTCTCAGGCCCATGACAGAGGGGGAGTTCACAGGCGCCGAATGGCGTCTGCCCGTACGAGATCGGGAGAACTCATGACAGACCCCCGCACGGCGCCGCGCTATACCCCGCTTCGCGACCGCCACGAGGCGCTCGGTGCGTCGTTCACTGATTTCGGCGGCTGGGCCATGCCCGTCCGCTACAGCTCCGACCTGGCCGAGCATCACGCCGTCCGCACCGCCGCGGGCCTGTTCGACATCTCGCATATGGCGGAGTTCTTCGTCGAAGGCGCCGATGCCGCCGACTACCTCGACTATGCCCTCGCCGGGCGCCTCTCGACGATGGCGGTGGGCAAGGCGAAGTACTCGCTCGTGCTCGACGAAGGCGGGGGCATCGTGGACGACGTGATCGTCTACCGCCTCGGCGACGAGCACTTCCTGGTGATCGCGAACGCCGGCAACCGCGCGAGCGTCGCCGTGGCGCTCGCCGACCGCACCGAAGGACGCGCGGTCGAGGTGGTCGACGCGACCGACGACTATTCTCTCGTCGCCGTGCAGGGTCCGCAGGCCCGCGCCGTCCTGGACGCCACGGCGGGACTCGGCTCCTTCGCCCACCCTCTGGACGACCTCAAGTACTACGCCTCGGTCGCGGCATCCTTCGCCGGCGCCTCCGTGCTCATCGCCCGCACCGGCTACACCGGCGAGGACGGCTACGAACTGCTCATCCCGAATGCGCACGTGGGTGCGCTGTGGGATGCCCTGCTCGAGGCCGGAGCGCCGCTCGGACTCGTCCCGGCGGGACTGGCCGCCCGTGACACCCTGCGGCTGGAGGCGGGAATGCCGTTGTACGGCCACGAGCTGTCGCTCGACATCGTGCCTGCCCAGGCGGGTCTCGGCCGGGCTGTCGCCGCCGACAAGCCGGACTTCGTCGGTCGCGGCGGACTGTCCGCAGTGGTCGCGTCGGAGGCGCCGGTCCTGGTCGGCCTGGTCTCGGAGGGCAAGCGCGCGGGACGCGCCGGCTACGTCGTCCTGGACGCGGACGGTCCGGTCGGTGAGATCACGAGCGGGGCCCTGAGCCCGACGCTGGGCCATCCGATCGCCATGGCCTTCGTCGCACCCGGGGCGGCCGCGCCCGGCACTGAACTCTCGATGGACGTCCGCGGAACCCGCATTCCGGCGACCGTCACCGCACTGCCGTTCTACCGTCGCGCCACGTGACGATCCACCCACCTCGACACAGCATCCCATCGGAGGAAAAGTGACCGACCTCAACAGCCTCAAGTACACCGCCGAGCACGAGTGGATCGCCATCGAGGGCGATGTGGCCACCGTCGGCATCACCGACTACGCCGCCGACAAGCTCGGCGACGTCGTGTTCGTCGAGCTGCCCGCCGTCGACTCCGGCGTGACCGCCGGCCAGGTCGTGGGAGAGATCGAGTCGACGAAGTCCGTCGGCGAGCTCTATTCGCCGCTGACCGGCGACGTGGTCGCGATCAACGACGCCGTGGTCGATGATCCGTCGCTCGTCAACAGCGACCCGTTCGGGGATGGGTGGCTCGTCAAGCTCCGCGTGGACGGGTCGGCTCCGGCCGAGCTGATCGACCGCGACGCGTATCTGGCGCTCACGGGCGGCGAGGAGTGAGCGCGCAGCATTCCGCGTTCGGCACGCCTCGGCGCTCCAGTGCCGGCCCCCGCGGTTTTGCAGATCGACACATCGGGACGGATGCCGCCGCGCATGCGCTCATGCTCGGCGCGCTGGGCTACGACTCCGTCGACGCCCTCGTGCAGGCCGCGGTGCCGGCATCCATCCACGTGAAGCCGCGGGCGACCTCCGACATCCCGTCCGCCGCCACCGAGGCCGAGGCGCTCGCCGAGCTGCGCGAGCTGGCTTCGCAGAACCGGACAGCCCGCCCCATGATCGGGCTCGGCTACTACGACACGTTCACCCCGTCCGTGATCTCGCGGAACGTGCTGGAGAATCCGTCCTGGTACACGGCGTACACGCCCTATCAGCCCGAGATCTCCCAGGGGCGGCTCGAAGCCCTCATCAACTTCCAGACGATGGTCACCGATCTGACCGGGCTGGCCACCGCGAACGCGTCGATGCTCGACGAGCCCACGGCGGTCGTCGAGGGCATGCTGGTCGCCCGGCGCGCGTCGAAGTCCGCCTCGAACGTCTTCGCCGTCGACGCGGACGCGATGCCGCAGACCAAGGCGGTGCTGCGCGCGCGCGCGTCGGTGGTCGGGGTCGAGCTCGTCGAGCTCGATTTCGCGCACGGCGCGACGCTGCCCGATGAGCTGTTCGGCGTGTTCGTGCAGTACCCCGGAGCCTCCGGGCGCGTCTGGGATCCTGCCGGGGTGATCGACGCGGCCCACGTCGCCGGCGGGCTCGCGGTCATGGCGGCCGACCTGCTCGCCCTGACCCTGCTGCGCTCGCCGGGCTCTCTCGGCGCAGACGTCGCGGTGGGGACGACCCAGCGTTTCGGCGTTCCGCTGGGCTTCGGCGGTCCGCACGCCGGATACATGGCGGTGCGGTCGGGGCTCGAGCGTCAGCTGCCGGGCCGCCTCGTGGGAGTCTCGCAGGATGCCGCCGGCCACCCCGCCTACCGCCTCTCGCTGCAGACCCGCGAGCAGCACATCCGCCGCGAGAAGGCGACGTCGAACATCTGCACCGCGCAGGTGCTGCTGGCCGTCATGGCCGCAATGTACGCCGTCTACCACGGCCCGGACGGACTGCGCGGAATCGCGACCGAGGTGGCGAGGAAGGCGGAGGCCCTCGCCGAGCGGCTGCGATCGTACGATCTTCCGCTGCGCTCGGATTCGTTCTTCGACACCATCCAGGTGGTCACGCCCGGTCCGTCGCAGCGCGTGATCGAACGGGCCCGCTCGCGCGGCTACCAGCTCTTCTGGGTCAGCGACGCGACGGTCGGCATCTCGGTCGACGAGACCACGACCGCAGACGACCTCGCCGCGGTGGCCTGGGCGTTCGGCCTCCCGGCGGCAGACGAGCACGGCGATCGCGATGTGCCGTTCGCGGATGCCGCCCCCCTCGCCGGGGTCGCCGACGCTCTCCTGCGCGAGGACGACTACCTCACGCATCCGGTGTTCAACACCCACCGCAGCGAGACGGCGATGATGCGCTACCTCAAGCAGCTCGCCGACCGCGACTACGCCCTGGACCGGGGAATGATCCCCCTCGGGTCGTGCACGATGAAGCTCAACGCCGCGACCGAGATGTCGGCGATCTCCTGGCCCGAGTTCTCGCGCGTGCATCCCTTCGCCCCCGAGGCGGACGTGCACGGCTACCTCGCGATGATCGAGCAGCTGGAGACATGGCTCGCCGAGGTGACCGGCTACGACGCGGTATCGCTGCAGCCGAACGCCGGCTCGCAGGGCGAGCTCGCCGGTCTTCTCGCGATCCGCGGCTGGCACCGCGCAAACGGCGATCGCGACCGCACGGTGTGCCTCATCCCCTCTTCCGCTCACGGGACGAACGCGGCATCCGCCGTTCTGGCCGGCATGAAGGTCGTCGTGGTCGCGTGCGACGACGCAGGCAACGTCGATCTCGACGATCTGCGCGCCAAGATCGCGCTGCACGCCGCCGAACTGGCCGCACTCATGATCACGTACCCGTCGACGCACGGCGTCTACGAGCATGACGTGCTCGAGATCACCCAGGCGGTGCATGACGCCGGCGGTCAGGTCTACGTCGACGGCGCGAACCTGAACGCGCTGCTCGGATACGCGCGCTTCGGCGACCTCGGCGGCGACGTGTCGCACCTGAACCTGCACAAGACCTTCGCGATCCCGCACGGCGGCGGCGGTCCGGGCGTCGGCCCCGTCGCGGCCAAGGCGCACCTCGCACCGTACCTGCCGGGCCACCCGTTCTCGCAGCGACCGGATCACGCCGCGGGCTTCGTCTTCGACGGCGGCGCGGTGTCGGGGGCGCCGCACGGGTCTGCCGGCATCCTGCCCATCTCGTGGGCGTACGTGCGCATGATGGGTGCCGAGGGGCTCCGTGATGCGACCGCGGCGGCGGTGCTGGCGGCGAACTACATCGCGACGCGACTGAAGGACCACTACCCGGTGCTGTACACCGGCGAGGGCGGACTGGTCGCGCACGAGTGCATCCTCGACCTGCGGCCGCTGCGCGAGGAGACGGGCGTGACGGTCGACGATGTCGCCAAGCGCCTGATCGACTACGGCTTCCATTCGCCGACGATGTCGTTCCCGGTCGCAGGGACGCTGATGGTCGAGCCGACGGAGTCCGAGGACCTCGCCGAGATCGAGCGGTTCATCGAGGCGATGATCGCCATCCGCGCCGAGGCGCGCGCGGTGGCGGCGGGGGAGTGGCCGGCCGACGACAACCCTCTCGTGAACGCCCCGCACACCGCCGAGGCCGTGGTCTCCGGTCCGTGGGAGCACCCGTACTCTCGGGAGCTCGCGGTGTACCCCGTGCACTCCCTCGTCCGCACGAAGTACTGGCCCCCGGTGCGGCGCATCGATCAGGCCTACGGCGACCGCAACCTGGTCTGCGCGTGCCCTCCCGTGGAGGCCTTCGCATAGGGCTCGGGTTCGTTCCCGTCGTTCTTGCGCGAGACGGGATAGACGCCACGAGACTGAGGCGAACGCACTCAGTCTCGTGGCGTCCGTCCTGTCTCGCGGCTGGAGGCATGGCCCTTCAAGCGCCGCCGCGAGCGTTGCGAGCGGTTCGGGCTGTGCGACGCCGATCGGGGACAGCCCGGCTGCGGTGAGGATGCGCCGGAGGCACGATGGCTGCACGACGTCGCCCCAACCCCAGCGTGCGAATCCATTGACCACGCGACGGATGCCGTCTTCGCGTCGCTTCTCGTTGATGACGGTGTCCACCGGATGGCCATACCGACCGTCGTACTTTTCGCGGCCATCGGCTTCTCCCGCGACATCCGCATCACGCCAGTAGAGGTCGACGAAGTACTTGCGGCCGTCGATCTGGAACAGCACCTGCGGCTCAGGCACCAGGGAAGCCGAGCAGTTCGACGGCAGCGCGGCTGACGGACTCGAGCGCGCGCGCCGCGAGCGGGGCTGCCTCGGTGAATCGCCCACCGAGCGTGGCGGCGGCCACGACTGCTGGCCCGGGTCTCGTTTATCGCGACGAGCTGCTCCACGCTGATCGCGGGATCGACGCGCAACGCGCCATCGACGACAGCCAGGCCGACTGCGCGATGCCGCGATCGGGCGATGTCGATGGCGGTCTCGGCCACGGAAGTCAGCTGGATCCCGCCGATCCGGGTGATCTCGCGCGGAACTGCCGCCGTGTGCGTGCGCAGTCCCGCCCAGCTGCCGGAGGTCGCCGCGGGATCGCGCAGAACGTGTACATCCGCGGGCTCGCCGAAGATGGGCAGACCCAGGAGCGCCGCGGCGGACTCATGACTGAACGTCAGCCCGGGCGTGGTCAGCGCGGTCGCGTGCACGCGCGCGAGATATCGTTCCCAGGGTGGTAGGCGGCGCCAGGCGTCCGCCGGCGCATAGATGCCGTACTTCACCGGGATGAGCTCTCCGCGCGACACCATCGCGCCAGGGCGCGCGAGCGTCTTCGCTCGAATCAGCGGAACAGGGCACTCGGCGGTGAACGCGTAAGTGGCGTGTGACGATTCGCTCATCTGCGCAAGTGTGAGCCGGTGCCGTCGCTGCCTGTGGCGCACGATGCATCCCGTGGATGGATGGCCCGCCGCCCCGGCTGTGCAGGACTCGCCGCGCGACCGAACTGCACCGTCAGACGGCATAGGCGCCTCGAAACCGATACGGTTCACGTCCGTCTCGTCACGCCTATCCCGTCTCGCGGAAAGCAGGAGGGCCGCCGGGCAACGCAGGCGGATGCCGGGGACTAGGGCGTCGGCGTCGGAGTCGGGGTCGGCGTGCCCGACGGGGTGGGGGCGGGCGCGAACACGGTGGGCCACAGCGCGGCTGCCAGGGGGTACCCGACGAAGGCGACGATGTCCAGGAGCGTGTGCGCGATCACGAGGGGCATGACGCGGCCCCACCGCCGGTAGCACCAGCCGAACACCACCCCCATCAGAAAGTTGCCGACGATCGCCCCGACGCCCTGGTACGCGTGGTACGCCCCGCGGAGCGCGGCCGTCGAGAGGATGATCGCCCACCACGACCAGCCGAGCCGGCGCAGCCGATCGAACAGGTAGGCGATGAAGATGACCTCCTCGGTGAGCCCGGCGCGCAGCGCCGCGAGCACGAGGAGGGGCACGGTCCACCACGCGGCATCGAGCGGCGACGCCACCACCGCGACGTTGAGCCCCAGCATCCGTGCGCCGGCGTAGAGGCCCAGTCCCGGGATGCCGATCACGGCGGCGAGCAGGATGCCGCGGCCCAGCGTCGCCGCCGAACCGCGTGAAGTCCAGCCCGATGCGTCGGAGGGCGTTCTGACCGGGCTCCCAGAGCAGGTACACCACGAGGGCCACGAGCGCGATTCCGAAGACCGCGCCCAGGAACTGGTACAGGACATTCCAGAAGACCTCGGTGTCCCGGTTGGGATTGAGCTGGGTCTGCTGCTGACCGATCGGCGTCGTCCGCAGCGAGGCGCGCAGGAGCGACAGCACGGAATACAGCGCAGATTGCCCAACCGTGACGGCCAGGACGATGCCGATCTCCCACCACAGCCGTGCTCGGGTGCCCGGGTCAGTGGCAATCCTCACATCCGAGGGCGTCGTCCGCGCGGTCATCTTGTCAGATTGCCACATTCAACATCAATTGAGTTAAGGCTCTGTAACGTTTTCGCGAGTTGTTTTGAACATCCCACACCGCGTGCTTAGGGTTTCCCTATCCGCGCCCCCGTCCGGCCCTGTCTTGACGTGTGCGCACAACCCTGCACAGGAGGAATCAGTGAGAATTAAGCGCATCTCGGCCGCGGTGGCGCTCACCGCAGCCGGCGCATTGGTGATTTCGGGCTGCGCCGCCGACGGCGGCGGCGACACCGGAGACGACTCCGGTCTCGTCGAAGGCTCGTCCATCACCGCCGCGTGGAACCAGGCTTTCTACTCGTTGAACGGCAACACGTCGTTCGGCAACGCCACCGCCAACAACAACATCAACTACTTGGTGCTCGACGGCTTCAACTACTACAACGACACCCCGGAGCTCGTGAAGAACACGTCCTTCGGCACGTACGAGCTCCTCGAAGAGGACCCGCTGACGGTCAAGTACACCCTCGCCGAGGATGTCACCTGGTCGGACGGAACCCCGATCGACGCCGCAGACCTGATGCTCCACTGGGCCGCGCTCTCGCGCGCGCTCGACACGCCCGACTTCGACCCGGCGGAGTTCACCGACCCCGACACGGGCGAGTTCACTGACGCGTTCCCGACGGACATCGTCTACTTCGACAGCGGCGCGAGCCCCGACTCGCAGTTCGGCCTCGTGCAGGAGACGCCCGAGATCGGCGACGACGGCCGGTCCGTCACGATGACCTACGAGGCTCCGTTCGTCGACTGGGAGATCGCCTACGCGACTCTCGGCGAGATGCTGCCGGCTCACGTCGCCGCCAAGAACGCCCTCGGCATCGACGACAACGAAGAGGCCAAGCAGGCCGTGCTCGACGCGATCCAGAACGAGGACGACGCTGCGCTGGCGCCCCTCTCCAGCTTCTGGAACACCGGCTTCAACTTCACGGAGCTGCCGGACGACCCCGAGCTGTACCTGGCGAGCGGTCCGTACATGGTCAGCGACTTCGTCGCCGACCAGTACATCACCCTCGTCGCGAACCCCGAGTACAAGGGCGACAACACCGCGAACATCGAGGAGATCACCATCCGGTTCATCCCCGACCCGCTCGCGGCCGCTCAGGCGCTCGAGAACGGTGAGGTCGACGTGATCTCTCCGCAGGCGACCGCCGACCTCAAGACCGCGGTCGACGCGATCGACGGCGCGACGGTCATCACCGGCACCGAGGGCACGTACGAGCACATCGACCTGCAGTTCGAGAACGGCAAGAACCCCGAGAACATCTTCTCGAACCCGCAGGTTCGCGAGGCGTTCCTCAAGACGGTTCCCCGTCAGGAGATCGTCGAGAAGCTGATCGTCCCGATCGCCGGCGACGACGCGATCCTCCGCGACTCGCAGATCTTCCTGCCGGGCGCCGAGGGCTACGACGAGTCCTCCGCCAACAACGGGTCGGCGAACTTCGCCGAGGTCGACATCGAGGGTGCCAAGGCGCTCCTCGCCCAGTCGGGTATCACCGACACGTCGGTCTGCATCCTGTACGCGTCGAACAACCCCCGTCGTGTCAACGAGTTCGCCCTGATCCAGGCTTCGGCCAACCAGGCGGGCTTCAATGTGACCGACTGCGGTTCCGAGCAGTGGGGTGGCCTCCTCGGCACTCCCGGTGCGTACGACGCAGCCTTCTTCGGATGGCAGACGACGAGCCTCGGCGCAACCGACTCGTTCCCGACGTTCGAGACCGGCGGCATCAACAACAACACGTTCTACTCCAACCCTGAGATCGATGCCATCTCGGCGGAGATCTCGAGCGAGTTCGATGCCGACAAGCAGATCGAGCTGAAGATGCAGGCCGACAAGATCCTCTGGGACGACTTCTACGGAGTCACGCTGTTCCAGTTCCCCGGGGTCACGGCAATCAGCGACCGCATCACGAACGTGTCGCCCTCGCCCATCGCTCCGAACGTGTTCTGGAACGCATGGGACTGGGAGGTCACGGACGCTGGTGCCCCTGAAGAGGAGTAAGCGCCGTTGGGCATGACTGAGCTTCGGCTCGGTTCCTGACCGAAGGTGGGGTGCAGGTCCCCGAGGGGGCCTGCACCCCACCGCGTTACACTCGTCTCAGTGGTAGAGCACGCGACCGGTTCCGACGGCTCACAAGGCCCGCTCGCCTCCGCGTGCTCGCGCTGAATCACCGATAGGCAGGCGGCCACACCATGGCTTCATTCATCATCCGGCGGTTGGTAGCGTCGATCTTCGTCCTCTTCGCCGCGACGTTCCTGATGTACGTTCTGACGTCGCTCGCCGGGGATCCGCTCGACGAGCTGCGAGAGGGCAACGCGCCGAACAAGGCCGAGCTCATCGAAGCTCGCACCAAGCTCCTCAATCTCGATGTCCCCCCTCCGCTGCGTTACTTCCTCTGGCTGGGCGGTCTGTTCCGCGGCGACTTCGGCGTCAGCGTCCAGAACCAGCCGGTCAACATCCTCCTCGGCAACGCGATCACGTCAACGCTGACGCTGGTCACCACCGCCACGGTCGTCGCGATCTTCCTGGGCCTCACCGTCGGAATCGTGTCGGCGCTGCGTCAGTACAGCGGCTTCGACTACAGCGTCACGCTGGCATCGTTCCTGTTCTTCTCGCTCCCGATCTTCTGGGTCGCGGTGCTGCTGAAGCAGTACGGCGCGATCCGCGTGAACGACTGGCTGGCGGATCCCACGATCTCCATACCGGTCATCATCGGCACTTCCCTCGTCGCGGGCGTCCTGTGGATGTCGCTCATCGGCGGCAAATGGAAGCGACGGTGGACGACGTTCGCGCGTCTCGGCGCTCGCGACGGCCGCGACGCTGACGTACTTCTCGGTCACCCAGTGGTTCGCCGACCCCAGCATCGGGATCGTGGTCTATTCGGCGCTGGCCATCGGCATCGCGTTCGGCGTCACGGCGATCTCCACCGGCCTGCGCAATCGCAAGGCGCTCTACGCGTCGCTGATCGTCGCGGTGCTGGGCATCGCCCTGTACTTCCCGATGCTGAACTACATCCTCAACGGGATGACGCTCTGGTTCTTCCTCCTGCTGGCGGTGCTGGCCGTCGTCGTCAGCGGTGCGGTCGGCTGGTTCATGGGCGCTCCGGATCGCGGGCCCGTCGTTCGCACCACCGCGATCGTCGGGTTCCTGTGCGCAGGCTTCATCGCGCTCGAGAAGTACATGTCGTACTGGGAGGCGTACGCGAACTCCAGTCGGGTGCGCGGCCGGCCGATCGCGACCGTGGGGGCATCCACTCCCGGCCTGGGCGGCAACTTCTGGGTGCAGGGCATCGACCTCTACACGCACCTGCTGCTGCCGACGATCGCGATCATCCTGATCTCCTTCGCCAGCTACACGCGATACTCGCGTGCGAGCCTGCTCGAGGTGATGAACCAGGATTACATCCGCACCGCGCGCGCCAAGGGCCTGACGCAGCGCACCGTGATCGTGCGCCACGCCTTCCGCAACGCGCTCATCCCCATCACGACGATCATCGCCTTCGACGTCGGCGCGATCATCGGCGGCGCGGTCGTGACCGAGACCGTGTTCGGCTGGAGCGGTATGGGCAGGCTCTTCATCGACGGCCTGCGCAACGTCGATCCGAACCCGGTCATGGCGTTCTTCGTCATCACCGGCACGCTCGCCGTGCTGTTCAACCTCATCGCAGACCTCGTCTACGCTGCGCTCGATCCGCGAATAAAGGTGGGCTGATGAACACCACGACCACTCAAGACCCCAACGTCGGCGAAGCGGCCGCGGTTGCCGAGATCTCGATCGAGCAGAAGGAGACCGAAGGTCTCAGCCAGGGCCAGATCGTCCGGCGCCGGTTCTTCCGGCACCGGGGTGCGCTCATCGCGATGATCGCGCTCGGCCTGATCGTCATCATGGCGTTCACCTCGGTCGGCGTGGACCTGTGGGGCCTGCGGATCTACGGCTGGTGGCCGTACTCCTGGGACCAGATCCTGCCCAAGGTGAACAACGGCGTGCCGACGATGAGCCTGTTCCCGCCGCAGTTCGGTGAGCACCCGTTCGGTCAGGACGAGGTGGGCCGCGACATCTTCGCGGTGGTCATGCGCGGCGCACAGCAGTCGCTGATGGTGATGGTGATCGCGGGCGTCGTGGCGACGATCATCGGCGTCGTGATCGGTGCCGTCGCGGGCTACTACCGCAAGGCTACGGACTCCATCCTGATGCGCTTCACGGACATCATCATCACGATCCCGCTGATCGTGATCGGAGCCGTTCTGGGTCGCACGTTCGGCAGCCTGGGTGCCGCCGTCCTGGGCGTCGTGATCGGCATCTTCGCGTGGACAACGATGGCCCGCCTGGTGCGCGGTGAGTTCCTCACCCTGCGCGAGCGCGAATTCGTGGATGCCGCACGCGTCTCGGGCGCGCGCGACCGGCGCATCATCTTCCGGCACATCCTGCCCAACGCCGTCGGCGTCATCGTGGTCAACGCCACGCTGCTGATGGCCGGCGCCATCCTGCTGGAGTCCGCCCTCAGCTACCTCGGCTTCGGCGTCCAGTCGCCCGACACGTCGCTCGGCAAGATCGTCTCCGACAACCAGGCGGCGTTCTCCACCCGGCCGTGGCTGTTCTGGTGGCCGGGCATCTTCATCATCGCGATCGCACTCTGCGTCAACTTCATCGGAGACGGTCTGCGCGACGCGTTCGACCCGCGCCAGAAGAAGATGCCGAGCGAGCGCGCGATGCGCCGCGCAGGACGCGCCAAGGGACCGATGGCTCCGATCCTCGACACGACCGAGCCGGCGGCGCCGCACTCGGTGACGGTGCCGATGGAGGCCGTCTACACGGGTGATGTCGTGAACTACCACGACCCGCGCCCGGAGGAGCCGGGGGACGCCCAGAACGAACCCCTCAACCCGGAGCGGTGACGGTGCAGCTGCTAGACCAGCAGACCGATCACCGTGGCCGCGAGGAGGACGGCGATCACCGCGACAGTGACGTAATGCCACGTGACGGTCATGGCCTCGGGGTCTTCGCCGCTCGCGAAGGCGCCCGAGTCCCGGAGTCGCTCCCAGTGGCCGCGGATCGCCTGAGCCAGATTGCCGGAGGGCGTGCTCAGCGCATCGCTCGGCCGCAGGCTGCCGTGCTCCCCGCGCGCCGTCGCCCCAACGCCCTCGAAGTCCTTGCTCGCAAGGCCGAACGCGCGATGGCGCCCGGGAGCGGGAGTCGCCCACACCGGGATGCGGCCGCGGGACGTGTGGATCGTCAGGGAGTAGCGAGTGTCGATGGCCTGGATGGAGGGCCACGGGATGAAGTACGTGCGGAAGACGTTCTCGACGGTCACGCCGTGCTCCTGCATCCGCAGACAGGGTCGCCAGAACAGCGCCCACGCGACCACGGCGACCAGGACGATCGGCCAGACGTAGCGGATAGGCGTCGCGGCGTCTCCCCAGAACAGCGCGGCGACACCGACCGCGCACACCACCACGGTCACGACAGCGAGCGTGCGGCCGAATGCGGGCCGGTACAGAACCTCCTGGAACGCCATGACCTCAAGCTTCGCAGATGGGAAACATCGAATGACTGACACGACGGGCATAGACGCCGAGATCGCGGCGTCGCACAAGGCCCTGCCCGAGACGATCCTCGAGGTCGACAACCTGGGGGTCGAGTTCTGGGTGGAGGGCGAGTTCTATCCCGCCGCGGTCGACATGAACTACGTCGTCCGTCGCGGGGAGGTGCTCGCGATCGTCGGCGAGTCCGGATCCGGCAAGAGCACGAGCTCGATGGCCCTCCTCGGCCTGCTGCCCGAGAACGCGCGGGTCACCGGATCGATCAAGCTGCTGGGCCGGGAGCTGCGGGGCGTGGACGACTCCACGCTGCGCGCACTGCGCGGCAACGAGATCGCGCCGATCTTCCAGGAGCCGATGACAGCGCTGAACCCGGTCTACACGATCGGCTTCCAGATCATGGAGGCACTGCGCTCGCACGACCGCGGGATGGTTCCGACGGTCGCCAAGGAACGCGCGATCGAGCTCCTCCGCCTGGTCGAGATGCCCAACCCCGAGCAGTCCTTCAGCAAGTATCCGCACCAGCTCTCGGGCGGCCAGCGCCAGCGCGCGATGATCGCGCAGTCGATCTCGTGCGATCCGCTGCTGCTGATCGCCGATGAGCCGACCACGGCGCTGGATGTCACCGTCCAGGCCGAGATCCTCGATCTGCTGCGCAACCTGCACAAGCGACTCGACTCGGCCATCATCCTCATCACTCACGACATGGGCGTCGTGGCCGACCTCGCCGACCGCATCATGGTGATGAAGAACGGCATCGTCGTGGAGTCGGGGACGGTCGAGCAGATCTTCCACGCCCCTCAGCATCCGTATACGCAGCAGCTGCTGGCGTCGGTGCCGCACCTGGGCCTCGGCGTGCTCGAGGAGCCCGCGCTCGGCGCGACCGAGGTGCAGACCGAGACCTCCACGGTGCCGGCCATCGCCGCGATCCGCGAGCGCGCGTCCGAAGCGGCCGAAGAGACCATCGAGACCCGCGCGCCGGTCCTGTCTTTCGAGGACGTCGCCATCGACTACCCCAAGCGGGGGCGCGTCCCGGCATTCCGGGCCGCCGAGCACATCGACCTGCAGATCTTTCCGGGCGAGATCGTCGGTCTTGTGGGGGAGTCCGGCTCGGGCAAGACGACCCTCGGCCGCGCGGCCATCGGGCTGATCCCGATCGCGGAAGGCAAGTTGACCGCCGTCGGCACCGACATCTCGCATGCGTCGCAGAAGGATCTGTTCGCGATCCGACGCCGAACCGGGATCGTCTTCCAGGACCCGGCCTCCTCCCTCAACCCCCGCATGCCGATCGGCCAGTCCATCGGCGAGCCGATCCTGCTCTCGGGTGAGGCGAAGGGCAAGGATCTCGACAAGCGCGTTGAGACGCTGCTCACGCAGGTCGAGCTGCCGAGGTCGTACCGCAACCGCTTCCCGCACGAGCTCTCGGGTGGTCAGCGACAGCGCGTCGGCATCGCCCGCGCGCTCGCCCTCGCTCCCGAGCTGCTCGTGGCCGACGAGCCCACTTCGGCGCTCGACGTGTCGGTGCAGGCGCGGTTCCTGGACCTGCTGCAGGACCTCCAGCACCAGCTCCAGTTCGCCTGCCTGTTCATCAGTCACGACCTCGCGGTGGTCGACATCCTCGCGCACCGGATCGCGGTGATGCACCTGGGCAAGCTGGTCGAGATCGGCACGCGTGACGAGATCCTGCGCGGCGCGACCGATCCCTACACGCAGAGGCTCATCGCGGCCGTGCCCGTGCCCGATCCCGAGCAGCAGCGCGTGCGCCGCGAAGCGCGGGCGCTGCTCCTGGATGCCGAGATCGACTGATCCGTGCCGCGCGGCGCCCCGAGAGGGACGCTCAGGAAGCGCCCGGTAGACTGGGATGGCCCGGTTCCGGGCGCTTCCCCGCTCTGCAAGGACTTTTCATGGTGCGTGCTTTCCGTTCAGACCTCCGCAACGTCGCGATCGTTGCCCACGTCGACCACGGCAAGACGACCCTCGTCGACGCCATGCTCCGTCAGACCGGCTCCTTCGGCTCGCACGAGCACATGGAAGAGCGCGCCATGGACTCGAACGACCTGGAGCGTGAGAAGGGCATCACGATCCTCGCGAAGAACACGGCGATCACCTACTCCGGCACGCACGCGACCGAGGGCCCCGTCACGATCAACGTGATCGACACCCCCGGCCACGCCGATTTCGGCGGCGAGGTGGAGCGCGGTCTGTCGATGGTGGACGGCGTCGTCCTTCTCGTCGATGCGAGCGAGGGCCCGCTCCCGCAGACGCGGTTCGTCCTGCGCAAGGCGCTTGAGGCGAAGCTGCCGGTCATCCTGCTCGTGAACAAGACCGACCGCCCGGACGCCCGCATCGCCGAGGTCGAGGAGGAGGCGCACGACCTTCTGCTGGGTCTGGCGAGCGACCTCGTCGACGACGTGCCCGACCTCGACGTCGATGCGCTCCTGGACGTGCCGGTCGTCTACGCGAGCGGTCGCGCCGGCGCGGCATCCCGCACCCGGCCCGAGAACGGCAGCCTGCCCGACAACGACGACCTCGAGCCGCTGTTCGAAGCGATCCTCCAGCACGTGCCGGCGCCGTCCTACGACGACGAGGCACCGCTGCAGGCGTGGGTCACGAACCTGGACTCGAGCCCGTTCCTCGGGCGCCTCGCTCTGCTGCGCGTCTTCAACGGCACGCTGAAGAAGGGGCAGACGGTCGCCTGGGTGCGCGCCGACGGCACCGTCAGCAGCGCGCGGATCACCGAGCTGCTCAAGACCCGCGCCCTCGAGCGGTACCCCGCCGAAAGCGCGGCTCCCGGCGACATCGTCGCGATCGCGGGCTTCCCTGACATCACGATCGGTGAAACGATCGCCGACCCCGACGACGTGCGGCCGCTCCCGCAGATCCACGTCGACGACCCGGCCATCTCGATGACGATCGGCACCAACACGAGTCCGCTCGTCGGCAAGGTCAAGGGGCACAAGCTGACCGCCCGCATGGTCAAAGACCGCCTGGACCGCGAGCTCGTCGGCAACGTCTCTCTCAAGGTCGTCGACATCGGTCGACCGGATGCCTGGGAGGTGCAGGGCCGCGGCGAACTGGCACTGGCGATCCTCGTCGAGAACATGCGCCGCGAGGGCTTCGAGCTGACGGTCGGCAAGCCCCAGGTGGTCACCAAGAAGGTCGACGGCAAGACCTACGAGCCGTTCGAGCACCTGACGATCGATGCGCCCGAGGAGTACCTGGGCGCGATCACCCAGCTGCTGGCCTCCCGCAAGGGCCGCATGGACAACATGACCAACCACGGCACCGGCTGGGTGCGCATGGAGTTCATCGTCCCCTCGCGCGGCCTCATCGGCTTCCGCACCGAGTTCCTCACCACGACCCGGGGCACGGGCATCGCGAACGCGATCTCGCACGGCTACGAGCCGTGGGCCGGCCACATCGTGTCTCGCCAGAACGGCTCCATCGTCGCCGATCGTTCGGGCGTCGTCACACCGTTCGCGATCATCGCGCTCCAGGAGCGCATGTCGTTCTTCGTCCAGCCGACGCAGGAGGTCTACGAGGGCATGGTCGTCGGCGAGAACTCGCGCAACGACGACATGGACGTGAACATCACGAAGGAGAAGAAGCTGACCAACATGCGTCAGTCCACCTCCGATACGTTCGAATCGATGACCCCCCCGCGGCAGCTGTCGCTCGAGGAGAGCCTCGAGTTCGCGCGCGACGACGAGTGCGTCGAGGTGACGCCCGAGATCGTCCGCATCCGCAAGGTGAATCTCGACCAGACCGAGCGCGCGCGCGCGACCTCCCGCCTCAAGCGCCAGGACGCGAACGCCTGACCCGACCCTGGCAGTCGCCGGGCCACCGATGACCGGGCGGCTCGTTCCCCACGCGAACGCCCGTCGGTAGGCTCGGGCGGGTGACTGCCGAGCACGCGATTGCGGATGCCGAGAGCCGGCGCGCCTGGCGGCAGGGACTGAGCGTCGCGCTGGCCACGAGCGCGTACGGAATCTCCTTCGGCGCGCTCGGCGTGGCTGCCGGACTCGACATCTGGCAGACGTGCGTCATGAGCCTGGTGATGTTCACCGGTGGCTCGCAATTCGCCTTCGTCGGCGTGATCGCTGCGGGCGGATTGCCCGCCGCTCCCGCGGCGATCGCCTCCGCATCCCTCCTGGGCGTGCGCAACATCGCCTACGGCATGCGGATGTCGCCGGTGATCGGCACGGGATTCTGGCGCCGCGCGGCCGCCGCGCAGTTCACGATCGACGAATCCACCGCCGTCTCACTGGCGCAGACCACTCGGCGCGCCCGCACGCTCGGCTTCTGGGTCACCGGCATCGCGATCTACGTGGGCTGGAACCTGTCGACCCTCGCGGGTGCGCTGCTGGGCGATGTGCTCGGCGACCCGAGGGCGTACGGGCTGGATGCCGCGGCGGCGGCCGCCTTCCTCGCCCTGCTGTGGCCGCGCCTCCGCCACCGCCAGCCGATCGCGGTGGGCATCGCGGCCGCCGTCGTGGCGACGATGCTCACCCCTGCGCTCATGCCCGGGATCCCGGTGATCGTGGCGGCCGCGGTGGCGGTCATCGTCGGATGGTTCAACTGGCTCGGCATCAGCGAGAAGCCGCCCGAAGAGCCCGAGGATGTCGCAGAACGGGTGGGCCTGCCATGAGGGGAGCCGATCATGACGCTCTGGAACGCGGTGCTCGTGGCCTCGATCATCTGCGTCGCCCTGAAGACCCTCGGCTACCTCGTGCCGCAGCGCTTCCTGGAGGCGCCGCGGCCCGCGCGCATCGCCGATCTGCTCACCGTGGCCCTGCTGTCGGCCCTGGTGGCGGTGCAGACCCTCGGGGACGGTCAGGCGATCGTCGTCGATGCGCGCATCCCCGCAGTCCTGGTCGCGGCGGGGCTGCTCCTGCTGCGCGCGCCGTTCCTCGTCGTTGTCGTCGCGGCGGCGCTGACGGCCGCGCTCCTGCGGCTGTGGGGCTGGGCGGCGTAGGAGCCGAATAGGCTTGCCCGGGTGAACCCCTCGCTCTCCCGCATCGCGACCTGGATCGTGGCGTTCATCGTGGGAGCCGTCTACGGGCTCGCCGGAACGATCGCCCATGCGTACACGATCGGCTGGTTCCCGCTCGGCCTGCTGCTCGCGATCATCGGGAGCGCGGCCCTGCTGGCCGCGGTGCGGCTGCTGACCGCCGACCGGTGGGCTGCCCTGGCCACCGGCGTCGGCATGATCGTCGCCACGCTGGTCTTCTCCGGCCGCGGTCCGGGGGGCTCGGTCATCGTCCCGCAGACCGAGTTCGCGATCGCGTGGACGGTCGCCGTGCCGGTTCTGGTGGTGTTCGCCGTGGCGTGGCCGAACCGGTTGCGGCCCGTCGAGGCCGACGCAGTGCCGCGCGGCGAATTAGACTGAACCCGTGACGTATGTGATCGCTCTTCCGTGCGTGGATGTGAAAGACCGCGCCTGCATCGACGAATGCCCGGTCGACTGCATCTACGAGGGTGATCGGATGCTGTACATCCACCCCGACGAGTGCGTGGACTGCGGCGCGTGCGAGCCGGTCTGCCCGGTCGAGGCGATCTACTACGAGGACGACCTCCCCGACGAGTGGCAGGACTACTACAAGGCGAACGTCGAGTGGTTCGAGGACGTCGGATCACCCGGTGGCGCAGCGAAGGTCGGCGTGATCCACAAGGACCACCCGGTCATCGACGCACTCCCGCCGCAGGCTCCGTAGCCTCGACATGGGTGTCGCCGACCTCGCCGACTATCCCTGGGATGCCGTCGCGCCGTACGCCGAGCGCGCACGAGCGCATCCGGACGGCCTCGTGGACCTCTCGATCGGCTCGCCCGTCGATCCGACACCCCCTGTCATCGCCCGCGCGCTGGCCGACGCGACCGACGCGCACGCCTATCCCCAGACCGTAGGGACGCCGGCGCTGCGCGAGGCGATCGCGGACTGGTACGCCCGTCGTCGGGCGGTGCCGGGCCTCACGCCCGATCATGTGCTGCCCACGATCGGGTCGAAAGAGCTCGTGGCGCTTCTGCCGCTCCTCTTGGATCTCGGCCCCGGCGATGTCGTGGTCCACCCCCGCGCCGCATATCCGACCTACGAGGTGGGTGCACGCCTGGTCGGTGCGACACCCATCGCCTCCGACGACCCGTCGAGGTGGCCCGAGGGTACGAAGCTCGTATGGCTCAACTCGCCGGGCAATCCCGATGGGAGAGTGCTGGATGCCGCCGCCCTGAGAACCGCTGTGGGCCGAGCCCGCGAGCTCGGGGCGGTCGTGGCCTCGGACGAGTGCTACGCCGAGCTCGGGTGGGACGCGCCATGGGATCACCGGCCGATCCCCTCCGTGCTGGACCCGCGCGTCGCCGACGGCGACTTTCGCGGCATCCTCTCGGTCTACTCATTGAGCAAGCAGTCCAACCTCGCGGGCTACCGCGCGGCGTTCCTCGCCGGCGATCCGGCGATCGTGGCCCGCCTGCTGACCGCCCGCAAGCATCTCGGTCTCATGCTCCCGGCGCCCGTGCAGTCGGCGATGATCGCCGCACTCGGCGACGACGCGCACGTCGCGGCGCAGAAGCGGCTGTACGGCGCGCGTCGCGCCGCTCTCAAGGCGGCGCTCGAGGCCGCGGGGCTGCGCATCGACCACAGCGAGGCCGGTCTGTACCTGTGGGCGACCGAAGGCCGCGACGCGTGGGAGAGCCTCGGCCGCCTCGCAGACCTCGGCATCCTCGCCGGACCCGGTCACTTCTACGGAGCGCACTTCAGGCAGCACATCCGCCTGTCGCTCACCGCAACGGACGAGCGCATCGCCGCAGCGGTCTCGAGACTCCGGGCGGCGTGACCGTCGGAGGATTTCTCCAGCGGATGCCGCGGTCCTTTGGCCATGTCCGCAGTATGCCGACGCGCCTATTAGGCTGTACAAGCGCGGTGGCGCGGCATCCCTCGCCATCACGCCGGCTCTCGGAACCGCCCCCGGCGTGATCTGCAGGGCCCTCCCCACCCCCGGAACGACCAGGAATCGCGAGGAGGCGCCGTGACCGACGCGGGCATGCAGCACGACAAGGCCACCCTGTCGATCGGCGATAGAACCGCGGAATTCCCGGTCCTGCGCGGAGCGGATGGCACGCCGAGCGTGGATGTCTCGACGTTCTCCCGGCAGACGGGGCACACCACGCTGGATTACGGGTTCGTCAACACCGCGGCCACGAAATCGGCGATCACGTTCATCGACGGCGATCAGGGCATCCTCCGCTATCGCGGCTACCCGATCGAGCAGCTCGCGCAGAACAGCACGTACCTCGAGGTCGCCTGGCTGCTGATCTACGGCGAGCTGCCGACGGCCGACGAACTCGCGGCGTTCGATGACCGCATCCGTCACCACACCCTGCTGCACGAGGATCTGAAGCGGTTCTTCTCCGCCCTGCCGCACACAGCCCACCCGATGTCGGTGCTGTCCTCGGCGGTCTCGGCGCTCTCGACCTACTACGAGGGCGAGTCCGACCCGCACAACCCGGAGCACGTCGAGCTCAACACGATCCGCATGCTCGCGAAGCTTCCGGTCATCGCCGCGTACGCCCACAAGAAGAGCGTCGGCCAGGCCTTCCTCTACCCCGACAACGGGCTGAGCTTCGTCGACAACTTCCTCAAGCTGAACTTCGGCGTCCTGAGCGAGATCTACGAGGTCAATCCGGTGATGTCGCGCGCGCTCGAGCGGCTGCTCATCCTGCACGAGGACCACGAGCAGAACGCCTCCACATCCACCGTGCGCCTGGTCGGGTCGACCGGCGCGAATCAGTTCTCCTCCATCTCCGCCGGCATCAACGCCCTCTACGGACCGCTCCACGGCGGCGCGAACGAGGCCGTGCTCGACATGCTCGCGCGCATCCGCGACTCGGGCGAGAGCGTCCAGCGCTTCGTGGAGCGGGTCAAGAACAAGGAGGACGGTGTCAAGCTCATGGGCTTCGGGCACCGCGTCTACAAGAACTACGATCCGCGGGCAAAGCTCGTGAAGGAGTCCGCGGACGAGGTTCTGCGCGAGCTGGGCGTGCACGATCCGCTCCTGGACCTCGCGAAGGAGCTCGAGGAGATCGCGCTCAACGACGATTACTTCAAAGAGCGCCGGCTCTACCCCAACGTCGACTTCTACACGGGCGTGATCTACAAGGCCATGGGCTTCCCGACGCGCATGTTCACGGTCCTCTTCGCGATCGGCCGCCTGCCCGGGTGGCTCGCGCACTGGCGCGAGATGCAGAGCGACCCGCAGACGAAGATCGGCCGCCCGCAGCAGCTGTACGTGGGCGCGCAGAAGCGCGACTATCCGGGCACTCGCTGACCTCGAAGGTCGCGGAATGCCGCGCCTGCTGGGCCGCCGACCGTCGTCGCTCTCGGTGCGGGTGCGCGACCGACCTCAGCCCCGCAGCTCCTCCACGATCGTCGGATGCGTGTCGCGCCACGCGTTCGCGCCGAAGATGACGTCCAGGTGTCCGTATCCGCGGAACTCGTGATGCGTGTGCCGGCCGGGGGAGAGTGCATCGAAATGCTCGAAGGAGCGGCGCTGGCCCTCGGGCAGGAAGCATCGGTTGTCGGCACCGGCGAGGAACGCGAAGCGGGCATCGGTCCGCGGCGCGGCCATGAGATCAGGGGCGATGAGCGGCACCTCGCCGGTCGGCACCAGGTGTCCGGCGCGCACGCTCTCACGCATCTGCGCGAAGAACGTCATCGGGGCGCCGGCGAACTCGCCGGCGATCCAGTCGTGCGTGGCGCTGTCGATGTTCCGGTGCGCCCAAAGTCCGGGATGCCCCGCCCCGTAGGTGAAACTGACCATCGCGCACACCGGGTTGTCGCACTCCGGGTGCGTCGCCACGACGGTCGTGCGGAGCATCCGCGAGAAGGGGCCCTCCGTCTTGTAGCCCCACTTGGGCGAGAGGGTGGGACTGAACCGGCGGACCATCGGCGAGAGCGCCTGGATCTTCAGCGAAGACCACGCGGGGAGGATCGTGTGCAGCGACACCGCATTCGTCACGACGGTGGTCACTTCGGGGACGAGCCCGGAGATGGCCGACATCACGAACGACGTCGATCCCTGACAGTGGACGAAAGCCTTGAGCGTCGATGCGCCGGTGCGCCCGAGGATCAGTCGCACGGCGGCCGGGTAGTCGTACGCGGCCGCATCGTCGAGGGTCCAGGCGACGGGTCTCAAGTCGATCGAGGCGCGCCAGTTCACCATCCAGACGTCGAACCCGTCGTCCAGCAGCGCATCCACGAGGGTGTGCTCCAGCGGAGGACGGAAGATCTCCGCGCGAACACCCGCCCCGTGCACGAGCAGAACCGGTCCGCGTGGCGTCCGCCCACCCGGTCGGGTCACATGGAGCATCGTCAGGGGTACGCCGTCGTCAGCCTCGAAGGGGATGATCTCGGTGTCCTGGCCGCGTGTGCCCGGGCGCACGTAGCGGGCGCGCCGCGCTGTCGCACTGGTCATGCTCAGTCCTTTCGTGCCGCCAGACGAGCGTAGGTGTCCCAGAGCTGCCCGAGGAAGAGCCGGCCGAAGGCGCCGACCGCCTCCGCTCCGCCCGGACCGGTGGTTCGGAAGGTCGTCAGCTGCTGCGCGAAATCCAGCGGCTTGATCCGCAGCACTCCCGCGCCGGCGACGGCCGGATCGTCCGCGGCGTGCAGGCGGCCGAGCTCGCCCGACTCGGGCGGCGGCACGTGGCCCGACAGCAGCTGGACGTACAGCGTGGTCGTGTCGTCCCACAGGTCGAAGCCCGGGTCGTCGTGGACGTCCTTGAAGCCGAGCACGGTGAAGGGGGCGCCGGAGTCGACGGTGAGCCAGAGCCGGTAGATCATGCGCCGCTCGGCGGCGTTCTCCGGCTGGACGAAGAGGTTGAACCAGCCGCGCTCGACGGGCACGCGGCCGCCGAGGACGTCAGCATCGACATATCCGGACGCCGTGCCGGCGTGTGCCGGATCAGAGACGAATGCGTCGATGTCGCTGGTCTCGATCGTCAACTCGAACATGAACTTCTCGTCGAGGATCCGGGCGTCCTCGTAGGCGTCGCGTGGATCGCCGGCGTCGAGCATGACGAATCCCTTCATCTGCTCGGTGAACCGTACGGTGGTGCGGGTCGGGTCGGGCGAGGCTGCGGCATCCATCATCGGAGTCCTCTCGGGATCTGCCGTCCGCCGCGGGGTGCGGGGACGACGCGGGGCGGCGCTGGCGAGGTGGTGCTCGATCGCGCGGTCCGCGAAGGCGGCGATCGTCAGTGCCGGGTTCGGCCCCACCGGGCCGGGCATGACCGAGCCGTCCAGCACCCACAGGTCTTCGGCGCCGAACACCCTGCCCTCCGCGTCGACGACGCCTTCGTAGGGATGACGGCCCATCGGGGCGCCGCCGAGGGGATGGACGGTGATGACCCGCTTGGCCCACCACAGCGGGTTGTCGGCGTAGTCGGCGCCGAGCTGATCGGCGATGCGCGACATCGTCGCACGCATGTGGTCGAAGTAGTCGATCGACGTCGCCGTGGTCCAGTCGATCTGCAGGCGGCCCTCTTCGAGGTACATCATCCCGTCGGGCAGGTCGCGTCCCATGCCGAGCACGGGCATCGAGGACGAGGAGAGCGACACCTTCCCGATCGCCGATGCGAGGTCGCGTGAGACGTTCGAGCGGGCCTCGCCGAACAGTCGCGCCGCGAGCATCCGCGCCGCGACCCGGGTGCTGCGCGATATCACGGACCGCAGCTGGGTCAGCTCCATGAGCCAGTTGAGGAAGCCCGGGTACCCGGCATCCTGGATGTAGTAGCCCCGGCCCTTCGCATCGGAGTCATCGCCATCGAGCCGGTCGCCCACGCGCACCGAGCTGGTGATCACGGGACCGCGGCTGCTGACCAGCGAACGATTCCGCGCGGTGCGCTCGATGCTCTCGCGGGCGTTGAACAGGAAGCCCAGCAGGTCGCCGTTGCCGCAGAAGCGGGTGCCGATCGCCGTGCTCAGCCCGGGGATCGAGGCGCGGTTCTTCAGCAGCAGGTAGGTCGAGCCGAACGTGCCCGCGGCGAGGATGAGTTTCGCCGTGCGGATCAGGCGCTCCTCGCTCGCGCCCGAGTCCGGATCGTGCACCCGGTAGCGCACTTCCCACAGCTCGTCGACGCGGCGGAACCCCTTCACCTCGTGCAGGGTGCGGATGTCGGCGCCACGGTGGACCGCCGCCGAGAGGTACGTGTGGTCGAGCGTGTTCTTCGCGCCGTAGTTGCAGCCGATGTCGCACTCGCCGCAGAGCATGCACGTGAACCGCTCCGAGCCGTGGATGTTGCCGTACGCCGGTGCGGGGATCAGGCCGATCGACGGGCGTCCCTCGCGCTCCGGCGCGAACGAGACGGCGATCGGGGGACGGAAGGTGCGCAGCCCCGCTCGGGCCGACGCCTCCTCGAACGCGACGGTCTTGGCTGTGTCGGTGTACGGGTAGGGGTTCGCCCCCAGCATCGCCTCCACGTGGTCGTAGTGCGGGTCGAGGTCGGCGCGGCTGACCGGCCAGTTCTCGTATCCGCCGCCGGGCAGGGGGGAGTCGTGGACGAACCACTCCGGGTCTTTGCGCAGCAGGACGTTGGCGTAGATGAGCGATCCACCGCCCAGACCGCTCGAGACCACGCCCTCGAGCCCGCGGAAGCTCCACGTCTCGAAGAGGCCGTACAGCCCATCGGCCGGCGACCAGAAGTTGCCGCTGAACTCGCTCGGAGTGCGGGCGAACTCGCCGGGAGGGTACGGTCTGCCGCGCTCCATCACCACGACGGATTCCCCGGCCTCGGCGAGGCGATAGGCCGACACCGCGCCGCCGAAGCCGCTGCCCACGACGAGTGCATCGACCTGCTCGTCAGCGCGACGCTCCGCCACCTCGACCTCCCCCTGGCCGCAACCGCCTCTCGGTCGAATTATGGCATCGCCGCGAATCGACGCGAAAGCGCCGATCCGCACATGCACAAGAGCGTGACGGGCGGTCCGGCTAGCCCTTGCCCGGCCCGTCGTCGGACTTCTGCTCCTTCTCGGCGATGTCCGCGGCGTCCGCTTCGCGTTCCTTCTTGCCCTTCTTCGTGGCCACCCGCTCCGCGGCGTGCTGCTTCTCGAGCTGCTTGGCGTAGTCCGGGACGGTCGCGGTCATGTCGCGCGGTGGCCGCTCGTAGCCGCCCGACGGTGGCCGCTGAGGAATCACGACCTCTTCGCGTTCGACGAGCTCGTAGGGGATCTGCGAGAGGAGGTGCGCGATCGTGTTGATCCTCCCGCGCCGCTTGTCCTCGTTGTCGACCTCCCACCACCGAGCCTCGGGGATGTCGGTGTGCACGAACATCGTGTCCTTCGCGCGCGAGTAGTCCTCCCACTTGGTGATGGCAAGCACGTCGTTCGGGCTCAGCTTCCATCGCCGCATCGGGTCTTTGGCGCGGTCCTTGAAACGCTGCTCCTGCTCGGTGTCGGACACACTGAACCAGTACTTCAGCAGGATGATCCCGTCCTCGACGAGCATGCGCTCGAAGATCGGAGCCTGATGGAGGAACCGGTGGTACTCGGTGGGCGTGCAGTAGCCCATCACGTGCTCGACGCCCGCTCTGTTGTACCAGGAGCGGTCCATCAGCACGATCTCGCCCGCGGCCGGGAGGTGGGGGACGAACCGCTGGAAGTACCAGCGTGTCTTGTCGCGCTCGCTGGGCGTCCCGAGCGCGACGATGCGGGTCACGCGGGGGTTGAGGTACTCCGCCACCCGCTTGATCGTGGAGCCCTTGCCCGCGGCATCCCGCCCTTCGAAGATCACGACGATCCGCGCGCCGGTCGCCTGCACCCACGCCTGCATGTCGACGAGCTTCGCCTGCAGCACCATCAGCTCGGACTCGTACAGCTTCTTCGCCATGCGACGGCTCATCTGGCTCCCTCACCCCGTTGTCCGCGATCGTTGCGCGGATGCCTCGACCTTACGCGTGCAGCGCGTCGTTGAGGGTCACTCCCGCACCCGCGCGGCGCACCGCCTCGATGGCACCGGTGAGCGAGTTGCGGCGGAACAGGATGCCGTCCTCGCCGGACAGCTGAGCGCCCTTCACCGTCACGGGCCGTCCGTCGTGGCGTGGCGGTCCGTCCGCGAGCACGATCTTGGACCCGGCGGTGACGTAGAGGCCGGCCTCGACGACGCAGTCGTCGCCGAGCGAGATGCCCACCCCCGCGTTCGCGCCCAGGAGCGTGCGGGCGCCGATCGAGACGCGGTGGGCCCCGCCGCCCGAGAGCGTGCCCATGATCGAGGCTCCGCCGCCGATGTCGCTGCCGTCGCCCACGACCACCCCTTGCGAGATGCGCCCCTCGACCATCGAGGCGCCGAGGGTGCCCGCGTTGAAGTTCACGAAGCCCTCGTGCATCACCGTGGTGCCGGGGGAGAGATACGCACCCAGGCGCACCCGCGACGCATCCGCGATGCGCACGCCGGGAGGGGTGACGTAGTCCAGCAGGCGGGGGAACTTGTCGAGGCCCTGCACCTGTATGCCGTCGCGGGCCAGGAACGGCCGCAGGCGCGTGGCCTCGTCGGGATGCATCGGACCCGCGTTGGTCCAGGCGACGTTCGGCAGGTGCCCGAAGATCCCATCGAGGTTCAGCCCGTTCGGTGCGACCAGGCGGTGCGAGAGTGCATGGAGCCGCAGGTACGCGTCCGGGGTCGACGACGGAGCGGCGTCGAGGTCCGTCTCGACGACGACGACGTCGATCTGGACCTCGCGGCGCGGATCCGGCACCGCATGGCGGTCGAGGTCGTCCGGGGGCATCGCCGGATCGAGGCCGAGCGGGATGCGTCCTGCGGCCGGCGACGGATACCACGTGTCCAGGATCGTCCCGTCCGCCGACGTCGTCGCGAGCCCGACTCCCCACACCCACCGCTGGTCGCTCATCCTCCCACGGTACCCAACCGGCGCGGAGGCGTCCGGTTCCGTGTCGTCAGTAGACTCGGGGGATGCCGCAGCTCGATCTGACCGCGACCTCGCTCGACCTCACCCGGACGATCTGCGACATCCCGAGCGTCTCCGGCGACGAGAGGGTGCTCGCCGACGCGATCGACACGGCCATCCGTGCGCTGCCGCACCTCGAGGTGTACCGCGACGGCGACACGATCGTGGCTCGCACCCAGCTCGGGCGCTCTCAGCGGGTCGTGATCGCCGGGCACATCGACACCGTTCCGATCAACGGCAACGTGCCGACCCGCGACATCGCGATCGACGGAGAACCGGTGCTGTGGGGCCGCGGAACCGTCGACATGAAGGCCGGCGTCGCGGTTCAGCTCAAGCTGGCCGCCGAGCTGACCGACCCCCGCATCGACATCACGTGGATGTGGTACGACCACGAAGAGGTGGACGCCGACCTCAACGGCCTCACACGACTGTCGCGGACCCGCCCGGATCTGTTCGCGGGGGACTTCGCGATCCTCGGCGAGCCGTCCAACGGTCAGGTCGAGGGCGGCTGCAACGGCAACATGCGCGCGATCGTGCGCACCCGCGGCGTGCGCGCGCACAGCGCGCGCGCGTGGATCGGCCAGAACGCGATCCACGCGGCGGCGCCGGTCCTCGCTCGGCTCGCCGAGTACCGTCCGCGCGACGTCCCTGTCGACGGGCTCGTGTACCGCGAGGGCATGAACGCGGTGCGCATCGGCGGCGGCGTCGCGGGCAACGTCATCCCCGACCTCTGCGAGGTCGAGGTCAATTACCGGTTCGCGCCGAGCCGCACGGCCGAAGAGGCCCAGCGCCACGTGCGCGACGTCTTCGACGGATTCGATGTCGATGTGGTCGACATCGCGGCGGGGGCGCGCCCGGGCCTGGACGCACCACTCGCGCAGGAGTTCGTCGCGGCCGTGGGCGGGCAGGCGCACCCGAAGTACGGCTGGACCGACGTCGCCCGCTTCTCGGCGATGGGAGTTCCAGCCGTCAACTACGGCCCCGGCGATCCCCATCTGGCTCATCATGACGAGGAGCGGGTTCCGCACGCGCAGATCGAGGACGTGGAACGCGGGCTGCGGGCGTGGTTGAGCGCGCGCTGACGAGGACCGACCCCCGCGCCACGAGCGCTGTGCGCACGGCGCTGCGGATCGGCATCCTCTACGTCGCCGCGCGCTTCGTCACGACCGGCTTCCTGTTCGCGGCTGCCGAGCTGTCCGGCACCGGGTCCCGTTTCGGAGACGGCGCGAGCCTGCTCACCCTTCTGCTCGGCTGGGACGCCCAGTGGTACTGGTACGTCGCCGAGAACGGCTACCCCGCCGAGGTGCCCCGGACGGAGTCGGGCGACGTGGGAGAGAACCAGTGGGCCTTCATGCCGGTGTACGCATACCTGGCGCGCGGGCTCGGCTTCATCCTCGGCTCCTGGGGCGCGGGCGCGGTCGTGATCTCCCTCGTGGCCGGATACCTGGCCTGCCTGGTGCTGCATCGGATCGTCCGCATGCGCGCCGACGAGGACGTCGCGCTGTGGGCTGTCGTCTTCTTCGCCTTCGCGCCGCTGGCGGCGCTCTTCCAGATCGGATACGCCGAGTCGCTCTTCCTGCTGTGGCTCTTCCTGTCGCTCTGGCAGGTCGCCCGGCGCCGATACGGCTGGCTGTACCTGCTGATCCCGCTCATGGGCTTCACCCGTCCGGGGGTGCTCGCCTTCGCGCTCTTCCTGGGGCTCTTCGGCATCTGGCGATGGTTCTCGCGGCGCCACGAGCCGCTCGCCCGGCGCGAGATCATCCACATCGTGGCGCTCGGCGCGCTGGCGGTCGCGGTCGGCTTCTCGTGGCAGGTCATCGCCGGCGTCGTCACCGGCGACGGGGGAGCCTACCTCGCGACCGAGCTCGCCTGGCGCCGTAACTGGCTCGGAGACGTCGAGGCGGTCTTCGTGCCGTTCGACGGCTTCGTCCACGGTGCAGCGTTCTGGTTCGGCTCCTGGGGTCTGGGGACGGTGACCGGATACATCGCGCTCGCGGCATCCGTCCTGGCCGTCGCCGCGCTGCTGCTGTTCGAGCCGCACATGAAGCGGATGGGCGTCGAGATGCGCCTCTGGGCGGCGAGTTATCTCGTCTACCTGCTGGCGGTCTTCTTCCCGCAGTCGAGCATCTTCCGCCTTCTGGTTCCGCTCTCGCCCCTGTGGGGGGCGGTGGCGATGCCCCGCTCGCTCTGGTGGCGCGTCGGCGTCCTGGCTGCCTGCCTGCTCGGTCAGTGGTGGTGGATCTACAACATGTACGCGCTCGGGAACGCGTACTGGCAGATCCCATGATCCCCGCGGCGGATTATCCGCTGTCGTGGCGGCGGGATAAACTTGACACGCAGACCACGACGAAAGGGAGCCACGATGGCAGCCATGAAGCCGAGAACCGGAGACGGGCCGATGGAGGCCGTGAAGGAGGGTCGTCTCATCATCGTGCGCGTGCCGCTCGAGGGTGGGGGGCGCCTCGTCGTCTCGGTGAACGACGCTGAGGCCAAGGAGCTCTACGACGTGCTCGGTGGCGTTGTGAACGCCGCCTGATCACACCTCACACGCCGACGGCCGGTCTTCGGACCGGCCGTTTCGCGTACCCGTGGCGCGTCGGACGGATGCCGCAGTCAGTCGGTCGGCCGCGTCGTGAGCTGCAGCAGCCCTTCGCCGACGATCGACAGGGCTCCGATCACGGCCGGTGAAGCCTGCGTCTCCTGGATGAGCGAGCGATATGCCGCGGTGACCGGATCGCGCCGCACCGGATCGGCGACGGTGCCCCCGCCGAGCACCCGGGGTACGAGGACGGTGCCGCCCGCGCGCACGAGCCGCAGCCCGTGCTCGACATACTCGATCACACCTTCCGGATCGGCGTCGACCAGGACGATGTCGTAGGACGCCTCGTTCATGCGCGGAAGCACCTCGGCGGCCCGACCCGTGATGAAGCGTGCCCGTGCGGGTGGAACGTGCGCATCGGAGAACGCCTGTCGCGCGGCGCCGAGATGCTCGGGCTCGCTGTCGATCGTGGTGAGAGTCGCGCGCGGCGAGCCGTGCAGCAGCCACAGACCCGAGACGCCCGCGCCGGTGCCGATCTCGACGATGTTCAACGCCTGCGAGGCCGCCGCGATCACCGCGCACTGCGCGCCGACGCCGGCGCTGATCGGTGCGGCGCCGAGCTCCAGCGCATGCGCGCGGGCGCGCGAGATGTGGTCCGGCTCGATCGTCGCCTCGGCGGCGAAACGGTAGTTCGCGTCCTGGTCGCCCATCGGTGCTCCTTCGCGGCCAGCCTACGTGGCCGCGTGGTGCCCAAGGCTCAGGCGCGGCGGTAACCTGAAGTCATGTTCTTCGGCCTGACGATCGAGAAGCTTCTGCTGATCGGACTCGTCGCCGGGCTGCTCATCGGGCCCGAGCGGCTGCCCCGCTATGTCGAGAGTCTGACCCGGTTCGCCCGTCGTGCGCGAGAGTACATCACAACCGCGAAGACGCGGATGAAGGACGAGATGGGCTCGGAGTTCGAGGACGTGGACTGGCGCACGCTCGACCCGCGACAGTACGACCCCCGCCGGATCATCCGCGAGGCGCTGCTGGACGATGCGCCGGTTCCCACGGTGCGCGCGGCGAGCGCCGCGGCGGCCGTCACGACGGCGGGCGGGCTCACCAAGCCGCAGAGCGGTTCGATGGCGTTCACGGCGGACGATCCGCCCCCGTTCGACAACGAGGCGACCTAGCCCTCGTCAGTGCGGCCGGAACGGCAGGGGGCGGCCCGCGAGCCCCCGCGGTTCCGTGGCGAGGATCTCCGCCAGCTCCTCGATCGCCGCCGCGGCGGGATCCCCGGGATGGGCGACGACGACCGGAGTGCCGGCATCCCCATCGGAGCGCAGCCGAGTGCTGAGCGGGATCGACGCGAGGAGGGGCACGGACGCGGTTCCCACCGAGAGCGCGGCGGCCACGGCATCGCCGCCGCCGTGCCCGAACAGGTCGAGCACGGTCCCGTCCGCGAGGGTGAGGGCCGCCATGTTCTCCACGACGCCGATCACGCGCTGGCCGGTCTGGCGCGCCACGAGCCCGCTGCGGACGGCGACGTCGGATGCCGCGGCCTGCGGCGTCGTCACGACCACGACGTCCGCGTGCGGGAGGAGCTGGCCCACCGAGATCGCGATGTCGCCCGTTCCCGGCGGCATGTCCAGCAGCAGCACGTCCAGGTCGCCGAAGAATACGTCGGTGAGGAACTGCTGCACCGTGCGATGCAGCATCGGCCCCCGCCAGGCGACCGCCGCCACGGGCTCCGCGCCCTGAGTTCGCCGGAGGAACATCCCGATCGAGATGACCTTCACGCCGTGGGCCACCGGCGGCAGCATGAGGTCGTCGATGCGGGTGGGCTGCGGCACATCGCCGTGCGCGTCGACGAGGCCGAGCAGGCCGGGGATGGAGAACCCGTGGACGTCGGCGTCGATGAGCCCGACCGACAGACCCCGTCCCGCGAGCGCCACGGCGAGATTGGCGGTGACCGTGGACTTGCCCACGCCGCCCTTGCCACTCGTGACGGCGATGACCCGCGTGAGCGAGTCCGGCCCGAACGGCATCTCGCGCGCCGCGCGGCCGCCGCGCAGCCGCTCGGTGAGTTCGCGTCGCTCCGCGGGCGACATGACGCCGACCTGGAGGGCGACCTCCTGGACGCCGGGGACGGATGCCGCTGCCGCGCGCACGTCCGCCGAGATGCGCTCCGCCGCGGGGCAGCCGACGATCGTCAGCACGATGGCCACCGAGGCGACGCCGTCCGACACCGCGATGTCGCGCACCATTCCGAGCTCAGCGATCGGACGCCGCAGCTCGGGGTCGATGACCGCCCCGACGGCGCGTCGGACCGGCTCGGCCAGATCGGCGCCGGTCATCGTTCTTCGCCGTCGCGCGGTTCCTCGAGCTTCTCGAGCATCGCCTTCAGCTCGGTGCGCAGCACGTCCTTCGTCATGACCTCGCTCTGGAAGTCGGCGACGGCCATGCGCAGCGCGACGATCTCCCGCGCAAGGTACTCCGTGTCGGCGAGGTTGCGTTCCGCGCGCTGGCGGTCCTGCTCGATCTGCACCCGGTCACGGTCATCCTGGCGGTTCTGCGCGAGCAGGATCAGGGGCGCCGCGTACGAGGCCTGCAGCGACAGGATCAGGGTGAGCAGCGTGAAGTTCGTGGCGCGCGGATCGAATTGCAGGGCGGGCGGCGCGAACGTGTTCCACAGCAGCCAGACGGCAACGAAGACGGTCATGCCGATCAGGAACCCCGAGGTGCCCATGCCGCGCGCGAAAGCCTCGGAGAACCGACCGAACCGGTCGCGCGAAGGCTGCGGGTTGCGGGCGAGCATGCCCGAACGCCCGCGGGGGGCGTCCAGGGACGGCCGACGGGAGGGCCGTGCCATCAGCGCCTCCTCGGAACGCCGGCGGTCGTGACCGGCACCGCCGGCACGTTCGGCTCGTCGTCACCGCCGTGCGAACGCCAGTCCTCCGGCAGGAGGTAGTCGAGCACGTCATCGACCGACACCGCACCGACCAGACGCCGCGCCTGATCGACGACCGGAAGCGAGACGAGGTTGTAGCTCGCCAGCATCCGGGCGACCTCCGCCGCGGACGCCGAGGCCGGCACCGGATCCAGCGTGTCGTCGATGATGGCGCCGAGACGCTCGTGCGGCGGGTAGCGCAGCATCCGCTGGAAGTGGACGGTGCCCAGCAGCCGGCCGGTGGGCGTCTCGTACGGCGGCAGCGTCACGAACACGGCCGCGGCCAGCGCGGGATGCAGTTCGTGGCGGCGGATGAGCGCGAGCGCTTCGGCGACCGTGGCGTCCGCCGACAGGACGATCGGCTCGGGCGTCATGAGACCGCCCGCCGTGTCCGGCCGGTATTTCAGCAGCGCCCGGACGTCCTCCGCCTCCTCCGGCTCCATCAGGTCGAGCAGTTCTTCGCGCTGCTCCTCGGTGAGCTGACCGAGCACGTCCGCGGCGTCGTCCGGCTCCATCGCGTCGAGGATGTCGGCGGCGCGTTCGTCGTCGAGCGATTCGAGGATGTGCACCTGCTCCTCTTCGGGCATCTCCTCGAGGGCATCGGCCAGGCGGTCGTCGGACAGCTCGTCCACCACCTCGAGGAGCCGCTCTTCCGGCAGGTCGAGCAGCGTGTTGGCCAGGTCGGCGGCCTTCAGCTCCGAGTAGCTCGCGACCAGCTGCTCGGCGGACTGCGACTCGCCCGGCGTGGCGCTCTCGCGGACCTCCGACCAGTTGGCGAACGTCGTCGGCCCCTTCGCGAACGGCGAAGCGCTGGTCTTGGGACGTCGCAGGAACAGCTGCCCGACATCCCACTCGCCGAGGCGGTTGCGTTCGATCGCGACGTCCTCGATCACGGCGGAGCCCGAACCGTCGGTGAGGAAGACGCGACGCCCCAGCAGCTCGGCCATGATGCGCACCTCGCCGCCTCTCTGCTGGAAGCGCCGGACGTTGATCAGACCCGTCGTGATCACCTGTCCGGTCTCGATCGAGGTCACGCGGCCGATGGAGACGAAGACGTGGCGGCGGCCCGGGATCTCCACGACCAGCCCGACCACGCGCGGCGGATCGTCCTTGCGGTAGATCACGGCCACATCGCGGACCTTGCCGAGCCGGTCGCCCACCGGGTCGAAGACCGAGCACCCCGACAGGCGTGCGACGAAGACCCTCTGCGTGCTCACGCGATCCAGCGTAGCCCGGTGCGCGAAGCACGGCGGGAAGGCGGGCGCATGGGAAGCTGGGACGGCGAGTGGGAGGATGGACCGATGAGCATGAATGCCGGGAGGTTTCCGCAGAGCGTCGATGATCTCGGGCAGACCGTCGCGAGCTTCCCCACGTACGAGGCCGCCCAGAAGGCGGTCTCGACCCTGATCGCCGCCGACGTGCCGGCGCGCGACATCGCGATCGTGGGGCAGGGCCTCCGGTCGGTCGAGCGCGTGACCGGGCGCCTCGGCTATGCCACCGCGGCACGCTCCGGCGCGATCAACGGCGTGCTCCTCGGCCTGCTCTTCAGCGCCATCCTCGTCATCGGCTCCCCGTCCGTTCCGATCCAGGCGTTCGTCGGCGTCATCTTCGTGGGCATCGCGATCGGCATGCTCCTCGGCATCATCACGTACTCGTTCGTGCGCCGCCGGAGGGACTTCGCCTCGGTGATGCAGGTCGTCGCCGACCACTATGAGCTCACGATCGCCGAGGCCAGTGCCCAGCGCGCCCGCCAGGTGCTGGGGCGTCCCGCTGCGCCGGAGGTCCGTCCGGCCCCGGCCGGGGATATGCCCGCCCCACCCGTGCGCACACCGGATCCCGCGGACGAGCCGCCGCGCTACGGCGAGCGCGTCCCCCCGTCTGCGGCGGTCGAGGACGCCGAGCCCTCGGATGAGGACAGTGAGGAAATCGAAAACGGTTCCGACGGTCGCGGCGACCCGTCCGAACCGTCGAAGCCGTGACAGCGGCGCAGGAGTCCGAGGAGCGGATCTCCGTCGCGCTGCCCACTGGCACGGTCGAGGTGTCGGCCGCGCACGGCCGGCCGGAGGGCGCGTGGGCGACGATCGCGATCGCCCACGGTGCCGGCGCCGGGTACCGGCATCCGTTCCTCCTCGGCTTCGCCCGCGGCATGCGCGACCAGGGCGTCGCGACGGTTCGATTCAACTTTCCCTACCTGGAGGCGGGGCGGCGGATGCCGGGGCCGGCGGCGCACGCCGTCGCCGCGTGGACGGCGGTGTCGACCTGGGCGCAGGAGCGCTCGGCGGGCGAGCCGGTGTGGGCGTCCGGCAAGTCCTACGGCGGGCGGATGGCCTCCATGGCCGCCGCCGAGGGGGCGATCGACCCCGCCGGACTCGTGTACCTCGGCTACCCGCTGCACCCGCCCGGCGACCCGACGAAGGCTCGCGTGGCACATCTGCCCGCGGTCGCATCGCCGCAGCTGTTCGTCGAGGGGACGAATGATCCCTTCATCGACCCGCACACGCAGCTCGAGGAGGCCGTGCAATCGTGCCGGGATGCGACGATCGCGTGGATCGAGGGCGGCGGCCACTCCTTCGAGGTCAAGGGGCGCAAGCGGCCCGCCGACCAGATCGGCGCCGACCTCGCACCGCTCGTCGCGGCGTTCCTGCGCGCCCACGCCTGACGCGACCGGCGCACCTTCGTCCGGTCAGCGGCCGGCGGCGTATCCCTGCATGCCGCGCGGATTGGCCGCCGCCCAGACACCGCCGGTGGCGGCATCCCGGCCGACGGCCGAGACCCGCCCCAACGACCAGCTGCCGGCCCGGGTCACGTCGTGTCCGCGGCGCTGCAGACCGGCGATCACGTCGTCGCCGAGTCGGTCCTCCACGACCGCGCCCGCGGGCGTCCAGCCGCGCGGCCAGAACGAATCGACGAGCGCGGTGGTGTGCAGCGACGGCGCGTCGATCGCCTGCTGGGCGGTGTGGCCGCCCACGATCATGCGCAGCAGCACGGGCACCTGCCACTGCTCCTGCTGGTCGCCGCCGGGTGTGCCGAGCGCCATCTCCGCGCGCCCGTTCCGCAGCACGAGCGTGGGAGTCAGCGTCGTGCGCGGGCGGGCGCCTGGACGAAGGGCGGCGGGGGAGCGGTCGTCGAGCCACATCATCTGCAGTCGCGTGCCCAGGCAGAAGCCGAGCTCGGGGATCGTCGGCGAGGACTGCAGCCAGCCGCCCGAGGGCGTGACCGCGATCATGTTGCCCCAGCGGTCGACGACGTCGATGTGACAGGTGTCTCCGCGCGTGAGACCCGACCGCGCGACGGTCGGCTCGCCGGCACCGGCGACCGCTGCGGCGCTCTCGGTGCGCAGCGGCGGGCGGAACGGATCGCGGCCCGGCACTCTGCCCGGTCGCCATTCCCGCGAGGCGTCCTCGGTGACCTGGGCGCGCCGCGTCGCCGCGTACTCCTCTGACAGCAGGACGTCCAGCGGCACGTCGGCGTCACCGTAATACGCATCGCGATCTGCCAGGGCGAGCTTGAGCGCCTCGAGCACGTTGTGCGCGCCTGCCTCGGTCGACGGGTCGATTTCATCCAGGCCGTCGAGGATCCGAAGTGTCTGCAGCAGCGCCGGACCCTGGGTCCACGCCCCGGCCTTCGCGACGGTGTGGCCGTGGAACTCGATCGAGACCGCCGGCTCGTAGCTCGCGTCGAAGCCGGCGAAGTCCTCCGGGGTGAGAACGCCCGCGTGGGCGGCGCCGTCGGAGTGCTGGTGCGGCAGCGCCAGGAACCCGGCGGCGGCCTGCGCGACTTTCCCCGTCTTCCACTCCCGCCGCGCGGCGTCGATCCTCGCCGCACGACCGACCGGCCCGTCGTCGCGGATCGCGTGACCGGCGACGACGAGGGATTCCAGGACGGAGGCGTAGGCCGGGTTGCGCATCATCGTGCCGGCATCCGGTACGCGTCCGTCCGGCATCCACAGCTCGACCGAGGACGGCCAGTGCGCGGTGAACAGCTCCGCGACCCGCTCGATCGTGGCGGCGGCCTGCGCCAGGAGAGGATGGCCGTCGCGGGCGTACCCGATCGCGTAGGCGAGGACCTCGCCGAGCTCCCACGTGCCGTGGTCCCGCAGGAGCAGGAGCCACGCGTCGACCGATCCCGGCACCGCGGCGGCGAGGCCGCCCGCCCCGGGAACCAGGTCGAGACCTTCGGCGCGGCAGTGCTCGATGGTCGCACCGGCGGGCGCCGGGCCCTGCCCGACGAGCACGACCGGCGTTCCCGGGTCAGCCGACGTGGCGAAGATCCCGACGAGATCGCCACCCGGGCCGTTCAGGTGCGGCTCCACGACATGCAGCACGAAGCCGCCGGCGGCGGCCGCGTCGAACGCGTTGCCGCCCCGCTCGAGCACCGCCTGCGCGCTCGCCGTGGCGAGCCAGTGGGTGGACGCCGACATCCCGAACGTGCCCGTCAGGGTCGGACGGGTCGTGAAGGCCGGGGGAGGCGTGTGCGTGGACAAGCTGAGCAGCTCGCCGGTCAGCGCAGCGGGGTCAGACGCGCGACCCACGCCTCGACCTCGTCGGCCGTCCGGGGGATCGCGGACGACAGGTTGACCGGGCCGTCCTCAGTCATCAGGATGTCGTCCTCGATGCGCACCCCGATGCCGCGGTACTCCTCGGGCACCGTGAGGTCGTCGATCTGGAAGTAGAGGCCAGGCTCGATCGTGAAGACCATGCCCGCTTCCAGCGTGCCGCCGGCGTAGAGCTCGCGGCGCGCCTGCGCGCAGTCGTGGACGTCCAGGCCCAGATGATGGCTGGTGCCGTGCACCATGTAGCGGCGGTGGTGGTGGCCGGTCTCCGGGTCGAGCGACTCCTCGGCCGAGACCGGAAGCAGCCCCCATTCCGCGGTGCGGTGAGCGATCACCTTCCATGCCGCCGCATTCAGGTCACTGAACTTCGCGCCCGGCCGGGCCGCGGAGAACGCGGCATCGGCCGCTTCACGGACCGCCTCGTAGACGCGACGCTGGACTTCGGTGAACGTGCCGCTGACCGGGATCGTACGCGTGATGTCGGCGGTGTAGAGGCTGTCCACCTCGACGCCGGCGTCGATCAGGATGAGATCGCCCGGGACCACAGCTCCGTCGTTGCGGGTCCAGTGCAGGTAGCACGCGTGCGGTCCGGACGCCGCGATCGTGTCGTAGCCTTCCCAGTTGCCGTCGCTGCGGGCGCGCTGGTGGAAGACGCCCTCGACGATCCGCTCGCCGCGCGGGTGCTCCACGATGCGCGGCAGGTCGGCGACGATGTCGTCGAATCCGTTCGCGGTGACGTCCACCGCGAGCTGGAGCTGGGCGACCTCGTACTCGTCTTTGCGCAGCCGCAGCTCCGACACGAAGCGCGTGAGGTCTGCGTCCTCGTCGACGATGACATCGTCCTCGGTCGCAGCGAACGCGTCGATGTGCGCGGTCGCGACGCCGAGATCTGAAGCGACTCCCTCGAGGGACGGGCGCGGGCCGATCCAGAACTCGCCGATCGACGGGTCCGCGTAGAACTCCGCGGTCGTCCGGTCCGCCCGCTCGCGGAAGTACAGGGTGACGTCATGACCGGCCCCGTCGCCCTCGGTCCGCGGTTCGAAGACGAGCAGCGAATCGGGCACTGCGTCCGATCCCCAGCCGGTGAGGTGCGCGAAGGCGGAGTGAGCGCGGAAAGGGTAGTCCGTGTCGTTGCTGCGCACCCGGTACGGCCCCGCGGGCACGACGAGCCGGCTGCCGGGGAAGGCGGCCGAGACCGCGCTCCGGCGGCGCGCCGCGTAGGTCGCCTGCTCACGCGCCGGCGGCAGCACCTCGGGCCGTTCGGCCCACCCCGTCGAGATCGTGTCGAGAAAGCCCCGGCCGAAGCCTTGACGCCGATTTCCCGTGCTGTCCGCGGGGATGTGGGCGGGGGCGGCCTCAGGGGCGAGTTCGGTTGTGCCGGTCGTTTCGCTGTCGCCTGTGGTGCTCATTGCTCAAGTCTCGCATCGGCGACGGGCTCAGTCGACCGGCTCGAACTGGACGATCAGAGGGCGGTGGTCGCTGCCCGAGCCGTCCGTGGACGTCAGCACCAGCGAGCCGGTGGGCTTCCAGTGGCTCGAGGCCATCACGTGGTCGATCGGCGCGCCCACCAGGGCCGGGACCTCCGACGTCCACGTTCCGACGCCGCCGTTGCCCGTCTCCGCCGCGCCGTCGCGGCACCGGCCGAGGGCGCCTCCGTCCACACCGAGATTGCGCATGTGGTCGATCGTCGCGTTGAAGTCCCCGGCCATGATGACGTTGTCGTCGACGCACTGGTCGGCGAGCCACTGCAGGTCGGAGCGCCAGTACTGCATGTAGCTCTGACGCGGTGCGACCGCGTGGGCGGCGACGACGATCGGCCCGTCTCCGGTGACCGGCATCGCGACGGCGCTCGGCACGGTCGAGGTGTTGCTCGACCCGTCCAGCGACGACTCGATGACGGAATAGTCGCCGAGTTCGGGGGAGATCAGCAGCGTCGTCGATCCGGCATCCCACTCGGTCGACGGGTAATCGGTGTAATGGGCCCACATCGGATGCCCGAGATCGCGCATCGCGAGGGCGACCGCCTCGCCGTTCTCGATCGTGGTCTCGGGCAGCGTCACGATGTCGGCAGCCATGGCGACGGCGATCTGCGCGACCGCCTCGGGGGCGGTCGCGGACCCCGCGGTGTTCCACGTCATGACCCGGATGCTGTCCTCGGTTTTCGGGGGAAGCGTCTCTGTTCCCATCCCGCGGGTCACCACGATCGTGCCGTTCGCGACCATCGCCACGATGGCGATGAGCACGAGCGACAGCCCGAAGGCGCGCAGTGGGCGGACGATCGCCACGAGCAGCGCGATCACGATCAGTCCCGCGAATGCGACGACGAGGATGCCCCGGAACGACACGATCTGCGCGACCGGGAAGGTGCGCTCGAGGCGGAAGAACGCGGGCCACGTGAGGACTGCCGCCGCGATCGCACAGATCACGGTCGCCAGAATCCCCCACATGCGAAGCACCCGGTGACTCTATGTCAGCAGCCTGGGAGAAGCGTCAGCGGGGGCGCCGTGCGGGGTCCCGTGAGCGGTCCGCAGCGGTCGGACTTCGATCGCCGCGCGCTACGCTCGTGGGATGCCGGACATCCGTCGCTTCGAGGGGCCGAGCGACCTGCATCTGCACTCGATCCACTCCGACGGCACGGAGTCCGCCGCGCACGTGATGGCCGCCGCGCACCGCCACGGCCTGCGCACCGCCGCGCTCACCGACCACGACACCACCTCGGGCTGGGCGGACGCAGCCGAAGCGGCGGCATCCCTCGGGATGACGTTCATTCCCGGAATGGAACTCTCGGCCAAGCATGAATGGCGCAGCGTGCATGTGCTGGCCTACCTGATCGATCCCGACGAGCCCGGCCTGCGCGCGATGACCGACCGGATCCGAACCTCGCGGGTGGAGCGCGCACGGACGATGGCCGACCGTATCGGGCGCGACTTCGACCTGCACTGGGACGACATCGTGGAGCAGACCTCGGACGGCGCGACGGTGGGCCGCCCGCACATCGCCGACGCGCTCATCGCGAAGGGGCACGTGCGCGACCGCGCCGAGGCATTCTCGGACATCCTCAGTCCGCGGGGAAATTACTACGTCGCGCTCTACGCGCCGGACCCCGTGCTGGCGGTGAAGCGGGTCGTCGCCGCCGGGGGAGTGCCGATCATCGCGCACCCGGCCGGACGCGCCGGCCTGCTTCCCGCGGGGATGCTGAAGCGGATGCTGGCTGCGGGGCTCGCCGGATTCGAGCTCGGCCACCGCGAGAACCTGGAGGCCGGCATCCGCACCCTGCGCGGGATCGCGCAGGAGCAGGACCTGATCGTCACAGGATCGAGCGACTATCACGGCCTGGGCAAGCCGAATCAGCCGGGCGAGAACACGACCGACGACGACATGGTGGCCCGGCTCATCGCGCGGGGCACCGGCAGCGCGCCGGTGTACCCCTGACGACGAAGGTCCCGCCGCACCGCGACGGGACCTTCGGCATCCGCCGTGGGCTCAGCCCAGCGCCTTGGCCTTGATGGCGTCGAACTCGGCCTGCGTGATCGCGCCGGAGTCCAGGAGGGACTTCGCCTTCGCGATCTCCTCGGACGGGCTCGCGCTCGCAACCGACTTGATGTACTGATCCTGGGCGGCCTTGTACTCCCGGGCCTGAGCGGCGCCGCGCTCGGCCATGCCCTTGCCGCGAGCGATCAGGTAGACCAGGAGCGTGAGGAACGGCACGAAGATCAGGAAGATGATCCACACCGCCTTCCACCAGCCGCTGAGCTTGTGATCGCGGAACAGGTCACCGATGACGGCGAACAGCGCCATCAGGTAGGTGAAGAAGACGAAGGCCCACAGGAACCACCAGATCAAATCTCCGATGGAGCCCCAGAAGCCCTGGTACTCCACTGCGTCGATGAATCTCATCACTGCCTTTCATGCGAGGGATGCGGCCCGATCGCCGCGCCGCTCACACTAGCGCTCCGCAGCGCCGTGCGGACGCCCTGAGCGCCCGCGCGGCGGGAACTCAGGCGCCGGCGGGAGCGCCGCTCGGGCGCGATCCACCGCGGCGACGGCGGCGACGGCGGGGTGCCGCGTTGCCGTCGTGGTGCTCCTTGCCGCCTCCGTCATGCGTTCCGGCGCCGTCTGCGCCGTCGCGGGCGCCGTGCACGGTGGGAACCTCGGGTGCGGCCGCCTGGCGCGTGGAGGACGCGCCCGAGGTGCCGTTGCCGCTCGGCTCGCCGGTGCGGCGCCGGCGCCGGCCCGACTCGCCGTCGCGACCCGAGGAGCCCGAGCGCGGGGAGTCCTGCGTCTTGACCGTCTGCGTGCGCGGCGCGGTCGTCAGGCGACCCTTCGTCCCCGTGGGGATGTCGAGGTCGGAGAACAGGTGCGGGCTCGACGAGTACGTCTCTGTCGGCTCGGGCTGGCCGAACTCGAGGGCGCGGTTGATGAGCGCCCACTTGTGCAGGTCGTCCCAGTCGACGAAGGTCACCGCGATGCCGGTCTTGCCCGCGCGGCCGGTGCGGCCGGCGCGGTGCAGGTAGGTCTTCTCGTCGTCGGGGATCGTGTGATTGATCACGTGCGTGACGTCGTCGACGTCGATGCCGCGCGCGGCCACGTCGGTCGCGATCAGGACGTCCTTCTTGCCGGCCTTGAAGGCGGCCATCGAACGCTCGCGCGACTCCTGGCTCATGTCGCCGTGCACCGACGCGGTGTTGAAGCCGCGGTCGCCGAGCTCGTCCGACAGACGCTGCGCGGCACGCTTGGTGCGCGTGAAGATGACGGTCTTCCCTCGCCCCTCGGCCTGCAGGATGCGGGCGATGACCTCGTCCTTGTCGAGCGAGTGCGCGCGGTAGACGAGGTGGCGGATGTTCGCCTGGGTGAGGCCCTCGTCCGGGTCGGTGGCACGGATGTGTATCGGGTTGATCATGAACCGGCGGGCCAGCGCGACGATCGGACCGGGCATGGTGGCGGAGAAGAGCTGCGTGTGACGGATGGCCGGCACCTTCTGGAAGATCTTCTCGATGTCGGGCAGGAACCCGAGATCGAGCATCTTGTCGGCCTCGTCGAGCACGACCTCGGTCGCGTGCGACAGGTCGAGCAGACGCTGGTTGTTCAGGTCGATCAGGCGGCCCGGGGTGCCGACCACGATCTGCGCGCCGGCCTTCAGCTGGTCGATCTGCCCTTCGTACGCCTTGCCGCCGTAGATCGCGACGACGCTGGTCGAGCGGCCCGAGGTGAGCATGTCGATGTCCTCGTAGACCTGGACGCACAGCTCACGCGTGGGGACGACGATCAGCGCCTTCACGCCGTGCTCGGGATCGGGGCCCAGACGCTGCACGACCGGGATGCCGAAGCCGAAGGTCTTGCCGGTGCCCGTCTTGGCCTGCCCGATGATGTCCTGGCCGGGCAGCCCCAGCGGGATGGTCTGCTCCTGGATGGGGAATGCGTCGACGATGCCCTTGGCGGCAAGGGTTTCGACGATGTCCTGGTCGACGCCGAGTTCGGCGAAGGTCGTCACGATGAGTGCCTGTCCGGCAGTGAGATGCTGCCTTGTGGGTGCCCTGGCGCATGTGCGATGTCGCCGCGCGGGCGGGGGTGTGATCCACGCCCTATTCTCTGCCACAGGCGCGGGAGCCCCGATCCGACGCCGGGGACTGGGTCCAGGATACCGGCTCGCACGCAGGGCCGAGGCATCCGCCGTCCACGGCTCAAGTTCTTCGATGCCGCGGACCTATGCTGGAGCACGTGGTGAAGTGGTTCTGGCAGCAGCGCCCCCAGGGGCGCAAGCTCCAGCTGCGGTCGCGCGACGATGCCGGCGACGCGCACCGCGTCGACTTCGAGGAGCTGGCCCCCGAGATCGACACGTTCCTCGGGCAGGCCGCCTACCTCCAGCTCGGCTACTTCGAGACGCTGTCCGAGCTCATCGCCTCGACTCCCCAGCTCGCCGAGAAGGAGTCGCTGTCCCGCGCGGCCGGCGCCGCCCTGCAGAAGCACGAGGAGCTCGTCGCGCTGATCCGCGAGCGCGGCGACGACCCGACGAGCCTGATGCTGCCGTTCCGCGAGCCGCTGGACGCCTTCCGCCGGGCCACGCACGGGGTGCGGCCGCAGGAGACCATGCTCTCGGTGCACATCACCGCCGGCATGCTCGACGACTTCTACCTCGCCCTGTCGTCGAGCTACGGCGACACCGGGCGACGCGTCGCCCGCATCCTGCAGGCGGACGACGATCGCCAGGCCATCGTCGACATCATCGGCGAGACGATCGCGAGCGACCCCGAGTGGAAGTCGCTCCTGGCCATGTGGGGGCGGCGCCTCGTGGGCGACACGCTGCTCATCGCGCGCGCCGCGCTCCGGCCGACGACGCTGCGCCTGGCCGACGAGCAGAAGGTCGAGCCGGTCTTCACCGACCTCATGGGCGCCCACTCCAAGCGGATGGACGCGATGGGGCTGGCGGCGTAGCCCGCTGACGGCTCGGCGGTGCAGCTCAGCCGATCTTGAGGCGCGCCCTCTCCCGATCGTCGTTCGCGGTGCGCGTGCGCGTGAGGATCAGCAGCACGGGGTACGTGACGACGATCGGCGCGACGAATGCGGAGAGCCAGAGCCACGGGCTGTCCAGGCCCACGCCGGTCCAGGTCATGATCATCCAGACCAGACCCGCCGAGAACGCTCCGACGATGGGCGCGAGCACCACGCCGCGCGTGCTGCGGCCGCGAACCAGGAAGTGGGCGGCGCCGCCGATCGCGGCGCCGATGATGAAGGCGAGCAGGATCTGCATTCGCGGCGCCTCGTCAGGCGACGAAGCCGACGCGGCGGGACTCTTCGGTGCCGAGCTCGACGTAGGCGAGGTTCGCGATCGGGACGATGTAGCCGGTGCCTTTCGCGTCCGTGAAGCTCACGTGCGTCGCGCCGGCGTCGAGCGCGCTGGCGACCGCCTTCTTGACGTCGGCGGCGGGCTCGTTCGTCTCGAAGTTGAGCTCACGGCCGGTGTTGGCGATGCCGATGCGGATCTCCACGTGGAATACCTCCTGCGACAGGGCTTCGCCCCGGGGCTTCTGCGTCCGGATGCCCGGTTCGCATGGCAACTCTACGACACGCGCCGGAGGGCTCCGGCCGTCTCCTGCACGCTCTCGGCGAACGGCGGATCGCCGCTCGCGCGGACCGGCGATGTCGGATCGGCGCGCTACCGTCGAAGCCATGTACTCCGGCGAGGGAACCGGCGCGACTCCGGCGCTGGACGCACATCAGAGAGCGATCGTCGGCCTTCCCGCGTCGGCATCCGGGGTGGTCGTCGGCGCCCCGGGCACCGGCAAGACGACGACCCTGGTCGCGCGGGTCGCCGCTCTCGTCGAGGCCGGCGCCGACCCCGACTCCCTTCTGGTGCTCACGCCCTCCCGGCAGAGCGCGACCGCGCTGCGTGACCGCCTGGCGCTCGCGGTCGGGCGCGCCACCTCCGGTCCTCTCGCGCGCTCGGTGGCGTCGTTCGCGTATCAACTGGTGCGCGCGACCGAGGTCGCGGCGGGCGAAGAGCCGCCTCAGCTGCTCACCGGCGGCGACGAGGACCAGCTCATCCAGGATCTGCTGGAGGGTGACGCCGAGGACGAGGCCGCCGGAGCCGGTCGCTGGCCGGATTGGCTCGGGCCTGCCATCCGCAGCACGAAGGGCTTCCGCACCGAAGTGCGCACCTTCCTCGCGGAGTGCACGACGCTCGGCATCGAATCGCTCCGGCTCCGCGAGCTCAGCGTCGCCCACGCGATCCCGGTGTGGGCGACGATGGCGTCGTTCCTGGACGAGTACCTCCAGGTGCGGGCCGACATGCGCGGCGCGCATCGGGATGCCGCGGGGCTGGTGCGCGAGGCCGTCGGCGTGCTGCGCACCGCGCCGCCGGACTCCGACCTCGTCGACCGCGTGGCGGTCGTTCTGGTGGACGATGCGCAGGAGCTGACGCTCGGCGGAGTCGAACTGCTCGAGGCGTGCCTCCGGCGCGGGATCGCGGTGCTGGCATTCGGCGACCCGGATGTGGGCTCGGGCGCCTTCCGGGGGGCGACGCCCGAGAACTTCGCCCGCCTCGCCGGCGGCCTGGGCGACGTTCTGGTGCTGTCCGAGACGCACCGCGGCACACAGTGGCAGAACGAGCTCGTGCGTCGGGTCACGCAGCGGATCGGCGCCGTGGGCCTGGTGTCGCACCGCACCGCCGCGACCGACGCGGTGCCCGATGCCTCCGTTCGCGCCCTGACGCTGCGCTCGCCGGCCGAGGAGTACGACGCGATCGCCCGCCTGCTGCGCGAGCGCCACGTCCATCAGGGCGTCCCCTGGTCGTCGTGTGCGGTCATCGCGCACGACACGCGCCAGGTCACGGCCCTCGAGGCGGAACTGGCGGCCCGCGAGGTCCCGACGCGCTCGAACGGACCGGGACGCCCGCTCGGCGCCCTCGCTCCGGTCCGCGACCTGCTGCGCCTCATCGACCTCGCCACGCGCGAGGACTGGACGTACGACGATGTGGCCGAGGCCCTGGTCGGGACCGGTGGTCGACTGGACCCCGTCGAGCTGCGGCGCCTGCGGGCCGCGCTGCGGCACGGCGCCCTCCGGGAGGCGGTGGAAACCGGCGCGGGGCCCGCGGCCTCCGGACGCGAGCTGCTCGTGTCGGCGGTGCGTCAGCCGCTCGAGCTCGACCTCATCGACACCCGTGAGGCACGTCGCGCCGCGGTCCTGGCGCGCACGCTCGCCGAGCTCCGCGAGGAGCTCGACCGCGGAGCGACCGCGCACGAGCTGCTGTGGACCGCGTGGGATCGCAGTGGGCTCGAGCGCTCTTGGTCGGAGCTCAGCCACGGGCACGGGCCCCTCGCCGATCAGGCGGGGCGCGATCTCGATGCGGTCGTCGCGCTCGTCCAGGCCGCGAAGCGCTTCGTCGAGCGATCGCTGGACGGCGATCCGCGCGTCTTCGTCCGCAGCATCCTGGACAGCGCGGTGGCCGAAGACCGCCTCGATGCCCCCGACGGCGGCGATGCGGTGCGCATCATGACGCCCGCGGGAGCCCTCGGCACCGAGTTCGACACCGTCGTGATCGCGGGCGTTCAGGAGGGCGTATGGCCCAACACGCGCCTGCGCGGCTCTCTGCTCGAGACCTGGCGGCTGGCCGATGCCGCAACCCGCCTCGATCCCGGAGCGGTTTCGACCCTCGACCGGCGTCGCGCCGCGATGCACGATGAGCTGCGGCTCCTCGCCCGCGCGCTCTCGCGCGCCACCGACCGCGCGGTCGTGACGGCGGTGGACGACGACGACACCGGTCCGAGCGTGTTCTTCGAGTTCCTGCCCGACCCCGAGCGTCCTGTCGTGGAGCACCCGCTGTCGCTGCGCGGCATGGTGGCGATGCACAGACGCGCACTGACCGAGCCGTCGGCCCGGATCGGCGCTCGCCAAGCCGCGCAGCAGCTTGCCGTCCTCGCCGATGCGGGCGTCGCCGGCGCCGCACCCAGCGAGTGGTTCGGCGTGGCGCCGCCGACCTCGACCGGCCCTCTGCGCGACCTCGTCCGCGAAGACGTGCGCGTCTCGCCCTCGCGCCTGCACACGCTCGAGGAGTGCGAGCTCAACTGGGTGATCGGCGACCTCGGTGGCGACCCGGGCGGAACGACGGCGGGGCTGGGCACGATCATCCACGCGGCCCTCGAGCATGCATCGGGGTCGGACGAGGCGAGCCTGTGGGCGGAAGTCGAGTCCCGATGGGGCGAGCTGACCTTCGAGGCGGAGTGGCGCGATCGCGCCGAGCGCACGCGTGCCCGCGACCTGGTGCGACGACTGCACCTGTACCTTCGCCGCTTCGAAGCGGACGGCGGCACGCTCATCGGCGCGGAGCCGCACTTCGAGGTCGCGATCCCCCTGGCCGACGCCGAGGCGTTCGAGCACGGGGCGGTCCTCTCCGGCTACATCGACCGAGTGGAGCTGACGCCGGAGGGGACAGTGGTGATCGTCGATCTCAAGACGGGCAAGCGCGAGCCGCAGACCGACGCCAAGGTGATCGACAACCCTCAGCTTGGCGCGTATCAGCTCGCGTTCGAGTCGGGCGCGATCCCGGCGGCCGCCGACCTTTCGCCGGGTGGAGCGAAGCTGCTGGTGCTGCGGCCGACCGCGGCGCGCGCGGAGTACGCCACTCCGTGGCAGCCGCCCTTCGACGACGAGCGCCGCGAGCTGTTCCTTGAACGCATCCGCTCGGCCGTCGACGTCATGCGCGGTACCGCTTTCGCGGCGCCCTACGAGGACCACTGCCGCGACGAGTTCTCGTACGGCCTCTGCCGGATCCACACGATCGGCGCGGTGAGCTCCTCATGACCGCATCCGTATCGGTGGCGACCCTGTCAGCCCAGGTGATCGCGGCCGCGCTGGGACAGTTCCCCCCGACACCCGAGCAGATCGCCGTCATCGAGGCGCCCCTCGAGCCCGCCCTCGTGGTGGCCGGCGCCGGAAGCGGCAAGACCGAGACGATGGCGGCCCGGGTGGTCTGGCTGGTCGCCAATCGCATCGTGCGCCGCGACGAAGTGCTGGGTCTCACCTTCACCCGCAAGGCCGCCGGGGAGCTGGCTGAGCGCATCCAGCGTCGGCTGCAGCGTCTCGCCGAGTTCGAGCGCCGCGGGCTGCTGCCGGCGCTTCCCGCTCTTCACGCTGCGGGGCACCTGGAGGTGTTCGGCGAACTGGAACGGTCCGGATCGGACGGAGCCAAGGCTGCCGCCGCGCGTCAGGTCGTGCTGGAGTCCCTCGCCGCGGAGGTCGACGCGACCGCCGAGGCACCCGACGATGACACGCTGCTGCATCGGCCCACCGTCGCGACCTACAACAGCTTCGCCGATCAGATCGTCCGCGAGCACGCCGTCCGGATCGGGCGGGACGCCGAGGCGGTCATCCTGTCCGAGTCGGCGGCGTGGCTGCTGATGCGGCGCGTCGTCTTCGCCTCCGACGACCCGCGCCTGGAGACGCGCGGCGAAGCGGTGCGGAGCATCGTGGATGCGGCGCTGCGGATCGCGCGCGACGGCGTGGACAATCTCGTGTCGTTCGACGAGCTCGCCGCCTTCCCGGAGCGGTTCCGCGACGTGCTCGATCGGCCCTCGACCCGAAAGGGCACCGTCGTGTACTCCGACGTCGCCGAGGCGGAGGAGAAGGTGGGCGCGCTGTCCCTGCTGGCGGATCTCGCGGGCGAGTACGCGGCCGAGAAGCAGCGGCTCGGAGTGCTCGACTTCTCCGATCAGGTGGCCGGTGCGCTCCATGTGGTGGGCACGCACCCCGCCGTCGCCGACGACGTGCGCGATCGGTTCCGGGTGGTGCTCCTGGACGAGTATCAGGACACGTCGGTCGCGCAGACCGACCTGCTCGCGTCGCTCTTCGCCGGGACGCCGGTGATGGCGGTGGGCGATCCGCACCAGGCCATCTACGGCTGGCGCGGGGCCAGCGCGGGCAATCTCGGCGGCTTCTCGGCGGCATTCTCCCCGAGCAGCGCCTGTCTGCAGTTCCCGCTCCTGACGAGCTGGCGAAACAGCTCGGACGTGCTCACCGCCGCGAACGCCGTCCTTGCACCGCTGGCGGCTTCCGCGCCCCTCGCGGTCGAGGCGCTGCGCGCACGGCCCGGGGCTTCCCGCGGCGTCGTGGAGGTGGCCTTCGATGCCGACCTCGATGCCGAAGCGGACCGGGTGGCGGAGTGGTTCGCCGGCGTGCGCGCGGAGCGCGCCGCCGAGTCCCGTTCCACGACCGGCGCGATCCTGTTCCGCAGCAAGAAGCACATGGTGCGCTTCGGGGATGCGCTCGGGCGTCGCGGCATCCCTCATCGCATCCTCGGGCTCGGCGGGCTGCTGTCCACACCCGAGGTCGTCGATGTGGTGTGCGCGCTGCGCGTCATCTCCGACCCGGCCGCCGGATCCGCGCTCATCCGGCTGCTCGCAGGGCCGCGCTGGGCGGTCGGACTTCCCGATCTGCGCGAACTCGCCGCGCTCGCGCGTCGCATCGCGCGGCACGACGCCGCGCTCCAGCCCCTTGCGCCGGAGGTCGTCGAGCGCATCCGGGGCAGCGCCGGCGACGACGACGGGTCCCTCATAGACGCCCTGGACTTCGTCCTGCGCCATCAGCCCGACCACGGCTGGCTCGCGGGCTTCACGCCGGCTGCACGGGAGCGACTGCGCGAAGCGGGCTCGGTCTTCGCCGGGTTGCGCCGGGCGGCGGGGATGCCGATCCCGGATCTGGTCAGGCTCATCGAGCTGGAGCTGCGGCTTGATGTGGAACTGGCGGCGAACGAGTCGCGCGGACCGGCGCGCATCGCTTCGTCGCAGCTGCGCGCCTTCGTCGACGAGCTGCACGCCTTCCTCGCCGCGGACGAATCGGGATCGATCTCGAGCCTGCTCGCGTGGCTGGATCATGCCGAACTGCTCGACGAATTCGCTCCCCGTACCGAGCCCCCCGAGGACGATGTCGTCCAGCTGCTGACGATCCACGGCTCCAAGGGGCTCGAATGGGACGCGGTTGCGGTCGTGCGACTGGTCAAGGACGAACTGCCGAGCATGCCGCGCGACACCAAGGGGTGGCTGGGTTTCGGCATCCTGCCCTATCCCTTCCGTGGCGACGCGCGCTGGCTGCCCGCCCTGCAGTGGGAGCGGGATGCCGCGCCCACCCAGCAGGACCTCAAGGCGGCGATAGACGAATTCGTGGCCGCCAACCGACGCCGCCAGCTCGACGAGGACCGGCGACTGGCCTACGTGGCCGTCACCCGTGCCCGCGACCACCTGCTGCTGACCGGTGCCAGCTGGTCGGGCACCAAGCGGCCGCGGCAGCGGAGTGTGTTCCTCGACGAGATCGCCGACGCGCTCGGCGTCGAGCTGAGCGATGACGATCCGGGTGAGGATCCGTACCTCGGTGAGCGCCGCCTGCTGCACTGGCCCATCGATCCACTCGGGGCGCGGCGCGAGGCCGTGCACCGGGCGGCGCTGCTCGTGGAGGCATCGCTCTCCGGCGAGCGGGTCGAGCCGGATCGCGATGTCGCCCTGCTGCTCGCCGAGCGGGATCAGCGCAGCCGCCCGGAGACTGCGGCCGCACCGACGAGGATCGCGGCCTCACGCTACAAGGAGTTCGTGTCGGACTACGCCGGCACCGTCGCGCGCCTCGCCAGGCCGCTTCCCGAGCGCCCGTTCCGCCAGACGCGACTCGGTACGCTCTTCCACGCGTGGGTCGAGCAGCGGTCTGGCAGGGTAGGCACGGCGCGGTCGCTCGACGATGCGCTGTGGGAGCTGGACGACGACGGACCCCCGACGACCGCCTCGGCCGAGGACGCGGCGGTGCTCGCCCGGCTGCAGGCCACCTTCGCGGCGTCGGAGTGGGGGGACCTCAGCCCGATCGAGGTCGAGACCGAGATCGACTTCACCGAGGCCGACCTGGACGGACGTCCGCACGTCATCATCTGCAAACTCGACGCGGTCTACCGGCGCGAGGACCGCGGCGGACGCATCGAGATCGTCGACTGGAAGACCGGCGCGCCTCCGCGCACCGATGCGGAACGCGAAGAGCGGATGCTGCAGCTCGAGCTCTATCGCCGGGCCTATCACCGGATGCACGGCATCCCGCTCGATCAGATCGACGTGGCGCTGTACTACGTGGCGGACGATCTCGTGCTCCGCGGCTGAGCCGCTTCCGGGAGCGGCTCCGAGCGCGCGGGTGAGCGACGCGGCCACGCGGCGACGCGGATGCGGTCGGTCAGTCGGAGAGCCAGCGGCGCAGCGCCGCATCCGAGGCGCGTTCCGCCTCCGCCTGCGCGTCGACAGCGGAAGCCGCGGCGGCGTTGTCCTTCGGCTGCGGCGTCAAGGCCGAGATGTCGATCGGCGCCGTCGAGACGTCGTCGTGCGCCGTCGATGGGGCGGCTGCCGGGGCGGGGGCGGAGCCACCCGCCTCGCCGGCCTCGTCCGCGTCCTCGGCCGGCACCCAGAGCGAGAGTTCCTCCGGATCGTACGCGTCGGTGTGCATAGAGGTGTCGACCGACGCGGGCTGCGCGTCGGGAACGCGGTCCAGGAGGGCGATCGCGTCGTCGACCCCGAGTGCCGAAGGCGGCACGATATCGTCTTCGCGCACTCCGGCGGACAGCGATTCGAGCAGCCCGACCGCATCGTCCACGATGTCCGTGCGACCCGTCTCGTGACCGTGCACGAGCCATTTCGCGAATTCGAGCTCCGCATACAGGCGTGCGCGCGCACGCACGAGCTGATCCGGCGCGCGGTCGCTGTGGCTCGCGTACGCGGCGTAGACGTCATCGGCCGCCGCGGGCGCCGATGCGAGCCATTGCAGGTCGGTCGCGGGATCGCCGACCGAGAGACCGTGCCACTCGAGCACACCGCACACCCGGGGCACGGAATCGACGTCTTCGAAGAGGAACGATGCGGCTCCGGCGCCGCCGAGCACGACCGCGGACTCGAAGCGCCACAGGTCGTCCGCCTGGACCGCACGACGCCAGCGGTCAACGAGCGCAGCCGGTGCCGATCGCGTCGCCTCCGCCCGATCGATGAGGCGCGAGACGTCGTCCCTTACCTGCTGCGGGGTGCGCACCGGCAGGCCCTCGGTGCGGACGATCGACAGGGGCAGTGCATGCAGTGCCGCCAGCGCCTCGCCGATCGATGTCGCTGCGCCGCGGCCGGAGGGCAGATGGGCGGCATCCACGCGGTAGCCGGGCAGGAAATCCACGACCACGGCGCGCGCGTCGCCGAGCCCCGCCTCGCCGAGCAGCTCGGGTGCGCGGAAGGGCAGCAGACCGCGCACGCCCGGGGTCAGCGCGCGCAGCGCGCGGGCCTCGGCGGCCAGTTCCGGCGCGGCATCCGCGTCGGCCGGAGCACGCACGACGACCCTGCGCCCGTCGTCGAGTTCGGCCAGCGCGGCGTCGTAGCGGCCGGCCGCGCCCTCCGTGAGGATGCCGACACCGACGACGCCGACCCGGGGCAGAGCCGAGGTCACCGACGCGGCTAGAGTGAGGGGTGAGCGTGCCATGTGCCCAGGGTAGGTCGGGTGCGCCCATGCGCCCCCGCGCCACGCCCGGCTTGTCGACCAGCGGCAGAGAGGTCTCGATGACGGCGCCCGAGAGCACGCAGCCGCCGCCCCTGGCGCGGTCCGGTCTGGACCGATCCGCGGAGGAGCGTTCGACGCCAGGCCTTCTCGAGCGCACCCGCGCGGATACCGCCACGCGGGTCCTCGTGCTGAACGGCGACGCCGCGCCGCTCGCCGAGCCGGACGCGCTGCTCTGGGTCGCACCGGACGCCGTTCCGCCCGGCTCCGAGTGGGCCTTCCTCGGTCGGAACGAAGAGGGTGCGGCGATGCTCGCCGCCGTGCTCCCGAGGGCGGATTCCGAGCTGTTCGCGGCGCCGGCCGGATGGGCTCCTCTGCGGGTCGTCGGCGGCGCGCTCTCGGCCCGCGACGCCGGAGCCTTCGTCGAGGCGCTGAGCCTCGGTCGCTGGCTGCTCGAGGCGCCCTTCTGCCCGGCGTGCGGCGCACGCACCGAGGTGCGCAGCGCAGGCTGGTCGCGGCATTGCCCATCATGTGGTCGCGAGCACTTCCCGCGCACCGACCCGGCGGTCATCGTCGCGATCACGAGTGCGCAGCATCCCGACCGACTCCTGCTCGGATCCAACGCGATGTGGGCCGGCACCCGGTTCTCGTGCTTCGCCGGCTTCGTCGAGGCGGGAGAGTCGCTCGAGGCGGCGGTCGCACGCGAAGTGCGCGAGGAGGCGGGCGTCGAGGTGGTCGGCGTGCGGTACCGCGGTTCGCAAGCCTGGCCCTACCCGCGCTCGCTGATGCTCGGCTTCCTCGCGACGGCGGCCGACGACTCCGCCGCGGAAGCGGACGGCGAGGAGATCCTCGCGGTGCGCTGGTTCGAGCGGTCCGAGATCGGCGCGGGCCTGGCCGGTGAGAGCGACCTGCTGCTGCCGGGGCGCGCGTCCATCGCCCACAGTCTCATCAGCGACTGGCACGCGGGCTCGGAATGAGCGACCGCGCCCTCGAGGGCCTCGACGACCGTCAGCTCGAGGCGGTGACGACACTGCGCGGTCCGGTGGCTGTGCTGGCCGGAGCCGGAACCGGCAAGACCCGCGTGATCACCCATCGGATCGCTCACGGCGTCGACACCGGAGCGTACTCGCCGGGCCGTGTGATGGCCGTGACGTTCACCGCGAAGGCTGCCGGCGAAATGCGCGGCCGGCTTCGCGCCCTCGGCGTGGAAGGCGTCTCGGCGCGCACCTTCCACGCCGCCGCTCTGGCGCAGCTCAACTACTTCTGGCCCACGGTGGCCGGCGACAGCGCTCCCGCCATCGTGGACAACAAGGTGAGGCTGCTGGCCCACGCGGCGGACACGATCGGCATAGACCCCGACGTCGCGACGCTGCGCGACGTCGCCGGCGAGATCGAGTGGCGCAAGGTCACGATGCGCAGCATCGAACAGTACGCGGCCGCGCGCCCGAACGGCGTCGGTCGCCTCGAGGTCTCGCGCGTCACCGACCTGCAGCGCGCCTACGAGAAGCTCAAGGACCAGCGGCGGCAGCTCGACTTCGAGGACGTGCTGCTCGCCTGCGCCGGAATGCTCGAGGCCGAACCGCACGTGGCGGCGTCCGTGCACGAGCAGTACCGGCACTTCACCGTCGACGAGTTCCAGGACGTCTCGCCACTCCAGCACCGCCTGCTCGAGCTGTGGCGCGGAGATCGCCGCGACATCTGCGTCGTCGGCGACGCCAGCCAGACGATCTACTCGTTCGCCGGCGCCGATGCGCGGTTCCTCCTCGATTTCGCCGACATCCACGAGGACGCGCGCGTCGTGCGCCTGGAGACGAACTACAGATCGGATGCTGCAGTCCTCGCTGTGGCGAACGCGCTCATGCGCGGGCGACCCGGTGCCCTCGAGCTGACCGCGGCGCCCGGCCCTGCCGGCGCGGCGGCACCCGCCGATCCACCCACGGTCACGGCGTACGAGAACGACGTCGCGGAGGCGCGCGGTGTCGCGGACGAGGTCGCCGCGCGCATCAGCGGCGGGGTCGATCCGCGTCGCGTGGCGATCCTGTATCGCGCCCACGCGCAGTCTGCAGAACTCGTCCGCGCACTCGCCGACCGGGGGATCGCGGCGACAGTCCTCGGCGGCAAGCGCTTCTTCGACATCCCCGAGGTGCGCCAAGCAGTGATGGCGCTGCGCGGAGCGTCGGTCGCGCCCCTGGAGAGCGGCTTCATCGACGCCGTCCGTGACGTGCTGCGCTCGCTCGGCCTCACGGACGAGCCGCCGCAGGCGGGCGGCGCCCTGCGCGACTCCTGGGAAGCCCGCGCAGCCATCCTGCGTCTCGCCGAGGAATCCCCGCCGGGCACGACCCTGCGCGGGTTCACGGACGAGCTGCAGGCGCGCGCCCGCGCCCAGCACGAACCGGCGATGCGCACCGTGACGCTTGCGACGCTGCACGCGGCCAAAGGCCTGGAGTGGGACCACGTGCACCTGCTGGGGTTCGCCGAGGGTCTGCTGCCGATCAGCTATGCGACGACCTTCGAGCAGGTAGACGAGGAGCGCCGGCTGGCGTACGTGGGCATCACGCGGGCTGCGCGCACCCTGTCGCTGTCGTGGTCGCGGGGACCGCGCGAACGTCAGCCGTCGCGGTTCCTCCGAGAGATCGGCAGCGGCACTCTGCGTGCGGGCGGTGGGCGCGCGTCGAGCGGTGCAGCGAGTCCTCGCGGAGCGTGACCGAGCAGGAGCGGAGCCGCCGGGGTCTGCGCACGGCCTCGATGAGCAGGTGCGCCGTTACGAACGACGCCTCGATCGTCAGCGCGTCACCCACCTGCGGCGCGGGGCGGCCCAGCAGCTGCGCGGCCAGATGCGGCCACGCCGGGTCGGCATCCCTCCGATGTGCGGCGAGGCACGCGAGGCACGGTGTCCGACCCGGTGCGACGTACGGTCCGACCTCTGCCCCCGTGCCGGTGAAGACGAGCGGCACGTGCGGCACGTCGCCGCCCATGAGCGCCGCGGTGCGGCGGGGCTCGACGATGTGGTCGGCGAGCACGACCACCGGCACCCGAGCGCGCACGAGCTCACCCGGCGCCCCGAACCACGTGACCTCCGAGACGTCCATTCCCGCGGAGCCCAGAGCCTCTGCGACCGCTGCGGTACGGGCGCCGGCGAATCCGTCTGGTGTCTGCAGGCAGATCCGCAGAGGCGGCGGAACGGGGCGGGCAAGAGCGCGCCGGATGCGTCGGACGAATGCCTCGGCGGCGTCTGCGGGAGCACCGAGCGCCTGTGCGACGGGATCCAGGGCCGCATCGGGGATGCCGCCTTCGAGCTCGCGGATGAGCCGCTGCTGCCAGGTCGAGGGGTCGTCGATCACGACGACCGCCTCGGTTCCGAACTGCAGTGTCGTCGCCGATCGCCAGAGGGGCGGGAAGGCCGGGTCGAGTCGGAGCATGCCCCAGATTCTGCAGCGTCGCGTCGGACGGTGACGGTTCTCCACAGGCCGGCACGCCGGATGCCGCCGCGCCGACGACCTGTGGAGGAGCCGATGAGCGAGGCAGGCTCCGAGCCTGCAGCGCTAGACCGGGCGGGGGTCGTCCGTGCCGGTCGATCCGGGCTCGTCGCCGTCGGACTCCGAGCCGTCGCGAGGATCCTCTCCGCGGGGCGCGTCACCCAGGTCCTCACCGGCGAGCAGACGCGCGAGTGCGTCGTCCATCTCGTCCGGCGCCGGCTCCTCGCCGCGAGCGCGCGCCTCGAGGCGCGCGACCAGCGCCGCGGGCTCGTCGATGTCCTCGGCGGTGGGCATGAGGTCGGGATAGTCCCACAGCGCGTCGCGGCCGGCGACGCCGACGGCATCCGTGACCGCGCGCCACATCGCCGCGGCCTCGCGCATGCGCCGGGGCCGCAGCTCCAGACCGACCAGCGAGCTGAGAGCCTGCTCGGCGGGGCCGCCGACGGCCCGCCGGCGCCGCACGGCCTCGGCGATCCGGTCGGCGGACGGGAGCCGCGCCGTCGCGTCGTCGGTGACGACGTCGACCCAGCCCTCGATGGTCGCCAGCAGGTTCTCCAGGCGCACCAGGGCGGCATCCTGCGCCTCGGATCGCTTCGGCAGCAGCGCGCCGCTCTCGAGCGCGCGACGCAGCTCGTCGGGTTCGGAGGGGTCGAATCGCGAGGCGAGCTCGTCGAGGGCGTCGGTGTCGACGTGGATGCCGCGCGCGAAGTCGGTCACCTGGGAGATGACGTGCAGGCGCAGCCAGCGCGCGTGCCGGAACAGGCGCGCGTGCGCGAGCTCTCGAGTGGCGATGTAGAGCGCGAGCTGGTCGTCCGGGATCTCCAGATCCCGCCCGAAGTCGGCGAAGTTCTGCGGGAGGATGACGGCGTCGCCGTCGGGCATGAGGGGGATGCCGACGTCGCCGCCGCTGACGACCTCCTTCGAGAGGTTGCCGACCACCTGGCCGAGCTGGGAGGCGAACAGGGATCCGCCTACCGTGCGCATGAGGCGCCCCGCGCCCTGCACCAGGCTCTGCATCTCCTCGGGCGCCTGATCCCGCAGCGCCGACGTCAGAGCGTCGGCGATGCTCGTGGCCACCGGCTCGGCGAGCTCCTGCCACACCGGCAGTGTCGCCTCCACCCAGCCGCCTCGGGTGAGCGCGCGCGGCGGGGCGGCCAGCTCGGAGATCGTCGTCGCCTCGCTCAGCCACAGCGAGGCGAGCGAGAAGGCCTGGTCGAGGTCGGTGCGCTGGCCGGCGGTCACCCCCAGGCCGTCCTGGTTGGCGATGTGGAGGGCCTGGCGCTTCGCGAGGTCCCACGAGATCCCCTCGTCGGCACCCGCGGCGAACGCGCCCTGCAGGTGCTGCATCACCGTCTGCATCATCGCGGGGTCGATGCCCATGCCCGACAGCCGGGCGAGCTGCTCGGGGTCGACCTCCGCGCCGGCGCCGCCGAACAGCTGCCGGATCAGCTCCTGGAACTGCTCCTCGGGGCTCTGGTCGTCCTCACGGTCGGACTCTGCCACTTCAGCCGCCTTTCAGCCGGGTCATGAGCTCGGCATCTACGCTAGTCGCACGGATCAACGCACTTCCCGGCACGGACCCTTCCCCCTTACGCCGGTCGCGAACGACCAGCAGAGAAAGGTCACCCGTGACGGAGTTCGATCAGGACGTCGCCATCACGCCCGCCCCCCGGCGGCGGATGTCGCGCGGCATGGTCGCGGGCATCTGGGCGCTGACGGTTGCCCTCGTCATCCTGCTGGTGATCACGTTACTTCCGACCTCGTATGTCATCCAGCAGCCCGGCCCGGTCTACAACACGCTCGGCACCGCCAAGGCGGCCGACGGCACGCAGGTGCCGCTCATCTCCGTCGACGGTGCCGAGACCTTCCCGACCGAGGGTGCGCTGGATCTGCTCACGGTGCAGGTCGTCGGCAACCGCGAGCGGACGCCGTCGTGGGTCGAGCTGGCCACCGCATGGTTCGACCCGAGCCGCGCCGTGCTGCCCATCGAGTCGGTGTACCCCGAGGGGCAGAGCACCGAGCAGCGCAACGAAGAGAGCGCCGCCATGATGGTCGACTCTCAGAAGGAGGCGACCGCCGCAGCGCTCACCGAGCTCGGCTACGACGTCGACGCGATGCTCACGGTCTACTCCTTCACCGAGGATTCGGCAGCCGAGGGCGTTCTCGAAGAGGGCGACGTCATCATCGAGGCCGACGGCGAGACGGCGACGGATGCCGCAGAACTCCGCGAGATCGTCAACGCCGGCGAGGGCGACCCCATCGAGCTCATCATCGAGCGCGACGGCGAGGAGCAGACCGTGTCGGTCACGCCCAGGGAGGCCGAGGTGGACGGCGAGACGCTCTGGCTGATCGGCGTCACGCTCACGAACGACTTCGAGTTCCCGATCGACGTGACGATCCAGCTCAACAACGTCGGCGGGCCGAGTGCCGGCATGATGTTCGCCCTGGGGATCATCGACACCCTCACTCCCGACCAGCTCAACGGCGGCGAGACGGTCGCCGGCACGGGGACGATCGACGCGCAGGGCGTCGTCGGCCCGATCGGCGGCGTCCGCCAGAAGATGTGGGGCGCCGTGGGCGCGGGCGCGGACTGGTTCCTCGCTCCCGCCGATAACTGCGACGAGGTCGTGGGCTCTGTGCCGGCCGGGCTGCAGGTCTTCGCCGTCGAGACCCTGGATGACGCGCTGGATGTGCTCGAGGCGGTCCGCGACGAGGGCGATCTCGATCAGCTGCCCGCCTGCGGTTCCTGAGCGGGCGGCGAAGCCCGCTTCCCAGGGAGCAGCGGATCGACGCGGCGGCTTCGCCGACAGCGGAATCGCGCGGCGGGACCGAGGCCCCCTCCACGGCATTCGCCCAGAACGGCGCGCCTAGGATTGAGGGGTGACCACGACCTCAGCGCCGGCCCCGGCCACGCCCTCCCGTTCCCGACGGATCATCTCGATCTCGCTTGCGATCATCGCCGCGCTCGTCGTCGCGTTCTTCGTCTTCGCGAACCTCTACGCCGACTGGCTGTGGTACGCGCAGCTGGGGTTCCAGTCCGTCCTGCTGACGCAGTGGACGGCGCGCGTGGTGATGTTCCTCGTCGGGTTCATCGGCATGGCCGTCCCGGTGTGGCTCTCGATCCAGTTGGCCTACCGCCTGCGGCCCGTCTACGCACGACTCAGTTCGCAGCTGGACCGCTATCAGGAGGTCGTCGAGCCGCTCCGCCGGCTGGCGATGTGGGGAATCCCGATCTTCTTCGGGTTCTTCTCCGGCTTCGCCGCATCCGCCCAGTGGGAGACGACCTGGCTGTGGTTCAACGGCGTGGCCACCGATACCGCCGACCCCCAGTTCAAGCTCGACACCGGCTTCTATCTCTTCGCCATGCCGTTCTACAGCGCGCTGCTGGGCTTCATCTCCGCCGTGCTGATCGTGTGCCTGCTCGTGACCGCACTCGTGGCCTACCTCTACGGCTCCGTGCGCATCGGCCAGCGCGAACTGCGGATCTCCAAGGCGGCCCGCATCCAGCTCGCCGTCATCGCCGGACTGTATCTGCTCGTCCAGGGTGCGAGCCTGTGGCTCGACCGATACAAGACCCTGGTCGAGCCGGGCGACCGCATCACCGGCCCCGGCTACACCGGTGTCAATGCGATCATTCCCGGGCTGACGATCCTCTCGATCGCGGCGGTCATCGTCGCGCTTCTGTTCTTCGTGACCGCGATCATCGGCCGGTGGCGCTACCCGCTGATTGCGACCGCCCTGCTCATCGTCTCGTCGATCGTGGTCGGCATCGGGTATCCCTGGGTGCTCAACACTTTCCAGGTGCAGCCGAACCAGCTCTCGTTCGAGCGGGAGTTCTACCAGCGCGGTATCGACATGACGCAGTCGGCCTACGGCATCGACGGGTTGGACAAGACGAACTTCGAAGCCGTCACGGACGTCGAGCAGAACCAGCTGCGCGAGGATGCCGCCACCACCGCCCAGATCCGCATCATGGATCCCGCGGTGATCAGCCCCACGGTCCGGCAGCTCGAGCAGTACCGCTCGTACTACCAGTTCCAGGATCCGCTCGACGTCGACCGCTACGCGATCGACGGGGTGTCGCAGGACACCGTCGTCTCGGTGCGCGAGCTGAACATGGATCAGCTCGGTGCTGCCGCCTCCTGGCAGAACACGACTCTGGTCTACACGCACGGCTACGGCGTGGTCGCAGCCAAGGGCAACGACCGCACGACCGACGGGGATCCGGTCTTCCTCGAGCGCGGCATCCCCGCCGCCGGGTTCCTCTCCGACCAGGAGGACTTCGAGCCGCGGGTGTACTTCGGCGAGTTCTCGCCGGCCTACTCGATCGTCGGCGCGCCGGAGGGCACCGACCCGGTCGAGCTCGACTACCCGACCGGCGCCGACGGGGCGAGCGAGACCAAGACGACCTTCAGCGGGGACGGCGGGCCGAACATCGGCAGCGTCTTCAACCGGCTGATCTACGCGCTCAAGTTCCAGTCCGAGCAGATCCTCTTCTCCGACAACGTCAACGACGACTCGCAGATCCTCTACGACCGCGACCCGGGTCTGCGCGTCCAGAAGGCGGCGCCGTACCTGACGCTCGACAGCGACCCGTACCCGAGCGTCGTGGACGGACGCATCGTCTGGATCGTCGACGGCTACACGCTCAGCGAGAACTACCCCTACTCGACGACGGTGAGCCTGCAGCAGGCCATCTCGGACTCGAACACCACTGCGCCCCGGTTCGCGCTCGACAACATCAACTACATCCGCAACTCGGTCAAGGCGACAGTCGACGCGTACGACGGCTCGGTGACCCTGTACGCCTGGGACGCCGAGGATCCGGTGCTGCAGTCGTGGCAGAACGTCTACCCGTCGACCGTCAAGCCGATCAGCGAGATGTCCGGCGACCTGATGAGCCACGTGCGGTACCCGACCGACCTGTTCAAGGTGCAGCGGTACGCGCTCGGCGTGTACCACGTCGACGACGCGCAGTCGTTCTACCAGCGCGACAACGCCTGGCAGACGCCCAACGACCCCCAGCTGGACACCGTTCTGCAGCCGCCGTACTACCTGACGATGCAGATGCCGGGTCAGGAGGCGCCGACGTACTCGATGTTCACCAGCTTCATCCCGGCCTCGGAGGGGACTGCTTCGCGCAACGTGCTCATGGGCTACCTCGCCGTGGACTCGAACGCGGGCACGGAGAAGGGTGTCAGGAGTCCGGATTACGGCAAACTCAGGATGCTGGTCGTCGATGCGGACACGACGATCCCCGGGCCCGGGCAGGTGCAGAACACGTTCAACTCCGACCCCCTGATCTCCTCGCAGATCAACCTGCTGAAGCAGGGTCAGTCCGAGGTGATCAACGGAAACCTGCTCACACTGCCGGTCGGTGGGGGACTGCTCTACGTGCAGCCGGTGTTCGTGCAGGCCTCGAGCGGCACCCAGCTGCCGCAGCTGCAGAAGGTGCTCGTCGCGTTCGGCAACGAGGTGGCGTTCGAGGACACCCTGAGTGAGGCACTCGACGTGCTGTTCAAGGGTGAGTCGGGGGCAGAGGGCGGCGATGACGGAGTCACACCGACCCCGGGGCCCACGCCTGCACCCACGCCGACGCCGGGGGAGACGGCCGCTCCCGAGCCGACTGATCCGGCCGAGCCCCCCGCGGACGAGTACGAGGCCGCGCTGCAGGAAGCGCAGCAGGCGATGCTCGACCGCCAGGCGGCGCTGCAGGCGGGTGACCTCACGGCCTTCGCCGAGGCGGACGAGCGACTGACCGCCGCGGTCGAGAAGCTCATCGCCCTCGGCGGGCAGTAGCACCTCACCGACGAGAAGGCCCCCTCCACCGCGGTCGGTGGGAGGGGGCCTTCCTCGTTCAGCGGTCAGGAGGTGAGGAACCAGCGCCAGATGAGCAGCAGCGTCACGACGAACCCGGCGATCTGGTTCACCCAGAGGAACCGGCTCCACCCCGTCGTGGCCCGTTCGGCCGTCGCATCCGTGATCGCCCGGTACGGCCACACCGTGGCGATGTACAACAGGGGGACGAGGGCGGCGAGCGGCCCCGGCCAGGGTGTCACGAGCATGACCAGGCCCGCGGCGCCGTAGCAGACCAGGGCGAAACGCACCGTCCAGCGGGCGCCGCGCGCGGTGGCGATCGACGAGATACCGGCCTCACGGTCGGCCGCGACGTCCTGCACGGCACCGAACGCGTGCGATGCGACGCCCCAGAGGGCGAACGCGAGGATGACCGCCGCCAGCTGCCAGGTCCAGGTCGCACCCGCGAGCACCAGTCCGTACACGGCGGGAGAGAAGAAATGGATGCTGGAGGTCACTGAATCGGCGAACGCGACCTCTTTCAGTCGCAGCGGAGGGGCGCTGTAGAAGACGAGGAAGAAGAGACTCGCTCCCAGCACGAACCACGACAGCGGCGACCCGACCATTCCCAGATAGGCGACGAAGGGAAGGCACGTCAGTGCCGCGGCCCACAACGTGATGGCATGCATCCTGCGGTCCAGCACAGCGCCGTGCGCACCGCCCTTGCGCGGATTGCGCAGGTCGGATTCGTAGTCGAACACGTCGTTGATCCCGTACATGGCGAGGTTGTACGGGATGAGGAAGAAGATCGTCCCGATCACGAGGGTCACGTCGACCTGTCGCGTCGTGAGGAGGTACGCGGCCGCGAAGGGGTAGGCGGTGTTGATCCAGCTCACCGGGCGGGAGGCCACGAAAAGCTGCTTCACGACGGCGCCGACGTGCAGTGTCTGCGCATCCCTCATGCGGTCACCTCCTCTCGCCGTTCGAGCAGCGTGTACACCGCGGGCACCAGGAATGCGGCGCACAGCGGATAGGAGAAGTCTTCCAGGGGGGCGATGCCGATGCGCAGTCCGCTGAGCAGATGTTCCGGATAGTCGATCAGCCCGACCCCGATCATGAGATTGTCGAAGATCGCGGTGAGCACGAGCAGAACGAGGGCCGCGATCGCGGATGCCGCCATCCGACGGCCGAAGCGGGGCCGGCGGACGGTGGCCACCGTCACGATGATGGTGACGAGAACGAAGGGCACGACGATCAGGGGATAAGTCACGGCGGCTCCTCCACGGAGCGCGGTTCGTCCGTGGGCGTCAGCGCGTGCGGTGGTCTCGGCCCGGCGAGCCGCCGGTCCAGCATCCGCAGCGCGGCCGCCCAGACGACCAGCCCGAGGTAGCAGAGGAAGATGAGGAAGAAGAGCTCCTCCAGCGGCAGCTCCGGTGCCAGATCGACACCGGTGTAGAGCGGACTGTCGCCCTTCAGGAAGACGCCGGTGGCGATTCCGACGGCATCCCAGGCGAGGAAGAACGCGACGCCGATCGCGACGGCCGCCGCCGTGCGACCCGGCGACTTCCACGCGGCGAGCGTGAATCGCGCGTCGATGACGGCGATGCCGCCGGCCGAGACGAGGATGGCGAGCAGATACGCTCCGGGCACGTCAGACCCTGGCCGGCTCGGGCAGCGGTCCCGGTGTGCGGTCGCCGCGCAGCCGCTTGAGCACGAGCTCGGCGGAGATCAGGCACATCGGCAGACCGATTCCGGGCAGCGCCGAACCACCGGCATACGACAGTCCGCGCACCTTGCGGGACGCATTGCGCGGCCGGAACATCGCGCTCTGGCCCAGCGTGTGCGCCAGACCGAGCGAGTTGCCGCGCCAGGCGTGCAGGTCTTCTGCGAAGTCACCGGGCGCGATCGTGCGGCGCACGACGATGCGATCGGCGAGATCCGGGATGCCGCACCAGTCGGAGATCTGCTGGATCACGCGGTCGGCCGCGGTCTCCACCGCCGCGTCGCCGTCGCCGTCGACACCGCCACGGCCGATTCGGGGATCAGCCGGGATGGGGACCAGGACGAACAGGTTCTCGTGCCCGGACGGGGCGACGTCGACGTCGGTCGCGCTCGGCTTGCACACGTAGAGGGAAGCCGGCTCCGGGATGCGGCTGGGCTCTTGGAAGATGTCCTCGAAGTTCGTCCTCCAGTCCTCGGCGAACAGGAGGGTGTGGTGCGCGAGCTGCGGCAACTCGCCCTCGACGCCCAGCAGCAGGAGGAGTGCCCCCGGGCTGGGTGTGCGCTTGGCCCACCACTTCTCGGGGTATGTCTGCAGGGCAGACGGCAGCAGCGCCGTCTCGGTGTGGTGCAGATCTGCCGTGGACACCACGAGATCGGCGGCGATCCGCCGTCCGCCGGCGAGCCGGACGCCCGTGGCCACGGCATCCGTCGTCGTGATCTCGACCACCTCGGCACCGGTCTGGATCACCGCCCCGTTCGCGAGCGCGAGCCTCTCGACGGCGCGGATCACCTCGGTGAAGCCGCCGCGTGGGTACAGGACGCCGTCCTCGAGGTCGAGGTGGCTCATCAGGTGGTACAGACTCGGCACGCCGTACGGCGAGCCGCCGAGGAAGACAGCGGGGTAGCCCAGGATCTGGCGCAGTCGCGGATCGGTGAACCGCTGGTCGACGTGACTGGCGAGCGAGCGCGTGAGCAGCGGCGCGAGCTGGCCGATGCGCTTCAGGAGGGCGGGGTCACGCAGGCCCGCCGTGGTCTCGTACGTGTCGTACAGGAAGCGCGACACCGACAGGTTGTAGGCGTCGGCGGCCGAATCGAGGTAGGCGTCGAGCTTCGCCCCGGCGCCGGGCTCGATGGATTCGAACAGCGCCGTGGACTCCGCGCGGCCCGACCGGATGTCTGTGGGCGGCAGGGTCCGTTCGGCGGACGGCTGGCTGTAGACCCGGTACGCAGGGTCCAGGCGCACGAGGTCGAGCTCGCGGTCCGCGGTGGTGCCGAGCAGACGGAAGAAGTGGTCGAAGACTTCGGGCATCAGGTACCAGCTCGGACCGGTGTCGAAGCGGAAGCCCTCCTGCTCCCACGATCCGGCGCGGCCGCCGAGCGCGTCGCGCGCCTCGAGGATGGTGACCTTCCACCCTTCTGCGCCCAGCAGCGCGGCGGTGGCGAGCCCCGCGATGCCGCCTCCGATCACGACGGCGGCACCCTTCTCGTGGTCCGCCATGTGTGCTTCCTCCGTCGTGTCGTTGCTGCCGGTCATGCGCGGGCGCGCGCCGTCCTGTGGGGCCGCGGAGCGAATCCCAGCCATGCGCGCGCAGCCAGGGTCGCCTTCACCGCGTCGGGCACACGGACCCGCACGTCGGACGCCGAGTCACGACGGAGCCGCAGCGAGAGCGCGGCGAAGAGGTCATGCGCCGCCGTGACGGCGCGCCGGCAATCGGCCGGCAGCTTCGGGATGACGGCGGCCGCAGCGCCCAGGTCGCCGTCGATCCGGTCGAGGACCTGCGTGCGCGTCGATCCTCCCGATGCCAGCCCGAGGTAGTCGCGGCCGAGAGAATCCTCGTCGTGGTGCAGATCCCGCAGGAAGTTGACGTCCTGGAACGCCGCGCCGAGGCGACGAGCGCCGTCGACGAGCTGGGGATCGGGCGAAACGGGATGCGGTGCCCCAGCGTTCACGAAGACCTGGAGGCACATGAGCCCCACGACTTCGGCCGATCCGTAGACGTAGTCGTCGTGCGAGGCGGCGTCGTGGCGCGCGGTCAGCAGGTCCGTCCGCATGGAGGCGAAGAAAGGGCGGATCAGCGCGTCGCCCACGCCGCATTCCCGCGCGGTCCGGGCGAAGGCGTGGACGACCAGATTGGAGCTGAAGCCCCGCTGGATCGCGGTGAGTGTCTCGGACTCGAGCTCGTCGAGGATCGCCCGCTCGGCCGCCGGATCCATTCCCGCCTCCGCGGCCGGTCCGTCGACGATCTCGTCGGCGATCCGCACGAGCGCGTAGATGTTGCGAACGTGGGGCCGCGGCCGAGGGCCGAGCAGGCGAGTGGCCAGGCCGAACGAGGTCGAATAGGCCGCGATCACGGCGGCGGAGGCATCCTGAGCGGTTCTGTCGTACAGGGCGAGCCCGGTCGGCTCATTGCTCACGGGATGCGCTCCTCGACGCGATCGGCGAGGTCGCGCAGCAGCGGGCGTGCCTCGATCGGAAATGCCGGTTCTTCGACGGCGGTGCGCACAGTTTCGAGGGTATCGCCGATCAGAGCACGCAGGCGTCGTCGGGCACCACTCTCCTCGAGCGCGATCTGAGCCTCGCGGACGGCGATCGGCCCGGTGTGGGCGACGGCCAGCGCATCGTTCACGCGCGACCACGTCGGGGCCTGGCGCGCGAAGGCGATCAGCGGGGTGCTCTTGGACTCGCGCAGGTCGCCGCCCTCGTCCCGGCCTGCCTGCTCGGATGAGCCGAACGCGCCGATGAGGTCGTCCACGAGTTGGAACGCCAGCCCCAGCCGGCCGCCCTGGGCCTCCAGCTCGGCGAGGGCCCCTTCCGGCGCGCCGGCCAGCAGCGCGCCCGCGCAGAGCGGGGCGCTGAAGGAGTAGACCGCGGTCTTGTTGAACGTGGCGTCGAAGATCACCTCCGCCTCGGCGTAATCGGGGGTCACGGCATTCTCAACGTCGGCCAGCTCACCCGCCGCCGAGACATAGATCGCATCGTCGAGCAGACCGAACAGCCCGGCACGCACCTCGGCCGGCGCGTCGGCCAGGGCGATCAGTCGCGAGGCCTCGTGCAGCAGCAGGTCGCCGGCGAGGATCGCGGCGGCGTCTCCGAGGATCGCCGCGCCGGCGGGGTCCGCACCGCGCTCGTGAGCGCGCAGACGGAATTCGCCGGCGATGTTCGGGATGCCGCGACGCACGGTGTCGTGATCGATGACGTCGTCGTGCACGACGAATGCGGTGTGCAGCAGCTCGAACGCCGCCGCGACGGAGTACAGCGCGGCGCAGTCGTCGCAGTCGCCGCCGAACGCTGTGAAGGATGCCGCGACCAGCGCGGGGCGGAAGCGCTTGCCGCCGGATGTCGCACGTCCGACGGCGTCGCCCAGCGTCTCGAAGCCGCCGCCCAGTACGGTCGCCCGCTGGCGGATCCGACGCAGCGAGTCGTCGATCGCGTCGTCGATGGCCGCCCGGGTGGCGAGGGGGATCATGAGGCTCGTCGTCGCTGCAGCGCCGGTTCGGAGTCGAAGAGATGCAGCTGCTCGGCCTGCAGCACCAGCCACGGGCTGAACGCCCACGGGGTCGCGGTGAGCGACGTCCCCAGGTCGACGGGGTCGACCCACATGGCCTCGACGACCTCGAGCGGGTTCAGGACCGGCTCGTCGGAGGTGCGCGCCGTGTACACCGGGCACACTTCGTACTCGACGATTCCGCTCGTGTCGACGGCGCGGTAGCGGAACAGGGGGAGCGCCAGCTCGATGTCGGTCAGCGTGATGCCCAGCTCGTATTCGGCGCGGCGGTGCACCGCCGTCAAGACCGGCTCGGCCGGCCGCGGGTGTCCGCAGAAGGAGTTGCTCCACACGCCGGGCCACGTCGTCTTGCCCAGCGCGCGCCGCGTCACAAGCACTTCGCCGACATCGTTGACGACGTGGCACGAGAACGCCAGGTGCAGCGCCGTGTCTGTTCCGTGCACGCTGCTCTTGAGTGCTGTGCCAATCGCCCGGCCCTCGTCGTCGAGGAGGACCACCTGGTCGGCGTCGCTCATGGAGTCCTCCTTCAAATTGCTAGTTTAGCTAGCGATATCCTGCGCCCGATGATACAAGGACGTTGGGAGGAGTGTAAACACGGCAGACGTAGGGCGGGGCCGCTGACGCCCGAATCCGAAAAGAACGGCCCCGGACATGTCCGGGGCCGTTCTCTTTTCGTTGCGGGGACAGGATTTGAACCTGCGACCTCTGGGTTATGAGCCCAGCGAGCTACCGAGCTGCTCCACCCCGCGGCACAAGAATCGACTCTAGCACGCTTTGAAACCAGCGTCATGCCGCCGCATCCGCTTGCCGTCCGGACCGGCGCCGGGCGAGGATGAACGCATGCCCGCACCGCGTGATGTCGACTCCGAGGATGACCTGCGTGATGGGCGGAACGAGAGCGCGGCCGAACGCGCGGACCGGAATTGGAACGAGGTGCTTCAGGAGCTGCGGGTCATGCAGACGGGCACGCAGATCCTCACCGGATTTCTGCTCGCACTCGCCTTCCAGCCCGCGTTCTCGGATCTGAGCGACGAACAGCGCACGTTCTATCTCGTCCTCGTGGTGCTCTCGGCGCTGTCGTCGATCATCGCGCTCGCTCCCGTCGCGCTGCATCGCTGGCTCTTCCAGCAGCGGGCCAAGCGGAAGGTCGTGGCCTACGGACACGCGGCGCTCATCGCCGCGCTCGTCACCGTGTCGCTGCTCCTGGTGGGGGTCGTCGGCTTCGTCTTCGACGTGGTGGTCGACGCTCAGGCCGCCCTCGTGGCGACGATCGCCCTGACGGTGCTGATCGTGGGTCTGTGGATCGTCGCGCCGGCGGCCATGCGGGTCCGGCACGGAGCGGACCGGTGAGCGCGGCGGGTGCGCACACAACGCCCGTCGCCGTCGTGCAGTTCGCCCCCGCCGCAGACACCGGCGCGAACCTCGCTTCGATCGAGCACCTCGTCGCCACCGCGTCCCAGCGGGGCGCGAGGCTCGTCGTCTTCCCGGAGTACTCCAGCTACTTCGTCGACCCGTTCGACGACTCGCTGGCTGCGCACGCCGAGTCGCTCGACGGCCCCTTCGTCCACGCGCTCGTCGCGCTGGCCGGCACCCACGGGGTCCACATCGTCGCCGGACTGCTCGAGCGGGCGGATGACGGCCGCCGCGTGCGCAACACGGTCGTCGCCGTCGACGGCGGGGGACTCGTGGCGAAGTACCGGAAGCTGCACCTCTACGACGCGTTCGGTCAACGCGAATCGGACTGGGTGGAGGCAGGCGAGCTCGCGGACCCCGAGACCTTCGAGCTCGACGGACTGCGGTTCGGACTGATGACGTGCTACGACCTGCGGTTCCCGGAGGTGGGGCGGACGCTAGCCGACGCCGGCGCCGACGTGTTCCTCGTTCCGGCCGAATGGGTGCGGGGACCGCTGAAGGAGCACCACTGGCGGACTCTCGTGCACGCGCGGGCGATCGAGAACACCGTCTACGTCGCCGCGGCCGACCACCCGCCACCGCTCGGAGTGGGCAACTCGATGATCGTCGACCCCCAGGGCGTCGAGATCGCCGCCATCGGCACGGCGACCGACGTCGTGGTCGCCCACGTGGACCGGGCAGCCGTCGAGCGCGTGCGCCGGGTCAACCCGGCGCTGCGTCTGCGGCGCATGTCGGTCGTTCCGCGCGACGAGTCGCGACCGTCGTCATAGCGGGAACTCGGTCAGCGGGCCAGTGCGGCGAGCCGGGATGCCGCATCCCGGAGCACCTCGACGCGCTTGCACGCGGCGAAGCGCACGAGCGTCGCGTACTCCGACCTCCGGGCGGGGCCGACGAAGGCGGTCAGCGGGATCGCGACGACTCCGGCGCGCTCCGGCAGGGCGCGGCAGAACTCCGCTGCGTCCGTCACGCCGAGGGGTGCGGCGTCCGCCACGGTGAAGTAGGAGCCTGCGGGCTCGGAGACGGCGAATCCCGCCCCGTGCAGTCCCTCGCCCAGGAGGTCTCGCTTGCCGCGCAGGACGTCGGCGATGCCGGCGAAGAACGCGTCGGGCAGGCGGAGCCCGGTGGCGATCGCGGGCTGGAACGGAGCGCCGTTCACATAGGTGAGGAACTGCTTGACGGCCAGCACCGCATCCACGAGGTGCGCAGGACCGGCGACCCAGCCGATCTTCCATCCGGTCGTGGAGAAGGTCTTGCCGCCGGAGGAGACCGTCAGCGTGCGCTCCCAAGCGCCGGGCAGCGTCGCGATCGGAGTGTGCGGGCGGTCGAAGACCAAGTGCTCGTACACCTCGTCGGTCACGATCACGGCGTCATGACGCTCGGCCAGACGGATGATCTCGTGCTGGAGTTCGCGGTCGAAGACGGCGCCGGTCGGATTGTGCGGATCGTTCACGAGCACGACGCGAGTACGGTCCGACACCGCGGCGCGGAGCTCGTCCACGTCGGGCTGGAAGTCCGGCCATCGAAGGGGCACGGTCACCAGACGGGCTCCGGCCAGCGCGACGACGGCGGCGTAGGAGTCGTAGTACGGCTCGAATACGACGACCTCGTCATCGGGTCCGTCGATGAGGGCGAGCAGCGTCGCGGCGAGCGCCTCGGTCGCGCCGGCCGTGACGAGCACATCGCGATGCGGATCGAGGAGCTGTCCATAGAACCGCTCCTGATGCTCGGCGATCGCATGGAGCAGGTCCGGAATGCCCCGGCCCGGCGGGTATTGGTTGACCCCGTTCGCGATCGCCGCGCGCGCCGTCTCGAGCACCTCGGGGGGCCCGTCCTCATCGGGGAAGCCCTGGCCGAGATTGATCGCGCCGGTTCGGGCCGCAAGGGCCGACATCTCGGCGAAGATGGTGGGGCGGGTGGATCCGTCGGGACCGATCAGGCCTGCGCCGACAGCCGTGCGGCGCCAGGCTCCGGGTGTGACTCGCATCCGGTTCACGCTACTCGCATAGTCGACCCCCATCCCCGGCATAAGAAACGCACAGAAACCAGGGCGAGAGTTGTCAGTGGTCGGCAGAAGGAGCACAAGATGAGCGACACCACGGGCGAACGTGCCACAGATTCCACCCCCGAGAGCCCCTCCGGCGACGCCTCGGCGGCCGAAGCGGCGTCGGCACCCCCTGAGCAGCCCGTGACCCCCGCCCGCCTCGAGCCGACCGCCGCAGCTGCGCCGATCCCACCCGTCGGGCCGGGCTGGCAGGCGCCGAACGCGCGCCCGGCCGAGGGTTCCTCCGCGTACCCGCCGTATCCCCCCTACGGACCTCCGCGCCCGCAGGCATACTCGGGTCAGCCCGCACCCGGGCAGCCGTACACGTCGGCTTTCGGTGCGAACGCGGGTCGCCCCGACCAGAACCAGACGCAGCCGACCGTGTCGTACGAGCGCACCGCGACCGGTGCGGTCGCCACGGACACTGCCACGAAGAAGAAGTCGGGCGCCGGCAAGGTCGTCGGACTCATCGTGGCCGCCGCGATCGTCGGAGGCGCCTCCGGCCTCGGCGGGGCGTACGCGGGCGTCAACCTCTTCGCTCCGACCGGGTCCAGCCCGGCCGCCGGGCCGTCGACCGTCACCGTGAACAACAGCGACTCGGTGAACCAGACCACGGCGATCGCGAGCAAGGTCCTCCCCAGCGTCGTGACGATCGACGCCTCGGGCACGAACGGCGCCGGAACCGGCTCCGGCGTCGTCCTCACCAGCGATGGCTACGTCGTCACCAACACCCACGTCGTGACGCTCGACGGTGCGACGGCCGACGCCACGATCCGCGTGACGACTTCCGACGGCCGGGTGTACGACGCCGAGATCGTCGGCACCGATCCGACCTACGATCTCGCCGTGATCAAGCTGGTGGATGCCGAAGGGCTGACTCCCGTCGAGTTCGCCGACTCGTCGGGACTCAATGTCGGCGACCAGACGATCGCCGTCGGCGCCCCGCTCGGCCTCTCCAACACGGTCACGACGGGCATCGTGAGCGCTCTGAACCGCTCGATCCAGATCGCCTCGTCGGCCGCGCCCGACTCGGGCAGCGGCGACTCGCAGGAGGAGTCCCCGGCACCGGACGAGGGACAGACGCCGCCGTTCTTCTTCGACTTCGGCGAGGGCGACGGCCAGGCGCAGACCCCCACCGAGTCGATCTCGATCGCGGTCATCCAGACCGACGCGGCGATCAACCCCGGCAACTCAGGCGGCGCGCTCGTGGATGAGGACGGAAAGCTCATCGGCATCAACGTCGCGATCGCCACCGCGGGCGGCGCAACCGAAGCGGGCTCGATCGGTGTCGGCTTCTCGATCCCGTCGAACATCGTCCAGCGCGTCACGGACGAGATCATCGAGAGCGGCGCGGCGACGCATGGCCTGCTCGGCGCGAGCGTGCAGGACGCGGCCGCCGTCGAGGACTCCACGATGACCGGCGCCTTCATCGCCGAGGTCGTCGCCGACGGCGCCGCGCTCGCGGCCGGGCTGCAGGAGGGCGACATCGTGACCGCGTTCAACGGCGTGCCGATCACCGACGCGACCGATCTCACCGCACAGGTGCGGGCCGCTGCGGCCGGAAGCGAGGCGACGGTCACGTTCGTCCGAGACGGCGAGACGCAGACCATCGAGGTGACCTTGGGCGAGCTGCCGCTGTAGGGGATTCCCAACGCGCTCCCGCGTGCTCCGAGCTGCGGCTCGCCCAGGGATCCGGACGCCACCCCGCGATAGGCTCGCGGGGTGGCTTCTTTCTCGTTCGGCGCGGGAAACGCGCGGAAGCTCGCGGCCATCCCGCTGTATGCGCTCGGCCGCATCGCCACGCTGTTCATCCCGCGTCGGCGCGACGCCTGGGTGTTCGGCTGCGGTGTCGGCGTCGCCGACGGAGCACTCGCCCTCTGGGATGCCGCCGCCGCCCACGGGCACCCCGCGATCTGGCTCGTGGGCAGCGCCGCCGAGGCGCGGGATGCCGCGGTTCGACGCATCCCCCACGCGTCCAAGCGCTCCCTTCGAGGATTCTGGCTGACCGCTCGTGCGCGGGTCGTCGTCGTGACCCACGGATTCGGAGACGTCAATCGATACGCCGTCTCGGGCGCCTTCGTCGTGCAGTTGTGGCACGGCATTCCGCTCAAGCGCATCGGCCTCGATTCGCCCGAGACCGTGCGCAGCGGCATCCTGCCCGGCTCGGCGCTGGTGGGCGCGCTCATCACGCGCATGTACCGGAGTGCGGCGCGCCGCATCAATGTGCTGCCGGCCGCCTCGCACCGCGTGCGCGGGCGGCTGGAATCGGCCTTCGCCCTGCCCGACGCACGCGTTCCGGTCACGGGGGAGCCCCGGGTCGACGTGCTCTCGCGCGGGACCGCCGATGAGCGGCGATCGGAGGCCCGCGCCGGAATCGAACGCGCGGCAGGGCCCGTCGGATCCGCGCGATTGGTGCTCTACGCGCCGACGTGGCGCGACGGGGCACCGGATCCGGCCGTCCCCACGGCACGGGATTGGGGCGCAGTGGTCGACGTGCTGACCCGGCGGGATGCGGTGCTGCTGGTCCGGTCGCACCCGCTGGGCACGGGCGACTACACGCCGCCGTTCTCGACCGAGCGCGTGCGGGATCTCGGCAGCCACCTGGTGAGCGACATCACCCCACTCCTTCCCGGACTCGATGCGCTGGTGACGGATTACTCTTCGCTCGCCTTCGATTCCTCCCTCGTGCCGCTGCCGGTCGTCTTCCTCGCACCCGATGTGGAGGCGTACGCACGCACGCGCGGCTTCTACGGCTCGTATGCGGACGTGGCAGGCGAAGCGTGGGCCACGGACTGGGTGGGGGCCGCGGCACAGCTGGACGCACTGCTGGGCGATGAGGACGAGCGCGCGCGCCGGATCGTGCGGTCCGAGAGGCTCAGCGAGCGGCTTCACGCGTTCCGCGACGGCCGCAACACCGACAGGGTGTACGGTGCGATCCTGGCGGGACTCCGGGCATCGCGGCCCGAGCGCGCAACGAGAGGACATCGATGACCGACGCCCGCTTCTCCACCGACGGGGGCGCCACGCTGGTCGTGTCCGGCACGGGCCCGCGTCCTGCATCGGTCGAACTCGTCGGACCCCGTGCCCGCGTCGCCGGCCGACTCACCGGCCGGGGCGCGACGTGGAAGGCGATCCTCCCCCTGAAGGCCTCGCGCTGGGGCGGTGCCGAACTGCCGCTTCCCGTCGGCGCGTACGAGCTGCGGATCGATCCGGGCGAAGGGACGACCGTCGAGATCCCCGCATCCGTTCCCCTCGCGCAGCTGGGATCGCTGCGCGCATCGCTCGAGGGCACGACCCTGACGATCGGGCCGCCGATAGACCCCGCCTACGACTCTGGTGAGGGTCAGGCCGCCCTCGAGAGGCGATACGCGACGCGGCCGGCGGCGCTCGAGAACGCGGTGTTCTTCGAGAGCTTCTACGGGCGCAACGCCAGCTGCAATCCGCTCGCGATCGATCGTGAGCTCGCGCGGCGTGCGCCGGGGGTACGGAGGTACTGGAGCGTCGTGGATCTGTCGGTCCAGGTCCCGGAGGGCGCGGTCCCCGTCGTCGACGGCAGCCCCGAATGGTGGCGTGCACGCGGATCAGCTCGCCTGCTCGTGGTGAACGACTGGCTCCGTCGCACGTTCTCACGGCGGCCCGGTCAGGTTGTGGTGCAGACATGGCACGGCACTCCCCTGAAGCGCCTCGCCCTGCACCGCCGCGGATTCGATCCGCGGAGGATGGCGGCGGTTCTCAAGGAGTCGCGCCGCTGGAACGTGCTGCTCGCGCAGAACCCGTATGCGGCCCGCATCCTGGGCAAGGCCTATGCGTTCCTGTCGCGTCCGGTCTGGGTCGAGGGCTATCCCCGCAACGACATCCTCACGAACGGCGACGACGGCGCCACGCGCGCCGCTCTCGGCATCCGCCGCGACGAGCGCGTCCTGCTCTACGCGCCCACCTGGCGCGACGACCGGGCCGAGATGGTGGACTTCGTGGACCCCGCGAGGCTCGCCGCTGCGACCGACGCGGTCGTCCTCGTGCGCGGACACTCGCGGACGCTGCTGCCGGGGCGGGATGCCGAAGGGCCGCGTGTTGTGGACGTCACGGGCTTCCCGGACACGTCGCGGCTGCTGCTGGCCGCCGATGCGCTGATCACGGACTACTCGTCGGTCATGTTCGACTTCAGCGTCACGGGCAAGCCGATGTACTTCCTGGTGCCCGACATCGAGCACTATCGGGGTGAGCTGCGCGGGTTCTACTTCGATCTGATCGCACATGCTCCCGGGCCCGTGGTGCGCACCGAGGCCGAGCTCGTCGCGGCGCTGCGCGACGGGGTGCCCGCAGAGTTCGACGCGAAGTACCGGCTATGGCGCGAGAAGTTCAACGCTCGCGACGACGGGAACGCCGCCGCGCGGGTCGTCGATCGCATCCTCGATCAGGGCTTCGTGACCGTCGTGGAGTGAGATGCCGGCGTGGCGCACTAGGGGAGCGGCGTGTTGCGGTCGCCCAGGCGTGACGTGTCGACCGTGTCGTGCGCACCGCGCAGCACGCCGATGATGAATCCGGTGCCCCACGACAGATGCATGGTCGGAAGGACCGCAAGCGTCCACAGCTTGTCGCGCCACCCGCGCCCGCCGCCGGGCCCGATCGCGACGACGATCACCATCAGCGCGTAGGCGATCACCGGAATGTAGACGACGGATGCCGCCAGCGCCCACCACCCGGTGAGAACGCCCGTCGCCTGCAGCACACCGACGACGGCGCTCAGGGCGAGCGCCACGACGAGCGCCGGCGGGGCGAAGAACCGCACCGAATTGCCCCGTCCGTAACGGCGCACCAGCTCACCGCGCCACCGGCCGGTCGCGGAGAACTGCCGCACCAGGCGCGTCCAGCTCTCGCGCGGCCAGTAGGTCACCGCGAGCGAGGGGTCGAACCATACGCGGTATCCGGCGCGGCGGATGCGGAGGTTCAGCTCCCAGTCCTCACCGCGCCGAATGGTCTCATCGAAGAGCCCGACCTCCTCCAGCACGTCGCGGCGCATGACTCCGAGGTACGCGGATTCCGCCTCGCCCTCCTGCGTGCCGCCGTGATACGCCCCGCCGCCGAGCCCGATGGGGGAGTTGTAGGCGCGCGCGACGGCGCGCTGGAACGGCGACTTCCCGTCCGCCTTCATCACCCCGCCCACGTTCGCGGCCCTCACCCTGTCGAGTGTCTTCAGCGCACGGCGGGTATACCCGGGTTCGAGCTCCGAATGGGCGTCCACGCGCACGATCGTCGGATAGCGTCCGGCGCGGATCGCGCGATTGAGCCCGATCGGTATGTCGGCTTCGGGGTTGTCGACCAGCACGATCCGCTCGTCCGCTGCCAGTTCGCGCGCGAGTTCGGTCGTGCCGTCCGTCGACGGCGCGAGAGCCAGGATCAGCTCGGTGGGTGCCGCCACGTCCTGCGCCAGCACGGTCTCGACAGCGCGCCGGAGGTAGGCCCGCTCGTTCAGCACCGGCATCACGAAGGTCACGCCCGCGCCGTCCGCGACGGCCGGCGCGTCCTTGCGCGCGGGCTGGTCCTCATGCATCCGTCGATCATGTCACGCGGTCAGTGGTGCGCCGTTGCGCCTCGGTATCCTGGGGAGGTGGGTCTGCTCTCGGATGCGATGAAGGCCACGGCCCTCCTCCGGAAGGCCGTCGTTGGTCGAGCGGCCGTCGGCGAGGTCCGCCGCACGCTCGCGCAGATGCCTCTGCATCCGGTCCACCACTATCGCGTCGCCGTCTACTTCGCCGACGGGGCGGTGAACATGTACCAGATCCGCCAGTGGTACCGGCCGCTCGCCGAGCTTGCCAAGACATGGCCCGTCGTGGTCCTCAGCCGCAACGCGACCGGTGCCCGCGCGCTGCTCGCGGAGGACGCGCCGCCGGTCGCTTTCGTGCCGACCGTCCGCGACGTCGAGCAGTTCATCGCCACGCAGGACATCCGCGTCGTGCTGTACGTGAACCAGAACACCCGCAACTTCCAGATGTTCCGCTACGGACGCCGGTGGCACGTGTTCATCAACCACGGCGAGTCCGACAAGATGTACATGACCACCAACCAGTACAAGGCCTACGACTACGCCTTCATCGCCGGCACGGCCGCGCGCGAGCGGCTCGGCCGGGTGCTGTGGGACTACGATCTCGACCGGCGCACGATCGAGATCGGACGCCCCCAGGCCGATCACTACTCGGGGGTGCTGCCCTACGTCCCGGACGAGCGGACAGTCGTCCTCTATGCGCCGACCTGGGAGGGCGATCGGCCTTCGGCGCACTACGGGTCGATCCTCTCGCACGGCGAGGCCCTCGTGAACGCACTGCTGGCCACCGGCCGTCATCGCGTGATCTACAGGCCCCATCCGCGATCGGGCGTCGTGAACGCCGACTACGGATCGGCGAATCAGCGCATCATCGCCGCTCTGGCGGCCGCGAACGCGTCGGACCCGGCATCCCATCACGTCTTCGACGACGGACCGGATCTGGGCTGGCAGCTGGCGGCCGCCGACGTCGCGATCGTCGACGTCTCGGCGATGGTCTACGACCGGCTCGCCGCCGACCGACCGCTCATGGTCACCCGGCCCGCCGACCCCGAGGCCGTGATCGACACGCACGGCTACCTGTCGGCATGCGAGTGGCTCCACGCGGCCGATGCCGCATCGATCGCCGCCGAGACCGATCGGATCCTCGCCGATCCGGATGCGGTGGCCCGTCTCGAGCACTGGGTCACCCACTACTTCGGCGACACCACGCCCGGCGCGGCGACGGCGCGCTTCCACGCCGCGGTCGGGCACCTCATGGACTCATGGGAGGGCTGGCACCGCCGAACCGAGGACGAGGACGACGACGAGGGCTCCGAGCCCGCTGAGGCCGAACTCGACGACTGAGCCTCAGGACACCGCGGCGGGCTTCTCCACGAGCCGCGCGATCGCGCGCAGCGGGATGGTCACCCACGTCGGCCGGTTGCGCGACTCGTAGATCGCCTCGTACACGGCCTTGTCGAGCTCGAGCGCGGCCAGCAGCACGCTGCCGACGTCGAGCTCGGCGCCGGCGATTCCAGCGTAGCCCTCGACGAACGAGTGGCGCGCGCCACTCGCCCACTCGCGCACCGCCTCAGGCGAGCGATCGGGATGATCGAGGCGGATCGAGCCTGCGACGTAGTCGAAGGAGCGCAGCATCCCCGCCACGTCCCGCAGCGGCAGATCCGGGCTGACGCGCTCGGACATCGGCCGCAGCGGCTCGCCCTCGAAATCGAGCAGGACCCATCCGCGGCCCGGTACCTGAAGCACCTGCCCGAGGTGGTAGTCGCCGTGGATGCGCTGCAGCGGGGGCCACTCGACCTCGAGCGCGCGGGCGTAGACGGCCTCGATTGCTTCGCGGCGCTCGGCGATGGCGGGCACCTCCGCGATCGCGATCGCGAGCCGGCGCCGCCACGTCGCCGCCGTGGCCTCGCGGTCGCCCACCTGAGTCGTCCGCGTCGGGAACAGCCCCGCGAGAGACAGATGGACTTCGGCGGTGGCGGCGCCCAGCGCGTGCGATCGCTCACGGAAGTCCTCTGCGCGCTCGGCGGCACGCAGTGCCACGCGCCACGCGTCCTCGACGCCCGGCAGGAACTCCTGTGCGAAGGCGAGCGAGCCCGTGACCGTCCCGCGCGCGCTGCCCGGATCGGGCCACGTCCCCTCGATCGACCCGATCGCGAGCGGAACGTGCGGCGACCCCGCGTCTGCAAGGGCGGTCTGCAGCTCGATGTCGGGATTGAGCCCCGGATGCAGCTGACGGAAGACCTTGCAGATCAGGGGCATCGCACCGTCGTCCGACCGGTAGATCAGCGACGTGTTGGACTGCTCGCCGGCCAGGACGGTCGCCGTGCGTGGGGCATCCGCAGGGACGGCACGCGTCGGGTTGCCGGTCGCCGTCGCGCGCGGGCCGGCGCCCTGCCCGCCGGAGGTCACCATCGCCAGCAGGGCCGTCGTGTAGGCCGGGTCGAAGGGGCCGTCGATGAACGTCGTGCCGGGCTCGGGGCTGCCGATGATGTGGTCGGGCGACGCCTCGACGCTCGCCGTCGCCCGAGAGACCACGGGGATCTGATAGAGCACGGGCGGCAGCGCCCCCTCGTCGGCGACCAGGAAGGTCCGCACACGGGCGTCAGGCCGGAACGCGCTCTCGTGATCTCTCGCATCCGGCGGGGTCGCCGGCGGCTCCCACCAGGCGACGAGGCGCAGGCTCGGGGGTCGTCCCTTCGCGGCGTACCACCGCTGCCGGGGCATCCATGCCGCAAGGCACGCCAGCGTGCTGTCCATACTCCCGATTATGCCCGGTTGCACTCACGACGCCGGGAGCGAGGCGCACGGCTTCCCGCCGCGCCGCGGCTATTCGGCCGTGTCGCCCTCACCGGTCTCCACGGGCTGCCCAGAGGTCTCGGGGTCGGGGGAGAGCGGGATCACCACCGACTCGACGGCACCCCCGAGGAACGCGAACGAGTCGGCGGACTCGATCGGTGCGGCGAGCGATTCCGCGGCGGGGCCCGTCTCGTGGGGCTCGGAAGGGAGGCCCGCCCATTCGGCGGGTTCCTCGGGACGCGTGGTGAACTGACCCATGCCTCCATTGTGCGCCGGTCGCCGGCCGCGCACGACTCAGTCGTCGGAGAGACCCGCATCCAGGGGATCTTCGGCGGATGCCGACGCATCCTGTGCCTCGATCGCTTTGCGCTTGCGCGGCGTGACCGCGCCGCCGACCTTTCGTCCGGCCGAGCCGACGGCCGACACACTGCGCGTGAGACCGCCGGCGATCGCACCGCCGGCCCGCCGGATGCCGCGGGTCGCGGCGCGCTCGAGGCGGAGCGTGTCCGGTCGCGGCTCGAGGTCCGCGGGAAGCTCGAGCGGCGGCAGGCCGAAGGCGCGGCGGGACCCGACGAGCACACGACGTCCGAGGATGTTGTTGCCCGCACCGCCGACGGCGGCCCCGATGCCGAACGGCAGAGCCTTCCCGATGAACGATGCACCTCCGCGTGCGGCGAACGAGCGTACGAACATGTTCTTGAGCCTGTCGACGATGGGGCCGAGAGCGGCGCGCGGGATCGTCTTGGTGACCAGCTCTCCCCAGTACTTGTCGCGCGTCACCCCCTTGCCCGCGGCCTGCCCGGCGAGCTGCGCGACGAGGTCGACGCCCTCCTTGCCGAGCATGAGCGTCAGCACGAGGGCACGCGCACGCTCGGGGTCGGAGACCGGGATGCCGTGGACCTCGGCGACCGATTGCGCGAAGAGCGTCGTCGCCTCGAGGAAGCCGACGGTCTCGACTCCGCTGAGCGCCAGCGTGATACCCGTGGTGATGCCGGGCACGACGGCGGTGGCACCGACAGCGGCGCCGCCCGTGGTCACGGCCGCCAGGTAGCGGCGCTCGAGGATCCGCACGATCTCGACGGTGGTCGCGTTCGGGTGGCGAAGTCGGATGCTGCGCAGATGGGCGACCACGACGGGCCGCTGGATCGCGAGGACGCGGTCGAGCATGCGGATGATCACCGGATGCTCGTCAGAGCCGGCAGGCGGAAGTCCTCCCGTCCACGGCGAGTCGTCGGGGAGGGAGTGGATGCGGTGCACCTTGGCGGCCATCACCGACGATCCTATGCGGGCGCCCCTGCGCGCAGGCTGGGCTTGACAAGCCCGGAGATGCGGCGTCAGACGAAGAGGTTCGCGCGCTCCAGGTCCTCGGCGAAATCGACCTCGACGGCGTACAGGTCCGAGATGTCCAGCGGCTCCAGGCGCAGACCGTCCTCGACGATCGCGAGCTCCAGGCCGCGCTCGAAGTAGTCCTGGTCATCCACACGCGAGAGCTGTCGGACGAAGGCGTTCTTGTCGCGGCTGGAGATGTAGTTGATGCCGACCGCTTCGCCGATCCCGCCGATGACGGTCTTGGAGAGCTCGCGGATGTGTCCCTCGGGGGTGACGGTGTACTTGACCTCTTCGTCGCTGACCTTGGAGGTATTGACCGTGACGAACGACTGATCGCGATCGATGAGCTCGATGGCGCGCCCGAGGACGCGCGGGTCGAAGACGACATCGCCGTTCATCCAGAGCACGCCTCCCTTTCCGCTCTTGGCGAGTGCGCGCAGGAGACTCTTGGACGTGTTGGTCTGGTCGTACCGGTCGTTGTAGACGTAGTCGACGTTCGGGAATGCCTCGACGATGGATTCCGCCTTGTAGCCCACCACCGTGGTGATGCGCGCATCGGTGCCGAATGCCGCACGGATGTTGTCGTGCTGCTGGCGCATGATGCTGCGTCCGTCGCTGAGCTCGGTCAGCGGCTTGGGCAGGCTGCGGCCGAGCCGCGAGCCCATTCCGGCTGCGAGAATCACGGTCTGAAGGGTCAAAGTTCGCTCCTGGGGTGAGTGTCTTCACCGTCGGTTCACCGACGCGACACTCCCTCGTGCCTGGTCCATGGTAGCGAGGGCACCTGTGAAGCCGCATAATGCGGGGGCGCCGTTGTCTATTTGTGACACAACCCGACTGTCGTCAACCGGCGATGCGCATTGCGACGCTCTGCGACACGCTTGGTAGGTTGTATCGGTGACAGCCTCGCTGCCCATGCCACAGGACGCACATCCGAGTCAGCCGGATGGCGATCGAGGTGGCGCGCGAGTGCCGCTATCGCCCGTGCGCTCCCTGCCTCCGAAGCCCGAGACGCCCGCGGAACTCGCCGCCCAGGACGCCGCCCCTGCGCCACCGGTCTCCAAGCGCCCCTCGAAGAACGCGGGTCGCATGACCGCGGCGGCCGACCCGGGCCCGCCGCCGCCGCTTCCGCCCGACCTCGTGATCCCGCCCAAGCCGCCGCTTCCGCCGGTCGAGGACGCGGCGCCCCCGGTCGAGGATGCGGCGCCGCCGGTCGAGGATGCGGCGCCGCACGCCGAGGACGCCCCGACGGCGGCGCGTCCCGCACCCATCGACGCTTCCGCGCCGGAAGAGCCTCCCGCTCCCGACGAGACCGCCGCGACGGTCGAGGAGGCAGAGCCGCTCACCCTTCCTGTCGACCCGGGAGCCGCGGCCGTCGTCGCGGCGCCGGTCGAGCTCGAGCCCGTCGTGGTTCAGGATCCGGTCGCACTCCCGGCCAAACCCGACGTCCTCCCTCCCGTCGCCCAACGCCGACGGTCGGAGGTCGCGGCAGAGCCTCGGGTGACGCCGGCCACCGCTCAGGACGTCGTGCCGGAGGTCTTCGTCGCGGCATCCCTCGATCCGAGCACCGCCGCACTGGTCGTCAAGGGCGTCACGAAGGCGTTCGGCGAGACACGTGCGGTCGACGGCATCGACCTCACGGTGCCCGCCGGCATCTTCTACGGACTGGTCGGGCCGAACGGCGCCGGCAAGACGACCACCCTGTCGATGATCGCGGGACTTCTGCGCCCCGACCGCGGGGCGATCCGGGTGAACGGGGTCGACGCGGTCGCCGATCCGCTCCATGCGAAGCGCCAGATGGGTGTGCTGCCCGACCGGCTCCGCACCTTCGACCGACTCACGGGACGCCAGCTGCTGCACTACTACGGAGTGCTGCGCGGCCTGCCCTCCGCGGTCGTCGAGAGTCGCACGAACGATCTCGCGCGCGCCTTCGACCTGTCCGACGCCCTCGGGCGCGTGGTCTCGGACTACTCGGCCGGCATGGTGAAGAAGGTCATGCTCGCCGGGGCGATGATCCACTCGCCGCGGCTGCTCGTCCTCGACGAGCCGTTCGAGGCGGTCGATCCGGTTTCGAGCGCGGTCATCCTCGACATCCTCAAGACGTATGTCGCGCACGGCGGAACGGTGATCCTCTCGAGCCACGGGATGGATCTCGTGGAGCGGGTCTGCACTCGGGTCGCGGTGATGGTCGCCGGCCAAGTGCTGGCCGAGGGGACCGTCGACGAGGTGCGCGGCGAGCTGACGCTCGAGCAGCGCTTCATCGAACTCGCCGGCGGACTCAGCGACGTGGAGGGCCTGGAGTGGCTGCACACGTTCTCCGACTGAGGGTCGCCCTCCTCCTGGGTGCCCTCCGCGGGGACATCGGGCACGTGCGTCGCACGATCCTGGGGCTCATCCTGCTGGTCGGTGCGACCGCGGTCGCCTGCTGGGCTCTGCTGACGTTGCGGGATGCCGGAACCGACGTCGTGCTGGCCGTTCTCGTGCTCGGCGGCTCCGCCGTCACGCTCGGATTCGCTCTGGCACCGCTGATCGCGGGCGCGACTGACCCGCTCGATCCTCGCCGATTCGTCGTCCTGGGCCTGCCGAGCGGACGGCTGGCCGCGGTGCTCGCGCTGGCCGCGTTCCTGAGCGTGCCCACGCTTGCGCTGATCGCGGTCTCGGTGTGCGCGGGCATCGTCTGGGCCGACCACGGTGTGCCCTGGCCAGTGAGCGCCATCGGCATCTTCCTCGGCGTCGCCACGTGCGTCCTCGTGGCTCACGTCTGCATGGCGCTCACGGCCCTCTTCCTCCGCGAGCGCCGATCGCGAGAGCTGTCGGGCCTGTTCGCCCTCGCGATCCTCGTGGTCGTGGTGCCGGCCGGCGTCTTCTTCGCGTCGCTCGAGTGGGGCGGCCGAGTTCCTACGCAGCTGGGCGAAGCGGTCTCGCTGCTCTCCAACACTCCGCTCGGCGCCGCCTGGGCGTTCCCCGGGCGGATCGCGATGGGGTGGCCGGAATCCTCCGTGCGGATCCTGCTCATCGCGCTCGGCACCCTTGCAGCGCTCGCCGTGGCTTGGTGGCTCGTGGTGCGCCGGCTGCTCTCCAGCACCGAGCGTCCCGTGTCGGTGCGCGAGCGGGGCGGACTCGGCTGGTTCGCGGTTGCGCCGGGCACCGCGGGCGGAGCGGTCGCGGCGCGCAGTCTCGTGTACTGGCTGCGCGACCGCCGCTACCTCGTCAACCTCCTGGTGATCCCCGTGGCGGCGGCTCTGACCGCCGTGCCCCTCCTGATCGCGGGCGTGCCCCTCGAGATCGTCGCGCTGGTGCCGGTGCCGCTGGTGGCGCTGTTCCTCGGGTGGCTGCCGCACAACGACCTGGCGTACGACTCCACCGCGGTGTGGATGCACATCGCGAGCGGTGTCCGCGGCGCCTCGGATCGGATCGGCCGACTGGTGCCCGTGCTGCTGATCGGCATCCCGCTCATGGCGGTGCTGATCCCCGTGGCGATCCTGCTGCACGGCCGCTGGGCGCTCCTGCCTGCGATGGTGGGCGTGTGCGCGTCGCTCTTCCTCACCGGGCTCGGACTGTCCAGCATCTCGTCCGTCGTCTCGCCGTACGCCGTGTCGCGGCCGGGGGAGAGCCCGTTCCAGCAGCCGCAGCGCACGAGTGCCGGCGGCGCCATCGCGCAGGGCATGGTCATGGTCGGGGCGGTCGTGCTCAGCGCCCCCGCGCTGTGGTGGGGGTGGCTGGCGCTGACAGACGACATCGAGGCGGCGACGATGTCGCTGTGGGGCGGTCTCGCCGTGGGCGTGACCGTGCTGGTGGTCGGAATCGCGATCGGGTCGGCGGTGTTCGAGCGCCGTGGCGGCCGGCTCATGGAGTTCGCCGAATCGACTTGATCGGACGCGGTCGAGTGTCCGCATCCTGCCCGTGGCGGGTGGACCCGCGATACACTGACTGACCATGAGCACTCCCCTCGACAGCCCGGATCAGGGCGGCATCGCCACCCTCGATCGAGAACTCGAAGAGCTCATCCGGGAAGAGTCCCTCGAGCCCGGCGATCACGAGCGCTTCTCGCACTATGTGAAGAAGGAGAAGATCCTCGAGTCCGCCATCACCGGCAAGCCGGTGCGTGCGCTGTGCGGCAAGAAATGGACGCCCGGGCGCGATCCTGAGAAATTCCCGGTGTGCCCCACGTGCAAGGAGATCTACGAGTCCCTGGTCGGCTGACCACCAGCCCTTCTCGGGTGGGTGTCACTCCGCGTCCACGTAGACCGTCGGGATCGCCGGATCCGACTTGCTGAGTGCCAGACCGCGCACGGGAAGCTCCTCGCGCGCGCGGACGTGATGGCGGCGCGCGGCCTCGACGCCGGCCGTGCCCTGATAAGCGGCATCCGCTTCGCCGTTCGTGGTGAGCTGCACCTGCAGCGGGCGACCGTCCGGGTGCTCATCGGGCGTGTCGATCTGCTCGAAGCCGTCCGAGACGGCGATGAGCTCGCTCGTGGCCACGCCGTCCTCGAGGGTGCGGAACGCCGCTTTGCGCCCGCCCTTCGAGCCCTTGTCGGTGGAGGCCTTCGCCACCGCGACCCAGGATCCGTCGGTCGCCTGGCGCGCGACGAGTTTGTAGACCATGCCCGCCGTCGGCGTGCCCGAGCCGGTGACGACCGACGTCCCCACGCCGTAGGCGTCCACGGGGGATGCCGCCAGAGCGGCGATCGCGTATTCGTCGAGGTCGCTGGTCACCGTGATCTTCGTGCCCGTCGCACCGAGTGCGTCGAGCTGCTCGCGCACCTGCGCGGCCATGACGGGGAGGTCGCCGGAATCGATCCGGACGCCACCGAGGCCGGTGCCGGCCACCCGGATGGCCGTCTCGACCCCGTGGCGGATGTCGTAGGTGTCGATCAGCAGTGTGGTGTCGGTTCCCAGCGCCTCGATCTGCGATCGGAAGGCGTCCTCCTCGGTGTCGTGCAGGAGCGTCCAGGCGTGGGCGGCGGTGCCCATCGTCGGGATGCCCCATCGCCGGCCGGCCTCCAGATTGCTCGTCGCGGCGAAACCCGTGATGTACGCCGCGCGGGCGGCGGCGACGGCGGACTCCTCGCCGGCGCGCCGCGAGCCCATCTCGGCGAGCGGACGATCGCCCGCCGAGATGCTCATGCGGGCGGCGGCGGTCGCGATCGCCGAGTCGTGGTTCAGCACGCTGAGCGCCAGGGTCTCGAGGACGACCGCCTCGGCGAACGTGCCTTCGATCGTGAGAAGCGGAGAACCCGGGAAGTACAGCTCGCCCTCGCGGTACCCCGTGATCGAGCCGGTGAACCGGTAGCCCGCCAGGTACTGGAGGGTCTCGGCATCCACCACGCGGTTGTCGCGCAGGAAGCGCAGCTCTTCATCACCGAACCTGAAGTCCTCGATCAGCGAGAGCAGGCGGCCGGTTCCTGCCACGACGCCGAAGCGGCGCCCGCCGGACAGGCGCCTGCCGAACAGTTCGAACACGCAGCGACGGCGTGCGGTGCCGTCGCGCAGCGCGGCGTCGAGCATCGTGAGCTCGTAGCGGTCGGTGTGCAGGGCGGTGCTCCCGGTCATGGCGTCAGCCTAGCCAGGCGGCTGCGGCCCGATGGCAGGGCCGGCCGCAGGTAGGCTGGACCATCGTGAATGACGCGCCGATCGGCATCTTCGACTCCGGAGTCGGCGGGCTCACCGTCGCCCGGGCGATCTCGGCGCAGCTGCCCCGCGAGTCCCTGATCTACATCGGCGACACCGCGCGCTCGCCCTACGGGCCGAAACCCATCGCCGACGTCCGCCGCTACTCGCTCGAGATCCTCGACACGCTCGTCGAGCAGGGCGTGAAGATGCTCGTGATCGCCTGCAACACCGCCTCGGCGGCGATGCTGCGGGACGCGCGCGAGCGCTACGACGTTCCCGTCGTCGAGGTCATCGGCCCGGCGGTTCGCACCGCGATGTCCACCACCCGCAACGGGCGGATCGGCGTGATCGGCACGGCGGGCACGATCGGCTCGGGCGCCTACCAGGACATGCTCGAGGTCAACGAGCGGCTCACGGTGTTCGCGGAGGCGTGCCCCCGATTCGTCGAGTTCGTCGAGGCGGGCGTCACCGATTCGCCGGAGGTGCTCGCCGTCGCGGAGGATTATCTCGCGCCGCTGCGGCACGCGGCGGTCGACACACTCGTGCTGGGCTGCACGCACTACCCGTTCCTCGAGGGCGCGATCAGCTACGTGATGGGCTCGGAGGTGTCGCTGGTCTCCAGCGACACCGAAACCGCCAAGGATGTCTACCGCCAGCTCGTGAGCCGCGACCTTCTCGCCGGACCGGATGCCGAACCCCGGCACGTCTACGAGGCCACCGGCGCGTCGGCTGACGACTTCCTGCGCCTGGCCCACCGTCTGATGGGTCGCGAGGTCACCGAGGTGCAGCTCGTCCAGACCGGCGCGATCGACCTTCCCACGCCTCGCTGAGGCACCGCCCCCACCCGAGGAGCTCCATGACCGACATCACCTCCGGCGTCGTCCGCAAGGACGGTCGCGCGCTGGACCAGCTTCGCCCCATCACGATCGAGCGAGGCTGGAGCGCCCATGCCGAGGGCTCGGCGCTCATCTCGTTCGGAGGCACGAAGGTGCTGTGCACGGCGTCGTTCACGAACGGAGTGCCGCGCTGGCTGACCGGCAAGGGCAAGGGCTGGGTGACGGCGGAGTACGCGATGCTGCCGCGCGCGACCAACAGCCGCAACGACCGCGAATCGATCAAGGGCAAGGTCGGCGGCCGCACGCACGAGATCTCGCGGCTGATCGGCCGCGCGCTGCGCGCGGTGGTCGACACCAAGGCGCTCGGCGAGAACACGATCGTGATCGACTGCGACGTGCTCCAGGCCGACGGCGGCACGCGCACCGCGGCGATCACCGGAGCCTACGTCGCACTCGCGGACGCGATCGAGTGGGGTCGGGCCAAGAAGTTCATCGGCCAGAGGGCGACGCCCCTCATCGACTCCGTGGCGGCCGTGTCGGTGGGCATCATCGACGGCGAGCCGATGCTCGACCTCGCCTACGTCGAGGATGTGCGGGCCGAAACCGACATGAACGTGGTCGTCACCGGTCGCGGGCTTTTCGTCGAGGTGCAGGGGACCGCCGAGGGCGCGCCGTTCGACAAGCGGGAGCTCGATGCCCTGCTCGAGCTCGGCGTCGCCGGCTGCGCAGACCTGCGCGAGCTGCAGCTCGCGTCGCTCACGGCGGACACGGGCGCGCCCGCGGAATGAGCGGTCGTGCAGAACTCCACGGATTCCGGCTTCCCGCGCCGCCGGATCGTCCTGGCAACCCACAATCAGCACAAGATCGTGGAGTTCGGTGCGATCGTCGCCGCGACCCGGCCGGACCTCGAGGTGATCGGGTACGACGGGCCCGAGCCGGTCGAGGACGGCGTCACGTTCGCCGAGAACGCGCTCATCAAGGCGCGCGCCGCCGCGACGTACACCGGCCTGCCGGCCCTCGCCGACGACTCCGGCATCTGCGTCGATGTGCTGGGCGGCGCGCCGGGAGTGTTCTCCGCATACTGGGCGGGTCACGCGAAGGACGCCGCCGCCAACCTCGACCTGCTGCTGGACCAGCTCTCGGACGTGCGCGATCCGCACCGCGCGGCATCCTTCGTCTCGACGATCGCGCTCGTGGTGCCCGGCGCCGACGGCACGGCCGAGCACGTCGTCGAGGGACGGTGGCCGGGGCGTCTGGCCTCCGCGGCGTCGGGCGGCGGAGGGTTCGGGTACGACCCGATCTTCGTCCCCGACGGCCAGCCCGAGGGTGCGGAGCGGACTGTCGGAGAGTGGGATGCCGCGGAGAAGAACGGCGCGTCGCATCGGGCCCGGGCGTTCGCCGCGCTCGCACCGCTGCTCGCGGAGCTCTGACCTGTTGAGAACCACACTCATTACCGACTAGCGAGGCGCGCCCACCTGCCGGGCCTGCGGTCGTAGCCTGAATCCATGCACGACCACGCGCCCGGCATCCGCGGCACCGGCAATCGCCGTCTGCTCGCGATCTCGCTGGCGATCACGGCGGTCGTGATGATCGTGCAGATCGTGGGGGCGGTGCTGTCGGGATCGCTCGCCCTGCTCGCCGACGCGGCGCACATGTTCACGGATGCCGCAGCCCTCGTGATCGCGCTCATCGCGAGCGTCGTCGCGGCGCGGCCGGCGACCGACCGCCGCACGTTCGGCTTCCAGCGGGCCGAGGTGTTCGGGGCGCTCGTGAACGGCGTCATCCTGATCGGCCTGTCGGTCTGGGTGGCGATCGAGGGCGTGCAGCGTCTGCTGGACCCGGCAGAGGTCGAGGTGGCAGGCGGGCTCATGCTCGTGGTGGCGATCGTCGGCCTGCTGGCGAACGGGGTGGCGATGTGGCTGCTCAGTGCGGCGCAGCGGACGAGCATCAACGTGCGGGGCGCATACCTCGAGGTCATGGGCGATCTCATCGGCTCGGCCGCGGTCATCGTCGCCGCGATCGTGATCGTCACGACCGGCTGGGCTCAGGCCGATGCGATCGCGTCCCTGTTCATCGCCGCGATGATCATTCCGCGCGCGATCGCGCTGCTGCGCGAGGTCGTGTCTGTGCTCAGCGAGTCCACGCCGCAGGGCATGCACGTCACCGAGATCCGCGATCACATCATGTCCACCCCGGGCGTCGTGGACTGCCATGACGTCCATGTCTGGCAGCTGACCCGCGGCGCGCCGGTGTTCACCGCCCACGTCGTCGTCGACGACGCGGCCCTGGCCGACGGGCGCTCCAGCGCGATCCTGCAGCGGCTGCAGTCCTGCCTCAGCGAGCACTTCGACGTCGAGCACTCGACGTTCCAGCTCGAGCCGGCAGGGCACGTGGAGCACGACGCACACGCCTGAACGCCTGCAGCGCTCGCGGGAGGACTACTCCCGGACCACGTCGGCCGGCGACTTGTCGGGCCGCAGCCCGCGCCAGCGCGAATGGCGCAGGATTCCGCCGGGTGTGAACTCCCCGAACTCGACCTCGCCCACGAGCTCCGGACGCAGCCACTGCACGCCCCGGGCATCCAGCGCGGGCACGCCCACGAGCGGATTCCGTTCGGTGTGCAGCGGGGCGAGCGTGCTCATGAGCGTGCGCAGGGTCGCATCGCTGAACCCCGTACCGACGCGGCCCGCGTACTGCAGTCCGTCGGGTCCGGGGATGCCCAGCAGCAGCGAGCCGAAGGTCTGGGCGCGTCCGCCCTGCCCGGGCCGGATGCCGGCGAGCACCACCTCCTGCGTGCGCGTCAGCTTCACCTTCAGCCACGATTCGCTGCGGGCGCCACGCCGATACGCGGATGCCGGGTCTTTGACCACCACACCCTCCAGATCGAACTGGCGGCTGGTCGCGAGCGCCCCGTCGACGTCGTCGAAGACCGGAGGCACCACGAGCGGGGCGACCGCCGCGGAGGCGAGCTCCTCGAGGATCTTCCGGCGCTCTCGCAGCGGGCGGGCGGTGACGTCCAGCCCGTTCGCGCCGAGCACATCGAACAGGTAGTACTGGACGGGAGTGCGCTTGGCCTCGCGCGCGATGTCACCGGCCCGCACGAGGTTCATCCGGGTCTGCAGCAGCGGAAAGCTCGGTCGGCCGCGCTCGTCGATCGCGACGATCTCACCGTCGACGATGGCGGGTTCGGCGCCGAGCCCCGCATCGATCTCTGTGACCTCGGGGTATTTCATCGTGATGTCGTTGCCGCTCCGTGCGACCAGGCGCAGGCGGCTCCCGTCCCACACTCCCACGGCGCGGATGCCGTCCCACTTCGCCTCGGCCCACGCCGGCTCCCCCCACTGGCGTGCAGCGAGGACGGCGCGCTCGGGCGTCGCGCTCGTCGAGAGCATCGGCCGCAGAGCGTCGGCGTCGGGTGGCCAGTCGAGCGGCCGATCGGCGTCGACGTCCGGGGTGGTGGCGCGAACGGCGCGACGCCGCGGCGCCGCGGCATCCGAACGGTCTTCGACATCGGCGGCATCGGCGGGAGTCGTGCCGCGGCGCGCTCCCCGCGGCTCATCGGCCTGCACTGAGGGCTCGACCGGGATGCCGTCCGGCTGCACGTGGCCCGCGGCATCCGTCTTCATGCGGTGCAGCAGCCAGCTCGACTTCTCGCCCTCGCCCTGGGTGCGGATCAGTGCCAGTCGGACGCGGCCGAGCGGTCCGCCGGGCCGGCCCTCGAGCGTCGCGATGACCTCGTCGTCGCGCCACTTCTCCAGCTCGTACCGGCCGTCGTCCCAGATGGTCACACTGCCGCCGCCGTACTCGCCGGCGGGGATCGTGCCCTCGAACGTCGCGTAGTCCATGGGGTGGTCCTCGGTCATGATCGCGAGGTTGTTGCGCTTGTACGAGTGCGGCACCCCGCGGGGGACCGCCCAGCTGACCAGCACGCCGTCGCGCTCGAGCCGGAAGTCCCAGTGCAGCGCCGTCGCGTGGTGCTCCTGGATGACGAAGATCGGCAGCTCACCGGCCGGGGTCGCCGCGGCCGACGGGTCGGTCGGCACGGGCTCGGGCGTTCTGTCGGCGGTGCGCTTGGCGATGTAGGTGCTCAGCGGACCGTCTTCGGCGGTGCGGCCGCCGGCGTGATAGCCGAGCTCCGACAGCGGATCGCCGATCGTCTCGACGCGCTCGAGCACCTCCTCGAACGAGAGCTGGCTGAGTTGGGGATCTTCCAGCTCGTCCCATGTGCGGGGGGCGGCGACGTTCGGGTGCGCGCGGCCGCGCAGCGAGTACGGGGCGATCGTCGTCTTCGCGCCGTTGTTCTGGCTCCAGTCGATCAGCACCCTGCCGCCGCGGATCGCCTTCTTCATGCTGCTCACCACGAGGTCGGGGTGATCCGCCTCGATCGCCAGGGCCAGTTCGCGTGCGAGAGCCGATGCCGCCTCGCTGCTCTGTCCGGGGGGGAGCGCCGAGTACAGCTGCATGCCCTTGCTGCCGCTCGTGACCGGAAACGGATTCAGGCCCATGTGGCCGAGGATGTCCCGCGCCCACCGGGCGACCTCCGCGCACTCGAGCAGTCCCACCCCCGGGCCCGGGTCGAGGTCGAGCACCAGTCGGTCGGCATCTCCACGATCACCGTCCGGCGTGAAGCGCCACTGCGGCACGTGCAGCTCCAGGCTCGCGACCTGCGCGAGATACACCAGCGTCGGCACGTCGCCGATCAGCGGGTAGTCCTTCGGGCCGCCCGAGTGCGGGATCGGCAGTCGCCGCACCCAGTCCGGGGCGCCGCGCTCGAGGTCCTTCGCGAAGAAGGACTGCTCGGGATGCTCCTCGGTGCCGACGCCGTCGGGCCAGCGCTTCCGGGTGACCGGCCGGCCGATGACGTGCGGGATCATCGTCGCGCCGATGCGGGTGTAGTAGTCGATCACCTCGCCCTTGGTCGTGCCCGTCTCGGGATAGAGCACCTTGTCGAGGTTGGTGATCCGCAGCCGGCGGCCGCCGATGCTCACGAGCTGATCGTTCGCAGCCCCGTGCACGGGCCTGCCCCTCCCCGCGGCATCCGACATGCCTTCATCCTGCCGTCACGATCGTCGTGCCCGCAGGACGCGGAGGCGCGCGAGCCGGTACAGGATGCCTGCCGCCACGACGAGCGCGCCCACCGCGACCGCGATGACCGGCAGCGTCACCACGAGCAGGGTGCAGCCGACAGCGCCCAGGACCTGCAGCGCGCGCGGGTAGAGACGCGCGTCCGCCGACTGGCGGAACGCCGCCGCGTTGGCGATGAAGTAGTAGATCAGCACCCCGAACGACGAGAACCCGATCGCCCCGCGCAGGTCGACGAAGGCGACCGTGACCATCACGATCGCGCCCACCGTGATCTCGGCGCGCTGCGGAACGCGCCAGCGCGGATGGACTGCCGCGAGGAAGCGCGGCAGATCGTCCTCCCGGGCCATCGCGAGCGTGGTGCGGCCGATCCCGGCGATGAGGGCGAGCAGTGCGCCCAGGGATGCCGCGGCCGCGCCGACCCGCACCACAGGCTGCGTCCAGGCCCATCCCGAGGCCGCGGCGACATCGGCGAGCGGCGCGGTCGACTCCGCCGTCGCCTGCGGCCCGAGGACCGTGAGCACCGTGATCGCGACGACCGCGTAGACGCCGACGGTCAGGGCGAGCGCGAGCACGATCGCGCGAGGGATCGTACGCCGCGGGTCCTTCACCTCTTCGCCCATCGTGGCGATCCGGGCATAGCCCGCGAACGCGAAGAACAGCAGACCGGCCGATTGCAGGATGCCGTACAGTCCGCCCTCGTCGAGGGGCGACGCACCCCACCCGTCGGTGCGGACCCCTGCCGCCGCGCCGGCGGCGACCACCACCGCGAGTGACAGCAGCACCACGACCACGATCACGCGGGTCAACTGGGCGGTGCGCGTGACGCCGAAGCAGTTGACGGTCACGAGAGCCGCGACCCCGAGCACCGCGACAGCGCGCTCCCAGCCCGGCGGGGCGGCGTAGGCGGCGAAGGTCAGCGCCATCGCCGCGCAGCTGGCGAGCTTGCCGATCACGAAGCACCAGCCCGCGACGAATCCCCACCACGGGCCGAGTTCGGCTCGTCCATAGGCGTACGTGCCGCCCGAGGTCGGGTGGGCGGCCGCGAGCTGCGCCGACGCCGTCGCATTGCAGAAGGCGACGACCGCTGCGATCCCCAGCCCGATCAGCAGTCCCGTCCCGGCCGCGGCGGCAGCGGGAGAGAATGCGGCGAACACGCCGGCGCCGATCATCGATCCGAGACCGATGAAGACGGCGTCGGCCAGACCCAGGCGGCGGGCCAGAGAAGGGGTTGTCGCCACACGCCGACTCTAGGCGCACGCGGCGCGGTGAGGGGGCCGGTTCGACGCATGTTCAGCGGGTGCGGACTAGCCGCGGACGGTGTGACAGGTGTGTACTGGTGTGATGAGAGCGATCTGGAAGGGCGCACTGACGTTCGGACTCGTGAACGTCCCCGTCAAGGTGTACTCCGCGACTGAGGACCACGACGTTCCGCTGCACCAGGTGCACAACAAGGACGGTGGGCGCATCCGCTACCAGCGGATCTGCGAGATCGACGGCGAAGTCGTGCCGTACGCCGACATCGACAAGGCGTACGACGACGGCGAGCGGACGGTCGTGCTCACCAAGGAGGATCTGGATTCCCTGCCCGCGGAGAAGAGTCGCGAGATCGACGTCGTGGAGTTCGTGCCGACCGAGCAGGTGGATCTGCTCACCCTCGATCGCGCGTACTACCTCGAACCGGACTCCGCGTCGCCGAAGGCCTATGTGCTTCTGCGCAAGACCCTGGAGCAGACCGACCGCACGGCGATCGTGCGCTTCTCGCTGCGCCAGAAGACACGGCTTGCGGCGCTGCGCGTCCGCGGCGACGTGCTCGTCCTGCAGACTCTGCTGTGGGCCGACGAGGTGCGCGAGGCGGCGTTCCCGGCTCTCGATGAGCCGGTGCGGATCTCGGCGAAGGAGCTCGAGATGTCGGCATCCCTCGTCGACAGCTTCGCGGCGGACTTCGATCCCACCGAGTTCTCGGACGAATACCAGGACGAGTTGCGCATCCTCATCGAGGCGAAGCTCGAGAAGGGCGACGCCCTCGACACGTCCGAGACCTTCGGCGAGCAGGAGGAAGAGGCCAAGGGTGGCGAGGTGATCGACCTCATGGAGGCCCTGCGCGCGAGCGTCGAGCGCAGCCGTGCGGCGCGCTCCGGCTCGGGTTCCGGTTCGAGTCCGGGTGCGAAGAAGGATGCCGCGGCCAAGCCCGCGTCGAAGTCGAAGTCATCGACTTCGACGGCGAAGAAGCCGGCGAAGAAGAAGGCCGCGAAGGCCTCCTGAGCTACGCGCGGGGCGGTCCGCCGTGGTCGCCCCCGCTGCGGTCGATGTGCTCGGGGCCCCGGTCGAACACCTCGGGGTCGAGCACCAGCTCCTCGGCCTCTTCGTGGTCGGTGACGACATCCGCGCCGGCGGCCTCGGCCTTGCGGGCCTTGCTGCGTTCGCGGAAGTAGTGCCACAGCGTGATGAGCGCGGTGCCTCCGACGGCCGCCAGCAGGATGACGTCGATGTACTCCTCGACGAACCAGGCGATCGGCGGGATGAACCCGATCGCGTACCCGAACATCGTCAGCCCGAATCCCCAGAGCACGGCGCCGATGAAGTTGTACAGCGTGTAGCGCCACTTGTTCATGTGTCCGACGCCCGCGGCCACCGGCGCGAAGGTGCGGACGATCGGGACGAAGCGGGCCAGGATGATCGTGATGCCGCCGAAGCGCTCGAAGAACGCGTTCGTGCGCTCGACGTTCTTGACGCTGAAGATCCCCGATTCCTTGCGCTCGAAGACCGCCGGGCCGCCCTTGTGCCCGATGTAGTAGCCGACTTCTCCGCCGACGAACGCGGCCAGCCCGATCAGCAGCGCCACCCACCACACGCTGATGCCGAATACGCCGTTCGGCGCGTAGTCCTGCGGGTGCGAGAGCAGACCGGAGATCACGAGCAGCGTGTCGCCGGGCAGCAGGAAGCCCACGAGCAGACCGGTTTCGGCGAAGACGATGAACAGCACGACGACGAGCGCCCAGGGTCCCGCCCATCCGATGATGGCGGCGGGGTCGAGCCAGGGGATGAGGGCGATGTTGTGCAAGAGAGTTCCCGTCGGTCGCGGTCGGCGGTCGATGTGTGGATGCGGTACTGCGGCGGACTCGCGTGCGGAAGGTGGGACTTGAACCCACACGCCCGGAGGCACAGGAACCTAAATCCTGCGTGTCTGCCAGTTTCACCACTCCCGCGGGTGCGACCAGTCTACCGAGGCGCCTGTGCGGTCGCTGTGGGGCCCCGCGCGGCCCGAGACACGGTGTGCTGTCGGTGAGCCACCCGGCCGCTAGGTTGACAGGCAGTATGCATCCAAGCCGGTGAACATCCTCGCCGCCGGTGCGGGACAGTACGAAGGCGTCACCGCAGTGTTCACGGTCGGCGAGAACGACCCCGAGTTCATCCCGGCTGCGGGGGCGGTCTCTGATGCCGCGATCGCCGCCGGTATGGCGGTCATGCTGTACACCGTTCCGGGCGCAGGACACGTGGTCGACGCGCTCAACGGAGGGCTGCAGGAGGGGTTCACGATCCTGTATCCCGTGCTGGGTCTGTCCGCCCCCTGACGTCGGGGCGCCTGCCGCTCAGCGGGAGCGGTGCACGTAGAAGTACGCGAGCGGGCCGATCCAGTTGATCAGGATGACGGGGATCCACGCGGGCTTCGGTCCGCGGATCTGCGCGGCCGGCCGATGAGCCAGATCCCAGAACGCGAGAAAGGCCAGCGCCAGCTGCGCCATCCCCACGATTCCGAGTGCGACCCGTCGCGCGGGCTCCACGTCCTTCTGCGGTTGCCTCATGGTGCTCCTTCCGCTCATGACCCCATCCTGCTCCTTCGCGTCGATCGCGGGTACCTGTGGATAACTTCGCGAGTCGTGGTCACGCGCTTGCGAGGATGCTCGAATGACTCTCGCTGTCGCGCCCTCCGGCTCCGCCTCCGCGGTGGTGGCCGAGCGTGTGCGCGAGCGGCTGCGCGCGGAGCGCACCGACCCGACGCGTGACCCCGAGCTGGCCACGCGCATCGCGCGGGCCGAAGTGCGCCGTCACAACGACTTCGCGCTGGCCCGCGGGCTGGCTCCCGTCGACGACGAAGCGTCGTGCGTGCGCGAAGTGCTCGCCGCGGTGGCCGGCTACGGACCACTGCAGCCCTATCTCGATGATCCGACCGTCGAAGAGGTCTGGATCAATGCTCCCGACCGGATCTTCGTCGCACGCGGGGGTGTGGCCGAGCGCGTGGCGCTCGCCCTCACCGACGCCGCTGTGCGCGACCTCGTCGAGCGGATGCTGCACTCAACTGGTCGGCGGGTCGATCTGAGTCAGCCCTTCGTCGACGCCTCCCTGCCCGACGGCAGTCGGCTCCATGTCGTCATCCCCGACATCACGCGCCGGCACTGGTCGGTGAACATCCGCAAGTTCCTGCCCGCCTACCGCGATCTGGACCGCCTCGTGGGGGCCGGATCGGTCGCGCCCGCTGCCGCGCAGCTTCTCCATCACGCGATGACCACGGGTCGGAGCATCCTGATCTCGGGGGCGACCCATGCCGGCAAGACGACTCTCTTGGGCGCCTTGATCGCGGCATGCCCGGCTGATCACCGCATCGTCACGGTCGAGGAGACGTTCGAGCTGGCGGTCGACGCACCGGACCTCGTGGCGCTGCAGGGCCGGCAGCCGAGCCTCGAGGGAACGGGCGAGGTGACGCTCCGCCGGCTCGTCAAAGAGGCGCTCCGCATGCGGCCCGATCGGCTCATCGTCGGGGAGGTCCGCGATGCGGAGGCGCTCGATCTGCTGCTCGCGTTGAACACCGGCGTGCCCGGCGCGGCTACGATCCATGCCAACTCGGCGCGGGAGGCGCTCGCCAAGCTCGCCGCACTGCCCCTGCTCGCGGGGCGGAACATCGACGCCGGTTTCGTGCTGCCGGCGGTCGCGGCATCCGTCGACCTCGTCGCGCACTGCGAACGGGATTCGTCTGGCCATCGCCGGGTGGTGGAGATCGTCGAGCCGACCGGAGTCGTCGGCGCGGCGGTCGAGGCTCGCACGCTCTATCGGGCGGCCGCCGCGTGACGTTCGTCTGGGGCGCCGTGCTGGCTGCCGGCATCCTGCTGATCGTGTCGCCATGGGTGTGGCCGGCCGGCGGACAGAAGCCCGAGACTGCGGCATCCGGTCGCGTCGCGCGTCTGCTCGAGTCTGCCGGCCTCACGCGGGTGCCCCCGGCCGGCATGATCGTCGTGGCGGCCTGCTGCGCCGCTCTGCTCGCGGCGACCGCCTGGCTGTTCACCCAGGTGGCGGCACTGGCGGTGGTGGCCGCGATCGTCGGCGCGGTCGCTCCCTTCGGCTGGCTGCGCGCGCGCCGGTCGCGGCTCGTGCGCTCCCGCCGGGCACTGTGGCCGGACATCTGCGACCTGCTCATCGCCTCGGTGCGCGCGGGCATGTCGCTGCCTGACGCCGTGTCGAGCCTCGCCGAGTCCGCGCCCGCCCTGTTGCGACCCCCGTTCGCCGCGTTCGCGCGCGATGTCGCGGCATCCGGTCACTTCGACTCGAGCGCCCGGCGACTGAAGGTCGCTCTCGCCGATCCGGTGGGCGACCGCATCGTGGAGACGCTCCGGATGGCTCGGCAGGTCGGCGGCACCGAACTGACGCCGGTGCTGCGCGCGCTGGCCGCCTCGGTGCGCGCCGACGCGGCCCTGCGCGCCGAGGTGGAGTCGCGCCAGTCGTGGATCCGCGGCGCCGCCGTGCTCGGCGTCGCGGCCCCGTGGGTGATCCTCGCACTGCTTGCGATGAGACCCGAGGGAGCGGACGCGTACAGCAGCCCAGAGGGCGTCGCGCTGATCATCGGGGGCGCCGCCGTCTCGTTCGTCGCGTATCGCATCATGTTGCGCATCGGACGCCTGCCCGAACCCCGGCGGTGGTTCGGATGACGCCGCTGCTGGCGACCGACCTCGCATTCGCCGTTGTGCTCGGCGGTGCGTTCGGCCTCGGCGTGTGCCTGCTGGTCTCGCTCGCCCCGCGCTGGGGCGCGCCGTCTCTGGCACGGAGGATCGCGCCGTACGTCCGCGACGTGACGGATCCCCGAGGCGTGACGCCGGCTTTCGACGCGCGCGGCGCAGACGTGGGTGCGCTGTGGCGCGCGCTGCAGCACCGGGTCGCCGAACTCGCCGGAGGCTCGGCGGCGCTCGATCGCCGACTGCACCAGGCGGGATGGACGATGGATGCCGCCGCCTTCCGCGGCAGACAGCTCGCTTGGGCGATCGCGGGTGTGGCCATCGGCGGCGCGGGCGTGGTGGCTCTCGTGCTGCTCGGGCGCGCGTCGGGTGCAACTGTGCTGCTTCCTCCACTGGCGGCGGTGATCGCGGCGGTCGCCTACGACGCACGCCTGACCCAGGCGGCGCGCGCTCGGGTCGGGCGCATCCAGGAGGAGCTGCCAACGGTGCTGGAGTTCCTCGCACTCTGCCTGTCGGCAGGGGAGGGCATCCTCGACTCGCTCCGGCGCGTGAGCGAGGTCGGCGCGGGCGAGCTCACCGGCGAGCTGCGCGGCGTCGTGCTGGCGGTCGGAACGGGCTCATCGCTCTCGGAGTCTCTCGGGCGGCTCTCGACCCGGCTCGAGATCGCATCCCTCTCGCGCGGTATCGATCAGCTCGTCGCCGCGATCGACCGCGGCGCTCCGCTCGCGCACGTGCTCCACTCGCAGGCGCTCGACGCCCGCGAAGACGCCAAGCGAGGGCTCATCGAGCGCGCGGGGCGCAAGGAGATCTACATGCTCATCCCGCTCGTCTTCCTCATCCTTCCCCTGAGCGTGCTCTTCGCCGTCTTCCCGGGGATCTTCATGCTTCGACTCGGAATCGGCTGACGCCGGAAGGAGAATCCCATGTTTCGGAACGCCCTCGAGCGTGCGACGGCACATCTGCGCGCGATCGCGAAGGACGCCTATGACGACGAGCGCGGCGACGTGCCGGGCTGGGTGCTGATCACTCTCATGACAGCCGGACTGGTGGTCGTGATCTGGGCGCTCGCCGGTCCCGCTCTGGCCGACCTGTTCCAGCAGGCGATCGAGCGGGTGTCGGGTCTCTAGACCGTGCGCTGCTCGCGCGTGCTCGGCACCCGCTCGCGTTTTGGCGCCTTCCTGGCGGACGACAGCGGATCGAGTCCCGTGGAGTTCGTGCTGGTCGGAACGCTGCTGACACTCCTCACTCTGGCAGTGCTCCAGTTCGGGCTCTCGGTCTACGTGCGCAACGTCGTGCACGATGCGGCGGTGGAGGGCGCGCATCACGCTGCCTTGGCAGACACCTCGTTGCGGGACGGCGTGGATCGCACTCGCGAGATCGTGACGCGCACGGTGGGGGCGGAGTACGCCGCCGAGGTCGACGTCGATGAGACCATCGCGCTCGGTCAACCCGCCGTGCAGATCAGTGTGCGGTCGACACTGCCGCTCATCGGCCTTCTGGGTGTGCCGCGGCTGATGGAGGTGACGGCCCATGCTCCGATGGAGTCCTTCGACTGATGCACGGGAGGACGACGGTGAGCGCGGATCCGCCGCGCTGGAGTTCATCCTGGTCGGGATGCTGCTGCTCGTGCCGCTCGTGTATCTGATCGTCTCGCTCGGGATGATCCAGGGGCAGTCGCTGGGCGCCGAGGCCGGCGCTCGCCATATTGCACGGGCTCTGTCGACCGCGGAAGACGCGGATGCCGCAACCCGGAGCGCCGATCTGATCCTGCGGTCCGTCGTCGAGGAGTACTCCCTGGACGCCGGAGAGGTCGATCTGTCCCTGGAGTGCCGTCCGGCCGGAGGAGCGTGCCCGGAAGCGGGGGCGACAGTCGTGGTGATTGTCCGCACCCGCGTTGCGCTGCCGCTCATGCCGCCGGTGCTCGGCCTCGATCGCCTGGCCGCCATCCCGCTCGAGGCGTCCGCGGTGCAGAAGGTCTCGCGATTCTGGGGGTCCGAGTGACGCGGATCACGACGCGGCTTCGATCCGTCGCCGCAGATGACGACGGGAGCGTGCTGATCCTCACGCTCGGCTATGCGGTCCTGGCGATCGCCGTCCTCCTCGTGTGCGTCGATGCTACGAGTCTGTATCTCGCTCAAAAGCGACTCGATGGCTTCGCGGATGCCGCCGCTCTGGCGGGTGCGGACGGTTTCACCCTCGTCGTCGAGGAGGGCGAGGCGAGGGCTGAGCTGACCGATGACGGGGTCCGCGAGCAGGCGGATGCGCTGGTCGGCGATGTCGGCGGTGGCGCGGTCGTCGTCGACGCGGGCACCCCGGACGGCGTCTCGGCCCGCGTGACCGTGGCCGGCACGTGGCGACCGCCTGTCATCGCCCTGTTCGTGCCACACGGGGTCGCGCTCGAAGCGACCGCGACCAGCCGCACCGCGCTGCGCTGAACCGGGGCCTGCCTCAGCTGTTGCGCGGCATCCCCGCAAAGCCTGACATCCGTCGGCCCGACATGCCACGATGAGTTCGTCGATGGGGGACGCACATGGCCGAGGGTTACCCGAACATCGCGGATCACGGGCTGATCGGCGATCTCCAGACTGCTGCGCTGATCGACACGGACGGCACCCTCGACTGGTTCTGTGCGCCGCGCTTCGATTCGCCCAGCATCTTCGGCTCTCTGCTCGACGCGGAGCGCGGCGGTTTCTGTCGAGTGCGGCCCGCCACCGACGACTACGTCTCGCGCCAGCTGTACCTGCCGAACACCGCGATTCTCATCACCCGCTTCATGACTGAAGAGGGCGTCGGCGAGCTCGTCGACTTCATGCCCGTCGAGACGGGCGAGGCGACCGATCGCCACCGCATCGTTCGAGTGCTCCGCGTGGTGCGGGGAACGATGTCGTTCGTGGCCGAGGTCAAGCCGAAATTCGACTACGGACGCGCGTCGCACACGATCGTGCCCGGTGACGGCCAGGGCGCGATGTTCGTCTCGGACGACATGTCGCTGACGCTCCACCGGGTCGGCGACCCCGTCTTTCATGGAGCCGAGCGCGCGGGTCGCATCGAACTGGACGGCGACGGGATTCGCGTCACGGGAAGCCTCAACGCCGGCGAGATGGCGGGCGTGATGCTCGAGACCGGCGGCGCCGAGCCGACGCGCATCCCCCTGGCTGAGATGGACGAGATGCAGCTCGCGACCACGCGCTTCTGGCGCGACTGGAATGCTCGCTCGACCTACCGCGGACGGTGGCGCGAGATGGTGGCCCGCTCCGCGATGACACTCAAGCTGATGACCTACGCACCGACCGGCGCTCTTGTGGCCGCGCCGACGGCTGGTCTACCCGAGCAGGTCGGCGGCGAGCGGAATTGGGACTATCGCTACACCTGGATCCGCGACGCCTCCTTCTCGGTGTACGCCCTGCTCGGTCTCGGGTACACCGAGGAAGCGGAGGCGTTCGTCACGTGGCTGATGGACCGCGTGCACGAGAGCGTCGGCAAGGGCTCCGGCCCGTTGAAGATCATGTATCGGGTCGACGGCTCGTCCGACCTCGTTGAAGACAGCCTCGAGCATTTCGAGGGATACCGCGGCTCGAGGCCGGTCCGCATCGGAAACGGCGCCGCCGACCAACTCCAGCTCGACATCTACGGCGAGGCGATGGATTCCATCTATCTCGCCGACACCCACGGACTTCAGCTGCCGCACACCGGCTGGACGCAGATCAGCGACATGCTCGACTGGGTCTGTGACAACTGGGACCAGCCAGATGAGGGGATCTGGGAGACCCGCGGCGGCAAGCAGAACTTCACGTACGGACGCTTCATGTGCTGGGTGGCCTTGGACCGCGGCATCCGTCTCGCGCAATCGCGGGGTCGCCCCGCCCCGATCCTGCGCTGGCGCGAGCAGCGCGACGCGATCTACGGCGAGATCATGAAGGACGGATGGAGCGCCGAGCGCGGGGCGTTCGTGCAGCACCAGGGCACGGAGGTCCTGGACGCCTCGCTGCTCGTGATGCCGCTGATGGGCTTCATCGCCCCCCGTGATCCGATGTGGCTGTCGACGCTCGAGGCCATGGACACCGAGCTTGTCTCGGACAGCCTCGTCTACCGCTACAACCCGAGCGCATCGCCCGATGGGCTGCGTGGCGGGGAGGGGACGTTCACGCTCTGCTCGTTCTGGTACGTCGACGCGCTCGCGCGATCGGGACGACTCGAAGAGGCCCAGCTGACGTTCGAGAAGATGCTGACGTACGCGAACCACCTCGGGCTGTACGCGGAGGAGATCGGCCTCACGGGCGAGCAGCTCGGCAACTTCCCGCAGGCGTTCAGCCACCTCTCCCTCATCAACGCCGCGGTGAACCTCGATTACCAGCTCGACCACGGATCGGGCTTCGTCGATCCGGTGCTGACAAAAGGGCGGCGCGCGACATGACCGGGGCCGACCGGAACGCGGATGTCCTCGTGATCTTCGGCATCACGGGAGACCTCGCGCGGGTGATGACCTTCAGGTCGCTCTACCGGCTCGAGCAGCGCGGGCTGCTCGACTGTCCCATCGTCGGAGTCGCCGTCGACGACTGGACGATCGACCAGCTCATCGAGCGCGCACGCGCCTCGATCATCGCAACAGGTGATCAGATCGACGATGCCGTCTTCGCGCGCTTCGCGGCCCGCCTCAGCTACGTCCAGGGCGACTTCGCCGACGACGCGACCTACGCGCGCGTCGGCGCGGCGCTCGGGCTCGCGCAGGCTCCGGTGTTCTATCTGGAGATTCCGCCGGGTCTGTTCGCCCTGGTCGTGAAGGGCCTTGCGCACGCCGGTCTCACTCAGCGTGCCCGGGTGGTCATCGAGAAGCCGTTCGGTCACGACCTCGAGTCCGCTCGGGCGCTCGCGGCCGAGCTGCACGAGCACGTCGAAGAGTCTCAGATCTTCAGGATCGATCACTACCTCGGCAAGATGGGGCTCGAGGAGATCCTCTACCTCCGATTCGGCAATACGATGCTCGAACCGGTGTGGAACCGCAATCACGTGGACTGCGTGCAGATCACGATGGCGGAGGACTTCGGCCTTGCCGACCGCGGCCACTTCTATGATCCGGTGGGTGCGCTGCGCGACGTGGTCGTCAATCACCTCATGCAGGTGTTCGCCGCTGTGGCGATGGAGGCGCCGGCGCACGGAGACCTCGAGACGATCAAAGACCTGCAGACGATCCTGTTTCGCGCAACGCGCGACGCGGATCCTCGGCACTACGTGCGCGGTCAGTTTGACGGATACCGCGACGTGCCCGGCGTCGCGCGGGACTCCTCGACCGAGACGTTCTGCGCGCTGCGACTGGAGGTCGAGAACTGGCGCTGGGCAGGGGTCCCCTTCTTCATCCGCACCGGCAAGCTCCTTCCGGTGACTCAGACAGAGGTGCGCCTGGTGTTCAAGCCATCGCCGAACCTCGGCTTCGGATTGCGCGACGCGGAGAGTCAGCCGGATCAGCTCGTGATGCGCCTGGACCCATCGACCGGAATGCGGATCCTGCTCAACGCTCGGCGAGCGGATGCCGACAAGCCGAGCCACGTATCCCTCGACATGGAGTTCGCGACCGAGGGTGGCGAGGGGCCCACGCCCTACGAAGTCCTCCTGCTGGCCGCCCTGCGCGGGGGACGCGCCCGCTTCGGCCGGCAGGACACGATCGAGGAGGCATGGCGCATCATGCAGCCGCTGATAGACCATCCGTCGCCGCTCCATTCCTATGCGGCCGGTACATGGGGGCCGGCGGGGGCCGAGGCGCTGGTTGCCGAGAACGGCGGTTGGCGAGGCCCGTGGGTGTGACCGGTCAGCCCGCGAGCGCGCGCGGCATGACGAGCCCGAGCCGCACCGCCCTGCGCTGACGTCTGCCCTAGGGAATTCACCCCGCCTCCGTCGGGCGATCACCCGATACCCCCTCGCCGGCGCCCTCCCTACCGTGGAGCCATACTCCCAGGGGAAGGGGATCAGTATGTCCATACGGACGCGGCGAACAGTGCTCGCTGCAGGGGCGGCAGGCTGTCTTACTGTCGCAATGTTGATGGGTGCCAGCCCGGCGCTCTCGGTTCACGATGACAACATCTTCGAGCTCGACGGCAATGCTTTCGACTCGAACAACCCAGCACCCTACGGAGGGGACGACTGGGACCTCATCTACGCCAACAAGGACGACAGTTGTGAGAGCATCTCCGACGGCGCACTCGCGGCCTGCTCCTTCGTAAGCGATCCGAGCAATTTCAGCATCTTCACGACCGGCGGGTCGAAGGACGAGCAAGAGGTCGAGACGAGTTGGCGACACACAGAGGGTTCGGTTCCCGCGAAGGACGACCTCCTCGACGCGTTCGCGGCGCAGTACGACAACGGCCACCTGTACTTCGGGGCTGATCGCTACGCCACCAACGGCGACGCGCAGATCGGATTCTGGTTCTTCCACAACGAAGTGACGGCGGATGCCGATGGGACGTTCACCGGCTTCCACACCCCGCACGACGACCAGGGCACAGTGGATCCTGATGACGACACGAACGGCGACATCCTCGTGCTGAGCAACTTCAGCAACGGCGGCACCGTCCCCAACATCCGTGTGTTCGAGTGGTACGGCGTCGGCGACGTCCGGCTCGTGGACCAGGGCGATGTGAGCGCGCTGTGCGCGCCGGAACTCGTCGGTGACGTGGCCTGCGCAATCACCAGCGGCCCCAACACCGAATCACCGTGGCCGTTCGTCCCGAAGCAGGGCGCACCGGACTTCTTCGGCAACGGCGCGTTCTATGAAGGTGGCATCGACCTCGAGTCGCTCGGCTTCGGCGGCGATTGCTTCTCGACCTTCCTCGCCGAGACGCGTTCGTCCACGTCCATCACTGCGACGCTCAAGGACTTCGTCCTCGGCGGTCTCGGCGAATGCGGCGTGACCGTGGAGACGCTGGTCTCCGACGATGAGGTGTCGATCGGAACCGGCTCTGCCACCGTCTCGGATACGGCGACGATCACCGGCACAGGGTCGGTCTCGGCTCCGAACCCCACAGGCACAGTCGACTTCTACCTGTGCGGTCCGACTCCCGACATCGCGAGCTGCGACACGAGCGGCGAGCTCGTCGAGGAGGATGTGGCTCTTGACGGCCTCACGAATCCGGGGATAGCACTCTCGGGCGACGTCGTGGTCACAGAAGTCGGCGATTACTGTTTCTTCGCCGACTACTCCGGCGATGACAACTATGACCCGAGCGGCGACGACGGCACCAACGAGTGCTTCACGGTGACCCCGGCTCAGCCCACGATCTCGACGTCGGCGACAGCCGGTCCGGTCGACCTGGGTGACGCGATCACCGATGACGCGACGCTGAGCGGCACTGCCACCGATCCCGACGGCAACTCGGCCAGCGGCACGATCACCTTCAACGCCTACGGCCCGGACGACGAGGACTGCAGCGGCACCGCCGCGTTCACCTCGACGGCGCCGGTCACCGGCGACGGTGTCTACAACAGCGGTGACTTCACTCCGACGGAACCGGGTGTCTACCGGTGGATCGCCTCGTACGACGGCGACTCACCGAACACGCTCAGCGTGAGTGGCGCCTGCAACGACGAGGGTGAGTCCTCGACGGTGAACCAGGACCAGCCCACGCTGTCGACCAGCCAGGATTGGACACCGCAGGACTCGGTGACGATCGTGGCTCCTGCGGGTGGTGCGCTCTTGGGCACGGCCAGCTTCGCTCTGTTCGAGTCGGCTGACTGCACGGGTACCGCCGTGTACTCCGAAGACGTCCCGGTGGACGCCGCGACGCCGGCAACCGTCTCCACCAATAACCTTGGCGGCGACGACCCGAACGGCTACACCGCCTCGGGTGACGGAACCACGGAGTACTCGTGGCAGGTCAGCTATGACAGCGACAACTCGGCACAGGCGGGTATCGACCCGACATGTGTCGAGGTGAGCACGCTGACGATCGATAACGACAAGACCTCCTGAGCTCTAGGAGAACCGATGAGGGCCGCGGCACCCGCCGTGGCCCTCATCGCGTGCGGGTGCCGGAGTCAGGTTTCGACGCGGAAGCTCTGGGTGGCGAGCGTGTACGTGCAGAGCCCGTTCGAGCTGGTCTTGTACAGCCGGGCGGTGCAGGCCCGGTCCTCTGCACATCGGACGTGACCCTGCGTGATTCGCTCGATGTCGAATCGGCTGCGCGCCAGGCAACCGTCCGCGCCTCGCTATGAGTAGACGAGCGGAGACTTCATCTGCCCCGCGCGCACGACGAGCGCCACCGCCTCCACCCGCGTGTGCAGCCCGAGTTTCGAAAGCAGGTTCTGCACGTGCGACCCGACCGTCTTGACGCTGATGCGCAGCTCGGTCGCGATCTGCTTCTGCGACCGGCCTTCGGCGATGAGTGCGAGCACCTGCCTCTCGCGGTCGGTCAGTGTCGACAGCCTTCGCAGGTCTGTCGTGGCGCTCGATGTTCGCCTGGTGCGGTCGACGAGGCGTCGCACACGAGCGATGAACTCGTCGGCATCCATAGACTCCGCCGCGTAGTCGTCGGCTCCCACCAGGAGACCCGCGACCACGTCCGCGGGCGAGGTCCGCTCCGCCGAGACGAGGACGACGGGCATATCCGACCCGTACCGGTCTCGCAGTTCGTGCAGGAGTTCGCACCCGCCGTCCTCCACTTCAAGGATGGCGACCGCTGGCGCTTGTCCGTTCAACGAGGCCAGAGCCTCCGAGTTGTCGGCGTAGGCCTCGGCCGACAGACCGAGCCTGCTCAGAAGTCGCACGTACTCCGCGCGCGCATGGTCGCCCACGACGATCAATGCGTACCTGCCATCAGCTTCGTTGCTCACGGTGCCCCCCCGGGTAGCGTGCTTCAGCGGAAGACGCCGGTCCCAGGGCGTCTCCGCGGGTGGTGATACGGGCGATCACCGGTGTTGTCGCTTCCCCAGAAGCGCCTTCATCTTAGGCGCGTCGTGTGCTCGACGGAAGAGGGCCGCGACGGACGACGGCTGTCGGGAACGGCCCGGTCTGGGCTTCCGCTGCGATCCCGGTGGCGCAGGCCCACTCGCACGAACGTGATCAGGCCGGCGTCCGGGGCACGAAACGCGGTACCCACCGAAGAAATGCCAGCGCGCCCAGCAGACCCACGACGCCGACGGCTCCCGTGGCAATCGACAGCGACGAGATCGCGGTGATGCCCGAGACGAGCAGCGGCGAGACCGCTCCGCCCGCGTCGGTGAGCGTGCGCCATGAGCCGAGGAAGGGCGCCGGGTCGCTTTTCGGGGCGACGTCGGCGCCGAGAGTGAGCAGGATTCCGCTCGAGAGGCCGTTTCCGACCCCGAGTACGGCGGCGAACATGGCGAACCACATCGCCGAACTCTCCAGGTCGTGAGTGAACGCGAGCGCGATGAAGCCCGAGCCCATCAGCAGCATCGCGGGCAGAGCCGCCCAGAGCCGGCCGAACCGGTCCATCACCTGACCGCTCGCGTAGAACAGGGCGAAGTCGATCGCGCCAGAGACGCCGACGACGAGGGCGATGGTCTGCGCGTCGAGCCCGATCGAGAAGCCCCACAGCGGCAGGACGACCTGGCGTGCAGAGCGAACGGCGGAAAGGGATGCCGCCGCCAGACCGAGCCGCGACAGCACCCGCCGGAACCGCCACATCGTCTGGAAGACGCCGGCGCGCGGGCCGGATCCCCGAACCCGCCGGAGAGGGATCGATCCGGTCACCGCCTCGCCGGTGTCCTCCGTCAGCGGCGGGGACTCGTCTGCGGGTCCTGCGACCTGCTTCTCCGGATCGGGCCCGAGCAGCACGAGCAGCACGCACGCGATCAAGCATGCGCCGAAGAACCAGATCGCGGCCTGCTCGTCGCCGAAGACAGCGAGCAGGCCTGCCGCGACGAATGGCCCGACGAACATGCCCAGCCGGAACGTGCCGCCCAGCAGCGACAGCGCACGGGCGCGGAACGCGAGCGGCACCCGCGTCGTCATGAACGAGTGCCGCGCGAGGCCGAAACCCGCCGCGCAGAACCCGATGAGGAAGACGGATGCCGCGAAGACCCCGAGCACCGGTGCGAAGACCATCCCGAGAACTCCCGCGAGCGAGAGAGTGCCGGCGATCGCCATGGTGAGGCGCTCGCCGATGCGCGCGACGGCCCACCCCGCGGGCAGATTGCCGCACAGCTGGCCGACGACGAGCGCCGAGGCCACGAGCGCCGCCGTGGCGACGTCGGCGCCGAGCTGTGTGGCGATGATCGGGATCAGGGGGATCACGGCGCCCTCGCCGAGCGCGAACAGCACGGTCGGCCCGTAGATCATCGGACCGAAGCGCCTCAGCACGGTCGAAGCGCGGTCGGTCACCGCATCCACGTTAGTCTGGACTGTCATGCTCGACTTCGATCTGTCCGCCGATATTCAGGCGCTGCGCTCCACGTTCTCCGACATCACGGCCGTCGTCGACGTCGATGCGCTCACAGCCGAGATCGCCCGCCTCAGCGAGCAGGCCGGCGCCCCTGACCTGTGGGACGACACCGAGAAGGCGCAGAAGGTGACGAGCGCGCTGAGCCACCGTCAATCCGAGCTCGCCCGGGTGACGGGCATCGAGCGGCGGCTCGACGACCTCGAGGTCATGGTCGAGCTCGCCAACGAGATGGACGACGAGGATGCGGCCGAAGAGGCCCGTCACGAGCTCGCGGAGCTCGAGGACATCATCGGCCAGCTCGAGGTGCAGACGCTGCTGGACGGCGAGTATGACGCCCGCCCCGCCGTGGTGACGATCCGCGCCGGCGCCGGGGGAGTGGACGCGTCCGACTTCGCCGAGATGCTGCTGCGCATGTATCTGCGATGGGCCGAGCAGCACAAGTACCCGGTCACGATCATGGACTCGTCCTACGCGGAAGAGGCGGGCATCAAGTCGGCGACCTTCGAGGTCGACGCCCCGTACGCGTTCGGCACGCTGAGCGTCGAAGCAGGCACGCACCGTCTGGTGCGGATGAGCCCGTTCAACTCGGCGGGCAAGCGACAGACGAGCTTCGCGGCCGTCGAGGTCATCCCGCTGCTCGACGAGGCGGTCGAGGTGGACATCCCCGAGAGCGATCTCCGCGTCGACGTCTTCCGCTCATCGGGGCCGGGGGGTCAGTCGGTCAACACGACCGACAGTGCCGTGCGACTCACGCACCTCCCGACCGGCACCGTCGTGTCGATGCAGAACGAGAAGTCGCAGATCCAGAACCGCGCGGCGGCGATGCGTGTGCTGCAGTCCCGCCTGCTCATCCTCCAGAAGGAGCAGGAAGCGGCGATCAAGAAGGATCTCGCCGGCGTGATCACCGCGAGCTGGGGCGATCAGATGCGCTCCTACGTGCTCGCGCCGTACCAGATGGTCAAGGACCTGCGCACCGACTACGAGGTGAACAACCCCTCAGCGGTGTTCGACGGCGATCTGGACGGCTTCATCGCCGCCGGCATCCGCTGGCGCAAGCGCCCCACCGACGACTGAGCGGGCCGCGGCGCGCCCAGACGACGCGAACTGTCGGCGTCACCCTGCACCGACAGCGCTTGGCGACTTCTCGGGGCACCTTGCCGCCGGCATCCGTCCTCACGAGGAGCGTTCCCCCTCCTTGAACTCCTGGATGATGCGCGGCGACGCGTGGATGCACATGATCCGCAGGCGCCCGGTACCGGTGTTCGTGAAGCCGTGCCAGACGCCCGGCGCGACCACGGCGGTGTCGCTCTCGTGGGCGACGATCACGTCGTCGCCGATCCGGATCGTCGCCTCGCCCTCCACGATGACCCACGTCTCGCTATACGGGTGGCGGTGCAGACCCGGACCCTGACCCGGCTCGTTGTCGACGAAGAAGAAAGAGATCTCCGAGCCGTGGTCCGCGCCTTCGAACTTCATCGTCTTGGAGGTTCCGGGGCGCAGAGCGCTGGGTGGAATCGGTGCAGCCGTCATCCCCTCATGCTCGCCGAGCGCGCACGCACGGCACAACCCGCACGCGGATGCCGGGGCCAGGGTGTCGTTCGACGCGCTAAGCCGTCGCCCGCTTAGGCTCGAGAGGCCATGATCCGGTTCGAGAACGTCACGAAGCGCTTTCGCGGCACCGCGAGACCCGCCCTCAGCAAAGTGGATTTCGAAGTGCTGCGTGGCGAATTCGTGTTCCTGGTCGGCGCGTCCGGTTCGGGCAAGTCCTCGTGCCTGCGGCTGATCCTGCGGGAGGAGACCCCCAGCGACGGCCGCGTGGTGGTGCTCGGCCGCGATCTGCGCTCGCTGTCCAACCGCAAGGTGCCGTACTTCCGCCGTCACGTCGGCGCGGTGTTCCAGGACTTCCGGCTGCTGCCCAACAAGACTGTCTTCCAGAACGTCGCTTTCACCCTGCAGGTGATCGGATCCTCGCGTGGGTTCATCCAGCAGGCGGTACCCGAGGTGCTCGCGCTCGTCGGTCTCGCCGGCAAGGAGAAGCGGTTCCCGCACGAGCTCTCCGGCGGCGAGCAGCAGCGCGTCGCGATCGCCCGGGCGCTGGTGAACCGGCCGCAGGTGCTGCTGGCCGACGAGCCGACCGGAAACCTCGACCCCGCGACATCCGTCGACATCATGCAGCTGCTGGCCCGCATCAACGCCGGCGGGACGACCGTGGTCATGGCTACGCACGAGGCCGGGTTCGTCGACCAGATGCAGCGTCGCGTGATCGAGCTCGTCGACGGCGAGATGGTGCGCGACGAGCGCCACGGCGGATACGGCGACACCTCGAGCCTGCCGAGCCTCGCGCCGGAGCCCGAGCGCGGCGCCGCCGCGGTCGCCGCGCTGACGGCGGTGCTCGAGGTTCAGCGCGAGACCGCGCTCAGTCCGTCGTCCGCGGTCTCCAGCGCCTACGGCCACGGCGGCACAGCAGACATCGCAGCGCGTGCCGCCGCCACGGCCGCGGCGGCCGCGGTCGCCGCGGTGACCGCCCACGCCGACTCCACCGACCCGGGCCATGACACGCCGGATGCGTCCGCCGGCGAAGAGCCTGCGGCATCGGTCGATGTGGCGGATGCCGTGGCCGACGCCGCACCGAATGCGCCGGCATCCGGGTCGGCGTCGCCGGATCCCGCAGCAGCCCGACCGCGTACGCAGCCCGTGCCGATCGCCGACATCGCCGAGGTCGAGGTCGCGGAACTGGGTCTGGCCGACCGGCTGGGCCTGGGCGAAACCGATCCCGACGACGAAGTGGGGCCCACGACGTGAGGGTCGGTCTGGTCCTCTCCGAGGCGCTGTCAGGCCTGCGCCGCAACGCGTCGATGGTCATCTCGGTCGTCCTCGTCACGTTCGTCTCGCTGACGTTCGTGGGCGCCGCGATCCTGATGCAGATGCAGATCGGCCAGATGAAGGACTACTGGGCCGACCGCGCCCAGGTCGCGATCTACATGTGCACCGCGATCTCGCAGGCCCCGACGTGCATCGACGGGGTCGCGACCGAAGCGCAGCTCGCCGAAGTGCAGGCGAAGCTCGACGGTCCGGCGCTCGCACCGCTGATCCGAGATCTGCGCTTCGAGAACCGCGACGAGGCGTACGCCAACGTCATCGAGCTGCTCGGCGAGGACTATGCGAGTGTGATCACGCCGGAGCAGCTCAACGAGACCTACTGGATCAACCTCGTCGACCAGACGCAGTCCGACGTGATCGTCGAGGCGTTCACCGGCCAGAACGGCGTCGAAGAGGTGCAGGACCAGCTGCAGTACCTCGAACCGCTCTTCTCGGCGTTGACCGTGGCGACCTACATCGCTGTCGGCATCGCCGCTCTCATGCTCGTCGCCGCCGTGCTGCTGATCGCCACGACGATCCGCCTGTCCGCCTACGCCCGCCGTCGCGAGCTCGGCATCATGCGGCTCGTCGGGGCGTCGAACCGGTTCATCCAGACGCCGTTCATCCTCGAGGGCATCTTCGCGGCTCTCCTCGGGTCGCTGCTGGCCGGCGCGGCGATCATCGCCGGCGTGCACTTCGGCGTCGACCAGTATCTGCGTCAGCGCGTGGAGTTCGTGACGACGTGGGTCGGCGTCGCCGACGCGTGGCTGGTGGTGCCGATTCTGATCCTGATCGGCATCGTGCTCGCCGCGCTCTCCGCCGGTTTCGCGATCCGCCGGTGGCTGCGCGCCTGAGCCGGAGTCGTCGCGGCCTGCAGAACTCCGCAAATTCGCGCGCCATGCGGGGCAGATCGCGCCTCTGCAGGCCCAGCGACCACGGATCCGTGGAGTTCTGCTCGCAGGGATCGTTGGGCGCTCGGTGATTGATAGACTGGCGGGCTGCCGCCGTCGCGGCATTCATCCACGAGGAGTCGTCATGCCCAAGGAACGCGGTGAGAAGGTCGTCGCGACCAATCGTCGCGCGCGTCACGAGTACAACATCGAGAAGACGTACGAAGCCGGACTGGTGCTCACGGGCACCGAGGTGAAGTCCCTGCGGCAGGGTCGCGCCAACCTCTCCGACGGGTACGCCTACATCGACGGAGGAGAGGCCTGGCTGGATGCCGTGCACATCCCCGAGTACTCGCAGGGTCACTGGACGAATCACGCGACGAAGCGCACCCGCAAGCTGCTGCTGCACAAGGACGAGATCATCAAGCTGTCGCACGCCGTCTCGGCCGGCGGCTACACGCTCGTTCCGTTGAAGCTGTACTTCTCCGACGGCCGCGCCAAGGTCGAGATCGCGATCGCCAAGGGCAAGCACGAGTGGGACAAGCGCCAGACCCTGCGCGAGCGCCAGGACAAGCGCGAGGCCGAGCGCGCGATGCGCTCCCGCAACCGCCTGGGCGACTGAGCTCGGCTCCACGGCATCAGAGATTCGGAAGAGCGCACGCTTTCATCGATCAGCCGCTGCGTGGGATCCGAGATCCCGGTGGTGTTCGTCGAATTCGGGATGCTGCCGCTCGCGCACCCCACCCGTTGTGGGCGCCCGGGCGGGGGAGGATCATGTCGCGCATGGAGGCTCGCCTCGGGCGCGTCGTCCCTCTCGTCGTCGCGATCGCCCTCCTGGGCAGTGGATGCACCCAAGGAGGGGGCGAGCCGAGCCCCGTCACCTCCTCTGACGAGATCGCGACCTCCTCGGAGAAGATCGATATCGGGGGTCGGACGCTCTTCCTGCAGTGCTGGGGCGAACCCGTCGGAGACGAGCCGACGGTCCTTCTGATGGCGGGTCAGGGACCGTCGACGTCTTCCTGGCAGTCGCTGGCACGAGAGTTCGCCGCCGAGGGTCACCATCTGTGCGCATACGACCGTGCCGGAGTCGGCGGCAGCGAGCCGGCGCCAGAAGCGACCCGCACCACCCAGGATCAGGTGGACGACCTCGTTGCTCTGCTCGATGCCGCCGACCTGCAGGAGCCGCTCGTCCTGGCCGCGCACTCGCTCGGTTCACTACCCCTCGTCGGATTCGTCTCCCGCGCGCCCGAGCGGGTCGCCGGGGTGGTGCTGATCGAGCCATGGTCGCCTCACGTCGTCGCGGCTCGGCGGGCCGCTCTCCCGCCGGAGCAGCCGGACGAATCCGCGGTGCTCGCCGAAGACCGCCGTTTCCTGACCGACTACGTCGTCGATCCGACGCAGAATTCCGAGCATCTGCTGATCAGCGCGTCCGATGAGCAGGTGAGTCTGCTGCTTGAGCAGCCCGGGCCGATCTTCGGTGACATCCCCGTGGTCGTGCTGTCGATCCCGCTGCCTCCGCCAATTCCTGAGATTCCCGACGCATTCCACAGAGCCTCGATCGCGGCCTACACCGCCGGTTACCAGGAGTTCGCGGACGAGGCGAGGCGCGGCACGCTCATCGAGGTCCAGGACAGCGGCCACGACGTACACGTGGACCAGCCCCAGGTCGTCATGGACGCCATCCGGGACGTCCTTGCCGGCTAGCCGACGGCATCCGAGGCTGTCGAGCCGCCTACGGCACGGCCGGCTCGTTCGCGGCGTCGGCGACTGCGCGATCGGTGAAGGCGGTCTTGGGCACGAAGGCCAGTGCGACCGCGGCGACGAGCGCGGTCACGCCGCACACCACCCATACCGTGACGTAGCCCGAGAACGATCCCGCTGTGCCGTCGCCCACGCCGGAGGCAACCCCCTGCAGCAGGGCGATGCCGAACACGCACGACGCGATCGCTCCACCGACCGTCTTCACCGAGTTCGTGAGGCCGGTCGCGACTCCGGTCTGCGTCGGAGGGGCGGCGGATGCTGCGGCCGCAGGCAGAGCGGCGACCAAGGCTCCTGATCCCAGGCCGACGATCACCATGTTGATGATGACCTGCGTGTACGTGTCGTGGAACGGCAGGAACAGAAGGAAGCCGATGCCCACGAGCGTGGATGCGCCCATGAGCGTGAGCCGCGGTGCGGTCAGTCGGGCGATCAGCGGGAACAGCAGCGCGCCGATGATCATCGCGATCAGGTAGATGCCGATGATCAGCGAGGTCGAGAAGCCCGTGGTGCCCAGTCCGTAGCCGTACTCACCGGGGTCGGTACGCGCGAACGTCGACAGCGGCGCCTGCGCCCCGAGCACGCTCACGCCGAAGAGCCCTGCGGTGAGGAACACCGGTCCGAGTGCGGGGGAGCGGAACATGCGCACGTCGATGAGCGGGTCGTCGTGGCGCAGCTCCCAGAGGGCGAAGGGCACGACGAGCAGGATGCCGAACACCACGACCGCCCATGACCACGGGTTCACCAGCCCGCCGTCGAGGCGCAGCATGCTGAGGCCGCCGGTGAAGCAGATGAGCGCGATGGAGATGAGGACCAGGCCCACGGTGTCGAACACGCCGCCGGTGGGTTCAGGAGACTCCTTCACCCCGAACAGGATCACGAAGAAGCAGACCACGATCAGGAGAGCGGGCACGAGCAGCACGACCGTGAGAGGCAGGGCGTCGACGAGCGCTCCGCCGACGAGGGCGCCGACGATCGCGCCGCCCTCCAGCGCCGCGACCAGGAAGCCCGCGGCGCGCGCGGTGATGATCGACCGGCCTTCCATCCGGCGCGAGCGCGACCAGATGAGCGCGATCTCGAGCGGCAGCCACACGACGTAGAAGCCCATCAGCGCCCACGCCGTGAGGAACAGCGGGAACGAGTCGGTGAAGGGCAGCACGAGCGCCGCGGCGGCGGTGAGGGCGGTCGAGATGAGCAGCATCCGCTTGTGCCCCACCATGTCGCCGAGCTTGGCGAAGGCGGGCACGACGAGCGCCGACAGCATGAGCTGCGCGCCCTCGAGCCAATTGACGTCGGCGTCATTGATGCTCAGGTGGCGCGCGATGTCGGTCAGCATCGGCGTGTAGTAGCCCTGCAGCACGCCGCTGGTGAACTCGACGAACGCCAGGAAGCCGACGACGGTTGCGAGGGTTCCCAATGCGGCGCGCTTCATCGCGGTTCCTCTGCAGTCGGTGAACGCCGCGGACGGGGTTCGGGTGCGCTCACTGTAGTCCCTGCAGCAGCGACCGCCAGAACACCTCGCCCCGCTCGAGCGACGCGATCTCGACCCGCTCGTCCACCCCGTGGATCGACGCGCGCTGCGCGCTCGACATCGCCAGCGGAGCGAAGCGGTACACGGCGGGGGAGAAGCGGTGGAAGTGCCGGGAATCGGTGGCCGCCATCATCACGTACGGCACGGTGGTGGCATCCGGATACGACTCCTTCACCGCCGCCGCGATCAGCGCGAACTGCGCGTTGTCGGTCGGCGACTCCGGCGAGGGCTCGCTGGACTCGAGCAGGGTCACCTCGACGAGCGGGTCGGCGATGCGGCGCTTCACACGTCGCACCGTGCCGGCGACGGTCTCGCCCAGCGCGATGCGCAGGTTGAGGGTCGCAGACGCCTGCGAGGGCAGCACGTTCGGGGCGGTGCCGCCCTGCTGCATGGTCGCGGCGACCGTCGTCCGCACGACGGCGGCAGGCTCTCCGCCCATGACCGCGAACGCCCGGGCGGTCAGCCACGGGAAGGTCGCCAGCGTGCGCAGAATCAGCTGTCCCGATCCCTGGGCGCCGTCGGCGAAGAGGCTGAGCATCCGCGTGATCGCAGGCGGCGTGCGCGCCCGGAACGTGCTCGGCGTGAGCCGGTCGACGGCGCGGGCGATGCGTCCGACGGCGGTCATGCGCGGCGGCGCCGACGCATGGCCGCCGTCACCGCGAGCGCTGAGCCGCAAGGTCGCCACGCCCTTCTCTCCGACTCCGACCATCGCCGAATCGCCGCGCGCGAACGGCAGCGGGGGGTCCACGACAGCGCCGCCCTCGTCCAGCACGAGCCAAGGTACGACTCCGCGATCGTGGAGAGTCGTCGCGATCGTCCGGGCGGCGGTCCCGTCGGTCTCCTCGTCGCCGCCGAACGCGAGGTAGACGTCCCGAGCAGGCGTGAAGTCCGCCGCCAGCAGGCTCTCCGCGGCCTCCAGCAGCACCAGAAGCGGTCCCTTGTCATCCAGAGCGCCACGCCCGTAGACCCACCCGTCCTGGACCCGGCCCTCGAACGGAGGGTACGTCCAGTCGTCGCTCTCATCGACCGGCACGACGTCGTAGTGCGCCATGAGCACGACGGGCGATGCGGATGCCGCCACCCCGGGCCAGCGGAACAGCAGGCCGTGCTCGGTGATCCGCTCGAGCGACAGCCGCTCGTGCACCAGTGGATACAGTTCGGCCAGGAGCGCGACGAAGTCCTCGAACGGCTCCGGCCCGCGCGCCTCGAGCTCGGCGCTCACGGTCGGCAGCCGGATCATGCGCGAGAGCCGCTCGCCGATCGCCGGACGCCCGGACATGGGCATCGCCGAACGAGGGTCCACCGAGGTCAAGACGGGTCAGCGCGCGCCGAAGCGCGCTTCGACGGCCGCCGACACCACGATGTCTTCGGGCTGCAGCTCGACGGCGGGGCCGGTGCCACCGGCATCCATCGCTCCCATCGCCATCGCGCGCAGCATCTTCGGAGCCGGCGCGGCCTGCTCGGTCGGATGGGTGAGCAGACCGAGGTCGGCGATCTCGAGCGGGGTCAGCGTGGCGAGTCCGATCGCGCCGGCGTAGGCGGTGGCGCGGTCGACCGCGACCTTCACCGCCTGCGCGGCGACGTCGGCCTCGATGGCCTTCGCCGTCGCGGGGGTGAGCCGCCAGCTCACGGTGTCGACCTGCACGCCGTCGCGCTCGGCGACGTCGCTGATCCACCATGACAGCGCGGCGAAGTCCGTGAACGTCGCGGTGATCTCGACCGAGGCATAGTGCACGAGGGCGAGCTGCTTGCCCTCGTTGTTCCAGGGGCGGTTGGCCCAGACCGACACGCGCTGGCTCGACCACTCGCGGATGGTTCCCGCGGCCTTTCGGCTCTCGAGGTCGTCGCGGATGGGTGCGGCAAGGGCGGCCATCCGCTCCACGACGGCGCCGCGCTCGGGTCCTTCGGTGCGGACGGAGAGGTGCGCAACCCCTTCCTCGGGCAGGACCCGGGTCTCGTGTTCGCCCCGCACGGTGATGGTGACTTCGCTCATGGCTCAGACTCTACGCGGCGTCGCCTCCGACGGAATGCGGGGGATGCCGCATCCGTTGTAGACTGAGATGCTCGGCACCCTTGGGGCGGCGAGCAAGTGAAAACTACACAGCGCGTGACAGCGGCCCTCTGCAAGACAGGGGAGTGCATGGGGATGATCGGTTTCGACATTGCCTGAGCTCCTGCGAGAAGCGGGCCGAGGATGCAGGGTTATCTCGTAAACGATCCCCGCAAAACAATAGTTGCCGAACAAACGCGCAACGACTTCGCCCTCGCTGCATAAGCGACGCCGATAGTCCGTCAGACCGTGGTTGATCCCGACACGGACCCTGGCGTCATCTAGGGATCTTGCTGAGGAACGGCGTCTGGACGTTTCTCGGGACTCTTCCCAGACTGGGCCTGTCGACCTAGATGCCTGTGGCAAAGGTCGGGGCCGAGCAGAACGTCAGCACAGGCTACGCCCGTAGAAGGCGCAGAGACACAGCGATGGACGGGGGTTCGATTCCCCCCATCTCCACCAATCCGCTGTCACGTGATTCGGGCCCAGCTCCCGCGTTGATTCGCGGCAGCTGGGCCCTTCTTCGTCAATTCATGCCGCGCGGTTGTCAGCGGGCGGAATGCGCGACGCAGCCCTCGCCTTGCACCCAACATGCGCGCCATCGTCTACTCCCGCTCCGGCACCTCATCCGTCCTCGAACTCGTCGGCCGCGAGCCGAAGACGCCGGGTCCGGACGAGGTCCGAGTCCGTGTCGCCGTGTCGGGCGTCAACCCGACCGACTGGAAGGCCCGAGCGGGCGGCAAGCCGCTCGAGTATGACGAGATCGTGCCGCACCAGGATGGCGCCGGTGTCGTCGACACCGTCGGCTCGGAGGTCGACGATCTGAAGGTCGGCGACCGCGTGTGGCTCTTCCTCGCCGCCCACCAGCGCCCGTCGGGAACCGCGCAGGAATTCACGGTCGTGCCCTCAAGCCGGGCCGTGCGGCTGCCCGACGGCATCGGCTTCGATGTCGCTGCAAGCCTGGGTGTACCGGCGATGACCGCTCACCGCGCTCTCACGGTGCACGAGTTCGGACCCACGCGGCTCGCGCCCGGCGCGCTCGAGGGCCGCACCGTGATGGTGCACGGAGGAGCCGGAGCCGTCGGGCACGCCGCCATCCAGCTCGCGGTGTGGGCGGGCGCGACGGTAGTGGCCACGGTGAGCAGCGACGAAAAAGCCGACCTGGCCCGTGCGGCGGGCGCGCACCACGTCGTGCAGTATCCGGATGCCGACCTCTCGGCCAAGATCATCTCGATCGCTCCGAACGGTATCGATCACGTCGTCGAGGTTGCCCCTGCGCAGAATGCCGCCCTCGATGTCGAAGTGCTCGCCAACCACGGCAGCATCGCCTATTACGCGAACAACAACGGTGACCACTTCACCGTGCCGATCGTCGCAAGCTTCGCGAAGAACGCCCGCTGGCAAGGGCTGCTGCTGTATACCGTCGGCCCGGAGGCGCTGGCCGCCGCTGCGGAGGACATCACAGCTGCCCTCGAAGCGGGTGCGCTTCCGGTCGGCGCGGAGGCCGGCCTGCCCCTGACGTGGTTCTCGCTCGAGGAGACGCCATCCGCTCACGACGCCGTCGAAGCCGGCACCACCGGAAAGGTCCTGATCCGCGTCGCGGATGACCTGCGCTGAGCGGTTGCACAGGGCAGCATCCCCTCAGTCCTCGCTGGAGTGCAGTCCTCGCCGGACCGAGAGCAGCGTCAACTCGGGGTGATCCTCCGCCACGAGTCGCTCGGCGCGGTCGAGCACCTTCCGCACGTGGTCGATGTCGGCAGCCACGACCGAGACACCGATGGAGGTCCGACGATGCAGGTCGTGTGCACCGACTTCGGCGGCCGCGGCCTCCGTTCGCCGGCTCAGGTCTGCGATGACCGGCCGCAGAACGCTCCGTTTCTGCTTCAGCGAGTGCACGTCGCCGAGCAGGAGGTCGAACTCGATCCAGCCGATCCACACGTGCGCCAGTCTGCCCGAAACTCGAGCGAGCGCGGCCGTGAACTGGATCGGCATGATCCGGGCCGCCGGTGATCCGGCGAGTTCCGCTGGGGGCGTGAACTAAACCGGATCACCGGGCGTGATCGGGAGGACCTACTCCCAGAGACGGTCGCCGACGAACTCCCTTGGCGGCAGTGTCATGAACGCCGAGCCGCTGTCATCGAGCGAGGCAGCCAGCGCGTTGAGCTGGGGAACGGAGTTGCTTGCGCCGCCCCAGTGCCCAGACGTCACTCGCTCCTCGAGAACACTGATCCCCGCCGCGATCTCGGCCGGGGTGAACGCGCAGTGGCCGTCGCGGTCGACGAACGTCTGGCGGAGGAGCGCGCTGTCGCCCTGTGATCGCACGTCTTCCGAATACTCCTGCTCGACCTGCACGGGCGCGAGGATGTCGACGTCGGTGTGCATCGTCAGCACGGGCATCTGCAGGTCCCCGGTCAGGCCCGAGCTCGCGTTGAGAGTCTCCACCGATCCGCCATCGGGAGCGATGTCGGCCGTGTCGGTGAGCAGAGCGAGATCGGCTTTCAGATCGAGTCCGGCCGCACGGTAGAGCTCCGCCACCTTCTGGCGATCCTCGGACTGCTGGAAGAGCCTCTGGTAGTCGACGCCGACGTTCCACGTGGCGTTGCCGCCGGTCGCCGTCTCGATGTCGTAGCGCCCCGGCGTGACGAAACCGAGCGTCTGCTTCAGCAGTGTGTACATCGACTGCTGCCAGAGGTCGGCGTCGCGGGTTTCCGCACCCGGAAGGTGGAACAGCGCCGCTGCCAGAGCGACGCGCGCGCGCCCCTCCGGGGTGGACTGCCCGGCATCCACCGCGCCGCTGAGCGCGCCGACCGTGGCGAAGGCGGCGCCGAGGGTGGCGTACCCTTCGATCTGGATGTCCTGGTCGGGGGCCAGCAGTTCGTTGATCGCGTGCGACCCGTCGAGCTGGTAGTTGTTCAGGTCCACACCGCCCTCCATGAGGCCGCAGGTCGGCATCGCGCCGGCGATCACGTCGCCCGCCGACTCGGCGAGGATTCCGGTGACCAGGCCGCCCATGGATGTTCCGTATGCGAGGACGAGGTCCGGCCGCTCGCCGATCTGATCCAGAGCCGCGTCGAGGGATTCGAGCTGGTCGCCGGGCGCGGTGGGCACAGCCCATCCGGTGGCTTCGTAGGTCGATCCGACCAGGGCGTACCCCTGCTCGAGAAGGAGCTGCTCGGTGGCAGGGTTCGGAGCGACCGTCGCCGGCGCTCGGGGACCGGCGAACGACGGCTGATATCCGTGACTGTAGAGCAGCATCGTCCCGTTCCAGTCGTCTGGCACGACCGCCCTCCAGGCTGTGCCATCAGGCAGCGTTCCCGTGAACTCGCCGCTCGCCGCTGCGGCCGGTGAGGCGGTCAACCCCACGGCGAGCAGAGCGCCTGCTGTGGCGGTCGCGCCAAGAAACTTCAGCCGGGATCGGCGGGGAGCGGACGTGATCTGTGTGGGCATGCGAACTCCTTCGTTCGAACGTGGTCACTCACATGCAAGTATCAACTACCTTGGTTATTAGTCAAGGAAGTTGGTTATTGCGAGGATCCGTTCCGGGAGTCCGCGGCCAATGCCCGCCGGCTCTCGCCCAACCATTCGCTCAGGTGAGATCGCTGCTCGGTCGTGAGCCCGGCGAACGCGACCGCCTCGATGCGGTCGATGTCCGCGCGGCAATCCTCCAGGAGCGCGCGACCCGCAGGGGTGAGTGAGATCACCAGCCTTCGCCGGTTCTCCGGATCGGGATGCCGCTCGATGAGCCCGGCGCTCTGGAGTGCTCCGACCACGCCGTCCATCGCCTGAGCGGTGACGAACGTGTGCCGGGCCAGCTGCGCCGCGCTCATGTCGTCGTGCTGCTCGAGCACCGTCAGCGCGGTGTACTGGGGCACGGTGATGCGACGCGAGCGCAGAGCCACATCCATCCGCGCGCGAATCGCGGATTCGAGCTGCTTGACGAGGTACAGCAGTCGCGGCGCAGGAACGTCGTGAGCGCTGGCCGGCATGAGGACACACTATTGCCCTGCGCCGCAGGTCTGCGGTCGCCATTGCGCGGGCCTTGTGGATCCGCTCGAAACGTCCGCCCTCACGACGCCGTCTGGCTCGCTGCGTGCGGCGCGTCGAGGGCGGTAGCATGGCGCTGTTCGCCGGAGTCTCTCCCGCGCTCTCAGAGAACGGGAGCCGATGGTCAGGTCTTCGATTTCCGGCGCCGGCATGCACGTGAACGTGGCGGGGACCGGGCGGCCGGCCCTGGTGTTCGTCCACGGCTTCGCATGCGACTCGACGGACTGGGCGGCGCAGCTGGACAGTCTCGGCGCGCGGACCGAGGTGGTCTCGTGCGATCTCGGATCGCATGGGCGGTCGCCGGGCGAGGAGCCAGATGCTTCCATCGCGGCCTACGGAGCTTCGGTTGCGCGCCTGCTCGATGAACTCGGCTTGACCGCGGTCATCCTCGTCGGTCACAGCATGGGATGCCGCGTCGTGCTCGAATGCGCGCGGGCGGCATCCGAACGAGTGGTCGGAATCGTGCTTCTGGACGGCAGCCGGATCGGCGTCGGTGACCCGACCGCCGCCGCGCGGACGATGGCAGCCAGACTCGAGGGAGCCGGGTACGCGAGCTTCGTGCGGGAGTTCTTCGCCGCGATGTTCGTGCCGTCCAGCGAGCCCCGGCTGCAGAGCGAGGTTCTCGAGCGCGCGCTGCGTCTGCCGCCGAACGTGGGCAGGCGCCTGCTCGTCGACATCGTCCGGTGGGATGCCGGCGAAATGGAAGCGGCCCTCTCGAGCGTTTCGGTGCCGGTGCTGACTATTCAGTCGACGACCTTGAATGTCGAAGGCCAGCGCGTCTCGCTGGCGGACGACAGCGAGTCGGCGTGGCTCGACCTGGTTCGCGGACATCAACCCGACGTGGAGATCGCGACTCTCACCGGCGCAGGTCACTTTCCCCACATCGAGAACGCCGAGAAGGTGACGGAGCTGATCGGCGACTTCTTGGACCGCGTTCCCGCGACGGCGTCAGGGTCCTCATGAATGTCGGAGGTATGTTCTAGATTCGGAGCATGTTCGAAGACCCGCTGACGACCGAGGTTCCTTATCCGGGTGCGCTGGATGTGGTGGTCGGGCTGGCCGAGACGATGGCCAGTTGTGCGGCGGAGCGGTTGCAGCGGATCGATGAGCTGCGTCGTGCGCGCCTGGCCGAAGCGGAGGCGGCCGGTGAGCGGTTCACCGATGTGGTGATGCGCGGGGTTCGGCTGGAGCTGGCGGCGGCGATGCGGATCACCGAGCATGCCGCCGGCGAATCTGATGGCGCTGGCGGAGGCGCTGGTGCACCGGTATCCGTCCGCGCTGCGTTCGCTCGCCGAGGCGCGGCTCACCGAGCGGCACGCGGAGATTCTGGTCGCGGGGCTGGAGGAGCTGGAGCCGGAGCTGCGGGGCGGGGTGTTCGACCGGGCGTTGGCGATGGCCGAGGATCAGCCGGTGGGGGAGTTCCGCCGGTCGCTGCGGAAGCTGATCGAGAACGCACGAGTGGTCACGCTCGCGGAGCGGCATGAGGCGGCGCTTGCGCATCGTCGCGTGTTCGTCGAGCCGGTCGGGGATGGGATGGCGTGGACGCATCTTCTCGGGCCTGAGGTGGAGGCCCACGCAGCGTACGGGCGGGCGACCGCGATCGCCAAGACGATCCTCGCGTCAGAGGGCGAGACCCGGACGCTGGATCAGGTCCGCGCGGACGTGATGGCCGATCTCCTCATCGAGGGGACGACGACCGTGCATCCCTCCGAGGCTCGCGGCGTCCGCGCAACGGTGGTGGTGACCGTGCCGGCTCTGGCGCTGCTCGAACAGACCGATGCGGATGTCGCTGCAGCCGGAGCGGAGCCGGCGGTCGTGGAGGGCGTCGGTCCGATCCCGATCGGCCGGGCGCGCGAACTGTGCGGAGGAGATGCGACGTGGATGCGGGTGCTCACCCATCCGGAGACGGGCATGGTGCTCTCGGTGGGACGCACCCAGTACTCACCGCCGGCGTCGTTGCGGCGCCTCGTGAAGTGGCGGGCGGAGCGGTGTATGGGACCTGGATGCGGGATGCCGGCATCCCGCTGCGAAATCGACCACACGATCGCGTGGGAGCACGGCGGAGACACCGCACTGGAGAACCTCGCCCCACTCTGCAAGGGCCATCACAAGGTGAAACACCACGGCGGCTGGTACCTGAAACAGATCCCCGACAGCGGCGGCGCCGTCGAATGGACCTCACCCGCCGGGCGACGCTACGTCGTCGAACCCGAACGACGAATACCCGCCTTCACCACCCACACCCCACCCGAAAACCACGAGCACCCACCGTTCTGAACGGGGCCTCACCGGGGCCGGACTGACATCTAGCGGCGTAAGGATGAGCAGCCCGCAGCGAAACCGCGCGAACGGTGCGCTGGCGCGCGGTAGTCGAATCCGCGCTGAGCAGGTTCGACGCGTCGCTCAGAGATCGGTCCAGATCCCTTCGATCGGGATGTCCCGCCGCAGGATGCGCGACGCCGCCCGGTGGCCGGAGTACATCGCCCCAGCGACCGTGGCCGGATCATCCGTCCAGGTGGCTTCGCCGGCGAGATGAAGGATGCCGCCGACCGGCGTGGCGAGCAGGTCGTGGTCTGCGGTGGTCGAGCCCACCTTCATGTACGCATAGGAGCCGTGGGCGAACGGGTCGTCCTGCCAATCGGTGACATGCACGTGCGTGGGCTTCTCGACCCGGTCTCCGTACAGCCGCCGCAGCTGGGCGAGGATCGAGTCGACGATCTCCTCCTCGGACCAGTCGCGCGTCGCCACGGCCGCCGGTCCCGCCGCGAACGTGAGCAGCGTCGGCGTACCGTGCAGGGCGGTGAGGTCGTACCAGGAGTGCCACCAGCGGCTCTCAGGCCCTTGCTGACGGATCGCATAGACGTCGTCGTCCCAGAACTTGGTCGGAAAGCGCAGGAAGACCTTCTCGAACGCGTTCATCGTCAGCCGCCCGAGAGCGCCGGCGACGGGCTCGGGAAGCGGCGGATCGATCAGAAAGTCATCCGACTGCAGCACGCCGACCGGCACGGTGATCACGGCGTCGTCGGCGTGGAAGCCGCCGCGGTCGGTGGTGACCGTCACGCCGTCGCCAGACCAGCGGACGCTCTCCACGACGTGGGTGAGGCGGATGTCGAGGCCTTCGGCGAGCCGCCGCGGAAGTCGATCGTATCCGTCGGGAAAGACCACCTCGTCTCCGTCGATCGAGTCGTCGTCGAGTCCGTGCGCTGCGAGGTCCTCGATCCAGGCGCCGTACTGCTCCTCGGAGCGGTGCTCCAGGTACTCGCGGACGCGTTGGGCGCGCTCCGTGTCCCATCCATGCTGTGCGGCGAGCGCCTGTTCCGTCACGTCACGGTAGGAGGCATCCCGAGCGGACTTCGCGATGACATCGACCAGGGTGGTGTCGACAGCGTGGATGTCGTCGATGAAGCTCTGGGCGGCGGCATCCGGGAGTCGTTCGCCCCGCGGACCGTAGTAGGCGATCGGCCGACTGTCGGGCTGGTAGCCGCCGACGGTGAACTCGACCATCGGCATGCCGATCGCCTCTGCGGCCGCAGCGACGGGTGAGTCGGTGATGCCGTGGATCCACGAGGCACCGAGATCGGTGACGAGCCCGTGACGGCGATCGGTCACGACCCGGCCGCCCACCCGGTCGCGCGCTTCGAGCACCACGACGTCGCGGCCGGCTTCGACGAGCAGGCGGGCTGCGGTCAGACCCGCCACTCCCGCGCCGACGACGATCGTCTCGAAGTGGTCCATCGCTGCCCGCCTGTCCCGAGCGCGCGCTTCTCGCAGCTCCTCAACCCGAGCGTAGGTCCACTGCTTTCAATCCGCGTGCCGGTAGGGCGCCAGCGCGACGTGCTCCGGTGTCGTGGCGGCCAACGGCAGCCGCCACCGCGGGCGCCGAGCCGGCTGGTACCGCTCGGCTGTGAGCAGGAGGGTCGCTCCGATCATGGCGACCAGGTGGAAGTCTGCCGCGAGCAGCACGAGCACCATGATCGGACCGCAGGATGCCGCGCACGCGGCCCCCGTGACGACTCCGTACCGCCCCGCATCCCAGGTGGCGGCGGCTCCGAAGACCCGCGGCCGAGGAACGCGGTGGCATACGTTGAGCAGCCGCTGTCGAAGCGGAGAGCACTGCCACGAGATCACCAGGACGACGGCGAGACCGCCGAGCCAGACACGTGCGCCGAGCACCGATGCGACGGCGACGGCGATCGCCCCCGCGAGGAGCCAGACCAGACCATAGCCGGCCGCGAAGGCGAGGATCGTCGGTCCGCGCCGCCGGCGCAGGCTGCCGTCCCAGAGCCGGGCGACCTCTCGCATCAGCAGCAGCGGTGACATCGCCACCACCATCGCGATCCACACCGCCAGACCGTGCGGCGCCGAGGTCGCGGCATCCGTCGCGTGCGCACCGTGCGCGGTCATCGCCGGGCCGACGTGCGCCCCGGCGGCCTGCGCGGCGGTCATCGCCGTCAGCCACGCCATCCCGGCCCATCCCAGGATGCTGACGGCCAGCAGGGCGGGCGCCGGCGGCCGCCGCACGGCCGCGGTGAGTGCCCGTCGCCGCCGGGCGATGCTCATGGTCGCCCGCTCACGTCTCGAGCATGTAGACGCTCACCCGGCTGATCGTGAAGTCGGCGGCGGCATCCGTCTCGTTCGACGGCACGAACCGCACCCGCAGCTGTTCCAGCTGATCGCCCGAGATGCGCAGCGCGTCGACGATCTCACTGATCTCGATCACCTGGTTGATGCCGCTGCCGGCGTTCGGACCGTTCTCGTCGCTCGCCGCCGAGACGCCGAACAGCGAGAGGCCGCCCGCGAGCCGTCCCGTGGTCTCGGCCCCCTCGTCGCCGGCAGGCAGGTCGACGTACACGTCGTAGTTCGCGGCATCGGCGGTGCCGCGGATGCCCTCGAGCTTGAGGAACACGCGCGCCGGCTCCTGCAGGGACTCGTTGCCGGGCACCCGCGCGCGATCGATGCTGCGCCGCAGCGCCTCGCTGCCCGGAGTGTCCATCCTGATCTCGTCCCGCGTCTCACCCGTGACGCGGATGCTCCCGCCGCTCGCGCCGATCAGCTCGGCGCCGCCTGCTGCGTTCATCTCCACTCCTTCGTCCAGCCCGGTGTCCCGCATGTCCCCGGGCGGAACCTCGAGCGACTCGAGGCGCCGCCGACGGCGCCGATCCGACCCGGGCACGGGGACCTCCCGCGGCCCCTCTTCGACCTCGTCGTCGTACCGGTAGTCGAGCGGCGCCGTCGAAGTGTCGAGCACGTCGCCCGCGGTGAACTCCCACTCGCCGCCGTCCGCCTCCGGCATCACGAACTCGCGGTCCGCGGGCCCGTCGCGCCAGTTGGGATCGGTCGGGAACGCGTTCGTGCGCTGCCAGGTGCTCCACAGCCGGTCGATGTTCGCGTGATGCAGCCAGAAGATCGGGTCCAGTGCGGCTGTCCACGGCGCAGACATCAGACCCAGGTTCTGCCACGCGTTCGGATCGGCGCCGGGGATGCTGCCGCCGATCGCCCCGTGGACGCCGTTGTGCGGACCGGACTCGAGCCCGCCGTTGGTCGTATCGGACTCCGGTCCGTGATGGAAGAGCGTCTCGGGTCCACCGAATCCGGGCGGGATGTCTGAGGTGCCGCCGGTGAAGTCGTCGTGCTCGAGCGCTTCCAGGGTGACGCGGTTCGACGAGATGACGATCGGCGTCGAGCCGCTGCCGAACCGCCGCGTGACCCGCAGGGGATTGGCAGAGCCGTCCGGCAGCGTGGGCGCCGAGAAGGCGTCGGGCAGCCTGCGGGCCTGCGGCACGGTGGTGTCGCTGTAGTTCCAGTACGGCAGTGCCCAGTCGGCGGGCCCGCCGGCGCCGACGACGGCGTCGAGGAGGATCCGCTCGACCGCTGACACATAGCCGCGATGCCACGGCAGGAAGTACCACGTCTGATGCTGGCACTGGCTCAGGAACCGCGACTGCACCGCGGTCGATGGCACCTGCTCGTTCTGCGCGATCACGCCGAACTGCTGCCACACGGTCGGATGCCAGCCGTGCATCGCCGCCAGGAACCGCCAGCTCGTGCGGTCGGTGAACGGCCGCGCCCGCAGCGTCCGAACCGCCCGCGCGTACCAGAGCAGCGTGTCGGGCCATCCGGCCCCGAGGGCGCGTACTTCACGTCGTACCCGAACCATTTCGGTCACCCCTTTCGTCATCGGTGGGTAATTGGTGGATCTCTCAGAGCACGATCTGCACCGGCGAGTCCAGCGGCACGTACTGCGGCTCGCCTGCTCCGTCGACGCCCTCTTCGGGTGCCGCCGCACCGAGCGGATCGAACGGCACGTAGCGCGAGAAGTCGTAGCCGGTGCCGGCGGCCAGGTCCGCGATCGAAACCTGGAACGTGCGGTACTCGCCGAGCACGAATCCCTCGAGCCCCTCGGTGCGCCCGCGCTCCTCCAGCAGATCCCGGATCATCTGGCCCTGACTCAGCACGTACGCGGTGGCGTGGAGCGTGCCCCGGTCTGCGCTCTCCATCACCACGAGCTTGAAGAACTCTCGCGGCGCGATCACTCCGTTCTCGAGCGTCTCCTCGATCTCCTGGGTGATCGGACCCGAGAACACGCACGCCTTGAATCCATGGGTCTTCGCGCTGTTCAGCACGTAGTCCTCGAGCCCGAGCCACTGTTTCGTGCCGGAGTTGAGGTCGCCGTGCTGTACGGCGGAGTTGGTGTAGTGGAACGTGTCGTCGTTCGCTCGCTGCGCGATCTCGCTCACGGTGTCCTCCGGCGCTCCGCTGGGAAGCGTCTCGTCCCAGTTGGGATCCTGCCGGCGCACCAGGTGCCCGCGATCGATGTCGGGATGCGCGTAATCCTGCTTGCTCAGCTGGATCTCCCGGGGGATGCGACCGTCATGGAACCACTTGTCGTCGCCGCGCTTGATGGCGACGAGGTGACGCCCGTCGATGTTGACGGCCGTGACGAGCGGCTGCCTCAGCCCCTTCGAGAATTTGACTCCGAAGTGCGTGTAGCGCAGCTCGAACGGCTGGTCGTCGAGCTCGTCGCTCGGACGGGCGAGGTCGGCTTCAACCGCCGCCGGCAGCCCCGGCCACGGGGCGGCGAGGTCGCCGGCGCCGAGGAAGTCCGTGTCGTACCCGGCGCGTCCGCTCAGGTCAGCGGGCGAGTGCGAGCCGTCACGCGCCGCTTCCGTGATGCCCGCCGTGGCGCCGACGATCGTCTCGTTTCGCACCCCGTTGAGCAGCTGCGTCAGTGTCTTCGCGCCGACCGCGGCGTTGAACTGCCCGAACAGGCCGGAGAAGTGCAGGCCCACCACCTTGCGGTCGGACAGCCGGATCAGGGGCGAGCCGGAGTTGCCGCCGAGGCTCGTGCAGTCGTGCCGCAGAGGCATGCCGGGCTGCAGCGCCTGCGTGACCTTCCCGGGTGCGTAGCGCTTCACGTTGAAGATGTCGCGGAAGTACCGCGCCATCGGGTCCTCGGCGTTGCGATCGTCGTACGCCGGATAGCCGATGAGCGCGACGATGTCATCGACCGCGGCATCCGATTCGGCGATCGGAATCGGCGACGGCAGGTTCTGGCCGGTGATGCGCAGGAATGCGACGTCGGCCCCCGTGGTGTCGGCGATGTACGGAACGGAGACCACGTCGAAGGAGATCGCCTGCGCTGCCGTGCTGCCGAACTCCTCGTTGAAATCGAGCGACGCGCCGAAGGGGATCTGCGCGGGATCGCGCATGAACACGCCGCGGCCGTCGACGGTGCGCCGGGCGACCAGGCTGGCGACGTGGCGGTTCGTGACCACGATGCGGTCGTTGCCCTCGGTGGCGACGACCCACCCGGTGCCTCCCCACGCCATGCGGAAGTTGCGGAATTCCACTCGACCCACCGAGGGGAGGTATTCCTCGGTCGCGCGGATGCCGGCATCCGTGCCCGGAGGGAATTCGATGAGACTGTCGATCTCGTCGTCGCTGAAGACGACCGCGTTGTTCTGCACGAGCAGCGGCGGTCGGCCGACCACCTGCACGATTGCTTCGAGCGTGTCGACGCCGGGGTCGAGGCGTTCGAGACGGTCGACGACCGGCCCGTCGAGCTCTCCATCGCCGCCTGGGGCGGGCAGGTCGACGTCGGGCAGCCCCATCCGCGCCAGCAGGCCGCCATCGAGCTGAGCCTTCACGGCGCGGCGCAGGGACTCGGATTCGGCGAGGCGCTCTCGCGCGGTCTTGTTCATTTTTCTTCCTTTCAGTCGAGCGCATATCGGCGTCGCGCAGCGGCGCGTGCCCGTCGAACTCGGACTCGAAGAAGGGCGGCGCGACATCGTCGAACGTCCCCCGGCGAGGAGCGCTGCGAGCTCGGGCTTGCGAGTGGTGCACGGGGCGGCCTCGGGCGCCTCGGCGGCGTCCGCGGCGTTTCGCGGATCGCTTGCAGGATCGGTTCGTCATCCATGCCGACACTCCCGGTCATTCCCCACGATTGCGAGGAGCCCGTCCCACGAGAGGTGATACGTCCATCCGGCGACTCGTCGCCGGATGACGCCGAAGCTAGCGCAGCCGGTGAACGGGCACCAGAGTGTCGGCGGGCGCGCGTGAATGGGTTAGGTCCGAGAGGAGCTCCATGACGAGACGGCCGATCTCATTCCCTGAGAAGGAGGTCCTTAGCGGCAGTGGAGTGGGGTGCGAATCGCGGCGCATGCACCTACCCGCAAGAGCTCCGGCAGTTCAGTGACGACCCCGCGTCCTGACTTTCGTTGTCGACCTTCCGAAGCGTCAGTGTCGGAGGTATGTTCTAGATTCGGAGCATGTTCGAAGACCCGCTGACGACCGAGGTTCCTTATCCGGGTGCGCTGGATGTGGTGGTCGGGCTGGCCGAGACGATGGCCAGTTGTGCGGCGGAGCGGTTGCAGCGGATCGATGAGCTGCGTCGCGCGCGCCTGGCCGAAGCGGAGGCGGCCGGTGAGCGGTTCACCGATGTGGTGCTGCGCGGGGTTCGGCTGGAGCTGGCGGCGGCGATGCGGATCACCGAGCATGCCGCCGGGAATCTGATGGCGCTGGCGGAGGCGCTGGTGCACCGGTATCCGTCCGCGCTGCGTTCACTCGCCGAGGCGCGGCTGACCGAGCGGCACGCGGAGATCCTGGTCGCGGGGCTGGAGGAGCTGGAGCCGGAGCTGCGGGGCGGGGTGTTCGACCGGGCGTTGGCGATGGCCGAGGATCAGCCGGTGGGGGAGTTCCGCCGGTCGCTGCGGAAGCTGATCGAGAACGCACGCGTGGTGACGCTCGCGGAGCGGCATGAGGCGGCGCTTGCAGCATCGTCGCGTGTTCGTCGAGCCGGTCGGGGATGGGATGGCGTGGACGCATCTTCTCGGCCCTGAGGTGGAGGCCCACGCAGCGTACGGGCGGGCGACCGCGATCGCCAAGACGATCCTCGCGTCAGAGGGCGAGACCCGGACGCTGGATCAGATCCGCTCTGATGTGATGGCCGATCTCCTCATCGAGGGGACGACGACCGTGCATCCCTCCGAGGCTCGCGGCGTCCGCGCCACGGTGGTGGTGACCGTGCCGGCGCTCGCGCTGCTCGAACAGACCGATGCGGATGTCGCTGCAGCCGGAGCGGAGCCGGCGGTCGTGGAGGGCATCGGTCCGATCCCGATCGGCCGGGCGCGCGAACTGTGCGGAGGAGATGCGACGTGGATGCGGGTGCTCACCCATCCGGAGACGGGCATGGTGCTCTCGGTGGGACGCACCCAGTACTCACCGCCGGCGGCGTTGAAGCGCCTCGTGAAGTGGCGGGCGGACCGGTGTATGGGACCAGGGTGCGGGATGCCGGCATCCCGCTGCGAAATCGACCACACGATCGCGTGGGAGCACGGCGGAGACACCGCACTGGAGAACCTCGCCCCACTCTGCAAGGGCCATCACAAGGTGAAACACCACGGCGGCTGGCACCTGAAACAGATCCCCGACAGCGGCGGCGCCGTCGAATGGACCTCACCCGCCGGGCGACGCTACGTCGTCGAACCCGAACGACGAATACCCGCCTTCACCACCCACACCCCACCCGAAAACCACGAGCAACCCCACCGTTCTGACAGACGGGCGTGGCCGCCGACCGCAGTGCCGCCCGCGCGCATCGCGTGGGCGCTGAGACCGCGCGAAGACGACCCGGCCTCCTGGAAACGGGAGACCGGGCCATCTCGTGCGGCGAGGGCGTCAGCTGCCGTTGGTCGACAGCACCTTCATGTCGGCGTCGAGATCCAGCTCGACGGAGCGACCGTCGGCCGTGACGACCGAGATGTCGTACGGCGAGGCCGTGTCGTCGTCGAGCTCGATGTCGGTGATCCTGCCGTCGGCCTCGGCCAGCGCCGCAGCGACCAGCGCGTCGACCGTCGCGGCATCCAGGGCGCCGAGCGGTGCGGAGTCGTCGGCGTCGGCGGCATCCGTCGACACGACCTCGGCGTTTCCGTCGGCGGTGACGCGCACGTCGCTCTCTTCACCGCCGCTCGTCTCGAAGGTGACGTCCCAGCTGCCGTCGCGGTTCGCCTCGAGTGCGACGGCCTCGCCCTCAGCCGATGCCGACGCGGATGCGACCGAGATGATGTCGTTCAGCTCGTCGGCCGAATCGCTGCCGACGTCCAGGCCCGCGGCGGCCTCGTCATCCGCGCTCTGGTCGGCGCCGTCACCGTCACCGTCATCCGCGCCGTCATCGGCGTTGTCGTCGGACGTGCTGTCGTCGGACGTGCTGCTCGAATCGCGGTCGTCGTCGCCCATGTCGTCGGCGATCGCCGCTCCGACAGCGATCCCGCCGCCTGCCAGCACAGCGGCAGCGAGGACGGAACCGCCCGCGATCAGGAGCGTGCGCGTCCGGGAACGCTTGCGAGCGTCGGTCGAGTCGTCGGCTCGCGTGGCGATCGCGGGAGAGTCTGCGACGGGGGTCGTGATGGGCGTGGACTCAGGGATGCTGTTGTTCTCGGTCATGCAGAGATCGTGTCAACCGGGTGCTGAAGCCACCCTGAAGCTCCCTGAAGAAGTCCTTCAGGCCCGGCCCTTCAGGATCATGTGCCAGTACACCCAGGGGAGGATGTGGCGGTCGAACACCCAGGTGAGGCGCCTCTCCCGAGCCAGACCCTTCCAGAACGGGATGGTCGGCTTCGGCCGGTAGAGGTCGTCGAACTCGGCGAAGACGACGGTCGAGCGCGAGACGGTGAAGGGACACACTGAGTAGCCGTCGTACAGGGTTCTGGGCACCTCGCCCTTGACCACCGCGGCGAGGTTCTTCGCAAGCGCGAACGTCTGCTTTCGCAGGGCACCGCCGGACTTGGAGTTGGTGGTCGCCGCGGCATCGCCGAGCGCCCACACGTTCGCGTAGCGCGGATGACGCAGCGTGCCCGGATCGACCTCGACGAAGCCGCCCTCGTCGCCGGCTGCCGGCAGCGAGCTGCGCTTCAGCCAGTCGGGCGCCGACTGCGGCGGCTCCACCATCAGCACGTCGTAGGGGATGCGCTCGGGCTCGGTGCGGTCCGCTTGGGCGACCACGGCCACGTGGTCGGCGGCATCCACTTCCACGAGTTCGGAGCGCGTGCGCAGCTCGATGCCGTACTCCGCGATCTTGCGGTCCAGCTCGCGGTCGATCTCGGGGATGCCGAAGACGGTGTCATCGGGAACGAGCAGGATCACCCGGATGTCGTCCAGCACGCCGGTCTTGCGCCAGTAGTCGCACGCCAGGTACATGGGCTTCTGCCCCGCGCCCGCGCAGGATGCCGGGCCCGGCGGCTGCGAGAAGATCACGGTGCCGCTGCGCGTGTCCCGCAGCAGCGCGGACGCCTTCATCGCCAAGCTCGAACTCGTAATTGGACGCACCGGACGGTGACCGCATCGCGTCCGAGAGTCCGGGGATGGCGTCCCAATCGTGCTGGATGCCGGGACAGATGATCAGGTGGTCGTAGCGGACCACGGTGCCCGAGGCGAGCGTGACGGTGCTCGCCTCCGCGTCGATCTCGGTGACCGCATCCCGGATCCATGCCGTGTCCTTCGGCATGACCGAACCCTGATCGCGCACGGCCATGCTCGCCGGCGCCGTACCCCCCGCGATGTGCGAGAAGAGCGGCTTGTAGAGGTGCTTCACGCGCGGCTCGACGACCACGACATCATCCACGCCCAGCCGAGCGAGCCGCCCTGCCACCGAGAGGCCGGCATTGCCGCCGCCGATGACGACGACGCGATAATGCCCGGCGATCGTCCGCGTCGCCCGCGCATCGTCTGCGATCGTGTTCGATTCGTGCATGCATCCACTGTGCGCCCTCCGCTCGCCAGGTGGGCGGGGTTGACCTGGTTGCCCGGGCGTGCTTGGGCAGCTGGGGCTAGCCTGTCGGCATGCGTTCCGGGTCAGAGCGCCTCGCCCCGGCCGACGAGGCCAATATCGTGCTCGACCGGGTGGGTCAGGTCAATGTCTTCCTCGTGGCCGCAATGCTCGGCCCGGGCGGGTTCATAGACCCGGACGGCACTCCCGATCTCAGCGCGCTGCGCTCTGCCCTCGGGCGGCGGGTCGACGCGCTTCCCGCTCTGCGCAGAGCGATCATCGGCGACGGGCGCGGGCACCGCTGGGTCGAGGCGCACCCCGATCTGCGCCACCATGTGCGCCCGGTCGAGGTGCCGAACGAGCCCGAGGCCCTGGAGCGTCTGTGCGCTCATCTGATGACGGTTCCGCTCCGGCTCGATCAGCCGCCGTGGGAGATCCTGGTGGCACCGCGCGCGAAGGGCGGGCAGACCGCGGTCATCCTGCGGATCCACCACGTGCTCGCCGACGGGATGGCGGCCGTGGCCATCGTGCAGAGTCTCTTCGACGATGCACGGCACGATGAGGCCCCACGCGCACCGACTTCCGTCGTGAGGCGGAGCCTGCTGACGCGCGTCACGTACGGACTGCGCCGCATCCGCCTCACCGTGAGCAGTCACGAGGTGGGAACGACGGTTCTCCTCGGAGAGCGGACGGACAGCCGGGCCGTGGTGTTCCTCGACGCCGACCTGCTCGCTCTCGAGGCACGGATGCGGCCACGGGGCTCGACCGTGAACGATGCCCTCCTCGCCTCCGTCGCGGCGGGTTACCGTGCCGCATTGAGCGCGGCGGGGGAGCGGATACCCGATCGTCTGCCCGTCTCGGTGCCGGTCGCGCTCGAGCGACGCGGTGCGGCGCGCAACCAGGTCGGTGTCATGCTCGTCCGCCTTCCGCTCACCGTTCCCGATCCGGATGAGCGGCTCCGGCTCATCGGCGCCCAGACGCGGATCGAGAAAGCCGCGGCACGCGACCAGGGCACGTTGGAGTTCATGCGCGGCCCCGCGGGCGCGCGCATCATGAACCGCCTCGCTCGCCGGCAGCGTCTCGTCGGCGGGTTCGTCACGAATGTGCGCGGGCCCGAGCGCGCACAGCGCCTGGCCGGAGCCCCGATCGGGCCGATATGGCCGGTCGCCGTCCTCGCGGCGAACGTCCGACTCGGGGTGGCGGCGCTGTCCGTCGGCGGACGGCTCTGCCTCGGCATCCACTTCGACGCGGCGCACGTTCCGGGCGCCGAATTCGCACGGGCGGTCAGTGAGGAACTTCGCCGATTGACGGCGTGAGGCCGTCGGGTGGGGGTTAGCGTGGCATCCATGACCGATCACCGAACGGACGACCACGCGACCGCGGACGACGAATCGCCCACGGGCGGAGACCAGAACACCGAGGACCAGCTCGAGGCCGACAACCCGGTCGAAGAGGACATGCTCAAGTCCCTCGATCCGGACGCGCCACCGGCCTGACCGCGCACGACCCGTGACGCACGAACTCACCCGCGACCAGGCTCGCCGGATCGTGGTGCGCGCACAGCTGCTCGATGCACAGCGCCCGGGTGATGTCGTCGAGGTCGCCGAGCAGCTCACCTACGTCAAGATCGACCCGACTGCGACCATCGCTCCGTGCGAGCACACCGTGCTGTGGTCGCGCATCGGCTGGTCGTACGAAGCCGGCCAGCTGTCCAAGTCCGTGGAGCAGGACCGGCTGCTCTTCGAGTTCGACGGCGCGTTCCGACCGGCGAGCATGCTTCCGCTCATCCTGCCCGCGGCGCGTCCGCGCCGGGAGAGCACTCGCCAGTGGCTCGACGCGAACGCACGCTTCCGCCGGGATGTGCTCGCCAGGCTGCGCGCCGACGGCCCGCTGCTCGCCGCCGACATCCCGGACACGGCACAGGAGAGCCGCGCACCCGACGGCTGGTCTGGCACGAATCAGGTTCCGATCATGCTCGACCTGCTGATGCGGCAGGGCGACGTCGCCGTCACTCGTCGTGACGGCCGCCATCGCGTCTGGGACCTCGCGGATCGGGTCTACCCGACCGACCTGCCGGTCTATGACGATGACGAGGCCGCCCGCCGCCGCAGCGAGCGGACGCTGCAGGCCGCGGGTATCGCGAAGGAGGGGGACCGCTGGTGGAACTCCGTCGGCAGGGCGGGCGAGCCTGCCCGGGTGGAGGGCAGCAAGTGGAAGTTCCGTGTCGACCCCGAGGCGCTCCAGGCTCTCGACGAGGACGACGGCGGGCGCGTCGCCTTCCTCAATCCATACGACCCGCTCCTTTTCGATCGTCCGCGCCTCACGGAGCTCTTCGAGTTCGAGTACGTGCTCGAGCAGTTCAAGCCGAAGGCTCAGCGCATCTACGGCTTCTTCGCGCATCCCATCCTGATGGGAGACAGATTCGTCGGGATGCTGGATGCCGAAGTCGACCGGGGACGCGAGGTGCTGCGTGTGAACGCGGTGCACGAGTTCCTGCCGTTCGCGCCGGAGGAGGACGAGATGGTGCGCGCCGAGATCACTGAGCTCGCGGAGTGGCTCGGCGTGGACGTTCTCGACGCGCGGTGAACGCGTTGAACCCATTTCTGATTCACCTGCATCCAAATCCGCGCTCCCCGTGGAAGTACTCCTTGCAGGGCGGAACGAGCCGCCCCCCAAGGAGGACAACGTGCGCAAGACAATCGCAGCCGGCGTGGTCGCCGGATTCGCCCTCGCGGCGGGCTTCATCGCTCCCGCAATGGCGAGCTCGGCGGAGAACGCCACTCTCTCGGTGCTCCATGGCATCCCCGACACCCCCGTGGACGTGTACGTCAACGGTGAGCTGACGGTCGACGACTTCCAGCCCGGCCTGCTGGCCGGTCCGCTCGAACTGCCCGCGGGAGACTACGAAGTCGCCCTGACGGCGACGGATGCCGCGGACGACAGCGCCCCGGTGCTCGGACCCGCCACCCTCACGCTCGAGGCGGGCAAGAACTACACCGCGACGGCGAACCTCGATGAGGGCGGCACCCCGGCCCTCAACCTGTTCACCAACGACATCGCCGCGACCAACGCCGGCGAAGGCCGACTGACGGTCCGCCACGTCGCCGCGGCACCCGCTGTGGACGTCCTGGCGGGTGGCGCAGCGGTCGTCTCGAGCCTGGCCAACCCCGATGAGGCGACGCTGAACCTTCCGGTCGGCACCGTCTCGGCATCCGTGGCCGCAGCGGGCACGACCGAGCCCGTTCTCGGCCCGGCAGACGTCGCGATCCAGGACGGCGTTCTCACGATCGCCTACGCCTGGGGCAGCCTCGAGGACGGAAACCTCGCCCTCGCCACCCAGACCATCACGGTCGGCCACACGGCGCCCGGCGGGGTCCCCTCCGGGACGGCGGGTTACGCCGCCGAGCGTGACGCGATGACCCAGGCCTTCTGGATCATCGGCTTCGCATTCGCCGCGGCCGCGGCATCCGTTGCGATCGTGACGGCCCGTCGCACCCGGGCTGCCAAGTCCGAGTACTGACCCCCGGAAGCCGAGAGAATCAGACGTGGCCCTGCGCTTGATCGCACCGTTCGCGCTGATCCTTCTTCTCTCGGCCTGCGCGCCCGCCCCGTCCCCCAGCGGGGCGGGCGCTGCGTCCGCCTCTTCGACCCCTGCACCCGCTCCGACGGCCGTCGTCGACGTCCCGGTCGCCGCAGCCACGCCGCAGCCGGTGCGCGCGGCTCTGCCCCCTGTGCGGGTTCGGATCGCCGATAAGGGGATCGACATGGAGGTGGTCCCGGTCGGGGTCGAACCCGGCGGTTTCATGGAGTTGCCGCCAGACCCTGCGATCGCAGGGTGGTACCGGTTCGGCCCCGATCCGTGGAGCCCCGATGGCAACACGGTCATCTCTGCCCACATCGACGCTCCCGACTACCCGATCGGACCGTTCGCCGAGCTGCGCGATCTGCCCATGGACGCCGAGGTGACGCTCACTGCGGCGGACGGATCGACGGCCGCCTACGGAGTCGCCTCCGTGACGTACTATCCGAAGCAGGACCTGCCGACTGAGGCGATCTTCGCGCGAACGGGTACCAGAGCCCTGGTCCTGATCACGTGCGGCGGCGAATTCGACAGCAGCACCGGCCGTTACGCCGACAACGTCGTCGTCGTGGCGACACCTCGAACCTAGGGATGGGCTTGTGAGTCAGGGTGAGGACGCAGACGCGAGGGACCGCGACGCCGACGGCGCGTGGGACGCGCGTTTCATCGCCGGCGACGAGCGCGCACTCGAGCAGATCTACCGGCGCTGGTCGCCGGTCGTGTTCACCCTTGCGCTGCGGTCACTCGGCGATCGCACCGATGCGGAGGACGTGACTCAGAAGACATTCGTGTCTGCCTGGACCTCGCGCGCCTCGTTCGATCCGTCGCGGGCACGCCTGTCGACCTGGCTCGTCGCCATTGCGAAACGCCGTATCGCCGATACGCACGAAGCTCGCACGCGCATCCGCGTGCTGCACGAGCAGCTTCAGCGGGTGACCCGGCCCGACGACCTGGTCGCGCCCGAGGTGGACCTCGGCGAGACGCTGCTCGTCGCGCAGGAGATCGAACGCCTCGAACCCGACGCCCAGAGGGTGATGAAGCTCGCGTTCTTCGACGACCTCACACATCAGGAGATATCCCGGAGGCTCGACATGCCCCTCGGCACCGTCAAGAGCCACATCCGACGAAGTCTCGAGAGAATGCGGACCCGACTGGAGGTGAACCATGCCGCACATTGACCCGGAGCGGCTCGCGCTCTTCGCGCTGGGGGAGCCGGTCGCCACTCCCGAGGAATCGGAGCACCTCACCGACTGCGCGACGTGCGTCGACGACCTCGCGGCCCTGCGCCATGTCGCCGTCACCGGCCGCGCGAGCATCGACATCGGCGAGCTCGAGACGCCGCCCGACTCCGTCTGGGCACGCATCTCCGAAGAGCTGTCGCTCGGCAGCGCTAAGGCCGAGACCGATGCCGCACCGGCGGCGCCCGTGACCACGATGGCACCCGCCCCGACGCCTCAGCCCGCGGCATCCGCCCCTGCTCCGGCGGCGCCGGCCGCGGAAGCTCCGCGTCGTCGCTTCGCCACCCGCATCTGGGCACTGGCGGCTTCGCTCGTGCTCGTCGCGGGCGTGGGGCTCGGCGTCTGGGCGGTCAACCAGCGCGTCGCTCAGACCGAAGTGGCCGAAGCGACACTGTCGCCGTTCCCCGATCACCCGACGGCGGAGGGAACCGCGGTCGTCGAAGAGCAGGCCGACGGCTCGCTCGCTGTGCGGGTGGCGCTGGATGCGGATGCCGCTCCCGACACGTTCCGAGAGGTGTGGCTCATCACCGCCGACGCGTCGGCGCTCGTGAGCCTCGGCGTCATGGAAGGCACCGAGCAGACCTTCGCGGTTCCCGCCGGCATCGACCTGCACGACTACGTGCTGGTCGACGTCTCGCAGGAGCCGAACGACGGCGACGAGGCGCACTCCGGCGACTCGATCGTGCGGGGCGAGCTCACGTTCCTCTGAGCCGCCGCGACGGCTCGGTCAGGGGACAGCCGGCCAGACGACCAGCAGCAGGCCCTGCTTGGTGTCGGCGTACTTCACCCAGCCCTCACCGAACAGGTAGGTCAGTCCGTAACCGTCCGCGTCGGTCGCCACTGTCGTCTCCGGGCTCTCGGTGACGATCGTTCCCTCGGGCGTCTCCTCGACGCGCCACTTCATCGCGACGAGAGCGTCTTGCGCATCGTCGGCGTCCTCCTCGGAGATCGGGGCCCAGCCGAAGATCTGCACGTGGTCGGTGGCGGTGGTGAAATCGCCCCAGATGCACTGCACGCCCTCGGTGATCTCGAGCTCGCCGACGCGGAACGGCTCGGCCCGCACCGTCCAGCCGACGCTGTCGAAGTCCTCGACGGTCGAGGCGGGGATGATGGTGTCGCACTGCGGGTCGGCCGCGGGGGCCTCGGTCGATGTCGGGGACGGCGTCGGCGTGGGAGAGGTGGCGACCGGGTTCGGAGTCTCCCCGGCGCCGGGCGCCGTGTCGCCGGGGCTCGCGCAGGCCGTCGCGGCGAGCAGGGTGGCCGCGAGGACGATGGGGGCGCCGAGCAGGGGGCGAGTGCGGGTCATTGCGAGGACTCCGGGGTCGGGGGAGAGTGCAGCAGTTCGAGGAAGGCGGCGTGGAGCACGCCGTTCGTTGCAAGGCTCGACCTCTCGGAGAGCGAGTCGGTGCCCGCGAAGGAGGTGAAGCGGCCGCCGGCCTCGGTGATGATCGGAACGAGCGCCGCGATGTCGTACTCCTTGACCCCGAACTCGGCGACGAATTCGAGCCTCCCTTCGGCCAGGAGCATGTACGGCCACGTGTCGCCATAGCCGCGGTCGCGCCACACTTCGCGGGAGAGTCGGATCATGGCATCCAGCTGCCCGGCCTCATCCCACTGGCGGATGCTCTGAAAGCTCGCGCTCGCCTCGCCGATCGTGTCGACGGAAGAGGTGGAGATGCGCACCGGCCGGCCATCGGGGGCGTTGGTCCACGCGCCGCGACCGGTGGCCGCCCACCAGCGGCGGCCGAGCGCGGGCTGACTGGCCACGCCTATGCGCGGCACGCCCTCGATCGACAACGCGATGAGGGTCGTCCACATCGGGATGCCCTTGAGGTAGTTGGCGGTGCCGTCGATCGGATCGATGATCCACTGCCGCGCGGTGCTCCCGGTGACCCCGAACTCTTCGCCGAAGACGCCGTCTGCCGGGCGCTCGGCCGTCAGGATCTGCCGGATCGCGCGCTCGGTGGCGAGGTCCGCCTCGGTCACGTGGGTCGCATCGGCCTTGAGCTGCACGTCGAGATCCGCGGCGTCGAAGCGATCCATGGATGCCGCATCCGCGGCATCCGCCAGGCGCAGCGCGAGCTCGAGATCCGCCGCCAGATCCCCCTCGAACGGCTCCCGAAAGGACACCGGACGGAAGGGGGAGGTCACCTGTCCAGGATAGTCGTGGCGGTGTCGGCTCGATTTCCGGGTGACGCAATCGTGATGGTAACGTTGACCCTCGGTTCGCCCTGGTGGACCATGCACCTCTAGCTCAATCGGCAGAGCAACTGACTCTTAATCAGTGGGTTCAGGGTTCAAGTCCCTGGGGGTGCACCATGAGCTCGTACACGGTCGCGACCGACGGCGCCTGCATGCGCAATCCCGGTCCCGCCGGCTGGGCGTGGGTGGGCGAGGACGGCCGGTGGGCCGCCGGATCGCTCGAGGCGGGAACCAACAACATCGGCGAGCTGCTGGCGGTGCTGTACGCGATCCGCGATAACTCCGATGTCGAGCACCTGCTCATCCAGGCCGACTCCATGTATGCGATCAACTCGTACCGCACGTGGATGGACGCGCACGCCCGTCGCGGGTGGAAGACGAGCACGGGAGCGCCGACCAAGAACGCCGACATCCTCGCCGCGCTCATCGAAGCGCGCGATGCCCGCCGCGCAGCCGGTCTTCCCGACGTCGCCTTCGAGCACGTCAAGGGACACGCCGGCCACCGCCTGAACGGCTGGGCCGACGAGCGGGCCGTCCGCGCGTCGCACCACGGCGATCGGGGACTCGCCGCGATCTGGTCCACCGACCGCGGCCAGGACCGCATCGATGTGAGCGTCGACGCCCCGACTTGACACCGCGCACGCCTGTTCCTACGGTTGCAACTACCTGAATCAGGTTTCAGGTATCCCTTCCAATGGTGAAAGGCACGCACATGCGGGTTACGAAGAAGTTGCTCCTGGGCTCCGTGGTCGCCACGGCAGCGCTCGTTCTGGCGGCCTGCGCCCCGCAGGCCACGGCGCCGAGCGGCGACGCGGCCGAGACGCCGACCGGCCCGGCCGAGATCACGGTCGGCATCGTCACGAGCGAGACGGGACCCCTCGCCGGCTACGGCAAGCAGTACCTCGACGGTTTCAAGGCAGGCCTCGACTATGCGACCGACGGCACCGGCGAGATCGACGGAACGACGATCTCGGTCGAGTACAAGGACGACGCCGGCGACCCCGACAAAGCTGTCACGGCAGTCAAGGAGCTGATCGGAGCCGGCGTGAACATCATCGGCGGCAGCGCGTCCTCCGGTGTCGCGCTGGCCGTCGCCGAGCAGGCCGCGCAGAACCAGGTGCTGTTCGTCTCCGGCCCGGCAGCCGCGGACGCGATCACGGGCATCAACGAGTACACTTTCCGGTCGGGCCGTCAGAGCGCGCAGGACGTCGCGACGGCGGGCACATTCCTCGACGACCTCGAGGGCAAGACGATCACCGTCTTCGCGCAGAACAGCGCGTTCGGCCAGGGCAATGAGGCGGCCGTCAAGGCGATCCTGGGGGCCAAGGGCGCCACCGTGAACTCCGTGCTCGTGGCCGAGGACGTCACCGAGTTCACGCCGTTCGCGCAGCAGGTGCTGGCAGGCAGCCCCGACCTCGTGTTCGTCGCGTGGGCCGGCGCGACCTCCGGCGCGATGTGGCAGGCGATGAGCCAGCAGGGCGTCCTCGACGAGATCCCTGTTGTCACCGGACTCGGCGACGCGGCGACGTTCGGCGCATACGGCGAGGCGTCCGAGAAGATCAGCTTCCTGAACCACTACTTCCCGGGCGCGAACGACAACGACGTGAACCAGGCCATGATCGACGGCATCGAGGAGGCCGGCGGAACGGCTGACCTGTTCAGCCCCGACGGTTTCAACGCGGCGCTCATGATCGTCCACGCGATCCAGGAGGGCAAGGGCGACGTCGACGCGATGATCGCCGCCCTCGAGGGCTTCGAGTTCGACGGACCCAAGGGCGCGATGACCGTGCGCGCGGAGGATCACGCCCTCATCCAGGAGATGTATCAGGCGAAGCTCGTCGCGGACGGCGGCGCCTTCGTGCCCGAGCTGGTCGACACGGCCGCGGCCGATGAGGTCGCTCCGCCGGCCGCCGAGTAAGTCGCGGGTCTCTCTCAGATGAGCACCCCTGTCCCGTCCGCGCTCCGCATCGAGGCCCTGGGCCTGCAGATCGGCGGCGCGACGATCCTGAAGGATGTCGAGCTCGATGTCGCCGCCGGCTCGCTCGTCGGCGTCATCGGGCCCAACGGCGCCGGCAAGACCACGCTGTTCAACGTGGTCTCCGGCCTCATGAAGCCGACGTCAGGACGCGTCCTGATGAACGGCGACGACATCACCAAGGCGTCCGTGCCCGCCCGGGCGCGGGCGGGACTGGGGCGCACCTTTCAGACGTCGAGCCTGTTCCCACGGCTCAGTGTCCTCGAGAACGTGCGCCTCGCCGCGCAGGTCTCGCTCGGCGGCGACTACTCGCTGCTGCGCTTCCCGCGTCGAACGGATGCCGCCACCGCGCTGGCCCTCTCCAAGCTCGAGGCGGTGGGACTCGCCCACAAGCTCGACACCGCGGCGGGCGACATATCGCACGGCGACAAGCGCAAGCTCGAGATCGCCGTGCTCCTGGTCACGAACGCGAGCATCGTCCTGCTGGATGAGCCGATGGCCGGCGTCGGCTCCGGTGACGTCGCCGGACTCGTCGAGAACATCCGCGACATGCAGCGCGAGAACGGCTGCACGGTCCTGATGGTCGAGCACCACATCGACGTCCTCATGGGCCTGGTCGACAGAGTGGCGGTGATGTACTTCGGCAGCATCATCGCGTACGACAGTCCGCAGAACATCATGGCCGACCCGCTCGTCCAGAGCGCGTACCTGGGGACCACCCCGGGAGTGAGTGCCGCATGAGCAGCATCCTCGAGGTAGCCCACCTGCGTTGCTCGATCGCCGGCCAGCAGGTCGTCGAAGACGTCACATTCTCGGTCCCCGCGACCGGCATCACCGCGGTGCTCGGTCGCAACGGCGTCGGCAAGACCTCGACACTGCGCGGCATCCTCGGTCTCATCTCCCGCCGCGGCGAGGTCGTCCTTGCGGGCGAGCGCATCGACGGGCTCTCCACGCACCGCATCGTCCAGCGCGGGGTCGGATACGTCCCCGAGGACCGCGAGGTGTTCGCGAAGCTGACGGTCGCCGAGAACCTCGCCCTCGCCGAACGCCAGCGCAATCCGCGCCGCGAGTTCGTCGACGCGCTGTTCCCCGACCTCGCGCAGCGCCGGGCGCAGATGGCGGGCACCCTCTCAGGCGGTCAGCAGCAGATGGTCTCGGTCGCGCGGGCACTGCTCAACGACAACAAGCTCCTCCTCGTCGACGAGCCCACGAAAGGCCTCGCGCCGAAGATCGTCGCCGAGGTGACGGCCGCGCTGCTCGAGGCGTCCAAGATCGTCCCGATCCTGCTCGTCGAGCAGAACCTCGAGGTCGTCCGCCGGCTCGCCGACGGCGCGATCGTGATCGGCGGCGGGCGCGTCGTGCACACCGGCGTCGCCCGCGAGATCCTCGACGACGACGACCTGACCCGCCGGCTGCTCGGTGTGCATGCGGAGGTGGGCGCAGCGTGAGCATGCTCGTCCTGACACTCATCACCGGCGTCGGCCTGGGCGCTCTGTACTTCCTGGTCGCCTCGGGCCTCAGTCTCATCTACGGGCTCATGCACGTGCTCAACTTCGCGCACGGAGCCTTCCTCACACTGAGCGCGTTCATGGGCTGGCTCGTCGCGCAGGCGATGGGCACGGCATCCTGGGGCTCGTTCCTCCTGTCCATCCTGGTCGGCGCGCTCGTCGGCGCGGCGTTCGCGACGCTGACAGAGCTCGTCCTCATCCGCCCCCTCTACGAGCGGCACATCGAACAGGTGCTCGTCACCGTAGGTCTCTCGTTCGCGGCGGTCGCCCTGTTCGAGGGCATCTGGGGAACCGACCCGATCAACATCAGCGGCCCGCCGTGGCTCAAGCAGACGACCGAAGTCCTGGGTGCCCGCATTCCCAACACGTACTGGGTGCTCATGATCGCCGCCGTGCTGGTCTTGGCGGCCCTCGTGATCTTCCTCCAGAAGACGCGCTACGGCATGATCATCCGCGCCGGAGTGGAGAACCGGTCGATGGTCACCGCTCTCGGCATCGACGTCCGCAAATCCTTCACACTCGTCTTCGCGATCGGCGGCGCGGCCGCGGGCATCGGCGGAGTGCTGGCTATGCACTACACGACCTTCGTCTCCGCCCACCTCGGCTCGACGCTGCTGATCTTCGCGTTCATCGTGACCGTGATCGGCGGGCTCGGGTCGCTCACGGGTGCGGCGATCGCCTCGGTGCTCGTCGCCGTGCTGCAGCAGTTCGCCAACTCCTACCTGAGCGGCACGGGCGACTTCATCGTCGTGATCCTCCTGGCGGTCGTGCTGCTGGTGCGGCCGTCCGGCATCCTGGGGAGGAAGGCATGACCCTTCGACAAGCTCAGGGACCGGGAAAGTGGGCTCCGGCTGTCGTCGGCGCGGCGCTCGTGGTGCTGATGGCGATCCTGCCGCTGCTGAACATCTCGATCCCCGGCATCCTGCCCACTCCGACCTACATGCCGGGCACGCTCGCTCTGCTGTCGCTGTGCATGGTGTTCGCCGCGCTCGCGCTGTCGTACAACCTGCTGCTGGGCTCGGCAGGGATGCTGTCGTTCGGTCACGCGCTCTACTTCGGCGCCGGCGCCTACGGCCTCGGCATCGCGCTCGAGCACTTCGGCGTGCCGCTCTGGCCGGGCATCTTCGTGGCGCTCCTCGGCGGCATGGTCATCGCCCTCGCGACGGGCGCCGTGGCGATGCGCGTCTCGGGAATCCCCTTCGCCATGGTGACGCTCGCGTTCGCCCAGGCCGGCTCGGTACTCGTCCGCCGCAACTCCGGCGTGACCGGGGGCGAAGAGGGGCTGAGCCTGAACACCGCGCAGGTGCCCGACTTCCTCATCGGAGTGATCAACACCCGCAACCTGTACTGGTTCACCCTCGTCGTGCTCGTGATCGTCTACCTCGTCGTGCTCTGGGTCGACACCTCGCGCCTCGGCCACCTGGCTCGGGCGACGCGCGAGAACGAGCAGCGCGTGCGAGTGCTCGGGCTGCGCCCATACCGCGCCAAGCTCCTCGTCTTCGTGATCGCCGCGGTGCTCGCGAGCCTCGCCGGAGTCGCGTACATGCTGCTCCAGTCCGGCACCGTGCCGCGGGCGGTCTCGGCCGACTTGACGATCACGATCCTCGTGATGGTCGTGCTCGGTGGCGTGGGGTTCCGCTGGGGTGCCATCGTGGGGGGCGTGCTGTACACACTGCTCGACCAGCGCCTCACCGTCGTGGCCGGATCCGAGGTCGTCGCCGGGCTTCCCGACGTGCTGCGGATTCCGCTGTCGGAGCCGCTCTTCCTCCTCGGCGTGCTGTTCATCCTGGTCGTCATGTTCCTGCCGGGAGGCATCGCCGGCACCATCGACGCGTGGTGGCGCCGTCGTCGCGGCGAGAAGGTGCGGCTCTCGCTGCGCAGCATGGACGACGCGGATGCCGAGGCTGAAGCTCCGGTGGAGGTGCGCGCATGAGCTGGGAGGCCGGCCTCGAAGACGGCTCGCACACGATCGGACGCTGGCTCACCGATCGCGCCTCGCACTCGCCGAGCCGCATCGCGATCGACGACCGCGGGGTCACGATCGACTACGCGACGCTCGCGATGAGGGCGAGCGACCTCGCCGACGGATTGCGCGCCGGCGGCTACGGCCCCGGCCACCGCCTCGCGACGATCTCGGGCAACTCCACCGACCACGTCGTGTCGTTCTTCGCCTGCGCACTGGCCGGCATCGCCTTCGTGCCGCTGTCGTGGCGCAGCACCCCGCGCGAGCTGGCGGACGTGCTGCGCCGGTCGGAGCCCGCTCTCGTGCTCGTCGACGACGAATACGCCTCGCTCGCCGGTGAGGCGCTGCGTGCGCTGGAGGTCGTGCCCTCCACCGCCGCACTCGGCTCGACCGGAGTCGAGGCATCCGTCCCGCCCGCCCGTGAGCCGAAGGCCACCCGGCACGTGCTGGACGACGACCCGCTGCTGGTGATCTTCACCTCCGGCAGCGAGGCGGCTCCCAAAGGGGTCGTGCTGACCCACGCCAACTGCTTCTGGAACAACCTCGCCCTGTCTCAGGCGCTGCCACTGACCCCCGACGACGTCGTGCTCGCGATCCTGCCGCAGTTCCACGTCGCCGCCTGGAACTGTCAGCCGCTGCTGGCGTGGTGGGTCGGTGCGACGGTCGTGCTCGAGCGCTCGTTCCAGCCCGCGCGGGTGCTCCAGCTCATCGGCGAACGACGAATCACGGCGATGATGGGCGTGCCCACCCAGTACGCGATGCTCGTCGAAGACCGCGGCTGGCCCGCGACAGACATCTCGTCGCTCCGCCTTGCGCTCGTCGGCGGCGCGACGATGCCCCCGTCGCTGCACGCGCGGTGGTCGGAGCGCGGTATCGCGCTCACACAGGGCTACGGCCTCACCGAGGCCGGACCGAACGTGCTGCACCTGGCCGGCGGTGATGCCGCGACGCACATCGGCGCCGTCGGACGGGCCTACCCGCACGTGAGCGTCCGCGTCGCCGACCCCGACACGCTGCTGCCGCTGGAGGGCGAGGCGACGGGCGAGCTGTGGGTGCGCGGGCCGAGCGTGTTCGCCGGGTACCTGGGCGACGAGGCCGCGACCGCGAAGGCGATGGCGGGGGAGTGGCTGCGCACCGGAGACCTCGTGCACCGCGACGCCGACGGCGTCTTCCGCGTGGTCGACCGCCTCAAGGACATCTACATCTCGGGCGGTGAGAACGTCGCCCCCGCCGAGGTGGAGTACGCCCTCGGGCTGCATCCGCTCATCGCGGCGTCCGCCGTCGTCGGCGTGCCCGATCCGGTATGGGGCGAGCGCGGTGTCGCCTTCGTCGTGACGACCGACGGCGCGCCTCTCTCGGCCGACGAGGTGCTGGCGCACGCGCGACGCAACCTCGCCGCCTTCAAGGTTCCCGTGCACGTGGAGTTCGTCGAGTCGCTGCCGCGCTCGACGATCGGGAAGCTCGCTCGGTCCCGCCTGCGGGATCGCGCGCGGCGAATAGTGGAAGGTGTGCCGCATGACCATTCCCGATGAGCTCACCGATGGCGAGACCGAACTCGTCTCGCCCGCTACGGGACGACCCCTCACCAAGCGGGGCGAGGCGACACGTCGGCGCCTGCTCGAGGCGGCCGAGGTCGTCTTCGCCGAGCAGGGCTACCACGAGGCGTCGATCGTGAAGATCACCGAGCGCGCCGGCATCGGCCTGGGCACCTTCTACCTCTACTTCGACAGCAAGCAGTCGATCTTCGAAGCGCTCGTGATCGACCTCAACCGCCGCGTGCGCCATTCGATGTCGGAGGCGATGGCCGGGGCCACCTCGCGTCTGGAGGCGGAGCGCGCGGGCTTCACCGGCTTCTTCCGCTTCACCGCCGAGCACCCCGCGCTGTACCGGGTGGTCCGCGAGGCCGAGTTCGTCTCGCCCGAGACGCTGCGCCTGCACTACACCCGCATCGTCGAGGGGTACGAAGCCGGCCTCCGCGCCGCGCAGGACGCCGGCGATGTCGATCGCGCACTCGACCCCGAAGTGACCGCCTGGGCCCTCATGGGCATGGGTGAGCTGATCGGCATGCGATTCCTGCTGTGGGAGCGCGACGGCGCCGGCGCGGCGCCCACCGTGCTCGAGCCGAAGGTGTTCGACGACATGATGCGCTTCATCGACAATGCGCTGGCCCCGCGCCGCGCGGCCGACGCCGCAGAAAAGGAAGACCGATGACCGACCAGGACCTCGCCGGCAAGCGCGCCCTCATCACCGGCGGCGCCAGCGGAATCGGACTCGCGTGCGCGCACGAGTTCGCCGGCCGCGGCGCGCACGTGATCGTCGCCGACCTCAATCGCGAGGCCGCGGATGCCGCGGCCGCCGCGGTCGGCGGCGAGGCCTGGGTGCTCGATCTGTCCGACACCAGAGCCCTCGACGATCTGCACCTGGACGTCGACATCCTCGTGAACAACGCCGGCATCCAACGGGTGAGCCCGATCACCGAGTTCGATCCCGAGGCGTTCCGCCTCCTGATCCGCCTCATGCTCGAATCGCCGTTCCTGCTCATCCGCGCGGTGCTGCCGGGGATGTACACGAAGGGCTGGGGCCGCATCGTGAACATCTCGAGCGCTCACGGCCTGCGCGCGAGCGCGTTCAAGTCGGCGTACGTCTCGGCCAAGCACGGCCTGGAGGGGCTGTCGAAGGTCACCGCGCTCGAGGGTGCACCGCACGGGGTCACGAGCAACTGCATCAACCCCGCGTACGTGCGGACACCGCTCGTCGAGAAGCAGATCGCCGACCAGGCGAAGGTGCACGGCATCCCCGAGAGCGAAGTGGTCGAGAAGATCATGCTCACCGAGACCGCGATCAAGCGCCTCGTCGAGGCCGACGAGGTCGCCTCCCTCGCGGGCTGGCTCGTCTCCGACAAAGCCGGCATGGTCACGGGAGCCTCGTACACGATGGACGGCGGGTGGACGGCCCGATGACTGACCGCATGAGCCGGTACCGGACCGTCGACGTCGCCGTCGCGGGGGGAGAGATGCGCGTCGGGCTGTGGGACGGGCCGTCGGATGCCGCGCCGGCGGTGCTGCTGATCCACGGCGTGACGGCATCCCACCTGTCCTGGCCCTACGTCGCCGAGCGCCTGCCGAACGCGCGGGTGATCGCGCCCGATCTGCGCGGTCGGGGGCGCAGCAACGGCCTGGAGGGTCGGGCGGGGCTCGAGACGCACGCCCGCGACCTGGTCGCCGTACTCGACGCCCTCGGTGTGGAGCGGGCCGTCGTGGTCGGTCACTCGATGGGCGCGTTCGTCGCGCTCGTGCTGGGCGACCTGTACCCCGAGCGCGTCTCCCGCGTCGTCCTCGTGGACGGCGGTCTTCCGCTCGACCTGCCCGAGGGACTCTCGACCGACGACGTCATCAGGTTCGTGCTCGGACCGACCGCGGAGCGACTCGCGATGCGGTTTGCGACCGTCGAGGCATACCTCGACTTCTGGCGCGCCCACCCTGCGTTCCGGCGCGACTGGACGCCCGAGCTGGAGGCGTATCTGACGTACGACCTCGTCGGTCAGGAGCCCGAGCTGCGGCCCGCGACGAGCTACGCGACGCTCGAACAGGACTCGATCGACCAGAACACCGGCTCCGCGATCGTCGACGCGCTCACGCACCTGCGGCACCCGACCGTGCTGCTCACGGCCGAGCGGGGGCTGCTCGACCAGATGCCGGCGCTCTACGCGGACGACCGCATCCCCGAGCTGCTCGCGGCCTACCCGGGCCTCGAGCAGGTCGCCGTTCCCGACGTCAATCACTACACGATCGTCCTGTCCGAGCGCGGGGCCGACGCCGTCGCCGGCGTGGTGCACGAGCAGCTGGCAGCGGTCAGCGCCTGACCTCAGCGCCCGCTGGCGGCGACGCGGGTGGTCAGCTGGTGCGCGTGGGCGAGGAGCGTGCGGCCGAGCTCGGCGAGCCGGTCGGGGCCGAAGCGGAACTCGACGCCGGTGAGGCTGAGCGCCCACTGCGGATGCCCCTCGCGCGTGAACACCGCGGCGCCGAGGCCGAAGCTGCCCTCGACGATGAGTCCCGGGTTGAGGGCGTACCCGCGCGCCTGCGTCTCCCGCAGCCGGGCTCGCAGACGCTGCTCCCCGTGCGCGGAGCCCCATTCGGCCGGCAGCTCCGGGTGCCGCTCGAAATACGCGTCCACATCGTGAGGCGGGAGGAACGCGAGGATCGCAAGGCCCGCCGAGGCGACGCCGAGCGGAAAACGTACGCCCTCCGACAGCACGAACGAGCGGATCGGAAAGCTCCCCTCCTCGCGCAGCAGACACACCGTCTCGTCACCGCGGCGCACCGAGAGGAATGCACTCTCCTCGGTCCGCACCGCGAGCGAGCGCACGATGTCGCGGGCGATCCCGGTGATGTCGTACCGGGATGCCGCGACCGTGCCCATCAGATACAGCTCGGGTCCCGGCATCCACCGCCCCGTGCGCTCGTCCTGATCGACGAGCCCCTCGTGTCGCAGGGCAGAGAGCAGGCGGTGCGCGGTCGGCCGGGTGAGGTCCGCCCGCCGGGCGAGCTCCGCAACGGCGAGGCCCTCGTCGCCGGCTCCCGTCACCAGCCGCAGCAGGCGGGCGGCGCGGGCAACGGACTGTGCGCCCGGCACCGAACGCTCGCTCGATGTGTCCACGATATGGACGCTAGTGCGAGCGGCATCCACATGGCAACACCGTCGGTGCCCTGCGCTCGAACGGAGCGCAGGATAGGAGTACTGATCCCCACAGACACAGGAGTCGCCCGTGATCGACAAGACATACCGCTCGGCCGCCGAGGCCGTCGCCGACATTCCCGACGGCGCGTCGCTCGCCGTCGGCGGATTCGGTCTCTCCGGAAACCCGATCGCGCTGATCGAGGCTCTGCTCGCTCAGGGCACGAGCGACCTGAGCATCGTCAGCAACAACTGCGGCGTCGACGACTGGGGTCTGGGCATCCTCCTGAACGCGAAGCGCATCCGCAAGATGACCTCGTCCTACGTCGGTGAGAACAAGGAGTTCGAGCGGCAGTTCCTCTCCGGCGAACTCGAGCTCGAGCTGACGCCGCAGGGAACCCTCGCCGAGAAGCTGCGCGCCGGCGGATCGGGCATCGCCGCTTTCTACACGCAGACGGGGGTCGGCACCCAGGTCGCCGAGGGCGGCCTGCCCCGGCGGTACGACGGCTCGGGCGGCATCGCAGTGGCTTCTCCGGTGAAGGACGTGCGCGCGTTCGACGTCTCCGGTCATGACCGCGACTACGTGCTCGAGGAGGCGATCGTGACCGACTTCTCGCTCGTCCACGCCGCGAAGGGCGACCGCTTCGGCAACCTCGTCTTCAACAAGGCGGCCCGCAACTTCAACCCGCTCGCCGCGATGGCGGGGCGCGTCTGCATCGCGCAGGTCGAGCAGCTCGTCGAGCCCGGCGAGCTCGATCCCGACAGCATCCATCTGCCCGGCATCTACGTCCACCGCATCGTCGAGGTGGGCACCGACATCGAGAAGCGCATCGAGCGGCGCACCGTCTCGGTCGCTGACGCCCTGTCGCGCGACATCCCCGAAGGAGCCTGAACATGGCGCTCACCCGCAACGAGATGGCCGCCCGAGCGGCCGCGGAACTGTCCGACGGCTCATACGTGAACCTCGGCATCGGGCTTCCGACACTGGTGCCCAACTACGTGCCCGACGGCGTGACCGTCGTTCTGCAGTCCGAGAACGGCATCCTCGGCGTGGGTCCGTACCCCACGGAGGAGAACGTCGACCCTGATCTCATCAACGCGGGCAAGGAGACGGTCACCACGCTTCCGGGCGCGGCCTTCTTCGACTCCGCGACGAGCTTCGGCATGATCCGCGGGGGCAAGATCGACGCTGCGATCCTCGGTGCGATGCAGGTCTCGGCATCGGGCGACATCGCGAACTGGATGATCCCCGGAAAGATGGTGAAGGGCCCGGGCGGCGCGATGGATCTCGTCCACGGCGCGGCGAAGGTCATCGTCCTGATGGAGCACGTCGCGAAGGACGGCTCGGCGAAGATCGTGCACGACTGCTCGCTGCCGCTCACCGGCCGCGGTGTCGTCGACCGGATCATCACCGACCTCGCCGTGATCGACGTGACGGATGCCGGCCTCGTGCTGATCGAGACGGCGCCGGGTGTGAGCGTGGATGAGGTCCTCGCGGCCACCGAGCCGCCGCTCACCGTCCGGATTCCGGCATCAGAGTAGCAAGCTTCCGCGAGCGTACCGAGACCCATCTTCGAGAGAGAATCAGATCATGAACACCGACGACGTCGTCATCGTTGCCGCAGCGCGCACTCCGCAGGGTCGGCTCAAAGGTCAGCTCGCCGCGCTGACCGCGGTGCAGCTCGGCAGCATCGCCATCCGCGGAGCTCTCGATCAGGGTGGGATCGCCCCCGACGCGGTCGACGCCGTCCTCGTGGGGCAGGTGCTGCCGGCAGGCTCCGGTCAGAACCCCGCACGCCAGGCGGCCGTGGGCGCCGGCATCCCGTGGGACGTGCACTCCGGCTCGGTCAACAAGGTGTGCCTGTCGGGACTGACGGCGATCATCGACGGCGCTCGCATGATCGCCGTCGGCGACGCCACGGTCGTCGTCGCCGCCGGCATGGAGTCGATGACCCGCGCGCCGCACCTGCTCATGAACTCGCGAGAGGGCTGGACGTACGGGTCGGTCGAGGTGCTCGACCACATGGCGTACGACGGCCTCACCGACGCCTACGACCGGGAGAGCATGGGCGCGTCCACCGAGCGGCACAATTCCCGGCTGGACGTCACCCGTGAGGCGCAGGACTCCGTCGCCGCACGCTCGCACCAGCGCGCCGCCGCTGCCACCGACGCCGGGATCTTCGACGCAGAGATCGTGCCGGTGGAGATCCCGCAGCGCAAGGGCGACCCGCTCGTGGTCACGAAGGACGAGGGAATCCGCCCGGAGACCACGGTCGAGACGCTCGGCAGGCTCCGTGCGGCGTTCGCCGAGGGCGGGTCGATCACAGCCGGCAACTCGTCGCAGATCTCGGACGGCGCGTCGGCGGTCGTTCTCACGACCCGCTCGCACGCCGATGAGAACGGCTGGCCCGTTCTCGCGGTCATCGGGGCATCCGGTCAGGTGGCAGGACCAGACAACTCGCTGCACGCCCAGCCGGCCCGCGCGATCGAGCAGGCGTGCCGCAAGCAGGGGATCGCCCCCGCGGACCTCGACCTGGTCGAGATCAACGAGGCTTTCGGCGCCGTCGTCGCGCGGTCGCAGACCGAGCTGGGGCTGTCGGACGACATCGTCAACATCCACGGCGGCGGCATCGCGATCGGGCATCCCATCGGCGCCTCAGGCAACCGGCTCGTCGTCCACGCGGTCCACGAGCTCGCACGCCGCGGCGGCGGCACAGCGGCGGTCGCGCTGTGCGGCGGCGGCGGTCAAGGCGACGCGCTCATCCTCACCCGCTGAGAAGGTGAGTTCTGGGCCGGATGCGACAAGGTGTACTGGCTCACTCAGAAGAGCAACCACACCGCGCGGAAGCTGTACGACCGGGTCGGGCACGACACCGGATTCGTGCACTACGAGATCGACCTCTCGGCTAGCGGTCCAGGCGCCTCTTGAGCAGCTTCTTGTTCTTCCGGTAGACCGGGGAGTCGGTGGGGACGAGCTTGCCCTGCTCGGCACGCCGGGTGTCGACGATCGACCCGATCGCGAGAGTCAGGGTGATGGCCCAGCTGAGCCATGCGAGAGCGGTGCGCCACGTGAAGGTCTCTTCGCTGCGCAGCCCGCGAAGCAGCGTGACACCTCCGATGACCGCCGTGACGAGCCCTGTGCCGAAGAGGTACTTGCGCATCCCTCAACGTTATCGGGCACCCGACTCGAGCGCAGACTCTTGACAAAGAGCGGCGACACTGCAGAGTCGGCGGCGTCCCCGGCGCGGCGGTTCCACGCTGTTAGCCTGGAAGTTCCCCGGGATCAGGAGCACGCGTGGACAAGGCCGAGTTCGTCGTCGTGGCAAACCGCCTTCCGGTGGACCGCACCACCGACGCCGGCGGCGAGAACGCCTGGCGACGATCTCCGGGCGGTCTGGTCACCGCCCTGGAGCCGGTCATGCAGAAAGCCGATGGGGCGTGGGTCGGCTGGGCGGGGCAGCCCGACGTCGACCTCGAGCCGTTCGAGTTCGAGGGGACGCTCCTGGTTCCCGTCACGCTCAGCGCCGACGACGTCGAGCTGTATTACGAGGGCTTCTCGAACGACACGATCTGGCCGCTCTACCACGACGTCATCGCCGAGCCTCGGTACAGCCGCGTCTGGTGGGACGCGTATGTGCGCGTCAACCGTCGCTTCGCGCAGGCGGCGGCCGCGGCCGCTGAGGACGGCGCCACGGTGTGGGTGCAGGACTATCAGCTGCAGCTCGTGCCACGCATGCTGCGCGACCTGCGCCCGGATCTGATCATCGGCTACTTCCACCACATTCCCTTCCCGGCATACGGTCTGTACTCGCAGCTGCCGTGGCGGCGGCAGGTCCTCGAGGGACTGCTCGGCGCCGATGTCATCGGATTCCAGCGGGTCGCGGATGCCGGCAACTTCGCGCGTGCCGTGCGACGGCAGCTGCGCTACGAGACGAAGGCATCGGGCATCACGGTTCCCGAGGCGGACGGCTCGACCAGGGTTGCCCTCGCGAGGGCGTTTCCCATCTCGATCGACGCATCGTCGTACATCGAGCTGGCGCAGCGCGCCGACGTGCAGGAGCGGGCCCGGCAGATCCGCGAAAGCCTGGGCAACCCGAAGCGCATCTTCCTCGGCGTGGACCGGCTCGACTACACGAAGGGCATCCGCCATCGCCTGAAGGCCTACGGCGAGCTGCTCACCGAGCAGAAGCTCAGCGTCGACGATGTGACGCTCGTGCAGGTTGCGAGTCCCAGCCGGGAGCGGGTCGAGGCATACGTGCAGCTGCGCGACGAGATCGAGCTCACCGTCGGGCGCATCAACGGCGACTTCGACACGATGGGCCACACAGCCATCCGGTATCTGCACCAGGCGTATCCGCGCGAAGAGATGGTCGCCCTGTTCCTCGCGGCCGATGTCATGCTCGTCACGGCCCTGCGCGACGGCATGAACCTCGTCGCGAAGGAGTACGTCGCCACGCGGGTGGACAACCGGGGCGTGCTCATCCTCAGCGAGTTCGCCGGCGCCGCCGACGAGCTCGGCACCGCGGTGCGGGTCAACCCGCACGACATCGAGGGCCTGAAAGAAGCGATGATGCGCGCGGTCGAGATGACGCCCGGAGAGCAGGGCCGGCGCATGCGCGCCGCCCGTCGGCGTGTGCTCGAGCACAGCGTCGAGGACTGGTCCCGCGAGTTCCTGCATGCGCTCGCGAAGTTCCACCGGAGGAGAAGCGTGACCGACACCCAGCACCAGGTCCAGATCGACGACGAGGCGCTGCACGAGGCGCTGGCGCGGGTCGCGGCATCCGATCGCCTGCTGGTCGCGCTCGACTTCGACGGCACTCTGGCACCTCTCGAGGACGAGCCGATGGAGGCGCGCGCGCTGCCGTCCGCGGCTGCGGCGGTCGCCGCGCTGGCCGGACTGCCCGACACTCCGGTCGCCTTCGTCTCGGGGCGCAGCCTGCACGATCTCCGCGAGATCGCCGAGCACGCCGACGACGATCAGATCTTCCTCGCCGGTTCGCACGGCGCCGAGTTCTGGGTGCCCGGTGAGGGCCCGCTCGAGACCGACGACGAGGAGGACGCGCCGGCGCTGCGCGACGAGCTGCGCGACCAGATGGCCGCGGAGGTGGGCGGCCTCGAAGGCGTCTGGGTCGAGCCGAAGACCTTCGGCTTCGGCATCCACACCCGCGTCGCCAGTCCCGAGGACGCCCAGACGGCGCGCAACGCAGCCGACCGGCTCGTGCAGGACCGCGCGCCGCACTGGCGGCGCCGCACCGGGCACAACATCGTCGAGTACTCCTTCCGTCACGAGGGCAAGGACTCCGCGATCGCCGCGCTGCGGGACAGGGTGGGGGCGACCGCGGTGCTGTTCGCCGGCGACGACGTCACCGACGAGGACGCCCTGGCGAGCCTCGGTCCGGACGACCTCGGGATCCGGGTCGGGGACGGCGAGACGGCGGCGTCCGTGCGTGTGGGAAGCATCCAAGAATTGGCCGCCGCCTTGAGCCTGCTGGCGCGGATGAGGGCCGAGGGCCGGGAATAGACTTCAAGAATGTCTTCGCCGGATAGCCGCATCGATATCAAGCCCCGCAGCCGCGTCGTCACGGACGGCATCGAGGCGACCACCTCGCGCGGAATGCTCCGCGCGGTGGGCATGGGCGATGCGGACTGGGACAAGCCCCAGATCGGCATCGCATCGAGCTGGAACGAGATCACCCCCTGCAACCTGAGTCTGGACCGGCTCGCCCAGGGCGCCAAGGAGGGCGTGCACTCCGGAGGCGGCTACCCGCTGCAGTTCGGCACGATCTCGGTCTCGGACGGCATCTCGATGGGCCACGAGGGCATGCACTTCTCGCTCGTGAGCCGCGAGGTCATCGCCGATTCGGTGGAGACGGTCGTCATGGCCGAGCGCCTCGATGGCACCGTTCTGCTCGCCGGCTGCGACAAGTCGATCCCCGGGATGCTGATGGCCAGCGCCCGCCTCGACCTGTCGAGCGTCTTCCTCTACGCCGGCTCGATCGCGCCGGGCTGGGTCAAGCTCAGCGACGGCGATGCCGAATGGCAGGAGGGGAAGGCCATCACGATCATCGACTCGTTCGAGGGCGTCGGCGCCTGCATGGCGGGCCGGATGACCGAGGCCGACCTCAAGCGCATCGAATGCGCCTTCGCACCCGGCGAAGGTGCCTGCGGCGGCATGTACACCGCGAACACCATGGCGTCCGTCGCCGAAGCGCTCGGCCTGAGCCTGCCCGGCTCCGCCGCTCCGGCAGCGGCGGACCGTCGCCGCGACTACTACGCGCACCGCTCCGGCGAGGCCGTCGTCAACCTCCTGCGGCTGGGTATCACCACGGGCGACATCCTCACCAAGGAGGCGTTCGAGAACGCGATCGCACTCGCGATGGCGCTGGGCGGCTCGACCAACGTCGTGCTCCACCTGCTGGCCATCGCACGCGAGGCCCAGGTCGACCTCGACCTGCACGACTTCAACCGCATCGGCGACAAGACCCCGCACATCGCCGACATGAAGCCGTTCGGCCAGTTCGTGATGAACGACGTCGACCGACACGGCGGCATCCCGGTCATCATGAAGGCGATGCTCGACGAAGGGCTGCTGCACGGCGACGCGCTCACGGTGACGGGCAAGACGCTCGCCGAGAACCTGCGCGAACTGGACCCCGACCCGATCGACGGCACCGTGATCCACCGACTCGACGATCCGATTCACGCCACCGGCGGAATCACGATCCTGCACGGTTCGATGGCGCCCGAAGGCGCGGTCGTGAAGTCGGCCGGATTCGACGCGAACGTCTTCGAGGGTCCCGCCCGCGTCTTCGAACGGGAGCGCAGCGCGATGGACGCGCTGGAGGCGGGGGAGATCACCGCGGGCGATGTCATCGTCATCCGCTACGAGGGTCCGAAGGGAGGTCCGGGCATGCGCGAGATGCTCGCGATCACCGCCGCCATCAAGGGCGCAGGCCTCGGAAAAGATGTACTACTCTTGACGGACGGCAGATTCTCAGGCGGCACAACCGGCCTGTGCATCGGCCACATAGCACCCGAAGCGGTGGACGCTGGTCCCATCGCCTTCGTGCGCGATGGTGATCTGATACGGGTCGATATCGCGGCTCGCACTCTCGACCTACTCGTCGACGAGGCTGAGCTGGGTTCCCGCCGCTCTGGCTGGGAGCCGCTTCCTCCGCGCTATACCCGTGGCGTCCTGGCCAAGTACTCCAAGCTCGTGCGCTCCGCTGCGGAGGGCGCGACCACGGGTTGAGGCCTGCATTTCCGCCATCCATCTCTCGACAGGGGATCATCACCATGCCCGCCGAATCCGCCACGGCCATTCCACGGCCACCCGCTCGCACCGCCGCCGCGCCCGTGCTCACGGGCGCACAGGCGGTCGTCCGCTCCCTCGAGCTGCTCGGTGTGACCGACGTCTTCGGTCTGCCGGGCGGTGCCATCCTGCCCGTCTACGACCCGCTGATGGACAGCTCCGAGCTGCGCCACATCCTCGTGCGCCACGAGCAGGGCGCCGGGCACGCGGCCGAGGGCTACGCCGCGGCATCCAACAAGGTCGGCGTCGCGATCGCGACGTCCGGCCCCGGCGCGACCAACCTCGTCACGGCGATCGCCGACGCGTACATGGACTCGGTGCCGATCGTGTGCATCACCGGTCAGGTGTTCTCGAACCTCATGGGCACGGACGCCTTCCAGGAGGCGGACATCGTGGGCATCACCATGCCCATCACGAAGCACTCATTCCTGGTCAAGCGGGCCGAGGACATCCCCGGGGCGATCGCGGCGGCGTTCGAGATCGCGGGCACCGGCCGGCCCGGTCCCGTGCTCGTGGACATCACGAAGGATGCGCAGCAGGCCGAGGCGACGTTCGTGTGGCCGCCGAAGATCGACCTGCCCGGGTATCGTCCGGTGACGAAAGCCCACGGCAAGCAGATCCAGGCCGCGGCCCAGCTGCTGGTCGACGCCAAGAAGCCCGTGCTGTACGTCGGCGGCGGTGTGATCCGCTCGCAGGCGTCTCACGAGCTGCTGACCCTCGCGGAGACGACCGGCGCGCCCGTCGTGACGACGCTCATGGCGCGCGGCGCGTTCCCCGACTCGCACTCCCAGCACCTCGGCATGCCGGGCATGCACGGGACGGTGCCCGCCGTTCTCGCGCTGCAGGAGGCGGACCTGCTCGTCTCGCTCGGCGCGCGGTTCGATGACCGCGTGACAGGCAAGGCGGCGCTGTTCGCCCCGCACGCGAAGGTCGTGCACGTCGACATCGACCCGGCCGAGATCGGCAAGATCCGCGCGGCGGACGTGCCGATCGTCGGCGACCTGAAGGACGTGCTCGTCGACCTCGAGGCCGCCTTCCGCGGCCAGATCGCCGGCAAGTCCGTCGACACCGACGAGTGGTGGTCGTTCCTGGACGGACTGCGCGACGAATTCCCGCTCGGATACAGTCAGCCCACCGACGGCCACATGTCGCCGCAGTACGTCATCTCGCGGATCGGCGAGCTGACGGGGCCCGAGGGCATCTTCGCGGCCGGCGTCGGTCAGCACCAGATGTGGGCCGCCCAGTTCATCAAGTACGAGCGCCCGAACGCCTGGCTCAACTCCGGCGGCGCCGGCACGATGGGCTACTCGGTGCCTGCCGCCATGGGCGCCAAGGTCGCCGAACCCGATCGCCACGTCTGGGCGATCGACGGCGACGGCTGCTTCCAGATGACCAATCAGGAGCTCGCGACCTGCGCGATCAACAACATCCCGATCAAGGTCGCCATCATCAACAACTCCTCCCTGGGCATGGTGCGCCAGTGGCAGAGCCTGTTCTACGACGGCCGCTACTCGCACACGGACCTCAACACGGGCCACGGCACCGTCCGCATCCCCGATTTCGTCAAGCTGGCCGAGGCGTACGGATGCCTGGCGATCCGCGTCGAGAAGGAAGAGGACGTGGATGCCGCGATCAAGACGGCACTGGAGACCGACGATCGGCCCGTCGTGATCGACTTCGTCGTGAGCGCCGATGCGATGGTCTGGCCGATGGTGCCGCAGGGCGTGAGCAACAGCTACGTCCAGTACGCCCGAGACCACTCGCCCGCCTTCGATGAGGAGGCCTGAGCCATGTCCACGCACGTGCTGAGCCTCCTGGTCGAGGACAAGCCGGGTCTGCTGACCCGCGTCGCAGGGCTGTTCGCCCGTCGCGGCTTCAACATCGAATCTCTCGCCGTGGGCGTCACGGAGGTGCCGGGGCTCTCGCGCATCACGGTCGTCGTCGACGTCGACGAGCTGCCGCTGGAGCAGGTGACCAAGCAGCTGAACAAGCTGATCAATGTCATCAAGATCGTCGAGCTCGACATGAGCTCGTCGGTGCAGCGCGAGCACATGCTGGTCAAGGTCCGCGCCGACAATGCGAACCGGTCGAACGTGCTCGAGGTCGTGAACCTGTTCCGCGCGGCGATCGTGGACTACGCACCCGACGCGCTCGTCGTCGAGGTGACCGGAGACAAGGGCAAGGTCGAGGCCTTCCTGCGCGCGCTGGAGCCGTTCGGCATCAAGGAGCTCGCGCAGTCGGGCCTGCTCGCCATCGGCCGCGGCGGCAAGAGCATCACCGAGCGCGTCCTGCGCGGCTGACCACCACTTACCGAACACAAGGAGATACATTCCATGGCCGAACTCTTCTACGACGCCGACGCCGACCTGTCGCTCATCCAGAGCAAGAAGGTCGCGATCGTCGGCTACGGCTCACAGGGCCACGCCCACGCCCAGAACCTGCGCGATTCGGGCGTCGAGGTCGCGATCGCGCTCAAGGACGGCTCGAAGTCGGCCGCGAAGGCGCAGGAGGAGGGCTTCGAGGTCAAGAGCGTCGCCGACGCCGCCGAGTGGGCCGACGTCATCATGATCCTCGCGCCCGACCAGCACCAGCGCGGCATCTACAACGAGAGCATCAAGGACAAGCTGACCGCGGGCAAGACCCTCGCCTTCGCACACGGATTCAACATCCGCTTCGGCTACATCGATGCTCCCGAGGGCGTCGACGTCATCCTGGTCGCACCGAAGGCCCCCGGTCACACCGTCCGTCGTGAGTTCGTCGCGGGTCGCGGCATCCCCGACATCATCGCGGTCGAGCGCGACGCATCGGGTCAGGCGTGGGACCTCGCCCTCTCGTACGCGAAGGCCATCGGCGGGACGCGCGCCGGCGTCATCAAGACCACGTTCACCGAGGAGACCGAGACCGACCTCTTCGGCGAGCAGGCCGTGCTGTGCGGCGGCACCTCGCAGCTCGTCCAGTACGGATTCGAGACGCTCGTCGAGGCGGGCTACCAGCCCGAGATCGCGTACTTCGAGGTGCTGCACGAGCTCAAGCTCATCGTCGACCTCATGTGGGAGGGCGGCATCGCCAAGCAGCGCTGGTCGATCTCCGACACTGCCGAGTACGGCGACTACGTCTCAGGCCCGCGCGTGATCGACCCGCACGTCAAGGAGAACATGCAGGCCGTCCTCGCAGACATCCAGTCCGGCGCGTTCGCGAAGCGCTTCATCGCCGACCAGGATGCCGGCGCACCCGAGTTCCTGGAGCTGCGTGAGAAGGGTGCCCACCACCCGATCGAGGCGACGGGCAAGGAGCTCCGCTCTCTGTTCGCGTGGAAGCAGACCGACACCGACTACACCGAAGGCTCAGCCGCGCGCTGATCACACCCCCTTCCGTGTCCCGGGCCGCCCCCACAAGGGGCGGCCCTTTGTATCATCACCGCTGATCGCCCCTCCTCCCAGTAACCCGCATCAACGCCGACACGGGTTGAAAAAGCCCTGGTCAAATCAGATTCAGGCGTATCAGGAGGAAATCATGAACACCAACTCGCAGGACCGGTCGACCGGCGCCTCGACTCGCATCTCGCGAGCCATCGGTGCGGCCGCGCTCAGCACGGTCCTCATCGCCGGACTCGCCGGCTGCATGACGGGACGCGTCGCCGCAACGACGGAGAACGTCAAGCAGAACGCCCCCGTGCCGGCAGGCGTGGACACCAGGCTGCCGGCCGACCGCATCGTCGAGCAGCTCGAGCGTTCGGGTCAGGTCACCCACGGATCGTGGACCGACCGGATCGCCGCGCAGCTGGAGCACGAGGCGCAGCAGGAAGCCGCCGAACCGTCCACCCAGACCAATCCGTACCCGGGCAAGACGGCCGACCAGATCGACCGTCTGCGGTCCAAGGCACAGTGAGCACGCGCAGCCGTCCCACGACCACCCCTGTGCCCGGCTGAGCGGCTCACACGCCGTCAGCCGGGCACAGCCATGTCTGCGGCCCTGCCGCCGGGCGCGGTCGCACTCCGAAGCCGGGCGATCCGAGTCAGCGCCGCCTCCTCAGAGGTCGAGCGCTCCCCGAGCAGCGACTTCGCCGTTCGCAGCACCACACCCGTCGCCGGAACAGCGAGCAATCCGGGCTTGCCGAGCCCCAGCATCCGTCGGTGAACGGGATCGAGCGAACCGACCGCACCGGCGAACATCAAGCGATAGGCGGGCATCATGCCCCTCGCAAGCGGCGGGTTGCGGATGAAGCGGACGACGTCCAGGACGCGGGAGTCGACCTTCAGGATGCCGGCCTCTGCGACGGCGGTCAGACGTCCCCTCAGGTCCGCTGCAGTCACCGGCGGGTCAGGAAGGCCGATCAGCGCGCCGGCCGTCGCCCATTCCCGCACGTATGCATCGGGGCCGCCGGGAATCTTCGCCTCCCAGATCTCGTGGCACGTGAGGAACGAGTCCGTGAACGCGAGATGCACCCACTCGATGAGCTCCGGGTCGCCGGCGCGATACGAGCGCACCATCCCGAACGCATCGACGTATTCGCCCTCGACCCGCCGGTGGAGTGCGCGCACCATCGCGGAGGACCGCTCGGCGGTGGCGCGATCGCCGAAGGTCACCGTGATCAGCCAGCGGATGGTGCCGGTGAGGCGGCCGAGCGGGTCCTCTCGATAACGCGACCAGTCGTGGACACCGGCCATCGCTCCCGGGTGCAGGGCTTGGACGAGCAGCGCGCGGATGCCGGCCACCATCGTCGCCATGCCGCCGTGCACCGCCCACGAAGCTGACCCCGGGCCGAAGAATCCGGCGTCGTCCCCCTGCGCGAGTTCGCGCACCCACTGCGGCGACCCGTCGTCGGTGCCCGACAGGGTCTGCAGCAGATGCGACCTCCATCGATCACGGACCTGCGACATACCGCCAGTAGATCACGCGTACGAGCGGCAAGGGCCGACCCCGGGGAGCCGGCCAGTCGGTCCCTCGCGGTGCAGCCGCACGGCTACGCTTGCGGCATGCCCAGGGGAACAGACGACGACGCGCTCGCGTGGAGCGGCGACGACGACCCGACGCTCGATGTCGGCGCCAAGTCGGCTGAGCCGGCAGCACCGGATGACGTAACGCCCGGTCCCGTGGAGAGGACTGCCGAGCAGGATGCTGCGCCGGCTGCATTGCCTTCCGGATACACCGCCGTGGGCAAGGGCAGCGACGACGTCGGTCGCATCCATGCGGACGGGTCGGTGACCATGCCGGGCGAGCGGCAGCCGATGGGCAACGCGACACTCATCGCCCTCGGCATCCTGGGCGGTGTCTACCTGCTGTACGCGATCGGATGGATCGTCGGCGGACTGCGTCTGCAGGGGCGCGCCGCGTACCTTGTCACCGACATCATGTATCAGGGCAGCTTCTGGCTCGCCGTGCTCGCACCGCTGCTGTGGTTCGGCACGGTCTTCCTGCTCACGATGCGCTCCCAGCCGTGGGTGCGGTTCGTCTGGCTGATCGCGGGCGTGGCTCTGCTGCTTCCCTGGCCGTTCGTTCTGATCGGGGCGGTGGGACGATGAGCGAGGAAGCGCATCGGAAGACGGTGACAGGCGCCTCGGCAACCCCACGCCGGAGTCCGACGTGGGTGGTCGCCACGATCGCCGGCGGCTTCGGTCTGTTCTACGCGTACGCGGTGTGGAACGCCCTGGGCAACCTCGTGCAGGCGACTCAGCTGCCGACCGGGCTGAACGCCCTGGGCTGGTTCATCTGGATCTTCGCCGCGGTGGTCCCGATCCTCGCCTTCGCAGCGGCCTTCGCGATCGGCTACCGGCGACCGGTGCACCACTTCCTTCTGGTGATGCTGACGGGCCTCGCCCTGACCGCCGTCTTCTGGCTCAACGTCGTGGCCTACACGACGCTGAACACGGCGTCGCTGATCGGCTGAGGTTCGTCCGCGGACGTCACACGACAGGGGCCATGCGGAGCGAGCCGATAGAGTGTCACCTGAATGCGCCCCGATGGCGTGCGGCGCAGCATCCACTCGTCTTTCCGGCCGCGTCCCGCGCGCCCACGCTCCAAAGGATCCGCTGACGTGCCGAAGCCTGTCGTGCTCATCGCCGAAGAACTCTCTCCTGCCACGATCGACGCACTGGGTCCGGACTTCGACGTCCGCCTGGTCGACGGCACCGATCGCCCGGCGCTGCTGTCCGCCCTGGGCGATGCGCACGCCGTGCTGGTGCGGTCGGCCACCAAGATCGACGCCGAGGCGATCGCCGCCTCTCCGGTTCTGAAGGTCGTGGCGCGGGCCGGTGTGGGGCTCGACAACGTCGACATCAAGGCGGCGACGACCGCCGGCGTCATGGTCGTCAACGCGCCGACCTCGAACATCATCTCGGCCGCCGAGCTGACCATCGGGCACATCCTGAGCCTCGCCCGTCACATCCCCAGCGCGCACGCCTCGCTGGCCAACGGCCAGTGGAAGCGCAGTGCGTACACCGGCACGGAGCTGTTCGAGAAGACAGTCGGGATCATCGGGCTCGGGCGCATCGGCGCGCTCATCGCCGAGCGGCTGCGCGCGTTCGGTGTGCGCGTCGTCGGCTACGACCCCTACGTCACGCCCACCCGGGCGCAGCAGCTCCAGGTCGAGCTGCTCTCGTTCGACGACGTGCTGCGCCAGAGCGACTTCGTGACGGTGCACATGCCCAAGACCCCTGAGACGACGGGGATGATCGGGGCCGAGCAGCTCGCGCTCATGAAGCCGTCCGCGTTCGTCATCAACGTCGCCCGTGGCGGTCTCATCGACGAGGAGGCGCTGCACGACGCGCTCACCCGCGGAGTCATCGCCGGTGCGGGACTCGACGTGTTCACCTCTGAGCCGCCGGTGGGCGACTCGACCGCGTCGCGCCTGCTCGACCTGCCCAACGTCGTCGTCACTCCGCACCTCGGGGCGAGCACCGATGAGGCGCAGGAGAAGGCCGGAGTCTCCGTCGCCCGATCGGTCAAACTGGCGCTCGAGGGCGATCTGGTCCCGGACGCCGTCAACGTCGCCGGAGGCATCATCGATCCCTTCGTGCGCCCGGGCATCGCGCTCGTCGAGAAGCTGGGGCAGTTCTTCACGGGACTCGCGCACGCGGCCGTCACGAGCCTCGACATCGAGGTACGCGGCGAGCTCGCCGCCTACGACGTGAGCGTCTACCGTCTGGCGGCCCTCAAGGGCATCCTGGCCAACGTCGTCAGCGAGAACGTCTCGTACGTCAACGCGCCGCTGTTCGCCGAGCAGCGAGGAATCGAGACGCGGCTCATCGTCGAGGCGGAGAGCCCGCTGTATCGCAATCTGACGATCCTGCGCGGGACGCTCTCGGATGGAACCGTGCTGACCATCGCGGGAACGCTCGCCGGCACACGCATGGTTCCCAAGGTCGTCGGCATCAACGGCTATGAGATCGAAGTGGCGCTGGAGAAGTACCACATCGTCATGCGCTACGCGGATCGCCCGGGCATCGTCGCGATCTACGGTCAGCGGCTGGGCGACGCGCGCATCAACATCGAAGGCCTGCAGGTCGCGCACCCTGACGCCAGCGGTCGCGCGCTCTCGGTGCTCACCGTCGACTCGCCCGTGCCCGATGAGATGCTCTCCGAGCTGCACGTGGCAGTCCAGGCCGACCTGTTCCGCCAGATCGTGATCACCGAGCCCTGAGGTCGGGGCTCACCGACGCGCGGCTCGTTCCACGAGCGCGATCAGCGCGTCCATCTCGGCGCCGCGGGGGACAGGACCCGGGATGTTGCCCCCGGCGAGGGCGTTGTTGAAATAGAGGCCGTCGCTGACGAGCATCACCAGATCGAGGGATGCCGCATCCTTCGTGTGCGGTCGAAGCGCGTCGCCCCAGCGTTCGCGCACATCGCGCAGGGCGCGGCTCGCCGAGGCGTTACCCCCCTGCGCGAGGCGCGCAGTCGCGAGGATCGCGCGGTCGAGCGGGTCGTTGTCCATGACGGACGACCGCAGGAAGTAGGCGATCGGACCCTCCGCCGCCCGGGCCATGGCGGTGATGTCGTCCGTCACGAGCGCGTCGAGCCGCTCGATGACGCCGGTCTCGAGGGCGTCCTTGGACCCGAAGTGATAGAGCAGCCCGCCCTTGGAGACGCCCGCCGCGCGGGCTGTGGCGTCCATCGTGGCGGAGCGCTCGCCCTCATCGATGAGGATCGCTGCGAAGGCGTCGAGCACGCTCTCTCGGGCGTGCGGGGGGCGGCTCATGCGCTCGATCGTATCGACCGCACGCCCGGCGCGAAGCGGGTCACATCTGTTACTATACCGGCTGGACGGTTTATATATCATGACTACTTTCACGCAGGACATCGCCATCGCCGACGCACGGGCACCCCGGGTGGGCTGGCGCGGCTGGGCGGCCCTCGTCGTGCTGATGCTGCCCGTGCTGCTCGTGTCGGTCGACAACACCGTGCTCAGCTTCGCGCTGCCGCAGATCGCGCTGGACCTCGAGCCCACCGCCACGCAGCAGCTCTGGATCATCGACGCGTACCCCCTCGTGCTCGCGAGCCTGCTCGTCACGATGGGCGTCCTCGGCGACCGGTTCGGCAGACGACGGATGCTGCTCATCGGCGCTGCGGGGTTCGGTGCGGTCTCTGCACTGGCAGCCTTCGCACCCAGTGCGGAGTGGCTGATCGCCGCGCGTGCGGCCATGGGCGTGTTCGGGGCCATGCTCATGCCCTCGACCCTCTCGCTCCTGCGGAGCATCTTCACGAACCGCGACCAGCGGCGGCTCGCGATCGCGGTCTGGGCGGCCGGCTTCTCCGCAGGAGCCGCGCTCGGACCCGTCGTCGGCGGCATCCTGCTCGAGCACTTCGCCTGGGGATCCGTCTTCCTCATGGCCGTTCCGGTGCTCGTGCCGCTGCTGATCCTCGTGCCGATCCTCGTGCCCGAGAGCCGCGATCCGAATCCGGGACGTTTCGATCCGATGAGTGTCCTGCTGTCGCTTCTGACCATGGTGCCGATCGTCTACGCGATCAAGGAGTTCGCGGTGCACGGTACCCACAGTGCCCTGCCGCTCGTCCTCCTCGCGGCCGGAATCGCGTTCGGCGCGGTCTTCGTGCGCCGGCAGAACCGGCTCGAGACTCCCATGCTGGACATGGCGCTGTTCGCTCGGCCGACCTTCTCCGGCTCGGTGCTGGTGAACCTGCTGAGCGTCATCGGACTCGTCGGCTTCCTGTATTTCGTCGCACAGCACCTGCAGCTGATCGTCGGATTGTCGCCGATGGAGGCCGGGCTCGCGCTCGTCCCGGGTCTGTTGGCGATGATCGTCGCGGGCATCGGCGTCGTGCCGATCGCCAAGCGTGCCGCACCGCGCATCGTCGTGCCGATCGCCCTCGGGTTCTCGATCCTCGGCTACCTCCTGGTCGCCATGAGCACGAGCACCGGAGCTCTGGCGGTTCTGATCGTGGCCTTCGTGTCGCTCGGCGCCGGGATCGGTGCCGCCGAGACAGTCTCGAACGAGCTGATCCTCGCCAGTGCGCCGCCGGAGAAGGCCGGGGCGGCCAGCGCGGTCTCCGAGACCGCATACGAGCTCGGCGCCGTGCTCGGGACGACCGTCATCGGCGGCCTGCTCGCCGCCTTCTATCGCTCGAACCTTGCGCTGCCCGAGGGTCTGCCCGAAACGGCGGCGGCGGCGTCGCGTGAGACCCTGGCCGGCGCGGTCGCCGCCGCCGGCACGCTGGACGAGACCTTGGGTCAGGCGCTGCGGGATGCCGCGGCCCATGCGTTCGACGCGGGTGTCGGCGTGACGGCGCTGATCGGCGCCGGGCTCATCGTCGTCGCGGCCGTGATCGCCGCGCTGACCCTCGGGGGTCGGCAGCAGCGCGTGCCCGCCGACCACTGACACGCCTGCAGAACTCCACTGATCCGCACGATCAGTGCTGTCGGTTCACCGTGATCGCACGGGCGGCTCATGCAGTGTTGGCACGATTCGGTGGAGTTCTGCGCGCCAGTACGCTGGCATTGACGGAAGGAGTGCGATGTCAGAGGTGCAGGTTACGAGGACCGTGAGACTCGCCGTCATCCCGGGTGACGGAATCGGTCCCGAAGTCGTCGCGGAGGCGGAGAAGGTGCTGGATGCCGTGACCTCGGGTTCCGGCATCCGGTTCGACAAGACGCGCTTCTCGCTCGGCGCCGCACGTTTTCTCGACACCGGCGACACGCTGACGGACGACGATCTCGCGGCGATCACCGCGCACGACGCGATCCTGCTCGGGGCGGTCGGCGGTGTGCCCGGCGACCCGCGGCTCAAGGATGCGAACATCGAGCGTGGTCTGCTGCTGAAACTGCGTTTCGAACTCGACCACTACGTCAACCTGCGCCCCTCCAAGCTGTACCCCGGTGCGCCGGGACCGCTCGCCGACCCCGGTGAGGTCGACTTCGTGGTGGTCCGCGAGGGAACCGAGGGCCCGTACGTCGGCAACGGCGGATCCATCCGAAAGGGAACCGCGCACGAGGTCGCCAACGAGACGTCCGTGAACACGGCCTACGGCATCGAGCGCGTCGTCCGCTACGCGTTCGATCTCGCCGAGCGCCGCCGCCGACGGCTCACGCTCGTGCACAAGACAAATGTGCTCGTGCATGCCGGCGGCATGTGGCAGCGGATCGTGACGGCAGTGTCGAAGGAGCACCCCGAGGTCGCGGTAGATTATCTGCACGTCGACGCGGCGACGATCTTCCTGGTCACAAACCCGTCACGCTTCGACGTTCTCGTCACCGACAACCTCTTCGGCGACATCCTGACAGACCTGGCCGGCGCCGTCACCGGTGGCATCGGTCTCGCAGCGTCCGGGAACATCAACCCGGATGGCGCGTTCCCGTCGATGTTCGAGCCCGTTCACGGTTCGGCACCCGACATCGCGGGGCAGCACAAGGCCGACCCCACCGCCGCAATCCTCTCGATCTCGCTCCTGCTCGATCATCTCGGGCTGCACGACGAGGCACAGCGTGTCACCCGCGCTGTCGAGGACGACATCGCCGGCCGGGGTTCCGCCGCCCGATCGACGGGCGAGATCGGCGACGCGATCGTCGATCGGCTGCAGGCGTAATCTGGAACCCGGCCCACTTCGTGGACTCACTACTTCGCTTGGACGTGACATGACACTCATCGGAACCGACCCCGACACCGGACTCAAGCCCCTCGAGTTCGCCGTGACGAAGAATCTCGCCGCCAAGAACCCCGCGCAGCGGGACGCGATCCTGGCCGAACCGGGCTTCGGCGTGCACTTCACCGACCACATGGTCGACATCTGCTGGTCCGTGAACGGCGGCTGGCACCGGCCGCGCGTCCAGCCGTACGGGCCGATCACCCTCGATCCCGCGGCGGCAGTGCTGCACTACGGCCAGGAGATCTTCGAGGGCATCAAGGCGTACCGCCATGAGGACGGTTCGATCCACACCTTCCGCCCCGACCAGAACGGCCGCCGCCTGCAGCGATCTGCACGACGACTGGCGCTGCCCGAGCTTCCGGTGTCGTACTTCATCCAGTCGCTGCGCGAGCTGATCGCCGTCGACGGCGCCTGGGTGCCCTCGGGCTTGGATCAGACGCTCTACCTGCGCCCGTTCATGTTCGCGAAGGAGGCGTTCCTCGGCGTCCGCCCCGCGCACAAGGTGAACTACTACGTGATCGCCTCGCCCGCGGGAGCGTATTTCCACGGCGGCGTGAAGCCGGTGTCGATCTGGCTCAGCGAAGAGTACGCACGCGCCGGGAAGGGCGGCACGGGTGCGGCCAAGACCGGCGGCAACTACGCCGCCTCGCTGCTGCCGCAGTCCGAGGCATACGAGAACGAGTGCGACCAGGTCGTGTTCCTGGATCAGGACCGCAACGTCGAGGAGCTGGGCGGCATGAACGTCGTCTTCGTGTTCAAGGACGGCACGCTCGTGACCCCGCAGTCCCCGTCGATCCTCGAGGGCATCACGCGCGATTCGATCCTGCAGCTGGCCGCGGACCGCGGTCACAAGGTCGAGGGGCGGCGCGTATCGCTCGAGGAGTGGCGCGCGGGCGTGGCATCCGGAGACATCGTCGAGGTGTTCGCTTGCGGCACCGCCGCGGTCGTGACGCCGATCGGCGTGCTCAAGGGCAAGGACTTCCTGGACGAGCAGCCCCTGGGCTCGCTCGCCCTCGAGCTGCGCAAGGAGCTGACCGACATCCAGTACGGCCGCCTCCCCGACAAGCACGGCTGGCTCCTGCGGCTCGACGCCTGATCGGATGCCTCGCCGCTGAGTAAGCTCGACCGGGTGAGGATCGCACGCTTCAGCCATCAGGACGCCATCCGCTACGGCATCGTCGACGACACCGAGCTGGTCGTCCTCGACGGCGACCCGATGTTCGCCGGGTTCGACACGACGGGGGAGCGCGTGCCGCTCGGCGACGTCGCCCTGCTCGCCCCCGTCATCCCGCGTTCGAAGGTCGTCTGCGTCGGTCGCAACTATCGTGCCCACGCGGAGGAGCTCGGGAACGAGGTGCCCGCCGAGCCGATGCTCTTCCTCAAGCCGAACACTTCCGTGATCGGTCCCGGAGACACGATCGTGCGACCCCCGCAGTCGCAGTTCACGTCTTTCGAGGGCGAGCTGGCCGTCGTCATCGGCTCGATCGCGAAGAACGTGTCGGTCGAGCGCGCGTCGGAAGTGATCTTCGGGTACACGATCGCGAACGACATCACCGCGCGCGATCTGCAGAAGACCGACGGTCAGTGGTCGCGAGCAAAGGGATTCGACACGTTCTGCCCGCTCGGCCCGGCGATCGAGACCGAGTTCGACGTCGCGTCGGCGACCCTTGAGACGCGGCTGAACGGCGAGGTCGCCCAGCGTGCCCCGCTGACCGACATGATCCACTCGGTCGCCGACATCATCGCGTACGCGTCGGCCGCTTTCACCCTGCTGCCCGGAGATGTGATCCTCACCGGCACGCCCTCGGGCGTCGGGCCGTTCGTGGCCGGCGACGCGATCGAGGTCGAGATCTCCGGTCTCGGCATCCTGCGCAACACCGCACGCGACGCGTGACCCGCGATGACGAGTGACCCGCCGGACGTACCCCTGACGCCCGCCGACGTCGCGCACGTCCAGCGCCGGACGGTCTGGGTCCTCTCGGTCGCCCAGGTGCTCGGAGGCATCGCGTTCGGCGCCACGCTCTCGCTCGGTGCGGTGCTGGCCGCCGACCTCGCCGGCGACGAGTCGCTCTCGGGCCTGGCGGCCGCCGGTGTGACCCTCGGCACCGCGCTCTTCGCGATCCCACTCGCCCGCCTCGCCGGCGGACGGGGGAGGCGTCTGTCGCTCGCCTCGGGCATGATGATCGCGCTGGCGGGCGTGGTCGTGGTGGTGGTCGCGGTGGCGGTCCGCTCCTTCCCGCTGCTCCTGGTCGCATTCCTGCTGATCGGAGCAGGTCAAGCCGCGAACCTGCAGTCGCGCTTCGCCGCCACGGATCTCGCGACCGATGTGTCGCGCGGCCGCGATCTGTCTTTCGTGGTGTGGGCGACCACGATCGGCGCGGTACTCGGGCCCAATCTCACCGGACCCGGTGAGCTGGTCGGCGGCGCGATCGGGATGCCGCCGCTGACGGGTCCGTACCTCTTCACGATCGCGGCACAGGTCGTGGCGATCGTGCTGTACGTGACCACCCTGCGGCCGGATCCGCTTCTGCTCGCCAAGCGGGTCGTAGCGCAGGAATCCGCGGGGACGAAGAACCCGCCGATCGCCAAGCCCGACCAGCCGCGGGTGGCCCGCTACGCCATCTTCGCGGTCGCCTCCGCGCACGGCGTCATGGTCGCGGTGATGGCGATGACGCCGGTGCACCTGCTCCACCAGGGCGCGACGCTGACGATCATCGGCGTCACGCTGAGCCTGCACATCGCAGGCATGTACGCGCTCTCACCGGTGTTCGGCATCCTCGCCGACCGATTCGGCCGGATCCCGACGATCCTCCTCGGGCAGGTGATCCTCGCCGCCGCGCTGATCACGGCTTCCTTCGGCCAGAACTCGACGTTCGCGGTCACACTCGGCCTCATCCTCCTCGGCCTTGGGTGGAGTGCGACGACCGTCGCGGGCTCGGCGCTGCTGACCGAGGCGTCGTCGGAGCTCACGCGCACCCGACGACAGGGCTTCAGCGACTTCACGATGAGCATGGTGGCCGCGATCGGCGCGATCCTCGCCGGCGTCATCCTCGGCTGGATCGGCTACGGCGGGCTCGCCCTGCTCGTCGGCGTCGCCGTGGTCGCCGTGGTCGCCCTCGCCCCGATCGGGAGGGTCACCGCCCCAGCGCTGCGAGAGCGTCCGACACGTCCTGCTCGTCGTTGAAGACGTGGAAGGCGACCCTCGCCCGACCCGCTCGACCCGACGCCGCGATCCCGGAGGCCGTCAGGCGCTCGAGGTCGCGGCCGTCAGGGTCCGCCCAGGTGACGATGGCGCTCTGCCGCGCGGGTCGGTCGAGTCCCCGTCCCACGCGGAATGCCTCGGCCAGTCCCGTGGTGTGGGTCAGGAGAGCGGCCGGATCGAGTGAGGCGAAGAGCTCCAGCGCGGGTTCGGCCCCGACGAAGGCCTGCCATGCCGGCGAGACATCGAATCTGGACGCGTCCGGTGCAAGCTGCACGGCGTGGCCGTAGCAGGACGACCAGGGGTCGGCTCCGGAATACCATCCCGCGTAGATCGCGGGAACCTGCTCGGCGAAGTCCTCGCTGATCGCCAGGAACGCGACTCCGCGCGGCGCACACAGCCACTTGTACGCATGGCAGATCACGGCGTCGAAGTCGGCGGCGTCCACCGGGAGCCACCCGACCGCCTGCGTCGCATCGCACAGCGTGCGCGCGCCGGACCGTGATGCCGCGGCCCGGATGGCCGCGGCATCCGCGACCTCCCCGGTCGCGGACTGCACGAGTGAGAATGCGACGAGCCACGTGTCGGCGGTGATCGCCTCGGCCAGGCCGTCGAGCGTCGCCGTGCGCAGGCGGATGCCGCGCCCCGCGTGTGCGAACGGCAGGACCATTGACGCGAAGTCGCCTTCGACGCAGAGCACCTCGGCTCCGTCCGGCACGGCTGCCGCCACCAGCCCGGCCAACACCGACGCCTGCGACCCGATCGCCACCCGACGTGCATCGACCCCCACCAGCCGTGCGAAGTGGCCGCGCGTGCGTTCCACGACCGCGGTGTACTCGACCGCCGACGCGTGACCCTCGGCGGCGGACTCGAGGTCGGCGATCACGGCGGCGCGCGTGGCATGGGTGGGCAGTCCCACGGTGCATGCCGCCAGGTACGATCGCCCGCCGGCGAACTCGGCGCGGGCGGACCGCAGGTCGGGAGGAGTGAGGGTGGCCATGGGACCAGGTTCCTCCGCTGCGACGCATCCGTCTACGCCAGGTATGGCATCGCAATCATGCACTTTGCTTATGATTGGCGTCATGACGGACATCGCGCTCGACGCCTTGGAGTTCGACGTCCACGCGCTGCGTGTCATCAAGGCGATCGCCGACGAGGGTTCGCTCACAGCGGCCGCGGCATCCCTCGGCTACAGCCAGCCCGCCCTGAGCCAGCAGATGAAGCGACTCGAACAGCGAATGGGCGTTCCCGTGATCGAGCGGGTCGGCCGCAGCGTCCGGCTCACCGAGGCTGGACGCGTGCTGGCGCGCCACGCGCCGGCGGTGACCACTGCGCTCGGTGCCGCTGCGGGTGAGCTGGCCGAGCTGCGGGGCCTGCGGGCGGGGCGCGTGCGGCTCGTGGCGTTCCCCTCGGCGTCGCCGACCGTCGTGCCGCGCCTGTTGACGGACCTCGCCGCGCAGCATCCCGGCATCGCGATCACCTACGTCGAAGCCGAGCCGCCTGAGGCGGTCGAGGCGGTGCGCGAGGATCGCGCAGACATAGCCCTGACCTTCAGTTATCCGGGCGACCGCGACGACCCGCACGGCCCGAGCGCGAGCGGACTCGCCGTGCGGGCGGTCGGTGCCGACGATCTGCTCGCGGTGCTGCCGGACGGGCACCCCGCCGCGAAGGGCGAGCGGGTCGAGGTCGCGGACCTCGCCGAGGAGAACTGGATCGCCGGGTGCCCGCGCTGCCGCGGTCACCTGCTCGAGCTGTGCGGTCGCGCCGGATTCGAGCCGCGGATCGGGTTCGAGACCGACAACTTCGTCGCGGTCGAGGGGCTCGTCGCGCAGAGCATCGGAGTGGCGACGCTCCCGCGCATGGCGGTCGACTCGTTCCCGCTGATGCCCGGCGTGATCACCCGCCCGCTGCCTCGTACGGAGGCCAGGACGCTGCACGTCGTCACGGCCCACGGTGCCGAGCGCGTGCCGGCGGTGCGCATCGCGCTGGCCGCCCTGACGCGCGTCATCGCCTGACCCGCCGGAAGAGGGCGTTGGGGGCGAACTAAGCTGGTGCGCGATGTCTACACCCGATCCCCGCACCACGACCGCCACCGGCTCCGACGTGCGCGTGCGCTTCTGCCCGTCGCCCACCGGACTTCCGCATGTCGGGCTGATCCGCACCGTGCTGTTCAACTGGGCGTACGCCCGTCACCATGGCGGCACGCTCGTCTTCCGGATCGAGGACACGGATGCCGCCCGCGACAGCGAGCAGAGCTATCACCAGCTGCTCGACGCGCTGCGCTGGCTCGAGATCGACTGGGACGAGGGCGTCGAGCTGGGTGGGCCGCACGCGCCGTATCGCCAGTCTCAGCGTCACGACATCTACTTCGACGTTCTCGCGAAGCTGAAGGCGAGCGGCGCGGTCTACGAGAGCTACTCGACGCCCGAGGAGATCGACGCGCGCAACGAGGCCGCCGGCCGCGCGAAGCAGCTCGGCTACGACAACTTCGACCGCGACCTCACCGACGAGCAGAGGGCTGCGTTCCGCGCCGAGGGCCGCGAGCCCGCATGGCGCGTGCGGGTTCCCGACGAGGACCTCACCTACATCGACCTCATCCGGGGCGAGGTGACCTTTCCTGCCGGGTCGTTCCCGGACTTCGTGATCGTCCGGGCCGGGGGAGTGCCGCTCTATCCCTTCGTGAATCCGGTCGACGACGCACTCATGGGGATCACCCACGTCATCCGCGGAGAGGACCTCATGCCCTCGACTGCGCGACAGCTCGCGCTTTACCGTGCGCTGGTGGATGCCGGCGTCACGACGTTCATCCCGCGCTTCGCACACATGCCCCTCGTGCTGGGCGACGAGGGCAACAAGAAGCTCTCCAAGCGCGACCCGAAGGCCGACCTCTTCCTGCAGCGGGAGCGGGGATTCATCCGCGAGGGCCTGCTCAACTACCTCTCCCTCCTGGGCTGGTCGCTCTCGCACGACCGCGACGTGTTCTCGCTCGACGAACTCGTGGCCGCTTTCGACATCGCCGACGTGAACCCCAATCCCGCCCGCTTCGACCAGAAGAAGGCCGAGTCGATCAATGGCGACCACATCCGGATGCTGGAGCCGGAGGACTTCGCCGCGCGCATCGTCCCGTACCTCGCGTCGGCCGGTGTGCTGACCGTCCCCCTGAGCGACGACGATGCCGCGCTCCTGAGCAAGGCCGCTCCGCTCATCCAGGAGCGCCTCCAGCTGCTGGGCGATGCGCCGAACATGCTGCGATTCCTGTTCACCGATGAGATCTTCTACACGGAAGACGCGCTGGCGGGTCTCCCGGACAACACGGGTGTCGTGCTCGCGGCATCCGTCGGCGCTCTCGAGCTCGTTCCGGACGGCGAGTTCACTGCGTCGGCCGTGCAGGAAGCCCTGTCGGCGGCCCTCATCGACGGACTCGGCATCAAGCCGCGCGTCGCTTACGGTCCGCTCCGTGTCGCGATCAGCGGACGCCGGGTCTCGCCGCCGCTGTTCGAGTCGATGGAGCTACTGGGCAAGGCCGAGTCCATCCGTCGTCTGGCCGCACTGGAGGCATTCCGCGCCGCGTGACGCGCCGGGCCGGTTTGGCCGAGGGGGCCCTCGTCACGTAGACTTGACCCTTGGCACGGGCTTCGGTCGAGCGCCTTGGGGTATGGTGTAATTGGCAACACGGAGGTTTCTGGTACCTTTGTTCTTGGTTCGAGTCCAGGTACCCCAGCAGTGAATTCCGCAGGATTCCGCCACTGAATCCAACCTCGTTCGAGGGTCATCTGATCGGCCTGAGCGGCCCGGAGACCAGAAACGAGACCAAATACTCGCGCGAGCGGCTTCGCGGAGTAGGTGCGTCCCGATTCCCACGCGGCCGCACGGTGGCGTACGGGTTGCCCCGGAAGAATCCGGCGCACCTTGTGTGCATGGACGCATCGACAGTCGGCCCTCCCGGGTTCAAGACTCAGGCGGAGATCGCCGAGATGCTCCAAGTGCCCGAGCGCACGCTGGAGGACTGGCGTCTCACGCACCACGGTCCTCCGTACCTGAAGCTCGGCCGGCACGTGCGCTACGACCCGGCTGACGTGTACGCCTGGGCCAGAGAGCACCGGCATGCCTAGGCCGCGGATCCCCGCCGGCGAGGTCGGCGCCGTGCAGATCACCAGACTCGCCGACGGGCGCTATCGCGCCCGTGGGCGGATGCGCGACGACGCGGGGGAGCTGCACCAGCTGCGCGCCACCGCCGACACCGAGGAAGGCGCCCTCACCGAGCTGCGCCAGGCGGCGGCGCAGCTCACCAGCAACGGCGAGGGCGCGCTCACCGGGGCGAGCACCATCGCGGCAGCCGCGGACGCGTGGCTCGTCCACGTCACCGTGCGCGCGGAGGCCGGCAGCCTGGCCTACTCCACGCTGGAATCCTACGAGACGACAGTCCGACTCATCCTGAAGCCGGCGTGCGGCGGGATCGCGCTGGAACAGCTCACGGTGGGCCGGGCCGACCGGATCATCCAGGGCATCTTCCAAGGCGGCTCGCTCTCCAAGGCGCGCCGGGCGCGGGCCGTGCTCGGACTGATCTGCGGCTACGCCGTGCGCGACGACGCGATCCCGCGCAACGCGGTGCGCGACGTGCAGCGGCTGCCGACGCCGGAGAAGAAGACGTCGGTGCTCACCGCGGCACAGGTGAGCGCAATCCGCGACCTGATGCACCGCTGGCGGGCGGCCGGCGGCCCCGGCCCGCGGCCGAACTACCGCGCCCTGATCGACGGGATGGACATCATGCTGGGCACCTCCGCGCGCGTGGGGGAGTGCATCGGACTGCGACGCAAAGACGTCGACATGACCAGCAGCCCGCCCACGCTGCTGGTGGACGGCACGATCGTGCACACGAAGAAGCAGGGACTGCACCGCAAGAACGCGCCGAAACGCGCCCGGCAGCGGCGCCGCGTCGCGCTGCCCGCGATGGCGGCCACCGCGGTCCGCAGTCGGCTCACCGTCGCAGGCCCGGGGGAGGAGGCATACCTGTTTCCCACCAGCACGGGGCGACCGATGAGCGTGAGCAACTACGAGCGACTGCTGCGCACCTTCGTCGAAGACAACCGTGCCGCGCTGATCGCGCTCGATGTGGACGTCGAGGAGTACAGCACGCACCTGTATCGGCGCACCACGGCCACCCTGGTCGAGCGGGCGGCGGGGATCACCCTGGCCTCCCGGCTGCTCGGCCACGCGAACGAGCAGATCACGCGCGCGAGCTACGTCGTCTCCGCCGTCGAGGTCGATCCGATCACGATCGACATCCTCGACGACGTGCTCGGATCCTGACAGGCAAGGAAGGTGCGACATGCGAACGGGACGACCGCCCCTCGAACTCGGCACACACGGCAAGATTACCACCCGCACCGTTGGCAGCGGTCACGCGTGTGCCATGGCGCGAATACGGCTGTGGGATGGGGATATTCTCCGGGTCACTGCCACCGCAGATACGGCGTCGGACGCTCGCGTACTTCTGAAACTTCGGATGGCGGAGCGCCTGCGGTTATCCGAGCTCGATGCCTGGCGATATCTCACGCCGGAAGACCCCTTCGACGAACTCGTGTACATGTGGCTCAATGACCTCGGATGGCTGTCGGATGCGAGCGAGGCTGCGTGCGAGTTGTGTCAGCGCATCGTCCGAACGCAGCTCACGCCGGCATTCGGCGATTTGACGATCGGTGAGATCACTGCGGAGAGGATCGAGCATCACTTGGCTATCCAGAGAGCCACGTCGGAGGAGGCCGCCGCCTACTCGCGCGAGGCGATCGAGTTGCTCCTGAACTTCGCGGTCGGCGAGGGCGTGATCATCTCGAACCCGATGGGATTCACGGCGCGAGATGAGACACCCGGGCGTCTCGGCGATCTGAGCGCCCACAGGAACCTGGTTCGCGGACGTATAGCACTTCGTCGCGAAGAACCTCTGCGCGAAGCCGAGCTCACAGACGACTGAGGTGGTCGGGGCAAGTCTCGGGCGCCGTCACTACGGAGGCCGGGGGTGCGAAAGGATGCCGAGATGGGGCTGGCATCTTCCGAACCCGATGCAGGGGGTCAGGGGTTCGAGTCCCCTCAGGTCCACCAAAACTCCCGGTAAAGCACCAAATCTTCACTCCCTGATCAGGGAGCTTGAATGTTTGGTAGTCGTTTACTGGACACTTCGCCGGGTCGCCTCAGTGCGCTCTCGGACCTTCTCGGAGTATCTGGAAGGTACGCGGCAAGACCCGCGCACCTTCGCTATATGGACGGTGTTGGCACCTCAGAGTCGGGACATGGGAACTACGTGTCGTTGGCTGAGCTTGCCGCGCAGCTCAAAGTTTCCGTGCAGACGATCTACGACCTGCGGAGCAAGGGTCGTGGCCCGCGTGGGTTCCGCGTCGGCACGCAGCTGAGGTTCCGCGAGAGCGAGATCGACGCGTGGGTCCAGCGCATGGAACTGGCCGACGAGCGGCGTCACGCCGGCGGCGCGTCGTGAACGGCGGGCGGCCACGCACCCTGATCGGCTCGTACGGAACCATCAGCGTGACCAGGCGAGGCGCATCGTATGTAGCGTTGGCGCGCATTCGCGACGCCGACGGGCGCCTGCGCAGAGTGACGGGTGCTGCACGAACGGAGTCGGCCGCTCGAGCCCGTTTGAAGGAGCGCCTGCTGGACAGGCCGGGCTTCGGGTCGGGAGGCCTGCTCGATCTCAGCAGCTCCTTCCGTGACCTCGCTGATCTGTGGCTCGAGGATCTGGAGATGCGCGAGCTGTCGGATGGGACGAAGAAGAACTACCGCGATGATCTCCGCCTCCGCGTGCGGCCGCAGTTCGAGCACTTCTCGCTCGGTGAGATCACCACGGGCCGCGTGGAGTGGTTCCTCCGCTCTGAGAGGGCCGTGTCGTTCTCTCGCGCGCACCACTCGCGGACGATCCTCAATCAACTCTTCGGTTTTGCTCTCCGGCACGATGCGATCCCGCGGAATCCGGTGCAGGGAACGAGTCCATTGCGCCGGCCGAAGGGCGAGCGTCAGGCGTTGACCGTCGAGCAGATCAACGCGATCCGCGATGCCGCAGGTCGCTGGCGGACCGGACCCGAAGTCAAGGGGCCCAAGCCCGACGGGCAGGTGCGCGACATCATCGAGGTGCTCCTCGGCACCGCGCTGCGCATCGGCGAGTGCCTCGCTCTCCGCGTGTGCGATGTCGAGGACGGTCCCAGCGGGATGACGATCTCGGTGACGGGGACGGTCGTGTTGCGCACCGGCAGCGGTGCCGTCCGTCAAGACCACCCGAAGACCGAGCACTCTATCCGCCGAATCGCGGTTCCCGATTTCGCTGCGGACGTCGTTCGAGCACGGCTCGCCGGCATCCTGACTACCGACCCGGAACGGACCATCTTCGCCAATCGTGCGGGCAAGCCACTGAGCCCGTTCAATGTGCGACGTACCTTCCGAGCGTTCCTCGAGTTGGCAGATCTCGCGGGGGAGGGGATCACGTTGCGCTGGTATCGGCGGACCGGTGCAACGGTCATCGCGCGCGGGGCGAGCGCCGACGCTGCCGCCACCTTCCTCGGCCACGGATCGACCGCGATCACAGAAGGGCACTACATCGAGCCCGACCGCAGCGTGGATCGGGGGCCGGCAGGAATCCTCGAACGGACCCTACGCCGGGTGAACCCCGATACTTCGCTGCTCTCGACCGACGACGGATTGGTGGATGATCTTTTTCCCGTCACCATGCGCCATTGCATTCCGCACGTCGATGACCGTTTCCATCCGCTGAGCTGAGGGGGCGTGTCCCAAGGCTATGCCGAATCCCTTCTTCAGCACCTCTCGTCTAGCCGTCCAAGTCTGGTGAAAGCCGCTCGCCGTCTTCCCGAGCAGGTAGACCACGAAAGTGTCGTCACTCATGAGGTGTGTGTCGATGAGTTGGTCGATCATTTCGTCTACGCGCGCTTCGGCGATAGCGATCGCGATTGGTATCGACTGACTATGCGACTTCTCGGCCACATGAAGCCGAGCTATTCGCCTCAGAGCCGTTTCAGTGTCAGCGGGTTGAGGGCCAGAGTTGCTCGGCCGCCGTAATCGCTTGCCCAACGCACGGATCAAAGCGTAGGGCGCGGTGGCGACCCCGCCGGGTTACCGACTGGCGGGCGGGTCAGCGTCCAGCGGTGACGTCTCGTTGAGGAACGCGAGGAAGCGGCTTCCCTTTTCGCTCGTCCGTGGCTGGACCGTGCCGTCGCCGGTCATCATCGTGCGAAGCGGAATTTGGGCGAGCCCAGCTCGCTCCAGATCGGCTGCCACCTGTTCGACGGGCGCCTGCCATGAGTCGTCGCTTACGCCGAGGGCTGTCATGATCGGAGCCCCGATGCTTGCCATGGGGGCGGCGGCGCGGTTGCCCAAGAGACCCCGTGATTCGAGCCATGCGCGAGGGTCAACGAAGAAGCTGAGTAGGAAGACGTGGAGGTCGTCGAAGTCATCGACGAGGTGCGTGAACTGCTCACGCTCGGTCGTCGCAAACGGCGCCCAGCTTCCGCCATTGACAACAACGGCCGCAAGCCGTCGCCGCTTCGTGTCGCTAGCTGTCTCGGCCGCCACGCGCTGACCACGGGTCAAGGCGGCGACGAACTCGTCTGAGTTGGCATACGCAAGGGACGACCGTTCATCTGGCGTATCAAGGTCCCGCCGACTGGCGTAGTCATCAGGCGCCTGGATCGGATCGCGGCCGGTGACGGAACTGACGCCGGCTACGAGGCGTTTGCGTTCGTTCCGTGGTGGGATCGATGCACGCGGCGAGCTTGCCGGTTACTAAACGGAAGAGGATCCTGAAAATGACCGCGAATCGCTCGGGCGGTTGGCCTAGGTCCGACGGTGGACCCTATTTAGAAGGAGGTTCGGATGCCAAAGCAATTCACTGGACTGATTGAGGTTCTCAACGACGCGGGTCAAGTCGTTGTCACTATCGATCCCAATGAGCCAGCGGCGATCACGATCGCCACGCTCGATGGGAAAACTCAAGTATGGGGTGGCGGTTACGTCACCGATGGCGCGGTGATAGCAGAGCATGAACTCACTCTCGGCTCACCTAATGTGGGTAGTCGCCCTGCTTCCTTCAAAGTATTGGCACCGGGAGGCGGGACCGTACTCAATTTCGACGGTCAGTTCGCCGTGCTGGATGTCGGTGGAGGGGGCAACGAGGGCGATCTTCGAGTACGAGACAACGCCAATCGCGTCCGCTTGCACCTCGACGCGGGGCGCGGCTCGCTATTCATGAGCGACGCCTCCGGCAACCTTGTGCTGCGGTTTGACAGTGATCTGGCGGACCTCGATGTTGGTAACGTCCTCGGTGGGGGAGGCGCAGGAAATCTGCGGGTGCACGACGCGGCAGGCAACGTGCGGATTCACTTGGATGGTGCGTCCGGGAACGTCATAACATCCGGAGCCGACTGCGCGGAGGACTTTGCTGTCGATCCGTCCGAGCACTTGGGGCGCGGCACCGTCGTCATCGTCGACGACGACGACGTGTTACGAGCGAGCACCCGTCCGTATGACCGCCGGGTCGCCGGCATCATCTCCGGCGCGGGTGGGTTAGAGCCTGGCGTAATCCTTGGTCGCGAGGCAGGCGTGCCCAATCGCCTCCCGCTCGCGCTTACCGGCAAGGCCTGGTGCAAGGTCGACGCCTCATACGGACCCATCTCCGTCGGTGATCTTCTAACGACCTCGTTCACGCTGGGTCATGCTATGGGTGCGAGCGACCCATCGCAGGCCCACGGCACCGTCATCGGGAAGGCACTACGCTCTTGGCGCGACGGGCCGGGCCTCGTACCTGTGCTGGTAGCTCTTGGATAGCGCTACTCACGCACCCTGTCGAGACAGGGTTCCGGCAGCAACGCCAACAGGCAGGCCACCCCTTGAGTGGCCGCACGGCGATGGACGCGCGACGGTGTGGGTATGGATTTCATGGCGGGATGCTCCAGCGTCGCGAATCGCAGACGTCGCGGCTGGCTGGATAGATCGAGTCTGGGGTCGTCGAAATACCATGCACCCGGCGGTCATCAGTCATGGCTCACGGCCGTGCGGTGGAGGTCGCGCTGCGTGAAGTGCGGGAGGCTCATCCTTCGCGGCGCGCTCACTGCAGGGCATTGCCAATGGGCTGGATGGCATGTTCGCGGTCGCCGTCGCCGTCGCCATCGGCGACGTCGAGCGAGCCGGCAAATTCCTCGGCGCTGCGGACGAACTCCGCGAACGCAACGGCCTTCTCGGGCCTGCGATGTTGCCATACTTCGAGCGGGTTCTCGCCCAGGTCGAAGCATCACCCGCCGCGAAGCAGTTCCAACCGCCCGCGCGGAAGGTCCGCGCGCGGACACCGGCAGTGTGATCGAGGCAGCACTAATCGCACGAGGCAGCCCGCTTGATGGCCTGGCTCCGAGCATGCCGGCTCAGTTTCTCTCACCCGAAAGGTGTCGACGTTGAAGTACTTGCTCGCCATCTGGGTTGGCGGCGGCCGGTGTGATTCTTGGAAGATCCGCCGAGCCAAGTAGGCAAGTATGGAGACCCCTCGCCGCTCGTAAGTCGGCCGTGCGCAAGCCGGTCCCTAACCGGACTACGGTCATCCGATTGTTGACAATCGACTCGCAAACGCGTCGTACCGTGGAAGGGCTGCGCGCGGTCCAGGCCCTCGGAGGTTACAGGTGTGCAGCGGGTCCACGTGTCTTGCCCCACTCGCTCGCGTGGCGTAGCTTGCCGATCAGGACGTCGGAAGTCTGGGGAACCGATGACAACAGATGCGGGAAATCAGGCCGCTTCCCATGGGTGGGGGTGGGGGTCCGGAATAATCGCTGCAATCGTTCTGGTTGCACTGGCTGGGGTATGGGATTGCTCGTTTGCCTCAGGTGTAACCGCAATCGCCTTCGATTGAACGGCCAATCCAGCCGATTCCCCGCTCGGGCGATTCGACGAGACCGCGCCCACCGCGTGCACACGCAAGTTCGCGGCCTTCATCGAAAATCCGTTTGCGGCCAGCCTAATTGGCGTCATCGTCGCCGTGGGCGTTGGCTTCGCCGTCGACGCGTGGGTGATAAGGCGAGGTAAGCGACGGAGAGAATCTACGCCTAGCACGCCGGCGTAGGCGTCGCCGAGGGGCTGGCACACGTAGACCCGCACACTCATCTGCCGGCGCAGAGACCGAATTGGTGGTGTCCGACGCGGATGCGCCAGCATCAACGGCGAACGACAGAGCTGTCACCTTGGAGGAGGTCCGGGCGGGTCAAGCCAACGCTGACCTACGGGCCGCGTCCGGTGCGGGTGGCACCGGCCCACACGTGTTTCTCGCACTCTCCGGGGGGATATCGAGCCGCGATGTTTGATGCGGGCGCTGTCTTGGCGGATTCGTGAACGCCTGCGTTCACTAGCGACACCGCTCACTGGCATCGTGCAGCATCGCTGCGAAGAACCTGGTCATCCGACCGAGCTTGGCGGAGCAAGTGGCCCGGAAGCCGGTCATTCGGCGCGCACCGGAATGAAGTTTGATGCTGCACCAGGAAGGTGGTTGTGCCTTGAACGGTTCCTGGCTTCAGAATCGATCGGTCCCAACACGCGATTGCCTATACAACGCCGATTAGCACGAGCAGCCCGTATAGAGAGATGCCGAGCAGGGCGATTACCCACATTACCGAGAAGGCATCGATTACCCCCTTCAGCCGAGCGTATGGACCGCGGTCCCGCCAAGTCGACTTACGCGCCACCCGTACTGCTCGTGCTGCACTGGTTGAACTGAGGGCGAGCTTGTCTTGCATGTCAGGCATTTTCGCCAGAAGGCGCCCCAGTACATCATCGAAGATCGCGAAGAGTATTGCCACTGGGCCGAACAAGTTCACGACCGGTCTCACTCGGTCGATACCTTCGGCCATCCCGCCGATAGGTCCTGGCATAGCCACTACAAGGTCCAAAGCGGACGGCGGAATGAGTCCATACGGGATGCTCTCCGTACTTCGCGCTTCCTGAAGTACGAATCCGGTTAGGCCACCGAGCTTGGCCCTGGTAAGCCGATAACCCTGAAGCACTAAGTGAGCCGTTTGCCACCAGTTGAGCATGTCAAGTGTGGTCGGATCTTTGACGTCTTCGACGCAATCTTCTGCCAAGTTTCGCCGCGTCGATCGTCGACTTCGTCGGGCGGATCCGAGAGCGATACGACCGCGCCCCGCGACTTGCCGCTCGCGTCGACGAGGAGCCGCTCAATCATCCGCTTCCGCGCAGTGCCGTTGGCGTTCCCGATGAGTTGCACGACCGATCGAGGAACCGCGCGGAGTCTCAGTGGCACGAGAGCGGCGATAGGGGATGGCTTGCCCATCCGTTGGAACGGTTTACCGGCATCCACGACTAGCAGACTGGCGTTGTCATCCCAGCCTGTGTGCTGGGCTAGGTCTCGAAGATCGCAATCAGGTCGTCCCGCGCGGGGGCGGGTGAGTTCTCCACGAGCTCATCCCGCTCGTCGTCATCCCCCACGCCCCATACCTCCGCATACGGGATGAGATCTCGGAGGGTTGGCGGAACCTCGGCATGGTCGAGCGGTCCGACGCGGACGGCGTAGAAGTCCTTGTAGCGCTCCTTCAACGCGTCTTCGCCGATGCCGTGGAACGCGGGGTCTTGCATCGCGGGTCCCTTCTCAAGGACCCTGGGGTGAAGGCTTCGTCGTCGCGTCGCCGGCCTTCGACTCAGGATCTTCCCATCCGCCGGTCGGCAGGTTTATGGTCTGGGCAGGGTGACGTCCGCGCGACCTGCGCGGTGACGTGGTCCCGGTTCCAGCGGGGTGATGATTATGTTCCGAGCCTTTGACAGTCGATACATGGCGCGCCAACAGTTGCCTGCACGCCTTGTCGTTGACTTGGATGCTGCCGTCGCTCTCGGCGCAATGTCTGGCCAATTCGGCGACGGGGTGGATACCGGGATTGAGATGGTGGAGCGGATTGCGCTATCGGCGGAGGCTCCGTTCGGGGAATGGGTGAATGCACCGCTGTGGGCCCGTCTTGTTAAGGAGGCTCTGGCATCGGACCTGTACGTGGGCCGGGTGCCGGAGGCTTGGAGCCCACTCGGCGCGGCCAACCTCACGTCAGCAGAAGACCTTGCGTCCGCACTCCGCGCCGCCAAGCAGATCCTGCAAGATTCTGAAAAGAATCGACCTGATGCCGATAGCGACGACATCGAGATCGAGTTCGACATCGACGGCGGCGTACCCCTCCTCTCGGTGCGGGAATCAGGGCGCGTTCATGCCGCGGCAGCGCTCGGTGCGTTCTCGATCGTCGTTCCGATCCCGAAGGATTCGTCCGGATTGGAACTGGAAGACTACGTCGTTCCGCTCGTCGAAGACGACCTGAATGAGCGGGCATCTCGACTCCAACAACGTGTCGGAACGCGTGGAACTCATCGACTGTTGATGTGGCGGCTTTATCGGGGCACAGGGTCAAGTGCAGTCGACGGAGTCACCGAAGTGCACGGCGGACGCATCCACGTTCAGTACCCCGCACTCGAACACGTGGCGTACCTGGTGGGCAGACTCGCGATCTCAGCTGGAAAGATCCGCACGCCCAACGACCCCTTCCGCCGAACTCGCATGGCGATGGCTGAGCTCGACGAGTCTGGCCGCGAAACCGTCCGCAGCGTTCCCCGTATTGACGACGCGTGGCCCCGAGCGGTGCCGACGGTAGTCGCGGTTCATGGCACGATGAGCTGCGCAATTCCTATGGCAACGGCGCTGCGGCAGTGGGTACCGGACCGGAGGATCGTCCGCTTCGAACATGACACTTGGCACGACATCGCAGACAACTCCGACGTTCTCGCGCAGCAGGTCGCAAGGATCCGTGCCAACGACGTAACTTTCATTGCGCACTCCCGTGGAGGTCTGGTAGCGAGGCGAGCGGCAGAAAAACTGACCAGTCAGGGGTGGGCAGGAGGGAGAGTGATCGCTTTGGGCACCCCATTCGCTGGAACGGAACTCGTCGACCAAGCTCGGGGTGGCCTGCTCGGTGCGACAGCCACTTTCGGGGCGTTGCGTGTGTTCGTTGGTGGAGCGCTCGACCCGATCAGCCGCCTCGCCTCTCTGATGTTCCGAAAGCTTCCCATTGGCATTGAACAGATGGGCCCCCGCTCGAGCTTCATCACCGGATATCCCGGACCCAGAGACACTGCCCACGTGTTCGCGTTCGCCGGGAACGTCGACGCGGAGGGTTCTGTCGAGGTGCGCGGGATTGCCGGCAGCGCCCTGCACGGACTCGCGCGTGCCGGTTACGGTCGGCGAGGCGATCCCGGTGACCTGGTCGTCTCCGTCGCCTCGGCGAAAGCAGGAGCTGCGGCCAACCAAGCCCACACTGTGGCATCCGACCACTTCTCATACTTCGCCCAAAAGGAGGTTGAAGACCACATCCGTCAGCTTGCTGCAGGGTCACCTCTCGTTGAGCCTCCCGGCGACGACGAAGCCTGACAAAAGGGGGCATCCGCATGGTCCATGTTCTCGAATCCGGCCTCTCCTTGAACCCCGATGAAACCCTGATTTCCGAGCGGGACAGATTTCATCTGACGAGTCAGGAGCCGCCGGTGCAAGTTCAGCGACCCGGAATGACGGCCGGAATGGGTGTGCTGTCGTCTTGCCAACGGAGTATCGCTGCAGAAGTGACCTTCCGCCCCTCGAGCCCCTGAGAGCCTGACTGATCAGCGTCGACCGGAACGCAGCTGCCTGACCAGTTCGGCCCGAGCGAGCACGAACTGCGGGGTGCCCAAGTAGTTGCTGTGAGTGGCGATCTGCCAGAGGTAGCTGTCCGGAACGGATTCCGTGGCCCCGCGGTCGATGGGGTTCGTGTCTGATCGATAGGCGAAGACGGGGAAACCGAGGTAGTCAGTGCGGCGCCAGAGGTTGCGCCATCGAGGGTCGGAATCGTGGCGTGCCCCGAGCAGCGCGGTGAGGCTTCGCTGATTGTCGCGGAGAGGGGGCGGCAGCCTGCACGGCCGGAATTCCGCGAGGACCTGAGCGCGCCAGGGGTCGCGCCGCCAGAGCGAGGGACCGCGGAGCCCTGGTACTCCGAGCACGTCAGGTCCGAAGACAGATGGGAAGAACCGGCTGAAGTAGGCGCGGAGCTGGCTTCCGTAGGAGAGCAGGGCGAGGCGGTCAGTGAGCAGGTCCGTGCCTCGGCCTTTGGTCACCTTCTCGCCGCGCGTGGACAGCAATGTCGCGGCGGCGATGGTCGACCCCATCGAGTGCGCCGTGAAGATCACCGCGCGCGGCCGCTTCGCCGTGCGGTCGTTCACCCACGACTGCGCTCGTGCAGACAGCTCCGGTACTGCGCGTTCGCCGAAACACGGCGGAGCGAACGGATGACCCGCGCGCGGGAAGAAGGCGACGACATCCCAGAAGACACCGAGCGGTCGTTCGCTGCTCGATGCCGCGTGCGCGGCCACCGCCCCGGCCGCGGCAAGGGCGGCGGCTACGAGAATCGCTGTCGCTCCGGCGCGGATCGCAGCGGGCTGTATCCCAGCCATCACGGTGAGGGCCTTCACCTGCTCGAAGACGAATGCCGACGACAGGCTGAAAAAGCCGATCGCCGCGAACACCGCGAGCCACCCGAAGAGCGGCTCTCCCCTGTGCAGAAGGTGCGAGCTGCGCCGTACAGTCACCCGCCGCCGGACCGTCGGCGACAGACCTCGCAAGCGCGGTGCGTACGTTCTGCGGTCGGGTATGAGCAGACCTCCGCGCTCGTCGGCAGGTCCTTCCGTGTCTGTCGCCCTTTTTCCCCACAGCAGTGCAGGCAAGGAGTAACCCACGAAGCGAATCAGGTTCCACGCCACCGCGGCGATGATGACGGTCAGCAGCAGACCGGCGACGAAAGCCAGGACGACCGCGAACCGCTCGTACGCGTCGGGGATATTCCAGAGATCGCTTGCCGGAGGTTCGAGCGGAGTGCGCCAGATCGAGTCGATCGCGGGCGAACCGGCTGGCGTGCCGAGCCACGCGGACACGCCCAGCACAAGCAGGCTGCACAACGCCATCGAAGCGAACAGCGCCAGCAGCATCGCGACAGCTGCTGCCTGCCCGCGCCAGGCGATGATTCGCCGCTCGCCGGACGATGTCCCCGCGACGAAGAGATGGACGATCACGCAGAGGATCGCCGCGGCGATGAAGCCCCACTGCCAGCCGGTTTCCACACGCCATCCCCACATGGCCGGATCCAAGTGACTGCCGAGCAGCGAGGCGGCGCCGAGCACGAGGAAGACCGCACTGGTGATACGACGCGCCCTGGTGGATCCCGTCTTCCATCCCACGCCCGCGAGGGCGAGGAAGAACGCCAGCACGATCAACGCGATGGGGCTGGCCACCAGCCCGAGAACTCCGGTGTTCGAGTCGTCTTGGGGTGTTCGACCGGTGAGGGCGAGTATCGTCCACCCGGCGTAACCCGCCATAGCGATGACAAGACAAGCCATCGCCGCACCGCGTTTCCACGCTGTTCGTGCATCGGGCGTGTCGATCGACATCCCTCGAGCGACTCGGCCGAGAACGGCCCCTGCCTCGGCAGGGGTATGCGAGGCATACACGACCAGGATGATGATCATGAGCAGCAGCAGCAGCGCGCCAACAGCGAATGCGGCAGGAACCGGCTGTGCGAACGCAGCAGTAAGGCAGTTCCAGGTGACAGGTTCGCTGCCGACCCAACACCCGCTGACTTGGAGGTACGCCGAGTCGAGGGCGAGGACGAAGAGCACCAAGGTGATGGAGGCCGCGACGTGCAGCCATTCCGACGTCTGCCCGACCCGCGACACAGACCAGAATCCTCGCGTCGCCAAGAGCGGCAGACCCTCCTCCCCGGGTGAGTCGCCGAGCCCCGCGCCGAACTGCTTGACCGGCTCCTCGAAGCGCACCCGACCTCGGCGCCCGATGAGGTAGAGGATCAACACGGCGGCGATCGGCGCAATGCCCAGGAGTGCGGCGCGGCCTTCTCGGCTCAGCTCTCTCAGCCCATCGAAGATCTGAGGAAGGGCCGCACACACCTTCGTGCCGTCGCGGAAACACTGGATCGCAATCAGATCGATGGCCACGGAACTGAAGGCGGCCACTGCGATCAAGGTGAGAAAAAGCCCGAACACCCGCACGGTCGATGCCCCCGCGTCGCCGTCCCAGGTCTTCGAACCCGCACTCTGCTGCGACTTAATCGATCGTGTCCAATAGGCCAAGTTGGCCAGCGCATACGGCAGCAGAAGGAACCACCCGAGGTGCACGAGCACCCGACCGATCACCGCAACAGCGCCGCCGCCGGTACGAGCTTGCGCGCCCCATGAGAACGCCTCGACGGACGCGATGCCGGCTGTGGGAGCCGCATCGGTGCGCGACCAGAAGGACCCGAGGTCGTCCCCGACGCGACGGGTGATCTTGTCGGGGGTGGTCTCGAGCATTTCCGCGGGCGGAGTATTGAGCACGCCGTGCACTCGAATCTCGAGGATCTCTGTCTGATTGCGCATCATCACGAGAAAGCCCTCCCGCCGTGCGACTGCATTGTCGCGAATACCCAGATGTTAGACCCGAGCAAGGTGCTTCCGCTGTGATCAGGGGCCTTATGCTGCGTGGGCCATTGTGGGATTCTCATCGCATGGCAGGTGCGCGCCCTCCTGAAGAACCTCCAGCGGAGCGATTGATCATCTATGTGCCGGGGATAGGGAGAGATCGGAGCTCCGCACTTCTGAAACTGATCTCAGATGATGCCGGACGGGAAACGCGAGTCGTGAAATACCCGCACCGGGTCAGACCGTGGAGCGTACGTCACACACCTGAACACGCCGCGGGAAACCTGCAAGCCTTCGTCGCTGCAGAAGTCCTCAACACGGGCGCTTCCGACGTGGTGCTCATCGGCCACAGTCTGGGGGGACTTATCCTTCGATCCGCATGGCTGAAAGCGCGCGGCTATGATTCCGCCGCAGCATCCGATTGGGCCGGAAAGGTTAGCAGGATCGTGCTGCTGGGTTCGCCGAACGGGGGCTACCGATTCGAGGGGTGGAGTTGGTTGCGACTGCTTTACGCCGTGGCCACGCCGTGGGCGGACTTCGCCATGGAGCACGCGAAATCCGGCGGTTACTGGGTCACCAATCTCCGACTTCGCTGGTTCGAAGCGTTCCGTCAGCTCAGCAGGGAGGAGCGACCGGAGGTCGTTGACGTCGTCGGCATGGACGACCGGCTCGTGACACCCGATGACGTGAGGGACACCGTGCGATTGACGGGCGCCAAACGAATCGAGATAGCGGATACGAGCCACGCGCAGCTGATCGACGTGTCTTGGGCCACTGGGCGACAGTGGCGGTGGCCGATGCTCCGGCGGGCGATATTCGACCCCCTTGATGAATCACCCGCCTCTCTGGCGGTAGACCCGCAGCCTGTAGCGTTTATCTTCCACGGCATCCGCGCGTCTGCCGACGACGAGTGGATCGCAGAGTTGCGTCGGAAGCTCGAAGCATCTGGGACTCACGTCATCGCTCCCGACACTGGATTCTTCTCGGCTTTCGAGTTCGCGCTGCCGTTCGTCCGCAACAGGAAAGCGCACGACTTCCTCGAGCAGTACGGCGATGCGGCGCTCACTAATGACCCTGACAATTTCCGGTTCTTCGGCCATTCCAACGGCACTTACATGATGGGTCGAGCCATGGAACGGGTGCCCGCTGTGCGATTCCGTCACATACTGCTGGCCGGCACTGTGCTGACCCCCCGATATGACTGGGGGACTCTGTTGCGACGCAAACAGATCGGCCACTACGAGTCAGGTGATTGGGCTCCGGGCGTCATACACAACGAGCGCGGGCGCATCGACATTCCGGTGGGAATTCTTGCCGGGTTCTTGAACGGACTCTGGCCATGGAACAAGGGTGTCGGCCCCGGCGGAGTGATCGGGTTCCCGAACGCACCGGCAGCCGTGCAACAAGACAATGGGTTTTTCGTGGGTGGTCACGCCGGTGCCCTGGGAGGCTCAGATCCTCACCGGCGCGATCAGATCGTGGAATTTCTGGCCAGCGGCGCCTACGTCCGGCATGAGCTTCCTCGCAAAGACTCATCGCGGTTCTTTCTCACGATCAGCCGGATGATGCGGCTGCTCGCGTGGCCGGCCGTGTTCGCCTTGAGCGCGGTCTACGCACGCGCCGTCGCCAACGTCGCTCGGTCACATGGCAAGCGAGAAGCGACGATAGCCCTGACGCCGTTGCTTGCCGTGTACGCATTACTCCGGTCTGTCTGACTCGCCGCGTCACCGCCGCAGCTCGCGACCTCGATCGACCGAGGGCAGTCAGAGTCTCGCGGCGAGGAATTCCGTGATGAAGAGCACTGCGTCGCGATTCCGATCGACTCCGGTCAGCGTGGAATGCCGCCACGAGCGCGGCTCGGTCAGCGTGGACACGGTCATCCGTTCTGGGCCGAGCAGCCGCTCGGCGGCGCTCAGTTTGCGCGGCGACGAGATCAGGTCGTGTCGGAACCTGAGTCCGCGCACGCACAGATCACCCCGTACGGCGAGCATGTCCCGGTCCGCCTGCGAAAGCCCCAGTCCTCCGCGCGGCGCCACCGGCATGGCGGGCTGCGCGACGACTGCCGCCTTCACCTGAGGATCGACTGCCAGCGCCAAGGCGTAATTGCCGGTGAAGCACATTCCGATCACACCGTAGGCTCCGCCTCGACCGACGTGTTCTGTTGCGAATTGGCGCAGCCACGCTGCGCCTCTGCTCGCGCCGTCAGCACCGAATGCATGCACCTCTCGCCGAACGCACACTTCGCGCAGGCTGCCCAGAGTGGTCGGGGAGCCGTCGCGACCGAGCAACGACGGCACCACAACGCGGAACCGGGCAGACAGCGTATTCGCCAGCTCGACGAGTTCGCGGGTGATGCCTGGAAACTCGTGGAGAAGCAGAACGCTCGCGCGAGAGCCCCCGGAACCATCGCCGATCTCGTAATAGGTGTGATCCCTGCCCGCCCGGCGGTACGTCGATACGGACCACCCAGGCGGTGGCCACGCTGGTGGTGATGACTCCGGACTCGTCATGACCAAGATGCTAGAGCCCCGGTGTCTGTTCCAGCCAGCGGTGCCCGGGTCTACCATGCGCATGGCAGCGTATTTCGTCCCCGCTCTCGTGCCGAACGATCTGGAATCGATCTCGGCAACGGTGCCGGAGTGGGTCCAGAGCTCATCGGAGCCCCTCGGAGTCGCCGCGTAGAACGACCTCACAGCACTCGGCATCACCAGCGCAGCCGCCGCACAGAACATTCGCATCCTCAGCAACTAGGTGTTGCTGGCCGGGACGTTGTTGACGTTCGTGGTCAACAAGTAGTTGCGCGGGTATTCTGGAGCCGTGCTTTGGCAGAAGCGATTTCGGGACCCCCGGCCGGTTAGTGGCCGCGGGGTCGTCGACGCGCGCTCGTAGCGCTGTAGGTCTCCGCAGGTACGGCCGGGGGAAGTTCTCCTCCTTCACCAACCTGCAACCTTTTCGGAGACTCCCACATGTCGCACGCCGACTACCTGACTTCTGCCCAGCTCTGCCACGCGCTGAACCTGCGCGACCTGACTGATCCCGCGCAGGGCGGGCACGCCATACAGGCTCTCCTCGATTCCGTCGTGGGTGCGCTGCAGCCCGGCAACACCGTCCGCTACGTGCGTAACTCTCCGGTCGTGCCCGTGCGTGAAAACTACGACCGCCTAGGTTACGACCCCGACGACGTCACCCGCGCCCGTCGGTATACCCGTTACATCAGCCCTACCGTTATGCTCCGCAGCCACACGAGCGCCGAACTCCCGATTGCCCTCGAAGACTACGCGGGGCGAAGCGAGGTCGATGAGCTGATCGTGGCCCCGGGCCTCGTCTACCGGCGTGACGCTGTCGATCGCAGCCACGTGGGCGAGCCGCACCAGGTGGATCTATGGCGAATCCGCAGCACTCCCGACACTGGCGACGAGGACATGCTCACGATGATCGGCCACTTGGTCGAGGCCGTGCTTCCGGGCGCCGAGTGGAAGACAACCGATGTCTCGCACCCCTACACGGTGCGCGGCCGTCAGATCGACGTCGTCCACGAGGGCGAATGGCTCGAGCTTGCCGAGTGCGGGCGAATCCATCCCGAGGTACTGCGCGGCTCCGGGTTGAATCCGAAGCAGTGGTCCGGCCTCGCTCTCGGCATGGGGCTGGAGCGGGCACTGATGCTGCGCAAAGGCATCCCCGACATCCGCTATCTGCGGGCGGAAGACCCGCGCATCGCCGCCCAAATGCTGACTCTGGAGCCGTGGCAGCACGTCTCGCTTCTTCCCGCGTCCCGGCGCGATATCTCGGTTGTCGTGGCAGAAGAAGAAGACGAGGAGACGCTCGGCGACCGTATCCGCATCGCCCTCGGCGACGACGCCGACGTCATCGAGTCCCTCGACGTGCTCAGCCGCACTGAGCACGAGAAACTGCCCGAGGCGGCGCGCTCTCGGCTCGGCACACAAGACGGTCAGGTCAACCTCCTGTTGCGGATCGTGCTCCGGCCCATCGACCGCACACTGACCTCGGACCAGGCCAACGCGATACGCAACGTCATATATCGGGCCGTCCATCAAGGGCCGGTGCTGGAACTGATCTGAGATCGTCATGACTTCACGTCTGCACGCCAATGCGCCGCTCTCACCCGAAGGACGCCGCCGATTGATCGAACGCTGCCGGACCCGGCGATTGCGCACGTGGCCGAAGAGATGGGCATCTCCCGCGCGACCGCCTCGAAATGGGTCAACAGGTACAGACGCTTCGGAGAACTCGGCCTACTGGATCGCTCGTCCTCTCCGATCCGGCAGCCATCAGCGACCCCCGGCCAGCTCGTGGAGCAGATCGAGTCGATGCGACGCGAGTACAAATGGTCAGCATCCCGAATCGCCTTCGAGCTCAACCAAGTCGGGACGCCGGTCAGCAGGCGCACCATCAACCGGCTACTCGCTCAGCTAGGCCTGAACACACGGAAGTTCATCGACCCGAACGGCGAGGCGAGCCGGGAACCGCAACGCATCACTGCCCGACGCCTGGGCCACATGGTGCATCTCGACGTGAAGAAGGTCGGACGCATCCCCGACGGCGGTGGGTGGCGCGTACATGGCAAAGGCAGCCCGGAAGCCAAAGCCGTTGCCCGCACGAAGGCCCGCGGAGCGAAGACCGGATACGTGTTCCTGCACTCGGCCATCGACGGATACTCCCGACTCGCATACACCGAAGCCCTATCCGATGAGAAAGCCGTCACAGCCATCGCGTTCCTCGGACGCGCAAAAGCCTGGTTCGCAGCCCACGGCATCACCCGGATCGAGCGGGTCGTTACCGACAACGGCTCCTGCTACCGGGCCGCCGCTTTCCGTGAGGCGGTCGGTTCCAGCCGGCACCAGCGCATCACCCCGTAAACGCCCCGACACAACGGCAAAGTCGAGCGATACAACCGGATTCTCGCCGAAGAGTTCCTCTATGCACGCACCTGGAACTCAGAAGCCGAACGCGCTGCCGCGCTCAGAATCTGGAGTCTGCACTACAACTACCATCGGCCACACGGCGCGCACGACGGACAACCACCCGCATCCGCGACACCCTCACGTGTCAGCAACGTCCTGGCCTCCTACATCTAGCCGGACGGACTCGAACTCCTGAAGATCATTCATGTGAAGCAGACGGCGTGGCCTCCCCCTCCAGTTGACCCCTGTCCATAACTACCCCGCGGTTGACTCCTATGGCGCTCTCAGCCGGGAACGCCCGAACCATCTTGAAGCGGGGCACGGGACTGAGATCTGCCCCGCAGCCACGATGGCCCCGGACGGGCCGCAGGCGGTCACCAATGTGCCAGGGCGGCGTCGGCAAGGGCTCGGTCGGCCTTCGGCAGCGCGAGCGCGACGGCCTCCGCCAGCGACAGCTCGGCACCGCGGCGTTCACCCGCGGCGACCGCGGCGCCCTCGGTCTTGCGCAGCCGCTCAACGAATGCGGTGTGCACAGTGAAAGCGTCGACGTCGAACATTCCGATACGGTGTCGGATGGTCCTCGCCACGGCTGCGAGTGTCCCAGCGCGTCGAGCATCCCCCCGCTGGGCCGCGACGCCCGCGAAGCCCTCCAGGCTGTAGGCCACACCCCCGTCGTGGTGCACTCGGATCGAGTCGAGCATTGTGCCGCGGAACACCTGCTCGGCGGCGTCCGACTCCTCGCGCAGCAGGAGAAGTCGCCCCTTTTGATTGCTGGCGACGGACTTGGTGAACAGATCGCCGCCGAGCGTGGCGATCTCGGTCGCGCGATCGAAGTGTTTCATCGCCTCGTCGAGCGAGCCCCGGAGCCACGACATGCGGCCCAGCGACACCTCCGAGATCGCCTCGGCCCAACTGTTGCCGAGTTCATTCAAACGCGTTCGCGCATCCCGCAACTCCTCCTCTGCGGTGTCGAGATCGGGATCGGGCAGCTGAGCTCGCGCCGTTGCACGAGCTGCGACCGCCATCGCAGCGGCATCCTCGTCACCGCTGTTGGCGAAGAGGCGCACACACTCGCCGAGCCCAGCTACGACCTCGGCCGTCGGGTTCTGCCACATCTGCCCCCACAGGGTCAGGAACCACGCGACCGCACGTGTGTGCGGGGTGATCGGCTCCTCCTTGGCGAGCAGCTCCAGCATCCACACCCGCACCTCCGCAAGAAATCCCATGATCCACCAGTAGATGAGCAGGTCCCACGCGAAGTCACCGGCGTCATCGAGCCGGTCGGTGTACATGAGGTGACGGACCGCAGCCCGCAAGTTCGAGAGCTCGAAGCCCAGCTGCGCGATCGCCTCCACTTGTGCGCCGCCCCGGAGGCCCGGGGCGACGCGCCGCACCAGCGCGGAGTAGTAATCGGCGTGGGCAGCCTGCATCCTCTCGGCGTCGCCGCGGTCCTCCAGCTCACCGAGCGCGTACTCGCGCACGACGGCCAGGAGGGAGAACACCGGGTACCCGTCGACGTCAGTCTGCTTCACGAGCGATCCGTCGACGAGGGCTGCAATCCCCTCCATCGTGTACTTCCCCCACGATCGGCCGGCCCCGATCGCCTCGACTGCGTCCATCGTGAACCGGGTCCCGAACACGCCGAGGTCCGCGAGCAGGTCACGGTGGGTAGTAGAAAGCAGACTCACGCTCCAATCGATCGTCGCGCGCATTGTGTGCTGACGCTCGGGAAGGTCGCGCCCCCCTGTCGTCAGCATCTGCAGGCTGTGCTCGAGCCGCTCGGCGATGCCACGGGGCGTCATCATGCGTACCTTCGCTGCAGCAAGCTCGATCGCGAGCGGTAAGCCCTCGAGACGGCGGCAGATATCCGCGACATCCCGGGCATTCTCTTTGGTCAGCCTGAAGTCGGGTCGGACGGCTCGCGCGCGGTCGGCGAACAGCACGCACGCAGGCGATTGGAGTACGCGCTCCAGGGTCACGGCCGCCTCGGATACCGCCAGCGGCGGTACCTCGTACACCTGCTCACCCCGGATGCGCAGCACCATCCGGCTCGTGACGAGAAATCGCGCGCTCAGCGCGGACGTATAAAGCCGCACGAGGGCGGGCGCGGCATCAACGATCTGCTCGAAGTTGTCGAGAACCACGAGCACACGGCGGTTGGCCAGCGCCCTCAAAATGCGCTCCTCCAGAGCCGCCTCGCCGTTGTCCCGCACTCCCAAAGTGAAAGCGATCGTCGGCAGCAGCAAGTCGCCTTCGAGCACCCCCTCCAACGGCACGAAGTAGGTGCCGTCAGGAAACAGATCTTCGTCGGCGCGCGCAACCTCAAGGGCGAGACGACTCTTGCCGATACCGCCCGGGCCGATCAGGCTCACCACCCGGCTGCCGCCTGATTCGAGCAGCGCCCGCACCTCCGCGATCTCCCGGTCGCGTCCGATGGTGTCCGTAGACGTGAGCGGTAGGCGGGAGACGATGGAGGCAGGGACCGCGGGCCGATCGGAGGTTCTCTTCGTGGACTGCGCGAATCTTTCCGCGAGCAGCGTTGCGAGATCGCTCGCGATCTGGTCTTCCAACTCGGCAGCAGAGGTGAAGGTCACATATTCCGCCGCGTCATCGTCGCGAATGCGAGCGGTCAGGTGCGTGAGGCGCGCGTCGCGCGTGTCGCTCGCCTTGATGTAGATGAGCTTGGGTATGTCGGGCGGCGCGACATCATATTCTTCCTCGAGCCCGCGTACGGTCTGGTCCGGCGCAGCGCCGTCGTCGCTGGAGGCGTAGATCCCGAGGAACACGTCGCTTTGCTCGATGTACGAGCGGTACAGCGAACGAGGAGGATGCGGGTGCGCGCCGAGCTCGAGCATGACCGGGGCCAGCTGCATCCGTTCGATCGCGGCTCGCGCCGCGTGACGCTCCGCCTCGAGTCCCTGTTTCGCAGAACTGACGAAGACACGGAGACGCTGATCGGGCGTACGGATGAATGTCACCACAGCGACAAGGCCTCCCGCTCCAGCCGACCCGTGTCCGGGAGGGCCAACGCGACGGCCTCGTCCAGGGTCATCTCTTCTCCTGCGCGCTCGCCCGCGGCTATCCCGTCGGGGTCCCTGTCGCGAAGAGTAGCCAGGGGAGCGATCTGCACGGCAAGGCCCTCGACGTCGAGGATGCCGGTTCGCCTGCGAGCCGACGCCGCTACCTTCGCTAAGGCGCCGGCACGCCACGCTTCACCGCGAGACGCAGCGATGGCGGAGAGGCCGTCGAGCGCAAACGTGATTCCCTCTTCGTAGTGCAGCTGAACCGAAAGTCGGAGAGTCAGTAGCCACTCTCGCTCGGCGGCTTCCAGCTCGCCCATGAGGAAAAGCACGCGCGTGCGGTTGTTGCCGGCGACGGCGCGCGTGTAGAAGTCCTGCCCTGCGTCGGCGATCTCCGCCGAGCGGCTGAAGTGCTCGAGCGCGTCAGCGAGCTGGCCGCCGATCACCGAAACCCAGCCGAGGCCCACTTCGGCCAGCGACTCGGACCAGCCGTCGCCGAGTTCTCCGAACTTCGCGATCGCTTCCGTCAGCTCCGCCTTCGCCTTGGCGGCGTCGAGGTCCGGAAACTGAAGCCTGGCGGTAGCGCGCCCGGCGAGTGCGATGGCTGCGGCGTGCTCGTCTCCACTCTCGGTGAACAGGCGCACACACTCGCCGAGGCCAGCGACGACCTGATCGGAGGGGCGCTGCCACATTTCGGCCCATAGAGAGAAGAACCGCGCCACCGCACGGGTGTGCTGCGAGATCGGCTTCTGCTTCTCGAGCAATTCCAGCATCCACAGCCGCAACTCGGAGAAAAAACCCGAAATCCACCAGTAGACGAATAGTGTCCAAGCGAATGCGCCCGCGTCTTCCAGCCGGTTCGTGTCGATCAGGTGGCGCACGGCGGCTCGCAGGTTGGACATCTCCAATCCGAGTTCCTTCACCGCCGCGACCTGCCCAGCACCACGCAGACCTGGGGCCACTCGCTTCACGAGGTCGAGATAGTAATCCGCGTGCGCGACGCACATCAGTTCGACCTCATTGCGTTCCTCCAGGCGCTCGATCCCGTACTCGCGCATGATCGCCAACAGGGAAAACATCGACCGCCCGCCGATCTCAACAGGCTTGACGAGCGAAGCATCCACCAATTCGGACAGCGCCTCGATCGCGTGTCCCTCCCACGACCGTCCGCTGCCGATCGCCTCGACGGCCTCCATGGTGAAACGGGTCGCGAAGACGCCGAGGTCTTCCAGCAGACCACGCTGCTCGTTCGTGAGCAGGCTGACGCTCCAGTCGATCGTGGCGCGAATCGTGCGATGCCGATTGGGCATGTCACGGGCGGCCATCGTCAGAAAAGGCAGACTGTGATCCAGGTGTTCCGCCATGTATGCGGGCGTCAGAAGACGTACCTGCGCGGCCGCCAATTCAATCGCCAGGGGCAGCCCCTCAAGGCGTCGGCAGATCTCCGCGACAGCAGACACGTTGTCAGCGGTGAGCGCGAACTCGGGCTTGACCGCTCGCGCTCGGTCGATGAACAGTGCCACCGCCGGCGACCGCTGGGCGCTGTCGAGGCTGACGGGTCCGGTGCCGTCGGGCGGCGGAAGCGATTGCACCTCGTAAACCTGTTCGCCACCGATCCGCAGCACGATCCGGCTTGTGACGAGAAAGCTCGCCAAAGGCGCCAGTTGGTGCAGCTTGACCAGAATCGGCGCAGCATCCACGATCTGCTCGAAGTCGTCGAGCACGATCAGCACGCGCATTTCCTCCAGCGCGTGCGAAATGCGCTCCTCGAGCCCGGCTTCGCCGTTGTCGACGATGCCGAGGGAGTATGCGATCGTCGGCAACAGCAGACCCGCCTCGTGAACGCCCTCCAGGAGTACGAAGAATGTGCCGTCAGGGAACAGGTCCTCGGTGGACTGAGCGACCTCGATCGCGAGCCGGCTCTTGCCGATCCCGCCCGGACCGACCAGCGTCAGAACGCGTCCGCCGCCGCGCTCCAGAAGCTGCCGCACCTCCGCGACATCCTTCTCACGACCGATCGTGGCGGTAGTGGCGGCGGGAACGTGCGGGGCGGATGCTGTGACATCCCCGTCCTCGTCGTCAGTGGTTCCGTCGGACCGGGACTCGTCGAAGCGCTCGGCCAGCAAGGTCGCGAGATCCGACACCACACGGATAACGAGCTCTTCAGCGTCTACGAACGGGAGATAGGTGACGGTGTCATCCGACTGGATACGCGCGAGGAGCTTCTTGAGTTGCGGGTCGCGATTCTCGCTCTTCTTTATATAGATCAGCTTCGGCATCGAATCGGGAGCGAGATTGTACTCATCCTCGATCCCCGACGTCTCTTCGCCAGGGGCCACCCAGCCGTAGCTGTCGGCGTACATGCCGACGAAGATATCGCTCTGCGCGAGGTAGGAACGATAGACGCTTCGAGGCGGATGCGGGCGGGCACCGAGCTCGAACATCACCGGCGCCAGCCCCATACGCTCGATCGCCAGTTTGACGGCGCGCCTCTCGTCCGCGAGTTCAGGCTGCAGTGTTGAACTCACGAAAACCCGAATATGCTGATCGGGCGTGCGAATCACAGACGGCGCCCCGGCCATGAGCTAATGATGTCCCACAGGCGGACAGGTCGCTAGAGGCTCCCGGAGCGGCGCCATCCGGGGCGCAAGCGAGCGCGACGAGACTAACAAGCTCAAAGCAAGCGCGTTGTGCTGGCCGTCGACAGGTGGAATCAAGACTTAGTCGCATCGATGGGCCGTAGGTGCACGCCATCAACAACTGCCAATCAGCCTCGACGGCGCCGACGTCGATTAAGCCGTCAGCTCCGACGTGGACAACAACTGATCGAGCGCTACGGCCTAGGAGCCGCAAGCCGCTCAGTGTAGCTTCAGCGAGCCGCAATGACGGTCGAAACCGCTCCGCCTGACGTATTGGCAACAGAACCATCGCTGTAGCAGGGAACCATCCACCTTCAACGGCCCGCTACAACGGCTATATCCGTGCACACTGCGGAGGATAGAAATTCGGAATGGGTAAGAGTACAATGCATGCCAAACGCTGTGCATAGGTTCTGTCACCGCAGGGAGGCGGGTACAGCATGTCACATGAGCAACAAGAAAGTGAACTGGAACTTCGTATTCACGGAGTAAACGACACTCCGCCGCATGAAATGCTCGACGTTCCGCCCGAGGACGTCGTTCGATCCTTCGGCGACGAGCTCGGTAGTTGCACCAGAATTGCCACGGCGACAGCCTCCTTAGCATCAGTACGCAGCTTGCGGCAGACCTAACGATTTGCAACCCGGGTGACAAATCCTCGCGTCGGCACTGGCGCGGATTTCAGTCGTTATCGACAAGGGGGCGGCTTTGAGCGCGACAACCATTTCAACGCCCGGTGGAAGCAGTAGCGGAGTCAAGCCTCTGGTGCTGGAGTTGCGGGTGCACGGTGTCAACAACACGACTCCAGCGGCTCTCGCCGACCTTGCACCGTACGAGCTACGACAGGTGGGCGGGGACAAGCGGTCGTCCTTCTGGCTAGTACAGCCCGACACGGAGCGGTTTCATGGCGAGCGCGGGTACGTCACTCCCGGGATACGCCGGGAAGCATATTCGTGGGGCGGTCTGGTGCGGGACGATCCAGGCTCGCAAAAGTGGTTCGTGGCGCTCGCGTTTGCGTTTCAGGTGTTTGCATTGCCGTTCAGCCTCGGGAACGCAGCGATGTGGACGCGACGACTCCTAACGGACGCCCAAGATCAGCGTGTCCGTGCCGGAATCACTGCGGGATTGACGCGACTATTCGGGCTCATCCTCACCTTGTTGTTTGTCACGACCGTCGTCACGCTCGCAGTCGATATGGCGGCACTGCAATGTGCGAACAGCGGCGTGGGGGTCAGCACTGATGCGGTGTGCACTGGGCCATGGGCGGGCGTATGGGGATGGGTCTCCAGCGTGCTGCCGACAGAAGTGTTGACCGCTGACCGCGTGCTTGCCATCTTCACGATCGTCCCGATGGTGGCTGTGGGGCTTCTTGCGTGGTTCGCGGGCATCGCTCGGGGACGCTACGACACGGCGCACATCAGGCGCGGGTCAATAGGCGAAGCAGTGCGCGGAAGAATCAGAAAATCGAAAAATGAGGGCCCCCAGGAAGCAACTGTAGAGAACAGGGCTGTCTTGGCGCAGCCTGCATTCTGGTCGAATCGCGTCGCCGGGTTGCTGGGACTCCTCCACCTAGCCGCAGCGGTCTCGCTCACAGTGCTACAGGTCGCGTTACACGCCGCCATCTTTGCCGGTGACGCGGGATATGCCTCGGTCACTTTCTGGCGTGTACTGGTCGGTTGCTCCGCGTTCATACTTCTTGCCGCGGTCTCAGCGGCAGTTGTATTGCCGACCCAGACCATCACGCCTCCCGATGCGGAGGGTGGCCGGATAGAGAAGGTGGCTTCGCGGGTGCTGCTCGCGTCCTCGCTCTTCATAGCTGGGATGCTATTCATGTCTCTGTGGTTCACCGAGCCCCATGTGGCGTCGTCGCCGACCGGTCTGCTCGCAAGAGACTGGCCCCCACTAGTCCTCGTTGCAGTCGGCACGATCATTGCAGTTTCGGGTGTGGCGTGGCGACCCAAGGGAACACGGTCTCACGCAGCGTGGGGTGGATGCGGACCGGCGGTGTTCATGAGCGTCTCGCTGGCACTGTCGATGCTGACTAGTGCGTCAGTGATCGCCTTCGGAAGCATGCTAGCTGGGGGGTTCGACGGTCCGGGGCTGCTATTCGAAGGGCTCGACCGAGACGGTGGACTAAGCGTGCCCCCGATCTTCATCGCCGTGGGCTCGACACTAGCGTGCGGACTTGTCCTGTCACTGGTGACGCTGGCGTTGTTCCTGATCCCTCGGAGACGGCTCGAAGAGAGGACTGGGAGCTGGGGACCTGAGAAGCTGGATGATCCGGGCCTCCTCAAGAAGGTCAACAAGGGACGTCGCGTTGCCGCGAACGCGCACCTCGTGGAGCCGGCAGCCGCGGTGGTGGCGTTCTGGTCGGGAGCCGCCCTAGGGGTGGGTCTCGTGTGGACAATAGTCGCGGAGACACTCGGAACATCCGTGGTCGGATACTTCCCCGAAGTCGCCGCCGACGTTCTCGCCTGGTTGATCGGCGCTCTCGCGGGCATCGGTGTGGCGCTCGCCATCCTCGTCGTCGTTTTCGGAGTCTGGTTCCCGAAGCCAGGTTTGGTGGCGATCATCTGGGATATCACGTGCTTCCTGCCGCGAACAGCGCAGCCGTTCGGGCCGCCCTGCTATGCGGAACGGGCAGTGCCCGACGTAGCACAACGTCTAGCCAACTGGTTCGAGGCACCGGACTGGAAGGACCGTCGGGTGGTGCTCGCGGCTCACAGTATGGGCGCCATGGTCGCGGTCGCCGCCCTCGCCCTGCTCGGCGCATCGCTCAACGACCCGAAAGACCCCGAGCTCGGCACGACCTCAAGAACCGCAGACGACCTCCTGCCGCGCATCTCTCTGCTGACCTTCGGCGTACAGTTGCGCGCATTCTTCGGACGCTTCTTCCCCGAACTCGTGGGACCGCGGATGCTCGGTACTCTGCCCTCGCGAGCGCCGCGGCCCTGGCTCCGGGATCCGTGGCAGAAGGATGCCACCGTCGACGAGCGAGACTGGAAACCAGAGTTGACCGACGGAAACTTCCGACACCTCCGAGGGAAGCTCCTTCCCGAACCGGGCGTTCGCTGGGTCAACCTGTGGCGTCTGACCGACTACATCGGATTCGCCGCCGCGGCGTCGGTCCCTCACGGGAGGCTGAAGGACAAACCTTGGTATAACGATGTCGATGTCTACGCGAGCGAAATCGACTACACGATCGAACCCGCGAAGGTCGTAAAGCACAACGACTACTTCCGTGTCGACACCTACGAAACTCAACTAAGCAAGCTCGCGTTTCCCGCCCTGCCGTCCGAATCCGGTGATGCCGCGGAAGGTGCCGAACCCCCAGGTCGATCGATGGGATGAGCTCCAGAACGTGCGGTCGAGCAATGCTCCACAGTGTTGAGTGGAAGAACTCGGCGTGCGTGCGATTTGGGGCTCCTTGCAGCCGTGCCGTGGATAGAAAATGTACGGTGGTGCCGTAGTCGATCAGCTGTCGGAGCAGTGCCATTACAATCCTGGGTGTTTCCTCCAGGGTGGGAGCCAGGCTGCCGTGACCCCACATCCCAGCACCAGCCGAAGACCCCGGGGAAACCCCTAGAGCAGTTGTTCAGTGACGAGGATCCGCCCGAACGGCGATTTAGGGCAGGGGCGCGTGGAAGTCATCGAGAGTCCAGTCGCCGGGCGGCACGATCACCGGCACAGGGATTTGCTCATCGCCGGCGGCCGACTGTTCACGAGACTCGGGGTCCGCCGAGTTCGCGGACACGCACTACGCTTCCAGCCCGAGGGCACGACGAATCTGTCGCCGCCTACCACCGCCCTCCAGGCAATGCCAGGCCGATTCAACCCAGTGACACGCCCGTCGCGACCACGTCCACCCTCTCCGCAAGTCAGCGGGTGGTCGCCAACCGGTGCTTGGCGTGGGCCCGACCGACCTTCGACCATGTCCAGCAGCGCGCGCGGGCCGGTCTTGTCTCGGGCCGGGTGGGGTCGATGATCACTGTGACGAACCGGTGCCTGTGCCAGGTGTGGCGCCAGACGAGAGACCAAAAGACGTGGGTGCGCTTTGCTGGACCGTGCCCTTTTCTAGTTCCACTCCTCCCACCTTGAGTTTCAACAACTCCGGGAGTATGAACCCAGCGATCGTCAATGCGACGGCGCCGAGCGAAAGTGCGAGATATGTCACCTCGGTCATAGTGTTGAGTTGATGATAGCGAACGTGCGCGGCGATGAATACAATTAGGGCACATACGACAATAGCCCAGGGCGCCACCCGTTCCCGCAGAGACATGCGCCCGGGGGCCTTCTCGGCCACTTTCTCCATGGCTCGAAGTGCCTTCTCGTGGTGAGGGTCAATCGACCGGCACAATTCGAAGTCTATGCGCGCCGCACGCAACATTCCCAGGCGCTTAAATTGGCGGGCGGATCGTTCGTACACCCCGACTCGGCAGTAGCCACGCTGGTAGAAGATGGCAGCCAGTTCAGATGAAGTGAGGAACTTCGAACCGCTGCCGTTTTGGTTCAGCTCCAGCAATTCGTCGTCGATATTGATGGCCTGTTCTAAGTGGTAACCCTCCGTTTCATGCTCGGACATATCGACGTAAAGATTGGCTAGTGAGATGAGCGTCGGCACATGCGCAGGGGCGCGATCGCGCGATCGCGTATAGTGCGCGAGCGCTGCGTCACGATTACCTAAAGTCGCCTCGGCGTTTCCTAGAAGGGACCGAATCTCGTGATCATCGGGCTGCAGCGCTAGCGCCTGGGCAAGCTCTTCCCGTGCCCGCTTGGCGTCGTCAGTTGCCAGATAGCAACGGCCTTGGAGAACATGGTAGATAGCTTCACTGCTGTCACCTCGGATCGCCTTCTGAATCCACTGGCGGGCGTCGTTATGTTGCTTGCGAAGAAGGAGGAACTCCCCATAGTCGGCGAAGTGGCTCGGACTATTGCTCGCAGCTGCCCGTTCCGCCAACAGCCGACCTCGCTGCCGAAGCGCCTCCCTCGTTCGCCATTCGGACATGGAAAGCTTGTCCGCTTCGTCGGCAGTGATTTCGCCGTGACTAAGAAGCTCCTTGAGGCGGCGGTCGGGCGCGGCCGTTCGTCTCGCTCGGGTTTCCTCCCAGTCCCGCCCGAGGTCGACCATCCTGCTGAGTAGGTCCAGGCTGTCGGGATCTAGCTCCAGACCACGTCTGCATGCGTCAAATGCCTCGCCGATCCGGTCCAGACGCTGATAAACAGAACTTCGAGCCCAGTGAAAGTAGGGAAAATCTGCGACCTCTGCATACTCACCCGTCGCGTAGTCCTGATATTCATCGCTGCTCTGCCTCCACTCTTTCATTGCAGACTCGTAGTCTCCCGCGTCACTCAGAGACGAAGCGATGTTGTGGAGTGAAAAGGGTCCATAGGGGTAATACTGCAGCTCTTCAACCGGGCCCGTCCAGGCACGTCGAGAGTCCTCGTATTTCGATGTTGCGTCCCGGAATCGACCCAGGTTCGACAGTTCGTTCCCCCAGTCCCACAATGCCGCAGCGCGTTCACCTTCAGACTCAGCCCGACGAGTCGCCTCCTCACGCAAGGGCAACGCATAGGCCCCGCCCTGGCGGCCAACGAGGTCTGCCGCCCTACGCGCGTCCCAGAAGGAGCCCTCCTGTGAGGTGAGTGCTGCGCCGAGTTGCCCTCCCAGAACCAATGCCGCCATGCGGAGAGCACGTATTGAATTGGGGAAGCCGATGGGCGCATTGCTCATGACGCCTTCGGCGACCTCGATGTGCAGCTTTGCTCGGCTCAATGCGCCTGCGGAGACGGCAAGAAGCGCAAGTTGCTCGTGACGAATAAACTCCCCGATGTCAGCCGATTCCCATTGACCGTACTGGGGAGAGTCAGGGTCCTCCAAGTCGGATTCGACTTCAGGTCCCCTACCGAGGGCCAATTTAGAATCAACGTAGACGCGGACTAAAGCGGCGCGATCGTCGTCAGTGACGGCAGTGGACTTCATGGCCACCACTACTTCTTCTAGATACTTGTGCGGTTTGTCCCGCGTCAGCGCGAGGTTGGCTCGTTGTATCACGATCCCCGAGTCGTCCGGCATGAGGCCGCTAACCCTGTCCAGCCAGTTCTCCGCCGCCGCAAATCGATACCGAGACTCGTAGGCTTGCGAGATGGAAATGTGGCTGTGCTGCAGATATGGCCACGGGTGCCCAGTGGACAGCGCAAAGAAGACGAACTCCTCGGCGATATCGAGGCGGTGAATCAGAAGCCAATCCGCCCAGGACTGGGCGAGAACCGGGTCGTGATCAGTGAGAGTCAACGCCCGGCCCACCAGCGGATACGCCAGTTCGTACTCCGACACGAAGGACAGCGCCCTTGCGATGCCCTGCACGGCACTGTCGCGCTGAGGGTCCTGTTCCAAAATCGACAGGCACACCTGGGCCGAAGCCCACTCGGCCCCGGGCCAGTACCTCGAGAAGAGGCCGTCGGCGAAGGCGTCGAGCAGATCGAGCCGTCCCTTTATCGCGTCCTGCACACGTTCGAGCAGCTCACCGCGCTTGGCGCCGGCAACCCGTCCCAGAACATCCGGCACCGCGGACACCACCCGCTCCGGCGCAACCGCCAGCGGATCAGCCAAACCCGAAAGAACCAGACCGAAATACTCGTCCGCCTCTTTCACTCTGTCATGTCCATACAGCCAACCCACCCAAGACAGGGCGAGAACCGGGTCGCGATCAGTGAGAGTCAACGCCCGGCCCACCAGCGGATACGCCAGTTCGTACTCCGACACGAAGGACAGCGCCCTTGCGATGCCCTGCACGGCACTGTCGCGCTGAGGGTCCTGTTCCAAAATCGACAGGCACACCTGGGCCGAAGCCAACTTCGCGCCATGCCAGTCTGCGGAGAAGAGGCCGTCGGCGAAGGCGTCGAGCAGATCGAGCCGTCCCTTTATCGCGTCCTGCACACGTTCGAGCAGCTCACCGCGCTTGGCGCCGGCAACCCGTCCCAGAACATCCGGCACCGCGGACACCACCCGCTCCGGCGCAACCGCCAGCGGATCAGCCAAACCCGAAAGAACCAGACCGAAATACTCGTCCGCCTCTTTCACTCTGTCATGTCCATACAGCCAACCCACCCGGGACAGGGCGAGAACCGGGTCGCGATCAGTGAGAGTCAACGCCCGGTCCACCAGCGGATGCGCCACATCGTGCGCCTCTTTGTCGCGGTGAATCAGAAGCCAATCCGCCCAGGACTGGGCGAGAACCGGGTCGTGATCAGTGAGAGTCAACGCCCGGCCCACCAGCGGATACGCCAGTTCGTACTCCGACACGAAGGACAGCGCCCTTGCGATGCCCTGCACGGCACTGTCGCGCTGAGGGTCCTGTTCCAAAATCGACAGGCACACCTGGGCCGAAGCCCACTCGGCCCCGGGCCAGTACCTCGAGAAGAGGCCGTCGGCGAAGGCGTCGAGCAGATCGAGCCGTCCCTTTATCGCGTCCTGCACACGTTCGAGCAGCTCACCGCGCTTGGCGCCGGCAACCCGTCCCAGAACATCCGGCACCGCGGACACCACCCGCTCCGGCGCAACCGCCAGCGGATCAGCCAAACCCGAAAGAACCAGACCGAAATACTCGTCCGCCTCTTTCACTCTGTCATGTCCATACAGCCAACCCACCCAAGACAGGGCGAGAACCGGGTCGTGATCAGTGAGAGTCAACGCCCGGCCCACCAGCGGATACGCCAGTTCGTACTCCGACACGAAGGACAGCGCCCTTGCGATGCCCTGCACGGCACTGTCGCGCTGAGGGTCCTGTTCCAAAATCGACAGGCACACCTGGGCCGAAGCCCACTCGGCCCCGGGCCAGTACCTCGAGAAGAGGCCGTCGGCGAAGGCGTCGAGCAGATCGAGCCGTCCCTTTATCGCGTCCTGCACACGTTCGAGCAGCTCACCGCGCTTGGCGCCGGCAACCCGTCCCAGAACATCCGGCACCGCGGACACCACCCGCTCCGGCGCAACCGCCAGCGGATCAGCCAAACCCGAAAGAACCACACCGAAATACTCGTCCGCCTCTTTCACTCTGTCATGTCCATACAGCCAACCCACCCAAGACAGGGCGAGAACCGGGTCGCGATCAGTGAGAGTCAACGCCCGGCCCACCAGCGGATACGCCAGTTCGTACTCCGACACGAAGGACAGCGCCCTTGCGATGCCCTGCACGGCACTGTCGCGCTGAGGGTCCTGTTCCAAAATCGACAGGCACACCTGGGCCGAAGCCAACTTCGCGCCATGCCAGTCTGCGGAGAAGAGGCCGTCGGCGAAGGCGTCGAGCAGATCGAGCCGTCCCTTTATCGCGTCCTGCACACGTTCGAGCAGCTCACCGCGCTTGGCGCCGGCAACCCGTCCCAGAACATCCGGCACCGCGGACACCACCCGCTCCGGCGCAACCGCCAGCGGATCAGCCAAACCCTCGACCATAACGTCCAGCCACGCGCGCATGGTGACCTCCAGATACAACCCTGATCGCTTGTTACCCAGACCCGACAACAAACTGTGTGCGCGGCTGGATTGATCGGATCTTGCGCGAATCGCATGCAGTCGCGAAGCGCATCAGCGAAAATAGCGTCAGCCCGCACGAGAACACGAGCGCCCCCATGGCTTCGCGCGGGCACCCGCAGAGGCCCGCGCCTGAACCACGCTCGAGGGTTCTGCCTTCGCGGCTCGCAACACGTAGAGCTCGATCAGATACCCCTCCCTGGCGTGGACGCGCGTAACACACCCGATCATTGGGTAACCCGCTTGCAGTGCTACTCCGCGCATTCCGCTGCTTGCGCGGCACTGTAAGCCCGGCTCGGCGCGCGACGGAAGTAAGCGAATGGGGTGCAACTGAATCAGCAGTGAAGCTAGTCGCCATCGTAACCGCCATCGTGTGCGTGAAACGCAATGAACTCGTTTGCGGCAAATTAGTCGCCAACGTTCCGGACCGCAAGAGTTAGACCAGACTAATCGGCAGTGGTCGCGTAGTGGGGGAATGCCGGCTCGGTAACCAGACCCTCACCGTCACTGACCCAAACCCCGGTTCATCCCCTTTCCCGGGTCCGCCGCCACTAGCAGAGCCGAAACCCCCAAGGGCGCCTGAAGCAACATGACGGACCCCCTCGCCGCCGAACGGCGCGAAGCCCGCGTCACAGGCCCGCTGGCCAGTGACCACGAGAGGCCATCGACTCGACGGCCCGCAATCAGCCTGCGCTCGTCGATGTCAATGTCGTTGATGCTCGCTACGCTCGCGTGCTCCACATCCGACACCCCCACGCGTAGGCCCAGTTGGCCGCCAACGGCAGCCACGACTCACCCATGACCTCTCAGCTACTTGTGGCAGATGGAGGTGGTGTGTCCTTCAACGCAGGTAGCGGTGGACCGCCTTTCACCGCCGGAGGTGCTTCCTTCCGGGGAGTTCTCGGTGAAGTGCCGGGCCGTAATGGTGGTTGCCTAGGTTGCGAATTTTGTCTTGTCACTCAAGCCCCTCGGTCCTTCGCGATTTACTCGAACTGGTGCTCAGATTAGCGGTTCACGAAAGAGAGACGGCGCGGTCGTCGAGTCGCTTACGGCGTTCAGCGCTACATAGCCCGCTCGCGGATGTCGATCAAATCCTCCTCGCCTTGCGTCGCTCCCGCAAGACTCCGCGTTGACTCATCAAATAGCTCCAGCGGGCGATTCGCTTTCGCGATCCACGATGCGTCCGGTTGGGGACCCGTGAGCGATCAACCTGTGTCTGTTCGGGCACGGTCGCTAGATCTCGGAGACTGTCGCTCGGCGCTGGTGTGTGGTAGACCGGGCGGCATCCGAGGAGGTGGCTCCAATGCCGGAAGGACGTCGAGGGGACGCGAAGAACGTACGGAAGGTCAGTCGGCGAGGGTACCGGCCGAAACCGATACCGGAGCGTTTCGAGGAAGAGCCGGAGCCGGACCGGGTGCCGCCAGGTGCTGGTCCTCTATCGGACCAGCAGAGCAGCCCGACTGGTGCGGCGTCGACGGAGGAGCCCGAAGAGCCCGGACGAGAACCGGTCACCTTCACGTCGTACTCGCCGCTGGATACGACCCAGCTTCCGAACGTGAAGGTCCCAGTGGATCCGTCAGGTGCCGCGGCTGCGTCCGGTGTCGTGGCCATGGTGGGCAATGTCTACCTCGCGGTGTCGAAGGACGACGGTGCGAATTGGAAGTACTTCGATCCGACGACGATCTTCCCGGCGTTCGCCGGCGGGCTGGTCGGCGATCAACAGATGGTATACGAGCCGGAGTTCGACTTGTTCGTCTGGATCATGTTGCACAATCCGGTGCCCGCGACGATGGATGGTGCGTTCAGGATTGCGTGGGCGTCAGCTGAGGACGTCGGCTCGCGACCGAAGTCAGCGTGGTCGTATGTCGACTTTGTCGCCTCTGATTTTGATGTGGCGGGCGCTTTCCTTGACCAGCCGCATCTGTCGTATTCCAACCGCAACTTGCTTGTCGCGGTGGACGCGTCTGGCAACGGACGGGTGGTCGTTCGCATCCCGCTTACCGACTTGCAGAGCGGCAGTGTGGGCTGGGAGTACACGCCTCCGCTCACGGGGATTAGCTACCAGTTCTCCGCCCCATCCGGTGAGCGACCGCCCGGTGCGTTCCTTGCCGGTCATGTGGACACGTCCACACTCCGGGTCATTGAGTGGCGCGATGGTGACCCGGACTTCCATGAACATAACGTCGTGGTTGGCAAGTACAGCGACTCGGGTGACTTCTCGAGCATCACCCCCTCAGGAGTGGACTGGTGCGGTCGGTGCGGTGCGCGAATCTCCGGCTCGACCTGGCAGGACGAGAGGCTCTGGTTCTCTTGGACCGCGCCGCGCAGCGGTGCGGGGGAGAGCCCGGACTACCCGCAGCCGTACACGCGGGTCGCGCGTATCAACACGTCGACGTGGAAGACGGACTCCGAGCTTCAGGTGTGGAATCCCGATTACGCCTTCGCCTACAGCGCCCTCTCGCTGAATTCGAACGGCGAAGTGGGGCTCGCGGTCGCGTGGGGTGGCCCGTCCGACGAGGCCGACACCGCATTCGGAATTCTCGGCGACTTTGTCGTTTGGTATCGAGACGGGTCGACGGCAACCACCACAGGCTCTGGAGGACCAACCGATGGTCGGTGGGGCGATTTCCTGCGGACCCACCGGTCCCAGATCACTCCGGCCCATTTCGACGGTTTCGGCTACTTCACCACCAACACCGCCGGCACCGTGCAAAACCCCTACCACGTCCGATTCGGCCGCTGAGACTGTGACCGCGAACGAGCATTGCGCGGGCATCGGACCTTCTTGACAGCGACCTTAACAGCGAGGACGATGACGGCCACATGGGGAGCCAGTCAGAGAAGGTTAGGACGATGACCGCAACTACACACAGCTCCGACACCTCGACGATGAAGAGAGCCAGCAAGCCGCGTCAACCGATAGCGGTAACGGTCTCCATCGCGCTGAGCGCCATTGCTCTCCTCCTCAGCGGCCTCTCGCTTGCGGGCTGGGCGCAAGCATCCGCACAACGAGACCAGGTCGAAAGCCGGCTGGCCTGCCTAGAACTACCGGGTCAAAACGACTGCGGCCAAGACGGACGCTAGGCCGCACCGAACGTTATACGACACGGCGAACAACAGATCTGACAGTGCCACCGTCGGCGCCCTGACCCGCCTCGTTTGCAGAGACAGTAGACGCCTAGCCCGGACGCTGCTTGGCCAACGGCGCCCGCAAGCCGGTCGCTTATCGGGCCGGAGGTAGCGACTCGCGCGACCCTGACAGCGAACGAATCGCACGGGTATCCTCAGTGCCATCCGGGTCGAAGCTGTTCTAATCCGTCACCGTTTGAGCTCACGATCCGGGCTCCGTCGCCGGCCTACCGGCGCGTGTCGACTCAATCTGGTGGAGTCATCGTGACGAGCAGACGAAAGCTGAGAGACGAAGATCCTGAGCGCGTTCGTCAACGGCTGGCTCAGATTCAAATCGAGAGAGCTACGATTCTGGATCGTGGTTGGCCAATCGATGAAGAGGATTGGGGCGAGGAGCGCTCGGACTTGCTCCACGATCTCGCGATAGAGGAGGGCCGTATCCGTAAGGCGCTGAATCTTCCGCCGGGTGAGTGGGATGCGGGAGTGTGGCCGGACTGGATTTGCTGGTCAATGCTGACGTTCGTGGTCGTCGGCATTTTCGTTGTGGCGTGGATGGCTAACTAGGCACAGCTGGTGGCCTGTCGGTCAAGGGTGCGGAGGCCTGTCGTCTTCTGCGCATCGGGCGGTGTGATCCGAGCCAGCGCGGCCGCGGAGGTGATGCGGGGAAGAAGCTCGGGAAGGGCTTTTGCGAGACCGTCGGCGCGACCGCAGCGCCCGAGCGGGCCACACGAGAGCGGTTGAATTGACCCGCCCGCGCTCGGCCGGGCCGTCGCGCCCTGTCATGTTGATGAAAGGTCGTCGGCGGTACTCTGTCGTCGGGGATGCAGTGGGGGCGGATATGGGTGACCGCGACACATCCGATGTAGAGCGGATCGCGAGGTACCTTCATCTGTGCGACGTCTTGCCTGATGAGGTCGTCGTTGCCGCCAACGGGTACGCCAGTACGAAGCTCGCCCGGTACAAGCGTGATGCGCTACTGGAGGTTCTCGCGCCCTTTCGTACTTCGCAGGGGCGCGGCGAAATCGCCTCTCCACTGCTATTGGGAACGTTGCTCTGCCGGGCGCTTCGGTACCGACAGGAGCGCGACCGCGCGGGCAGCCCACCACCTGCACCGACAGATCCTCGAGCGGGCGTGAACCCCGTTCTTGAACTGATGAAGATGGGCGCAGGCCTTTTCTTTGTCTATTGGTTCATGGTCAGTCCCGCCCTGACCTCGCACCTTTCGTCGAGTGATTCCGATGAACTCGCCGAGGAGCGAGCCTGGCTGAGGGACCCCGGCCCAACCCCGAGTACGTGGTCCTACGCGGGACACCACGACGGCGATCCCGACTTCGGCGGCGGCTGACTCCCAATCCGGAAACTATGATCCTCAATCGGGTATCGGCCGCAGAATGTCGCGCCGCGGAACTCTTACCGGTCGTAGCTGGATGCCAGGGGCGCCGCGAGCGCATGCGCGAGCGGACTGGGGGCGCCCTCAAGCCCGTCCTTGACCGGACGCGTCGTGGTCTCTGAACCCTGCGCCGTGGGCGGCGTGTCAGCGTGGCGGCAGCCGGTGTCGGACCAGGTTGACCACTCGATATCTCGGGGAAGCCATCAGCGGGGCATCGCGAACGCCTCGCTACCCGAAGCCCGACGCATCAGACCGGACCGACACGTCGATTCCGAGAGTTGGCTATCGCGAGTATGGCGAAGGCAAGGGCAAGTACCACCGGGCCGAAGTCCCACAGCCCGTACAGGAGAAAGGCCAGGCTTGATGGTCCCGGAGACAGGCTGCCGATTAGTACGATTGCGACAGCCAGCGCTGCGATGCCGACCGCGGCGACCGGCAGCCAGAGCCGCGAACGCGGAATCACCCCCGCGCGGGCGATCTCCCGCACGGCGACTATCCCGGCGGTGACCTGGAGCAGGTAGAGCACCAGGTAGATAAGTGTGACCGAGCCAGCGACATCTCCCACGCCGCCCCGGAGTTCTCCCACGAGGAAGAGCAACGGCGGGATCACCGCAAACACGGCGATCGCAACGATCCCCACCCGGCTCTGAGCAACCACGCTCCCGCCGTCGCCCGAGCCGAACGCGAAGACCAGGGCCGCAGCGAGCGGTAACAGCACGCCGACCGTCTGCAGCAACAGCAGCAGCCCGCCGTCGTACAGCGCCCAGTACAGGTCGAAGAGCGCGCCGTACTTCATCGCCAAGGACAGCGCCATCCAGACCGAGGACGCCAGCAACAGGACTCCACCCCAGAAGTAGACCCGCCGCGCGCCCAGAGCTCCCCGCGGATCGGCCATGGACCCAAGGGTAGGGATGCAGCAAGTACGCGGTCAAGGACATGATCGGCGACGATCTATCGCGCGGCTGACGCGGCGCAACATCCGTCCGCGGCTCGATCCGCCCGCGAATGCGCCGATGGGCCGTCCCAATCTGGATAGCGATGTCGTCCGGTCCTCGGCCCCGACGAGTCAGCGTTCGAAAGCCGGTCCTCGGGTGGGCGGCCCGGAACGATCCACTTCACGAGGCATGCGGATTCTGTCTGCGCGGGTCAACGATGCAACCCCTGATCGTATGACCGGTACGCACAACGGCGCGGTCATCCTCCGTCAAACGGACAGCTCTCGCGAACTCCAGCAGAGGAGGTTCACGGGTGTGGATGCGAACTCGCGGACTCAGCGGAGAGAAGTGCGTCCAGGACAGCAAGAACAGTTTCCCCGCGGAACCGACAACTCCTCACGCCTAGTTCGAGTCGGCGGCTTCCGCCATAAACGCGTCCTCGACGGCGCGACGGCGCGCGATGTCTTCCACAACGAACCGACGGAAGTCGGCTGCCCGATCCTCGATCGCCGTCTCCTCGACCGACGGTGCCGGATCTTCCCCGGGCCAGGCGGTCTGACGTGTCGCCCTGTCGCGGTCGAGGCGCGAGCCGCAGGCGGCGACCCAGTCGTGCAGGCGCTCTCGCGCCCCGGCAAAGTCCTGGTGCCAGCCAAGGGGAGCGGAACCATGCTGCTCCTCGTCGTATGCGCAGAGCCAGTGCAGGTGCAGGGCGGAGAGTTGCCAGACCAGTTCGGAGTGGCGATGCCACAGTGGCGGGATGATCGACGGTCCGAGACCATAGGTGCGTCGTAACCAGTTCACCCACCTGTCGAGCTCGACCCACTCGAATGCTGCTCGATCCGACGTGAGCACGTTCCAGTTCACCGGGTGGGGCACGCTCGGCAGGCCATCGGCCTCACTATCGGGGCGGTCCGGCGTCGGAGGCTCGAACTCGTAGCCGGGGAAGCGCAGAGGCTCGTCGGCGGTCATCAGGTGCTCAGAGGGCCACGGGCCCGACGGCGGGCTTCGCCGTCGGTAGGGCGGATGCCGCGGCCGGCGGAAGCGCGTTGCGCCGGCGTTGCAGGGTGTAGTTCGTGCGCGCGGAGTCGTGGCCGAGGCGCTTCGCGACGAACTCCTCGGTCTCGACCGTTTCGCCGTCGCGTTCCCGCGTCGAGGTGTGCGTGTACCCCTCGGCGATGAATATGTCGCCCTTGTTGAACATGGCGTAGGCCCGCTCCGCGTTGCGCCGGAACATGACGAGGTCGTGGTAGGTGGTCTCGGTCTGGGTGAAGGTGCCGTCTTCGTTGCGTTCGAAGTGCTCCTGCCCGATGCGCACCCAGAAGCGTGCTTCGCCTTTCGCGTTGAAGGCGAGTTGAGGTTGCGACGCGATGAACCCGGAGAGAGATTGTTGGGTGTGGATAGTCATCGAATGCTCCTACCAAAGGGCCGCAGGTCGGCCATCACCTGGGAGGTGCGTCGCCTATCCCCGCCGCAGTTGCTCTTCGACGCGAGCCCGATCGGCACGGAGGTCCGCGGCGTCGGGGCGGGCCGTCCATTCGCGCATGCGCGTGACGATCGGTGGCGCCGACCTCAGCAGTAGGAGCGCCGTGCCATAGGGCAACGTGCGAATCACGTCGGGCGGCGATGGGGGCTACCATGCTGTCGTCGATCCTTCCGGGCCGTCACCTTTCTCGGTCACGGATCGACCGCGATCACGGAGGGGCACTACATTTGCTTGCCCGATCCATTCGAGAGACGAGGCGGACCACAGGTCCGTCGGGTGCGATTGCGTCGTGATCGGGTGAGCGCTGAGCCTTCGCCCAACGTCGACATGGTTGGCTCCTCGAGCCTTCCGTGCGTCTGTCGGCTGACCGGGTACGTGTCACTCCGCGAGTTGGTTGTCGGCAGACGGCAGCCGCGGTCGCGATGCGGTGGGTCGGTCATCCCACACCCCGAAGGAGTGCAGGAAGTCCTCGGTCAGTTCGAGGGCTTCGCGGATTGAGGCGACTCTTCGGGGTCGGTAGACGAAGAACCGCTGTGCGCTGACATCCATCGCCCGGCTCGTCGTGATCGTGATCAGGAGGTGCTCGGGCTGGACCTCGACCCTCAGCGTGCAGACGCCGAACATCGCCTCATTTGTCGCAGCAGGCATTGTGTGTCTATTCCCCTCGCCTCGGGCAGCGGAGCACCGTCACCGCGGTGACCTGATGATGACGATGGCGTCTTGCCTGCGGCCTCCGTCTGCCGCGACCGGCACCTGCCTATAGCCGCGGTCCAGAGAGAGGAGGAACAGGCCCGCGCGAGTCGCGGCGAGCGGTGCCTCGTCCTGGCCAGTCGCGAGCGCGACCACGACGGTCGGCATTCCGCCTTTGCTCAATAGCTCGATCACATCAGCGGCCAGTGAGTGCCCGGGATACTCCCATCCGTCGACGGGGTAGCTCAGAACGCCGACCGGCTCCTGATCTTCCATCTCGCTTTCGGCCGCCTTGACGAGGTCCTGCAGGTTGACGATACCGTCGTCCTCCACGTAATCCACCCCGCGCTCGACCAGGTAGACCGGGACTTCTTCTGTCTCCTCAAGCGCGGTCCGCGCCGCGGGCCCACGGCGGACGAACGCCACCCACCCGTAGGCGGGAGTGCTGAGGGCGGCCTGGTCGGCCGGCTCTCTCGGCAGCAGGACGTCAACTTGCGGAACCAGATCTCCGATGGGAGACAGGGGAATGCGGTCGCGGTGCTGAGCGGCCGTCACCTCGTCGGCGATCTGGTCGGCGCGCAGGACACGGGTGCGCAGGTCAATCTTCTCCCCGAAGACCCCCAACAGGTCGTTCGCAGCGTTCTCCGCATTCTCGTTGATCGGCAGGTAGCCCGCAGGAGGAAGCTCAGTCAAGCCCAGGTACTCCGCGCCCGGGCGCAGGCTGCGTCGTGCGTTGGAGCTCGCCTCGGCGTCGACGATGGTGGTGGCGAGCTCGGCGAAAGCGCGAGTCTTGCGCCACTGCGCGTTCCCCACGCTCCCGACGAACTCGCGCCCCTGTTCGAAGACCTTCTGCAGTGTGCGCAGGTGCTGGGCCGCTTCTCCCAGATCGACGATCTGCGCCCCTTGTGGACCGGGCAGATCCGCGAGGGAGTCGAGCACTTCGCTCTCGAACTGCAGGATCTGCGCCAGGAAGACGGACCACGGGCGCATCGCGAGGCGGCTCCGCCAGGTCGCATGCGCGACGGCGCCGTCGACGAGCCGTCGTGCCGTCCAGAGCTGAAGGCGGTACCCCGACGTGGCTGAGCGGCCGGCCGAGTGCATGATCGCGAGCGGGACGCCGCGCTCCGCAGGAGCGGTCGTTCCGTCTTCCCACGTCCGCGAATCCAGCGACGGAATGGCCGCGTCCGGCACACCGGGAACGAGCCAGGGCTGGGCGTTGTTGCGCTCCCGCTCGAAATAGGCGGACGAAAGCCAGTTGCCGCGCAGCCGCGGCTCCGCGATCGCGTCGAATCCGGGCATGCTCTCGGTGACGATCCGGATCTCGACGCCCTCGTCCCGCCAGGGCCGGATCGTCGAACCGCCGTCGTTGCAGCCGTGGGTGCAGAGACTTCCGTGGGCGACCGCCGTGCCGGCCGTTGCCCAGGCCCAGTGCAGTTCGATCTTCCAGTACCCGTCGGGCGGCAGGCCCGGGAGGGGATCGTCGAGCAGGATCTCCACCGTCTCATTGAGGAGCAGCATCCTTCCGCCGGGGCTGATCGCGAGCCCCGGATACACGACGAGCTTCCCGTCCGCGATCTGCACGCCGAGTCCGTGCACGACGCCGGTCCCGTTTGCCAGCGCGAGGGCGGAGGTCAGCGCACGCGAGTAGTCCTGGATCGCCCCGAGATGCTCGCCGCGCAGGAAGAGTCCGTCCTGCGGGTTCAGCCCGCGGAAGCCGCCGAGCGCGGTCGTTCGCGCAGCCGGACCCGGGTCCGGCTGCGGAACCGGTGGAGGCAGCACTTCTGTGACCGCATCGCGAGGGATGTAGACGGAGCGCGAAGTCGGCTTCGGAGCGGATGACAGGGCGCGTGGTGCCGGCGTGTCGTGGCAGCCGCAGTCACTGTTGGGCGTCGTCACGGTGATCAGCTCCCTCGTTTTCCTTCGAGGACTTTCCCCCGTGCTTCGGGGGCTTGTGCCCTTCGTGGCGGTTCGGATGGTCGTACCGCGGGTTCCGTGCGGTGAGGATTGCGTCACGGCCCTGGCCCGTCGTCCCCGGATCGTCTCCGACGACGCCCGTCAGGGGCAGCTTCGATTCCTTGCCATAGATCGGCGTCGCGCCCGTGCCGACCGCGACGACGCGGATGAGCTCGTTCGCGGGCCGATCGGCGAGGCGCACGGTGACCCGGTTGCACGTCGGGTCGTAGCGGGGGCGGCGGTCGAGGTCTTCCACGATCCATCCGTCGTCGGACAGCGAGCTGACCCTGACGGCATCCCGGGTCAACGTCGCGGGCAGAAGATCCTCCGTGACGGCGAACGAGAACTCCCCGCGCTTCGGACCCCAGTCGATGCTTCCCGGTACCGCCTGAGGCCCTGAGCCCAAGACGGTGTCGCCCGCGCCGATCAGCCCCGGCGCCAGGCCGCAGACGAGATCCTGGATCACAGCTGTCGGGATCAGCGTCCGCCGACAGCAGTCGTCGAATACCAGGTCGCCGACGATCTCCGGGTGCCCGGATTCGTCCTTCACCGTGATGTCGAGGCAGGCGAGCACGATGCCCGCGTCGGCGTCGTCGACAGGGAAGAGCTCGTGCTCGCACTCGTCGTTCCCCGGGGGAGCGAGGTCGAGGGCGTCGCGGGCCGCCAGCCGGCGGTAGACGCGGAGGAGCTCGGCCGCACGCCGATGAACGGGCGCGGCGAGCACTTCGTTGCGGCCCGCCTCTGCCTCCTTCCAGGCCTCGTCGTGCGGAGTCTTCGCGCCTTCGAGCCCGAGCAGCACCCGGATGCGCCGGTAATTGCGCGCGATGAGCGGATGCCCCGGCACGAGGCTGAGACTCGCACGCTCGTTGATGCGCGAGTACTCCTGGCTCTCCCGCGTGACATCGCACGGGTCGGCGAGCGCCGGCACGGGACGATCACGACAGGGGTCGAAGCTCAGGACGAGGCACAGCGTGATGACCTCGGTTGCGCGCGTCTGGTCGTGCAGCTCCGTCAGGGGCTTCACGAGCGCGATGGTAGTCGGGGCGTCCAGATGGAGCTCGCGTCCCATTCCGTCGATCCCGAGTCCGGGGGAAACGCAGAGGTCGCTGTCGCCCCTTCGCTCCACGGATAGCCCCCACACGACGCCCGTGCCGTGGAGCCAGGCGTTGTGCAGCATGTGCTTCGCGCGGGGGTTGCCGAGCAGCACTTCGAAGTCGTCGCTGTCGAGCAGCATCCCGCTCGCGGCTCTGCAGCGCGTTCCACGGCCACAGTGGCAGCAGCGCCGACGGGTCCGAGACCTCGTGTGCGCGCGTCGGACCACTCCGCTCATCAATCGTGGTCATCTCGTCTCCTTGGTGGCTCCCCGGGGAACGGGGTCGAGGCCTTCAGATACTCCCGGCGCACAGCGTCGATGAGTCGGCGCTGCGTGATGGGCTCGCCGCTCGCGGCGGCCGCGAAGGCAGCGGCGACCGCCGCATTACGGATCCATCCGCCGGGAATCGGGTAAATCCGCGCGAGGCTTTCGAAATCGATGTCCGCCCCGAGGACGCCGCCGAGCTCGGCCGGCAACGAGCGCTTCCAGAGCGCGATCCGGGCGGCGGCGTCCGGCAGCGGGAAGTCGATCACGAAGTCGAGCCGGCGGGTGAAGGCGGGGTCGATGTTCTGCCGGAGGTTGCTCGTCAGCACGACGAGTCCCTCGAACTGCTCGATGCGCTGCAGCAGGTACGCGGTCTCGAGGTTGGCGTAGCGGTCGTGGGCGTCGGAGATCTCGGTGCGTGTGCCGAAGAGCGCGTCGGCCTCGTCGAGCAGCAGCACCGCCCGCGTGCGCTCTGCGGCCTCGAACGTCGCGGACAGGTTCTTCTCGGTCTCGCCGAGCCACTTCGAAACGAGCCGTGCGACGTCCACGACCATGAGGTCGGTGCTCATGGCGGTGGCGAGCGCCGCGGATGCGAGCGACTTGCCCGTGCCGGGCAGCCCGGTGAACAGCATCCGCACGCCGCGCGTGGCCTGCGAGTGCTCGCTCATCCGCCAGTCCTCGAGCACCGTCCCCTGCTGCTCGAGCCGGGCGACGGCCGCGTGAAGCTGATCCAGCGCTTCGGCGGGGAGCACGACGTGCGACCAGCTCACCTTCGGGACAAGCAGGCGGGCTCCCGACGGCAGGTTGACGCCAGCGCGCCGCCGGACGAACCGGGACACATCCGCGAGCGCCGGATCCATCGCCGCGACCGCGAGGTCGAGTGCGAGCTGCGCCGTGATGGCGGGATCGAGGGGATGCCGGGTCGCCAGCGCAGCTGCAACGGTCGGTCGCCCCGGGGAGCGCGGCGGCCCACGCGTCACGGACGGCTGCGGCCGGCACCGGCCCGGCATCCACATGGAGCAGGGCTCTGTCTTGGGGCGCGAGCAGCGATCCAGGCGGTGCGGTGACGAGGACGGGACCCGGGAAGTCGCCGATGGCGAGGGATGCCGCCCGCTCGGCCGTGCCGGGGACGACGATCATCGGCACCGCGCCGCGCGCGACTGCGTGTGCGACCAGCAGCCGGATGCCCCGGTCGTCGTCCGGTGCGAGCCTCGCTGCGACGACGTCGCGTCCGGCCGCCTCGGCGATCGCTTCGCAGCGCGCGGCGCCGACGTACGCGTCTTCGTGCGGCACGGCGATCGTGGAGAACGCGTCCCTGCGGATCGCGGCGACGCTGGCGCGCACATCCGGCAGGTCGAGCCAGGACGTCCATTCCCGCGGGTGCGCCGACGGTCGCCGCCCGCGGCAGCCCGGCCGGCCATGCGTCGCAGCCATGCAACACCGACCACAGCTCGTCGGCGAGCACGAGCGACCGTTCGAAGAAGGGGACCGTCCCCTCGAGGCGCAGAAGTTCGTGCTCCACTGCGCGACCCGACGAGAGCACTGCGCGCACGCGTGCACGGTCCCGCGGCCCGCCGCCAAGCAGGAGGGCGCCGAGGCCCGCCGTCGGTCGCGGCTCGCCCGTCGGGTGCAGGGATCGGAAGGTCGCGGCGAGGCCTTCGTGCTCCTCGGTCATCCCGGCGAGGAGCACGAGATCGACCTCGTCCTCTGTCAGGTCGAACACGCGCTCGATGCGCAGCAGGGGGCTCGTGAGGGGAGCGGGATCGGATGCCGCGGACTCCACCGACTCCGACCAGCCCTGCAGGAACGCCACGGTGTCGAGGGCGCCCGATTCCGGGGTGCAGTGCTCATGGACAACGGCGGCGACCCGTCTTGCGATGCCGGCGGTGCGCCCGGAGAGGTCGGCGCTGACGGCATCGGCGCTGCGACGAGCGAGGTATGCGAGGTCACTCATAGCGGAACCTCACGACTCGTCCGAGCCACGGCAGCCACCCCGGATCGATGTCCAGGCCCGCCCGGCGGATGTCGAGGTCCACATCCGCCAGCGACAGATGGATCTCGATCCACCCCGGCTTGCGGTCGACCGCCGCGTCGCGCTTCGCGACGCGATGAACGAGCTCCGAGCGGCCCCCGCCGGTGCCGGTCGCGCGGAGCCGGCGGGCCGTGCGACGACCCCACCGAGCGGCACACCGCTCGAGTGCGCGCCGCTCGAACGCCTCTGGCTCGTCGTCGGGCGGAGCATCCAGGCCCGCGAAGGCGAGGACCGCCGGGTCGTCGGCCGCTGCAGGCACGAGCAGTCGTGCGATGCGGTGCAGCACCCAGCCCGAGGGCCGCGCGTCAAACGGCGGCCGATCGAGGGCCTCGGGGATGCCGGCCGCGTCCGCCGTGTTGAGCAGGAAGAGCAGACCGCCCCAGGCCGTGCGGAGCTCCGCCGGAGCGGGCTGGGGCTCGGTGACCGGGTCGCGGTCGGCGTCCGTCCCGGCGTCGGCATCCGTCGAGGCATCCGTGGCGTGCGGCCGATCGGGCGCGGTCCTCGGTTCGCCGCTCATGGCGCCGGCGGCGGTGGGCGGGGGTGTCGTCGATCGCACTGCCGGACGCATGCCGGGCCGCGGCTTCGGGGCGAGGAGCGCGGCGACGATGCGCGTGAGTTCCCGCACCGATTCGTCGGTGCGCCGGAGCACCATCGGGTCGACCTCGGCCGTCGCAAGGACCGCCCAGGCCGCAAGAGTCCCGTCGTCGACCCGGAGTCCGGAGCTTCGGAAGGCGCGAGCGAAGGATCCGGATGCCGCGATCCGCGCGCCGAGCGCCGCGAGGGCAGGACCGCCGTCGAGGGCTCCGCGAACGCCGAAGCCCGAGGAGGGCGAGACGGGGGGCGCGGCGGCATCCATCCGAGCATCCGGCAGCGTCGACCATGCGGCGCCCGCATCCCGGGATGCGATGAGCGCGGCCTGACGCCAGCCCCGTGCGCCGAGCAGGCGGTGCACGGGCGCGAGACCCGCCTCGGCGACGAGCCGCGCGAGCGCGCCGACGGACCCGTGGCGCATGCGGTGGAGCACGGCGAGCAGGAGACCGCGCGCGTCCTCCTCCGGCGTGGGATCGCCGGCCTCGATGAGGCCGACCTGACGCCACGCCCAGGCGTGTTCGTATCGATGCGCGGCGAGCCCCGTGAAGAGGTCGTCGACGGCGTCCTCCGGGCGCACGAACCGCACGACCTCGCTCGATCCGTCGTGCAGGGAGAGGCGCAGCGCCGCGATGATGCGGTCGGCCCAGCCCGCCTCGAGCGCGCTCAGCGGGCGTTCCGGATCGAGGTCGACGGAAACGTCGAGGTGCTGCACGCACCACTCGCCGTCGGGCAGAGGCTGCCCGCGCAGCGCGTCGTCGAGCCGGCTCTCGGCGATGCGGCGCAGCATCCCGAGAACCTGTCCGGGGTCCGGCCAGTCCACGACGGCGGCCGTCATCCGCTCGATGCGCAGCTCGTTCATCCCACTCGCACCGCCCCGAGTCGCGTCTCGCTGAGCCGAGATCCGGTGTCGGCATTCCCGACCGTGCCGCCCCGGCCGAGGCGTGCGCGGCCGATGACGCTCGGGGAGCGTCCGGGCGGCGGGGCGACGTACGCCGTCAGCCCCAGCCGGAGTCGACCGACCGGCATCCCGCTCCCCACTTCGCAGATCTCGCCGAGCGTATGGCTGGGCTTGTGGGCGAGGATCAGGTCGTTCACGACCTCTCGCTGCTCGGCGGTCAGGCATCCCGGAATGAGCACGGTGAAGCGGTGGGCGAGTCTCGTGTACGAGCTGGTGTCCGCGATCTCGCCGCCGATCGTGAAATGCCCGAGCATCCCGGCCCGCCGGGCGGTGCCCGAGACGGTGGGCGAGTACAGCCCGGCGGGCTCGAACCCGAGGAACGCCCCGCCGAGTCCGCGCAGGCGCCAGCGCTCGACGATGTGCGCGTCCCTGCCGAGGTACAGGCGCAGCATCCGCTCGAGCATCCCGGCGGTTCCGCGGCGTGCGAAGAGCGCATAGGCCTCCGCGACCAGCGCCCTGCGTGCCTCCGCGGGCCAGCGCAGGTCCAGGACGACGCCCGCGAACGTCGCGAGCCAGGGGAGGAATTCATCCGGTGTCGTCTGCGGGTCGACGAGGATCCGCCGCTCGGCTGCGGCCGTGTCGAGGTCGTGCAGCAGGCCCTCCGCGGGGGCCAGGTAGCGGTGTAGGAAGTCCGCCTGCGCATCGTCGCTCGAGTACATGCGAGGCAGGGTCGACAGCAGGGAGTGTCCGGGACGCTCGATCCGCATCGCGCGCACGCGCGGCGACGTGCGCTCCGTGCCGCTGAGCTCGATGCGCACCCACAGGTAGCGACCGGGCGGGGCGGCGACACCCGTCTCGTACGTCGTCCACTCCGGGCCCGTCGTGATCGAGTCGGATGTGCCCGGCGTCACCGGTCCGCCCCGGGCGACGACCCGGGTCGCCGGCGCTTGCGCGATGCTCCCCTTCGGCGGCAGGGGCGGGGTGGCATCAGGACGCCGCGGGCGAAGTGCGCCGCGCGCCGGCTCGGCGGCCGGCAGCGGGTCGTCGACCTCGTCCTCGTCCGTCGTGAGGGTTCGGATCACCAGGCCCGTGCCCGTCGGCAGGCAGGCATCCACGAACACGCGACCCCACCGCGTGCGGTACGTGCCGCTGTCGAGCCGGTACGACGTGACGACGCCGCTGCGGGCGTGCCGCGCCGTCGAGCCCTGCGTCGAGCGCGTGCCGGTCGGCGTCGTGTAGACGATGCGTCCCCGCGGGTCGATCGTGACGGCGCCGCCGTCGTAGTCGGCGGCAGCGACCGGCTCGCCCTCCGCGAACGCGCCGTCCCGCTCCCAGAAGCGGTGGAAGGACTCGTCCGGTCCGACGCGCCACGGCGAGGAGCCCCAGCGGCGTCCCCGCGATGTCGGTCGCGCTCGGCTCCTCGAGGAGTTCCCGACCCTCCTCGTCCGCCAGGATCGCGGTGTCGTCGCCGCGCCACAGCACGACCATCCGGCCCGACAGCAGTGCGATCCGGGTCGGGGCGAGGTCGGGGTGTCCGCAGGGCGCGACCAGTCGCTCCGACCTGGCGCACGGCCGGGAGCCTGCGTCGATCCTCACGATCCGATGCGGAGACGCGGTGACGACGACCGCTCCGGGCGCCCCGTCCTCGGCGACCACGTCCACCGGTCGGCCGCGCGTCGCGACGCGGTGGATCACACGCCCCGACCACAGATCCGCGATCATGACGGCGCGACCGGCCGACTCCGTGACGTACAGGCGGTCGAGGCTGTCGACGGCGACGCCGGTGGGATGCCGGAGTCCTCCGGGACAGTTAATCGTCGGAGCATCCGGGCTCGTCGTTACCTCGATGGTGCCGGCGAGCGGGTGGGAGCGCCAGGCGCGGCACCAGCGATCGTGGGCGAGGCCGGCCGCGCATCCCGCGACCGTCGCCTGCGGAGGATCGCACCGCTCGTCGATGGCATCCCATCGCGATCTCATCGGCTCCGGCGTCCAGTCCAGGCCCACGCCTCCGCCGGGCAGCAGGAGGGTCTGCTCGTGGGCGCATCGGGCCCACTGGTCCTCGTCGGCCAGCAGGGCGATCCCGCGGTCCCCGTACATCAGCAGACCTCCGGAGGCAGAGGCACGGGCACCTGCGGTCCGGGATCGGGCCCGCGCGTTGCACCCGGATCCGTCGGCTCACCGCGGACGACGTCGATGGCGACGACCTCCGGGAGCTGCCACGACCGCAGCGGAATCGTCTCCTGCTCGACGATGTAGCGCGGAGCCGTGTCGGTGGCGGGGATGAGGAGAGCAAGACGCGTGCCGACGGCATACTCGACGCCTTCGACCTGCACCGCGACCGCTTCGAGCTCGGCGGCGCGCACGGTCCGACCGAGCGGCCAGCCCGCGCCGTCGGGGCCTTTCGGCGGCACCGCGCCGAGGTACTGGCGGACGATCGTCTCGACCCATCGCCGCACTGCGTCGACCTGGTAGCCGCTGCGCACCTGCACGCCGATCGAGACGGCGACCTGCACGTACTCCGGCGGGATCACGTAGAGCTCGGCGGTGACGAGCCGGCGCGGCTCGAGGAAGCGCGCGGTCCGCCGCAGGAGAACAAGGTCGGGAAGCGGCGCAGCCGGATTGCGGATGTCCTCCTTGGGGAAGACCACCACCGTCGTGACGCCTGCGGCTTCGACGTCGGGGGTGTCGGGGTGGAAGGTCGGCAGGACATCGGCCCGCGCGATCTCGCTGAGCTCCATGACGAGCTCCCGGTAGTCCTCGGGAGTGACGGCGCGATCGTGGCGATGCACCTCGGCGGGGATCGCCGCCAGTGCGTCGGAGAGGGAAGCGGCATCCGTCCCGCCCCGCGCAGGGAACGGATTGGTCACGGTCACGGCCGGATGCGACGGAAGCGAATCGACAGCCCCCGCGGGCACGTTGCCCGCGGCGCCCTCGCTGTAGCGATAGGACGGCACGCGGATGCGCTCGCCGAGCTGCGGAACACGCGCCCGCCCGAAGACGACCGCGCCGTGCTCGTGGTCCAAGGCGAAATGCGGGTCGTCGATCCTGCTTCGGGCGAAGTTGTCGACCTCGATCCAGTCGGTCCATCCGTCCGGCTCCTCCACCTGGAGGCGGACCGTCCCGGGCAGCACGTGGGGGTGGGTGAGCGGGAACCGCTGGTCGAAGTCTCCGGTCCCGGTGCCGAGCAGCTCCGGAGGAGGCGTGATCGACTGCTCCGCAGCGACGCAGTTGGCGCCGACCCACCGCACGCGATCGATCGCGTCGCCGATGTCATTCGAGGCCGGTCGGGACACCCGGAGCCAGGCGACGACCTGCTCGCGGGTCTCCTCGTCGTCGATCGGCGGCGGGCTGTCCTTGCCGCCGTCGCCGAGGCTGCGCAGCCGCGGAAGCGCGGGGAGTTCGAGCTTCACGACACCCGTCGTGACCATGCCGTGCGTCGTGTCGCCCAGCACGGCGATCGGAACCAGTCCGGCACCCGGCCCCGCCCACAGCTCCCAGAGGGTCGCCGGAGGATCCTCCGTCAGTGCACCCGCGCGGAACCGGTTCCGCTCGCGCTGCTCCAGCTTCTCGAGGACCGGCGGCGTCTCGAACCGCTCGTCGAAGGCGACCCCGAGGAAGAGCGTCTTCCCCGCCAGCGCCGCGGTGTCGGTCGATTCGCGCGCGAGGAGCGCGACCCACAGCGCGGCATCCATCTGCTTGCTCACATCGATCGTCTGCGCCTCGGGGGCGTTCGGGTCGAGCGACGTGAGCGTGGTGCGATAGAACGCAGCCTGCTCGCCCTGCTGGAGCGCCACCCGGTTCACTGCGTCGGCCTTGCTGTCGTCCGCTCCCTCGTCGGTCGGAGTCTTGCCCGCGGCGATGGCTTCGAGCGGCCAGACGTACAGCTCGTCCAGCGTCTGGAACGACACCTTGCCCGCGCTCGCGGGAGACTCCTTGAGCACCTGGACCCCGGCCGGCTCCTCGGTCACGGCGGAGAGCAGAACGCTCGCCGGCCGCGCGGGACGCGGCTGCACGCCGAGAAGACGCAGGAACTCGATCCGCGTCGTCTCGGGGATCTGGTTGAAGCGGTACAGGAGCGACTCGCCCAGGTGTGCGAACAGCTCGAGCAGGACGATCCCCGGATCGCTCTGGTTGTGGTTCGTCCATTCGGGCGAGTACGCCGGTATACGGCGCACGAGCTCCTCGCGCAGCTGATCCTGCGTGCGGTTGTCGAGGATGGGCCCGATCAGTGCCATCGGAGTCTCACCTTAGATAGAAGGGGTACACGAGGTTGTCGGGCCGCAGATCGGCCCGCCGGACATACGCGATGTCGACCCACACGAGATACGGGTCCTCGCCTTCCGTGACGGCGACCTCGCTGAGCTGGATGCGCGGCTCCCACGTCTCGAGCGCCGAGCGGATGTCGGCGGCCATCGCCGTGCGGGTCGTGAGGTTGTTCGGGGCCATGAGATAGCGCCGGAGCCCGCACCCGAACCCGGGGAGCATGATGCGCTCGCCCGGCTCGGTGTCGAGGATCGTCGTCACCGACTGCCGGATCAGATCCATCCCGCCGAGCCACCAGAGCTTGCGATCGTCGGGCTTTTCGGCGCGCTGCTCGGCCTCGGGGAGGAAGGGGAGCCGGATGCCGGTGCCCGTCCACTGATCGACCACGTCAGCCATGGATCGATCGTGGCGGGTGGGGCGTCACGGGGGCGTCGCGGCGCGGTCAGGAGACTGCGGGGGCGTTGTCGAGCCGCGGGCGGAGGCCTAACCTGTGGGCATGCCTCGCACGCTCGCGCGGGCGCATCGGCCCGTTGCCCGGTCTTCCGTCCTCCTGGACGACCTGAGAGCGCGGCGGAACCGACGGCGCACGAGGCCGCTCGCCAGGTCGAGGGCGGCCGGCTCTCGCGGTCGCTCAGCGGTCTGCCCTCGCCGACCGCCGAGGCCGTTCAGTCGTCCGTCGGTGACGTCCTGCGCGAGCCCGGGCAGCCGTTGGCCTCGCCCGACCGCGCCGAGTGGAAGTCCCGCTTCACAGCGAACCTGAGTGCGGTGCGCATCCGCAACAGCGCCCGCGCCGCACAGTCGGCGCGTGACGTGGATGCCGCAGCCTACGCGGTCGGAAACCATATCATGTTCGGTCGCGGCATGTCGAAGCCCTCGACTCGTTTCGGTCGGCACGTGCTCGCGCATGAACTCGCCCACGTGGTCTCCACCTCTCACGGGGCGTCCGACGTGGTTGAGAGGTACCGCCCGAAAGGCTCGTTCGCCTACGGCGAGCGCGACACGAAGGCCCTTGTCGAGCAGCCGTTCGACACCAAGATCGACAAGGAGACGAAGCCCGGGATCCAGCTCGTCGAGGTGGAGTTGACCGGGACGCAGACCGACGCCGGCGGCGCGGTCTTCTCGACGGGAACAGCCACGGTAGCTATTACGCCAACGCGGTCAAGCTCCCCGGTTCGTCCTGTCGGTTTCGGGAGGCTCGGCCGGAATGCGATTGGATGCCGGTTCCTTCACCGTCCATCGCATCGAGGGGTTCGGCTCCAACAGCGGCAGCGCATCGGGGAATCCCGGCGTCGACTTCAAGTTGTCTGACCGTGAGGGCCTGAACAAGCGGTACACGAAGAAGGACTCGACGGGCTACCGAGCCACGAACATGAGCTTCGCCGTGTTCCACAACAAGGGCGAGGCGCTGCACGCCGGTCCGCTCGACCTCACGTCGCACGGCTGTGTCCACGTCGACTGGAAGAACGAGGACGTGATCAAGCAGCTGAACTACCACAGCGTGATCGGGCTCACGAAGGTGAAGGTCCTGTACAAGGGTCATTAAAGGGCTCGATCGCTCGATGTGGCCGCGAACATGCGGGTGCACAGCTTCGAATCGGGGCGGAGCTCCCACTCGTTGAGTCATTCAACGGCCCAGTGACGTGGTCGTGACATTATTTGGGCGACCATCCGGGGGTGGCAACCGTAAGTGCCGGACACGTGCGTAGGGCCGAGGCCGAGGCGCGTGCCGCGGCCCGCTCTGCAGCCAACGCTGCTCCCACCCCAGAGCCGCACGGGCACGCGCTTGATGGGGCGACGGCAGCGCACCTCGGATCCCGATTCAATCGCGACGTCAACGATGTCCGGCTGCATCTCAACAGCAGCATCGCGGAGGCCGATGGCTCTGAAGCGATCACGCTCGGCCGCGCAGTGCACATTGCCCCAGGGATCCGGCTGACACCAGGCTTTCTGGCACATGAGATCGCCCACGTGGTTCAGCAGACAGGCGGGGGCAGGGAACTGTCGCCCGTGCCCATTGGACCTTTGAGGCAGAAGCACGGTGACCCGGAACCAACGGGAGACGAGCCGCTCGATCCGTTCGTGACCGGCTGGACAGTCGTCCCCGAGGCGGTCCTCGTCGTGACCGGGGCAAACGGCTTCGGGCTGGTGCCGCTGCGCAACGCGGCCTACGTGCCCGATCCGAGCACCGCGGCACGTTTCGACCCCCGCGTACCGAGAACACCTACTACGGCGCCAGTCTTCGGGATCCCGGCAATCGGCGCCGGTGGGACTCGCATCGCTCCTGCTGGGCGCAGAAGCGCCATTATCGTCGACGCCGGTGCTGGACCAGGGACGTCCACTGCCATGTACGTCTCTCAGTTCGGCGCGGCCGTCGCCAGCGTTGGCCTGACCACGACCACTGAGCTCAAAATCATCCCGATCCACGCCCATGCCGACCATGTCAACCAGATCGTCGAGATGATCGCCAGCCGTGGCATCCCGCCCTCGGATATTAGGATCCCTCGTGGGCTCGAGGCCCTTGCATCCATGCGGGCGGTGGTCAACGTTCTGCAGAACTCTGCGGATCCTCGCCTGGCGCAGTATGGAGCGGCTTGGCGGCCCGTGTCGCCCGTCGACAGGGGAAGCGGCCCCGAGGTGATCAGGCTGGAACACCGCGCACCAGCCGGCGTCCGCATGGAGATGGTGGGCTTGCGGTCCGCCTTCGCGGCAGCGCAGGCACCGGGTGCCAGTTCGCGCCAGACCGATACGGCGTCGTACCTCACCCGCTTGACGCACGCGGATGGCACGAAGACTGTGATCATCGGCGATCTCCGAGGCGCTGATCTGGAGCGGTTCCGCACCGCGATGGAGCGGGAGCGTGCAGGCTCATGGTCGGAGTTCTTCTCAGGAAACCCTCGGATCAGCGGCTTCTCGCACCATGTGGGCCGGCTGGAGATGGGAGACGCCAGAGGGATCATGGCGCTCCTCGAGGTGACGCTGTTGTCGACCGGCAAGCTCGAGCTCATCGAAGCGACCAACCTCGGCCAGCACGGGCGAGCCCGTGCCGACACGCTGGAGCTCCTCGCGCGCCTCGGTGTTGCCGTGACGACAGCGGAGGCGCCGACGGCCGGTGGAGCGCCGTCGGGGGTCGTCTCAACGGGGCGTGCGACGACAACGCACGGGCCCGACGCGCGCTCGCGAGCCACTGTGCCCTCGCAGTTCACCGCTGGGCTCGTCAGGATGGTGCAGCTGATTGAGGCAAGCCGCACGCTGAACGACTGGCGGCCCCTCGTTGAGGAGGTGGGTCAGAAATCCCATCTCGAAACTCTGCTCCGAGAGATCGAGGCCAGCCGCGAGACGCTGCGCACGTCCCTCAGGACTGCTGCCGAGGCTGCAGTTGGTGTCCGGACCGCCGGGGGCCGGGCACCGACGGGTGGCCTCGAGTACGGTGCCGCGGGAGGGGCGCCCGGGGCGGCATACGCCAGCGCGCTGACGGCGATCCCGGCGACGACACCTGCTGAGACCTCGATCACGCCGGCGGGCTTCCGGCAACTGGAGTACCTCCGGACGCTGCCGCTCTCGGACGTCCCGCTCCGCATCGCAATCCACCGTGCGGTGACTCGAGGAGAGTACTCGGACCAGGCCTTCCGAACCATGCTGGCGAGTCTGGAGCCCAGCACCGCACGTCGGCTCTTGACCGGACCACGCGGCGGCCCGAGTCCGCGCGGCAAGGCGTTCGAGCGGGTCCGCGCGCAGTGGTTCACGCAGACTTCCGTGATGCCCATGCCGGACACAGTGTCCACTGCCGGTATGACGAAAGGCCGTGTCGTGGCGGCAAGAGGTGTTGCGGCTGGGCTCCTGCTTATCGAAGCGGTGAATCAAGTCGGGATACCTGCGTACCAGTCGTACAAGATCAGCCTGGCCCAGTCCACCGCGCGGGACCTCTATGCGTTCGCCCGCCGCATCCTCTTCTGGGCACAAATGGGGGCGCGGCCCTCAATCGTGGGTGTGAAGGACCCCTTCCTCTCGACCGGTCCCACGCGGGTCCGCGGCTTCGAAGACGTCATGGCCGGCCTTGCGGAAAAGAAGTGGGATGCCGTCGCGATCGAGTCGCCCGGGCTATCCGACACCGATGTGTTCATTCTCGGGATCTTCCTCGCTGAGAACATCCGAAACTACGACGAGTACTACGATCTCTTCGAGTCGTCCGGCCAGGATGCAATTCGGTGGCGCGGACAGCCGTGGGAGTCCTCCACATGGGAGATCAAGGTCGGCCACTACGACACCTCGGGGCTCAACGAGGTAGAGGAGAAGTGGGAGAAGCACGATCGGCTGACCGAGCTGATGCGCGCGCTCGTGCCGCGCTGGATCGCGAACACGCGCGAGCACCTGAGAATGTACGGGGAGGGTCGGGCGGCGAGCGAAGAGGATGTTGCGCGACTAGGGACCTTCAGTCACGCACAGACCTTCATGCCCAAGCTCCTTTATCGTGCGGAACTTAGGGATCCGTCGAAGACGACGATGACGGGCCGTAAGCGCACGGTGAGCCACCACCATGCGCCACACAAGAAGGCGTTCATCGAGCACCGCGTTGATTGGACCAGCCCTCCGGAGTTCTTCGTGCACGGCACGGACGGCGACTACGTAGAAGTCAGCGGGGCGGACTTCAACACCTACACCGCGATCCGGCCGATGTGGACGGAAGGAACCGAGCACGGGATTCCGTACAACACGGTCCATCGCATCGCGAACGAGACTGCGACTTGTCTGTTGCCGGCCGGCGATCTGATTCGGATCGACGAGCCGACGCCCCGACCGGTTCCCCCAACGCCCACGCGGGTAGAGCAACGCGTGTACTTCGGATTCGCAGCGAAGGATCCTCGGAGCGACGAGAACTACGACGCTAAGCCTGTCCTTGACGACGTGGCGGCCTACTTGCGCGCGAACCCGTCCGTGAAGGCGGCGATCATCGGGTACACCGACGACGTCGGCGAGGCGCCCTTCAATGAGAAGCTTTCCCTAGACCGGGCGACCTCCGTGAAGACGCTACTCGAGGCTCGGGGCATAGCTGGGGATCGACTCGAGGTCAAAGGAGCGGGAAAAGCATCGCCCATCGCGACGAACACGACCGAGGACGGTCGCGCCCGGAATCGTCGCGTCGAGTTCGCCCCCGTACTGTAATCCACCGCAGCGTGGTGAGCTGGGGCGGTGCGCGTTCGACGTGCGATCGGCCGCCGTCCGATTCTTCCCCGTTACGTTGGCATTGGACCCGGCGGTCCCAGGCCAGCGATGAGTCGTCAAATGGCCACTGCTCATCGGGCCGCGTTCAGGCCGCAGCAGGCTGCCATGGCTCGCAATCCGAGCGCGATGTTCATCGCGGGGCCGGGACCTTGCACAGCGGATCATCCGGGCTCACCTCGACCGGGAGCGGCGCGGGCTGCGAAGCATCCATCGGATCCGTGCTGACGACGAGGGCGTGCGACATGTCGGAGTCGTCGAAGACGAGGTTGTTGTCGGGATCCTTCGCGTTCGCGAGCTCGGTCGCCCAGTCCTTGTTGCCTGGGACGGGCGGCACCTCGGTCAAGTCGAGGCCCAGCGCGATGTTCAGCTCCGCGGCGAGCGAGGCGTCTGCGCCGACGTCGGCAATGACCTTGCCTGTCGCGAGGAAGTCCGCGACCGCCGTGAAACCCACCCTCGGCGGAATGCAGAACCGCAGTGCGAGCAGCCACCACAGCTGGAACAGCAGCACGACGATCGGGAGGAACATCAGGAAGAGGAAGAACGCGACGATGAAGAACAGCTCGATCGCGAACGTGCAGACCGCGGCGCCCGCTCCGATCCGTCCCTGACCGGACTTCGGCACTCCGTCGAACGGATTGAACTTCATCTGCGAGTCGGGGGGCGTGACGATGCGAACTCCGCCCGGCCCCTGCTTCTGGCCGGCACGGGCCGCGAGGCGGCGGAAGTCGGGCAGGGTGATCGTGACGGTGCGGTTCTTCGTGCCGGCGGGATCCATCGGGTCGGCCAGCCGGAACGGCTCGGTCGGGGCGCTGACCCACGTGAGGGGCGGGCATCCCTCGCGGACCTCCTCGACGACGCACTCGATCTCGTAGATGGCGTGGTCGTCGAGCTTCCGCTCGATCACGGGGTCCCGACCTCCCGGCTGCGGCGCGAGCCAGTGCTCGCCGGAGAACGTCGGGATCACGCCGAACCACAGCGAGCGGGACTTGGGCCCCTTGGGCCCAGCCTTCTCGGCGCACTCCGCATCCTTGTCGCGGACGGGGAGCCGCGTCATCCGGATGGTCTCCTCGCGCTCGCCCTCGAGCACAGCGTCGGCCTCGTCGCAGATCGTCCGCCAACGGCCACCGCCCTTGGGTGCGAGGAGCCATTGCTGCACATCGGTGTGGCAGTCGATGTCGGCGAGGTCCTGCGCGTGATCCTCCTCGAACTGCCGTCGCCACGCGACATCCGCCCACCACACGTCGCGCACATCCGGGCTCGTGGGCGCACATGCGTCGAGCCCCTGCTTCTTCGCCAGGTCGGCCACGAGATTCGCTGCGACGCGCCGTGCCGGGCGCCCTTTCCTCGTGAGCGACGTGTGCAGCCGACGCATCCGGAATCCGACGGTGATCTCGTCGTGCGAACCGGCGCGCGGCAGTCCGGGGACATCGCAGAGCACTTCGACGACGACGACGTAGAACCGCTCGTGCAGCGGCTGGTAGAGCTTGCGGAGGTTCGTCTTGACGAGCCGCGAGGTCGCGAGACGGAGCCGTGTGTCGTCCGTCACGTGGGGCGTCACGGGGACGGGGTAGGTCCAGACGTCGTCGTCGCCGAACACGAGGCTGTCGGCCGGGTCCACGAGCAGCCGCTCCACGAACTCCGAGCTGTCGTACATCTGGATGCGGGGCCGCTGCGCGAGCGGCGACCGCAGGTCGATGCTTCTCCCTGACCCGCGCGTACCAGGGGGATCGCATGACGAAGCCGGTGCCGCTCACCAGATGTTCCCCACTCCCGGGCTGTACATGGGCGACGTGACGGCGACGCTCGCGATGAGCGACTGGCAGTTCACGATGCCGCTGAACATGGATGTCGGCGCGTTCACCGTGAGCGACGGGGCCGTCACGGTCACGGTCGTGTTCGCGGTGATCTCGATTCCCCCCGAGGCGGTGAGCTTGATCGTGCAGCCGTTGATGTGCGTGATCGTGATCTCCTGGGGCGCCTCGTTGAGCACGACCTTGTGGCCGGACTTCGTCGTGAGGCTGATCTTCGGCGACCCGGCCGTGTCGTCGAACTCGAGGCGGCTGTTCTCGCGCGTCCGGAGCACGCGGATGTTGTTCGGAGCCCTGGGGCTCTCGGGCTGGCCGGCTTTGCCGTTCCACGCGGCGCCGACGATGTAGCCGCGGCGGAAGTCGCCGGCCTCGAACGCGACGATGACCTCGCTGTCGACCTCGGGCATGATCTGCAGGCCCTGATCCTTGTCGGCGTACGGCGAGCACAGCGTCGCCCAGCCCCGCACGTCCCGGTCGCCGTCGGTGCCGAGCGACGGGTACTTCACCTGCACTCGACCGAGACGAGCGGGATCGTCGGTGATCTTCGTGACGAGTGCCGGATAAACGCCGAAGAACCGGGCGCCGTGCCCGTCCGCAGGCTCGGGCAGTCCCATCACGCCGCCTCGTTCAGGGTGGCGCGCTCCGCCTCGAACGAGGTGCGGAGCCCGCGGACGGTGTCGTAGGTGTGCGTCACCTGCGTGACGTAGTAGCCGTCGCCGTCGAACGGAGCGCCGACGAACTCGAGGCGCAGCTGGCTTCCGACCGTGAGCTCCGGCGTGCCCCTCGTGACGCCCCGGGCCGTCACGAAGCGCCGTGCGCGGCGGAGCATCTCCGCCCGCGCCCACGCCGAGGCCTCCGCCGTCGTCAGCGGAACATCCCGGACACGGATGCCGGCACTGCCGCCGAGGGCCCGCTCGAGCACGTCGGGGCCCGTGCGGCCGGGGGAGGCCTCGGCCTGGATCGTGCTCGATCCGGCGCGCTCGTCGATGACGGCCTTGCCGCGCGCGTCGTAGCCGCTCACCACGACGTCGGTGCGCTGGTGGGCGAGATCCGCCGAGATGCGGCAGCTGAGCAGGTCAGAACCGTGGGCGAGCGTGATCTTCTCGCCGCGGCGAGACGGGCGGTCGCTGAAGTGGAGCGTGCGCCCCTGGCACCAGAGGTCGGTCTGGAGCAGGCGCGCGCGCTCCCGCAGGAACGCCAGGTCGCTCTGATTCACCTGCTGGAGCACGTCGTAGCGCGGCCCGTCGGCGGTGACGTCGGCATCCAGGGCGTGCTCCTGCGCGATCTGGCGCACGACGTCGGCATCCGTGACGTCCGTGTAGGTGCGCATCCGGCGTGTCATCCGCAGCCGCATGAGGCGGTCCTCCGCACGCATCACGACCCGCGGCGGCTCGCTGTCTCCGATCACCACCTCGATGCCGGATACCGCTCCGTCGAACGCGACGTGCTGGTTGCCCTCGCCGCCCAGGGCGACCTCGATCTCGGTCCCGAAGTCGAACTCGCTGCCGTCCACGTGGAGCATGGGTCCCGGCGGGCCGGGGGCCCCGATCCCGCTCGCGACGAACTGAGCTTCCAGCGTGCGGAGCCCCTCGACTCCTTCGTCGATGACGAGTCGCACGCAGTCCCGGGCGAGCGCGCCGACGGCCTCCCGCGCGACGGTGAAGACCGGCGACGCGAGCGCGAGAAGCGTCTCAGTCATCGAAGCCCTCCGCACGGACCCGGTCGCGCAGCCGAAGGACATGCGATTGGATGCCGCGCCACTCGTCCTCGCGGACGCCCGGGTACTGCGGGGCGCCTTCGCCGGCGGCATCCGATGCGTCGAGAGACGATCCGCGCGTCGACGCGAGCTCGGTGCGGATCTCGCCGACATGCACGGACATCGCAGTCACCTCTCCAGGAGTGGTGTCGACAGTCTCACTCCCCGAGCGTCGCCGCAGCGTCACCGGAAACGCGGGCGCGGAGCGGAACGCCCCGACCGTAGGTCAGGCTGCGGGTGTCGGCCGACGCGGATGCGCGCGCACGCGCCTGCGCCTGTGCCGACGCGCTGACGGCCGGGACCTCGAAGGATGCCCGCGCGCTCGCCTGCGCGGAGAACGCGGCATCGGCGACGGCGTGGGCGCTCGCGCGTGCGATGCCTCCCGCCTCGGCGAGCACGAACCCGGCTGTCGCCTCGGCTGCTCCGCCTCGGCCCAGGCTCGCGCTCGCGTCGATTCCGAGCGCGGCGCGGGCCATGCCGGCGTCCCCCCCTGCGGATGCCGTGACGGCACCGCCCGCGCCGAACCCCGCCGATCCCGACAGGCCGGTCCCGGCCGTGAATCCGCCACCGGCTCCGAGGCCGGCGGAGGCGGATGCCGTCGCGCCGAGCTGGACCTGCGTACCGGCGGTGAGCGAGAGGGGGCTGTCGAGTCCGGCCATCGCAGATCGCCATGTCGCGGGGTCGGCATTCAGCCGGCTGAGAAGCTGCTGCACGCTCTCGCCGGCCTGCGCCAGCGCGGTCGAGAGGGGATTCGGCGACGGCGGTGTCCCCGGGCCGTTGCCGGACGGTGCGCTCGGGGCTCCGGTCGCCGCCGCCGGACGTTCTCTCGGGCCGAGCGGCCCTCGCGGCATCCCGTGCGCCGCTGCCGACCTCTTTGGCATCCCACTCCGGTCTCTGCTCGGTGATCGTGACCGACACCTTGGCGCGAAGGGGCGTGCCGTCCCGGGCGAAGTAGTCGAGATCCTCCGTGAGCTGCGTCACGATCCCCTGGAACATGAAGGAGCCCCATTGGAACCGGATCGCAGGAGGCGGGTCCTTCGGCTTCTCGCGCGTCGGCTCGATGAACTGACGCACGATGCGGGTGTACTCCCGCACGTCCTTGGGCTTCCCGCTGGAGTCCGCTTCTTCAGCGGTGTCGAACTCGAGATCGAACGAGAGGGTCGCCGGCTGCGCCGAGAACGCCTGCCGCTTCTGCGTGTTGGTCGTCGAGCCGCCCTTGTCGATACTGTTCGATCGCGAGATCTTGAGGCTCGTCGGGTTGAACTGAACCTCGAACTCCGGCTTTTCGCCGCGCTCGTCGGGGTCGCCGACGACGTATGTCGCCGGGCCCTTCTTGCCCGCAGCGGGTCCGTCCTTCAGCCGCGTGAGCACCGCGGGCTCGAGCTTGGTCACCCTCACACCTCCATCCGCAGTCCCTCATGGACGACGTGGAGCTCTTCGATCCCGATCTCGCCGGTCTTGGCGTTGAGGCTGGGGCCGGTGACCTTCTGCGGAAGTCCCCGGTCGAACGTCCAGGTGGCAAGGGGCGTCTGACTCGCGCGGGCGAGGATCTCGATCCGCCCGTTGTATCGCGTGACGGGGAACTCGCCGCTGACCATCCGGGTGAGCCACATCCAGAGGTCGGCATTTGCACGCGAGGTCGGACCGGCGGAGAACATCCCGCGCTTCAGGACGATCGGCGACAGCTTCACCCGTCCCACGCGTCGGATGATGCCGTCGTTCCGACCGCCCTCGAGGTGATCCTTGATGTCGGCCTCGAGCTCGAGCCCCGTGCACTCGGCGAAGCCGGCCGTCACGCCACCGATGACGGCGGGGTTGGGATCCTGGCGGGATGCGGGGCGATCCGTCGCCCGGCTCAGGGTGACGTGGAACGCGAAGGCCGGGAGGAGGTATTCATCGGCCATCGGGCACCACCGTGACGGAGCCGTCGGGATCGCGGGCGATCCGAACGAGGATGTACTCGAGCGGCACCGCCGGCGCGACGCCGATCTCGGCGACGAGGCGGCCGAGCGCTTGAGAGGATGGCGGGTTGACGTCGTCGCCGCAGTGCACGAAGAACGAGTCCGCTTCCGTGCGTCCGGCGAACGCGCCCTGCCCCGCGAGCCCGCGCAGCAGCGTCGTGATCATCTGCCGGAGACGCTCTCGGAGCTCGGGCGTGTTCGGCTCGAAGGCGAGATCGGCGCACTGCCGCTGCAGCGTCAGGCACAGCATCGTCATGAGGCGGCGGACCGACAGCTGCCGGTAGTCGGGGTCCGTCGAGAGGGTTCGCGCGGCCGTCAACCGGAACCCGTCCCGCTCGACGCGGTAGATGTTGATCCCCAATTCGTGGAGCCGGTCGTGCGCGGCATCCGTCACCGCCGCCTCCGCTCGCACGGCCGCAGAGGCGGTTTCGTTCGCCGGTCCCCACGGAAGGCCCAGCCGGATCTCGCGCGACGCGATGATGCCTGCGGCGAAGGAGGACGGCGGGATGGGCACGGCGCGACCGTCTCCGGGATCCGCGACCGAGAGCCAGGGGTGATATGCGGCGGCATAGCTCGAGTCGAAGCACGATCGCCACTCGGCGATCTGCGCGAGGGAGAGGCGGTCGGGCACATCGAGGAGGGCGACGAAGCGTCCGCAGGCGCGCGCGAGTTCGACGACGCGCTCCTGGCGGTCGATGAGCTTGCGCAGATCGCTCGCATTCCGCGTGTCGAGCCCGCCGCCCGTCGCGGCGACGACGTGGAACGTCGGGTCCGGTTCGTCCGGTGCGCAGGCTCTGCAGCGGCACGGGAGCGGTGGCAAGGGGCGATGGGCGGGAGGCTCGGATGCCGGTGAGTACGTGGACCACGCGATGTCCGGCACGCACAGCAGTCCGATCTCGCGGACGCGCGTGATGCGGTCGACGCCGACGTGCGGGTCCGCGTCGCCGGGGGCCAGATCTTCGTCGATCGTGTGGAAGTCGACGAAGCCGGGGTCGAAGAAGGCCCGTTCGTCGATGAGGTGCGAGCGGTCCGAGCCCGCGCCGGCCTGCTTCGCCTCGATGGGCGAGAGTGCCGGCTCAGGCGTGAAGTCCGCGCTCGACCAGTCGCCGAGAGGGGTGACGAGGTGTCGGGGGGGTGCGGTAGCCTGTCCGCTGCCCGCAACCCCTCCCTCGGATAGCAGCCGCTGGATCCATCGCGGGTGGTCGGGCCGGAGCCCCAGCCCCACGATGAGTTCGCCGCCGGCATCCGGTCGCGAACGGTCATCGATCTGGAGGGCGCCGGTCACGATCTCCACCCGCACCCGCGTCCCGGACGCGAGCGACAGGGGATGGGTCAGACGCGCCTGCTGCGGTGAGCCGCGCGGAAGCCGCTCGTCGATGGATACGACCCAGCGCATCGACGACTCGACGTCGGTGCCGGGCGCGCTCACACGCAGGAGCGACCCCGCCGGGACCTGCGTGCCGGGCGGGAGCAGGAGGGCGCCGTCGTCGACGACGTCCGCCGTCACCCGCTGGTCCACGCGGTAGAGCAGCGTCACGACGAGTTGATTCGCCCACTCGCCCTCGTCAGCCGCAGCGAGCAGGGGATCCCGTTCGTCGCCCGACAGGTCGAGCCGGAAGCGGGTCGTCGCCTCGAGGCCCGTGGCGCCGTCATCGCTGTGGGGCGCGACCCGGACGACGTACGCGACCTGCCCGCCCTGCCGGAAGAACGTCGACACGGCGTAGGGCAGCATCCGGAGCGGACCGCCGGGCGCCGGCTCGAACCCTCCGAACAGGCGCTCGTACTCGGACCACCGCTCGATCCGCACCGGCTCGTCCACGGGCCCGCGCAGTGCGACGCCGACGAAGCCCGTGATGTCGAGCCGCTCCGGCCGCAGCGCCGGAGTCGGCCGGGGGGGTGCGAGGAACACCCCCGGATGCCCCGGCGTGCGAGCGGTGGTTGTCAGCATCACAGTGACGCGAAGTCGATCCGCTCGGCGACGAGGTGCAGCTCCTCCATCGCCACTTCGCCGCCGCCCTTGCCGGCGAGAGTGGGCCCGACCCACTTCTTGGGCTGCGCGTGGTGCAGCTTCCAGGAGCAGACGTCTCGGCGCCCTTCGTCCATGAGCGTGATCGTGACGGTCCGCGGGTCGAGCGTGCCTTCCCGCTGCGCCTTCAGCCACGCGAACAGTCGGAGATCGCCGACGACTCCGCGCTTGAGCGTCACGTCATCCGTGGAGTTGATGTTCGGGACCTTCCGAACGTGGTTCTCCAGATCGTTGCCGTTGCGGTACTCCGAGTACTTGATCTCGTTCCCGAGCCCGCTCACGTCGGAGAAACCGCCGACGATTTGATCCTCGCCCCCTTGATCGCCGAGCCTCACGATGAAGTTGAAAGCGCCGTAAGGGTTGTCTCGAGTTGCCATGAGGTCACCTGCCTTTCACGTCCTATGCGCTCAGCTCTGCTGCGAATCCGCGGTCCACTGGCCGATGCGGAAGATCACGAACTCGGCCGGGTAGGTGGGCGCGACGCCGATGAGGCAGATCATCCGACCGTTGTCGAGATCGTTCTGGGTCATCGTCGTGCGGTCGCATCGCACGAAGAACGCCTCTTCGGGCTTCGTGCCCATGAGGGCGCCCGTGCGCCACACCGTCACGAGGAAGTCCTCGATCGACTGCCGGATGTTCGCCCAGAGGCGTTCGTTGTTCGGCTCGAACACCGCCCATTGGGTAGACCGTTCGATAGAATGCTCCAAGAAGAGGAACAGCCTTCGAACATTGACATACTTCCACTCGGGGTCGGAGCTCATCGTCCGGGCGCCCCAGACGCGATTCGCCCGTCCCTCGAAGAACCGGAGGGCGTTGATGCCCTCGGGGTTGAGGACGGACTGCCGCTCGAACGTGACGTTCTGCGTGAACTTCTTGACTCCGTACACGACTTCGTTGGCCGGCGCCTTGTGGACCCCGCGTGCGATGTCGCTGCGCGCGTAGATCCCGGCGGCGAATCCGCTCGGCGGCAGTTCGAGAACGGCGGGAGGAGCCCCGGGCTCGGGCCGAGCGGTGGGGTCGACGATCTCGATCCACGGGTAGTAGAGCGCCGCGTAGCTCGTGTCGAACCGACCCCGGAACTCCCGCACGTCCGAGATGGAGCTCTCCTTCGGCGGATCGACGATCCCGATGCGATAGGCGCGCGGCGCCTCGCAGTGCTGGATGAGGTACTCGGTCGCAGGGGCCGGATCGGGCAAGCGGACAGCATCGGGCAGCGCGACGATCGCGATGTCCTCCACTTCGGCGAGCGCTCGGAGTCCGGTCGCGACCATCGCGGGGTCGTCCGGATCGGACTTGCGGCCCTCGAGATGGTCGGCGACCAGGGGCAGTCCGTCCGCCGCGTCGTTCGGCAGGCTGAGGAACGCGGCCGTCTTCTCGTCCTTGAGCGGAAGCAGTGCCGCCACCAGCGCGGCCGGGGTGGCCGGCGCTGCACCGGGGTCGAACCACAGCAGGGCCTGGTCATCGGAGGGGTCGACGGCCCGCATCGCCTTCGCGATCGACCGGTCGCTGCGAGCGGCCGGGTCCAGCTCGAGGGCCGAGTAGGAGTCGACTCGATCGCCCCATCGCACATTGAGCGTCACTGTGACATGGAAGGCGCCCACGACACCGGCCGCAACCGCCTCGACGGTCCCGTCGTCCTTGTAGAAGCCGAGGGTCGTCGGAGTCAGTTGGCCGACGACGCGGAACTTCGACGAGTCGGGTTCGGCGTCGTCCTTCGGCACCGTCGTGTCGCTGTACACCTCGACCACCGCCCCGGGCAGGAGGCCCCTCAGAGCTCCGCTGAACACGTTCTTGCTGCGAGTGAACTTCACCCAGACGGCGAATTCCTTCCCCGCCAATCCGGGCCATCGGGCGCGCAGCGTGCCGGCCTGCCCGAGGGGAAGTGCCGCGAAGTTCTTGGCGGGGTCGATGGCGGTCGTGTTGTTCGGGCCTGCCGTCGTCGCGAAGGGGAAGACGCGCGACACGTAGAGGCGTTGCCCGCCGTTCGCGAAGAAGGCGCGCGCCGCGAACGCGAGATAGTTGCGCTTGTCGGGGAGCGATCCGACGTCTCCGAGACTTCCGAAGGCGCGCTCGAACTCGGTGAAGCTGGTCACGAGCCTCGGGGTCGGAACCATCACGATCGGGGAGTTCCCGCCCGGGGGGGTGATGACGTACGGCACCGGGCCGTAGCGGGTGAGTCCGGCCATGCCGAACGTCGAAGTGGCGACGCCTTCGATCGAGCGAGAGCGGAAGCTCGTCTCCTCGACGTAGACGCCTGGGGTCAGGTACTCGGGCATTGCACTCTCCTCACGGGATGAACGGGATGTCGTCGACGACGAGCACGCGGCCGACGGGGACGGGGAGGCCAGGGGGCGGTGGGGTGCTCAGCACGTACCCGGCCGGCGGGGCGAGCCCACGCAGCACCGCATTGTCCAGGTCGCCCGGCGCCGGAGGATTGCCGGGCCGCGCGATCGGCTCGACAGGGGGAAGTGCCGAGGCGTTGACAGGTCCTCGCACGCTCAGGTCGACGACCACCGTGCTCTGCACGGGGTTCTGCGCCACGTCCGTGAGCCGCAGGAGGAACTCGCCCCGATCGTCGCCGTGCGCGCGGCCGAGAGTCGCCCCGGTGTTGCCCGTGGCCTCCACGCGCGCCCACGGAACGGGCAGGCCCTGGCGCAGGACGCGCCCGCGGATGGCGGTCGTCCCCGGAGGCAGGGGATAGGCGGCGCCCGGGTGGAGCCAGATCTTCAGCGCTCGGGAAGCGACCGCCACAGCCGCGGCCGTCTCGGCGGCGCGGAGCTCCTCGTAGGCCCACGGTGTGATCTCGACGCGACGCGGCACATGGCGACGGCTCGGGTCGTCGATCCGCACGGTCAGCTTCTTCGGCAGCTTCACGGTCGCTCGGAGGCGGAACCGGGCAACTCCGACGGGCTCGAAGTCCACGCACGGCCAGAGATCGCTCGCGTCAGGCGGGAGAAGGTGGCCTTCGGCTTCCCACCCCACGCGCAGCCACCCCGTCACGCCGCGGTCGGTCACCGCATCCTGGATCACGAGGCCCTGAGCGAGCCGGTGAAGCACCGGCACCGTGCCGACGCTCGTTTCGATCGTGTCGGCGCTCATGACGCCACTCGGTCCACTCGGGCGGCCACGGTCGCCACGCGCTCGGAGATCGTCTCGAGCGCTCCGTCGATGCAGATCACGCGCGCGACGTACGGCAGCTGGAGGCGGTAGTCGGTGTTGAGCGACTGGAACGCCTCGCTCATGGAGTCGAGGGCGAGGTCGTCGGTCACGACTTGGATGACGTCGCCCTGATTCCAGGGGTTCACCGTGTTCCCGTTGGGCATCGTCACCGGCAGGAGCAGCGGACCCGTCAGGACACCTTCGCCCTCGAGGACCTGCGCGGCGAGCCCGAGCCACAGCAGCTCCTCGTCGACCGTCGCCGCGAACGCGCCGAGGAGGAAGTGCAGGCGGAGCGGAATGCGCGGGATGCCGTCGGCATTCGCGACGGCGGACCAGCCCGGGCGGGTCTCGTGGTCGACGCTCACGCGGTAGCAGAAGATGGAGATCGACGGCTGCTGGATGAGCTGGCCGTTGTTGAGGGCCATGGTCTTGAGCTGGCTGGTGTTCGCGAGCATCGCGGTGAGCCCGGCGCCTCCGTCGCGCTCGGCGAAGCGCCGGTTGAGCAGGGCGACGATGCTCAGTCCGGCGGCTTCGAGCGCCTGGAATCTCGCCATGCCGCCATCGTCCGGGTCCGCGCGTCACCGCGGCGTCGCAGAGCGACCCCCGCGCAACGCCTTGGTGACAGACGCCGGTCGAGACTCGGCGCGCAGCCAACCGAAGGGAGTACCCATGAACACGGAAGCGCCGACCCCGTCCAAGCCGGGTCGGAAGCGCTGTCGCCCCACCCCCGAAGGCGGGTGCCCTCCGTCCCTGACGATCGATGACCGCAAGTGTCGTGACCAGGGTTTGACCGAGCAGCTGGAGCATTCGAAGGAGCACGCCGAAGCGCTCGACGCCGCCCGGACGACCTACGACACCGCCCGCACGTCCTACCGCGAGAAGCGGCACGAAGCCGCGCTCAAGGTCCAGGACATGCGACACCAGGTGAAGCACCTCATCGAGCGGATCAAGTGCCTCATCGAGCAGGACAGGGTCGTCCGGTGTCTCGACGACGCCTTCGAACAGGTCTGCGAGCAGCTCGACTGCTGTGAGGAGGAGTGCGGATGCTGCGCGGTCGACTTCTCCTTCGATGCCAAGGTCCCGCCGGACACGGAGAAGGGCGACCGCAAGCTGGCTCACCGCATCGAGCGCTACAAGGCAGAGATCGCCAAGGCGAAGGACTGCTTCACGAAGCTCTCCGAGGAGCCGACTCGCCTCGAGGGCCGGGTCGCTGAAGTGAAGAAGGACATCGACGAGATCCTCGCCGCGCTGGCAGACGACGCGGCCAAGGTGGATCTCAAGAAGCAGTACGCGAGAGCACGCATCGCCAAGCGGAAGCTCAACCGGATCTGGAACGGCTTCGACGACACCACGGCGTACGTCGACTGCCTCTGTAAGGCGCTGAAGACGTGGACGGATGGCGTGGAGGCGGTAGCCGTGCTTGTCGGCGAGCAGGCCGTCCGCGCCTGCGCGCAGACGTCGGAGGACGACTGGTGCACGGCACTCGTCGGCGGTCCTGTGGCCGAGATTCTCGCGGTGTACGATCGGCTCTGCGGCAATGACAAGCCGTGCGGCAGCGACAAACCAGAAGAGTCTACGGACGAGCACTCCGACGACTGCGGCTGCGGCAAGCACGAGCATCACCACCAAGACGGGGAGGAGTCGCCGGCTGAGCAAGCTCAGAGCATGTGATGGTTCACCCGAGATCTCAAAGGCTGTGACTGTGACGCCGCAGTGACGCGGCAACCCTACCGTCCCTTACGTTGACGATTCAGGTATCGGCCGATCGGGGGTCACGCCATGAGCGTTGCTTACACGGAACCGAGCCAGGCGGCTCGTGATGTCGTGTTCCTCCTGGGCAAGCCCAGCGTGATGCAGGACGGACAGCTCTACCTGGTCCCGGAAGGATGCAAGCGCATCCTCGCGTTCGTCGCGCTCCAGCGCGGGCGAGTGGACAGACGGCATGCTGCCGGATCGCTCTGGCCTGACGGCTCCGAGGATCGCGCGTCAGGAAACCTTCGCTCGACTCTGTGGAGGCTCCGTTGCGCGGGCATCAACGTGCTCGAGTCCGACAAGGTGAGCATCTTCCTGCGAGAGCACACGACGACGGACCTCGACGCGCTGTGCGAGTGGGCAGATCGACTCATCGCAGGCACGGCCGAGGAGGAGGACCTCCACGTACCGGAGTGGACGTCGACGGTCGCCGAACTCCTACCCGGCTGGTACGACGAATGGGTCATCTTCGAGCGCGAGAGAATCCGTCAGCGGATGCTCCATGCGCTCGAGGTTCTCAGCATGACGCTGCTGCGAATAGGTCGCTGCGGCGAGGCGATCGATGCCGCGATGGACGCGGTCGCGGTCGAACCGTTGCGGGAGAGCGCGCACCGAGTCCTCGCTGAGGCTCACCTCGCGGAAGGGAACTTCGTCGAGGCTCGACGGACCTACGTGCGGTACCGCGACATCGTGAGGCGTGAACTGGGTGTCGAGCCATCCGCCGTATTCCGCAATCGGCTGCAGGCGTGCGTGATCCCGCGAGACTCGGTCGCACCCACTGGGAGACTTCTCGGGTGAGGCATCGCACCGAGGAGAACCCGATTCCGGTCGATCGGGTCGCGGGGACCCCGGACCGCACATACGGAGACGAAGGAATGAACGACAGCGTCGACGAAGAGCGGCTCGCTCACAACCCTTCGCCCGGGGTCGGGATGCCGCCGATTCGGCGGGTCTACGGCATCCCGTCGTGGAAGGCTTGGATCGCCAAACCCACGATTCGAAACCTGAGCCCCACTACGGCCGACTCGGGCACGTCGAAACTGCTGTCCCCGGTGACCACCATCACGTCGTACCTCGAATTGATGCAGATCGTCGCATTCCTGGCGGTGATGAACAAGAACGTCATGCTCCTCTTCCGGGGACAGGTCGCGGACAACGCGCTCCTTCCCGCCCTCCACCGACCGCAGAGGCAGGGCGGCAGAGGCGCCGACCTCACGCCGCTCGAGCGCTGGAGGATCCTGACCGCCATCGACCGCAGCATTCTCCCTGCTTTGAAGCGGTACGGTCTGCCACGCTTTCGTCATCTGGAGTCCCACACCATTCCCTTCGGCAGATGGGCCGTCATCCAGCACTACGAATGCTGGCCGACGCCCATGCTCGACTTCAGCAGCTCCCTCCGGGTCGCCGCTTCGTTCGCGTTCGGACCCGAGCGAAAACAAGCCGGGTACCTCTACGTCACGGGCACCCCTCGGCTAAGAAGCGACCTGATGCCCCTCCGCGAGAAGATCGGGGACGACAGGGATGAACGCCGTGAAGGCGTGCTCGCGGTGCGCCTCAACTCGGTCTGCCCGCCTCGGGCGACGCGACCGCACCTTCAGGAGGGCGTGCTTCTGTCACGCTATCCGCTCCGAGGTGCACAGGATCTGGAGCCCGAGGCCAATGACTTCGGCAATCGCATCATCGCCAAATTCCGGCTCGAGGACGCAGGAGACTTCTGGTCGCCTCCAGACTTCCCCTGCCACAGCAAGAAAATGCTCCTCCCGTGGGACGCCCTATCCGACGAGCTCCTCGCCCGCACCGACTTAGCAATATCGCGCGACACCATGAGCCGCGCCGACCTGGAAGTGAACAATCATGTCGAGATCTGAAACCGTCGTTCGGCCCGAACGACCGGACTATCTCGCCCCCGACGGATCTGAAGTTCGGCTGCTGTGCAAGGCAGACGGGGGCAGCTGCGCTGAGTTCCTCCTTCCTGCAGGGAAGGTCTCGAGCCCGGTGAGGCACCGCACCGTCGAGGAGCTTTGGTATGTCGTCGAGGGCGCCGGAGAAATCTGGCGGAGCGACAGTTCTCCACAAATTACGCCACTCAAGCCGGGCACGTCTTTGACGATTCCAGTGGGAACTGCGTTTCAGTTCCGATCAGACGCGGACAACGACCTGCGCGTGATCGGTGTCACTATGCCTCCTTGGCCGGGTAAGAATGAGGCGGACCCTGCTGAAGGTCACTGGGATGCTCGCGCTGAATAGACAGGTTGTGTCTAGCCCAGCAGGTAGAAGGATGACGTTGTCGACACCCGTTGGGTTCGGGTCGAAGAGGGCGGGGAAAACGCGACCGCCGCCTCGCGGCCTTCACAGTGCGCTCGGCCCGTCGCCTCGCGCATGAGATACGCGTGCACAGGAACGTCTGTAAGTTCGCCGCCCGCCAGTGCCGGGGACAAGATCGCCCGCGATCTTCGGCTGGTCTGCACGGGGCCGATGGAGCCCGTCGCGATGGCACCGTTCGACGATTCGCGAGGAAGTCGGCAACCCGTAACGGCGTAACCTCGCGAGCTCCTTCGGGAGCAGTCCTTGCCGGTGCGCATCGGTGAGCCGGGTGACCCAGTCGGTTGCAGTCGCGAACATCACCCGGTGTCCGTGCCGGGCGCGAACGGTGTTCGACGGCAAGTGGTGCTCGCTCGACGGTCGACCGTTGCACGCGGCGACCGTCGCACGGAGCCCTTCGGCGTGGATGGCTCCCATCCGGTCAGTTCCACGGATCCGTCCAAAGTGATCCGCCGTCGAGTCGCTGGTCAACGGCGCGGCCCTTCACCGACACGGCCAACGTCGGCGCGCGACCATCTGCGGTCCTTCAGACAAGGTAGATCGACAGCAGCGGAATGGGGCAGGATTGCACTCCACGAACCCGGCCGCAAGCCCCGCGGGCGCGCAGGTGATCGCAGATCGTGTGAGGGGCGTGCTACCGCAGCCATGTGTCGTCGAGGGCATCGATGGAGGGGCAGCCGAGAAGCGCGAGGGTCGTGTCGATCTCCCGGGTGAGCAGGTCGATGACTTTCTCGACGCCGGCCTGTCCACCTGCGGCCAGACCGTACACGAAAGGCCTGCCGATCATGCAGGCGCGTGCGCCGCGGGCGAGGGCTTTGACGACGTCGGTGCCGCGACGGATGCCGCTATCGATATAGACCTCTGCCTGCCCGCCGACAGCGTGGACAACTTCGGGAAGCACGTCGATCGTGGCCGGGAGTCCGTCCAGCTGACGGCCGCCGTGGTTCGACACCCATACGGCGTCCATGCCGCGGGCGACCGCCTCCGCAGCGGCGGGTGCGTTCGTGACGCCCTTGATGACCATCGGGCCGTCCCAGATAGACCTCAGCCGCTCGAGATCGTCCCACGTCATGCCGGGATCGAAGCGACTGTTCACCCGATCCATGAAGGCGAGACGCTGGGTGACGGCGGTCGGGCCGCCGAAGTTGCCCATCGTGAGCCCATGCCCGAACATCTCGTCCCAGGCGAATCGCGTAACCCAGGGGAGATGGCGGAGCACGTCACCGAAGTGTCGCCACGTCGGGCGCGGCGGAATCGTGAAGCCGTTGCGGAGGTCTCGTTCGCGACGGCCGCCGACCGGCACGTCTACGGTCACGACGAGAGCTGCGTAGCCCGACGCCTGCGCGCGCGCAACGACGTCCTCCGTGATCGCGCGATCGCGCCAAACGTAGAGCTGGAACCATTTCGGCGCACCAGGCGTCGCCTCGGCGACGTCTTCGAGACTCCAGCACGAGCTCGAGCTGAGGGTCGAGATGATTCCGGCGCGTGCGGCCGCCGTCGCCACTGCCCGCTCTCCGAGCGGATGTGCGAGCGAGGCCAGTCCCACGGGGGCGAGCACGAGGGGGGCCGCAACAGGTGTACCCAGCAGCGTGGTTCGCTGCGATCGCGTCGAGGCGTCGGTCAGCGGACGATTACGGAATTCGACGTCCTCGAACGCGCGGCGGTTCCGCCGAAGCGTGACCTCGTCCTCGCCGCCGCCTTCGATGAAGTCGCGGACGGCGACCGGAAGGCGCCGCCGGAAGATCGCACGCACGTCCTCGACGTTGACCGTCTGAGCCAGGTGAAGTCTCCGGGGCGGTGCGGATCCGTCTCTCACTGCGACCGCGCCGCCTGTCGCGGGTCAATCATTGTTCGTGTCGTAGTGAGAGTACCGCGGTGAACGCACTTCTCGAGTGATGCGGCAGTCAAGAAATAGGGGTCCTTGCCTGTCCCACGCGACGAGCGCCGGCTCGATGTCGTCGAGCGTGTCGACGATCGCGGCGGCTGCACCGAGTGCCGTCGCCGCCTTCGCCAGGTCGGCCGTTCCGAAGATCGCCTCCTCGGGGGGCAGACCTGCGATCTCAGCGAGGACGACCTCTGAGCCGGCGGCGCCGTCGTTGTAGCAGACGACGAGGAGAGGGATGCGCTCCCGAACGGCGACCTCCAGCTCGCCCATCGTCATGTAGAAGCCGCAGTCGCCGATGAAGAGCGCGGTGAGGCGATCCTGTCGCCCGATCGCGGCGCCCAGGCTGGGGCCGAGACCGCATCCCATTGCGCCGAAGTCGCAGGCCCAGAGCAGAGAGTCGGGGCCGGCGTGCCGCATGAACGACATCGGCCAGATCGTGAAGTGACCGCCGTCGACGACGACGGTACGATCCGCCGGCAGCAGTGTGTCGAGCGTCGTTGCGAGCGTCCGGGGGTCGATCTGCCCGGGCGCCGACACATCCTGGAACGCCTCTGGTCTCGGCGCAACCGGCAGGTTCCGAGACGGTTCGAGGGGACGCGCCTCGAGTCGGGCGATCAGCTCTCCCGCGACGAGCGCGGCATCGCCATGGACAGCCACGTCTGCGCGATCGTAGCGGCCGAGAGCGTCGGAGTCCTGATCGACCTGGATGACGATCTTGCCCGCGAGGAAGGTGGAGCGCTGAGTCTGCAGATAGTTGAGGCTCGCGCCGAAAGCGAGGATGGCGTCGGCGTTGCTGATGACCTCCACACCGGCCGGATGGGTGAAGCCGCCGAAGATCCCGAGGTTGGCGGGAGAGCCTTCGAACGCTCCTACGCCGCGCACCGACGTGGACAGGTATGCGCCGGTCAGCTCGCCCAGGCGCTCCAGCAGCTTCGCCGTGGCGGGATCGGCGCCACCTCGTCCGGCGATGATTACGATCTGTCGCGCACCTCGAATCGAGCGTTCGGCGGCATCGATCTCGCCAGCCGCGGGAGCAAGTGGGGCGGGCGAGCCCGATCGAGATGCCAGGGCGAGCTCGATCTCGGAGTCGCTGGGCTGCGCCTCGACGCCGTGCGGAACGACTAGGGCGACGGGGGAGAGGAGCCGCCGAGCAAGCTGATATGCGGCCACGGTGTCTTGTGCCGCCGTCGCCGCGCTCGCGCGCACGACCGGCACGCCGATCTCGGCCAGCAGCGCATCGGGGGTCAGGCCCTGGATGCCCGTCTCGAACGGGGTCTGGCGCGCCGGTGAGTTCATCGTGTCGGGGACGACGAGCACCTGAGGACTGCGCGCCTTGACCGCTGTTCGCAGGGCTGTCAACCCGTTCGTGAGCCCCGGCCCCTGGATGATGCTGCTCCAGCCGACCCTGCCGGTAGCACGGGCGAAGCCGTCTGCGGCGCCGACGGCGCCGTTCTCATGCCGAAAGTGATGCAACTCGACGCCCTCCTCCGCGAAGGCGTGGATGACGCGCATGTTCGTTCCGCCCATCAGCATGAACAGGTTGTCCGCGCCCAGGCGAGCAGCCGTCACCGCGATGACCTGGGCTGTGTTCCGTGTTGATGCATCCAGATCCGCCGTGAAGGTCTCCGTCTGCAGTCCCGTCGCCGTCATCGCCACTCCTTCGTAGATTCTGACCAAGTTTCGCTAGGATGGTACGTATACGCACGATACGGATGAAGTACGCCCCGCGCAAGGCCCCGATACCTGGTCACCCTTGACATTTCGAATACGTTCCATAACGATAGCTGAGTCGTTATCCGGTCGTTCTGTCCGTATAACGTACATTTACTCCGGCAAAGAAAGAGAAATCATGAGCATCGACACTGAAGTCCGGTCGCTCCAAGACCTCATCGACTCCACCCCCGACCTGGTCGATTACCTTTATAACGACTCGCCCGGCGCACACAGCCGATCCCGGCCCGACCTCACGCCCGTGCGGCAGGAGATGACGAACTGGCGCGACGAGCAGCGGTCGTGGCGAGAGACCGCCATCCTGTTCGACCAGTCGCACCACATGCCCGAGCTCGTCGTCCGCGGCCCCGACGCCAAGGAGCTCTTGAGCCACATCGGTGTGAACAGCCTCGCCAACCTCGAGCCAGGCCGCGCGAAGCAGTTCATCGGGGTCACCCCGCGCGGTCAGATGATCGGCGACTGTATCCTCTACGACATCGGCGATGGCGCCTACGAGCTTGTCAGCAGCACGCCGCTGCTCAACTGGATCGAGTTCAATGCCCAGACGGGTGACTGGGACGTCACGCTGGAGCGTGACAACAACACGTCGGACAACCCCAGCGGGCGGCGCAAGCTGTTCCGTTTCCAGCTCGATGGCCCCAATGCGGCCGACATCTTCGACGAGATCGTCGAGGGCGGCGCGTTCGAGATCGGGTTCTTCCGAACCGCCCGCGTGCGGATCGCCGGTGTAGACGTCATGGTGCTTCGGCACAGCATGTCCGGCCACAAGGGCTATGAGATCTCCGGGCCATACGACCAGGGCGAGACTGTGCGAGCGGCGATCCTCGAGGCCGGTGCGCGCTACGGTCTGCTGCAGGCTGGCGCGAAGACCTATTTCAGCGCGAGCTTCGAGGGTGGCTGGATGGCCTACCCCCTGCCCGCCATCTATACGGGTGACGAACTGCGCGCCTACCGCGAATGGCTCCCTGCAGATTCGTGGGAGGGTCGGTTCCAGCTCGCCGGCAGCTTCCGCCCGCAGAAAATCGAGGAGTACTACGTCACGCCATACGACCTCGGCTACGGCAAGCTCGTGAATTTCGACCACGACTTCGTCGGCCGTGAGGCTCTCGAAGAGATCGCCAAGCACCCGCGACGCACTAAGGCGACGCTGGTCTGGAACAAGGACGACGTCCTGCGCCTCTACGAATCGCTCTTCGAACCGGGCACGCCGTTTAAGTACCTCGATCTCCCGGTCGCGGACTATGGCAACCTGATGCACCGCGACGAAGTGTGGACACTCGACGGCAAGCTCATCGGGCTGGCGACGAAGACCGGGTACACCACCAACGAGCGCAAGATCCTCTCGCTGGCGATGATCGACATCGACCACAACGTGCTGGGTTCGGAGGTGGAGATCGTGTGGGGTGAGGCGGACGGCGGATCGCGCAAGCCGCAGGTCGAGCTGCACCGGCAGACGCGCGTGCGCGCTACCGTCGCCCCGGTTCCCTACGCGGCGGCGGTCAGCGCGGCGCGCATCGCCTGATCGCTGCCGCGGATCACCGGAGGATCGACCCGGATGCCCGGGTAAGGTAGCCGGGGGAGGAGCGCTTTGCCCGAGAAGATCGACGTCCACGCGCACTACATCCCGCCCACCTATCGCCGTTATCTGAACGAGAACGGATACTTTGGCGGTCAAGCGATTCCGGCATGGGATCCGGATGCCGCGATCGAAAAGATGCAGCACCTCGGCGTCGCGGCATCCGTCCTCTCGCTTGCGCGACCCGGGTTCCCGTTCGGCGGCGCGGCGCGCGCCGCCGAACTGGCCCGCGTCGTCAACGAGTACGGCGCCGATCTGGTGCGAGAACAGCCCGCGAGGTTCGGGATCTTCGCTTCGGTTCCGCTGCCTGGATTGGATGCCGCCCTGCGCGAGGTGGAGTACGCCTTCGATCACCTGTCTTGCGACGGGGTCGTGCTCCTGTCCAACTACGACGGCCTCTATCTCGGAGACCCTGCCCTCGATGAGCTCATGGCGGAGCTGGATCGGCGCGAGGCTGTCCTCTTCGTACATCCCGCGACCCCGCCGGGGCCGGCCCTCGCCGGCGTTCCCGTCTTCGCCGCCGACTTCCTGCTGGAGACGACTCGAGTCGCTCTCAACATGGTGCGAAACGGCGTTCTGAAGCGCTACCCGCGACTGAAGATCATGCTCGCCCACGGCGGCGGGTTCCTGCCCTACGCGTCTCATCGCATCGCCGGGCTGACCCCGATGGGCGAGGACGGCACGCTTGACCGAGACGCGTTCCTCCGCGAGTGCGGGGTGTTCTACTTCGACACCGCACTCACGGCGAGTCCCTTCAGCATGCCCAGCCTGCTGGCGTTCGCTGCGGAGGGGCACATCCTGTTCGGGAGCGACTGGCCGTTCGCAGGCAGGGACAACGCGGAGCATTTCACCGCGGAGCTGGACGCTTATCCGCTTTCGGCGGCGGCACGCGGCTCCATAGAGCGGGGCGCGGCGCTGCGGCTCTTCCCGCGTTTCGCGCGTCTGGGCGAACGCGTGTGAAGGGCGAGATCGCGATGGACGGACAAGCCGCGAACGCTTTCGCGCCGGAACCGTGCCAGGATGCACGTGACGTGGCCGGAACGAGCGCGTGCTGCGGTTCGGCTCGGATTCGCGTGTCATGACGATGAGATGAGGCGTCTGGTGTCACTAATCGGTGAGGAGCGCGAGCAGCGGTTCCCCCGGGCTTCGGTCCTTCCGCTCAGCACGACCGTCGGCCACCTCATCCGACGGTCGCAGCAGGTGCACACGTCGCTGTGGGGTCAGGAACTTGGGGGGGAGATCACCGGCCCGCAGTACGCGGTGCTCAGTGCGCTGACCAATGCGGCCGTCGACCAGCGATCGGCGGGGCAGATCGCCTCGCTCGACAAGTCCACCGCTGCGGACGTCGTCGTGCGGCTGGAGCGCACCGGGTGGCTCGCCCGCCAGCGGGACTCCGTCGACCGCAGGCGCTACCTGCTCACCCTCTCAGCGCCGGCGAAGACGGCGCTGCGTCACATCACGCCGCGCGTCGCGGAGGTGCAGCGCAAGCTGCTCGAGCCGCTGGCGCCGGACGATCGGAAACGGATCGTCGAAGCGCTCGCGCGGATCGCGTACGAGGGAACACCTCCCGGGCCGCCGGCCTCGGCCGACGAGACCGCTGCGCTCCCACTCGCCACGACTCCCGGCCACCTCATCCGTCGCAGCGAGCAGCTGCACGGAATCTACTGGGCGCGCCGGGTCGGAACGGGCATCACGCCGCCTCAGTACGCGCTCATGAGCGCAGTCGCGTGGAACGACCAGATCGACCAGAGCACCGCGGGTGAGCTCGCCTCGCTCGACAAATCGAGCACCACCGACATCCTCGCCCGCCTCACGCGTCGCGGTCTCGTCACGAGCACGCCCGACCCCGAAGATCGCCGGCGCAAGTTCGTGGTGCTCTCCGCAGAGGCGCGCGTCGTGCTCGACGAAGTGACGCCCGCAGTCGAATCCGTGCAGCGCGACGTCCTCGCTCCGCTCGATGAGCAGTCCGCGCAACGGCTTATCGGGCTCCTGCAGCTGATCGCGTACCGCTAACAAGTACGGATTCGGACGAAATCCACTATTGGCCCTTGCCGATCCGGCATGAGGAGGGTTAAATGGGAACAGTTCGTATACGTAGGAATTGCCAACGACGGCCATCCCGATGGCACTCAAGGACTGGAGGCCCACATTGTTCTCTCAAGGACGAAAGAACCGCATCGCACTGCTGGGAGCCATCGCGGCGCTGAGTCTGGCTTTCGCCGGATGCGCGTCGACGCCGGCTGCCACACCCGCCAGCACCCCTGGGGGTGACACCTCGGCCGAGGCCCAGGAGCCGATCGACATCGTCGCCGGTGTCGCTCCATCGTCATCGCCTGTGGCGCTGCTGATGGGCATCGAACAGGGCTTCTTCGAAGAAGAGGGCCTGAACGTCACCACCACCCCGGCAGCCACGGGCGCCGCGGGCGTCACCCAGCTCATCAACGGGCAGACCCAGGTTGCGCTCGGCGGACTCTCGGCCACGATCACGGCCGTGTCCGGCGGCATCCCGGTCCTGTTCGTCTCCGGCGGCGTGGCCGACCACGACGACGAGAAGGGCACCCAGTACCAGACCATCGTCGCCGGCGATAGTGACATCGAGTCCTTCGCCGACCTCGAGGGCAAGAACGTCGCGGTGAACTCACTCAAGTGCTGCTGGGAGCTCTGGATGCGCGAGGCCGTCGAAAAGGATGGCGGCGATCAGTCAAAGGTGAACTTCGTTCAGCTGCCGTTCCCCGACGCGGTGACCGCGCTGCGCTCCGGTGACGTCGACGCGATCAGCACCCTGCAGCCGTTCGCCACGAACCTTCGGAACGAAGGGTTCCGCGACATCGGCGACTCCGCTGCCATCGCCTTCGACAACCCCGAGGCCAGCAACACGATGTACTTCATGTCCAAGCAGTTCGTCGACGCCAACCCCACGGTCGTCGAGCGCTGGCGCGCGGCGCTTCAGAAGTCCGCCGACTATGCCAACTCGCACCCGGAGGAGACCCTCGCAGCGATCGCGAAGCAGACCCAGACGGATCCCACCAATCTGGCCGATGTTCCGCTGCCGATGTACGTCGCCGAGGTCGACCGCGATGCGGTCGAGGCAGAGGCGGGCTTCCTCGTCAAGTACGGCGTAATTGAGAAGGCCCCGAGCATCGACGAGCTCGTCGCTCCGTGATGTCCACCACCAATCTGGCTGGCTCAGGCACACCCCCCTCGGTCGGCTCCTCGGTCCCGCCGTCAGGCGGGGCCGGGGGGCGCGCGGGGGATGACACCGCCACGGTGATCACGCGAGCGACGCGCAAGCGGCGGTCGTGGTGGATCCGCGCCCTCCCGTGGGTCACGACGGCCGCTCTCATCGCCTTCGTGGAGCTCCTCAGCCGGATCGGGGTGTTCCCGGAGGAGATCCCGTCATTCACGTCGGTCGTCCAGGCCGCGTGGCTGATCCTGCCGACTCCGGAGTTCCTCGCGAGCCTGTGGGCCACGCTCGAGCAGTTCGCGATCGGCCTGGCCGCCGGAACGCTCATCGGCGTCGCCCTCGGCGTCGCACTGGGTGTGTTCCCGCTGCTCTACCAGCTGCTGCATTACCTGCTTGACTTCATGCGCTTCATTCCGGCCGTCGTCTACCTGCCCCTCCTGCTGCTCGTCATGGGGGCCCGGCCGGGGGTTGCGTACATCCTGGCGGCGATCGGAGCCCTCTGGCCGATGCTGTTCCAGACCTACTACGGAGTGGTCGGCATCCCGCAGATCCTGAAGGACACGGGCAGGGTCTTCGGACTCACGGCCGGTCAACGGCTCCGGCACGTCGTCATGCCGAGCGTCTCGCCGTTCCTCGCCACGGGCCTGCGGATCGCCGCGGCCCACGCGCTAGTCGTCGTGGTCGCCGTGGAGATCATCACGACCGTCGTCGGCCTTGGCCGCGACATCGCGGTGTTCTCCTCGAACGGCATCTATCCCGGGATGTATGCACTCGTCGGAGTGGTCGGCATCCTTGGTCTCCTCATCAACTGGGGACTCGAGTCCCTGGAACGCCGTCAGCTGCATTGGCACAGCTCGTACCGGGAGGCGCAGTAATGACCACCATGACCACCGCCACAATCGGAAGGCGCTGGTCCACCGGACTCGGTGGCGTCGTCATATCCCTCCTCGTCCCCGTCGGCGTCGTCATCGTCTGGTGGTTCCTGTCGATGAACAGCGCATCGCCGTTCTTCCCGCCGCTCTCGTCGATTCTCGAGACCTTCACCTCGACCTGGATGTCGACGAAGATCTTCACCGATGTGCTCCCGAGCCTCGGGCGCATGTTCACCGGCTTCGTGATCGCGGTGATCGTCGGCATCGCGCTGGGGGTGCTCCTCGGCCGCGTGCGCATCCTCGCCTACGCGCTGAACCCCGTGCTTCAGTTCTTCAGGGCGCTGCCCGCCACCGCCTTGATCCCGGTGAGCATCGTTCTGCTCGGGATCGGCGATGCCCCGAAGATCCTGCTCATCGCGTTCGTGAGCGTGTTCCCGATCCTGCTCAACACCATCGACGGCGTGCGCAACATCGACCCGGTCATGGAGGACGTCTGCCGCTCCTACAAATTCCAAAACTCGCAGCGGGTGAGGTGGGTGCAGCTGCACGCCGCATCACCCCAGGTGCTCGCCGGAATGCGGATCGGCCTGAGCATGGCCTTCGTCGTCATGGTCGTCACCGAGATGCTCGCGGCGACGAACGGCATCGGCTACGTCACGCTGACCGCTCAGCAGAGCTTCCAGATCCCGCTCATGTGGTCGGGACTGCTGCTGCTGGGCCTGCTCGGAATCATCATCAACGGACTCTTCGTGCTGGTGGAGCGCCGACTGCTCCGCTGGTACGTCCAGGATCAGGAGGATTGACATGCTCACTGTCGAGCATCTGCAGAAAACCTACAACGTCGGCGGGCGCCCGCTGGAAGTTCTCCGCGACGTGTCATTCACCGTCGAGGAGGGCGAGTTCGTCACCGTCGTGGGGCCCTCCGGCGCCGGCAAGACCACGCTGCTCCGGTGCATGGCGGGACTTCTCCCACGCACCGGCGGCACCGTGGCGCTCACCAGCACCGGGCGGGTCATCGACTCGCCGCCTCCCGAGATCGCATGCGTCTTCCAGGACTACAGCCGCTCCCTCATGGCCTGGTACAAGGTGGCCCGCAACGTCGAGCTGCCGCTGAAGAACACAATCCGCGACAAGGCCGAACGGCGCCGCGTCGTCGAGGACGCGCTCCGCAGCGTCGGTCTCGAGGGGTTCGCCGACAGCTACCCCTGGCAGCTCTCCGGCGGGATGCAGCAGCGCGTCGCCATCGCACGCGCCCTGGCGTACCGACCTGAGTTCCTCATCATGGACGAGCCGTTCGCCTCGGTGGACGCGCAGACGCGCGCCGACCTCGAGGACCTGATCCTCCGCGTCCGGCAGGAGGTCGGCGTGACTGTCGTTCTGGTGACGCACGACATCGACGAGGCGGTGTACCTCGCCGACCGCGTCGTCGTCGTGTCGAGCCGCCCGACGGTCGTCATGGAGGTTCTCGACGTCGACCTGCCGCGCCCGCGCAGCCAGGTGGAGACGAAGGCGCTTCCTCGGTTCGCGGAGCTCCGCACGCATGTCGCCAGGCTCATCACTCAGGCGACGGCGGAGACCTCACGCGTGTGAGCGCGTCGAGAACTCGCTGCCGAGCGCTTTGCTGATCTGAGCGGCACCGACCTGCAGGAGAGACAAATACTGCTCGACGAGGGTGTCCACGGGACGGGCGCTCGATGACAATCCGAGGGCGGCGAAGACCCGCGAGTCATCGCCGCGCACCGGAACCGCGATCGAACGAGTTCCCTCGTCGAGTTCTTGGTCGACGACCGCCCAGCCCTGTGCGCGCACCTGCGTGAGGCGCTCCGTCAACGCGGCCTCGGTCGTCAGCGTGCGAGACGTGAGTCTCACCAGATCCACCTCGTCCAAGTAGCGGCGGAGGTCGGCCGGCATCAGATCCGCGAGCAGCACCTGGCCCATCGCGCTGGCGTACGCGGGCAGCCGCGTACCGACGGCCAGAGACAGGCTGCTCGTTCGCCGCAGCCCGAGGCGGCTGACGTACACGACGTCCTGACCGTCGAGCGTGGCCAGCGTGCACGCCTCCTGCGCCTCGGAGACGATCCGCTCCATGACGGGCTGCGCGATCGCCGGCAGATCCAGCGAGTTGAGGTAGGCGTAGCTCAGAGACAGCACTCGCGGGGTCAGCCAGAAACGGCGTCCGTCGGCCCGCACGTAGCCGAGCGCTTCGAGCGTGATCAGCAGGCGGCGCGCAGTCGGGCGACTGAGACCCGCCGCGGCCGCGACCTCCGAAAGGCTCAGCGGCGGGTGATGGTCGGCGAACGCCATGATCACAGCGAGGCCGCGCTCGAGCGACTGTACGTAGTCACGCTGGTCGATGTCACCCCGTGCCTGGCTCACGCGCCCTCCCGGAACTCCGCCTCGTAGTTGTCCGTAAAGCGTACGGCTTGTCCGGACGCGCGAGCAAAGGGCTCGCGCCGCGACGGGTCACCCTGCGACGGCGCGCCCCGCGATCATCCCGCTAAAGACGCTGGGCCCGAACGCCGTTCCCTCAAGCGCGGCGCGCCCGTTGATACGACCTCCTGCCATTCCGGCGACCTCACCGGCCGCGAAGAGCCCCTCGATTGGTCGATCGTTCTCATCCAGTACGCGGCAGGCCAGGTCTGTCCGGACGCCGCCCAGATTCTTGCGCGCCATCGGATGAAGTCGAACCGCGTAGAACGGGGCCTGATCGATGGCGTCGAGTCCCGACATCCGCTTTCCGACAATGGGGTCGCGTGCCTCACCCCCCGCCCTCGCGGAATTGATCTGGCCGATCGCGTCGCGCAGGTTGTCGTCGTCGACGCCGATTCGAGCCGCCAGATCGGCGATCGATACGGCGGACTCCACGTGCGGCGATCGGCGGAGAAACTCATCGATGTTCGCGCGGATCGGCTCGCCGGCTTCGGTGTAAGCCGGGTCCGCGATGACCATGCGCGATGCGACCTGCGCGTCGAACACCGACCAGCACCGCCCGTGCGGCTGCTGGAGCAGCGCGGGCGTGCCGGTCGCCCCGCCGCGGAGGCTCTCGTCGTGGAAGCGCACACCCTCGTCGTTGATCCAGATTTCACCCTCCATGCCGCGCAGGGCCAGGCCGCGCTGAGCAAGCGGGTCGAGGTCGTCGGGGGTGGCGTATGGGTACATCCAGACCGCGTCGAGCTGTGCGAACTGCGCGCCGACGTCCTTCAGCATCCGATGGCCCTCGCCGCGCGCGCCCACGCCGCCACCGAGGAGCACCCGCTCCGCGTTCGCCGCCGCAACCGCAAATTCCGCGACCATGCCGGGGTCGTTGCTGAAACCGCCACTTGCCACAACGACCGCCCGTGCGCCCACCTCTTCCTCCCGACCGGAGCTGACCGTGGCGACGCCCGTGACGCGGCCGCCGCTGCGGACGAGTCGAACGACGCGGTGCTCGAAGAGCCAGGTGAGATTGGGCAGCGTCCGCGCCTTGCGCGCCAAGGCCAGCATCACACTCCGACCGCCGCCGGCGGGCCGGTGCCAGCGCGCCACGCGATTGCCCTCGTGCGGCGCGACGCCGATCCATTGCACGCCGAGACCCGCCAGACGCTCGTACAGCTCGGGGGTGCTTGCCCGGAGATAGCGCTCCGTCCACTCGAGGTCGACGGACTCGCCGCCCCAGGCGGCCCAGTCCTCGAGCGCCCGTTCGACGGAGTCGTCGATGCCCAGTTGCTCCTGCAGGGGAGACCCGGCGATGCACGTGCCCCCGCCGGCAACAGATGCCGTTCCACCCACACCGGGCGCGGCATCCATGATCGCGACGGTCGTCCCGCGCTCGGCGGCCTCGATCGCGCATGCAAGTCCCGCACCGCCCGCACCGATCACGACGATGTCGAACGTTCGAGATCGTGGCGCGCTATATTCATCGCCGGATGCCGGAGCGCTCGGATCCGAATGCATGTGGCTCCCGATCTCAATGGGGCATGAGGACGTATACGTAGCATACTTGTCGCCGGTCGAGCGACTCAAGCGTTGCATGAACTTTCATCCAGCACTCCGTGCCATCTTGACATGGCACCGTTGCTCGGATTACCTTCGACATAGCGTTATTCGTCCGTATACAAACTTACTGTGCTTCCAACGAAGGAGTCGGATGTCGATGAGCAGAGCACTTCGCGTCGCCGTGGTAGGCGGCGGTATCGGTGGATTGTCTACCGCGATCGCCCTCGGGCGGATCGGAAAGGTGGAGGCGACCGTTTTCGAGCAGGCATCGCAACTCGGCGAGGTCGGCGCGGGCGTCGGAATCGCCCCGAACGGCATGCGCATGTTCGACCGCCTCCACCTGAAGGACGCCGTGGAGAAGGTAGGCGCTCGGTATGGAGAGGGGTCCCTCTACTACCGTCAGGACGGCGTTCCGATCGGCGAGATGACCACGAGCGACACGTCTGGTGAGCACCACACGCTCGGTCTGCACCGTGCCGACCTCGTGGGCGTGCTCGCCGACGCCCTCCCTTCCGGCGTGGTGCGCACCGGTCACCGGCTCGTCGCGATCGACGAGCGTGAGTCGAGCGTGCGGCTCGAGTTCGAGAACGGCGCCGCGGCGGAGTTCGATGCCGTCGTCGGGGCGGACGGCATCCATTCAGTCGTTCGCGAATTCGCGACCGAGCCGAGCAAGCCGATCAGTTCGGGATCGATCGCGTATCGAGGCCTGGTGCACGCAGATCGCCTTGCGAACTGGCCGACCGGCATCGCCGAACTCTGGATGGGCGAAGGCAAGCACTTCCTCACCTACCCCGTGCGGTCGGGCGAGCTCATCAACTATGTCGGCTTCGTGCCGAGCGACGAGAGCCTCAAGGAGTCCTGGTCGGCGCCCGGCGACCAGGCGTCGCTCGCCCGAGACTTCGCAGGATGGGACCCTCGCATCGGCCAACTCATCGAGGTCGTGGACTCGACGTTCTGGTGGGGCCTCTACGATCGTGAGCCGCTGGCGCGCTGGTCGCACGGGCGCGTCACGCTCCTCGGCGACGCAGCGCACCCGATGCTGCCCCACCTGGGTCAGGGCGCTAACCAGGCGGTGGAGGATGCCGTGACGATGGCAGTGGTGCTCCGTGGCGCAGAAGCCGACGACATCCCCGCGCGCCTCGAGAGCTACGAGGGGCTGCGGCGCGAACGCACTTCGGCCGTGCAGCGCGGCGCGCGCGACAACGGGCGCCGCTACGACTCCGACTATGAGGATCTCGCCCAGCGTGACCGGGAGATCCAGCGATCGCGCGACTACCGGCTCTGGCTGTACGACTACGACGCGGAGGCCGTTGCGCTCGAAGCGAATGTCGCCATCGACTAGTCGGCTAGATCGAGATGCCGTTCCCGACGTGCAGGCCGACGACGACGGCGCCGTAGTGGATGGCGCTCTGCGCGATCCACGTGATTCGTTCACGGATCGTCGCGGAGATCGCGAAGCGCACCTGAGCCCTGCGCAGCGACCGGGATCCGACTGTTCGGCCCCAGGCCGCCAATCTCGTCCAAGGCGAGCAGGAGCGGTGGATCGAGGCGTGCGCCGGGGTTACGAGCGGCGATCCGGCGCGCCGACTCCACGACATCCTCGACGAATGCCGCGACGAGCGCCGCCGAGTTGTCTGCCCTTGTCTGCGCCCGCACCTGTGGCGAGAAGATAGAGCGTTTCATTGCTGCGCAGGAAGGAATTGGGGACGAACGACTCGCCCTCAGCGGGTGACACGGCTGCGAGCACGCGCGGATCGGCGAGCGCTCCGGGTGCGAGAGAGACGCCCTGCCAGGTGGAGTTGCGCGTTCCGGGATCGCATTCGAGCATGACTCGGCGTCCCTCCGGTGGTCCTCGGGGCATCCCCGCCTTGTGACCAGAAACGCGACCAGAAACCCTCCGGCGGACCAGTATCAGCCCGTCCAGTCCAGGAGCGGCCGGTACACTGACACTATGACAACCGCGGAAATCCGCGGAATCATGCGGCAGCGCGATGGGGGAGTCGTCACCCCGACGACCTACCTTTGTTCTTGGTTCGAGTCCAGGTACCCCAGCAAGAGAGAAAGCCCCGCTCAGCGGGGCTTTTCTCGTTTCCGAACTGATCGAGGTCACGTGGGTCGTTCCCGCCTCGCCCGCCCCCGGATCAGGGCGGCTGACCGCCCTGTGACGGCAACCGCGGGTGAGAATGGGTCCATGGATGCTCCGCGGGCGACATCAGAACGCACACGCGAACTCGCCGAGCTGAGATCACGTGCGTACGGTCCGGATGCCGACATCGATCGAGATGCCGACGCGCTCGCACGGCTGATCGAACTCGAGGATCTGGCACGCACGGACGCTCCGGCGGCCGAGGCGGATGGGCCTGAGCAGGGTGGAAGCCCGGAGGCGGCGCCCGCAGCGCCGACCCCGCCCGAGGCCGCCGAGGACCGCGATGAGAAGCGCGCTGCCACCCCGCGCCCCTGGTGGCGGCGGACCCCGGTCTGGGCCTACATCGCGGTCGCCGCCTGCATCGGGCTCGGCGTGGGGCTCGCGATGCCGGCGCTGGCCCCGCCGCATCCGGTCGCAACCCTGCGTCAGGCGCCGCCCGCGGACGGCGTCGAGCTGGACTTCGATATGTACGGCATCCCCGCCGAATCACCGGTGCGGTACGAGCCGTTCCGCGACCTCGGGGTATGGTCTGCAGTCACCGAGCAGGGCTCCACGTGCGTGGTCATCACGGCCGGCGACGAGGAATGGATGGCGGCGGGCTGCGCTCCCGCGCCCCTGAACCCCACCGCCGACATCACGTACTATCCGGGCATGCGCGGGATCGAGGGTCTCGAACTGTCGGACGGCAGTGTCGTGCGCTTCATCCTCCGCGGCGATGTGATGGAAGTCTGGCTCGCCGAGACGGACGAGGCCGCCTGAGGCCGAACCGCTGACTCTGCCGCTAGCGCATCAGTTCGGCCAGCGCTTCGGCCCCGAGCCGTGCGTACTCGGGGTTGTCGTCGCTCTGGTCGAGCAGCATGAGGGTCACGGCGGCCGCCCAGCCGTGAGCGCGGGTCCAGTCGCCCGCGTCGTACTGGTCGCGCAGCGCGCGGACGAACTCCCCGCGCCCGCTTGCGTCGAATGCGAGCCAAGCCACAGCCAGGTCGTAAGCCGGATCTCCGGCGGTCACATCGCCGAAGTCGATGATCGCGACCAGCTGCGAGCCGTCGGCGATCAGATTCCCCGGGTGCAGGTCGCCGTGGAGCCAGACGGGCGTGCGACCCCACGGCGGCACGGCGAGAGCGGCACTCCACAGGCGCCGCACCGACAGCAACGCTTCATCGGGCACTCTCCCGGTCAGTGACGAGAGCCGCGCGTCCACGGCGTCCGCGCGCATCTCGAGGGGCACGCCCCGCACCGGGTTCACGGGGTGATCCGGAGGGGCCGCGACATGCAATGCGAGGAGCGCCCTGGCGAGGGAAGCCGCCCAGCCGGCCCGCTGCTGCCGGGGGACGCCCAGACCGCTCGTGCCGTCGAACCACGGCACGATCGACCATGCCCAGGGATAGCCCTGCCCCGGCCGCCCCGCGACGACGGGAGCGGGCACTCCTATGCCGGAGTCGCTCAGCCGCGCAGCGACATCAGCGAGCACTCGCTGCTCGTGGAGCACGAGGGGGGCGGCGACGGCTCGCCGGGGAAGACGGACGGCGAGATCGGAACCCAGCCTCCACACCGAGCAGTCCCAGCCCTCGGCGATGTGAACGAGGGGAAGGTCGGCGACATCCGGAATCGAGGTCGCCTGGCTCACGACGAGTGCGCGGACGAGTTCGTCGCCGATCTCGAGCTCCGCAGCAGGCTTGTCGGGCATGTCTCGACTGTAGCCACCGGTGGCGCCGGTAACCCACACAGATTCCCCACATTGGGTGTTGTGCATGTGTGGGTTTGTGTTGTAGTCTGTGGGAAATTCACGGAGGAATTCGCATGTACGCAATGGAGCGCCAAGAACTCATCGAGCGTCTGCTGCTCGACGAGGGTCGGGTCAGCGTCGTCGAACTCGCCGGGCGCTTCGCCGTGACCACCGAGACGGTGCGTCGCGACCTGGACCACCTGGAGCGCATCGGCGCCCTGCGGCGCGTCCACGGGGGAGCGGTCAGTCGCGATCGCGACAGCATCGCCGAGCCGACGCTCGCAGAGCGCTCCCGGGTGCGCAGCGACGCCAAGGCGGCCATCGCGCGCCGCGCGCTCGAGGTCGTCTCCGATCGATTCCGCGGCTCCCTCTACTTCGACGCCGGGACGACGACCGAAGCGGTGGCGGCGCAGCTGCCCGACCGTCTCGTCGTGACGGGCGGGCAGGCCGAGATCGTCACGCACGCCATGACCCTCGCCCACACGCTCGCGGGCGCGCCGGATGCCGACCTCACCGTGATCGGCGGGCGCGTACGCACCGCGACGGCGGCCGCCGTCGGCGCCGACACCGTGCTCGCCATCGATCGCCTGCGCCCCGACGTCGCCTTCCTCGGCACGAACGGCATCTCGGCATCCTTCGGATTGAGCACACCCGACCCCGACGAAGCGGCGGTCAAGTCCGCGATCGTCCGTGCGGCTCGGCGGGTCGTCGTCGTGGCCGACGCCGAGAAGTTCGGCCGTGAGCTGCTCGTGAGCTTCGCCCCCCTCGATGCGATCGACGTCCTCGTGACGGACTCCGCCCCCGGTGCCGAGCTGGCGGCCGCGCTGACCGATGCCGAAGTGGAGGTGTGGCTCGCATGAGCACCGCCCGGATAGTCACCGTCACCGCGAACCCGTCGCTGGATCGCACGATCATCCTGTCGGCTGCACTGCAGCCGGGGCACGTGCAGTCCGCGTCGTCCAGCCGCGAGGATGCCGGGGGTAAGGGCATCAACGTCGCCCGTGTCGTCGCTGCGGCCGGTGTGGAGACGATCGCGGTTCTTCCGCTCGCGCAGGATGACCCTTTCGGCGCGGCGCTGCGCGCCTCGGCGGTGCCCTCCTCGGCGGTCGAGGTCACGGGTCATGTGCGCGCGAACGTCACCATCACCGATCCGGCGGGCGTGACCACGAAGCTGAACCTCCCCGGTGCGCCGCTGTCGGCGGCCGACGTGGAAGCGCTGATCGTCGCGGTCGTCGCCGCGAGCGAGCGAGCCGACTGGCTCGTGCTCGCAGGATCGCTTCCGCCCGGAGCGGGCGACCGCCTGTACGTCGACATCACCCGCGCTGTGCGGGAGCGCTGGGCAGCCGCCGCGCCGCGTGTGGCGATCGACACGTCCGGCGCGGCTCTGCGCGCGGTCGTCGCCGAGGCGGCGCCCGACCTCATCAAGCCGAACGACGAGGAGCTCGCCGAACTGGCCGGCGTGGAACTGGAGGAGGGCGCTGATCACGCCGCAGCCGTACTTCCGGTCGCCCGAGAGCTCGTGCCGTCCAAGGTCGCCGCAGCCCTCGTGACGCTCGGAGCGGCCGGTGCTGTTCTCGTCACCGCTGAGGGCGCCTGGCAGGCCGCGCCGCCGCGGATCCGCGTCGTCAGCACGGTCGGCGCCGGCGACAGCTCGCTCGCCGGATACCTGCTCGCCGACGTCGCGGGGGAGGACCCCGCCGGCCGGCTGCTGCGGTCCGTGCGATACGGCGCGGCCGCGGCATCCCTTCCCGGAACGCAGGCGCCCACCCCCGACGACCTTCCCCGGGACGACGTCGTCGTCCGCGAACTCACTCCGTAGCACCCACCACCCCACCCCCACCACCGCACTAAGCACCACCGACCATTGGAGGTCATCGTGTCCCAGACCATCACGCCAGAGCTGGTGTCGCTCGACACCCCGCTCGGCGCCGACAAGGCGGCGGTCATCCGAGCCCTCGCGGCGCGCGTCGCCCAGCAGGGGCGTGCCACCGACGGCGAGGCTCTCTTCGCCGACGCCTGGGCGCGCGAGCAGAAGGATGAGACCGGCCTTCCCGGCGGCATCGCCATTCCGCACGCGAAGAGCGCAGCCGTCGTCACGCCGTCGCTCGCGTTCGCGCGACTGAATCCCGGCGTCGAATTCGGCGCGCCGGACGGCGCGGCAGACCTCGTCTTCCTCATCGCGGCGCCCGAGGGCGCCGCCGAGGCCCACCTCGCCGTGCTCTCGAAGCTTGCACGCAGCCTCATGCAGGACGACTTCACGAGCGGACTGCGCGCCGCGACGAGCGCCGACGAGGTCGTCGCGATCGTGCGGAACGCGATCGGCGAAGGAGACGCCGCACCTGCAGCAGCCACGTCCGCCGCGGCAGCCGCGCCGACGACCGCCGCCGTCGCCGACGGGCTCAGCGTCGAGGGACGACCCGCCCGCATCGTCGCGGTCACGGCCTGTGCGACCGGCATCGCCCACACCTTCATGGCCGCCGACGCCCTGACAGCCGCGGGCAAGAAGGCCGGCATCGACCTCGTCGTGGAGCCCCAGGGCTCCAGCGGCTACAAGGCACTGCCGGCGGACACGATCGCCGGCGCCGATGCGGTCATCTTCGCGACAGACGTCGATGTGCGCGAACCGCAGCGCTTCGCCGGGAAGCCGGTCGTGCGATCAGGCGTCAAGCGCGGAATCGAACAGCCCGACCAGATGATCCGCGAGGCCGTCGCCGCGGCTAACGACCCGAACGCGCAACGCGTGTCGGGGACCGCGACCGCGGCGACCTCCACCGCAGAGGTGCACGAGAGCGCGGGCGTCCGCATTCAGCGCATCCTGCTCACGGGTGTCAGCTACATGATCCCGTTCGTCGCCGGCGGTGGCCTGCTCATCGCCCTGGGCTACCTCCTCGGCGGCTATAACGTGAGCGACAACGCGGCGACAGTCATCATCGACAACGCGCTGTGGAACCTTCCGACCGACGACATCACGTCGCCGATCGGGCCGCTCGGACAGTATCTCGGCTCGGTGGCGTTCATGATCGGGGTCACCTCGTTCGGGTTCCTCGTGCCCGCGCTGTCCGGCTACATCGCATTCGCGATCGCCGACCGTCCCGGCATCGCACCGGGCTTCGTGGCCGGTGCCGTCGCCGTACTGATGTCGTCCGGCTTCATCGGCGGAATCGCCGGTGGTCTCATGGCCGGATTCGTGGCCCTGTGGATCAGCAGGCTCGACGCACCGAGGTGGCTACGTGGCCTCATGCCCGTGGTCATCATTCCGCTGCTGGCGTCGATCGTGGCCTCCGGCATCCTCATCCTCTTCCTCGGCCGCCCCATCGCCACGCTGATGGAGCTGATGACGGATGGACTCAACAGCCTGGCCGCCACCGGTCTGATCGTGATCGTCGGTGTCATCGTCGGTCTCATGATGTGCTTCGACCTCGGTGGCCCGGTGAACAAGGTTGCGTACGCGTTTGCTACGGCGGGACTCGCCGAAGCCAGCGCGTCCAACACCACGCCGTACCTGATCATGGCCGCGGTCATGTGTGCGGGCATGGTCCCGCCGCTCGCGCTGGCCCTGGCCTCGACAGTGCTCGCTCGAGGGACGTTCACGCCGGTGGAGCGCGAGAACGGCAAGGCTGCGTGGCTGCTCGGCGCATCATTCATCTCCGAGGGCGCGATTCCGTTCGCCGCGGCCGACCCGCTCCGCGTCATCCCGGCCTGCATGGTGGGAGGAGCGATAACCGGTGGGTTGAGCATGGTCTTCGGCGTGCAATCTCTCGCTCCGCACGGCGGGATCTTCGTGTTCTTCGCGATCAATCCCATCTGGGGCTTCCTGGTGGCGCTTGCGGCGGGAGTGGTCGTCACCGCGTTCCTGGTCGTCGGCGCGAAGCGCTTCATCGCGCCGAAGGAATTGCAGGAGGCCGAAGCCGAGGCCGCCGCTGCGACCGCCGTTCCGGCCTGACACTCGCACCGGCATGCCGGATAAGGAATGCTGGAGTCAGCCGTCTTCTACGAAAGGCAAGTAACCATGGCAGAACGTCAGGCAACCATCGCGAGCAGCTCCGGGTTGCACGCGCGGCCCGCGAAGCTCTTCGTGCAGGCCGTCCAGGAGAAGAAGATCCCCGTCACCATCGCGGTCGACGGAGGGCCGGACCTCAACGCGGGCAGCATCCTCTCGCTCATGGGTCTCGGGGCGTCGCACGGCACGGTCGTCACCCTCAAGGCCGAGGGCGAGGGGTCGGAGCAGGCGCTCGATGAGCTCGTGACGCTCCTCGAGACGGACCTCGACGCCGAATAGAACGGCACAACACGGATGCCGCGGACCCTCGGGTCCGCGGCATCCGTGTTCCGTCGTGTCAGAGGTCGACCGAGTCCCCGGGCTCGAGTTCGAGGAATTCGCCGCCGTTCTTCTCGGTCGCCCAGCGCAGGCGCGCTCGGTGCATCGTGCGGCCGATGACCGAAAGGCCCATGTCGTGCGTGCCGAAGGCACGACGCGGGGCGACGGCCAGCACGAAATCCATGGCCTCGCCGACCTTGAGCCAGGGGGCTCCGAGCGGCGCCGCGAGGAGCTTGACCTCGACGCCCCCGGGTGCGACGAACGAGTCGCCGGGGTAGTAGAGCTCCTCGTTCACGAGCACGCCGACGTTGTCGATGACGGGGATCGTCTCATGGATGATCGCGTGCTCGCCGCCGAAGAAGCGCAGCGTGAACGGCTCGACCGTGACGGTGTCTCCCGGACGCACGACGGTGATGTCATAGCCGGCGGCGGCCTTCGCCACGCCTTCGGGGCCGTAGATCGGAAGGTCGGGAACGAGCTTGAGCAGGCGGTCGAGGTGGTCGGGCGTCCAGTGATCGGGATGCTCGTGGGTGAGCACCACGGCCACCACTTCGCCCAGGTCGATCAGCGGGTCGGTGAACGAGCCGGGGTCGATGACGAGGCTCTTCCCGGAGTCGTGGACGGAGAGGGCGGCGTGGTGGTGCTTGGTGACTCGCATGCTGTCGAGTCAAGCGCCTCGGGACTCCGCCCGGCAAGCCGTTGACAGGCCCGCCGTGATTTGTTCGGATGCGGGGCTCATGGCATAATCGAACGGTTGCGTAAGCGGCCCCATCGTATAGCGGCCTAGTACGCCGCCCTCTCACGGCGGTAACGCGGGTTCGAATCCCGCTGGGGTCACCAACCCGGAATGCCCGTCCTTCGGACGGGCATTCCGCCTTCCCGCAGCATCCGCGGCTGCCGGCGTTGCGGCGCGTCGCCGAGCGTATCGCGTCCTCCGAGCGATTCGAGCCTGAGGCGCCGGGGTCTTCAGCCCGAGCGTCCTCGAGGAGTAGGTTCGGCCGCATGAGCCACCGCGACGGATCTGCCGAACCGGGCGGCGCCGATGAGGTGTCCGCGACGCGGGACGCGCTCGGGGGCCGGCACGATCCGCTCGATGCCCACGCGCGGCTGCCGGGTGTGAGCCACGCGCACATGGCCGACCGTGCCGTGCCCAACCTGCCCTCCCGCGACTTCGACGACACGATCGCGTTCTATGCGGCGTTCGGCTTCGTGACGTCCTACCGCGACGGCGGCTGGCTCATCGTCCGTCGCGGCGGCATCGTGCTGGAGTTCTTCCTCGCGCCCGAACACGATCCCTACGCGAGCTGGTTCATGGCCAGCATCCGGCTCGGCGACCTCGACGAGCTGTACGAGGCCGTGCGCGCGAGCGGGGTGCCGGAAGTGACCACTGGGATCCCGAGGCTGATACCGGTTGCGCTGCGCGAGTGGGGTCAGCGGGCCGGTTACCTGATCGACCTCGACGGCACCCAGCTGCACCTCATCGAGGACCGGCCGATCGCCGATACGCTCGGCGCATGACTTCACGGACCCTCGCCGACGGTGCGATCCTGCGCCCTGCGCGCCCTGGGGACGAGGACGGCATCCTCGCCGGCATCCACGGCCTCGCGCGGTACGAACGTGAGCCGGATGCCGTCCACAACACCGTCGAGGCGCTGACGGAGACGCTGTTCGGCGACGACCCGAAAGCGTTCGCTCACGTCGTCGTGCGCGAGGGGCGCGTCGTCGGCATCGCCATCTGGTTCCTCACGTACTCGACGTGGACCGGGCGGCACGGAGTCTGGCTCGAGGACCTGCACGTCGACGAGTCGCACCGCGGCCGGGGCTACGGCAAGGCCCTCATTGCGGAGCTGGCGCACGTGTGCGTGGAGCGAGGCTATTCGCGACTGGAGTGGACGGTGCTGGACTGGAACGCTCCGGCGATCGCGTTCTACCGCTCGCTCGCGGCCGTCCCGATGAGCGAGTGGACCACGCAGCGCCTCGTCGGCGAAGAGCTCGCCCGGCTTGCCGCCGGCGCCTGAGAATCCGGCCCGCACCGGCGCGACATGCGTCATGATCGAGGCGTGTACCCGATGCCTGCGGCGGACTCGGAGATCGGCGGTCCCGCCGGCTACTCCTACGGGGCGGCCATCGTCCCTGCGGACGCCCTGACGCCGTCCGCGCTGCAGGACGTGCTGAGCGGCATCCGTTTCTCGGGCTGGATCGCACCGCCGGACGAGGGCGTCGTCGTCGTGCTCGGCGACCCCGGGGACGGGGTCGTCGCCGACGGGCGGCGCGGGATCATCGAAGTCGCCGGCTCGCTCGCCGTCGGCGCGGCAGGCCCCGTCCTCGCGGTCCGGGTGCGCGACGATCGCCAGCTCGCACTCGTGGCATGGCGGGACGGCGAGGAGGTCGCACGGTACTGCAGCGACCCTTCACGTGAACCCGGTTCGGACGAGGACGTCCTCTCCGAGCCCTACGGGGCCGAAAGCGCGGAGACGTTCGCGGAACTCTGGAACAGATCGGATGCCGCAGAGAGGCTGCGCGACCTGCTCGAGGACGAGCTTGATCCCGACAGCGTCTATGAATCGGAGCGGCTCGGCCGGGTCCTGCGGCTGCTCGGAATGCCGGATTGGATAGTGGCGGCCGCTGCGCTTCCGCGCGCGATGCCGAGAGGACCGAAGGCGTCGGAGCTCACGCGCATGCGGGCCGGAGCGACCGGCGTCGCGGGCCGTTCGCGCGACTCGCTTCTGCGGCCGGTGCGGCGCCGTCAGCACCCGCCCCCGGTGATCGCCGACCCACCGACCGGCGGTGGCATGGGCGATGAGTACTGGATGTTCTGAGGTCGCTCAGACCCGCGTTCCGACCCAGCCGAGCGCGGGAGCCACGAACTTGGCGAACGACTCGACGACACGCAGATTGAACTCGACGCCCAGCTGACTCGGGATCGTGAGCATGAGGGTGTCGGCGCTGCGGATCGCGGCATCCTGCAGCAGCTGGTCCACCAGCACATCGGGCTCCGCCGCGTAGGTCTTGCCGAACGTCGACCGCATGCCGTCGATCACGCCGATCTGGTCTCCGTCCTGCCGCCCGCCGAAGTACAGCTGCTCCTCGGCGGTCGTGATGGGGAAGATCGACCTGCTCACCGACACGCGCGGCTCACCGGAGTGACCCGCCTCGCGCCACGCGGCGCGGAACGTCTCGATCTGCTGCGCCTGCAGCTCGTCGAACGGCTGACCGCTGGCCTCGGTGAGGAGCGTCGAGGACATCAGGTTGACGCCCACGCGCCCGGCCCAGGCGGCGGACTCGCTGTTGCCTGCTCCCCACCAGATGCGCGATCGGAGACCGGGGGAGTGCGGCTCGACCCGCTGCAGGCCCGTGCCGCCGCCGAACGGGCTCGTGCTGTCGCGCTCGGCCAGCCCTTCGCCTTCGATCGCGCGAAGGAACAGGCTGAAGTGCTCCCGGGCGATGTCGGCCCCGCGCGGATCCTCCGAGCCGGTGTAGCCGAACGCCTCATACCCGCGCACCACGGTCTCGGGTGACCCGCGGCTCACGCCGAGGGCGAGGCGTCCGTCGCTGATGAGGTCGACGGCGGCCGCCTCCTCGGCGAGGTGGAGCGGGTTCTCGTAGCGCATGTCGATGACGCCCGTGCCGACCTCGATCCGCTGCGTCCGTGCGGCGATCGCCGCGAGGAGTGGCATCGGCGACGCCTGCTGGCGTGCGAAATGGTGTACCCGGAAGTACGTGCCGTCGACCCCCAGATCGTCCATGCCCTGCGCCAGGTCGATCGCCTGCGTGATCGAGTCGCCCGCGGTGAGCATCCGTCCCCCGCCGAGGGGGCCGTAGTGTCCGAACGAGAGGGTTCCGAAGCGCTGCATACCGGATGCAACGATACTCAGCCGCCCCTATTCCGGTGAATGGAACGCTGGTCGGCTCAGCTCAGTCTGCGCAGCGCCGATTCCTTGTGGGCCGCGCGGTCCCCGCTCTTGTCCGATTCGACGATGTACGCGGGTTCGTCCGCGGATGCCGTGAAGTGCTGATCGGCGAATTCGAAGTCCCGCGTCTTCCGCTCGATGACGACCCCTCGCGTCCGACCCTGCGACGTGTTCCAGCTGACGCGGTCGCCCTTCGTGAACTCCGAAGCCATGCGCCTCCCTTCCACCTGTCCTGCCGTCATGATGTCGCACGACAGAAGTCACTCGGTACGGGTTGACGTTCACGGTGACGTGTGCGCCGCGGCCGCGGCGCCTCGGTCATGCGCTAGTTTCGCCGCATGACCGACCACACGCTGCCCGCGCCGGCCCTCAGCCGCCGCCGTGACGTTCCGCTCGCGGTGATCTCGGTGGGTATGGCGGTCGCGGTGTGGTGGCCGGCCTTCACGCTCGGCGCGTGGGGCGAGCTCTTCTTCGACACCCTGCTGACGCTCTGGGCCGCCTCCACCGCCGCGTTCGTGTTCGTGCTCGTCGAGCGCCGGCCGGCGGGTGCGCGCCTCTGGCGGGCGTGCCTTCTCCTGCTCCCGTCCGTGTGGCTCCTGCTCGGGTTCGTCGACTTCGAGACATCGGACCTGTTCACGTTCGTGGTGAGTGCTGCCGCGCTGCTCGTCCTGCTGATCGCCAGCCCGCTCACGGTGTGGGTGCTGGCGCGGATCATGTGGCCGGATCTGGGCGAGGACTCGACGCGTCGCCAGCGATGGCTGATCGTCGGGGTCGTCGTCGGGATCGGGGTGGCGGCGTTCCTGCTCGGGGTCAATCAGGAGCACTTCCTGACGTGCGGCGACTTCACGATCAGCGGCAACTCCGAGCCGCCGGGCTGCGTTCCGGCCGGTTCGTAGGGCACCGACGACGACGCGCGTCAGCCGGTTTACGCTGGTCGGGTACGCGTGGAGGTGAGCGTGACGCACGACAGTCGGGATGCCGCGATGCGGTACCGCCTGCGCAGGGACGCGATCGCGCGCGGCGAGGAGCCGCCCGAGGACGATGACCCGGCGGCATCCCGTATCTGGAGCGAAGCAGAGCGGGCTGCGATCGTGGAGGTCTCGATCGAGCAGGCGATCCGCCGTGGCGATTTCGACAACCTGCCCGGTGCCGGCAAGCCGATTCCGGGCCTGGGCACCTCGACCGATCCGGACTGGTGGATCAGACGGAAGATCGAGCGCGAGCGCCTGACCGGGCTCGGACCGCCCGCGCTGACCCTGCGCACCGAGTACGCCTCGCTCACCACGCGCGTGGACGAGCTGCGCACCGAGTCGGAGGTGCGCGAGTATCTCGACGACTTCAATCACCGTGTGATCGAAGCGCGGCGACAGCTGCTCGGGGGACCGCCCGTGGTGACTCCGACCGTCGAGGTCGAGGACTGGGTCATGCAGTGGCGGGACCGACAGGATGCCGCAACCCGTCGTGCGGCCGAGCGAGACGCGACTCCGATCCGTCGTCCTCCGCGCTGGCGGTTCTGGCGGGTGGACCGCTAGCGCGGACGTGAGCCGATGTCAGCGCCCGCGTGCTGGCGGTAGAGATCGACGACCCGCCGCAGGTAGAGCGTGATGGCCGCCTGCTCCTCCTCGGTGAAGTCGTCGAGCTCGGCATCCAGCCCCATGATCATGGGCATGAGCCGCCCCATCGCGCGTTCACGGGATGCCGCCTGGGGCACCACGAGCACGCCGCGGCGGTCGTGCGGGTTCGGCTCGCGGGTGACGTGACCGAGAGCCACGAGGCGGTCGATCGCGATCGTCGTGGAAGCGGTGGAGATTCCCAGACGTCGGGCCAGTTCGCTCGGGCCGAGCGGACCGCTCATGAGCAGATGCTCCATGGCCTCGAGATCCGTCGCGTTGACTTCCAGTTCAGCGCCCAGGGCGCGCTCGAAGAGCTCGCTCACATCGAGGAACTCGCGCAGCAGCCGCGTCGCCTCGTGGACCTCGGGTACACGGACGCCGCCGGCCTCGGGGCGAGCCACGTGCGCAGGTTGCATGGGATTCACGATACCGCTAGTGTATCTAGTCCGTCTAGTAGCTAGATAAACTAGCAACATTTACTCCGAGCTCCCGAGGTCTGTCATGCCCGCATTACTCCGTTTCATCACCTCTGCGAAGACGTCGTGGATCGTCCTCGTGCTCGCGGCTCTCGCCGCCGCCGCGCTCTTCGCTGTGGGAAGTGGGGAGGAATCCGAGACCGCGCCGTCCGTCGGCCTCCCGGACTCCGCTGAATCCCAGCAGGTCGACCGGCTGCTCGAGCTGTTCCCGAGTGCGGACGGCACGTCCGCTCTGCTCGTCTTCGCCGCGGACGCGGGCGAGCTGAGCGATGAGGCCCTCGCCCAGATCGATGCGAACGCGTTCGGCGAGCTCGCCGACCTGTCCACCGACGGGTTCGTCCCGCCCGCACAGGTGTCGGAGGACGGGACGGTCGCACTGCTGGTGGTGCCACTGGACCCTGAGACGGACGTCGCCGTCCAGGCGGAGCGTGCACAGGAGCTCCGCGACGCGGCATCCGCGGACCTCGACGGCGTCCGCGTCTACCTCACGGGCGCCGAGGGCTTCGAGGTCGACATCGCGGCGGTCTTCGCCGGCGCCGACTTCACCCTGCTGCTCACCACGGTCATCGTGGTCGCAGTGCTGCTGCTCATCACCTATCGCAGCCCGTGGCTGTGGCTGGTCCCGCTGGTCGTGATCGGACTCGCGGACGCACTGGCGGCCATCGTCGCCCGTCAGGTCGCTTCGGCCGCAGGCATCCAGCTGGACGCATCGATCACCGGCATCCTGTCGGTGCTCGTCTTCGGTGCGGGCACCAATTACGCGCTGCTGCTGATCGCCCGATATCGGGACGAACTGCGACTGCACGAGAGCCGCCGCATCGCCATGGAGCGCGCGCTGCGCGGTGCGGGCCCGGCGATCATCGCGAGCGGCTCGACGGTCGCACTGGCCCTGCTCACCCTGCTCTTCGCCGAGCTCGCAGGCAATCGGGCACTGGGGCTCGCCTGCGCCGTGGGCATCGTGGTCGCGATGATCTTCGCGCTGTTCGTGCTTCCGGCAGCCCTGCTGCTGTTCGGCAGGGGACTGTTCTGGCCGTACGTTCCCCGTTTCGGCTCGCCGGACGCGATCTCGCGCAGCGTCTGGGGCAAGCTGGGCAGATCGGTGTCCAAGCGCCCGGTGATCGTCGCGACCGCGGGGTTCATCGCGCTCGGTGTGATGGCCAGCGGACTGTTCTTCGTGCAGACCGGGCTGTCGCAGAACGATCGCTTCCTTCAGAAGCCCGAGGCGGTGCAGGGGCAGGAGGTGCTCGCCGACGCGTTCTCGGCCGGCACCACTTCGCCCGCGGTCGTTCTCGTGCCCGTGGATGAGGCGGAGGAGACGGCGAGCGCGGTGTCACAGCTCGACCGGGTCGATGCGGCCGTCGTCGGTGAGACGACCGACGACCTCGCGCAGCTCGCCGTCACGCTGGACGCCGGCGCCGAGACGCCCGAGGCCTTCGCGACGATCGAGCTGCTCCGCGCCGAACTGGATCGGATCGGCTCGGGGCAGGGGCTCGTGGGAGGGCTGGACGCGCAGGCGCTGGACGTCACGAATGCCCAAGCGCGAGACCAAGCGCTCATCATCCCGCTGATCCTCGTGCTCGTCTTCGTCGTCCTGGTGATCCTCCTGCGCGCGCTCGTGGCGCCGCTGCTGCTGCTGCTGGCCGTCGTGGCGAGCTTCTTCTCCGCCGTCGGAGTGAGCTGGTGGCTGTTCCAGACTCCGCTCTTCGGCTTCCCGGCGATCGACACGAACGTGCTGCTGTTCAGCTTCCTGTTCCTCGTCGCCCTCGGGGTTGACTACAGCATCTTCCTGGTGACGCGCGCCAAGGAGGAGGCCGAGACGCTGGGCACCACGCAGGGCATGATCCGCGCTCTCGCCGCGACGGGCGCCGTCATCACGAGCGCCGGCATCCTGCTCGCGGCGGTCTTCGCCGTGCTCGGCGTGCTCCCTCTCATCACGCTCACCCAGATCGGCGTGATCGTGTGCATCGGAGTGCTGATCGACACGCTGCTCGTTCGGACGGTGATCGTCCCCGCCCTGGCCTTCATCGCGAAGGATTCCTTCTGGTGGCCGCGCACACCGTCGCTCACCGATGCGGATGCCGCGGCTCGAGGCGCAGATGCGCTTGCGCCGGTCGCCACCGCCGCCTTGTCGGACGAGGCGACCGACATCGCGGGTGCCGGTGCCGACGAGCCGCAGAAGGTGGGGGTCTGACGCAGGAGAGGACGTCAGTCGTCCAGGACGAAAGTCACCTCGAGGATTCGGGTCACTCCTGATCGTCGGACTCCGTCGTCCGCGGAGCGGCCGGCGCCGGCGTCGCGGCGCTCCGGCTCCGGCGAACCAGTCGCACGATGCCCCACACGATCAGCCCGACCACCGCCAGCACGGCGATCCAGGGGATCAGGAAGCCGATCGCGATCACGATGCCGTTGAGCGTCGCGATCAGGCCGTTCCAGCCGGCGGCGAGGCCGTCGCCGAAGCCGGCCGGGTCGGCCTCAACCGTCTCGACGGGCTGAGTGAGCGTGACGGTGAGCGTCGACATCGCGACCTGCTCGTCGTAGTACTTCAGCTGCTGCTGATACGACTCGAGCGTCGCCTGGCGTTCGGCGAGAGCCGCCTCAGCCGCGATGAGGTCGGCAAGGCTGCCTGCCTGCGCCATGAGCTGGGTCAGGCGGTCGACGGAGGCCTGCGCGGCCGTGACGCGCGCCTCCAGGTCGAGGGTCACCTCCGTGACGTCCTGACGGTTGATCGTGGAGGCGGTGACCTCGCCGAGGCCGGACAGCTGGTCGACGAGCGACTGCAGGCCCTCCGCGGGCACGCGCACGGTGATCCACGCGCCGTCCGGCGGGTACGGGTAGGGCATCGAGCTCTCGTAGACCATGCCCGTCATCGGGTCGACGGGCAGGACCTCGCCTGAGCGGCCGATGCTCATCGACTCGACGTACCCGTCGCGCGAGACCGCGGCATCCGAGATCATGGCGGCCGCTGCGGGGATGTCGTCGACCAGCACTGTGGCAGAGGCCGTGGTGATGATGTCGCGCTCGGCTGCGCCCGCATCTTCTCCGGCGATCGACTGCTCGGTGCCGTCCGCACCCGAGAGACCTTCTGTCACGGCATCAGGAGCGACCACGCCGCCCTCGGCCGCGCCGGTGTCGGCCGCGCCGCCCTCCCGTGCGTCCTCGAGCGGTGCGGACGGTGCGACCGCGGTGTCGCCCGATGACGCCCCGCCGACGAGCCCGCCCACGCTCGGCGCGATGACGGCTGCCACGACGATCACCGCGGCGGCTGCGCTGGTCGCGATCCACGCTCCCGTGCGCCGCTTGCGGCGCTTCGCACGGTCAGTGGCGATCTCGGCGAACAGCGAGTTCTCGATCTCTCGGACCCGCTCGTCCGAGAGCGGAGGAAGCTCGGGCGGCGACGCCGCAGCGTCCGTGGGCTGAGTGGTGTTCATGTGCTCTCCTTGGCAACGGTCCGCAGGCGCGTGCGGATGCGGGAGAGACGATTGCGCACGACGCCGTGGGCGACGCCGAGTTCCAGGGCGGCGGCCTGGTATGCGTAGCCCTCGGTGGCGCAGAGCCGGAAGATCTCGCGGTCGAGGGGGCTCAGCCCTTCGACTTCGCGCAGGATGCGATCGGCGAACTCGCCGTCGATGACCTGCTGCTCGACATCGACCGTCGACGGGATGCTGTCGTCCGAAGCCGCCGCCGTGTGCTCACGGTCGCGGCGCTGGGTGCGGATGCGGTTGGACGCTTGGAACCGGCACACCGTCACGAGCCACGGCAGCAGCGAGTCGCCGGCCAGTTCGAGGCCGGGCAGCTTCCGCCACGCCACCAGGAAGGTCTCCTGCGTGACGTCCTCCGCATCCGGCGCGTTTCCGACGAGCCGGTGGGCGAGCCAGTACACCGGTCGCACATAAGCGCGGTAGAGCGTGCGGAACGCCTGCTCGCTCCCGCCCGCAGCCTGCGCCACGAGGGTCGCGTCATCCGTCACCGCCGGCTCGACCATGTCCTTCCTTCCCCCGCCGGGTCGCGGAGCCTCATTGTCTCTCACCCATAAGTGTCGAGACAGACCCGATCGTCTCGCCCTGTATCCTGGAGAAGCGAGAGGGAGTATCCCGCCATCGCGTGTCCGTCATCACGGGAGCCATCGACGCATCCCCGGGCACGCACCTCGGCAGCCGGTTCAGGAAGCCGCGGGGGAGAGACTTTCGGTGCTCCACCGACCCCGCCCTCCTCTGAAAGGCCCTCCCTTTGGACCTCGTTCTCCCGCTCTGGTTCGAGATCGGCTCCCTCGTCATCCTGACGCTGATCCTCGCCGCCGATCTCCTGCTCATCCTCAAGCGCCCGCACATCCCCTCGACGAGAGAGTCGACCCTGTGGGTCGTGTTCTACGTCACGCTCGCCCTGATCTTCGCGGGGCTCATGTGGATCTTCGCCGGCCCGGAGTACGCCGGGCAGTTCGTGGCCGGCTGGCTCACCGAGTACAGCCTGTCGATCGACAACCTGTTCGTCTTCGTGCTGATCATGAGCCAGTTCGCGGTGCCCCGGCGATACCAGCAGGAGGTGCTGATGGTGGGCATCATCATCGCGCTCATCCTGCGCGGCGCGTTCATCCTGGTCGGCGCCGCCGTCATCGAGAACTTCAGCCCGATCTTCTACGTCTTCGGTGCGTTCCTGGTCTGGACGGCATACCGTCAGGCCTTCCCGGGCGGCGACCACGATTCCGACGTCAAGCAGGAGAACTTCATCGTCCGGACGCTGCGTCGCACGATCGACATCAGCGACCACTACGACGGCGCCAAGCTGCGGACCGTCGTGGACGGCAGGAAGATCTTCACCCCGATGATCATCGTCTTCGCCGCGATCGGCGTCACCGATCTGCTCTTCGCGATCGACTCGATCCCCGCGATCTTCGGCATCACGACGAGCCCGTTCATCGTCTTCACGGCGAACATCTTCGCTCTCATGGGGCTGCGTCAGCTGTACTTCCTGCTCGGCGACCTCCTCGACCGCCTGCGGTACCTGCACTACGGCATCGCGTTCATCCTCGCCTTCATCGGCCTGAAGCTGATCTTCCATGCCATGCACGTCAACGAGCTGCCCTTCATCAACAACGGCGAGCACATCGAGTGGGCGCCCGAGATCTCGACCTGGATGTCGCTCGCCGTCATCGTGCTCTCCATGGCGGTGGCGACCATCGCCAGCCTCGTCGCCTCGGCGCGCGACAAGCGCAAGGCCGGAGGAACCGCGGATGCCGCGGCCGTCGCCGTCGCGGAGGAGAAGGGCACCCCGCCCACCGTGGAGCAGCCCACGAGCCCCGACGGTCGCTGAACGCGCATCATCGGCGTCGGGCCCACGGGTTGCGCGAAAGCTGTGAGGCGCACAGGATCGAGGCGTACTGTCGAGACAGCGGACGAGTCTGTGTCCGCCGAGGAAACGACCTCAGGAGGTCGTTATGTCTCCAGGCATAATTCATACGAAGCCCAGGACCCCGGCTCACACAGGCAGTGATTTCACCGAACTCGCCGCGACCATTCGCGGCTCCGGTTTGATGAGACGCCGCTACGGCTACTACTGGACGAAGCTGGTAGCCGCCCCCGTGGTGCTCGCTGTCGCCGTGCTCGCGTTCATCTGGATCGGCGATACCTGGTGGCAGCTGTTCACCGCCGCCGGGTTCGCGATCCTGTTCACGCAGATCGCGATGCTCGGCCATGACGCGGCGCACCGTCAGATCTTCGTGTCGGGTCGGTGGAACGACTGGACGTGCCTGATCATCGGCGACCTGTTCGTCGGGATGAGCTACGGCTGGTGGCGGCACAAGCACACCCGTCATCATGCGAACCCGAACAAGATCGGCGCGGATCCCGACATCGACCTGCCGGTGATCTCGTTCACCCCCGAGCAGGCGCGTGCACCGCGTTCGCCTGTCGCGCAGTGGCTCGTCGCGCACCAGGGTCTCTTCTTCTTCCCGATCCTGCTGCTCGAGGGGCTCTCCCTCCACGCGTCGGGCCTGCGGAGGGTGACGTCCCGAGAGAAGCTGGAGCGCCGGTGGGTCGAGATCGGCTTCCTCGCGGTGCGGATCGTCGGCTTCGTCGTGCTCGTCTTCCTCGTGCTCTCGCCCGGCATCGCGTTCGTGTTCCTCGCTGTTCAGCTCGGGCTGTTCGGCGTGTACATGGGCATGGTGTTCGCGCCCAATCACAAGGGCATGCCGCTCGTTCCGAAGGACGCGAAGCTCGACTTCCTGACGCGCCAGGTGCTGATGAGCCGCAACGTGCGCGGCACCCGGGCTCTGGATGTCGTGATGGGCGGCCTCAACTATCAGATCGAGCACCACCTCTTCCCGTCGATGCCGCGCCCGAACCTGCGCCGTGCGGCACCCATCGTGCAGCAGTACTGCGCGAAGCAGGGCGTTCCCTATACGGTCACCGGCCTCCGCGAGTCGTACGGCATCGTGATCCGCTACATCAACCGCGTCGGGCTCGGCGAGCGCGACCCCTTCGCGTGCCCGCTCGTGGAGCAGCGCCGGGCCGTCTAGCGGCTGCGCAGAGGGCGGCATCCGGAGCCGGTGGTATTCTGGGGCCGTGCGGATCGCTCTCCTTCTCCTTAGCGGCCGCGGCGAGTCCTAATCCTCAGGCCTTCCTCGTCGCGGAGTTCGTCACGGGCTTGATCCCCTTTCCTGGAGAACGAGACACATGACCACCGAAATCCCCGAATGCCCGCGCACCCTCGCCGAGAAGGTGTGGGACGACCATCTCGTCGTCAAGGGCCAGAACGGCGAACCCGACCTCATCTACATCGACCTGCACCTCGTGCACGAGGTGACCAGTCCCCAGGCCTTCGACGGCCTGCGTGCCGAGGGCCGGCCGCTGCGTCGCCTCGATCTCACGATCGCGACCGAAGACCACAACACCCCGACGCTCGACATCGACAAGCCGATCGCCGATCTCACCAGCCGCACCCAGATCGAGACGCTGCGCCGCAATGCGGAGGAGTTCGGCGTGCGCCTGCACTCGCTGGGCGACAAGGAGCAGGGCATCGTCCACGTCGTCGGCCCGCAGCTCGGGCTCACGATGCCCGGCATCACCGTCGTCTGCGGCGATTCCCACACCTCGACCCACGGCGCTTTCGGCGCCATGGCCATCGGGATCGGCACCAGCGAGGTCGAGCACGTGATGGCCACCCAGACGCTGCCGCTGAAGCCCTTCAAGACCATGGCGATCACCGTGGAGGGGACCCTGAAGCCCGGTGTGACGGCCAAGGACATCATCCTGGCTGTGATCGCGAAGATCGGCACCGGCGGAGGCCAGGGCTACGTGCTCGAGTTCCGCGGCAGCGCGATCCGCGCCCTCTCCATGGAGGGGCGCATGACGATCTGCAACATGTCGATCGAGGCCGGCGCCCGTGCCGGCATGGTCGCGCCCGACGAGACGACCTTCGCCTACCTCGAAGGCCGGCCGCACGCTCCGAAGGGGAAGGACTGGGAGGATGCCGTCGCCTACTGGCGCACGCTTCCCACCGACGAGGGCGCCGTCTTCGACGCGGAGGTGTACCTCGACGCCGACCAGCTCGAGCCCTTCGTCACGTGGGGCACCAACCCGGGCCAGGGAGTGTCGCTGAGCGACGTCGTCCCCTCGCCCGACGACTATGCCGACCCGAACGACCGCGCCGCTGCGGAGCGAGCGCTGGAGTACATGGCGCTGACTCCCGGAACCCCCCTCAAGGAGGTTCCGGTCGACGCCGTGTTCATGGGCTCGTGCACGAACAGCCGCATCGAAGATCTCCGCGCCTTCGCGTCGATCGTGCGCGGGCGCACGAAGGCCGACGGCGTCCGCGTGATGGTCGTCCCGGGGTCCGCACGCGTGCGCCTCGAGGCCGAGGCCGAGGGCCTGGACAAGGTGTTCACCGAGTTCGGCGCCGAGTGGCGCTTCGCCGGCTGCTCGATGTGCCTCGGCATGAACCCCGACCAGCTCGCACCGGGCGAGCGCTGCGCGTCGACCAGCAACCGCAACTTCGAGGGACGACAGGGCAAGGGCGGACGCACCCACCTCGTGTCGCCGCTCGTCGCAGCGGCCACCGCTGTGCGTGGGACGCTGTCGAGCCCCAGCGACCTCGAGGACGCACCGATTTACGCGAGCGTGGAAGCGGGGACGATCTGATGGAGAAGTTCACCACACACACCGGCATCGCCGCGCCCCTTAAGCGCTCGAACGTCGACACCGACCAGATCATCCCGGCGGTGTATCTCAAGCGCGTCACCAAGACCGGCTTCGAGGACGCCCTGTTCGCGGCGTGGCGCCAGGATCCCGGCTTCGTGCTCAACCAGCCGGTCTTCCAGGGCGCGAGCGTCCTGGTGGCCGGCCCCGACTTCGGCACGGGTTCCAGCCGCGAGCATGCGGTCTGGGCACTCCGCGATTTCGGCTTCCACGTGGTCCTGAGCCCGAAGTTCGCCGACATCTTCCGCGGCAACTCCGGCAAGCAGGGACTTCTCACCGGCGTCATCTCCGAAGCCGATCTGGAGCGCATCTGGGCGGCGATCGACGCCGAACCGGGAATCAGCATGACCGTCGACCTCGAGCGCCGGATCGCCTCGATCGCCGACTTCGAGGTGCCTTTCGAGATCGATGATTACACTAGGTGGCGGCTTCTCGAAGGGCTCGACGACATCGGGCTCACCCTGCGCAGCGAAGACAAGATCGCGCAGTTCGAGGCTCGCCGCGAGGCGTGGCGGCCGCGGACACTGCCTGTTCCCTAGACTCAGGCGTTCCGCAGGCCTGGGCGCTCACCACACGACGGTGGCTCGCCGACAGCCGTTCCCTCGAAGACACAAGTGAGGTTCCACCGGATGAAGACACTCCTAGGCGACGATGCTCGGTCGAAAGAGGGGGCACGGTCGAAGGCAGGAGACCAGGAGCTGTCCGGCGAGACCCTGGCTATCCGCGGCGGCAGACCGCTCACGGGCCGCGTGGAGGTGAAGGGCGCCAAGAACCTCGCGACGAAGGCCATGGTCGCCGCCCTGCTGGGCGAGACGGTCAGCATCCTGCGCGACGTACCCGACATCAGCGATGTCCGGGTCGTGAGGTCTCTGCTCGAAGTGCACGGCGTGACCGTCCAAGAGGGCGACGAGGAGGGGTCGCTCGTCTTCGATCCGAGCGGCGCGGTCTCGGCGCACTTCGAGGAGATCGACGCGCACGCGGGCGCGTCCCGCATCCCGATCCTGTTCTGCGGGCCGCTGCTGCACCTGCTCGGCGAAGCGCTCATCCCGGATCTGGGCGGATGCCGCATCGGCGACCGTCCGATCAACTTCCACATGGACGCGCTGCGCGCGTTCGGCGCGATCGTCGACAAGACCTACGAGGGCATCCGCATCACCGCCCCCGACGGCCTGAAGGGCGCGAACATCGAGCTGCCCTACCCCAGCGTCGGTGCGACGGAGCAGGTGCTTCTGACCGCGGTGCGCGCCCAGGGTGTCACGGAGCTGCGCAACGCGGCCATCGAGCCCGAGATCATGGACCTGATCGCGGTCCTGCAGAAGATGGGCGCGATCATCTCCTACGAGCCCAACCGCGTGATCCTCATCGAGGGCGTCGACCGTCTGCGCGGTTACGACCACCGCTGCATCTTCGATCGCAACGAGGCGGCGTCGTGGGCGTGTGCCGCGCTGGCGACTGATGGAGACATCTTCGTCGGCGGAGCCAAGCAGCAGGAGATGCTCACCTTCCTCAACGTATACCGCAAGGCAGGCGGTGAGTTCGACGTCCACGAGGACGGCATCCGCTTCCGCCGCGGCGGCGAACTCAAGCCCGTCATGGTCGAGACCGACGTGCACCCCGGCTTCATGACGGACTGGCAGCAGCCGCTCATCGTGGCGCTCACTCAGGCCGAGGGGCGTTCGATCGTCCACGAGACCGTGTACGAGAACCGACTCGGATTCACCGAGGCTCTCGTGCAGATGGGCGCCGACATCGTCGTCCACCCGCAGGGCATCTCGAGTCCCGACCGGCGAGTCCCGCGTCGCGCGCTCGAGCAGGCAGCCGTGATCAACGGTCCGACACCCCTGCACGGCGCCGACGTCGTCGTGCCCGACCTTCGCGGCGGCTACAGCTACCTGATCGCCGCGCTCGCCGCCGAGGGCGAATCGGTGGTCCGCAACGTCGGAATCATCCGTCGCGGCTACGAGAAGCTCTTCACGAAGCTCGACGCCCTCGGCGCGGACTTCGACGTCATCGGTTAGCCCGCGCGTGGCATCCTCCTCTCCCCGCCTTCCCGCGTCTGCGGAGAAGAAGCGGCCCAGCGTCTTCTGGCCGCTCGCGGCGATCGTCATTCCGCTGACCGGCCTGTTCGCGCGGATCGAGATCATCGACGGCCACAAGCTGCCGAGAGAGGGCGCCTACGTGCTGGCGCCGAGCCATTCCACGGAGTTCGACCCGCTCATCGTCTCCGTCGCCGTGTGGCGGATGGGCCGTGCACCGCGCTTCATGGCGAAGGAGAGCCTGTTCAAGGTTCCCGTGCTCGGCTGGGCACTGCGCGCCACCGGCATGGTCCCGGTCGCTCGCTCGTCCTCCGCGGCCGCGGCGCGCCAGACGATCGAGGCTTCGGAGGTCCTTGTCGAGCACGGCCGCGGCGTGATCGTCTACCCCGAGGGCACCCTGACGCGTGACCCCGATCTCTGGCCCATGCGGGGCAAGACCGGTGCGGTGCGCCTGGCGCTGGCCGATGGCATCCCGCTCATCCCGATGGCCCACTGGGGCGGGCAGGACATCCTTCCCCGCTACGGCAGGCTCAGCTTCTGGCCCCTGCGTCGGCACGTGCAGGTGATCGTCGGAGACCCGGTCGATCTGTCCGACTACAGCGGCAAGGCGACGCAGCCGGCGGCGCTCGTCGCCGGCACCGACCGGCTCATGAACGCGATCGCGCAGCTGCTGTCGCGGCTCCGGGGGCAGCCCGCACCCGAGAAGCGCTGGAATCCTGCTGAGCACGGGCAGAGGGAGACGGGCCGCCTTGAGCCGTAGGGGAGATGCCGGGCTGCCCCGCGTCGCCGTCATCGGCGCCGGCAGCTGGGGGACGACGTTCGGCAAGATCCTCGCCGACGGCGGGGCGCACGTGATCATGTGGGCGCGCCGGCCGGAGCTCGCGCACGAGATCAACGAGGCCAAGCGGAACAGCGAGTACCTTCCGGGCATCAACCTGCCGCGCGAGATGCACGCGACGCACCACCTCTCCGAAGCGCTCGACGGCGCCGAGCAGGTGTACCTGTCGATCCCCAGCCAGGCCGTGCGGCAGAACCTGAAGGCCGTGCGCGCGCTCGTCGTGAACACGGATGCGCCGATCGTGTCGCTCATGAAGGGCGTCGAACGGCGCACCGGGCTGCGCATGAGCCAGGTGATCGAGCAGGAGCTGCATTGCGATCCCATGCGCATCGCGGTGGCTTCCGGACCGAACCTCGCGCTCGAGATCGCCCGCGAGCAGCCCACCGCCGCCGTGATCTCCTCGACCAGCCAGGATACCGCCGAGGCGGTCGCCCGTCGCGCCCGGAACAAGTACTTCCGCACCTTCGTCAACACCGATGTGATCGGCACCGAGTTCGGCGGAGTGCTGAAGAACCTGATCGCGGTCGCCATCGGGATCGTCGACGGCGTCGGCTACGGCGAGAACACGAAGGCGTCGATCATCACGCGCGGGCTGGTCGAGATGACCGACTTCGCGGTCGCGCAGGGAGCGCACGTCGAGACCCTGCAGGGGCTCGCGGGCCTGGGCGACCTGATCGCCACATGTCAGTCCCCGCTCAGCCGCAACAACACCGCGGGCCGGCTCCTCGGTCAGGGCTACAGCTTCCAGGACGTCGTGAAGCAGATGAACCAGACCGCCGAGGGTCTGGCGTCCGTCGCTCCCGTGCTGCAGCTCGCGCGCGAAGCGGGGATTGCGATGCCGATCGTCGAGCAGGTGAAGATGGTGTTGGACGGGACGATGAACCCGCGCGAGATCGCACCGCACCTCACGACGGATGACGATGTGCCCCAGGGCGAGAGGACGCAGAATGGACAGGCCGGCGGTGGTGGTGCTCTTTGGAGGTCGCTCCAGCGAACACTCGATCAGTTCCGCAACGGCGGGCGGCGTCCTTCGCGCGATCAGTCGTGACCGCTACCGCGTGATCCCGGTCGGGATCACGCGCACCGGCGTGTTCGTCCTCGAAGACGATGATCCCGACAAGTTCGCGCTCGATGCCGAGAAGCTGCCCGAGGTCGCGGACAACGGCACCCGCATCCTGTGGCCCGAGGGAGGTGGCGACCGCGTCGTGCGCGTTCGGCGTGCCGACGGGACGATCGACGAGCTCGGCGCCGTCGATGTGGTCCTGCCGATCCTGCACGGCGTCCACGGCGAGGACGGCACGGTGCAGGGCTTCTTCGACACGCTCCGCATCCCGTACGCGGGTGGGGGAGTGCTCGATTCCGCGCTCTGCATGGACAAGCACTTCATGAAGATCGTCCTGGAGTCCGCCGGCGTGCCCGTCTCGCCGTGGGTCACCGTGACGCGGGCGGGATGGGCGCGCGATCCCGAGTCCGTGCGGGCGGATACCGCTCGGCTCGGCCTGCCGGTGTTCGTGAAGCCCGCGCGGGCCGGGTCGAGCGTCGGCGTCTCGAAGGTCGCGGCGCCGGAAGAGCTCGACGCGGCGCTCGAGGTCGCCTTCGCCGAGGATGAGAAGGTGCTGATCGAGACGGCGATCGTCGGGCGCGAGATCGAGGTCGCGATCCTCGAGGGTCGCAACGGCGGAGGATCGCGCGCCTCCCTGCCCGGTGAGATCGTCCTGACGACCCGCGAGTTCTACGACTTCGAGGGTAAGTACCTCGGCGGCGACGGAGCGGAGGTCGTGTGCCCGGCCGACGTCACCGAGGCCGAGATCGCGGCGATCCAGGAGCTCGGAATCCGCGCATTCGAGGCCGTGGACGGCCGAGGTCTGGCTCGGGTGGACTTCTTCCTCGCGCCCGACGCGCTCTACGTCAACGAGCTCAACACGATGCCGGGATTCACCCCGATCTCGATGTTCCCCAAGTGCTGGCTCGCGTCCGGCATGACCTATCCCGAGCTGATCGCGGAGCTCATCGACACCGCGCTGGAGCGCGCTGCGGCATAGCGTGTCGCGCGAGTCAGTCGCTGGTCTCGGCAGCCGTGCACACCGAGCCGTTCTCGGGCAGCACCGCGACCACCTGCGAGAGCGTCTCGAGAACCTGGGCGCTGGAGACCACGTCGTTGTCGAGGTAGATCTCGATCGCCGGCGTCCGATCGAACGTGGTGACGCGATAGCGGGGGGCATCCGAGTCGTCGATCACCCAGTCCACTCCGTTGACCGGGGTGCACGGCAGCGTCGTCGGTCCCAGTTCGTCCACCCCGCACGTGATGATGACGGATGCCGGATCGCCCCAGGCACCGGTCGCCTGAGCGTCCGTCCACCGGCGTGGCTCGCCGTCGACGGAGTTCGGAAGCCGCACGGTGACCTCCGCGCAGTCGGGGTCGTTCGCGGCGGCGGCGGGGTCGAGCGACACGGTGGATGTGCAGCCGGTGAGCAGGGCGCCTGCGAGGAGGATCGTTGCCGCGACGGCGGGAACGGCGGGGCGGCGGGGCACCTCACCAGGCTACCCGCGGTGCGCACCACCGATACCGTGGGAGGGTGAACCCGGCGGCTGACCAGCGAACCATCGGCGACCTGTCGGAGGGGCAGATCCTCCGGCGCGTCCTGTCCGCGCTGGGCGACTCGGACGCGCTGGTCGGCCCAGGCGACGACGCCGCAGTGATCGCGGCACCCGACGGACGGGTCGTCGCCACAACCGACACCCTCGTGCACGGCCCCGACTTCCGCCTGGCATGGTCGAGCGGATTCGATCTGGGGTGGAAGTCCGCTGCGGTGAACCTCGCCGACATCGCGGCGATGGGCGCTCGACCGACCGCGCTGCTGGTCGCGCTGGCGATGCCGACGGACACGGCGGTATCGTTCGTCGCCGACCTGGCTCGCGGCCTGCGCGCCGCGTGCGACGCGCTCGCGCCCGGCTGCGCGGTGGAAGGCGGCGACCTCACCGTCTCGGAGACGCTCACGATCGCCGTCACGGCTCTCGGCTCGCTCGACGGCCGCGCACCCGTGCTGCGGCGAGGAGCGCGCCCTGGAGACGTACTGGCCGTCGCCGGGGATCTCGGCGCCGCGGGTGGCGGACTCGCGATACTCTTCGATCGCTTCCGCGACCCCGAAGGCGAGCCCGTGGCACTGGACCGCAGCCGGCTGAGTCCGCAGGAGCTCACGGTGCTCGACGCGCAGCTGCGTCCCGCGCCTCCCATCGCGCTCGGCGCGATCGCCGCGGATGCCGGTGCGACGGCCATGATGGACGTCTCGGACGGACTCGTCCTCGACGCGTCCCGGCTGGCCGCGGCATCCCAGGTGAGCATCGAGATCGACACGGCTTCGCTCGGCGGAGATCTCTCCGTCGCCCTGAGGGGAGGCGAAGATCACGCCCTCCTTGCCACGTTCCCTGCCGGTGCGGCGCTGCCGGACGGCTTCCGTGCCATCGGCCGGGTCCGGGCGCGCTCCGAGCACGGAGTCCTCATCGACGGCCGCGGCTCCGACGTCCGGGGCTGGGACCCCTACCGCGATTGGGATGCGCACGGCGGCTGATCAGGCCGCGGGCCGCGCCCACCACAGCAGGGTGTCGCCGTACTTCTTGTGTCGCTCATGTGCGAGCCCGCCCGGCAGCGTCGGCATCGGCGACCGACCGGCGCGCTCGATCACGACGGTCGCGCCCGGTCCCAGCGTGGAGGTCAGCAGAGCCAGCGCGTGGGTGAGCTCAGCCTCCGGCAGATCGTAAGGCGGGTCGAGGAACACGAGGTCGTACGGACCTCGCGGAGCGCCGAGGAACGCGGACACGGGGCTGCGGTGCACGCGGATCGTGGCATCCCTGCCCACCGACTTCGCGACCTTCGCCGCGTTGCGCTCGACGATCGCCGCTGCGCGAGGGGATCTCTCGACGAGGTCGAGGGATGCGGCACCCCGGCTCACTGCCTCCAGCCCGAGGGCCCCCGATCCGGCATACAGGTCGAGGACGGCCGCGCCCTGGAGGGCCTCCGCGGACTCCAGCGCGCCGAACAGCGATTCGCGCACGCGATCGCTCGTGGGCCGGGTGCCGGCATCCGGGACCTCCAGCGTGATCGATCCGGCGCGTCCGGCGATGATCCGTGTCACGTCATCACCCTATGCTCGGGACGGGGGAGCCTCGAGAGATTCGGAAATCGCAGATGACCAGTGGTACCCGCGCACTCACCGCCGTCGTGTCCGCGCTGGTCCTTGGCGTCGCTCTCGCCGGCTGCGCGGCCGTCTGCGAGCCTGCCTAGACTCGGAGCATGCCCGCCTTCGCCCTCGAGTCGCGCCTCGACGGCGCCGTCGGCGGCAAGACGGCGACTGCGCTCGAGCGGGCGTTCGGCATGCGCACGGTCGGCGACCTGCTCGCGCACTACCCTCGCCGGTACGCCAAGCGAGGCGAGCTGACCCCCATCTCATCCCTGCCGGTCGGCGAGCCGGTCACGATCGTCGCCGAGGTGCGACGCGCGAGCGAGCGCCGCATGCAGAACCGCAAAGGCTCGCTGCTGGAGGTGGTGATCAGCGACGGTCAAGGCGAGCTCTCGCTCACGTTCTTCAACCAGGCATGGCGCTCGAAGGACCTCCAGCCGGGCAGGCGCGGCGTCTTCGCGGGCAAGGTGGGGGAGTACCGCGGCGCGAAGCAGCTCGCCCATCCGGATTACGAGCTGTTCGACGACGAGGAGACGGCCCGGCTCACCGCCGAGGCGAACGCGAACCTCCCGATCCCGATCTACCCGGCGACGAGCACGATCGCGAGCTGGCAGGTGCGGAAGATCGTCGACCTGGTGCTGGACGGCCTCGGCCCGGTGGCGGATCCGCTGCCCGACGATCTGCGCTCCGCCGAGGGACTGCTCGATGCCCGCACGGCGATCGAACGCATCCACCGGCCCGATTCCGAGCAGCAGATCGCCCTGGCGCGCAGCACGCTGCGGATGCACGAAGCCTTCGTGCTGCAGGTGGCGCTCCTGCAGCAGCGCCAGCTCGTGCGCGAGATGTCGGCGACACGGCGGGAGCCCGGCGATCTGCTGGCCGCATTCGACTCGGCGCTGCCCTTCGTGCGCACGCCCGACCAGCTCGCGGTGGGCGATCAGATCGCCCGCGATCTGCAGGGCGACTGGCCGATGAACCGGCTCGTCCAGGGCGAAGTGGGTTCGGGGAAGACCCTCGTGGCGCTGCGTGCGATGCTCCAGGTCGCACAGAGCGGGGGCCAGTCCGCGCTCATCGCCCCCACCGAGGTGCTCGCCGGACAGCACCTTCGGTCGATCGCACGGATGCTCGGACCCGCGCTCGCGCCGGAGCTGATGCCGGCGCTGCTCACCGGTCAGATGCCGGCGGCCGAACGCCGGAAGGCGGCCCTCCGGACGGCATCCGGGCAGGCGCGGATCGTCGTGGGCACGCACGCGCTCCTGAGCGACACCACGACGTTCGCCGACCTCGGTCTCGTCGTGGTCGACGAACAGCACCGCTTCGGCGTGGAGCAGCGTGAGTCGCTGCGCGCCAAGGGTGCGGCGCCCCACGCCCTCGTGCTGACCGCGACGCCGATTCCCCGGACGGTGGCAATGACGGTGTTCGGCGACCTGGACGTCTCCACGATCCGCACCATGCCCGAGGGTCGTGCCGGCATCCAGACCTTCGTCGCGCCCCTCGCCGAGAAGCCTGGATGGTTCGCCCGCGTCTGGGATCGCGTCGCGGAGGAGGTCGGCAAGGGCCACCAGGCGTTCGTGGTGTGCGCGGCGATCGACGCCGAGGCCGCGGTCAAGGACGACACGGCCGACGAGCCGGTCGCCGTGGTCGAGGGCGAGGCGGCGCGGACGCGATGGGGAGTCGCGCAGGTCGTCGACATGCTGTCGCGGCATCCCTCCTTCGGCGACCTGCGTGTCTCTCCGCTCCATGGCAAGATGCCTTCGGACGAGAAGGACGCGATCATGCAGTCCTTCGCGCGGGGCGGCATCGACGTGCTGATCGCGACGACCGTCGTTGAGGTGGGAGTCGACGTGCCCAATGCCTCGACCATGGTGATCCTCGAGGCCGATCGGTTCGGCGTCTCGCAGCTGCACCAGCTGCGCGGCCGCGTGGGTCGCGGCGCCGTTCCGGGCCTGTGTCTGCTCGTGACGGAGGCACCCGCCGGAACACCCGCGCGCGAGCGGGTGGACGCGGTGGCCGGAACGCTCGACGGCTTCCTGCTCGCCGAGGTGGATCTCGAGCTGCGCGGCGAGGGCGATGTGCTGGGCGATGCGCAGTCCGGCGCCCGTTCGTCACTCCGGCTGCTGCGTGTGGTGGCGGATGCCGACCTCATCGCGCAGGCGCGGATCGCGGCCGAGAAGGTGCTCGAAGCGGACCCGGCGCTCGCGCGGCACCCCGGCCTGACCGCCGCCCTGGAGCGCCGCGTGGGCACGGAGGAGCGCGCGGCGCTGGCGAAGAACTAGGGCCGATAGGCTGCTGGGATGAGCAGCCGGATCGCCGTCGTTCCTGGATCCTTCGACCCGCCGACCCTCGGCCACCTGGATGTCATCCGTCGCGCCTCGACCCTCTACGACGAGCTGCACGTGCTGGTGGTGCACAACCCGGGCAAGGAGGCGATGCTGCCGATCGCCCAGCGGCTCAGCCTGCTGGAGCAGTCGATCGCCGAGGACGGCGTCGAGGGCGACGTGATCGTCGCGTCGTGGAGCGTGGGACTTCTCGTGGACTACGCGACCGACGTGGGCGCCGGAGTGCTGGTGAAGGGCATCCGCTCGCAGGTCGACGTCGCCTACGAGACGCCGATGGCGATCGTGAACCGGCACCTCGCCCACGTCGAGACGGTGTTCCTGCTGCCGGATCCCGCCCACGCCCTCGTCTCCAGTTCGCTCGTGCGTCAGGTCGCATCGCTCGGCGGCGATGTCTCGCCGTTCGTGCCGCCCGCGGTGGCACGGTTCCTCGACACGGGCGCCCGCGACATCTGAGCCGCCCGCGCGCACAGGCCGCATCCATCCGCCCACGGGTAGCATTGACGACCGTGAGAAAGCAGCGCTCAGGTCCCTTCGCCGTCCACGTGCGCGACATCGTCCACCACCCGGGCGAGATGCGCGAGTTCACGCTCGATGTGCCCGCTCCCGAGAAATGGGGCGAGGGGCTCGTCAGCGTCGCCGAGGGTGACTCGGTTCTCGTCGAGGTCCGACTCGAGTCGGTGCACGAGGGCATCCTGGCCTCCGGTCGCGTCGAGACCGAGTACGTCGGGGTCTGCGGGCGGTGCCTCGATCGACATCGCCGAGCCTGTCGAAGTCGAGTTTCAGGAGCTTTTCGCGTATCCTGGAAGCGAAGCAACTGACTTCGAGGTTCAAGACGACCACGTGGATCTTGAAACTCTGGTCAGGGATGCGACCGTATTGGCGCTTCCGTTTCAGCCGGTGTGTCAGCCGGATTGCCCCGGCCTCGATCCGGCCACGGGCGAGCGGCTGGCCGTGAGCACCGGATCAGAGCAGCGCACGCCCCTCGATCCTCGCTGGGCCGCGCTCCAGGAGTTCACCCCAGACCACGACGACGAAGGCCCGCGCGCGTAGCGCGGACCGCATCGCCGAGAACACAGAAGAGAGCAAGCCATGGCAGGTAACCCCCCGAAGCGGAAGGTCTCCCGCTCCAACACGCGTTCGCGTCGTGCCCAGTGGAAGGCGGCGCCCATCACGCTGACCACCACCGTCGAGAACGGCAAGGTCGTCTACAGCCGCCCGCACCAGGCGAAGGTCGTCACCGACTCCCAGGGCACCGAGCTGTTCCTCGAGTACAAGGGCCGCAAGGTCGCTGACGTCTGATCTCAGCGGCAGCATAGGCGTCTCTCCGACAAGCTCGGCGTCGTCATCGACGCCGAGCTTCTGTCGCTCGCCCTGACCCATCGGTCATGGGCGTACGAGCACGGACAGGGACCGCACAACGAGCGGCTCGAATTCCTCGGCGACTCGGTGCTCGGGCTGGCCGTGACCGTCCGGCTCTTCACAGCGAACCCCGGACTCGACGAGGGTTCGCTCGCCAAGCGCCGTGCCAGCGTCGTCTCCACGGTGGCCCTGGCCGAAGTGGCACGCGGCATCGGACTCGGTGAGTTCGTGCTGCTCGGCCGGGGCGAAGAGCAGACCGGCGGGCGCGACAAGGACTCGATCCTGGCCGACACGATGGAAGCCATCATCGGCGCCACCTACCTGTCGCTCGGGGCCGATGCGGCCACCGGCCTGGTGCTGCGACTGATCGATCCGCTCCTGTCGGATCCCGAGCGCTACGGGGCCGCCGTCGACCCGAAGACCACCCTTCAGGAGCTCGCATCCCGCACGGGCGCGACACCTCCCGTGTACGAGGTCACCTCGACCGGTCCGGATCACAACCGCGTGTTCACGGCGACGGTGAGCGTTCGGACCTGTCGGCCGAAGGCACCGGGTCGAGCAAGAAGCAGGCCGAGATGGCGGCCGCACTGCTCGCGTGGCGCGAGCTCAGCGGGCGTGCCTGAACTGCCCGAGGTCGAAGTCGTCCGCGCCGGCCTCGATCCCGCGGTCGGTGGAGCCCTCGTGCTCGGTGTGACGGTGCTGGACGAGCGGGCGCTCACGCGCCACGCCGGTTCGGCAGCGCAGTTCGAAGCCGCGCTGACCGGGCGTGTCCTCCAGGGCGCGGCCCGCCGCGGCAAGTTCCTCTGGATCCCCATCGATCCCGACGCGGCCGGCGAGACGGCATCGGAGGCCCTCGTCGCCCACCTGGGCATGAGCGGACAGCTGCTGCTGCGTTCGCCGGGCGCCGCCCCGGAACGCCACGAGCGCGTGCGCCTCGACATCCAGCATCCCGACGCACGGCGAGTTCGCGATCGTCTTCGCCGACCAGCGGACGTTCGGCTCGCTCGCCCTCGACGAGCTGGTCGCGACGGCGGATGCCGCGCCGGGCGGCACTGGGACCACCGAGGCCTCGGTGCCCGGCCAGGTCGCCCACATCGCCCGCGACCCGCTGGACCCCGCATTCGACGACCGAGGGTTCCGCCTCGCTCTGGGTCGGAAGGACTCGGCGATCAAGCGAGTGCTGCTGGATCAGACGGTGCTCAGCGGCGTCGGCAACATCTACGCCGACGAGGCGCTCTGGCGCGCGCGGATCCATCCGGAGACGCCCGCCCGTTCACTGTCGACGCCGCGCGGCGAACAGGCTTCTGGCGGACGTGCGCGCGGTGCTCGAGCAGGCTCTCGCCGAGGGCGGCACGAGCTTCGACGCGCAGTACGTCAACGTGAACGGTCAGGCAGGCTACTTCGCGCATTCGCTGAACGCCTACGGGCGGACGGGCGAACCGTGCCCGCGGTGCGGTCGTCCGATCATGCGCGTGTCGTTCATGAACCGGTCGAGCCACTACTGCCCGCACTGCCAGCGGCAGCCCCCTCAGCCGGCATCCGTCAGCTGAGCACCTTCTTCCACGCGCCCGCGTACGACGCGGGCACGAAGCCGATCGACTCGTTGATGTCGAGCATGTGGCGGTTCTCTTCGGCGTTGAACGTCGAGACGCGAGGCGACTCGGGCACCAGCTTCCGCCATCGCAGCAGGTTCGCGCACTTCACGATCATGCCGAGACGGTGTCCGCGATGATCCTTCAGCACGAGCGTGCCGTACTGCTGGGTCGCACCGTCGCGCTCGGCGATCGCAAGCTCGTTGTAGGCGGCGATCGTGCCGGTCGGCACGTGCTCGACGCACGCCACCGAAACCGTGAGTCCCTGCGCTCTCAAGCGGGCATCCCGCCGTTTCACGCGCGCCGCATCCCAGTGCTGCTCCTCGATCACGAGTCCCGCGGCGGGTGCATCGGTCGACATGCGCGAGATCGCGTAGGCGAAGCCGTCCAGATGCTCGGCGGGCGTGGGAGATGTCCACGTGACCAGCCGGTAATCCTGGCCGGCTGTCCGCACGGCGTCGGCGAGCTTCTGCTCGACGACGCCGAACGGGCCGCGCAGGTCGAACACGCTGTTGCGCTCGACCTGCTCGAGGGAGAACCCGTTCTCTCGCAGGAACACCGTCTGGGGATCGCCGGCGGGCACAGCGCCGAAACCGGTCGGCGGCGCGATGCGCGGTCCGTCGGTGTCGGGCCGGTGCAGCGTCCACGTCTGGATGGTGGCGATGCCGCGTGTGCGGGCTTCGGCCTCGACGGCGTCGAGCAGGACCTCCTCCGCGCCCCGACCGCGGTGGTCGGGGTCGACCATCAGATCGAACTCGAGAGAGGCGACCTCGTCCTGATGGGCGAACATGATCTTCACCGCCCCGAGCATCGTGCCGTCGCGTTCGGCGGCGTACCCGATCTGGATCCAGTCGGTCTGGTCCTGCCAGAATCCGAAGACCTCCTCGGGCAGCTCGTCGAGATAGTCGTGCCCGGCGTCCGCACGGCAGACGGCGTTCGCGATCCGCACCATCTCCAGGAACGGTCCGGCATCCGGCGCTTGCAGGCTCGCCGGAACGGTGATCCGGGTGACCACCGGCCTGGTCCGCTGATCGATGTCAGTCATCGAGCACCTTCTTCCACGCGCCCTCGTAGGCGATGGGGACGAAACCGATCGCCTCGTTGATGTCGAGCATGGGGCGGTTCTCCTCCGCGTTGTAAGTGATGACTCGAGGCGACTCGGGCGCGACCGAGCGCCACGACAGCAGCCCGGCGCACTTCACGAGGGTGCCCAGCTTGTGTCCGCGGTGCTCCTTGAGCACGAGCGTGTCCTCCTGGTGCGACGCTTCGGTGCGGTCCTTGCCGATCACGAGCTCGTTGAAGCCGCACAGCTCACCGGTCGCGATATGCTGCGCCGCCGTCACCTGACGGAACCGGCCCGAATCCGCGTACAGAGAGTCGAGCCGGGCGACCCGCGCGGCATCCCAGACCTCCTCGTCGAACTCGAGGCCCGCGGCCGGGGCATCGGTGACCATGCGGGACTTCATCCACGCGTAGCCGCCGACGTACTCCGGCGGGGTGGGCACCGTCCACTGCACGACGCGATAGTCGCCGGATGCCGCGACAGCCTCGGCGTGCAGCCGCATCACCTCGCCGAAGGGTCCGCGCAGGTCGAATGCGCTGTTTCGCTCCACCTGCTCCAGCGTGTACCCGTGCCGCACGAAGAACCGCGCGACGTGGTCCTCGGGGATCGAGCCGAAGCCGGTCGGAGCGGCCAGGCGCGCTCCGGGTGCATCGGGGTGCTCGGCCCACGACTGCAGAATCGAGCGGCCGTTCTCACGTGCGATCCGCTCGATGCTCGCGTGGGCGAGAGAGCCGATGCCCCGACCCCAGACGTCGCGGATGAGCTCGATCAGCCAGAACGCCGTGCGCGAGCCCTCCTCGAGCGGAAGGTCGACACCCGCACGGCCCACGACGACGCCGTCGACCTCGATGATCCAGCTGAGGCGGCGCTGGTACTGGTCGGGCTGATAGTGCGGGAGCAGCTCGTCGGCGGCGATGCGGTGGTCGTCGTGGCCGGCGATCTCGCGATAGATGCGATTGCGCACGCGCACCATCTCGGCGAAGTCGGCGGCGTCGGCCGCGTCCATCGATGCCGGAATGGTCAGCGGTCGGAGCTCGACTCCGACGGGGGCGGTGATCATGATTGCTCTCCTTCGCAGAGCCGGTTCGTGTGGGATCCGGGGCCGCCGTGCGGGGCGGCCCCCGGATCAGGAGTCAGGTGCGGACGCTGTTCAGGGCGTGGGCACGGAGCGCGTCGTGGTGCCGGTCGTTCAGCGACCGAGCGTTCACGGCGCGGCGGGAGCGATCGTCGCGATCGCGCGTGCTGTCGTTGTGGCGTGCGCTGCGCAGCAGCAGCCAGAGTCCGAGCCGCAGTTCGAGTCGGGCGGCGAGCGTGGGTCGCGCGCCGTCCGCTTCCGCGGCGGGGAGGAGAAGCCGAGCCGAGTCCAGAGACCGGGCGGGCGCCAGGGTGTGGTTCATGATGGTCTCTTTCGAGTGAAGGGTGGATGGAGGCGTGCCCGAGTGGGCGGGGTCGCCGATGGCGACGGGAGTGGTGCTCGACAGAAGGAGCTGCCTCGATGGTCCGCTGATACGCGGTCCGGACGCACGGAGACCGTGCTGCGGGCAGAGTCCTCCCCGGCGGCGCTCAGCCGGCGGTGGGAGCAGTGGCGCCGAACGACGAGGTCACCGGAGCGATTCCGCAGAACGGCGAACGGCGAACGGGCGCGAAGCCTGGGGTGATCATGTGCATCATCGGTGACCTCCTTTCGTGTGTGTGGACGCGAAGAGCGACGATAGCGTGCGTCAGATGCGCACGTCAAGCGAATTCGCAGATTCGGCCAACCACGGGCGTGTCGCGGCGGACACGGGCCCCACATCGGTGCACGCCGGCATCGGCTCGCCTGCACGGCTCCGACCCCCGCCTCGGGTAGCGTGAAGCGGTGAATCGACCGGGGCGGAAGGCGTGTGCATGCACCTGAAGAGCGTGACGCTCAAAGGGTTCAAGTCGTTCGCCCAGCCGACGACCTTCGCGTTCGAGACGGGCGTGACCTGCATCGTCGGCCCGAACGGATCCGGCAAGTCCAACGTCGTGGACGCCCTCGCCTGGGTGATGGGCGAGCAGGGGGCCAAGACGCTCCGCGGCGGCAAGATGGAGGACGTCATCTTCGCCGGCACTGCGACACGCGGGCCGCTCGGCCGGGCCGAAGTCCAGCTGACCATCGACAACTCGGACGGCGCCCTGCCGATCGAGTACTCCGAGGTGACCATCAGCCGCACGCTGTTCCGCAACGGCGCGAGCGAATACGCGATCAACGGCGGCGTGTGCCGTCTGCTGGATGTCCAGGAGCTTCTGAGTGATTCCGGCCTGGGCCGCGAGATGCACGTGATCGTCGGACAGGGCCGGCTCGACAGCGTTCTGCAGGCGTCGCCCGAGGAGCGGCGGGGCTTCATCGAGGAAGCGGCCGGCATCCTCAAGCACCGGCGCCGCAAGGAGAAGACCCTTCGCAAGCTCGAGGCCATGGAGGCGAATCTGACGCGCCTGAGCGATCTCGCGGGTGAGCTGCGCCGGCAGCTGAAGCCGCTCGGCCGGCAGGCCGAGATCGCACGCGAGGCCGCAACGATCGCCGCTGTCGTCCGCGATGCGCGCGCCCGTCTGCTCGCCGACGAGCTCGCAGGACTGCGCGCCGACCTGGCAGGACACGCGCGCAGCGAGCAGGAGCGACACACCGAGCGGCTCGTGCTGCAGGATCAGGCCGAGAATCTGCGCACCCGCATCGCACTGCTCGAGGAACGCCAGCGGTCCGAGGCCGTCGATGAGGCGCGCACCGTGGCCTACGGACTCGAGCGCGTGCAGGAGCGCCTGCGCAGCCTGTACACGCTCACCGGGCAGCGGCTGGCACTGCTCGGTGAGAACGCCGACGACGAGGGCATCGAGTTGACCACGGTCTCCCAAGCAATGATCGACGACGTCCGGGCCGACATCGACGAGATCGCCGCGGGGCTCGGAGACGCACAGGATGCCGCAGCGGAGGCCTCCCGGGATGTGATCCGCGCCCGCGCTGAGCTCGACGCCCTCGACGTCGACATCGCCGCCCAGAGCGCGCTGGTCTCCGAGCACGACATGCGCATCACCGCACTCCGCGGATCGGCAGAGGCCGCCGCGTCCGCACTCGCCGCCGTCCGCGCCGGCGTGGAGCGCCAGGAGCGTGCGCTCGAAGCGGCGCTGGCTCGACGAGCCGAGGCGCAGGCAGAGCTCGAGGGCGTCGACCCGGACCTCGTCCCGGAGGGCTCTGCCGCCGAGTATGCCGCCGCCTACGAGCGGGCACAGCGCGAGGCGACGGACGCGGAGGCCGCCGTGGGGCGCCTGCGGGAGCGTCTGCATGCGGCGGAGCGCGAGAGCGAATCGCTCGCGGCGCAGACGGCGGCGCTCGGCCGCGCCCTGGACGTGCGCAACGCGGCCGCGGAGCTGGTCGCGCGGGGCGGCGCCGGCATCCGAGGTCTGCTCGGCGATGCGATCAGGGTCACACCGGGTTACGAGGCGGCGATCGCGGCGGCGCTCGGCCCGCTCGCGGAGGGCGTGCTCGTCGGTACGCGGGACGACGCCTTCGATGTCGCAGATTCCGTCCGGGGAGCTGATCTCGGTGTCGTCGACATCGCGATCGCAGAGGCCCGCGTCACTGCTCCTGCATTGCCCGGTCTTCCCGGGATCGTCCCGGCGCGAGACGTGGTCACTGCGCCGGACGGGGTGCTCGGCATCCTGTCGTTCGTCGTCGTCGCGGATGACCTCGAAACGGCCCAGGCGGCGCGATCGGCGCTGGCGGATGCGGCTCTCGGCGGTCCGGTCACGATCGTCACCCGCGCCGGGGAGGTGCACACCGAGCACACCCTGCGGTCGGGATCCGGTCAGGGCCGCTCCCGCCTCGAGCTTGCGGCCGAGCGCGACGCGGCCGCCGAGCGCCGCAGCGAGATCGTCGTCGTCGCCGACTCGCTGCGCGAAGCACTCGCGGACGCCGTGCACACGCTCGAGTCATCGCGTCAGCGCACGAAGGCGGCGCTGTCGACGCTGCGTGCCCACGACGCCGCCCTGGCAGCGCACACCGAGAAGGTCAATCGTGCGTCGGTGCGGCACGAAGCGGCGATCGCCGAGTGCGATCGCCTCGCCGCGGCCGTCGCGCAGGTCTCGGCGGCCGTGGAGGAGGCCGAAGGCGCAGCCAGGGCGGCTGAGGACCGCCTGAATACCGCACTCGAGGCGCCGCGACCGATGCTCGACGCGTCTGCACGGAACGGCATGCTCGCCGAGCTCGAGTCGGCGCGCGACGGTGAGATGCGGGCGCGGCTCGATGTCGAGACCCTCAAGGAGCGGGTCCGCGCCGGTGAGGCGCGCGTCGTCCAGCTGGAACGCCAGCGTGAACGCGAACGGGATGCGGCGGCAGAAGCCGCCCGGCGTGCGGTCGTCCGCCGCGCACAGCGCGAGGCGGCGGCACGCGTGGCCGACCAGCTGCCCGCGGTGCTCGACTCGGTGGACCGCTCGGTGAGCCGCGCTCGGGTCGAGCTCGCCGGCGCGGAGTCCGCGCGCACGGCCGTCACTGCCGAGCTGGCCGACCTGCGGAAGCACGAGGCGGAGCTGCGCGAGCGTCTGGCGGGTCTGACCGAGAGCGTGCACGGACTCGAGCTGCAGATCCATGAGAAGCGCCTTCATGTGTCGAGCCTGTTGGAGCGCGTCGCGTCCGAACTGGGCATGGACGAGGACATTCTCATTTCGGAATATGGTCCGGACCAGGAGATTCCCGGTGAGGGAGATGGGCCAGGAGTCCGCTTCGACCGCGGGCAGCAGACCCGGAGACTGCAGGATGCCGAGCGAAAGCTCGCCCAGCTGGGCCGCGTGAATCCGCTCGCGCTCGAGGAGTTCGCCGCACTCGAGCAGCGGCACAAGTTCCTCGTCGAGCAGCTCGGCGATCTGACCCAGACCCGCACGGATCTGCTCACGATCATCGAAGAGCTCGACGAGCGCATGCAGACGATCTTCCTCGCCGCATTCGACGACACGAAGGCGGCGTTCGCCGAGGTGTTCCCGGTGCTGTTCCCCGGTGGCACGGGCAGCATCTCGCTCACGAATCCCGAGGATCCGCTGACGACGGGTATCGAGGTGTCGGTGCGCCCCGTCGGAAAGAAGATCGAGCGGCTCTCGCTGCTGTCGGGCGGTGAGCGTTCGCTCGCGGCCGTCGCGCTGCTCGTCGCCATCTTCATGGCGCGACCGAGCCCCTTCTACATCCTCGACGAGGTCGAGGCGGCCCTCGACGACGCCAACCTGGGCCGCCTGCTCGGGGTGTTCGAGCGGCTGCGCGAAAGCAGCCAACTCATCGTGATCACCCATCAGAAGCGCACGATGGAGATCGCCGACGCGCTGTACGGCGTCTCGATGCGGCAGGACGGCGTCTCGGCCGTCGTCGGTCAGCGGGTGGGGGAGCGGGTCGCGAGTTGACGCCTCGCCGGAGAGTCTCTAGCGGTGGACGACGCCGGAGGACTACGCTCCGGCCATGAATCGCTCCACGCAATGTTGCGTGGGCGCTGCAGCTCTCGCCGGCGCGGTGTTACTGGCTGGATGCTCCGCGCCCGCGTCGGGTCCAGTCGGGTCATCGTCCCCTTCCCCATCCGAGCTCCCTGTGGCGGAGAAGCGGGTGGAAGACATCGAACCGGCTGTCCCGCTCGACCTCACGTTCGAGTCGGGCGACGCACTCGAGTCGGGATCGATCTTCGTCGAATGGATCGACCCGTTCGCGACGGACGCCGAGTTCGCGGTTCTTTCGCCAGACGACGGAAACGGACGCTGGTCGTACGCCGATGTCACGAACGAATGCACGGTCGGGTTCTACCAGGGCTTGATCACCGACCTCACCGTCGCGGGTGGCGATCGTAGATCAACGATTGACGCCCTCGCGGGGATCTCCCAAGCGAACGATCCAGACATCACTCCGGAGCTCGTCGAGGAGTACGGAGTCGAGTTCTCGTTGTCCCAGACGCAGGACGACGGAGTCGTGTCGTTATGGGGCTTGGGTGCTGAAATGTCCGACGGCTCCAGCTGGGTGAACTCGGCCAGGTTCTTCACCGCTATCGAGAGGGTCCAGTTCGTGTCGGTCTACTGCCCAACAGGCGTGACCGCCTATCAGGAACTCGAACGGATCATCGGCCCGGTCGGTCTCCAATTGCGCGTTGTGGAAGCAGCGGACTAGACGGTCGTGCGTTCGCTCACGACTCCCGCCATCGCGATGCTCGTCACCGCGATCATGCTCGTCGGCTGCACCGAACCGAGCCCTGCATCCAGTCCCTCGCCCGGTCAGACCGTCGCCGGAAAGAAGACGGCGCCGTCAGCCCCGGCCGATGAAGAGACGCCGTCTGCCGAGGAACTCTCCGTGCCATTCGATTCCGTGCCCGGTGCACCGAGGGTCGTGGATGTCCGGTGGGGTGAGTCCCTCGCCGCAGCCGAAGGGTTCACGGATCAACCGGCAATGCTCGGGGTGACGCCCGCGCGTCGCAACGAGGCGACTCAATGCGTGACTGACTTCGTCGAGGTCCTTCCGGATCTGAGCTCGGGGGATGACGCGCGGGGTGCGTCGGACGACGGTCTCTCCTGGATCTCCGACGAGCTGTCCCCCGGACAGAGCGACGGTCTCGACGACTACATCGTGGACAGCTGGATTCCGCGATCCGGCGGTGGGCGTGTAGACGTCCGCGTGGCCGTGGTTGCCTGGGAGGACGGAGCCAACGCCGTCATCGGATCCAGAGCCTTCCCTGAGCTCGATGTCGCGTTGCTATTCGTCATAACGTGCCCGGCAACGGCCAGCAGCCGTGACGAGGTAAGGGCGCGCGCCGCCGACGGTCACCTCGATGTCGACGTCGCAACGCGGACGGACTGACCCCATCGGCCGGCGTCGTTCGGTGACATCCCATCTCGCCCGAAGCTCTGCCCTCATGGCAGCAGGCTCACCGTCCGTCACTGCCACGGTCAGAACCTAGGCTGGATCGCATGGCGGAAAGCTCCTGGTCACTAGGTCGCGCACTGCGCGGCGTCTTCGTGAAGCCGACGATCGACGAGACCACATGGGAAGACCTCGAGACCGCGCTGCTCACGGCGGACTTCGGGCCGGACATCACCGAGCGCCTCGTCGACGAGCTCCGCGAGAAGGTCGATCGCTATCGCACGACCGATCCTCGGGATCTCCAGCGGATGCTGAAGGAGACGCTCGAGGAGCACTTCGCGAAGTTCGACACCACGCTGCGGCTCACCGAGCGTCCGGCGGTCGTGCTGGTCGTGGGCGTGAACGGCGTCGGGAAGACCACGACGATCGGCAAGTTCGCGAAGTTCCTGCAGCGCTACGGCCGGAGCGTCGTCGTGGGTGCGGCCGACACGTTCCGCGCCGCGGCGGTCGACCAGCTCGCCACATGGGCCGAGCGCGGGGGAGCGGCCATCGTGCGCCCCCAGCAGGAGGGTCAGGATCCGGCATCCGTCGCCTTTCAGACGATCGATTACGCCAAGCGCACCGGCACCGAGATCGTGCTGGTCGACACGGCGGGTCGCCTGCACACCAAGGGCGGGCTGATGGACGAGCTCGGCAAGATCCGACGCGTGATCGAGAAGCAGGCGCCGATCAGCGAAGTCCTGCTCGTGCTCGATGCCACCACCGGTCAGAACGGGGTGATGCAGGCGCAGGCGTTCCTGGAGCACGCGGGCGTCACGGGGCTCGTTCTCACCAAGCTCGACGGCTCCGCGAAGGGCGGCTTCGTCCTCGCAGTGCAGGAGCGCACCGGCATCCCCGTGAAGCTGCTCGGACAGGGCGAGGGCATCGGCGATCTCACCGGATTCACCCCGCACGTGTTCGCGGCATCCCTCGTCGACTGAGGCCCGCGCCCGCCGAAGACGGCCGGATCCGCGGCGCACCGCCGCGGCGCGCCGTTGCGGGATGGCGCCGAGAGTCCCGTGCTGGTTTCATGGGGACATGGCGATCGAACACGACTACTTCGGACTCCTCGAGTCCGGCCCGGACGGGTCGATCTTCTGGTCTGAGAACGTCGACCTCGGCGATCAGACCGTGACCGTCGATCTCACGGCGCCGGATCAGGACGACGTCTCGGAGGCCGCTCTGGACGTCGCCGCCAGCCTGATCTCGTCGATCGAATCGATCGACCGCACCGCCCGCAATGCGATGGTGTCCGAGCTGGACGACCGCACCAGCGAGGTGATCGAGTACATCCTGCAGCAGCAGGAGAGCCTCGGCGATGAGCTCGAAGACCTGCTGGTCGACATCTCCGGCGACATCCAGGTGGACGTGATTCGCTCGCTGCAGCTGATGAGCATGACGATCCTCGCGGACGAGCACGGCGGAGCCGATCCCTTCGCCGTGCTCGAGTACGCGCTCGACCCCGACGCGACCGATGACGTCATCCTGGTGAACCTCGACTCGGACGGCGAAGTCCTGTCTGTGACAAGCGCGGACTGATCGGCCGGCCCCGCCCGCCATGCAGACATTTCTGCCGTTTCCGTCGTTCGTCCGCTCCGCGGCAGCGCTCGACACCGTCCGCCTGGGCAAACAGCGCGTCGAGGCCTTCCAGCTGCTGCGCGCGAACACCGTTCCCGATTACGGATGGCGCCACCACCCGGCCGCGAAGATGTGGGCGGGGCACCTACCCGCGCTGGTCGCCTACGGCCTGGCGATGACGGACGCGTGGACATCCACAGGGCGCGCCGACACCGTCCGGCCCCAGCTGCTGGCGTTCGCGCCCGAGGTCGACGGCGTACCGCAGGAAGAGCTGTCGCTGCCCGCGTGGATCGGCGATCCCGCGTTCCACCTGTCGCACCAGTCGAACTTGATCCGGAAAGACCCGGAGTTCTACCGCCCGCTCTTCGGCGACGTGCCGGATGACCTTCCGTACGTCTGGCCGCTGCCGTAGCCGGCGCTACACCGCCTGCGCGAACGTCAGACCCTCGTGCGCGATGTCCTGCGCGAGATGGGACAGCTCCGCAGGGATGTCTCGCCCCTTGGAGATCATCGACTGGGCCCAGAGGCGCCCGGCCCGATACGACGAGCGGACGAGCGGGCCGGCGAGGACGCCGAGGAACCCGATCCGCTCCGCCTCCTCCTTGAAGGCGACGAACTCGTCCGGCTTCACCCAGCGGTCCACCGGCAGGTGCCGAGGCGAGGGGCGCAGATACTGGGTGATCGTGATGATGTCCGTGCCGGCGTCGTGCAGATCCTGCAGCGCCTGCACGACCTCCTCAGGGGTCTCTCCCATGCCGAGGATCAGATTCGACTTCGTGATGAGGCCGAACTCCCGCGCCTGGGTGAGGACGTCGAGCGACCGCTCGTAGCGGAATGCCGGGCGGATGCGCTTGAAGATGCGCGGGACGGTCTCGACGTTGTGCGCGAACACCTCGGGGTGCGATTCGAAGACCTCCCGCAGGAGTGCCGGGTTGCCCGAGAAGTCCGTCGCGAGGATCTCGACTCCGGTGCCGGGATTGTCGGCATGGATGCGACGCACCGTCTCGGCGTGCAGCCACGCACCCTCGTCATGCAGGTCGTCGCGCGCGACACCGGTCACCGTGGCGTAGCGCAGCCGCATCTTGCGCACGCTCTCGGCGACCCGGCGCGGCTCATCGATGTCGTAGTCGGCGGGCTTTCCGGTGTCGATCTGGCAGAAGTCGCAGCGGCGGGTGCACTGCGACCCGCCGATGAGGAACGTCGCCTCGCGGTCTTCCCAGCACTCGTAGATGTTGGGGCAGCCGGCCTCCTGGCACACGGTGTGCAGGCCTTCGTCCTTCACAAGCGAGTGCAGCGATGTGTACTCGGGGCCCATCTTCGCCCGCGTCTTGATCCACTCCGGCTTCCGCTCGATCGGTGTCTGCGCATTGCGGACCTCGAGGCGCAGGAGCTTGCGGCCCGCGGGGGCCGTTGCCGGCGTCGCCGACGCTCCCGTGGCGCAGCCGCTCATGCCATCACCCCGGCGTACTCAGCCTCGAAGGCGGACACGATCGAGTCGACGAGGTCCGTCGGCGCGACGTCCCTCCCCGCGACTTCGCTGACGGTGGTGACACCGGCATCCGTGATCCCGCACGGGATGATCCCGCGGAATCCCGCGAGCGTGTTGTCGCAGTTGACCGCGAAGCCGTGCATCGTGACGCCCTTCTCGACGCGGACTCCGATCGCAGCGATCTTGTCCTCGGACAGCGGGCGGCGCACCCACACTCCGCTCCGCCCCTCGACGCGGTATCCGTCGACGCCGTGCACTCCGAGTGCATCGATCAGCAGGCGCTCGAGCCGGCGCACGTGCGCCACCACGTCGACCGGCTCCGGCAGGCGGACGATCGGATAGCCGACCAGCTGTCCCGGTCCATGCCACGTGATCTTGCCGCCACGATCGACGTCGATCACGGGAGTGCCGTCGGTCGGCCGCTCGTGTGCTTCGGTGCGCTTGCCGGCGGTGTAGACCGCTTCGTGCTCGAGCAGGATGAGCGTGTCGGCGCGGGCGCCGGAAACGACTTCGGCGTGTATCCGCCGCTGGAGCGCCCAGCCGTCGTGGTACGGGACGAAGTCGGGCGCGATGCCGGCGTGGATGATGTCGAGCACAGGGGTTCCCTCTCGCTTGTGGCGATTTCTGGATCGCGTCCAACAATACGCCGATCTTAGGCTGGTGCCATGACCTCCGACTCGCGATCCGGACGACCCCGCGCATCGTCGCGCGAAACGCTGGCGGAAGCGGCGTGCGAGCTCTTCCTGGAGCAGGGCTTCGAGGCCACGTCGATCGCAGACATCGCACGGCGGGCGGGTGTGAGCCGCTCGAGCTTCTTCAACTACTTCGCCTCGAAGGGCGACGTGCTCTGGGCCGGTCTCGACGAGCGGCTCGCCGTGCTCGAGGTGCGGCTCGGCGAGGACGAGTCGACGGATGCCGCTGCCGATGTCCGTGCCGCCGCCGCAGCGATCGCCCACGCGTTCGCGCCCGACAGCCTCGCCCTGGCGCTCGTGAACGCCGCCGCGATGGGCCTCGTCGACGAGCTCGAGCGGGAGGCCGCCCTGCGCCGGTCGCGCATCGCACGCGCCGTGTCGACGAGGCTCCGCCGCGGCGGGTCGGACCGGCTGAGCGCGGATGTCGCCGGCGCAGCGATCGGGGGCGCTGTGCTCGCGGCGCTGGACGCGTGGGCGCACGATGGTGCGGGTCGCACGAACCTCGCGCGCATCTGGGCGCGGGCGCTGGAGGCGACCACCGCTCCACTCCGGGCGCCCTCCGCGGTGCGGCAGCTGCGCGTGGTGGTGCAGGCACCGGACTTCGATTCGACGCTCGCGTTCTACCGGGACGTCGTCGGGATGCCGCAGGCCGAGGCGTACGAGGCCGAGGGCGGAGCGCGCGTGGCGATCCTCGACGCCGGACGAGCGACGCTGGAGCTGGCCAATCCGGCCCAGGTGTCGTTCATCGACGCCGTCGAGACCGACGGGGTCGCCAGCGACCGCATCCGGCTCGCGCTCGAGGTGTCCGACACGGCCGCGGCGGTGGATCGCCTCACCGGCGGGGGCGCCCAGGTCGAGGCGCCCGCACGCGAGACGCCATGGCGATCGATCAACGCCCGCCTGCGCGGACCTGCAGACCTGCAACTCACCCTCTTCCAGGAGCTGGGCCCGGCTGACGGGACGGCTGATCCGCTCGCGTAAACTTGGGGCACTATGGCAACCTTCGGCACGCTTTCCGATCGTCTCACCGAGACCTTCCGCAACCTCCGCACCAAGGGCAAGCTCACCCCCGCGGACGTCGACGGAACCGTTCGCGAGATCCGTCGCGCCCTGCTGGACGCCGACGTCGCCCTGCCGGTCGTCAAGGAGTTCACCGCCAAGGTGCGCGAGCGCGCGCTCGGCGACGAGGTCAGCAAGGCGCTGAACCCCGCGCAGCAGGTCGTCCAGATCGTGAACGAGGAGCTCGTCGGGATCCTCGGCGGTCAGCAGCGGCGCCTGCAGTTCGCCAAGAATCCGCCGACGATCATCATGCTCGCGGGCCTTCAGGGGTCCGGAAAGACCACGTTCGCCGGCAAGCTCGCGAAGCTGCTCGAGAAGGACGGGCACACCCCCCTGCTGATCGCCGCTGACCTCCAGCGACCGAACGCCGTGAACCAGCTGCAGGTCGTCGCAGGGCAGGCCGGGGCCGCGATCTACGCTCCGCAGCCCGGCAACGGCGTCGGCGACCCCGTGCAGGTCGCCCGCGACGGCGTCGAGGTCGCGCGCCGCCACCAGCACGACGTCGTCATCATCGATACCGCCGGGCGCCTCGGCGTCGATGCCGAGATGATGAAGCAGGCCGCCGACATCCGCGCCGCCACAGACCCCGACGAGGTGCTGTTCGTCATCGACGCGATGATCGGCCAGGATGCCGTCAACACGGCGAAGGCGTTCCAGGACGGCGTCGATTTCACCGGCGTCGTGCTGTCCAAACTCGACGGCGACGCCCGAGGCGGTGCGGCGCTCTCGGTGGCGTCCGTGACCGGACGGCCGATCATCTACGCCTCGACGGGCGAGGGACTCGACGACCTCGAGCCCTTCCACCCCGACCGCATGGCCTCGCGCATCCTCGACCTCGGCGACATCCTGACCCTCATCGAACAGGCCCAGCAGGCCTTCGATGAGGAAGAGGCCATGAAGATGGCCGAGAAGCTGGCCACCGACAGCTTCACCCTCGAGGACTTCCTCGACCAGATGCAGCAGCTCAAGAAGATGGGCTCGATGAAGAAGATGCTCGGGATGCTGCCGGGCATGGGCAACATGAAGCAGCAGCTCGAGGACTTCGACGAGAAGGACCTCGACCGCACCGAGGCGATCATCCGCTCGATGACGCCGATCGAGCGCCGCAACCCGAAGGTGCTCAACGGCTCGCGCCGCCTCCGGATCGCGCGTGGCTCGGGCATGACCGTGACCGACGTCAACCAGCTCGTGCAGCGCTTCGACGCGGCGGCGAAGATGATGAAGACGGTCGCCCGCGGCGGCACCCCGAACATCCCGGGCATGGGGCCCATCCCGGGCACCCGACCGGGTGCCTCCGCGAAGCGCGGCAAGCAGCAGAAGGCCAAGGGGTCGCGCTCAGGCAACCCGGCCAAGCGCGCCGCCGAGAACGCGGGGATCGCGGCATCCGCCCCCGCTGCGCCGACCGGCTCGGGCTTCGGGCTCGGCGCAGGCGCCGGCAAGAACGCGCCGAGCGAGGCTGATCTCGCCGAGCTGCAGAAGCTCCTCGGCCGCGGCTGAGGCGGCCCGCCGGCCGGCTGGGTCGAGCCGAATTCAGGAAGATCGCCGTGATCAGGACGATAGGGCCTGATCACCTCCTGATTCCGCCGCATCACCTGAATCCGGCGCGCGACGGGCGCGGCAAGGTTCCTCCACAGTCGCCGCCGCCGACACGTTTCCCACTGGGACGCGGCGTCTGGACGCCGGACGACAAAGCGCCTCGCAGTGTGAGTGAATGCACCAGGGAGTCCTCCTCGCCGAATGGCTGACGCGGCGGGGCGGCGCGGCCCATGGATCCGAGGCGCGCGCCGCCGGCTTCTCGGATCGGCAGATCGCCCACGCGGTGGCAAACGGTGCCGTCCGCCGCGTCCGTCGGTCGTGGCTCATCACCGCCGGATGCGACGTGCGCAGGGCGGCGGCCGCCTCGGTGAGCGGCAGGCTCACATGCATATCAGCCGCAGCGCTGCACGGGCTCTGGACTCCCGCTCACGATGACCTCCACGTCGCCGTCAACGCAAATGCGGCGCGATTCGAGCGGACGGGGCTGCTGATCCATTGGGCCACGGGGCCTTCGCCGGTGCGGCGGTGGGCGCTGGAAAATCCGCCGATCAATGTGCTCTTCCACGCGGCGCGATGCCTGCCTCGTCGTGATGCACTCGCGGTTGGGAATCCGCGCTGCGTCACGGCGTCGTCGACCCGAACGTGCTCCGCCTCGTGGACTGGAGGAGCAGTCGCGCACGCGAGCTCGCGGCGCGCGCGTCCGTTCTATCCGACTCCGGACTGGAAACGGTCTTCATCGACGGGATGCGGGCGCTCGGCCTGGCGGTCAGGCAGCAGGTCTGGATCGACGGCCATCCCGTTGACGTTCTGGTCGGCGAAGCATTGGTCGTTCAGCTCGACGGCTTCGCGCATCACCAGGGAGCCGACAGACGCCGTGACATCAGAGCGGACGCGCGACTCACGCTGCGCGGCTACACCGTTCTCCGCTTCGACTTCCAGCAGGTCCTGTTCGACTGGGCCTACGTCGAGGCGACGGTCCTCGAGGCCCTCGCCCAAGGTCGTCAGCGGATGCCGGGCGCCCGGTTCAGGTGACGCCGGATTCAGGACATCTCCGGCGGAAATCCTCCTGAACTCGCCGCATCTCCTGACCCGGTCGCGCACAGCGGCGAGTCAGTGCCCGAGCGCGGCCAGGTGCTCGCGCAGGGTAGGGCCGGCGCGGAACTCGCGGATCAGGTGGTGCACGACCTCGCGCAGGTCGCCCTCCGCGGCATCCGCGACCATCGTCTGACGGGCATAGCTCGCGCCCTGCGACAGGATCGTCTCGAGGCCGGCGAACTCGCGCGCGCATTTGAGCTCGACGGCGACCTCGGTCAGGCGCGACATGGTCTCGCGCAGGTGCTCACGCACCGGCAGCTGGGTTCCCCGGTCATCGACGATGATGCGCGCGTCGAGCCCGTACCGCGCGGCGCGCCACTTGTTCTCGCGCACGAACCAGGGCTGGATCGAGGGCAGCTCGCGCCCCTCGTCGAGCTCGCGGGAGAAGTGCTCCACCAGCACCTGCACGAGGGCGGCGACGGCGGCCAGCTCGGGCAGTGTGGACATCCCGTCGCACGCGCGGACCTCGATCGTGCCCCAGCGGGGGGCAGGGCGGATGTCCCAGCGCACCTCGCTGGCGTCGGCCATCACCCCGGTGCGCACCATGTCGTCCAGGTAGCCCTCGAACTCCGCCCAGTCCTGAAGCGGCCACGGAAGTCCCGCCGTCGGCAGCTGCTGGAAGACGAGGGAGCGGTTCGACGCATAGCCGGTGCGCTCGCCCGCCCAGAAGGGGCTCGACGCCGACAGCGCCTGGAGGTGGGGGAGGTAGACCGCCAGCGCGTTGATGATCGGGAAGACCTTGTGAACGTCCTCGACGCCGACGTGCACGTGGATGCCCCAGATCATCATGTTGCGACCCCACCACTGCGTGCGCTCGATGAGGGTGTGGTACCGCGTCTTGTCGGTCACCCGCTGGTCGTACCACTGCGCAAACGGGTGGCTGCCGGCGCACAGCAGCTCGACCTCCATCGGGTTGGTGACCGTGCGGACCGCGGCGATCGCGTCGGCGATGTCGTCGACGGCGGCCGCCACCGTGGCGCCGATGCCGCTCGTGACCTCGACGGTGTTCGTGAGGAGTTCGCCGGTCACCGTATAGCGCTCCAGCGCGGTCTGCTCCTCGAGCCGATCGATCACCTCCGGCGCGCGGCCGACCAGGTCGCCCGTCACCCCGTCGGCGAGCATCAGCTCCCACTCGAGACCGACGGAAGAACGCGCGGATGTCGCGAAGGGCACCGTCATCCGCACAGTTTGACACGAGGATGCCGAGGCGCCGCCGATCAGCGCGGTGGGAGAGGTGGTTCAACGAGTGCTCGCCGATCTGGCAGAATAGAGGGTCGGACGTGGTGCTCGACCCTCTATCCAGCACCGATGTCCTCCCTTTGAGCTTCCGCCGGGTGTGCACCCCACTCTCCAGGCGATCGGTTCGTTCCACTTCACACAATTCAGGAGAATCGTGGCTGTCAAGATTCGTCTCAAGCGCCTGGGCAAGATCCGCGCGCCGTATTACCGCATCGTCGTGGCCGACTCGCGCACCAAGCGCGATGGTCGTGTCATCGAGGAGATCGGCAAGTACCACCCCACCGAGGAGCCCTCGTACATCGAGGTCGACTCCGACCGGGCCCAGTACTGGCTCAGCGTCGGCGCACAGCCGACCGAACAGGTCGCCGCGCTGCTGAAGCTCACCGGTGACTGGGGCAAGTTCAAGGGCGACAAGGACGCGGTCTCGACCGTGCGCGTCGCCGAGCCCAAGGCTCCGTTCGAGGTCGACTCGAGCAAGAAGGTCGTCATCAAGCCCAAGGCTGAGAAGAAGGCCGAAGAGCCCGTGGCCGACGCCGCGACCGACAGCGCTGAGTCGGCCGAAGCCTAATCGTGGTGCTGGCCGCTGCGCTCGAGCACGTCGTCAAGGGGATCGTCGATCACCCGGACGACGTGTCCATCCGCTCCTCGACGTCCCCGCGCGGCGACGTCCTCGAGGTACACGTGCACCCGGATGACCGGGGTCGCGTGATCGGGCGCGGCGGACGCACGGCGAAAGCCCTGCGCACGCTCATCTCGGCACTCGCCGACGGCCGGCGCGTCCGCGTCGACGTCGCGGACGACTGACGTGGCGACCCCGGACAAGTCCACGCCGGCACGGTCGTCGAAGGCGGCCAAGACCCAGCTGCGCGTCGGGCGGCTCGTCAAGGCGCACGGACTGAAGGGCGCGCTCAAGCTCGAGCTGTACACGGACGACCCCGAGGGACGCTTCACCCCCGGCGCGTCGTTCACCCTGCAGGTGCCCGAGTCATCGCCGTGGCACGGCAAGCCGCTGACCGTCCGCGAGTTCCGCTGGATGAACAGCCACCCGGTCGCGTTCTTCGAGGGGGTCGAAGACCGCTCCGCCGCCGAGGAGCTCGTCCGGGCGATCCTCTGGATCGACCAGGATCCGGAGGACGCCCCGACCGAGGACGACGCCTGGTACGACCACCAGCTCGTCGGCCTGGACGTGGTCCGCGACGGCGAGATCGTCGGCCGTGTCATCCGCGTGGACCACTTCCCGGCACAGGATCTGCTCATCGTGCGGGCGCCGGGCGACCGTGAGGTGCTCGTCCCGTTCGTGAAGGCGATCGTTCCCGAGGTCGACATCGCCGGAGGCCGCGTTCTCGTGACCCCGCCCGCCGGCCTGTTCGAGGAGCTTCCCGCCGAAGACGGCGACGACGCGGATGCCGAGGTCGCCGCATCCGCAGCGCACGAGGACGATCCCGAAGAGGTCTGACGTGCGCATCGACGTCGTTTCGATCTTCCCGGCGTTCTTCGACGCACTCGAAGTGTCGCTGCTGGGCAAGGCTCGCGGGAACGGGCTGCTCGATGTCCGCGTGCACGATCTGCGCGAGTGGACCCACGACCGCCACCGCACGGTCGATGACACCCCTTACGGCGGCGGGGCCGGCATGGTCATGAAGCCCGATCCGTGGGGCGAGGCGCTGGACGCGATCGCCGCGGATGCCGCCGACCGTCCCGTCTTCATCTTCCCGTCGCCCGCCGGAGAGGTGTTCACGCAGGCGACCGCTCGCGCATTGGCCGAGCGCGACCACCTCGTCTTCGGCTGCGGGCGCTACGAGGGGATCGACGAGCGCGTCTTCGCCCACGCCGCGACGCTCGGCGAGGTGCGCCTCGTGAGTCTGGGCGACTACGTGCTGAACGGGGGAGAGGTGGCCGCGATGGCGATGATCGAGGCGGTCGGCCGGCTCATTCCGGGTGTCGTGGGCAACCCCGAGAGTCTGGTCGAGGAGTCGCACGAGGACGGTCTGCTCGAATACCCGTCGTACACCAAGCCCGCCGCGTGGCGCGGGCGCGAAGTGCCGCCGATCCTTCTCAGCGGCAATCACGGGGCGATCGCCGCGTGGCGGCGCGAGCAGCAGCTCGAGCGTACGCGGGCGCGACGACCCGACCTGCTGGCGGGCGAGAACGGGGCATGATAGCCGCCGTTCCCGGTCGATCTCGCCGTCCCGCTCGGGCGCACTACTGTGGGAAACCCGGCCGACCCGAGCCCTTACGGTTCGGCCTGATCGATGGAGGCGATGTGCAGACCTGGCCCGGCTCGAGCTACCCGCTCGGCGCGACTTTCGACGGGAACGGCACGAACTTCGCGCTGTTCAGTGAGAGCGCCGAGCGCGTGGAGCTCTGCCTTTTCGGCGACCGAGGCAAGGAGACGCGCATCGACCTGGTCGACGTCGATGCCCACATCTGGCATGCCTACCTGCCGACCGTCGGCCCCGGCCAGCGGTACGGGTATCGGGTGCACGGCGAGTACGACCCCAAGAGAGGCAAGCGGTTCAACGGCAGCAAGCTGCTGCTCGATCCGTACGCCAAGGCGGTAGAGGGCCAGGTCGACGGGAATCAGGCGCTGTTCGGCTACGACTTCGGCCATCCCGACTCCCGCAACGACGAGGACTCGGCAGCGCACATGATGAAGGGGGTGGTGATCAACCCCTTCTTCGACTGGGCGGGCGACCGCCAGCCGAAGACGCCGTACGCGGCATCCTTCATCTACGAGGCGCACGTCAAGGGCCTCACGATGCTGCACCCCGCCGTGCCCGAGGAGCTTCGCGGCACCTACGGAGGCATCGCGCACCCGGCGGTCATCGATCACCTGAAGAGGCTCGGCGTCACCGCGATCGAGCTGATGCCGGTGCACCAGTTCGTCAACGACAGCACCCTGCAGGACAAGGGGCTCTCCAACTACTGGGGCTACAACACGATCGCCTTCTTCGCCCCGCAGAACACGTACGCGGCCACCGGCCAGCGCGGGCAGCAGGTGCAGGAGTTCAAGGGCATGGTGCGGGCGCTGCACGCGGCCGGCATCGAGGTGATCCTCGACGTCGTCTACAACCACACCGCGGAAGGCAACCACCTCGGTCCGACACTGTCGATGCGGGGGATCGACAACGCGGCGTACTACCGCCTCGAGGACAAGGACAAGCGGTACTACACCGACTACACCGGCACGGGCAACAGCCTCAACGTGGGCAACCCGCACGCGCTGCAGCTGATCATGGACTCGCTGCGCTACTGGGTGCTCGAGATGCACGTGGACGGCTTCCGGTTCGATCTGGCGGCTACGCTCGCGCGGGAGTTCTACGACGTGGACCGTCTGGCCACGTTCTTCGAACTCGTGCAGCAGGACCCGGTGGTCTCGCAGGTCAAGCTCATCGCCGAGCCGTGGGACATCGGTCCCGGAGGCTATCAGGTGGGCAACTTCCCACCGCAGTGGACGGAGTGGAACGGCAAGTACCGCGACACCGTCCGCGACATGTGGCGCGGCGAGGGGGCGACGCTCGGCGAGTTCGCGTCCCGACTGACCGGCTCGGCCGACCTGTACGAGCACTCCGGGCGCCGGCCCGTCGCCTCGATCAACTTCGTCACGGCGCACGACGGATTCACTCTGCGGGACCTCGTGAGCTACAACGAGAAGCACAACGACGCGAACGGCGAAGACAACAAGGACGGGGAGTCCCACAACCGCTCCCAGAACTTCGGCGTCGAGGGCCCCACCGACGATCCCGCGGTCCTGACGATGCGTGCGCGACAGCAGCGCAACTTCATCGCGACGCTGCTCCTGTCACAAGGCGTGCCCATGCTGCTGCACGGCGACGAACTGGGCCGAACGCAGCAGGGCAACAACAACGGCTACGCCCAGGACAACGAACTGACCTGGGTGCACTGGGACAACGTCGACGAACCGCTCATCGAGTTCACGGCCGCCCTCGCGCGGCTGCGGCGCGAACACCCGACCTTCCGGCGCAGCCGGTTCTTCAACGGACGTCCGGTGCGCCGCGAGGTCGGGGCGCCGGTTCCCGACATCGCCTGGCTGCGTCCCGACGGCACTGAGATGCAGCCGGAGGACTGGGACTCCGGATTCGGTCGCGCCGTCGGCGTGTTCCTCAACGGCGCCGGCATCCGGGAGCGCGACCGGCGCGGAGACCCGATCAGCGACAAGCACTTCATCGTGCTCTTCAATGCCGGTGACGACCCCGTGGACTTCCGCATTCCCGACGTGGAGTACAGCCCGCGATGGGACATCCTGGTCGACACAGCCGGGGAGCGCGCCGACGTCGAAAATATCGATCCGGGTTCGAGCGTTATGGTGCAGGCGAAAGCGCTTCTCGTGCTGATCGAGCACCATGCGCCCACAGCAGAGGTCGACCACTCCGTTGCGGCGTCGCTCGCGGCGGCCGGCGGCTCGCTCAGCCCGGACGACATGCCCAGTCCGTCGCCCAAAACGGAGCTCGGGCGGTAGACCATGACCGTGCGCCCGGCGTCCACGTACCGCCTCCAGATCCGGAAGGCGTTCGATCTCGATGCGGCCGCCCAGGTCGTGCCCTACCTGCGCGAACTCGGAGTCTCCTGGGCATACCTCTCGCCACTGCTGAAGGCGACGGACGGCTCCGACCACGGCTACGACGTGGTCGACCCTTCGCAGGTCGACCCGGCCCGGGGCGGGTCGGACGGCCTCGACCGGTTCGCCGCCGCCGCGCGCGCTGAGGGGCTCGGCATCCTGATCGATACCGTCCCGAACCACATGGGGATCTCGAAGCCGGAACAGAACCCGTGGTGGTGGGACGTGCTCACCCACGGACGCGAATCGCGCTACGCCGAAGCCTTCGATATCGACTGGGATTTCGGCGGCGGCAAGGTGCGCGTGCCCATCCTCGGCGCGAGCATGGACGAGGTCATCGCCGAGGGCGTGGTGACGATCGACCCGGAAGCCACCGAGCTCGCGCCGCACGGCGTGGTGCGGTTCTACGACCAGCACGTTCTTCCGCTCGCCGTGGATTCGATCCCCTTCCCCTACGGCGGACCGGGCGGCGCTGCGCTCGATGACCCCCGGGCGATCGCGCGCGTCCTCGCGCAGCAGCACTGGGAAGCGATCTTCTGGCGCCGTGAGGCCGCCGAGCTGAACTACCGTCGATTCTTCGCCGTGACGACCCTCGCGGGCGTGCGCGTGGAGATCCCCTGGGTCTTCGACGAGAGCCACGCCGAAGTGCTCCGCTGGGTGCGCGAGGGGCTTGCCGACGGCCTCCGGGTCGACCACCCCGATGGGCTCCTCGATCCGGGCGGATACCTCGAGCGTCTGGCGGGCTCGACCGGGAGCGCCTACGTCCTGGTCGAGAAGATCCTCGAGCACGGGGAGGACCTGCCCGCGTGGTGGGAGACCGACGGCACCACCGGCTACGACGCGCTCGGCGAGATCGACAGAGTGCTGATCGACCCCGCCGGTGAAGCCGGTCTGTCGGCTCTGGACGCGCGGCTGCGCGATGGGGACCCTCGGGACTACATGGACGTCATCCACGACACCAAGCGGATGATCGCCGACACGATCCAGGGAGCGGAGATCGCCCGCCTGGTGCGCGAGCTGCCCGACGTCGCGGGCTCTGCACGCTCGCAGGCCCACGACGCGCTCGCCGAACTCCTGGCCTGTTTCCCGGTGTATCGCTCCTACCTGCCCGCGGGGCGCGCGCAGCTGGACCGTGCGGCCGAGGAGGCATCGGCGAGGCGACCCGATCTGACGGAGATCATCAGGACGCTGGTGCCGGTGCTCGCCGACCCCGGGCTGGAGGTCGCACGCCGGTTCCAGCAGACGACCGGCCCGGTGATGGCCAAGGGTGTCGAGGACACCGCGTTCTACCGCTACACGAGGCTCGGATCGCTGACGGAGGTCGGCGGCGACCCTTCGGTGTTCGCGCTCTCCGTCGAAGGGTTCCACCTCGCGCAGGTGCGTCGCCAGGCGTCTTGGCCGCACTCCATGACGGCGCTGTCGACCCATGACACGAAGCGCGGTGAGGACGTCCGCGCCCGCCTGGACGTGCTGGCGGAAGTGCCCGGGCGATGGGGTGCCGTGCTCGACGAGCTGCGTGCGGGGGCATCGACCGGCAGCGGGTCCTTCGACAACCTGCTGTACCAGGCGGTGGTCGGGTCATGGCCCGCATCGCGCGAGCGGTTGCACGCCTATGTCGAGAAAGCCGCGCGCGAGGCCGCCGAGGCCACGGGGTGGTGGGACCCGGATGCCGCGTTCGAGGCGCGCATGCATCAGACGGTCGACGCCGTCTTCGACGACCCCGCCGTGAACAGCCTCGTGAAGGACTTCGTCACCGAGATCGCGCCGGCAGGGTGGTCGAACTCGCTTGCGGCGAAGCTCCTGCAGCTGACCGGCCCCGGGGTTCCCGATGTCTACCAGGGCTCCGAGCTGTGGGAGACGTCGCTGGTCGACCCCGACAACCGCCGGTCGGTCGATTTCGACGAACGTCGCAGGATGCTGGCGGAGCTGGACGCGGCGTTCGCCGGCGGAGAGCTGCCTCGAGTCGACGCCACGGCGACCGCGAAGCTGCTCGTCACATCGCGGGCGCTGCGCCTGCGCCGCGACCGGCCCGAGCTGTTCACGCGGTACACGCCGATGGAGGTCGTCGGCGCCGCATCCGATCATGCGATCGCGTTCGATCGCGGCGGCGCGCTGACCGTCGCCACCCGGCTGCCCATCGGTCTCGGAAGCCGCGGCGGATGGGCCGAGACGGTCCTGCTCCGTCACGCCGGACCGACGACGGACGCGCTCACCGGCCGAGTCTTCGACGGCTCCGCGATCCGGCTCGACGAGCTGCTGGCGACCTATCCCGTCGCGCTGCTGATTCCCGCGACACCGGGCGAGGGCTCGGAATGATCGAGGTGTGGGCCCCGCGACGCGAGAGCGTCCAGCTTCACCGTCCCGGTCACGACCGCGTGCGTCTGCACCCCCGCGGCGACGGCTGGTTCGAGGGTCCCGTCCAGCTCGGGGACGGCGACGAGTACGGCTTCGTGCTCGACGAGGCGCCGGCGGTTCGTCCCGATCCGCGATCCCGACGTCAGCCGCGGGGGGTGCATGACCTGAGCGCATGGTTCGACCCCGCCGCACATGAGTGGGAGGACCAGGCGTGGACCGGGCGGCAGTTGGCCGGATCCGTGGTCTACGAGCTGCACATCGGCACATTCACCCTGGGCGGCACGCTCGACTCCGCGGTCGAGCGGCTCGACGACCTGGTCGACCTCGGCATCGGATTCGTCGAGCTGCTTCCGGTCAACGCGTTCAACGGCACCCGCAACTGGGGCTACGACGGCGTGCTCTGGTACGCCGTCCACGAGGGGTACGGCGGGCCGGCCGCCTACCAGCGATTCGTCGATGCGTGTCACCGGCGGGGACTCGGCGTGATCCAGGACGTGGTGCACAACCACCTCGGGCCGAGCGGAAACTACCTGCCCGAATACGGACCCTACCTGCGCGAGGCGGAGCGCAACACATGGGGCTCGTCGATCGACCTCGATCAGGCGGAGGTGCGCCGTTACATCGTCGAGAATGCCCTCATGTGGATGCGCGACCATCACGTGGACGGCCTTCGCCTGGATGCGGTGCACGCGCTCAAGGACTCCTCGGCGCGGCACATCCTGCGCGAGCTCGCCGAGGAGACCGACGCGTTGAGCGCACATCTGAGACGTCCGCTGACGCTCATCGCCGAGTCCGACCTGAACGACGCGACGCTCATCGGCGCACGCGAGGCGGACGGGTTCGGACTCGCCGCCCAGTGGAGCGATGACTACCACCACGCCCTCCACGTCGCCGTCACCGGCGAGACGAGCGGCTACTATGCGGACTTCGCCCCGCTGTCCGCGCTTGTGAAGGTGTCGACGTCGGGCTTCTTCCACGACGGCACGTGGTCTTCGTTCCGCGGGCGCGCGCACGGAAGGCCCATCGATCCGCGCATCCCGACCTCGCGCCTGGTGACTTTCAGCCAGGATCACGACCAGATCGGCAACCGCGCCGCCGGCGACCGGCTCTCGCAGTCGCTGGATGAGGGCGGATTGGCGATCGCGGCGGTGCTGACGGTGCTCTCACCGTTCACGCCGATGCTGTTCATGGGCGAGGAGTGGGCGGCCTCGACGCCCTGGCAGTTCTTCACCTCGCACCCCGAGCCCGAGCTGGGGCGCGCGACGGCCGAGGGCCGCATCGCGGAGTTCGCCGCGATGGGCTGGGATCGCTCCGTCGTGCCCGACCCGCAGGACCCGGAGACCTTCAGTCGCTCCAAGCTGAACTGGGCCGAGCGCGGCGACGGCCTGCACGCCCGGATCCTGGCTCTGTACCGCGAACTGATCGCGCTGCGCCGCAGCATCCCCGACCTCACCGATCCCGCCTTCGGCGCGCTGCATGCCGAGGCAGATGAGGAGTCCAGGTGGTTCCGCGTGCGCCGCGGCGACACCGAGATCGTCGTGAACTTCGCGACGGCATCCGTCACGATCCCCGTTCCGGATGCCGCGAGCGTGCTGCTGGCCACCGACGACGCGTGCAGGCTGAACGACGGGATCGCCGTGCTGCCGGGACGCTCGGCCGTGGTGATCGCACGGACCCGGGCCGCCTGATCAGGGCTGGTCGTCCTCGACCACGTTGAGGCGGTAGCCGCGCTTCACGACGGTCTTGATCAGCTCGGAAACCCCCACCGTCTCGCGCAGGCGTGCCACGGCGACCTCGACGGCGTGGGTGTTCGACACCGAGCGGGGCAGCGCCCCCTGCAGTTCCTCGCGCGACACCGTCCCGCCGCGGGCGTCCGCCAGAGTCGCGAGGATGTCCAGGCCGACACGGGAGACGGGGATGTGCCGGCCGTCCAGGACGATGCCGGCGCTGCGCAGCTCGAGCCGCCCGGCGATCGTCTCGACGCCGGGAGCATGTCCACCGCCGAAGTACGTCACGACGGCGCGCACGAGTGAGCCCAGCCGTCCACGGTCGGGGATGAGGGGCTCGAAGCCGGCGTCCCGCAGTGGTCCGGCGGTGATCGGTCCCACAGCGGCCATCAGCAGGCGTCCAGCCTTTGCGTGCGCGCGCATCGCGGGCAGGACCTGAAGGATCTCCGCCGCCCCCAGCCACTCCTGTGCCCCGGGCGCCGAGGTGAACAGGATCGCGTCGTATTCGCCGGCGGATGCCGCGACGACGGAGCGACGGACGACGGATATGTCGGGCGGCGGACCCCAACGGTAGATCGTCAGGGACACGACATCGGCACCGGCGGCTTCGAACGCCTCGTCGAGCCCATCGGCACCGGAGCCGTGGTGCTGCACGGCGATGCGCCTGTCCGGAGACCCCTTCGGCGAGCAGGAACTGCTCGAGCTCGGCGGCCGTCTCAGACTCGGCGACCCAGTCCGCCGCCAGGCCCGCCTGCTGGATCGCGCCGCGGGCCTTCGGTCCGCGCGCGACGATCTGGGCGGGACGCACGGCGGCCAGGAACTCCTCGAGCAGCCCCGCTTCGTCCACCGCCTCGACCCAACCCCGGAACCCCACGCCGGTCGTCACGACGACGATGTCAGGAGGATCGGCGATAAGCATCCGCGACCGCGCGATGAGCTCCTCGTCGTCGATGTGCGGCACGATCGTGAGCGCCGGCGCCAGGCGCACCGCGGCGCCGTGCCGCTCCAGCGCGGCGCTGAGTTCACCGGACCGGCGATCGACCGGCAGCAGGATCGTGCAGCCTGCCAGGGCGGCCGAGATCACCGGTGCGGAGCGTTCCGCAACCGAGTCGGGATCAGTGGAACCGGCGATGATCACAGGGTAGTGTCACCGGCCCCATTCGACATCAGAGCAGGAAGCAGCAGGTCGGCCGCCGCGACATGACCGAACACCATGACTGCAGGGTTGCGGACCCCGGCGTCAGCAGCCTTGTCGGCGATCGTCGCCAGCGTCGCGCGGGTCGTGCGCTGCACGTCGGTATGCCCGCTCTCGACGATCGCGACCGGGAGGGCGGGATCGGCTCCCGCCGCGAGCGCCGCCTCGGCGAAGACCCTCAGGGTGCTCACGCCCATCAGCACCACGGTCGTCGTCTGAGCATCGCGGAGTGCCGCCAGCGTCGACTCGGTCGGCGAGTCCTGCCCGTTGACCATGTGCAGAGCGGCCGCGGTACCGCGGTGTGTGACCGGGATGCCGGCGGCCTGCGGCACCGAGACGACGCTGGTCAGTCCGGGCACGACGTCGACGGGGATCCCGGCCGCGAGGCACGCCGCGACCTCCTCGCCGCCCCGTCCGTAGACGAACGGATCACCGCCCTTCAGGCGCACGACCCGGAGCCCGCGACGGGCGCGGTCGATCAGGATCTCGTTGATCTCGTGCTGCGGGACGGGATGATGCTGCGGGCGCTTGCCCACGTCGACCACTTCCACCTCCGGCGCGAGTTCGGCGAGCACGCCGGTGGGCCCCAGGCGGTCTGCGACCACGACGTCTGCCTCCGCGAGCAGACGTCGACCCCGCACGGTGATCAGGTCGACCGGCCCGGGACCGCCGCCGACGAGGTGCACGTGGCCGACGGCGCCGGCGCGCCGACGGCGAAGCGGCAGGCCGCCGTCGCGGAGGCGCTGGGCGATCGCGTCGCGCAGCAGGCGCGTGCGACCCGGGTCGACGCCGGCATCCGAGACCACGCCCACGATGCTGTCGCCCGAGCGAGTCTCGGCCGCGAGGCGCGCCGATCCGTGGCTGCCGTCGCCGGCATTGATGCACAGGATGCGGAGCTGCTCGCACATCGCCGCGACCCCGGCGTCCACGCGCGGATCGCCCGTGGCGGTGTGCACGAGCCACGCGTCGTCCAGATCGGACCTCTCCACGCGGCGGGGACGCCATTCCAGGTCGTGGTCGGCGACGAGCCGGGCGGTGCCGGCGCCGAGCTCGGGAGCCACGACGCGGATGAGCGCGCCATCGAGCAGGAAGCGGCGGATGCGGCGAGCTGCGACCTCGCCACCTCCCACCAGAACGACCCGCCTGCCGGTGAGGGACATCCCGATCATCGTCGTCATGGGGTCGCCTTCCACTTGATGAACACGGCGCCGTTCTCGTCGACGGCGACCGGCCAGACCTGCAGAGTGTGCTCGTCCTTGCCGAGCGTCTCCAGGCACGCTCCGGTGCGCAGGTCGAAGACCTGCTTGTACATGGGCGAAGCGACGGTCGGCGCGTCGCCCCTCGTGCCGACGATGCCGCGGGACATCACATACGCGCCGCTGTACGGGTCGCGCTGCTGGACGGCGTGTACCCGGTCTTCGTGCGTCCGGAACAGCGCCACCTGCTCGCCGTCGATGAGGGCGGCCAGTCCCCGCTCGCGCTCGAGGTCGGAGATCCTGCACACCCGCACCCAGACCGCGAACGGGCGACGCGGGGGATCGGTCGGGGATTCCTGCGGGCGAGCCGCGATCGCGGTCAGGTTCTGCAGTGCGGTCATCGGCGCACCGCCAGAGTGGTGCCCGCGATGAGCACGCGCGGGTTCTCGCGATCATCGGCGGTCGCCGGCCTCGGCTGCCCGCGCTCCGATGTGTAGGCGAGCGACGGGTCGGCGGTGGTCGGCGCATTGACGAACGATGCGAACCGGCGCAGCTTCTCGGGGTCCTCCAGCGTCGCCTTCCACTCGTCCTCGTAGGCGTCGACGTGTGCCGCCATTGCGGCATCCAGGTCGGCTGCGATGCCGAGGCTGTCCTCCAAGATGACAGCGCGCAGGGCGTCCACGCCGCCTTCCATCTCCTCGAACCACGGGGCCGTTCGCTGGAGTCGGTCGGCGGTCCGGATGTAGTACATCAGGAAGCGGTCGATCGCCTGCAGCAGCGCGGCGTCGTCGAGTCCCTCGGCGAACAGCACGGCGTGCCGGGGGGTGAAGCCCCCGTTGCCGCCGACGTACATGTTCCAGCCGGCCTCGGTTGCGATCACGCCGACGTCCTTGCCTCGCGCCTCCGCGCACTCGCGCGCGCAGCCCGAGACGCCGAGCTTGATCTTGTGCGGAGACCTCAGGCCGCGATATCGCAGCTCGAGCTGCACGGCCATGCCCACCGAATCCTGCACGCCGTACCGGCACCAGGTCGAACCCACGCAGGACTTCACCGTGCGCAGCGACTTGCCGTATGCGTGACCCGACTCGAAACCGGCGTCGACGAGGCGCTTCCAGATCGCCGGCAGCTGCTCGAGCCGCGCACCGAACATGTCGATCCGCTGACCGCCGGTGATCTTCGTATACAGACCGAAGTCCTTCGCCACCTGCCCGATGACCAGGAGCCCCTCCGGGGTGATCTCGCCACCGGCGATGCGCGGGACGACCGAGTAGCTGCCGTCCTTCTGGATGTTCGCCATCACATGGTCGTTCGTGTCCTGCAGAGTCGCGTTCTCGCCGTCGAGCACGTGGCCGTGGCCGAGGGACGAGAGGATGCTGGCCAGCACCGGCTTGCAGATGTCGCAGCCGCGGCCGGTTCCGAAGCGCTCGATGATCGCGCTGAACGTGCGCAGGCCGGAGACGCGAACGGCGTCGAAGAGCTGCGCGCGGGAGTGCGTGAAATGCTCGCAGAGCGCTGTGCTCAGGCTCGCGCCGCTGCGGGCCAGCTCGGTTCCGACGAGCTTCTTCACGAGAGGCAGGCACGAGCCGCACGCCGCGCCGGCGCGCGTGCACGCCTTCACGCCGGCGACATCGGTGCATCCCTCGTCGGTCACGGCACAGCGGATCGTCCCGGCGGTCACGCTGTTGCACGAGCACACCAGGGCTGCGTCGGGCAGCTCGGCGTTCGCGAGCGCATCACCTGCGCCCTCGGGCATGAGGTAGGCGGCGGGGTCGGCCCCGAGCGGCGCGCCGAGCAGGGGGCGCAGCATCCCGTAGGCACTCGCGTCGCCGACCAGGATGCCGCCGAGCAGGGTCTGCGCGTCGTCCGAGAGCACGAGCTTCTTGTAGACGCCCGCGACCGGATCGGCGTACACGACATCGAGTGCTCCCGCGGTGGTGCCGAACGCGTCGCCGAAGCTCGCGACGTCGACGCCGTTGAGCTTGAGCTTCGTGGAGTCGTCGTAGCCCGGGAAGGTGGCCGCCGAGCCGAGCAGGCGTGTCGCGGCGACCTCCGCCATCGCGTACCCGGGCGCGACCAGCCCGACGCAGCGGCCGTCGAAGCTCGCGACCTCGCCGATCGCCAGGATGCGCGGGTCGGAGGTCGTGCACTCCGCGTCGATGATGACGCCGCCGCGTGGGTCGACCGCCAGCTCCGCGGCGCGCGCGAGCTGGTCGCGGGGGCGCACACCGACGGTGAAGATCACCACGTCGGTGTCGGCGTAGTCGCCCTCGCGGAACTCCAGGCCGCGGACGTTGCCGCGGATGTCGGGGTCGAGGCGGGTCGTCACGCTACCGGTGCGCACGGCGATCCCGCGCGCCTCGATGAGGCGGCGCAGCGAGCCCGCGCCCCGCGCGTCCAGTTGCGCGGACATCAGCCGGTCGGAGGACTGCACGACGGTGCAGTCGACGTCGAGGCCCTGCATCGCGCCGGCCGCTTCCAGCCCGAGCAGGCCGCCGCCGATCACAGTGCCCTTCAACGGTCGTCCCAGATCCGCAGAGCGCTTCTGGACGAACGCGCGCAGACCCTCGACGTCATCGAGGGTGCGATACACGAAGCAGCCGCTGAGATCGAAGCCGTCGACCGTCAGCCGCGCGGCGTACGACCCGGTCGCCAGCACTAGCGTGTCGTAGCCGATGCTGAGGCCGCGCCCGGTGGTGACCCGCCGCGCCTCGCGGTCGAGGCGTGCGACCGCGTCGCCGCGCAGGAATCGCACGCGGTCGTCGTCGTCGAACGTCGCACGGGTGAGAGTCAGATCCTCGGCGCTCGCGCCGGCGAAGAACGAGGTCAGGCTCACCCGGTCGTACGGGTGGCGATCCTCTTCGCCGATCACCGTGACTCGCCAGCGGCCCTCCGGATCGCGACTGCGGAGGCTCTCCACGAAGCGGTGAGCCACCATCCCGGCTCCCACGACGACGACGTGGCGATCGCTCGACGCGGTGCTGTCGGCGGATGCCGCGGCATCCGCTTTCTTCGAAGTGCGAGGCACGTGATCTCCTGTCGTCGCGGGTGGAGGGGCAGGTGATGCGGGATCAAGGCGGGGATCGGGAGTGATTCCGACGCTATGCGGAGGACGTTTCGCGGACCGGCCGGGCGGGGTTTCCTCCGCGCAACGATTCCCTCACCGCGGCCCTGAGCCGAATGTGAGATCTCCTCCCGCATCCACGGCATGGGCGGCGAGCATGTCGGAGATGCGGGTGCGGCACCCGCCGCATCCGGTGCCGGCCCGGGTGTCGCGGCCGACGCACTCGACGCTCGTGCTGCCCGCGCTGATCGAGTCGCCGATCTGCTCGACGCTCACGCCGTTGCACCAGCACACGGTCGCGTCGGAAGCGAGGGCCGCCGATCCCGCAGTCGGGTCGAAGTCGGGTCCGTCGAAGCGCAGCAGCAGCGAGCGGTCTGCCGGCAGCTCGTCGCCGCGTTCGTACAGGAGGGTCAGCTCGGCTGCGGTGCGCGGCATCCCGACGCAGACGAACCCGGTGAGGATGCCTTCCGCCGAGACCATCTTCACGTAGCGGCCGTGCTCGGGATCCGCCCACTGCGCGACGTGCCGTCCCCGTGGATCCTCGTCCCAGGGGTCGGATGAGACGTCACCCGCCGCGACGACGTCCACGTGCTCGGCCTTCAGCATGACGAGGGGCTCCCGCTCCGCAGGGACCTCTGCGCCGGCCCCCTCGCTGCCGTCCAGGAACCGCGCCGCGAGCCAGTCCGCCTGCCGCCAGCCCGGACCGATCAGGCCGCTCGGAGCGCCCGCGAGCCGCCCTCCCGCCTCGAGCGCCGCCGGGTCGCCGATGTGCGCGCAGTCGCCGATCGCGAACACGGCGGGATCCGTCCAGCTGCGCAGGCTCGCATCGACCGCGACGCCGAAGGATGCGTGCAGACCGGCTGCCTCGGCGAGCTCGGCGCGCGGCGACACACCGCAGGAGAGCACGAGGAGATCGCCCGCGATGTCCTTGCCGTCCGCGGTGAGCAGCCGATCGAAGTGCGGGTGGCCGTCTTCGGCTGTGCGGAACACGACGGTCTCCGCGCGGCTGTGCGCGAAGATCGACACGCCGGTCCGGTGCACTGCGCGGCGCAGCACAGACCCTGCACCGCGGTCGAGGTTGCGGGGCATCGGATGGGGGCCGTGATGCACGACAGCGACGCGCGCACCCGCGTGCGCAGCCGCGAGGGCGAACTCGAGCCCGAGCACTCCGGCACCGAGGACGACGATCCGCGCTCCGCCGGATACGGCACGCCTGATGCGCTCGGCGTCGTCGAGGTCTCGGAGAGTCGTCACTCCGCGCGGGAGCGGGTCGTCGCCGCCCGGGACGCGGTGCGCCGACCGGACCACGCCCGTCAGTGTCGGGATGTTCGCGCGGGAGCCGGTGGCCAGCACGACGCGGTCGTAGCCGATGCGTTCGCCATCGCTCAGCACGGCGGCCCGGGCGTCGCGATCCAGCTCTGCGACGGCGACACCCGTGAGCAGGCGGCCACCGGCGGCTTCGAGGCCGGAACGGTCGGCGATCGTCAGCGCCTCCCGCTCCATCGCGCCGACCGCGTACTCCGCCACCAGTACCCGGTTGTAGGCGTCGCTCGACTCTGCTCCGACCACCGTGAGTTCGATGCGGCCGTCGCGCACAGCGGGGAGGAGGTTCTCGGCGAAGCGTGCTCCGACCGGGCCATACCCGATGACGAGCACGCGCAGCGGGGTCGCGGTCATCTGAGGTTCGCCTCCTCCACGCGGCGCACGCGCACGGCGCCGGTCTTGAACTCCGGCATCGCCGACACCGGATCCACCGCGTCCGAGGTGAGCAGGTTCGCGGTGCCGTCCCCGGCGAAGTGGAACGGGACGAAGACGTCGCCCGGGCGTACATCGCCCGAAACCAGCGCGGTGGCGCGCATGATCCCGCGCTCGTTCCAGAGCTCCAGAGCGTCTCCGTCCGCGATGCCGAAGCGGTCCGCCGTCGCCGGATGCAGCGTCGCCCGGACGCCGGGCTGCGCGAGGGCGAGCTCGGGCACCCGGCGGGTCTGCGCACCGCTCTGGTAGTGCTCCAGCAGCCGCCCGGTGATGAGGGTCAGCTCGCCGGCTCGCGGCAGGCGCGTGTCCTGGACGGCGGGCGAGACCGCGACGATCCGCGCGCGCCCGTCGGAGTGGCCGAAGCGGTCGGCGAACAGGCGCGGTGTGCCGAGCGATCCGACCGGGCAGGGCCAGTGCACGGGCGCACCGGCATCCAGCAGCGCATCGTCGATCCCGGAGTAGTCGGCGATCCCGCCGGCGGATGCGCGGCGCAGCTCGTCGAACACGTCGCGTGCGTCCACGGAGTACGTGCCCGGGGCGTCGAGACGGCGCGCAAGCTCGGCCATGATCCACAGCTCGTCGCGGACACCGGCGGGAGGATCCAGGGCTCGACGGCGACGGATGACGCGCCCTTCGAGGTTCGTCATCGTGCCCTCTTCCTCGGCCCACTGCGGCACCGGAAGCACGACGTCGGCTACTGCAGCGGTCTCGGACAGGAAGAAGTCCGACACGACGAGGAGGTCGAGCCGGTCCAGCCCGGCGCGCACGAGGGAGGCGTTCGGCGCGGACACGACCACGTTCGATCCGTGCACGAGGAGCGCGCGCGTGCCTCCGGCGGCTCCGAGCGACTGCATCAGCTCGACGGCGGGGATGCCCGGGCCGGGAATGAGCGCAGGGTCGACACCCCAGACTGCGGCGACATGCGCGCGGGCGTCCGGATCGGTGATCTTGCGGTAGCCGGGCAGCTGATCGCACTTCTGCCCGTGCTCGCGGCCGCCCTGGCCGTTGCCCTGACCGGTGAGGGTGCCGTATCCCGAGTCGGCACGACCCGGCAGCCCGAGGGCGAGGGCGAGGTTGATCGCGGCGGTCGCGGTGTCGGTGCCGTCCACGTGCTGCTCGACGCCGCGGCCGGTGAGGATGTACACCCCGTCGCCCGCGGCGAGCCGTCGCGCGACGGCGCGGATCGTGGAGGCCGGAACGCCTGTGACGGACTGCACGCGTTCAGGCCACCACGCCGCGACGTTCCGTCGCAGATCGTCGAACCCATGGGCGCGCTCGTCGAGGTAGGCGGCATCCGTCAGCCCCTCGGCGATCACGACGTGCGTGAGCCCGAGGAGGAGGGTCAGATCCGTGCCCGGGGTGGGCTGGACGTGGATGCCGCGACCCTCCTCGGTCAGCCGCGCGGTCGCCGTCCGGCGTGGATCGACCACGATGAGTCCGCCCGCCTCCTGGGCGCCGGTGAGGTGCCCGATGAACGGAGGCATCGTCGCGGCGACGTTCGTACCCAGTAGCAGCACGGTGGATGCCGCATCGAGATCGCTGAGCGGGAAGGGCAGTCCGCGGTCGATGCCGAACGCGCGGTTCCCGGCGGCGGCGGCCGACGACATGCAGAACCGGCCGTTGTAGTCGATCCGGCTCGTGCCGAGCGCGAGGCGGGCGAACTTGCCCAGCTGATAGGCCTTCTCGTTCGTGAGGCCGCCGCCGCCGAACACTGCGACGGCATCGGCGCCGTGCTCGGTGCGGATCGTGCGGACGCGGTCGGCGATCAGGTCGAGCGCGGTCTCCCAGTCGGTCTCGTGCAGCTGTCCGTCGGCTCCCCGCACGAGCGGCGCCGAGAGCCGTGCGGGCGAGCGGAGCAGCTCGGCCGACGTCCACCCCTTCTTGCAGAGGCCGCCACGATTCGTCGGGAACTCCCGCCCGGATACGACCACCGGGGCCGCGCCTTCCGCCGCACCCTCTGCCCGCGTCAGCGTCATCGCGCACTGGAGGGCGCAATAGGGGCAGTGGGTGTCGGTGGATGCCGCGACCCCGGTGATCGTCTGGGTCATGGGTGTCAGATCCGGAATCCGTCGCTGCGCTTGCGGCCGTACACCAGCGCCGTGAGAACCAGCATCGCGATATAGGCGACGACGAACACGAAGAACGCTCCGGTGTAGCTGCCTGTCGCCTGCTGGGAGAGGTTCAGCGCCTGCGGAATCAGGAAGCCGCCGTACGCGCCGATCGCCGAGATGAGCCCCAGCGCCGCCGCGGCCTTCCGCTTGGCCGACACGTCGCCGCCCGTCGCCGCATCACCCGAGCCGCGCAGGGCGAAGACGACCGGAACCATCCGGTATGTCGAGCCGTTGCCTGCTCCCGCCGCCGCGAAGAGCAGGAGGAAGCATCCGAGGAACAGCCAGAACTGGCCGGTGGGGATCACGGCCATGACCGCGAGGGTCATGATCGCCATCGCTGCGAAGACCCCGATCGTCACCCGTGCGCCGCCGAAGCGGTCGGCCAGGCGGCCGCCGAACGGACGGGCGAGGGAGCCGACGAGCGCCCCGAGGAAGGCCAGCGAGACGGCTGCCGTTCCCACCGCGATGCTCGAGAAGGCCGGGAACTGGTCGGCGATCAGCTTGGGGAAGACGCTCGCGAACCCGATGAACGAGCCGAACGTGCCGATGTACAGCAGCGATAGCAGCCACAGGTGCGGTTCGCGCAGCGCGGCCGCCGAGCCGGAGAAGTCTGCTTTCGCCGATGAGATGTTGTTCATGCGCAGCGCGGCGCCCACCATCGCGACCACGATGAACGGAACCCAGATCCAGCCGGCGAGCGGCAGATTGACCGCGGCTCCGGCGCCGATCGTCACGACGATCGGAACGACGAACTGCGCGACCGAGGCACCGAGGTTGCCGCCGGCGGCGTTGAGGCCGAGAGCCCAGCCCTTGTCCCGCTGGGGGTAGAAGTAGGTGATGTTGGACATCGAACTGGCGAAGTTGCCGCCGCCGAAGCCGGCCAGGGCAGCGACCAGCAGAAGCACGGGGAAGGGAGTTTCGGGATTGCCGACGCAGATCGCCATCGTGATAGCGGGGATCAGGAGAAGGCCCGCAGAGATGATCGTCCAGTTGCGTCCGCCGAAGATCGGTACGAGGAACGAGTAGGGGATGCGCAGCGTCGCGCCGACGAGTGCGGGGATGGAGATGAGCCAGAAGATCTGGCTGCTGTCGAGGGTGAAGCCGGCGTCGGGGAGCATCACCGCCACGATGCTCCACAGCTGCCACACCACGAATCCGAGGAACTCGGCGAAGATCGACCACACCAGGTTGCGCTTGGCGATCGCGCGTCCGGGGCCTTCCCACTGTGCCAGGTTCTCGGGATCCCAGCCGTCGATCCAGCGCCCGCCGCGATGGACGAGACCGGCCGTCCCGGTCGCCGGTGGAGTGCCGAGTGCAGTGTCGTGGCTGATGTCGGCGGGGGGTGCCGTCAGTGTCGCTTCGGTCATCGAGTTCTCCCAGGGAGTCGCAGCGAGGTGGAGCCTGTGACCTCGAAGCTACGTACGTCGCATTTCGCGGGTTCGTTCCGCGTGTGAACTCTGCGTCTCACCGATCTCACGGCCGCGGCGGCGGAGTTGTGAGGTTCCCCCGGGGCCTGCTGCGCTTCTCGCGTCGGCCTGATCCACGTGTTCCCGGGTGCACTCTCGACGATCGGCAGGTGGGTCGGGTCCGCCTATTTCACGCTCGGGATCGTGACGATGCCCGTCACGATCGTGCTGTCCCGGCTCAGTCCGCTGATCGCACCGGGCATCGGCGCATAGCCGTTCCGACCGGTCAGCTCCGCGCCGTCAGGACGATGGGGCCCTCGTCGGTGATCGCGATCGTGTGCTCCGAGTGCGCGCCTCGGGATCCGTCGGCGCTGCGCAGCGTCCACCCGTCGGGGTCGGTGATCAGCTCGTCGGTGGTCAGCAGGAACCACGGCTCGAGGGCGAGGACCAGGCCGGCGCGCAGCGGATAGCCGCGCCCGGGCTTGCCGTCATTGGGCACGTGCGGGTCGCCGTGCATGATGCGGCCGACGCCGTGTCCGCCGAAGTCCGTGTTGATCCTGTAACCGTCAGCGTGGGCGATCCGCGCGATCGCATGTGAGATGTCGCCGATCCTGTTGCCGACCACGGCCGCGGCGATCGCGGCATCCAGCGCCCGCTCGGTCGTGTCGATGATCGCGAGATCCTCGTCCCGGGCGGTTCCCACGACGAAGGAGACGGCCGAATCGGCGACCCAGCCGTCCACGGCCACGGCGAAATCGAGCGAGACGAGGTCTCCGTCCTGGATCGCGTAGTCGAACGGCAGCCCGTGCAGCACGGCATCGTTGACGGAGGTGCAGATGACCTTGCCGAACGGGCGCGCTCCGAAGGACGGGTGGTAGTCGATGTAGCACGACTCCGCTCCGGCACGCCGGATCATGTCGTGCGCGCGCCGATCGATCGCCAGAAGGTTCGTGCCGACGACCGTCTCTTCGCGCAGCGTGGCGAGCACGTTCGCCACGAACCGCCCCGCCGGCCGCATCGCCTCGATCTCGGCGGGCGTGCGCAATTCGATCATCCGGTTCCTTCCGTTCCACCCATTGTGGCGGATGCCGACCCTGGGAGGATGCTTCGTCGTGGTGCTCCGCACCACCCCGGCGCGGGTCCGGCGGCGTACCATCGTGGCTATGTGGGTACGTCGCGCTTTCTACGGCTGGCTGATTCCGGCCGCGTTCCTGCTGCCGCTGTGGCTGCTGGTCGGTTGGGGCGTGTTCAACGCCGGCGGATGGGCATTCCTGTGGGTGCTGTTCATCGCGATCCCGTCCGTGTTCATCGGCCAGCTCGTCCTCACGCTTCTCGTGCGTGCGCGCGGCACGGTGCGGGCGGAGCGCGCCGTCTCGTGGTGGGACGTCCTGGGCTTCGCCGTCTGGCACGGCCTGACGATCGCACTCGGCTTCTTCAATGAGGCGTGGTGGGCGCCGGTCATGGTGCTGACGATCGTGGTCGGCCTCGGGCTGTTCTGGCTCGAGCTCGTGCAGCTGTGGCGCGAGGCGCGGCCCTCCGCCATCATCATGCGCACGACCGAGGGCCTGGGCTACATCAGCGCGGAGCCTCCGCGCCGGGCGCCGGGCGAACGTGAGGTCTTCGTCATCACGGAGAAGCCGCCGACGGTCTGACCGCGTTTTGGCGGGCCGCGGCATCCGTGGCAGAATGGACCCTTGTGTCCTGAAAGGCTCTGCCTCAGGGGAGCCGGTCGTCGAGTGTCATGCCGACGCCCTCGGACGCAGTCATCCTTCCTTCCAGTACCGCGGTCGACCTGTGGCGGCCGCAGAGAGCAATGATCATGCAGATCCTCGACTCCGTCGACGCAGCATCCCTGCGTTCCGACATCCCCGCCTTCGCCGCCGGCGACACCGTCAAGGTGCACGTCAACATCACCGAGGGCAACCGGTCCCGCATCCAGGTCTTCCAGGGCGTCGTCATCGGCCGCTCGGGAGACGGCGTGCGCGAGACCTTCACGGTCCGCAAGATCAGCTTCCAGGTCGGCGTGGAGCGCACGTTCCCCGTCCACAGCCCGGTGATCGACCACATCGAGGTCGTCACCCGCGGCGACGTCCGTCGCGCGAAGCTGTACTACCTGCGCAACCTGCGCGGCAAGAAGGCCAAGATCAAGGAGAAGCGCGACAACTGACGCGATTCCGTCGAACCCCGGTGCCGAATGGGCCGGGGTTTCGTCGTTTTCGCAGGTCCGGATGTGCGACCCTTGAGAGCGGGGGTGGGCTGACCTGCAGCGAGCCCGCAGAAGGATCTGGATGACGACCGAGCAGCAGGCGCCCGCAGCCCCGGCGCCCTCTTCCCGTTCCGGGTTGAATTCCGGTCGAGATCGTCGGCGCGGGTGGCTGTCGTTCCTGCGCGACGTCCTGATCATCGTGCTCGTCGCGGTGCTGGTGTCGTTCCTGGTCAAGACCTTCCTGGTTCGCTCGTTCTACATCCCGTCGGGATCGATGGAGAGCACGCTCATTGTCAACGACCGCATCCTGGTCGATGAGATCACGCCGCGGTTCGGCGGCTACGACCGCGGGGACATCGTGGTCTTCCGCGATCCGGGCGGCTGGCTGCCGGTGCGCACCGACCCGCCCCGCTCGCCGATCGTCGAGGTGATCGACTGGACGCTCTCGCTCGTGGGTCTGTCGGCGCCGGACAGCGACGATCATCTCGTGAAGCGGATCATCGGGATGCCGGGCGACCATGTCGTCTGCTGCAACACGATCGGTCAGATCACGATCAACGAGGTGCCGGTCGACGAGACGGACTACCTGCAGCTCCCGAACGCCGACAGCCCGGCATCCGCGGATCCGTTCGACGTCACGGTGCCCGACGATCGGCTCTGGGTGCTCGGCGACAACCGGTACTCCTCGAAGGACTCCCGCTACAACCAGGAGCAGCCCGGCAAGGGGTTCGTGCCCATCGAGAACGTCGTGGGACGGGCATTCCTGATCACCTGGCCGTTCGACCGGTTCGGGATGCTGGACTTCCACCACGAGCTGTTCGCCGGCGTGCCGGAGCCCGCCGCATCCGACACGGAATGACCGCGTCGACATGACCGTGATCGAGCCGCGTCTGACCCTGGAGCGGCGCTTGCTGCGCGAGCACGCCATCGTGATCGCGTGCGACGAGGTCGGCCGTGGGGCACTCGCCGGCCCGGTGGCGGTGGGGGCGGTCGTGATCGACGCTCCGCGGTCGCGCAAGCGGGTGCCGCAGGGTCTGCGCGACTCCAAGCTCGTTCCCGAGCACCATCGTGCGGAAGTCGCCGCACGGGCGGCTTCGTGGGTGTCGGCCAGCGCCGTCGGCTGGGCCAGCTCCGTCGAGATCGACGACGTCGGCATCATGCGCGCGCTCGGGCTTGCGACCATCAGGGCACTGGCCGACCTCCGCGCGCACGGCGTCGTCCCCGAGACGGCGATCGTCGTCCTCGACGGCAACTACGACTACATCACTCCCGCCGGCGGCACAGGGCTGACGGTGCGGCCGGTGATCAAGGCCGATCGTGACTGTGCGAGCGCGGCGGCCGCATCCGTGATCGCCAAGGTCGCACGCGACTCCCTGATGACCGACCTGCACGACGAACTGCCCGCCTACGGCTGGGCGCGCAACAAGGGCTACGCGAGCCCGGATCACCGCGACGCGATCCTCGAGCACGGCATCAGCCGGCACCATCGCGCCTCGTGGTCCTTCATCGGGTCGCCGACGCTCTTCTGAGACGCAGCGGTCAGGAGTCGAGCGAGAGCTCCTCCGGCAGGTGGAAGTCGCGCCGTGACAGCTCTTCGACGTTCACGTCCTTGAATGTCAGGACCCGCACCGACTTGACGAATCGGTCCGCGCGGTAGATGTCCCACACCCAGACGTCGCTCATGGTGATCTCGAAGTAGAAGTCATGCTCGGTGTCGCGGCGGACGACGTTGACCTCGTTCGCGAGATAGAACCTGCGCTCGGTCTCGATCACGTACTGGAACTGCGCAACGACGTCGCGGTACTCGCGGTAGAGGGCGAGCTCCAGTTCGCGATCGTAGTCTTCGAAGACTTCGTCATCCATGGTGAGTCCATCCTAGAGTCGCGCCCGGCTGCGCGCGCGTCGCAGACTCCTCCCCAGGCACTGCCGGTCGGCAGTTGTCCATGCCTGCCGGCTCGGAGCCCGGAGGGGGTGGCGTCGGGCGAGACGATGCCGTCATGGCAGCGAAGGATGTGCTCGGGCGCGCGGGCGAGGATCGGGCGGCGCGCTACCTGGAATCGTGCGGCTACGTCGTGCTCGACCGCAATTGGAGGGTCCGCGACGGCGAGCTCGATCTCGTCGTCGCTCGACCGGGCGAACTCGTCGTCGTCGAGGTCAAGACACGGCGCGGCGAGGGATTCGGGCACCCGTTCGAGGCGATCGATCACCGTAAGCAGCGCCGCCTGTGGCGGCTGGCGGTGGCATGGACCGCGGCGCATCCCGAGCAGGCGCAGGGTCGGCGGCTGCGGCTGGACGCCGTCGCGATCGTCGGCGCCGACCCCGCGACTGCGCCCTTGGAGCACCTCGAGGACCTGCGGTGACGGGGCTGGAGCGGTGACCACGACGCGCACGTGGTCGGTGGCGCTCACCGGCCTGCACGGGGAGCTGGTCGAGGTCGAGGCGGACCTGACGAACCAGCAGCCGGACTTCCGCATCATCGGACTGCCCGACAAGGCTCTGGGCGAGGCCGTGCAGCGCGTTCACAGCGCGAGCGCGAACTGCGGGCTCGCGCTCCCACGGCGGCGGCTGACCGTGAATCTCTCGCCCGCGAGCCTTCCCAAGCACGGCTCCGGCTTCGATGTCGCGATCGCGATCAGCGCGCTGGCCACGGAGGGACGGTGGGACGCCGCGTCGCTCGCCGAGACCGTGCACATCGGCGAGCTGGGCCTGGACGGGCGGCTGCGACCGATCCCGGGTGTGCTCCCGGCCGTCATGGCGGCGGCTCGAGCAGGCAAGCGCCGCGTGATCGTGCCGCACGCGAACGAGGCGGAGGCCGCGCTCGTGGAAGGCATCGAGGTGCTCGGCGCGGTCTCGCTCGGCGATGTGGCGCGCCGGCACGGAGCGGACGTCGAGGAACGCCACCTCGATCCGGTTCCGGCGCAGAGCCGGCCGACCCGACGTCACGCGCCGGCCGAGCTGGCCGAGGTCATCGGGCAGCGCGACGCGGTCGAGGCGCTCATCGCCGCGGCCGCCGGCGGCCACCACCTGCTGATGAGCGGGCCACCGGGTGCCGGCAAGACGATGCTGGCGACCAGGCTGCCCGGGATCCTTCCCGAGCTGGACGATGCCTCGGCCCTCGAGGTCGCCGCGATCCGGTCGCTCTCGGGCGATGCGATCGGCTTCCTGGAGCGCCGTCCTCCACTCGAGGCGCCGCATCACAGCGCGAGCATCGCGGCACTGGTCGGCGGTGGCTCCCGCGTCGTGCGGCCCGGGGCGATCGCACGGGCCACCCACGGCGTGCTGTTCCTCGACGAGGTGGGCGAATTCGCTCCGAGCGTGCTCGACGCCCTGCGCCAGCCGTTGGAGAAGGGCAGCATCACGATCGATCGCGCCGGGCTGTCGGCATCCTTCCCCGCGACGTTCCAGCTGATTCTCGCGACGAACCCGTGTCCGTGCGGCAATTACGGCGTTCGCGGAGGCAGCTGCGTGTGTCCGCCCATGGCGATCCGGCGCTACATGGGCCGACTGTCGGGCCCGCTGCTGGATCGCGTCGACATCGAGCTCGCCCTCGCGCGCATCTCCGTCGCGCAGGCCGCCGACCTCACCGGCGACGTCGTGACGACGGATGCCGCCGCGGCACGCGTCGCCGAGGCGCGCGCCCGCGCGGCGCACCGCCTGCGCGACACCGAGTGGCGGCTGAACGCCCGCGTGTCGGGGCCATGGCTGCGCGACGGTCCTCATGCGCTTCCTCCCTTGGTGCGGCGGCCGATCGACGCGGCGCTGCATCGTGGCTCGCTCACCCTGCGCGGGTACGACCGCGTCCTGCGCGTCGCGTGGACGCTGAGCGATCTCGGCGGACGGCCGATGCCCACCGTCCACGACATCGGCAGGGCTCTGTTCATGAAGAAAGGCATCACTACATGAAGCACATCCTGCCCGGCCCGCGCGAGGCACGAGCCCTGATCGCGCCGCTCGCGGACGGTGAACTCGACGACGATCGTGTCCGCCGGCTGTACGCCGCGGCGACCTGGAGCTGCATCATCGAGCCCGGTGACGGCGTCGCCGGGAGGGTGGTCGGCGCGCTCGGGTGCCAGGCGGCCCTGCGGGAAGTCGTTGGCGGGGGCCGGGACGGACTGGTGCAGGAGGTCGCGGCGATCACACCCGCGCAGTGGCACGACGCGCTCGAACGGTGGCGTCCGCGGCTCGCGGGCGACATCGTCCGTGACGCGCTCCAGAGGGCCGGCCGCGCACGGATGGCCGTGCTCACACCGGAAGACACGACGTGGCCGGTGGCTCTCGATGATCTCGGCGACCATGCGCCTCTGGTGCTCTGGGTGCGCGGCGACGTCTCGGCACTCGATCGCCGGCCGACCTCGCTCGCGCTCGTCGGTGCCCGCGCCGCGACGAGCTACGGCGAGCACGTCAGCATGGAGCTGTCCGCCGACCTCGTCGCGCGGGGGATGACGATCGTCTCGGGGGCGGCGTACGGCATCGACGGCGCGGCGCATCGCGCGGCTCTCAACGCCGGTGGCGCGACGGTGGCGCTGCTCGCGGGCGGGGCGGACCGCCCCTATCCGGCGGGTCATTCCGAGCTGATCGACCGCATCGCGGCATCGGGTGCCGTCGTGAGCGAGGTGCCGTGCGGATCGCCGCCGACCAAATGGCGCTTCCTTCAGCGGAATCGGCTCATTGCGGCGCTGGCGGGGGCGACGGTCGTCGTCGAGGCGGGAGCCCGCAGCGGGTCGCTCAACACTGCGGCGCATGCCGCGGCACTGGGCCGGCCGCTCGGCGCCGTTCCCGGGCCCATCACCAGTGCGGCCTCGGTCGGGTGCCACAGGCTGCTGCGCGAGTTCGACGCCCGATGCGTCACGAACGCCGAGGAGGTCCTGGAGTTGATGGGAGTGACATCGCCGACACTGTTCGACATGCCGTCCGACTCGTCTGGCGATCGCACGGACGATGCCACGCGGGTGAAGGACGCCATGAGCTTCCGCTCCTGGCGCGATACCGCCGACATTGCGCGTCGCTCCGGCCTGTCCGCCGAAGCTGTCGCTGCTCTGCTGGGTCTTCTGGCGCTGGAGGGCGAGGCCTTCCGGGGTGAGATCGGATGGCGCCGCGCCCGGCCGGGGTCCGCCGTGGGCTGATCTCCGTGCGCCGCACGGCCGGACCGGCCGTGCGGCGGCATGCTGGAGCCATGGAACTCGACCGGGCGGCGGAAGCGTATGCGCGTCACCTCGCCCGCGTGCGGCGGCTGTCACCGGCGACCGTCCGCGCGTACGCCGCCGACCTGCGCGATCTGTCGGCGACGGTGCCCGGGGCCGACGTGACCGATCTCGACCTCGAGGCGCTCCGCGAGTGGCTGTGGCACGCCACGCGGCGCGGCGATGCCCGCTCCACGCTCGCCCGGCGCACCGCGGCCGCGCGCGGATTCTTCGCCTGGGCCGCCGAGGAGGGGATCGTGGCTTCCGACCCCAGCCTCAGGCTGGTCGCGCCCAAGCGCGGACGAACTCTGCCCAAGGTGGCGACGGTCGACGGCGTTCGCGGAATGCTCGACGGGCTGGCCGCTCGAGCCAGCGCGGGAGATCCCCTCGAGCTCCGCGACCACGCGATGCTCGAAGTGCTTTATGGCGCAGCGGTGCGCGTGTCGGAGCTCACCGGTCTCGACCGGAACGACGTGGAACTCGACCGCGCCACCGTGCGGGTGCTCGGCAAGGGGTCGAAGGAGCGCGTCGTCCCGTTCGGCGCTCCGGCCCGCCGCGCGATCGAGGCCTACATCACCCGCGGACGCCCTGCGCTCGTGGCGCGCTCACCGGCTGCCGCGCCCGGACCCGCGCTCTTCCTCGGAGCGCGCGGGTCGCGCATCGCCCCGCGTGCGGTGTACGACGTCGTGGCCCGCGAGCTCGGTGACGTCCTCGGCACCTCGGCCGTCGGACCCCACGCCCTGCGCCACTCCGCGGCGACCCACCTCCTCGACGGAGGCGCCGATCTCCGTGCCGTGCAGGAGCTGCTCGGACACGCGAGCCTGGGAACGACCCAGATCTATACGCACGTCTCCTCCGAAAGACTCGCCGCGACGTACCGGCTCGCCCATCCGAGGGCGTGACGCGCCGCCGTCAGTCGCAGCAGGGGAGCAGCACCGCACGGGGGACGCCGCCGAGCAGCACCATCGGATTGATGTACTCGCCGTGCAGCCGCACGCCGAAATGCAGGTCGCCGGCAGCCGCATGACCGCCGAGCGCGAGCGTGCCGACATCCTCGCCGCGCCGGACCGACGCTCCCGGAACGAGAGTCGTGTCGACCGGCTCGAGCGTCGTGACGAGGCCGCCTCCGTGATCGATCGTCAGCACGCCGCGCCCCGCCACCCGTCCTGCGAAGGCGACGACGCCGTCGGCTGGGGCGCGCACCGCGCGCGAGCCGATCAGGGCGAGATCGATCCCGCGGTGCCCGGGGCCGTACTGGTGTGCGGGTGCGACGTACACGCGCGACAGCCGGAAGGCGTCCGCCGGCCACACCCACCCGAGCTCGGCAAGCTCGCCTTCACTGCCGAACGCGGTCGCGGCAGGCTCGGCGGCATCCGAGGCGGTCGCCGGAGGGGCCACCGCATTCAGGCACAGCACGACGACGGCCCACAGCGCGACCGACCGAGTGGCCCGATTCGCGGGACGTGAAGACGAAGACTGCCCCGGCATCCGCCCAGCCTCGCGCGGTACGGCCAGGCCCGTTCCGGACAGCTGCGACCGGGGGAGGGGCCGCCGTCCGGACGAGGCTGGGGAGGAGGGGCTGCTGGTACACTGGAGGCACACCCCGCTCGTCGGGGTGAATACGCGTGCCCACAGCGCACCCATGAACCCAGGTTCGTGAACGCGCGGCATCCACTCCCACCGGTCTTCCGAGCCCTCGGCTCTGGAGCGGGCGTGTGCCGGGCACCAGGCCCGCCGACCATCCGGTCGAGCGAATCCCAACCGCAAGCGGCGCTCCCCCGAGCGTCGAGAACAGGAGTACGGCCATGGCCGTCGTCACCATCCGCCAGCTGCTCGACAGCGGCGTCCACTTCGGACACCAGACCCGCCGGTGGAACCCGAAAGTCAAGCGCTTCATCCTGACCGAGCGCAGCGGCATCCACATCATCGACCTGCAGCAGTCGCTGACGTACATCGACAAGGCGTACGAGTTCGTCAAGGAGACGGTCGCCCACGGCGGCACCGTCCTCTTCGTCGGAACGAAGAAGCAGGCCCAGGAGATCATCGCCGAGCAGGCGACCCGCGTCGGCCAGCCCTACGTCAACCAGCGCTGGCTCGGTGGCCTCCTCACCAACTTCCAGACGGTGTCCAAGCGCCTCGCGCGCATGAAGGAGCTCGAGGAGCTCGACTACGAGAACCCGGCCGACAGCGGCTTCACCAAGAAGGAGCTGCTGCTGAAGAAGCGCGAGCTCGACAAGCTGCACAAGTCGCTCGGCGGAATCCGCAACATGTCCAAGACGCCGTCGGCGATCTGGGTCGTCGACGCCAAGCGCGAGCACCTCGCGGTGAACGAGGCGACCAAGCTCGGCATCCCGATCATCGGCATCCTCGACACGAACGCCGACCCGGACGAGTTCCAGTACCCGATCCCCGGCAACGACGACGCGATCCGCTCGGTGGGTCTGCTCACCCGCATCATCGCCGACGCCGCCGCCGAGGGCCTGATCCAGCGCCACAACCCGACCGACGAGTCGGCTGAAGCCGCTGAGCCGCTGGCCGACTGGGAGCGCGAGCTGCTCGAGCAGAGCGCGCCCGAGCAGTCCTCCGCCGAGACCGAGAAGGTCGCCGACGAGGCGATCGCCGCGTCCGACCTCGCTGAGGCCGTCGAGGCCGAGCAGGCCGTCGAAGGCGAAGCGGCCACCGAGACGGCCGCTGACGCCGCCGGTGCCGAGGCCCACGACGAGGCCATCGCGGATGCCGCGGGCGAGCCCGTCGCCGAGGTCGAGGCCGCCGAGGCCGAGGCCGCCAAGTAGTCGCACTTCTGCAACGCGCGCTCGGCGGGGTCGTTCTGGACGACCCCGCCGACGCATCCCACTGAACTCAACTAAGCAAGGAGCCACCACCCATGGCAAACTTCACGATCGCCGACATCAAGGCGCTGCGTGACCAGCTCGGTACCGGCATGGTCGACACCAAGAAGGCCCTCGAAGAGGCCGACGGCGACGTCGAGAAGGCCGTCGAGATCCTGCGCCTCAAGGGCGCGAAGGGCAACGCCAAGCGCGCCGACCGTTCCACCAGCGAAGGCCTGGTCGCCGCTCGCGAGCAGGACGGCAAGGTCACGCTGATCGAGCTCGCATGCGAGACCGACTTCGTCGCCAAGAACGACCGCTTCATCGCGCTCGCCGACAAGGTCGCCGATGCCGCGGCCGCCGTCGGCGCCGACTCGGTCGAGGCCGCGCTGGCCGCATCCGCGGGCCCTTCGACAGGCTCAGGACAGACGGTCGCGCAGCTGATCGATGACGAGGCGGCCATCATCGGCGAGAAGGTCGAGCTTCGTCGCGTGCGCACGCTCTCGGGCGACAAGTTCGAGGTGTACCTGCACAAGACCAGCAAGGACCTGCCCCCGCAGGTCGGCGTCGTCCTCGCCTACTCGGGCGATGACGCCGAGACGGCTCGCAGCCTGGCGCAGCACATCTCGTTCGCGAACCCGACGTACCTGACGCGCGACGAGGTCCCCGAGGCCGAGGTCGACAAGGAGCGCGAGATCGTCACCGAGATCTCGCGCAACGAGGGCAAGCCCGAGGCCGCCCTTCCGAAGATCGTCGAGGGCCGCGTGAACGCCTTCTTCAAGCAGGTCGCGCTGCTGGACCAGGACTACGCGAAGGACAACAAGCAGTCCGTCGCCCAGGTCGCCAAGGATGCAGGGCTGACCCTGACGGGCTTCGCCCGCTTCAAGGTCGGCGCGTAGCGCCGTGGAAAGGCCCGCAACGCTTCGATGCGGGCCTTTTCCGTGCGCGGCCGACCCCGCGGGCTCGGATAGTTTGTACTCGACGAGAGGATGACACGTGATCGATGAGGCGACCGGAACACGGCGGGTCCTCCTGAAGCTTTCGGGGGAGGCGTTCGGCGGAGGTCAGCTCGGCGTGAACCCCGACGTGGTCAGCCAGATCGCGCGCGAGATCGCCGAGGCCGCGGACCGCGTGGAGATCGCGGTCGTGGTGGGCGGAGGCAACTTCTTCCGCGGGGCCGAGCTCAGCCAGCGCGGAATGGACCGCGGTCGCGCCGACTACATGGGCATGCTCGGAACCGTCATGAACGCGCTCGCTCTGCAGGACTTCCTCGAGCAGGCCGGGGCCGCTACGCGCGTGCAGTCGGCCATCTCGATGACCCAGGTCGCTGAGCCCTACATCCCGCGCCGTGCGGAGCGGCACATGGAGAAGGGACGCGTCGTGATCTTCGGCGCCGGTGCGGGCCTGCCCTACTTCTCGACCGACACGGTCGCCGCGCAGCGCGCGCTCGAGATCGGCGCTCAGGAGGTTCTGGTCGCCAAGAACGGCGTGGACGGCGTCTACACCGCCGACCCGAACAAGGACCCGAGCGCAACCATGATCGATCGGATCACATACCTGGACGCGCTGCAGCGCGGCCTCAAGGTCGTGGACTCCACGGCATTCAGTCTGTGCATGGACAACCGGATGGACATGCGGGTGTTCGGCATGGAGCCGGCCGGCAACGTGACGCGGGCACTGCTGGGCGAGCCGATCGGCACGCTGGTCACCGCCTGACGCCTCGGCGCCGGGTCGCGCCGTGGCGGAAGGGTCCGGCGCATTAGACTGAGGGCTCTGGATCTACCGATGGGAGTCACTGTGATCGCGGACGTCTTGGCCGATGCCGGCTCGCGCATGGATCGTGCTGTCGAAGGCGCAAAAGACGACTTCGCCACCGTCCGCACCGGTCGCGCGAACCCGCAGCTGTTCCAGAAGATCCTGGTCGACTACTACGGCACCCCCACGCCTCTCGCGCAGCTCGCCTCGCTGAACAATCCCGAGGCGCGCACGCTGGTCGTCACGCCCTACGACAAGTCCGCATTGAAGGCGATCGAGCAGGCGATCCGCGATACGCCGAACCTGGGCGCCAACCCCACCAACGACGGCAACCTGATCCGCGTCACGCTGCCGGAGCTCACCGAAGAGCGTCGACGGGAGTACGTCAAGATCGTGCGCGCGAAGGGCGAGGACGCGAAGGTCCACGTGCGCGGCATCCGTCGCAAGAGCAAGGACGATCTCGACAGCCTCAAGAGCGACATCGGCGAGGACGAGCTCGCGCGCGCGGAGAAGGAGCTCGACGCGCTGACGCGCGCCCACGTCGACGCGATCGACGACGCGCTCAAGCGAAAAGAAGCCGAGCTGCTCGAGGTCTGAGCCACTCATGACCGACGCATCCGACGATCGACCGGCAGGCGATCCGCCACCGGACGCGCCGCTGACCAGACGGGATGCCGCGAGCCTGCGCAAGACGGCGGGCACCGGTGATCCCGATGCTGCGTTCCAGTCCCACGTGCGCGCTGCCCGCAGCGAGTTCGAGAGTCAGGTCGCGCACGCACGAGCCGAGTTCGAAGAGGCGAACGAGCGCATCAAGGAGCGCACCGGGCGCGATCTGATCGTCGCGACCCTGATCGGTCTCGCGATCGGCGCCGCGCTCATCGCTTCGCTCATCTTCCTGAAGCAGGTGTTCATCCTGTTCGCGCTCGGGGCCGCCATGCTGGGGATCTTCGAGTTCGGCCGGGCTCTGAAGGGCGCCGGGCGCCGGGTCGACCTGATCCCGCAGCTGGTCATCGGCGCGGTGCTCGTGCTTTCCGGCTACTTCGCCGACCTCTGGCTGCACTGGATCGCGGTCTTCGTGGCGGTCGCGCTCGTGATCGTCTGGCGACTGCTCGCGCAGATGTTCGCGAAGGACGGACGCACCTACGGCGCGGTGCTCAGCGACGTGCTCATCGCGGGATTGATCCAGCTCTACGTGCCGTTCCTCGCGAGCGTCTGTCTGATCCTGCTGCGCCAGGACGGCGGCGAATGGTGGGTGCTCGGCTTCATCATCATCGCGGTCGCCTCCGACACCGGCGCGTACGCCGCGGGGCTGTCGTTCGGCAAGCACCCGATGGCCCCGCGCATCAGCCCCAAGAAGACCTGGGAGGGCTTCGCGGGCGCTGCCCTGTCGGCTCTGATCGCCGGTGTTCTGCTGGCCCTGTTCATGCTCGGGCTTCCGTGGTGGCCCGGCCTCGTGATCGGCGCCGTGATCCTCGGCACGGCGACCGCCGGTGACCTCGGCGAGTCGATGATCAAGCGCGACCTCGGCATCAAGGACATGAGCTCCTGGCTGCCCGGCCACGGCGGCGTGCTGGATCGGCTCGATTCGATCCTGCTCTCCGCGGTGGGCGCCCTCGCCCTCTACTACCTCTTCGCACCACTGGCGGCTTGATGACGACTTCCGACACTCCGACGATCACGTTCCCCGAGACCCGTGGCTCCGTGAAGGGCTACGAGAAGCGGGCGGTCGATACGTTCCTGACCCGGGCGCGCCAGGCCTTCGAAGCCGACGCAGAGCCGATGACGTCGGCCGAGGTGCGGCAGGCGGCGTTCCCGCTCGTGCGGCGCGGCTACGTGATCGCCGCCGTCGATGCGGCCCTCGGACGGATCGAGGACGCGTTCGCGGCACGGGAGCGCGAGGCCGCGGTCAGCACGGCCGGGGCGCACGCCTGGGTCGGCCAGACCCGCGAGACGGCGCAGGCGGTGCTCGATCGCCTGTCGCGGCCGAAGGGCCATCGCTTCGACCGCGTGGGCTCGCTCCGGTACGGCTACCGGATCGACGAAGTCGACCTCGTGGCCGACAAGCTCGCACGCTACCTCGAGACCGGTGATTCCGTCACGGTCGAGCAGGTGCGCGCGGTGGCCTTCCGGATGCAGCGCGGCGGCTACCGCGAGATCCAGGTCGATGCGGTGCTCGACGCGGTGATCGAGGTCATGCTCGCGGTCGCGTGAATCCGCGTGACACCGCGGCGCGGCCGCGGATGGCACGGTATGTGAGCCGCAGGTAGACTCGGGCCACTGTGACTTCCGGAAACGAGCTGATCCCCGCGCGTCAAGCGTCCCGTCAGGACGTGGCGACGCGTGCAGCGGAAGTTCGACGTCCGGCGCCCGCGCCGCCGCGCTGGTCGCGTCGGCGCGGCGTCCTCGGGGTCTTCGCCGCCTTCGCCGCCGTCGGCTTCGTCGCGGCCTACATCGGTCCCACCGGCGTCGCGCTCACCCAGGCACGCGCCGTGGAGCGACCGCCGATCACCCTGTACTCGAGCACGCTGGGCGACGCGCAGCGGATGCTGATCGAACAGCGGGCCGACGGCGCCCAGGCCGCGGCGGTCGATCTCGATCGCGACGGCTACACGGTGTATGTCACGCCCAAGCCGACCCCGACGCCCACGCCTGAGCCCGTCGCCGAGGCGGAGGAGTCCTCGTCGTCGGGTTGGCGTCCGCCGTTCGCGACACCCGACCCGGGAACGGCGCAGGCCATCGCGTATGAGATGGTGATGGCCCGCGGCTGGGGTGACGGTGAGTTCGCGTGTCTCGTGGCGCTCTGGAACAAGGAGTCGGGCTGGCGGGTCAACGCCTACAACGCCTCAAGCGGCGCCTACGGCATACCGCAGTCGCTGCCGGGCGACAAGATGGCCAGCGTCGGTGCGGACTGGGAGACGAACCCTGCCACGCAGATCACGTGGGGCCTCGGCTACATCAGCGGTCGCTACGGCACCCCCTGCGGCGCGTGGGATCACTCGACCCGCGTCGGCTGGTACTGAGACCGATGCCACGGTCGAACCGTCGACGCTCCGAGGAGCCCGGCGACGAGGCGTTCGAGCGCCTGCTGACCGGCTGGAAACGCACGGAGCTTCGCCGCGGCACCGAATGGACGGTGCAGCCCGTGTCGGCGGCACAGGCCGTCAAAGCCTACGTGTGCCCGGGCTGCGGCCGAAGCATCGACCCCGGTACAGCGCATCTGGTCGTCTGGCGCGCCGACGGGGTGCTGGGCGACCAGGCCGACCTCGCCGCCCGCCGTCATTGGCATTCGCACTGCTGGAGGATCGCCTGACATGGACATCCGGGGACCCGTGCTGCTTCCCGCCCGTCGCGAGGAGATCGAGCTTCGCACGCTCGACGAGCTGACGCTCGTCGGCGAGCTCGCCCAGCCGCTGGAGCGTGCCCCCGTTGCGACACTCGTGACGCTGCATCCTCTGCCGACGGCGGGGGGATTCATGGATTCCCACATCCTGCGCAAGTCGGCCGCGCGCCTGCCCGCACTCGCGGATCTGGCCGTGCTCCGGTTCAACACGCGCGGAACCACCTCGCCGCGGGGCACCAGCGAGGGAGCGTTCGACGGCGGTCGGTCCGAGGCGTTCGACCTCGCTGCGGCGATGGACTTCGTGCGTTCGCGCGGATTGCCTCATCCGTGGCTCGTGGGCTGGTCCTTCGGCACCGAGGTCGCGCTCAAGTACGGACTGGACCACGACGTCGAGGGGGTCATCCTCCTCTCGCCTCCTCTGCATCGCACAACGCCCGAGGAGGTCGCCGCCTGGGCGGGCGACTCCCGGCAGGTGGTCGTGATCGTGCCCGAGCTCGACGACTACCTCCGCCCGGACGCCGCAGTGGAACGCTTCGCGAGCGTGCCCGATGCGGTGCTGATCGCGGTGGAGGGCGGCAAGCACCTATGGGTCGGTGAGAACCAGACCCGGCGTGTGCTCACCGAGATCGTCGCGGCGGTCAACCCCGAGGCGCTGCCGCTGCCGACGGAGTGGGACGGACCGCTCGGCGAGGAGTGATCAGCGCTCGTTCTGGCGCGGAATGATCACCTGGCGGTAGATGATCAGGATGCTGGCCGCGACGGGGATCGCGATGAGAGCGCCCAGGAGCCCGAGCAGCGAGCCGCCGGCCAGCGCGGCGATGACGACCACGGCGCCCGGAACCGATACCGCGCGGTTCATCACGCGGGGTGAGATGACGTACGCCTCGATCTGCATGTAGATGAGGTAGTAGATCGCGGCGATGAGCGCGGTGGTCGGCGAACCGAGCCCGAGGCACGTGAGGACGATGATCGCCGATCCGGTCAGGGTTCCGACGAGCGGGATCAGCGAGAAGAAGAACGCGACCACGGCCAGCACCGCGGGGAACGGCGCGTTGATGATGCTCAGGAAGATCGCGCTGAGCACGCCGTTGATCACGCCCATGATGACCTGCCCCATGACGAAGTAGCCCACCGACTTGGTGATCTGCTCGGCGATGTCGATGAAGCGCGCCCGCTTGGATGCCGGCACGAGCTGGTAGACGGCGGCCTTCAGGTTGGGGGTGGAGGCGGTGAAGTAGATCGTGAGGATCAGGACGATGAACGCACCGGCGAGCCCAGCGAGGACCGACGCGCCGACGGCGAGGACGCCCTCTCCGATGGAGGCGTAGTCGAGATTCTCGATCCAGTCCTGCACGAAGGCGAAGACCTCGTCGACGTTCAGATTCGGGAAGATGCCGCCCAGCCACGCCTTGATGTCGTCGAGGGTCGTGCCCGCCTCGACGAGCTCGGTGATGGCTTCGATCAGCTGGCTGATCTGCCCGGCGATGATCGGCACGAGCATGAGCACGATGCCTGCGAACGCCGCGAGAACTCCCAGGATCGTGATCAGGACGGCGGCCCAGCGGGGCAGCTTGCGTCGTTCGAGGAACGAGATCGCGGGCTCCAGACCCAGGCTCAAAAACAATGCCGTGCCCACGTAGAGGAGGATCGTGGACAGCGTCTGAACGCTCCCGATGAGCAGCAGGCCCACGCCGACGCCCAGAGTCGCGACGAGCGCGACGCGGAAGGGGTTGTGCACCTTCACGGTGCCTCCTGACTGTCCCGGCGAGGATCTGATGTTGTCACGTCAGGATATGCACAGGTGGCCTCCAGGGCCGGGATTGGCGCCTCCCGGGCGATATTCAGGTGGATTTCGCTAGTCTGAAATGTCGAGTCGACGGTCTGCATGCATCCCCCGCGGGCCGAGGAGAGGGTTTTTTCGTGCGTTTCGTGTGGGCCGTGGCAGCGTTCGTACTCGCTGCCGTGATGATCGGAGCGGGCATCGCCCAGCGCACCGTCTTCCAGGGCCCGACCTCCGAGACCGCGCAACTGTCGGTCTCCGAAGAGGCGCCGTACCTTCTGATCGACGGTGCCGTGCTCAACATGCTTCCCGGCGCGCAGACGCTGCGCGCACAGGGTGACGGCGAGATCTTCGCCGCGTACGGACGCACGTCCGACCTCGAGGCGTGGCTCGCCGACACGGACTACAACGCGGTCACGCTCAGCTCCGCCGGCAAGATCGTGACGGATGCCGTTCCCGCCACCGCCGTCGAGGACGAGGCGACCGACACCGAGGCAGCGGACGGCGAGGCCGCCGCGACTCCCGCCCCCGTCGAGACCGAGGCCGGCGCGGCGACCGACAGCGCAGACGCTCCGGCGCGCAGTCCCATCGGATCCGACCTCTGGCTGGACGAGTTCCAGCAGGATGATCTGCTCATCGCACCGCTGCAGCTGCCGGAGGAGATGAGCGTCCTCGTCGCCACCGACGGCGCCGCCGCCGCTCCCAGTCGCGTGAGCGTGTCGTGGCCCATCGCGAGCGCGACGCCGTGGGCAGGCCCGCTCATCGTCGTCGGCGGCATCCTGATGGCCATCGGCGTGTTCCTCTACATCCTCGGCATCCGTCACGCGCGCCGCTCGCGTGGGCCACGCCGCAAGGGGCTTCCGCTGCCGGTCACCGAGCCGATCGATCTGGCCGTCGAGGGCGCCGACAAGGGTGTCATCAGCTCCGGGACGCCCACCCGGCGATCGGTCACGACCGGCAAGCGCGCCTTCGCTGTCATTCCCGCCGTCGCCGTCTCGGCACTCCTGTTCGCCGGCTGCTCCGCCGACTCCTGGCCGCAGATGGCCGCCAGCCCCTCGCCGACGCCGACCGAGACCATCATCGTGCCGGAGGGGCAGCAGGCGCCTGCCGTCACGAAGGCGCAGGCGGAACGGATCATCGCCCGCATCGCCACCACGGCGGCCGACGCGGACGAGACGATGGATACGACCCTCGCAGCGACCCGGCTGGACGGCGCCGTGCTCGACGAGCGGACCACGAACTACAAGCTCCGCGGTGCGATCACGGACTACGGCGCCCTGCCCGCCATCCCGACCAAGCCGCTCGAGATCGTGCTTCCGCAGGCCTACGAAGGCTGGCCACGATCGGTCATGGCCGTGGTCAACGACGAGGCGGACAAGACGGCGAGCATCATGCTGATCACGCAGGAGGACGCGTGGTCGCCGTACAAGCTCACCTACCTGTCGAGCCTGGAGGCGGCCACCCAGATGCCCGACCTCGCTCCCGTCTACGTCGGGGCCCAGCAGGTGCCGCCCGACTCGTCGTTCCTCGTGATGCCGCCGGATCAGCTCGCAGCCGCGTATGCCGACGTGATCAACAAGGGCGAGGAGAGCGAGTTCTACGACCAGTTCGAGGCGGAGGGCGACCAGTTCCGCGTGAGCATCACCGCCGACCGCGAGAAGCGTCTCGCCGAGTTCAACACCACCGCGGCGTCCACGGGAAGTCTGTCGTTCGAGTCGGTGGCCGGCGACCATCCGCCCCTGGCCCTGGCGACGCTGGAGAGCGGCGCGATCGTGGCCGTCAGCGTCAACGAGATCGACACGGTCAAGCCGACGAACGCCGACGCGGTCATCAAGCTCGACACCAACCCCACCGTGAAGATACTCGCCGGCGCCGAGCAGTCCGCGACCGGCTTCACCACCACGTTCAGCGATCAGCTGTTCTTCTACGTGCCCGGCCTGGGCTCGACGGAGAAGATCCGGCTGCTCGGCTACGGTTCCGAGATCCTCGATGCAAAGGTGATCAATTGACGGATGTCCCTCCCGGCACCTCCCTTCGTGGCGCCGTCGACCTGTCTGCCCTCCGCAATCGTCCCGCTGCGCCTGCCGCCGGAAGCTCGGAGCCGGTGCCGGCTCCGGCGTCGTCCTTGGTGATGGACGTCACCGACGAGACCTTCGCGCAGGTCCTGGAACTCTCGCGCACCGTTCCGGTCGTCATCGATCTGTGGGCCGAGTGGTGCGGACCGTGCAAGCAGCTGAGTCCCATTCTCGAGCGGGTCGTCACCGAGCTGGGCGGTCGTCTCGTGCTGGCCAAGGTCGACGTCGACGCCAACCCGCAGCTGTCGCAGGCGTTCCGCGCCCAGTCGATCCCCATGGTGGTCGCGCTGGTCGCCGGTCAGCCGGTGCCGCTGTTCACCGGCGCCGTGCCCGAGCAGCAGGTGCGTGAGGTCTTCGCGCAGCTGCTGCAGCTCGCCGCGCAGAACGGCGTGACCGGTTCGCTGCAGGTCGACGCCGAGGCCGGGGAAGCGGACGGGGAGCCCGCGGAACCCGAGCTTCCGCCGCTGCACGCTGAGGCGTTCGATGCGATCGAGAGCGGGGACTACGGCCGCGCGATCAGCGCGTACGAGAAGGCGCTCGCGGAGAACCCCCGCGACGAGGAAGCCCGTGCCGGACTCGGCCAGGTGAAGCTGCTCTCCCGGGTGCAGGGGCTGGATCCGGCTGCGGCACGGGCCGCGGCGGCGGCCGCGCCGGAGGACGTCGACGCGCAGTTCGCGGTCGCCGATCTCGATCTCGCGGGCGGCCATGTCGATGACGCATTCGGGCGGCTGCTGGATCTGTTCGCCGCGCTCCCGTCCGACGAGCGCGGCGTGGTTCGTGACCGGCTGCTGGAGCTGTTCGCGCTCATCGGCGACGCCGACGCGCGCGTCCTCCGCGCACGCGGCCGGCTCGCCTCGCTGCTGTTCTGATCTGCCGGCTCCCGGTCAGGGGAGCAGCAGGCGATCCGTGATCGGCTGATCGGGCAGGCGCCGCTGCGGATCGTGCTTGAGCCACAGCACCCCCAGCGGTGGGAGGACCATCGTGGCGCGTCCGTGCTGGCCCGCGTGCACCACTCCCATGTTGCCGACGCCGGAACCGCCGTACGCCTCCGCGTCGGAGTTCAGGATCTCGTGCCAGACACCCGACTCGGGGAGGTCGAGGGCATAGCCGTGCACCGGGACGCCGGAGAAGTTGCACACCACGACCACGGTGTTGCCGTGCCAGTCGCGCCGCGAGAACGCCACGACATTCGGATTCCACGACGGGGCGCCGAGGCGCGAAAAGGCTGCTCCGTCGCTGTCGCGAGCCCACAGGGCGGACTGCGCACGGTAGACCTGGTTCAGATTCGCAACGAAGCCGTGCAACTCCGCGTGCGACGGCTGGTCGAGGATCCACCAGTCCAGGCCGCGGCCCTCGGCCCACTCGGAGAGCTGGCCGAACTCCTGTCCCATGAACAGCAGCTGCTTGCCGGGATGCCCCCACATGTACGCGAGGAACGCGCGCATGTTCGCCAGTTTCTGCCAGTGGTCTCCCGGCATCCGTGCGAAGAGGCTGCCCTTGCCGTGCACGACCTCGTCGTGGCTGATGGGAAGGATGAAGTTCTCGCTGAAGGCGTAGACGAAGGAGAACGACAGCTCGCCCTCGTGGTGCGAACGGTACATCGGGTCCCGCGCGATGTACTGCAGCGAGTCGTTCATCCAGCCCATGTTCCACTTGAAGCCGAAGCCGAGTCCGGCACGGTTCGTGGGAGCCGTGACACCGGGGAAGCTCGTGGACTCCTCGGCGATCATCGAGATTCCGGGATACCGCTTGTAGGCGGTCGCCGTCACCTCCTGGAGGAAATGGATGGCTTCGAGGTTCTCACGTCCGCCGTGGATGTTGGGCACCCACTGCCCCTCGTCGCGGGAGTAGTCCAGGTAGAGAATGGAAGCCACGGCATCCACGCGCAGCCCGTCGACGTGGAACTCCTCGAACCAGTAGAGCGCGTTGGCGACGAGGAAGTTCCGCACCTCGTTCCGGCCGAAGTCGAAGATGTACGTGCCCCAGTCGCGGTGCTCGCCGCGGCGCGGATCGGGATGCTCGTAGAGCGCCTCGCCATCGAAGCGCGCGAGCGCGAACGCGTCCTTGGGGAAGTGGCCCGGGACCCAGTCCATGATCACGCCGATACCGGCCTGATGCAGCCGATCGATCAGGTAGCGCAGGTCGTCGGGCGATCCGAAGCGGCTCGTGGGGGAGAAGTACCCGGTCACCTGGTATCCCCAGGATCCGCCGAACGGATGCTCCGCGAGCGGGAGGAACTCGATGTGCGTGAAGCCCTGGGCGGTGACGTAGTCGATCAGCTGATCCGCGCCATCCCGGTACGACAGGCCGGGTCGCCACGACCCGAAGTGCACCTCGTAGATCGACATCGGCTGGGAGACCGGCTGGCCGGCCGCGCGCGCCTTCACCCAGGTGGCATCCGACCAGGTGTACGACGACTCGGTCACCACGGATGCCGTCGCGGGAGGCACCTCCGCGAAGCGAGCCATGGGATCGGCCTTGAGAACCCACTCGCCGCTGCGGGCGAGCAGTTGGAACTTGTACGCCGTGCCTGATCCGATGCCCGGGACGAACAGCTCCCAGACACCGCTCGAGCCCATCGAGCGCATGGCGTGCGATGGGCCGTCCCAGTCGTTGAAGTCGCCCACGACGCGTACGGCGCGCGCGTTCGGCGCCCACACGGCGAACGACGTGCCCTGCGTGCCGTCGAGTTCGCGGACGTGCGCACCCAGCACACGCCAGAGCTCTTCGTGCCGGCCCTCGCGGATCAGGTGCAGGTCGAGCTCGCCGATCGTCGGGCCGAAGCGATAGGGATCCTCCGCGGTGTAGTCCGGACCGCTCTCGTAGGTCGTGACGAGCTCGTACTTCGCCCGGTCGCCCGAACGCTGGCCCTCCCAGATGCCGGCCCGCACGTGCTCGAGCGGCACGCGCATGCCGTCGGCGAAGACGGCCGTCACGCTGCGCGCCAATGGGCGGCGGGCGCGGATCGTCCACTCCGCACCACCCTCGGCGTCCTCTCCGAGGTGCATTCCGAGAATGGAATGAGGGTCGTGATGCGCGCCCGCCGCGACGGAGTCGAGCAGGTCGTCGGTGGGACTCGTCATCGAGACTCCTTCACGTGCAGGATGTGGACCGGTTCGGTGAATGCATCGAGCTTGACGAAGTTGTGGTCGGACCACGTCCATCGTTCGCCGGTGATGAGATCCTCGACATCGAACGGATCGCCGGGCGCGACGCCCCAGACCGTGGTGTCGAGATGGACCATCGTCTGCCGGACGGAGTGCGGATCGACATTGGCCACGACCAGGATGGTGTCGGAGTGCCCGCTCGGGGAGAGCTCGGCTGCGACCCGCTTCGAGAAGACCAGGATCGCGTCGTCGTCGCTCCAGTGGACCGTGAGGTTGCGCAGCTGCCGCAGGGCGGGATGCGCGCGGCGGATCTCGTTCAAGCGCGTGAGGTACGGGGCCAGCGAGTTGCCGTGCGCTTCGGCGCCTGCCCAGTCGCGGAACTTGTACTCGTACTTCTCGTTGTCGATGTTCTCCTCGGAACCCGGCCGTGCGACGTTCTCGTACAGCTCGTAGCCCGCGTAGACGCCGTAGGTCGGTGCGCCGGTCGCGGCGATCGCGGCGCGGATCTTGTAGGCGGGGCGTCCGCCGAACTGCAGGTATTCGGTGAGGATGTCGGGGGTGTTCACGAAGAGGTTCGGTCGCAGGAAGTGGGCCGTATCGTGGGCGAGGCCGGTCAGGAACTGCTCGAGCTCGCGCTTGGTGTTCCGCCAGGTGAAGTACGTGTAGCTCTGCTGGAAACCGGCCAGCGCGAGTCCCTGCAGCGGTGCGGGGCGGGTGAACGCCTCGGCGAGGAACACGACGTCGGGATGGTCCTCGGAGACGGTGGCGATCAGCCACTCCCAGAACTGCAGGGGCTTGGTGTGCGGGTTGTCGACCCGGAAGATCTTGACACCCTGTGCGATCCAGTGCCGGACCACACGAAGCGCCTCGGCCCGGATGCCGTCGGGATCGTTGTCGAAGTTGATCGGGTAGATGTCCTGATACTTCTTCGGCGGGTTCTCCGCATAGGCGATCGAGCCGTCCGGAAGCGTCGTGAACCACTCGGGGTGGGCCTTGACCCAGGGATGGTCGGGCGCTGCCTGGAGGGCGAAGTCGAGCGCTACCTCGATGCCCTCCGCGCGCGCCGCCCGGACGAAGGCGCGGAAGTCGGCGAGCGATCCCAAGTCGGGGTGGACGGCGTCGTGCCCGCCTTCATCGGAGCCGATCGCCCAGGGCGAACCTGGGTCGCCGGGCTGCGGGTCGAGCGTGTTGTTGCGACCCTTGCGGTTGATGCGACCGATCGGGTGGATGGGGGGGAGGTAGAGCACGTCGAAGCCCATCGCCGCGACGCCGGGAATCCGGCGCATCGCCGTCCGGAATGTGCCGCTCTTGACGGTGCCGTCCTTCAGCCGGCGCGCGGCCTCGGAGCGAGGGAAGAACTCGTACCAGGCGCCGACACCCGCCCGCTCGCGTTCGACCAGCAGCTCGTGGCGTCGACCGATCGTCATCAGCGAGGTGAGCGGTCGCGCCCGGAAGAACGCCGCGATCGACGGGTCGCGCACGATCTCCAGCGTCGACTCGTGCGTCGTCGCGGGATCGCGCAGCGCTGCGGCCGCGCTCTCGAGACGGCGACGCTCTGTGATCGGCCGCGACTTCTCAGCGACGGCGCGGTCGAACAGCTGCGCGCCCAGCTCCCGCATGACCGCAGTGTCCACGCCGGCGGCGATCTTGAGGTCGGCGGCGTGCTCCCACGTGGCGAAGTCGTCACCGAACGCCTCGAAGCGAAAACCCCAGACGCCCTCCTCCAGAGGCGTGATCGCGGTCTCCCAGCGGTCGAATCCGTCGTTCAGAGGATGAAGCAGGTGCAGCGACTCGTCGCCGGAGGGGGAGAACAGGCGCACGTGCACGCCGATCCGATCGTGGCCCTCCCGGAACGCGGTCGTGCGGAAAGGCACGATCTCGCCGGCGAAGGCACTGGGGCGGAACTGGCCGTCCGGGACCGACGGCGACGACAGTGCGAGGGGGATGCGGGGAGTCGCCGTTCTGCGATCCGGCTGAACGTCATCAGCCGGCCGGAGTGGGATCGGAGAGGTGCTGCGCCAAGGGGGGGTGCGCGCGGTGCGCGTCGTCGTGACCACGTTTCGAACCTACCGCGCGCCCTGCCGGGGCGACAGCCTGCGGCGCGCCGGAAGGTGCCGCCTCACTCGGCCAGGAAGAGTCGCATCGCGGTGCCGCCGAGCGCGACGACGTCTCCTGCCCCGAACCTGTCGCGGGCGTCGCTCGGCGCCTCGTCCTCACTCGACCAGAGCGAGACGTAGGACGAAACCCCGTCGATCGCCGGCAGGGTCACATCGACCGGGCGCTCGTTGCCGTGCACGATGAGCAGGATCCGGTTGAACGCCTCGCGCTCCGGCGTGGATGCCGCGACGTACTGGATCGTGCGATGCGACGGATCCGTCCAGCGGTCGATCGACATGGTCTCGCCGGTGTGGTCGTACCACTCCATCACCGACGCGGACGGCGTGCGCTCTCCCAGCTTCGCGAACCGGATCGGACGCAGCGCCGGGTTGTCACGGCGCAGCTGCAACAGCCGCTGAACGTGTGCGAAGAGGTCCTTCTGCCACGGGGCGTGATCCCACGACATCCACGTCAGGGCCGAGTCGTGGCAGTAGGCGTTGTTGTTGCCGCGCTGCGTGCGCCCGTACTCGTCGCCGGCGGTGATCATCGGAACGCCCGCGGACAGCAGGAGAGTGCCCAGGAGGTTGCGCATCGCCTTCCGCCGCGTCGCGAGGATGCCCTCATCCGTGGTCGTGCCCTCCGCACCGTGGTTGAACGATCTGTTCGTATCCGCTCCATCGCGGTTCTGCTCGCCGTTGCCGACATTGTGCTTCACGTCGTACGAGACGAGGTCGCGCAGTGTGAACCCGTCGTGGGCCGTCACGAAGTTCACGCTCGCCAGCGGTCCCCTCTCGACGCTGAACGTGTTCGACGAGCCCGAGAGTCGGGTGGCGAAGCCGCCGATTCCGACGGGCGCCGTCGATGCGCGCCGCGCGTAGTCGACGTCGCTGAGCCAGAAGTTGCGCACGCGGTCGCGGTAGCGGTCGTTCCACTCGTGCCAGCCGTCGGCGAAGTTGCCGGTCTGCCAGCCGCCCATGCCGACATCCCAGGGCTCGGCGATCATCTTCACGCCGTCCAGAGCCGGGTCCTCGATGATCGCCCTGAGCAGCGGGTGGTCCTTCGTGAACGTGTGGGCGGCGTCACGCCCCAGGGTGGCGGCCAGGTCGAATCGGAATCCGTCGATCTGCACGTCGTTCGCCCAGTAGCGCAGCGAGTCGAGGACGAGCCGGGCGGCGGCATCCGTCGAGGTGTTGACGGAGTTGCCGCAGCCCGTGACGTCGATGTAGGCGCCGTGGTCGTGCTGGCGGTAGTAGGAGCGGTTGTCGATGCCCCGCAGGCTCGTACGAGGACCGCCGATGGTCTCCTCGGCGGTGTGGTTGTACACGACGTCCAGAATGACTTCCAGACCGGCCTGATGCAGCAGTTTCACCATGCCCTTGAACTCGCGGAGGATCGCCTCCGGCCCCTGCCGCCGGCTCTCTTCGGTGGCGTAGGCGCCGTGGGGGGTGAAGAAGTTGACGGAGTTGTAGCCCCAGTAGTTCGTCAGTCCGTGCTGCAGCAGCCTTGGCTCGGTCGCGAACGCGTGCACGGGGAGGAGTTCGATGCTGGTCACACCCAGGCTGAGGAAGTGATCGATCATCGCGGGATGGGCGAGGCCCGCATACGTGCCGTGCAGAGCAGGCGGGACGAGCGGATGCCGCTTCGACATGCCCTTGAGGTGGCCTTCGTAGATGACCGTGCGATCCATCGGCACCGCCGGCTTGGCGACTCCGCCCCAGTCGAAGGAGCCGTCGATCACGACCGAGCGCCAGTCCTCGTAGCCGACGGTGACCAGACCCTTGGAGTACGGCTCGATCAGCAGCGTGCCCGGGTTGAAGGTGTTCCCTGCTGCGTAGGGCCCATCGACCCGGATCGAGTACCGGGTGCCGGGGCGCAGCAGTGACGTCGTCGCCGACCAGACACCGCCGCCCACCGGCTGGAGCGGGATCGTGTTCACGATCCAGTCGAGGTCGGTGTCGTCGAAGACGACCAGATCGATGGCGCTCGCACGAGCGGACCACACCCGCAGCGTGCCCCCGTCGGCTCCGAGCGTCACACCGAGGTCGTCGAGTCCGGGACTCGACAGACCGGGCATCGGAGCGAGCTCGGTGAGCGGTTCGGGCGGGACCATGCGCTCTACAGTAGTAAGGCCGTGAGGCACTCAGGTCACCTCGAGCGGGGAGTTCCATGGTCGTCTATCTCGACCACGCCGCCACGACGCCGCTGCGGGCCGAGGCTCGCGAGGCGTGGCTGACGGCGACCGAGACGCTCGGCAACGCGTCGTCGATCCACAGTGCCGGACAGGACGCGCGCCGGCTGCTCGAGGAGTCGCGCGAGCGCCTGGCGGCGACGCTGGACTGCGATCCGATCGAGGTCGTGTTCACCTCGGGCGGCACCGAATCCGTCAACCTCGGCATCGCGGGACTCTACCGGGCGCGTCGGGAGAGCACCGGCCGCTCTGCCATCGTGGTTCCCACAGCCGAGCACCACGCGTCGATCGACACCGTGACATGGCTGCACGCGCACGAGGTCGCCGATCTGGAGTGGGTGGGCGTCGACCGGGAGGCGCGGGTGGATCTCGCCCAGTGGAAAGCGGCGGTCGGCGGCGGAGACGCAGCCGTGGCCACCCTGCTCGCCGCCAACAACGAGGTGGGGACGCTGCAGCCGGTGGTCGCGGCATCCGCTGACTGCGTCGAGGCCGGCGTGCCGCTGCACGTCGACGCCGTCGGCGCTTTCGGACACCTCCCGCTGTCGTTCCGGGCGCTGCGCGCCGACTCGGGGGCGCGCAGCGCGGGGGTCGTCGCCCTCAGCGTGGCGGCGCACAAGCTGGGCGGCCCGGTGGGCGTGGGCGCGCTCGTAGTGGCTCGGGAGGCTCACGTGCAGCCGCTCCTGCACGGGGGCGGCCAGCAGCGCGGCATCCGGTCGGGAACGCAGGACGCCGCGGGCGCCGCGTCGTTCGCCGTGGCGGCGGAGCTCGCCGTGGCGGAGCGCGAATCGGAGGCGGTGCGGATCGGCGCACTGCGCGACCGACTCGAAGAGGGTCTGAGAGCGGGGATCCCCGAGATCCGCATCTCCGCAGCGGGCGCGGACCGGCTGCCCGGGCATGTGCACGCGGTGTTCCCGGGCGCCCAGGGCGACTCGCTCCTCCTGCTGCTGGATGCCGCCGGGATCGCGGTCTCCACCGGATCGGCGTGCCAGGCGGGCGTGCCGGAGCCCTCGCACGTGGTGCGGGCGATGGGCCTGGGCGACGAGGCGGCGCGCAGCGCCCTGCGGCTCACGCTCGGGCGCACCACGACCGATGCGGACGTCGACGCGGTGATCGCCGCGCTTCCGTCCGCCTACGGGCGCGCGCGGACGGCGGGGATGTCGTCGCGCCGCATCGATGCTCACAGGTCGGGCTGAGGGGCCCCTCGTAGACTGCATCCATGCGGGTTCTGGCGGCGATGAGCGGGGGAGTGGACTCCGCGGTGGCCGCTGCGCGCGCCGTCGACGCCGGACACGACGTCGTCGGGGTGCATCTCGCCCTGTCGCGTGCCGGGGGCACGCTGCGAGCGGGAAGCCGCGGCTGCTGCACGATCGAGGATGCGATGGACGCGCGTCGCGCAGCGGACCGCCTGGGCATCCCGTTCTACGTGTGGGACTTCTCCGAGCGGTTCCGCGACGACGTGATCGAGGACTTCGTCGCCGAGTACAGCGCCGGCCGCACCCCGAACCCCTGCATGAGGTGCAATGAGCGGATCAAGTTCGCCGCCGTGCTCGAGAAGGCGCTCGACCTCGGATTCGACGCGGTGGCGACGGGTCACTACGCGATCCTGCGCGAGGGCGAGTCCGGCGAGCTCGAACTCCACCGCGCGAGCGATGCCGCGAAGGACCAGTCCTATGTGCTGGGGGTGCTGACGGCGCCGCAGCTCGCGCACACCCTCTTCCCGCTCGGCGACACCCCGTCGAAGGCGCTCGTGCGCGCCGAGGCCGAGGCGCGGGGGCTGACCGTCGCTCACAAGCCCGACAGCCATGACATCTGCTTCATCCCCGACGGAGACACCCGCGGCTGGCTGGCCGAGCGTGTCGGTGCCGAGCGGGGGAGCATCGTCGACCGCTCGGGCGCCGTCGTCGGCGCGCACGAGGGCGCGCACGCGTTCACCGTCGGACAGCGCCGGGGTCTCGCGCTCGGCGTTCCCGCGCCGGACGGGAAGCCGCGCTTCGTGCTCGAGGTGCGCCCCGTGTCGAACACGGTGGTGGTCGGACCGAAGGAGGCGCTGGCGATCGCCGAGATCGCGGGTGAGAGCTTCACCTGGGCGGGCGCGGCTCCCGATGGATCCCAGTTCGCCTGCCACGTGCAGATCCGCGCACACGCCGAGCCCGTGCCGGCGCGGGCGATCGTCGCGGACGGACTCGTCACGGTGATACCCGAGAGCCCACTCGACGGGGTGGCTCCGGGACAGACCGCCGTGCTCTACGACGGCACCCGTGTCCTCGGCCAGTTCACGATCGACCGCACCGTCTCGGCCGTGCCGGTCGCCGGCTGACACCGCCCGAACCAGACGGTGCGCTGTCGTGGGCGGCTCCTAGACTTGCGGCGTGACGGAAGCCGCGATTCCCGCTGAACCTGCCGAACTGACGCTCGAAGATGCGCGTGCCGAGGCCGTGCGACTGACGGAGCTGATCATCGAGGCCCGCGACGCGTATTACGGTCGCGACACCGTCGTGGTCGACGATGCGACCTACGACGAGTGGATGCACAGCCTCGAAGCGATCGAGCGTCTCCATCCCGAGCTGCAGGGTCAGGACTCGCCCACGCTGTCCGTCGGAGCAGCATCCGGTTCGCTGTTCGCGCCCGTCGAGCATGCCGAGCGGATGCTCAGCCTCGACAACGTCTTCAGCGACGCGGAGTTCCTGGCGTGGGCGGCGAGGGTCGAACGGGATGCCGGGCGGGCGGTGCACTACCTGTGCGAGCTCAAGATCGACGGGCTCGCCCTGTCGCTCCGCTACGAGCACGGCCGGCTGGTCTCGGCGGCGACCCGCGGCGACGGCCGTGTGGGAGAGGACGTCACCGAGAACGTGCTCCGGGTGACCGGCATCCCGCATCGACTCGCCGGCGAAGGGCATCCCGCTCTCGTCGAGGTGCGGGGCGAGGTGTTCTTCAACGTCGCCGACTTCGAGTCCCTGAACGCGTACCAGGAGTCGATGGGCGATCGGCTGTTCGCGAATCCTCGCAACGCGGCGAGCGGTTCGCTGCGTCAGAAGACCGAGGGCAAGAACGAGCGACAGCTCGACGCGATGCGCCAGCGCCTGTCGCGCCTGCGGATGACGGTGCACGGCATCGGCGCGTGGCCCGATCCGCCCGTCCGGACCCAGAGCGAGATCTATGCGCTGCTGGCCTCCTGGGATCTGCCGACGAGCGCGTACTTCCATGTGGCCGCCTCCGCCGCAGACGCGGACGAGTTCATCCGCCGCTACGGCGCGAACCGCCACGACGTCGAGCACGAGATCGACGGGATCGTGGTGAAGGTCGACGAGCTCGCCCTGCACGACGAGCTCGGCGCCACGAGCCGCGCACCGCGCTGGGCGATCGCCTACAAGTACCCGCCCGAGCAGGTCAACACGAAGCTGCTCGACATCGTGGTGTCGGTCGGTCGCACGGGCAGGGCGACCCCGTTCGCCGTGATGGAGCCGGCCCGCGTCGCCGGCAGCGTCGTCCGGCAGGCGACCCTGCACAACCAGGAGGTGGTCAAGGCGAAGGGCGTGCTGATCGGCGACACCGTGGTGCTGCGCAAGGCCGGGGATGTCATCCCCGAAGTCCTCGGGCCGGTCGTCGAGCTTCGGGACGGGACGGAGCGGGTGTTCGTGATGCCGCTCGACTGCCCGGAGTGCGGGTACGAACTCGCACCGGCGAAGGAAGGCGACATCGATCTGCGCTGCCCGAACGCGCGCTCCTGTCCGGCACAGGTGCGCGGGCGCGTGGAGCATATCGGCTCGCGCGGCGCGCTCGACATCGAAGGGCTCGGTGAGGTGTCGGCCGCGGCGCTGACCCAGCCCGTCCGTCCCGAGGTCCCGCCGCTCGTGACGGAAGCCGGGCTCTTCGACCTGCGCGCCGAGGATCTGTTCCCGATCGACGTCGTGGTGCGGGATGCCGAGACCGGACTGCCGCGGCTGCTCGAGGACGGCACCCCCGACACGCGGTCACCTTTCCGGCGGCAGCGTAAGAAGACCGACCGGCCGTTCACCCCGGAGGGGCCCTTCGACGGCGATGCGGATCACATCCTGTCCGCCTCCGCGGCACAGCTGCTGACGAACCTCGAGGCGTCCAAGACCAAGGATCTGTGGAGGTTCCTGGTCGCGCTCAACATCCGCCATGTCGGCCCGGTGGCGGCGCGCGCCCTCGCCCAGTGGTTCGGGTCCGTCGACGCGATCCGGACGGCATCCCGCGACGAGCTCGCCGCCGTCGAAGGCGTCGGCGGCATCATCGCCGATTCGCTGCGCGACTGGTTCGAGGTCGACTGGCACCGAGAGATCGTCGACCGCTGGACCGCAGCGGGCGCGCAGCTGGCGACGCCCGGCCACGCCGGCCCGGGTGCGGCCGCTTCGAAGGGCGGCGTTCTGGACGGGCTCACGATCGTTGCCACCGGGTCGCTCGAGGGGTACAGCCGCGAGGGCGCGCAGGAGGCCATCATCGCCGCGGGCGGCAAGGCCGCATCGAGCGTGTCGAAGAAGACCGATTTCGTGGCCGCAGGCCCCGGGGCCGGCTCGAAGCTCGCCAAGGCGGAGGAGCTCGGAGTGCGCATCATCGATGCCGGGCAGTTCCGGATCCTCGTCACCGAGGGGCCGGGCGGCCTCGACGCCCTCGCTCCCGACGCGGGATGAGGACCGCATGGCTCAGTGGATCTATCGCATCGTGCCGACCCGGCCGGAGATGGTCGCCGACGCGACGGACGAAGAGAACGCCGTCATCGAAGAGCATTTCGGCTACCTGCAGGCGCTGAAAGCAGCCGGCATCCTGATCCTCGCCGGACGCACCCAAGTGGACGAGGGCACGTTCGGCATCACGATCTTCGAAGCGCCCGACGAGGTCAGCGCCCGGGCCGTGATGGAGACCGACCCGGCCGTCGAGGCAGGGGTCATGAGCGCCACGCTGTATCCGTACGCCGTCGCAGTGGCGCGGGACGGCCTCGCCGACTGAGATCATCCGCCGCTGTTGACCCGCAGCAGCGAATCGCGCACCTGTCGTCGCAGCACTTTTCCGATGAGCGACTTGGGCAGCTCGTCGACCACGAAGATCCGCCGCGGCACCTTGTACGGCGTCAGGATGCCGCGCACGAACTCGCGGATCCCTTCGATGTCGGGGTCGCCCGCCCCCGGGGCGAGCACGACGGCGGCGACGACCTCCTCGCCGGCGTGGTCGCTCGGCAATCCCACCACCGCGGCGTCGTCGACCTGCGGATGCTGGCGGAGCGCGATCTCGACCTCGGTCGGGGCGACGTTGAAGCCGCCCGTGATGATGAGCTCCTTGATGCGGTCGACGATGCGCACGAATCCGGCCTCGTCGACCGTGACGATGTCGCCGGTGCGGAACCAGCCGTCGACGAAGACCTTCGCGGTCTCCTCGGGCTTGCCGTAGTAGCCGCCGAACACCTGCGGTCCGCGGACGATCAGCTCGCCCCGCTCACCCGGCGCGACATCCTTCGTCGGCTCGTCCGGGTGGACGACGCGCAGCTCCGTGCCGGGGAGAGGCAGCCCGACCGTGCCGGGCACGCGGTTCTCGGCGACGGGGTTCGCCATGAGCACCGGGGAGCATTCGCTGAGCCCGTAGCCCTCGACGAGATAGCCGCCGGATGCCGCTTCGAAGGGCACCACGAGCTCGTGGGGGAGCGCCATCGCCCCCGAGATCGCGACCTGGGTACCGGCCAGCGACACACCCTTCTCGCGAGCGGCCTTCAGCAGACGATCGGCGATCGGCGGCACGAGCGGGAGGAAGGTCGCCGGATGCTTCTTGGTCACCTCCAGGACCATGTCGGGATCGAAGCGCGGGAACAGCACGAGCCGCGCTCCCATCGACATCGCGAAGGTCAGGCAGAGTGTCAGGCCATAGGCGTGGAACATCGGCAGGACGGCGTACACCACGCATCCATGGCCGCGCACGATCGAGGGCACCCATGCTCGTGCCTGGGCCGCATTCGAGAGCAGGTTGCGATGCGTGAGCGAGGCCCCCTTCGGAGTGCCGGTCGTGCCGCTCGTGTACTGGATCAGCGCCAGGTCGTCGGTGGCGGGCTTCGGGTGGGATGCCGGAAGCGGCGCCGTGCCGACGATCGACTCCCAGGACACCGTGCCTCTGACACGCTCGTGCAGCGCAGTGCGCGCCTCGCGCGCCTTGGCGATCGGCAGCGTGAGGGCAAGACGTGTGCCCATCGGCATGGCTTTGGTGAGATCGACCGAGATCAGCGACGTGACCTGCAGGTCGGCGGGGAAGTCCTGAACCGACCCGACCACCTTCGTCCAGACGATCGCGTGCTTGGCCCCATGATCCTCGAACTGCTTGCGCAGTTCGCGGGGCGTGTAGAGCGGGTTGTGCTCGATCACGACGGCTCCGAGCCGCAGGATGGCGTAGAACGCCACGATGTGCTGCGGACAGTTCGGCAGAACGATGGCGACAGGATCCCCGGCGCCGACTCCCTGATCGCGCAGGCCCGCCGCCGCGCGCTCGATCGCCTCGTTCAGCTGCCGGTACGACGTGGTGCGGCCGAAGAACTGCAGTGCCGGCGCTTCGGGGAAGTCCCGGGCGGAGGCCTCGACGATGTCGACCAGCGAACCGGTGACCGGCTCGAGATCCTCGGGAACCCCTTCCGCGTAGCCGGCGATCCACGGGCGAGGAGGCTCGTACGTCGTCACGGGCTCAGCCTATGCCTGCGCCTGAGCGGCCGCAGGGGGGCGGGACATCACCGCCTAGACTTGGCGAGTGTCTGAAATCACCCCTGATCTCGTGCGCCATCTCGGTGTGCTCGCCCGGATCCAGCTGAGCGACGAGGAGGTCGAGCGGCTCACCGGCCAGCTCGACGTGATCGTCGACAACATCGCGAAGGTGTCGCAGGTGGCGACCCCCGATGTGCCGGCGACGAGCCACCCGATCCCGCTCCAGAACGTGTACCGCGCCGACGAGGTCGGCGAGACGCTGACGCTCGCACAGGCGCTGCAGAACGCCCCGGATGCCGCCGACGGCCGCTTCCGGGTGACGGCGATCCTCGGGGAGGAGCAGTGAGTGCCGACCTGATCCGCCTCTCGGCCGCCGACCTGGCATCGAAGCTGTCCTCAGGAGAGGTATCCAGCGTCGAGGCGACCCGGGCGCATCTCGATCGCATCGCCGACGTGGATGCCGACATCCACGCGTTCCTGCACGTGAGCGACCACGCGCTCGAGGTGGCTGCGGACGTCGACCGGCGCCGGGCAGCGGGGGAGGCGCTCGGGCCCGTCGCGGGCGTTCCGCTGGCGATAAAGGACGTGCTCGTCACGACCGACATGCCGTCCACGAGCGGCTCGCGCATCCTCGAGGGCTACCTGTCGCCGTTCGATGCCACGGTCGTCGCACGCTCGCGGGCGGCGGGTCTCGTGCCTCTCGGCAAGACGAACATGGATGAGTTCGCGATGGGCTCCTCGACGGAGCACTCCGCGTACGGCCCCACGCGCAACCCCTGGGATCTCGACCGGATCCCGGGCGGGTCGGGGGGCGGATCGGCGGCCGCGGTCGCCGCGTTCGAGGCGCCGCTCGCGCTCGGATCCGACACAGGCGGATCGATACGGCAGCCCGCCCACGTGACGGGCACCGTCGGACTCAAGCCCACGTACGGCGGCGTGAGCCGCTACGGCGCGATCGCGCTGGCCTCGAGCCTCGACCAGGTGGGCCCCGTCACGCGCACGGTGCTCGACGCGGGACTGCTTCACGACGTCATCGGCGGGCACGACCCGCGCGACTCCACCTCGCTCACCGACGCCTGGCCGTCCTTCGCCGACGCCGCCCGGGAGGGCGCCCGCGGTGACGTGCTGCGCGGACTGCGCGTCGGCGTGATCAAGGAACTGCCCGATTCCGGCTTCCAGTCCGGCGTGTCCGCATCCTTCCGCTCGGCGCTGGACGCGATGCAGGCGCAGGGCGCCGAGATCGTCGAGATCAGCGCTCCGCATTTCGAGTTCGGCGTCGCCGCCTATTACCTGATCCTGCCGGCCGAGGCGTCCAGCAACCTCGCGAAGTTCGATTCGGTGCGGTTCGGCATGCGGGTCATCCCCTCGGGGACGCCGACCGTCGAAGGTGTCATGGCCGCCACGCGCGACGCGGGCTTCGGCGACGAGGTGAAGCGCCGCATCATCCTGGGCACGTACGCCCTGTCCGCCGGCTACTACGACGCGTACTACGGTTCGGCCCAGAAGGTGCGCACGCTCATCCAGCGCGACTTCGACGCGGCCTTCGCGCAGGTGGACGTCATCGCGACGCCGTCCGCGCCGACGACCGCGTTCCGGCTCGGTGAGCAGATCGACGATCCCATGCAGATGTACTTGAACGACGTCACCACGATCCCGGCGAACCTCGCCGGCGTCCCCGGCATCTCGATCCCGTCCGGGCTCGCCGCGGAGGACGGACTGCCCGTCGGCATCCAGTTCCTCGCGCCCGCACGCGAGGATGCGCGGCTGTACCGCGTGGGCGCGGCGCTCGAAGCACTGCTGGTGGACTCGTGGGGCGGACCGCTCCTGGACCGAGCGCCCGTCCTTCGACAGGCTCAGGAATCGGGAGGTGTCGCGTAATGGCCAAGGACAGGCTGATGGACTTCGACAAGGCGCTCGAGCTGTTCGAGCCTGTGCTCGGGTTCGAGGTGCACGTCGAGCTCAACACGAAGACGAAGATGTTCTCCGCGGCGCCGAACTCGTTCGGTCGGGACGCGAACACCGACTTGGCGCCGGTCGATCTGGGGCTGCCCGGATCGCTGCCGGTCGTCAACGAGCAGGCGGTGAAGCACTCGATCTCTCTGGGTCTCGCACTCGGCTGCCAGATCGCTCCGTCGAGCCGCTTCGCGCGGAAGAACTACTTCTACCCCGACCTCGGCAAGAACTATCAGATCTCGCAGTACGACGAGCCGATCGCCTTCGAGGGATCCGTCGAGGTCGAGCTCGTCGACGGAACGCGCATCACCGTGCCCATCGAGCGCGCCCACATGGAGGAGGACGCCGGCAAGCTCACGCACGTCGGCGGTTCGACGGGCCGGATCCAGGGCGCGGAGTACTCTCTCGTGGACTACAACCGCGCGGGCGTGCCGCTGGTCGAGATCGTGACGAAGCCGATCTTCGGCGCCGAGGAGCGCGCTCCCGAGATCGCCAAGGCGTACGTGCAGACCATCCGTGACATCGTCCTGTCGCTCGGCATCTCCGACGCGAAGATGGAGCGCGGAAATCTGCGCTGCGACGCCAACGTGTCGCTGCGTCCGCGCGGTCAGGAGAAGCTGGGTACCCGCACCGAAACGAAGAACGTCAACTCGATGCGCTCCGTCGAGCGTGCGGTCCGCTACGAGATCCAGCGTCAGGCCGCGATCCTCGCGGCCGGCGGCTCGATCACACAGGAGACCCGGCACTGGCATGAGGACACCGGCACCACATCGCCGGGACGCCCGAAGTCGGACGCCGACGACTACCGCTACTTCCCGGAGCCCGATCTCCTGCCCGTCGTGCCATCGGCGGAGCTGATCGAAGAACTGCGCGCCGCCCTGCCCGAACCGCCGGCCGAGCGACGGCGTCGGCTGAGGACCGAGTGGGGATTCAGCGATCTCGAGTTCCAGGACGTCGCCAACGGCGGCCTGCTCGCCGAGGTGGCGGCCACGATCGAGGCGGGCGCGACACCGGCCGCCGCACGGAAGTGGTGGACCGGCGAGATCACCCGCGTCGCCAACGCCCAGGGTCGCGAGGCCGCGGATCTCGTGGCGCCGGCCGACGTCGCCGCACTGCAGGGCCTCATCGATGCAGGGACGCTGACGGACAAGCTCGCGCGTCAGGTGCTGGAGGGGGTCATCCTCGGCGAAGGCACGCCTCAGCAGGTCATCGATCAGCGGGGGCTCGCGGTCGTCTCGGATGACGGTGCCCTCATCGCCGCGATCGATGAGGCGCTCGCGGCGCAGCCCGACGTGATGGCGAAGATCCGCGACGGCAAGGTGCAGGCGGCCGGCGCCGTCATCGGCGCCGTCATGAAGGCGATGAAGGGCCAGGCGGATGCCGCGCGCGTCCGCGAGCTGATCCTGGAGCGCGCCGCGCAGTAGCGACACGCGGATGTCCGCGAGCCGGGAGAGGATCGAGCCATGGGACGCGGCGACGGCACGGGGCGCATCGTCTCATCCGACGATGCGGACGACACCGGTACCGGCATCCTGCACGTCGACATGGATGCGTTCTACGCGTCCGTCGAGGTTCTCGACGACCCGTCGCTGAAGGGCAAGCCGATCATCATCGGCGCCCCGGAGAGCCGCTCGGTGGTATCGAGCGCATCGTACGAGGCCCGCAGGTTCGGCGTCCGCTCGGCCATGCCCGTCGGTCAGGCGCTGCGGCTGTGCCCGACGGCGATCGTCGTGCTGCCGCACTTCCACCGATACGTCGAGATGTCCCGAGAGGTGATGGGCATCTTCTCCGACGTCACGCCGCTCGTGGAGCCGCTCTCGATCGACGAGGCGTTCCTGGATGTGCGCGGCGCGCGCCGGCTGTGGGGCAGTCCGGGCGTGATCGCACGGACGCTGAGACAGCGCGTGCTCGATGAGACCGGCCTGACCTGCAGCATCGGGGTGGCGGCGACGAAGCACGTCGCCAAGATGGCCTCGACGATCAGCAAGCCCGACGGCCTTCTGATCGTCGCCGAGGCCGACACCGCCGCGTTCCTGGCGCCGAGACCGGTGCGCGCACTGTGGGGCATCGGCCCGAAGTCCGCGGAGGCGCTGGAGTCGCGCGGCATCCACACCGTCGCCGACGTGCTCGAGACCCCTCGACCGGTGCTCGAGCGCGCGCTCGGGGGAGCGATGGGCGACCGCATCTGGCATCTCGCCCGCGGCCTGGACGCACGGCAGGTCGACACCGCTCGAGTGGAGAAGAGCGTCGGTCACGAAGAGACGTTCCACCGCGACATCGACGATCCGGCCGCGCTGCGGTCCGAGTTGCGCCGTCTTGCCGATCGAGTCGGTGCGCGCCTGCGCACGCACGGGTGGGAGGCCAGGACGATCGCCATCAAGGTGCGCTTCGCCGACTTCACGACCATCACCCGCTCCCAGACACTGGCGGAGCCGACGGCGGTCGGCCAGCGCATCGGGGACGCCGCGCTCGAGCTGTTCGGTGCGATCGACCGCCGCCTGCCGGTGCGGCTCGTCGGCGTCAGGGCCGAGCAGCTGCGACCGTCCGGCGAAGCCGGGCCGACGCTGTGGGACGACGATGCGGAGTGGCGGCGGGTCGAGGGTGCGCTCGACGACGCATCGGCCCGCTTCGGGCGCGGAGCGGTCACCCGCGCGACACTGCTCGGCGGCGCGCGCGGTGGCGGAACGCTGCCCTCGCATCCTCGACCGGCGCGCCTCGGACTGATGCTTCCAGCCGAATCCCCCTGGGCTTGCCACGCTTCGCCGGGTAGCGTGGAGACATGCCCAACATCGCACTCGAGCTCGGCAAGCAGTCCGCGACCTTCGGCGTCCACAGCGCCTACGGCGAGCAGGTCGACGTCGGCGGGGTCCGAATGATCCCCGTCGCACTCGCCTGGACCGGCTTCGGCGGAGGATCCGACGAGGCCGGCAACGGCGGAGGCGGGGGCGGTGGCTATTCCGTGCCGCTCGGCGCCTACATCCGCAAAGGCGACACCGTCACGTTCGAGCCGAACATCGTGTCGTTCCTCGCCGTCGCGATCCCGTTCGTCTGGGTCGCGGGTCGCGCACTGAGCCGTGTCATCCGCGCGCTCAAGCGATAACGCGGACCCCGTCTCCGCGGCGATCGATCTCGCCGCCACTCACGTCCTCGAGGCGATCGTCGGAGTGGCCGCATCCAACCCGGTCGTCCTGATCGACGGCCGGAGCGGGTCGGGCAAGACGTCCCTCGCGCGCGCCCTCGTGGCGCGGTGGCCGCTCCACGGCAGGGTGCAGCTGGTGTCGTTGGACTCGCTCTACCCCGGCTGGGACGGACTGGCCGAGGGCGTGGAGGCGGCCCGCGAGCTGATCCTGAGGCCGCACGCGCGCGGGCTGCTCGGCATCTGGGAGAGGTGGGACTGGGAGACCTCCGAGCACGCGGAAGCCCACGCGGTGGATCCGTCGCTGCCGCTCATCGTCGAAGGGTCCGGCCTCCTGACGGCGGCCACCGCGCGGCTCGGCGATGTCCGGGTCTGGCTGGAGTCCCCGGTGCAGTCGCGCATGAGGCGCGCACTGGCGCGCGACGGCGAAACCTACCGGCCGCACTGGACCCGCTGGGCGGAGCAGGAGGAGCGCCATCTCGCGCGCGACGAGCCGGCCCGGCGCGCCTCGCTCGTCTTCGCGATCCCGTGACGCGCGCTCAGTCCTCGTCCGACGCGGCCTGCACGAGTCCGTCGAGCCGATAGCCGAGCCACTCGTAGATCCCGAAGCGGGGATCATCCACGTCGTGATCCTCTTCGCTGCGGATGTCCAGCCGTGTGGCCAGGACCAGCCGGATCGCCGCCAGGCAGCGCAGCCAGGCCCGCAGGATCTCGGGCTCGAGGCGCAGCTCGACCAGCTCCATGAGCACCTCATCGCCCGGCTCAGCATCGTCGGGGAGCGCGGAGGCCTCGCTCAGGGAGCCGAGCACTTCGCCGGCGTCCTGCCGCCGCCGTTCCAGCAGGTCTCGTTCCGTCATCTCCCGGAAGTCCTCGGACGCCGCGTCGTCGTCGGCGTAGGCGTCGGGCACCAGCCGTGCGATGGCGGGGTCGCCCGAACTGCTCGCGGCATCCTCCATGAGCTCGGCGAACTGCGTCACGAGACCGGCGAGGTGCGCCGCCTCCATGCGGGTGAGTTCGAGCACCACCACGCGACCCGCGTTCACTGCGGCGCCTGCCGGATGGTCGCCCACAACCCGTAGTCGTGCATCGCCTGAGCGTGCAGCTCCATCTGCTCCCGCGCACCCTCCGCGACCACGGCGTGCCCGTCGTGGTGGACGGCGAGCATGAGCCGCTCGGCCTGGGCGCGGTCGAACCCGAAATACTCGCGAAAGACGTGGGTGACGTAGCTCATGAGGTTGACCGGATCGTTCCAGACCACGGTCTGCCACGGGCGCTGTACCTGCTCATCGCGGCGGATGCCGGTGTCCTCCTGGACGTCGGTGTCGGCGAGCGGGGCCATCATGCCCACCCGAGCTCGTGCAGGCGGGCGTCGTCGATGCCGTAGAAGTGCGCGATCTCGTGCACCAGGGTCGTGTGCACTTCGTCGCGAAGCTCGTCTTCGCTCTCGCAGGCGGCGAGGTGGGGTTCCCGGTACACGATGATCCGGTCCGGAAGCTCGCCGACGCCATAGCGGTCGCTCTCTGTGAGCGCCCAGCCGTCGTACAGCCCGAGCAGGTCGAGACTGCCATCCTCGGGGCGGTCCTCGACGACGAAGATGACGTTCTCGAGCCCGGCGACCATGTCGTCCGGCAGCTGGTCGAGCTCGTCCACCACGAGAGCCTCGAACGCCACGGCATCCATCTCAATCATTGGGGTGAGTAACGGGGCTCGAACCCGCGACATCGGCCACCACAAGGCCGCGCTCTACCAACTGAGCTATACCCACCATGTCTCCCGCTGGTGCGGGGAACCCGAAGATTCTCTCATACATCAGGGGCGAACGACGAAACGGCCGCGGCCGCCGCCGCGCGGGCTCCGTCGCTCGTCGGACCCGGCTCGGGAACGAACACCGCCGAGCGGTAATAGGAGAGTTCGAGGATGGATTCGCGGATGTCAGCGAGGGCGCGATGGCCGCCGCCCTTGGCCGGAGCGTGGATGTAGGCGCGCGGATACCAGCGCCGGCTGAGCTCCTTGATGCTGGACACGTCGACATTGCGATAGTGCAGCCAGCGGTCCACGCGCGGCATGTACTTTGCGAGGAACATACGGTCGGTGCCGATCGTGTTCCCCGCGAGCGGCGCCTTGCCCTCGAGGGGCACGAACCGCTGAATGTACTCCAGTGCCTCGAACTCGGCTTCGGCGACGCTCACGCCCTCGGGGATCTCGGTCAGAAGCCCCGATTTCTCGTGCATGGCCGTCACGAAGTCGTTCATGTGCTGCAGAGCCGACGCGTCCGGCTTGATGACGATCGAGAAGCCGGGGTCGAGTGGGCGAAGCTCGAAGTCGGTGACGACGACGGCGATCTCCACGAGTTCGTCGATCGAGAGGTCGAGCCCCGTCATCTCGCAGTCGATCCAGACCAGACGGTCGTTCTCGGAAGCCCCCACCATGGGCTCCATCCTAGTCAGGGGGCGGGGACACGGTCCTCGCCGCCGAGGGCCCAGCCGGCTGACGATGGCAGGCGCGATACCCTGGATTCGCGCCTCCGTAGCTCAGTGGATAGAGCAGCGGCCTTCTAATCCGCCGGTCACAGGTTCGAGTCCTGTCGGGGGCACAGGACACTCAGCGGCGTGCCCCCTGGTGCACCTCGCCGGCCCGGCGTACGGTCGAAGGGTCGGAAGGGGATTCGATGATGAGCACCACTGAAACGCACCACAGTCTCTGGGTGGCCTACGGCCGCTCAGGCGTCGTCGGCAGCATCCGCAAGGACGAAGCCGGCTACACCGTGACGATGGCCGGCGCCGATGCGCCGGCGGGCAGCTACCCGTCGATGGAGATCGCCAAGAACGCCCTGCACTCCCGGATGACACCTGGGAGCGACTGGCCCGAATTCCGCGAGCACTGATCCGGTCAGACGGTCGCGCCCGTCGCGGGCGCGACCGTTTCAACGCGCCCTCGGGCAGGCGGCGCGGTGTCCAGCAGCGGTAGCGCGACGTGTACGAGCGGCCCGATGAGGGCCGCGAAGAGGACTGTCCCGATTCCCACCGTGCCTCCCAGGGCCCAGCCGATCGCCAGGACCGAGACCTCCACGAGAGCCCGGCAGACCCAGATGGGCCAGCCGAGGCGCGCGTTCAGACCGGTCATCAGGCCGTCCCGCGGTCCCGGTCCGAACCTTGCGCCGATATAGAGCCCCGAGGCGATCGCAACCAGCAGGATGCCGCCGAGCAGCATCCCGGCCTGTGCCGCGAGACCGCTGATCGGAGGAGCGAGCCACAGCACAGCCTGCATGCTCGTTCCGACGAGCAGGATGTTCGCCACCGTTCCGATCCCCGGTCTCTGCCTGAGTGGAATCCACAGGAGCAGCACGAGGAATCCCACGATGTTGGTGATCCACCCGATGCCGATCCCGGTATGGATCGACAGGCCCTGCGCGAATACGGTCCACGGGTCCACGCCCAGGCCGGCCTCGACCGTGAGCGCACAGCCCGCTCCATAAAGGACGAGACCGACGAGGAGCTGGAGAATGCGGCGGGTCATCTCACCATCCAATCGGACAATTGGATCGCATGCTGCAGTCCAATTCAGCTATCGTGGCTTCATGGACTCCCGTATCTCGGCGCGCGCCCTCTCGGCCGCGTTGGGCGGCTGGCGGATGCGGGAGCCCGCATACGAGGCGCTCGCCGACGGCATCAGACTCCTCTGCCTGGACAACCGCCTGGCACCGCGCACCGCACTTCCCGCGGAGAGAGAGCTCGCGGCGGCCCTCCACGTCAGTCGCAGCACGGTCGCGGCCGCCTACCGGAGTCTTCGCGACTCGGCGCACATCACCAGCACCCGCGGCTCGGGCAGCGTCACTCTGCCGCTGCGTCGCAGCGATCCCGGGCGCGCGTCGTCCATCGAGGGCGCCATCGACCTGCAGCAGGCCAGTCCACCCGCGTGGCCGGGACTGGCGGGGGTGATGTCCGAGGTCGCGCAGTCCTCCTCGACGATCGTCTCGCGTGTCGGCTACGACGTGTTCGGCCGGATCGAGCTGCGCGAGGCGATCGCCCAGCGGTACTGCGAACGGGGCATCCCGACCACCCCCGGCGAGATCGTGGTGACCACAGGGGCTCAGAGCGCCATTCATCTCCTTGCCTCCGTGATTCTCGGCAGAGGCGATCGCGTGCTCATCGAGACCCCCACTTATCCTCACGCCGCAGATGCGCTCCGGCGAGCGGACGCTCGCCTCGTCGGAGTACCCGTGACGACCGATGAGGGATGGGATCTGGACCGCGCCGAGCAGGCGTTCGCACGCACTCTGCCGGTGCTCGCCTACCTCATGCCGGACTTTCAGAACCCCACGAGCCGCTCCATGGGCCCCGAGGAGCGGAATACGATCCTGCAGGCCGCCGAACGCTCGGGGACGGTTCTCGTCCTGGATGAGACGACGGCCGACCTCGACATCGATCGCGGCCCGGTCCCGGCCGGATTCATGGATGGGGATCCGTCGCTGATCGTCCGGGTCGGTTCGCTGGGCAAGACCGTCTGGGGCGGGCTGCGGGTGGGGTGGGTCCGCGCAGACACCGATCTGATCCGCCGGCTCGTGGCGTCGCGGCCCGCGCACGACCTCGGCACGCCCGAATTCGAGCAGGCGATCGCCGCAGCCGTCTTCCCGCAGTTCGGCGCCGTCGTCGCGCAGCGCTCCCACGTGCTGCGCGACGGGAGGGAGGCTGTCGTCGGTGCGCTTCACGCGATGCTGCCGGAGTGGCGGGTCCCGCGCGCCGACGGTGGGGTGTCGCTGTGGATCGAGCTGGACGCGCCCCTCAGCTCTGCGCTGGTCATGGATGTGCGCTCCCGCGGTCTCCTCCTTTCGGCCGGCCCGCGCTTCTCCGTCGATGGGGGACATGATCGGCACTTGCGGATCCCGTTCACAGCGGCTGCGGACGAGCTCTCCCGCGCCGTCGAGATTCTGGCCGAAGCGTGGCCGCGAGTGCGTGGCGGAGCGCCGGTGTCGATGGTCGAGCAGCTCGACTCCGTGATCTGAGGGCACGCCGGGGATCAGCGCGCCAGTCTGACGCACTCGACCGCGTCGTCGGCAGACCAGAATTCACCGATGTCGCGGAAGGCCCGACTCCGCGCATGGAACCGTCGCGCACGATAGCGGATGTCACGGCCCTCGGGAACAGCCTGCAGATGGCCGATCACCCGACCCGTCGAGTCGGTGATGCGCCACAGTGCGGGAGCAGCCGGGACGAGACGGAAGTTTTTCGCTCGCGCGAGCGTGGGGGTCTCGGCCACCCGGGCATCGTGTATGAGACTCATGATTCCTCCTCTCATTCGAAGATACGTTCGGCTTCCGACATCCTGAAGGGACGGCGACTGGGATGGCGACTCCTCCCCAGCTCGGGGGGTCACCCGTCTCTACACAGGCGCCAAGGACTGCGGCGGGCTCGCTGGAGCGGCGCAGCATGCTGAGAGGGCGCCGGTGTCCGACGGGCACTCGGGCACCGGCGCGACCCGAGGACGGTCCTCGGGCGGAAGGGACTTGTCATGAGTGACACCATCACGATCGTCGGCGTCATCGGGACCGACCCCGAGAAGAAGACGTGGAACGGCACGCCGATCACCACATTCCGCGTGGCGAGCAAAGAACGGCGATTCGATCGCGCCACGGGAGCCTGGGTGGACGGCGAGACCAACTGGTACACCGTCTCGGCGTACCGCCGCCTTGCCGAGCACGCCTTCGCATCGCTCCATCGGCGGGACCGCGTCATCCTCACCGGACGGCTGCGGGTGCGCAACTGGGACTCGGGCGAGAAGCGGGGGACATCGGTCGACGTCGATGTCGACGCGATCGGTCATGACCTGCTCTTCGGCACCACCACCTTCGCGCAGGACGGCGCCGCCGTGACCTCGGCCCCGGCCACCCAGGACGACGCATGGGCGCCGGGCGCCGAGCACGGCGCCGCGTGGGACACGGCTGCTCTCGGGAGTGACCCCGGCGATGCGCACGCGCAAGGCCAGGTTGCGAGCGGGGCCGACCAGGCGGCAGACGGATCGAACGCGAAGACCCTCGCCCTCGCGGGCGTGGAGACGCCGTTCTGACGAGAGCGCGACGAGTGCTCGAGGTGGCGCGCTTTAGACTCGGTCCGTGTCTCGCCACCTCGAGCGTCGTCGCACGCGTTCCGCAACGACCGCGATTCTGCTCCTGGGAGCCGGGACAGCGCTCCTGCTCCCGGGATGCTCCGACCCCCGCCTTCTCCCGGATCCCGCGCCCACGGCTACCGCGGCGCCGTCTGCGACCGCCGCACCGACGCCCTCGCCGACCGAGTCGGCAGCAGGCGGACTGGTCCCGGGCGGCACCGCGGGCGAGAACCTCCCGCTGTTCGAAGCGGTGACCGCCGCGGTGTGGGCCTCTCCCGAGCAGGTGTCCGGCCGGGCCTACATCGACGCGCTGGTCGCCGCCGGTTTCGACAAGTCCGCGATGCAGGTGACGCCGGATGAGACGACCGTCGGCAACCCGGCGGAGAGCATCCAGTTCTCGGTGAGGTGGGGGGAGGAGTGCCTCGTAGGTCAGGTCGGCCCGGCCACCGGCGCACCGGTCGCCATCGTGGTGCCGATTCTCGCCGAGGGCACCTGCCTGGTCGGCGAGACACGGCCCATCGACTGGTGACCGCGCCGCGACAGCTGCACGACGTCAGGGGCGCGTCCGCCCGGCCCGTAGACTGGACAGGTTATGGCTGAATACATCTATTCGATGGTCCGCGCCCGCAAAGCCGTCGGCGACAAGGTGATCCTCGACGACGTCACGATGGCCTTCCTGCCGGGAGCGAAGATCGGCGTCGTCGGACCGAACGGCGCCGGGAAGTCCACGATCCTCAAGATCATGGCGGGCATCGACACACCCAGCAACGGCGAGGCGAGGTTGAGCCCCGGCTACAGCGTAGGCATCCTCATGCAGGAGCCCGAGCTGGACGAGGACAAGACCGTCCTCGAAAACGTGGAGCAGGGAGTCGGTCCGATCAAGGAGAAGCTTGATCGCTTCAACGAGATCTCCGCTCTCATGGCCGATCCGGACGCCGACTTCGACGCACTCCTGGCCGAGATGGGGACGCTGCAGGAGGCCATCGATGCCGCCGACGCGTGGGATCTGGACTCGCAGCTCGAGCAGGCCATGGATGCGCTGCGCACGCCGCCGTCCGAAGCGCTCGTGAGCAACCTGTCGGGCGGCGAGAAGCGCCGGGTCGCGCTGTGCAAGCTTCTGCTGCAGAAGCCCGATCTCCTCCTGCTCGACGAGCCGACGAACCACCTCGACGCCGAGAGCGTGCAGTGGCTCGAGCAGCACCTCGCGAAGTACGCCGGCGCTGTGCTCGCCGTCACCCACGACCGGTACTTCCTCGACCACGTCGCGGAATGGATCTGCGAGGTCGACCGCGGCCGGCTCTATCCCTACGAGGGCAACTACTCGACATATCTCGAGAAGAAGCAGGAGCGCCTGCAGGTCCAGGGCAAGAAGGACGCGAAGCTCGCGAAGCGGTTGGCGAGCGAGCTCGAGTGGGTGCGCAGCAACGCCAAGGGTCGTCAGACCAAGTCCAAGTCGCGTCTCGCGCGGTACGAGGAGATGGCGGCCGAGGCCGACCGGACCAGGAAGCTGGACTTCGACGAGATCGTCATTCCGCCCGGCCCGCGCCTGGGTCAGGTCGTCCTCGAGGCGAAGAAGCTGCAGAAGGGCTTCGATGGGCGCAGCCTCATCGACGGACTGAGCTTCACCCTTCCGCGCAACGGCATCGTCGGCATCATCGGCCCCAACGGCGTCGGCAAGACCACCCTCTTCAAGACGATCGTCGGCCTGGAGCCGCTCGACGGCGGCGAGCTGAAGGTCGGCGAGACGGTCGACATCTCCTATGTCGACCAGAGCCGAGGTGGGATCGACCCGAACAAGTCCCTGTGGGAGGTCGTCAGCGATGGGCTTGACTGGATCCAGGTGGGCAAGGTCGAGATCCCCTCGCGCGCATACGTGTCGCAGTTCGGCTTCAAGGGTCCCGATCAGCAGAAGAAAGCCGGCGTCCTCTCCGGTGGAGAGCGGAACCGACTGAACCTCGCCCTGACTCTCAAGCAGGGCGGAAATCTGCTGCTGCTCGACGAGCCGACCAACGACCTCGACGTCGAGACGCTCGGCAGCCTGGAGAACGCACTCCTCGAATTCCCCGGGTGCGCGGTGGTCATCACCCACGACCGGTGGTTCCTCGACCGCATCGCCACGCACATCCTCGCCTACGAGGGCACCGAGGACGACCCCGACCAGTGGTACTGGTTCGAGGGCAATTTCGAGGCGTACGAGGAGAACAAGATCGAGCGACTCGGTCCGGATGCGGCCAACCCGCATCGCTCCACGTATCGCAAGCTGACGCGTGACTGACGAGGAGTCGGCAGGCGCAGTCCTGCCTGGGACGCGACGACTGCACATCCCCGTCCACCTCCGCTGGGGGGATCTCGACGCGTTCAACCACGTGAACAACGCGTCGATGCTCAAGCTGCTCGAAGAAGTCCGCGTCCGCGCATTCTGGCGGCCTGCCGCCGACGAGGACGCACCGCCGACGGCGGTGCTGGACTCGGGCATCGACGCGGGGACGCTGACGCTCATCGCCCGACAGGAGATCGAGTACCTGCGCCCGGTGCCGTACCAGCGCAACCCGCTGGACGTGCAGCTGTGGTTCGGCAAGCTGGGCGGGTCGAGCATCGAGGTGTGCTACGAGGTCTTCAGCCCTGAATCGGCGGTAGGTCAGGAGCTGTACGCCCGCGCATCGGCGGTCGTGGTGATGGTGGATGCCGCGTCCGGGCGACCCGTGCGCCTGACCGAAGAGCAGCGCTCGGCGTGGGAACCGTACCTCGGCGATCCGGTCGCCTACGCCCACCGCCGCTGAGCCGCGGCGTCAGTTCGTCGCGTCCGAGGCGACGGGCACCCGCACCATGATCTCCTGCGCGACGCCGGCGAGCAGCATCCCGTCACGAGAGTAGATGCGCCCGGTCGCCAGCCCCCGTCCGCCCCGCGCGTTGGGCGATTCCTGAACGTACAGCATCCAGTCATCGACCCGCCCGGGGCGGTGCCACCACATCGCGTGATCCAGGCTCGCGACCTTGAGGCCCGGAGACGCCCAGGCCACGCCGTGAGCCCGCAGGATGGACTCCTGGATCGTGAGATCGCTCAGGTACGCGAGGGCCGCGCGGTGGAGGCGCTGATCATCGGGGATCCGTCGGCGGATGCGCATCCAGACCGCCTGCCGCGGGACGTGCTCGCCCTCGACCGAGAGGTAGATCGGTGAGGGGATGTGCCGGAGGTCCACCGGGCGGTCGATGAACAGCCGTTTGGACATCGGGTGGAGACCTGCGAGGTGATCCTCGAGATCGGGCAGCTCCTCCGGTGCCGGTACGCCGTCCGGCATGTCGGTCTGGTGCTCGAGTCCCGGGTCGGCGTCCTGGAAAGACGCGATCATCGAGAAGATCGGCACGCCCTCCTGAAAAGCCTGCGTGCGTCGCGTGGAGAACGAACGTCCGTCGTGGATGCGGTCCACCGAGAAGGTGATGCCCTTCGACGCGTCGCCGGGCCGGAGGAAGTAGCCGTGCATCGAATGCACCGCGCGGCCGTCGGGGATCGTCCGCTCCGCGGCGACGATCGACTGCGCGAGGACCTGGCCCCCGTAGACGCGGCCGAGCGGCATCGACTGCGACACCCCGGTGAAGATGTCCTCGGTCGTTCGTGCTCCCGATTGCGAGAGGTCCAGCACCGCGAGCATGGATGCGACCGGATCGGGGTCGGGGACGAAGTCGTCGGGGGCGGTGTGATGAGCATCGGTCACAATGTTGTAGCTTAGGGCGGATGTCTCAGCGCCTGATCTTCGCGGACGCCCGCGCCGCGGCGGATGCGCTCACGTTCGCAGGCCGGACGGCCCGCGTCGGCGACGGCGCAGTTCGGCTGGGCGCGTCGGAGCGGCACCCTGACGATGACCTGCGCGCCCTTCGCGCCGAGGGGGCTGTTCGACGCCACTCCGACCGTCCTCGCGATGCGGGTGCTGCCCGTGGATCCCGAACTGGTCTGCGACCTGGTGGTCGAAGCGTCGGAACTGCGAGGCGCCGATGACAGCGCCGATCAGTTGCAGCTTCCCGCGACCGCGCTCGCGCCATCCTGGGCGGGCGTGTCGCCTCCGCGCGGCGGATGGGTGCCCGCGGGCACTGCTCCGCGCATCGGTGCTGGCCGCGCGCGCCCAGTGGGGGATCACGACCGTTGCCGAGGCCCTGCCGCAGAATCCAGGTGAGGATGCCGTGCGCGCGGTTCGGGCCTCGGTCTGGGGCGTTCCCGATGAGGATCTCGGCGGACTTCCGCTCGGTGCGGCGTTCGCCGCCTTCACGCTGGGGTTCATCGTCGGCGAGGAGGAGGCGCCGGTTCGCACGTCGGGTCCGTGGACGCGCGTATCGCTGCTGCGCGGCCATGTCATCGTGCGGGGACCCGGGCGGGTGGGCATGACCGCGGTGCGTGCGACAGGTCTGCCTGGCAGCTAGACCGAGCCGGCTGCCGCGCGACCGGCGATCCGCCCGGAGAACAGGCAGCCGCCCGCGAAGGTCCCCTCGAGAGCTCGATAGCCGTGCACGCCGCCGCCCCCGAAGCCGCTCGCCTCGCCGGCCGCGTAGAGCCCGGCGACCGGCTCTCCGCCCGGTGCCAGTGCCCGGCTGTCCAGGTCGGTCTCGATGCCGCCGAGCGACTTGCGTGTCAGGACGTGGAGCTTCACGGCGATGAGCGGACCCGACTTCGGGTCGAGGATGCGGTGGGGCGTCGCCGTGCGGATCAGCCGATCGCCCCGGAACGCGCGCGCCGAGCGCAGCATCGCGATCTGGGCGTCCTTCGTGAAGTCGTTGTCGACCTCGCGGTCCCGGGCCTCCATTTCCACGCGCACCTGCTCGGCGTCGAGCGCCTCCCCACCGGGCAGCGCCCGCATCCCGGCGATCAGCTCGTCCAGCGTGTCACGGACGACGAAGTCGGCGCCCTTGTCCATGAACGCCTGCACAGGGCCGGCTGCGCCCTTGCCGAGCCGCGATCTGACGAGAAGCGGCACGTCCTTGCCCGTGAGATCGGGATTCTGCTCGCTGCCCGACAGCGTGAACTCCTTCTCGATGATCTGGTGCGACAGCACGAACCAGGAGTGGTCATGGCCGGTCGTCCGCAGGTGCGCCAGAGTGCCCAGGGTGTCGTATCCGGGGAAGAGGGGCACGGGCAGCCGCCGACCGGTCGCATCGAGCCAGACCGAAGACGGGCCGGGAAGGATGCGGATGCCGTGCAGGGGCCAGACCGGATCCCAGTTCTGTATCCCCTCGACGTAGTGCCACATGCGATCGCCGTTGATGAGCCGCGCACCCGCCTGTTCGGTGACCGAGAGCATCGAGCCGTCGACGTAGGCCGGCACGCCGGAGATCATCGACGTGGGAGCTTCGCCCAGACGCGAGGGCCACTGCCGGCGGACGAGATCGTGGTTTCCGCCGATGCCGCCGGATGAGACGATCGTCGCGCCGGCCGTGATCTCGAATGATCCGACGACCTCTCTCGACGTGGCGGTGCCCCGCGCGGCGCCGGACGGAGCGAGCACCTCGCCGGCCGCGCCGGTGACGACGCCGTTCGTCGACAGGAGGGTCGTGACCCGGTGGCGCGGCAGGATCGTGACGAGACCGCGGGCCTCGCCCTCCTCGACCGCCGCCTGGAACGGAGCGACGATCCCGGGCCCGGTGCCCCAGGTGACGTGGAATCGCGGAACCGAGTTGCCCGGACCGGTCGCGGTATAGCCGCCCCGTTCGGCCCAGCCGACGATCGGAAAGAATCCGACGCCCTTCTCGCGCAGCCACGCCCGCTTCTCCTCGTGCGCGAACTGCAGGTATGCCTCGGCCCAGCGGCGCGGCCAGGCGTCCTCCTCGCGATCGAATCCCGCGTTCCCGAACCAGTCCTGGTGCGCGAGTTCGAACGAGTCCTTGATGCCCATGCGCCGCTGCTCGGGTGAGTCGATGAAGAAGAGCCCGCCGAAGGACCACCATGCCTGTCCGCCGACGTTCGTCCGCGGCTCCTGATCGACGATGACGACGCGTCTGCCCGCGGCGACAGCCTCACTCGCCGCGACCAGGCCGGCCAGGCCCCAGCCGATCACGAGTATGTCGGTCGTCTGCGTGGTGGGCGATGCGGGCATGTGCGACTCCTTCGTCGGCGTGCGAGCGGCGATCAGTGCGGCTGGTGCGGAGAAGCCGGTGATCCCGCCGGCGGGGACAGAGGGAAGGATGACGAGGCCCGGCCGTCCGCGGACGGACCGATGCCCGTGGGCTCGAACGTGTTCACCATGGCGAACGCGGCCCGCTGCAAGTAGTCCCACAGGGTCGCCTCGTGCAACGGGGGGAGCTCGATCTCGTCGACCGCGGCGCGCATGTGCGCGAGCCAGCGATCGCGGGCGTCAGGGTTGACGTGGAACGCGGCATGCCGCATCCGCAGCCGGGGATGACCGCGTTCCTGGCTGTAGGTGGTCGGGCCGCCCCAGTACTGCTCGAGGAACAGTGTCAATCGCTCCTTCGCAGGGCCGAGATCCTCCTCCGGGTACATCGGACGAAGCACCGGGTCCTCCGCGACGCCGCGGTAGAAGGCGTCGACCAGGCGGACGAAGGTCGCGTGTCCTCCGATCTCGTCATAGAAGCTCACGGTCACGGGGACTCCTCCGTCTTCTCAGTGGGCTTCTTCGACTGGTCCTTCGGCGTCTTCTTCGGGCGCCAGACCGGCCGCTCCGGGGCGGGAGGTGGTGTCGTGATCGCGTTCGTCGGCTTCGTCTTGGGTGGATTCGCACCCCGGACGCGCTGAGCACCGTCGAGTCCGCTGAGCGTGATCGAGTTGAGCTGCGGCAGCGTGAGCCCCATCTCCTCCACCGAGTTCAGGACCCGCATCCGCAGCTCCCGCCCGACGTCGTCCTTCGCGTTGGCTCTCGTCTTCATCACGAGGCGGATCACCAGGGCATCACCCGACACAGACTCGAGGCCCCACACCTCGGGCTTGTCGATGATGCGCGACCGCCACTTGGGATCCTTCGCGAGGTCGTTCATCGTCTCCAGCATGGTGCTCTCGACGAGGCCGATGTCCGTGCCGATCGGGAGGGCGAGATCGACGATCACCCGCGACCACCCCATCGACATGTTGCCGATCCGCGTGATCTCGCCGTTTCGCACGTACCAGAGAGTGCCGTTGACGTCGCGGACCGTCGTGACCCGCACGCTGACGTACTCCACGATGCCGGTCGCGAGGCCCAGGTCGACGACGTCGCCGATGCCGACCTGGTCTTCGGCGACGATGAAGATGCCGTTGAGCACGTCCTTGACGATGTTCTGCGCACCGAATCCGAGGCCGGCACCGATGGCCGCGGTCAGCAGGGTGAGCGAGGCCAGCGCGTTCGGGGCGAGCACGTTGACGATCAGCAACAGGGACACGATGACGATCGAGACGTTGACGATGTTCTGCAGGATCGTGCCGAGCGTGCGCGTGCGCTGAACGAGCCTGATCGCCGCGAGAGGGGAGCGCTCCAGCGCCTGGGTGTCGTCGACGTTGGCCTTCGACTTGGCGCCGCTCACGATCCGCAGCACGACGCGGCGGATGACGAGCTTGAGGATCCAGCCGACGATCAGGGCACCGAGGACGATGCCGAGCACGCGGAGCGTGTTCCATCCCGCTTCGGCGAAGAACCCGCCGACCTGTGCCCAGAACGCCGGGTCGGTGATCGTCGGGTCGGCCGAGGTCCAGATCGCACTCATCGTCACGATCCTAACGACGGATGCCTCGGCGCTCGCTGAGTGCGAGGCCGCGGGCCCACACGACCCGAATCAGCTAGGACGCATCGCGGTCCTGCACGGCGAGCGCGCGCTCGACGCCGGCGAGGTTCTCGTCCACGAGGCGCCGGAGCGCGGGCGCGGCGTCGGGGTTCGATGCGAGCCACGCGCGAGTCGCGTCTCGCAGCTCGAGGTTGGCCAGCGGCGCGGGGTAGAGCCCGACGATGATGTACTGCGCGATCTGGTAGGAGCGGGATTCCCAGATCGGCAGCAGCATGTAGAAGTACGGCTTCACGAACTCGCCCAGCTGAGCCACGGTGGCCGGATGCTGGAACCCTAGCGCCGTCGATCGCACGATCGTGTTCGGCTGATCGTCGTTGTCGACGATGGAGGACCACGCGGCCTTCTTTGCGCCCGCGTGCGGGATGGAGGCCTTCGCCTGCGCCGCGAACTCCCCGCCCTTCGCCGTGTTGTCGGCGGCGAGGGCCTCGTCGATCTGCGCGACGTGCGCCACGCCACCTGCGGCGAGAGAGATCAGCAGCTGCCAGGAGAGGTCGGTGTCGACCTCCAGGCCGGGGAGCGTGCGCTCACCGTCGCGCAGTGACTTCACGATCGCCCAGTGCTCGGGCGTCGAGGCCGCCGTCGCGAAGGCGGTCACGAACTGCAGCTGACTGTCGCTGCCCGCCTCCGCCGCCTGCGCGAGTTCCCAGAGACCGTCGGCCACCTTGGCCCGGGTGGCATCCCGCTTCTCCGGCGCGACGTACGTGTTCGCCGCCAGCTGCAGCTGCGCGAGGGTCGTCCGGACCGTCGTGGACTCGGTCTCGCTGCCGATGTTGCGCAGCACGAGGTCGACGTAGTCGGACGGCGAGGACTCGGCATCCCGCGTCTGATCCCACGCCGCGCCCCACACGAGCGATCGCGCGAGGGGGTCGGCGATGCCGCCCAGGTGCTCGATCGCGGTCTTCAGCGAACGTTCGTCGAGGCGGATCTTCGCGTAGGCGAGGTCTTCGTCGTTGAGCAGCACGAGGTCAGGGCGCTTCCGGCCCTTCAGCTCGGGCACCTCCGTGAGGTCGCCGTCCACGTCGAGTTCCACGTGATGGACGCGTTCGAGGGCTCCGTCGGTCACGTCGTAGAAGCCGACGCCGAGTCGGTGCGGACGGATCGTCGGATAGTCCGCCGGAGCGGTCTGCGTGATCGCGAACCGGGTGATCGTGCCGGTGCCGTCTTCGGAGATCACCGGCGACAGCGTGTTCACGCCCGCCGTCTCGAGCCACTTCTTCGACCATGTGGACAGCTCGCGACCGCTGGTCTTCTCGAGTTCCGTGAGCAGGTCGGACAGCTCGGTGTTTCCCCATTCATTCTTCTTGAAGTACTCGGCGACGCCGGCGAAGAACGCCTCGATGCCCACCCACGCGGCCAGCTGCTTCAGGACGGAACCGCCCTTGGCGTACGTGATGCCGTCGAAGTTGACCTGCACGTCTTCGAGATCCTTGATCTCGGCGACCACAGGATGCGTCGAGGGGAGCTGGTCCTGGCGATACGCCCAGGTCTTCTCCATCGCATTGAACGTGGTCCAGGCCTCGGTCCACTCGGTGGCCTCGGCTGTCGCGATCGTCGACGCCCACTCCGCGAACGACTCGTTGAGCCACAGGTCGTTCCACCACTTCATGGTGACGAGGTCGCCGAACCACATGTGGGCGAGCTCGTGCAGGATCGTGACGACGCGGCGCTCCTTGATCGCGTCGGTCACCTTGCTGCGGAAGACGTACGACTCGGTGAAGGTGACGGCACCGGCGTTCTCCATCGCACCGGCGTTGAACTCCGGCACGAACAGCTGGTCGTACTTCGCAAACGGGTAGGGGTAGTCGAACTTCGCCTCGTAGTAGGCGAACCCTTCCCGCGTCTTGTCGAAGATGTAGTCCGCGTCCAGGTGCTGCCAGAGGCTCTTGCGCGCGTAGACCCCGAGCGGTATGACGCGGCCCGAGGCGCTCGTCAGCTCGGAGAAGACCTCCTCGTAGGGTCCGGCGATGATGGCGGTGATGTAGGACGAGATCGGCGGTGTCGGCTCGAACGTCCACGTCGCCCGGCCGTCGCCGTGCTTCTTCGGTTCTGGCGTGGGGGAGTTCGACACGACCTTCCACGGCTCGGGCGCCGTGATGGTGAACTGGAACGCGGCCTTCAGGTCGGGCTGCTCGAACACGGCGAACACGCGTCGCGAATCGGGCACCTCGAACTGCGAATAGAGGTACACCTCATCGTCGACCGGATCGACGAAGCGGTGCAGTCCTTCCCCCGTGTTCGTGTACAGGCAGTCCGCCTCCACGATCAGCTCGTTCTCGCGCTCGAGGCCGGTCAGCGCGATGCGCGAGTCGGCGAACTCGGTGACCGGCACCTCGCGGCCGTTGAGCGTGATGGAGCGCACCTCGCGCGCGATGAGGTCGATGAAGGTGTCGGCACCCTCGGTCGCCGAGAAGCGCACGACGCTGCGTGATCCGAAGACCTCATCGCCCCTCGTCAGATCGAGCCCGATCTCATACGAGTGGGTGTCGACGATCGCGCGGCGCTCCTGCGCCTCGATGCGGGTGAGGTTCTCTCCAGGCACTGCAGCTCCCGATGTGTTGGGGGGTTCGGATGTCGCAAGACCGGCGGATGGCCGACGCTGGCAACCTCCCCAGCCTATGTCAGGGCGGGGCTGCCGACCCGGCGATGTCTCGGGCGACATGGCTTCGGGCATGGGCCACCGCCGGGGCCAGTTCATCGAAGAGGTGATTGCTGTGACGGAGCGAACTGAGCACCCCGACGGTCGTGAAGAGCTCCACGTGGCCTTCCCGGACGCCCTTGATCAGGACCGTCACGCCCCGCCGCTCGAGCTGTTGCACGATCTCCGACAGCACGTGCGCGCCGGTGGCGTCGACGAGCTCGAGCTGCGACATCCGCAGAATCACCACGGTCACGCCGTCCACGGACGTGACGGTCTCCAGGACGCGGTCGGCGGCCGCGAAGAAGAGCGGACCGTCCAGCCGGATGACGGCGATGCGGTCATCGCCGACCGTCGGGGGCCCGTCGATCGCCTCGCGGTGCACGCCGGTCGCCCGTGAGAGACCGCGGATGGCGAACATCCCCGCCACGGCCATGCCGATGATGACCGCGACGATCAGATCCACCGAGACGGTCACGACCGCGGTCACGACGTATGCGATCGCATCGGCGCGCGTCGAGCGCAGGATCGATCGTGCGGTCGCGATATGCACCATCCGAACGGCAGTGACCATGAGCACGCCCGAAAGCGCTGCCAGGGGGATCGCGCCGACCGGCCCGGCCGCGACGAGGACGACCAGCAGCAGCACAAGCGAGTGGAAGATCGCGGCGAGCCGGGTCTTCGCGCCGGCACGCACGTTGACCGCCGTTCGGGCGATCGCCCCGGTTGCGGGCATGCCGCCGAACAGGCCCGCCCCGATGGATGCCAGTCCCTGCCCGACGAGTTCGCGGTCCGGGTCGTACGGGCCGGTGTCGGCGAGCGATGCGGCAACGCGCGCGGACAGAAGGGATTCGATGGCAGCCAGCGCGGCGACGGCGACGGCGGGCAGCAGCAGCTGCGAGAGCGTGTCGAGCGAGAACGAGGGGAGCCCGGGGACAGGCAGGCTCGAGGGCAGAGTCCCGATCACGGCGAGCGGCGTCGGCAGCACCAGCGCGAGCAGGGTGACGATCACGATCCCCACCAGCGAGCCGGGAATGGCCCGATGCACGCGGGGCAGCAGAACCATGCACGCGGCGACGACGGAGACGGCAGCGAGCGACCACGCGAGGTACACCGGATCGGCGGAGGCCAACGCCGACACCGCGATCACAGTCACGTTCGAATGAAGGATGCCCTCGGTCTGAGCACCCGTCAGGGCCGGCACCTGCTGAAGGAAGATGATGACCGCGATCCCGAGAGTGAAGCCTTCGATCACGGGCCAGGGGATGAAGGACACCGCCCGACCGAGGCGAGCCGCGCCCGCCAGGAGCACGAGGATGCCTGCCAGGATGCTGACGACGGCGACCGCGCCCATGCCGTGCGCGGCCACGATCGGCGCGAGCACGACCACCATCGCCCCCGTGGGACCTGAGACCTGCACGTGGGATCCGCCGAACACGGCGGCGATGACGCCGGCGACGATCGCGGTGATGAGCCCCGCCTCCGGACCGGCTCCCGATGCGATGCCGAACCCCAGGGCGAGCGGCAGTGCGACGATCCCGACGGTGAGTCCGGCGAGCAGGTCTCCGCGCCACGAGCGGCGGGCGCCTGCGTAGTCGGCGACGGCGGGCAGCAGGGTGCGCAGGTATCGCCCGGGCCGGCTCACGTTCTCGACCCGAATGCGGGCAGGGAGGCGGCATCCGCCGCCCGTTCGCCGTCGGCGCTCACGATCTGCAAGAGCAGCCCACGCGCGGTCGCGAGGAGATCGGCCACCTCCGGGTAGGCCAATCGGTAGTACACGTGGCTGCCCCGCCGGTCCGACTCGACGAGGCGGTGTCGGCGCAGCACCGACAGATGCTGAGACAGATGCGACGCCTCCAGGCGGGTCTCGGACTGGAGGTCCGCCACGGTCCGCTCGGGCTGCATCGAGAGCAGTTCCAGGATGCGGATTCGCAACGGGTGGGACAGCCCCTTGAACAGCCCCGCCTTGACCTCATAGAGTGGCCGGGATTGCAGACTTGATGACATGAGGGAATCATCATATCGCAGGACCGACGGCGCCTGCCGCGGGCCGGGCGACCGGGCGCTCAATAGACTTGCAGCATGCGCATCCACATCGCCACCGACCACGCGGGCCTCGAGTTCTCCACTCAGCTTCAGCACCATGTCGCGGGTCAGGGCCATGATGTGGTCGACCACGGTCCGCTGGACTACGAGCCGCTCGATGACTATCCGGCCTTCTGCATCCGCGCCGCCCAAGCGGTGGTCGCCGACCAGGAAGCGGGCGTGGAGGCGCTGGGCGTGGTCTTCGGCGGGTCCGGCAACGGCGAGCAGATCGCGGCGAACAAGGTGCGCGGCATCCGCGCCGCCCTGGTCTGGAGCATCGCGACCGCGGAGCTCGCACGCGAGCACAACGATGCCAACGTCATTTCGATCGGTGCGCGCCAGCACACGTTCGATGAGGTGACGACCTTCATCGATCGGTTCATCGCCACACCGTTCTCGAACGAGGAGCGTCACGTGCGTCGCATCGCGCAGATCGCCGCCTTCGAGGCGGACGGCGAGGTCGCGCCCGATCCCAGGGCGACCGCCGGTCAGCCCGACGTGCTGGCTGCCGACGACACCTCGTTCGACCCTGAAGCCGGCTGATGCCCGAGGGCCATTCCGTCCACCGGATCGCCCGGCAGTTCGACCGCAACATCGTCGGTCGCGCCGTCGCGGCATCCAGCCCGCAGGGTCGCTTCGCCGAGGGCGCGGGGATCCTCAGCGGCCGAACCGCGACGTCGGTCCGCGCCGTCGGCAAGCAGATGTTCCTGGAGTTCGAGGATGACCTGTGGCTGCGCGTGCATCTCGGCATGTACGGGGCGTGGGACTTCGCCGGAGAGATCATGGTCGACCCGACCATCGCCTCATCCAACGGGCGGCGGGCCCCCGCGACCCGAGGCTCCGCCCGACGCGACAGCGGCGAGCGGAGAGGGCGTGCGGAGGGTCAGACGATGCAGCGCGGCACACAGCTCGATGAGCCGATCCTGGATGACGCCGGCGAGAACTCGCTGACTTCGATCGGCGCGCCTCGTCGTGCCCGCGTCCACGTGCGCATGTCGGAGCAGACGACCGGCCTGGCGGACGAGGGCGAGGAGTGGCCGCCCCCTGTGGTCGGCCAGGTGCGGCTGCGCCTGCTGACTGACGCGACGTGCGCCGACCTGCGGGGGCCGACCGCGTGCGAACTGCAGACGCCCGACGAGGTCGCCGCGACGATCGCCAAGCTCGGACCCGATCCGCTCGTCGACGACGTCGCGCAGGGCGAGGAGCTGTTCACCGCGGTCGTGGCGCGCAAGCCCACGCCGATCGGCCAGCTTCTGATGGATCAGAACGTCGTCAGCGGCATCGGCAACGTCTACCGTGCGGAGCTGCTGTTCCGCGCGCGCCAGAACCCGTACACGCCGGGTCGCGAGGTCCGCGACGAGGTGGTGCGCGGGATGTGGCGAGACTGGGTGAGATTGCTCGCGATCGGCGTCGAGACCGGGCAGATGATGACGATGGACGATCTCGATCCCGACGCGTACCGCGCGGCGATGGCACGCCGCGACGACAGGCATTGGGTGTACCACCGGGCGGGCCTGCCGTGCCGGGTGTGCGGCACCGCGATCGTGGTGGAGGAGATGGCCACCCGCAAACTCTACTGGTGCCCGAGGTGCCAGGCTTGAGCCTCTCGTAGGCTGGCTGCATGCGCCAGAATCCGAGTTTCGCGATGACGGACGTCGCCGAGCTGCGCCGCCTCATCGACCAGAACCCGTGGGTCACCCTCGTCAGCGACACCGCCGACGGGCTGGTCGCGTCGCACTACGCCGTCCTGCTGGACGACGAGCGGGACGACCTCACCGTCGTCGGGCACGTCGGCAAGCCCGACGACATGATCCACGGCCTGGGAGGCCGCGAACTCCTCATCGTCGTGCAGGGTCCGCACGGGTACATCTCGCCCGGGTGGTACGGCGATGTGCAGAGCGTGCCGACGTGGAACTTCGTCTCGGCTCACCTCGCCGGTGTGCCCGAGGTGCTCGAGCCGAGCGAGAATCTGCGGGTGCTCGACCGCCTGGTCGCGCGTTTCGAAGGCCGGATGCCGGACCCGCGCATGATGTGGGAACGTCCGAACGACCCGGCCTATGTCGAGCGGCTCGAACGCGGCACCGTCGGATTCCGGCTGACACCCAGCCGCGTCGTGGCCAAGCGCAAGCTGAGCCAGAACAAGACCGCCGACGTCGTAGAGACGGTGATCGCCGAGCTGAACGGCGACGGGCCATACGCGAATCCCGCGCTGGCCGCCGAGATGCGCCGTGCGCGCGATGCCATGGCCCGCGCGTGAGCGCGGCCGGGGCGACGGTCGGGACGATCACGAATGCGCAGGTCGGCGGCGCCGGCCGGCGGCTGCTGCCGACCGACGGTGCGGTCGACGTCTTCGTCGCCGACGGCCTGATCGCCGACATCGCACCTGCCGGGGCGGTCCGTCCGCGCGGCGAGGCGCTCGACGCGGATGGGGGATGGCTGATCCCGGGACTCTGGGATCACCACGTGCACGTGCTCCAGTGGGCGCTGGTCGCGCAGCGCGAGCCGCTCGGCCGGGCCGAATCCGCCGCGCATGCCGCCCGGATCATGGGCGTCGCCGATGTCCAGACCGATGGCCGGCGGGTCGGCACGGGGTTCCGCGACGCGCTGTGGCCGGATCTGCCGGATCTGGAGATGCTGGATGCCGCCACCGGCGAGACGCCGACGTACCTGATCAACGCCGACGTGCACAGCGTCTGGCTGAACACCGCCGCGCTGCGCCGGGAAGGGCATGAGCCGGACGGCGTCGGCATCCTGCGTGAGGCCCCCGCCTTCGAGATCTCGCGTCGCCTCAACGAGGTCGACCCCGCCGTCGGCGATGCGCTCGTCGCGCGTATGGCGGAGGATGCCGCATCCCGTGGCGTGGTCGGACTCGTCGATCTCGACATGGCGTGGAACGAGAGCGCCTGGGAGCGGCGGCTGAACGGCGGGTTCGACACGCTCCGGGTCGAGTTCGGCATCTATCCGGAGTTCCTGCCGCGAGCAGTCGCCGAGGGGCTCCGCACCGGCGACCGCGCGCGCGGGGCGGCATCCGATCTGGCGCGCGTCGGCGCGCTCAAGGTCATCACCGACGGCTCGCTCGGCACGCGGACCGCAGCGTGCTCGCACTCCTATCCCGGCACCCCGCACAATCACGGCGTGCTGGCGATCTCGCCGGAGGAGCTGCTCGACCTGATGACGACGGCCACGGCAGCGGGGCTCGCGTGCGCGATCCACGCGATCGGCGACGTCGCCAACTCCCACGCGCTCGACGCATTCGCGCTCACCGGCGCCACCGGGACGATCGAGCACGCCCAGCTGGTCGCTCACGCGGATGTGCCCCGCTTCGCGCGTCTGGGCGTGGGCGCCAGCGTCCAGCCCGAGCACGCCGTGGACGACCGCGATCTCACGGACTCGATCTGGGCTGGGCAGACCGCTCTGCCGTATCCGCTGCGCGCTCTCGCCGAAGCCGGCGCCAACCTGCTGTTCGGCTCCGATGCGCCGGTCTCACCGCTGGATCCCTGGGCGGCGATGGCGGCAGCGGTCTTCCGCACGCGGGACGGCCGGCCCGCCTGGCGACCCGATCAGGGCGTCGACGCCGCGACGGCGCTGGCGGCGTCGACACACGGCGGGTCGGCGTTCCCGGCGCTGATCGAACCGGGCGCCCGCGCCGATCTGGTGCTCTGCGGGAGTGACCCGCTCACCGCGACGGAGCCCGGACTTCGCGCAATGTCGGTCGCCGCGACCCTTCTGGCGGGTCGCCTCACCCACATCGGCTGACAGGGTCCCGCGACGACGGAGCCCCCGATCTCGATGACCGGGGGCTTCGCGATCCGAGGGCTACTCGGCCAGGTGCGCGAAGAGGAACCAGCGGTCTTTGTCGAGGACCTCGCGGATCGAGATCGCGATGTCCTGGCTCGCCAGATCGATCTCGTCGAGCCCGTCGATCGCGGCCTTGACGTCGACGAGGACGGCGTCCATGTCGGCGATGACACCGCGGATCATGTCCTCCCACTGCGTGAAGCCGGCCGGGACCCGGGTCGGAGCGGCCTTCGCGGCGACGGTCGACACGCGCGCGTCGATGGGCAGGCCGAGCGCGACGATCCGCTCGGCGGCCAGGTCGGCCGCGTCCTGGGCGTGGGTGACGATCCTGTCGAGGAGCTCGTGGATCGCGATGAAGTTCGCGCCGCGCACGTTCCAGTGCGCCTGCTTGCCGTTGACCGCGAGGGCCTGCAGGCCGATCGCGACCGGGGTGAGGAACTGAGCGGTTCCGGCCGCGACGGTCGGGTCGGCCGCTGTTGCGGGGGTGGTCTGCATCTTGGTCATCGTTCGCCTCCATTTGAGCGGTTCGTGCCGTACCGTGCACCGTCCGTCTGCGTGATCCAACGCTACTCAGCCGAACGCATTCCGCAAGGAAGCACAGGCTGGGCTTACCCGGCCGGCCGGCATCCCGTCGGGTCGACTTCGGATGCCGCGACGCACCGACTAACGTCAAGGGGTGCCATCCGCCGACCACGACCTCGGACCGCAGCATCTGAGCGTGCCGTCGCGTCCGGTCGGGCAGGAGCCCATCGACCGGTCTCCGGAGCACGCGCAGCCCTCGCGGTTCATCCCGCATGTCCAGGGTCTGCGGGCGATCGCAGTGCTCGCGGTCGTGCTGTACCACTTCTGGCCGGCGCGATTCTCGGGCGGCTACGTCGGCGTGGACATCTTCTTCGTCATCTCCGGGTTCCTCATCACCGCGCACCTGATGCGCGAGCTGACCGCGACGGGCACGGTGCGGCTGGGCCAGTTCTGGGCACGCCGGGCGCGGCGCCTGCTTCCGGCATCCCTCCTCGTCCTCCTCTTCTGCGCACTCGTCGCGATGTCGCCCTACCTCACTCCGACCTCGGCGCTGCCGAACGAAGTGCGCGAGATCCTGGCGTCGACGTTCTACGTCGAGAACTGGTACCTGGCGCTGAACTCCGCGGACTACCTCAACCACTCGGGCGATCCGACCACCGTGCAGCACTACTGGTCGCTCTCGCTCGAAGAGCAGTTCTATGTCATGTGGCCGCTCATCATGCTGCTCGCCGCGTGGATGGCGCTGAAGTGGTTCCGAGGCCGCCGTCGCCAGGCCGTGATCGTGGCGCTCGGAGTCGTCAGCGCGGCATCCTTCGTGTTCTGCGTGGTCTTCACGATCACCGACCCGGCGCCGGCGTACTTCGTGACCTTCGGCCGGATGTGGCAGTTCGGCGTCGGGGCCATGGTGGCGCTCATCCCCGCACTGCGCATCCGCAACGCGATCGGCAGCTTCGTCCTCGGGTGGGCGGGCATCGCCGTGCTCGTGCTCGTGATCTTCCGGTTCGACGGGCAGACGCCCTTCCCGGGCTACATGGCGGCGCTTCCCACCCTCGCGGCAGCAGCCGTGATCGCCGCCTCCAACACGGAACGCTGGTGGTATCCGACGCGCCTGCTCGCCCTGCGCCCCGCGCAGTTCGTCGGCGACATCTCGTACTCGCTCTACCTCTGGCATTGGCCGCTGATCATCATCGCGCCGTCCGTGCCCTTCTGGGGCCTGACGATCTACCATCGCGTCGCCCTGCTGGCTCTCTGCTTCGTCCTCGCGTGGCTCACGAAGAGGTTCGTGGAGGATCCAGCCCGCGGATGGAAGGTGCTCACAGCCCGGCCCGCACGTGTGACGCTGTGGTCGTCGCTGGCCGCGATGATCGTCGTCGGCAGCACCGCCGGCATCGCATGGGCCGTCAACGCGCCCGCCTACAACGACGGCGTGCGTGCCATCCAGGAGCTGCGGGAGAACCCGCCTGAGTGCTTCGGTGCGGCGATCGTGCTCGACGCATCGTGTGCCGGGACGGAATTCGGCGACACGATCCTTCCTGCGCCCGGCTTCGCGGGTGTCGACCGGCCCACCGAGTCGCAGTGCTTCGTGCAGCTGAACGATGCCCGTCCGGTCGCCTGCGAGTTCGGGTCGGACGCGGCGGACGCTCCGCGGGTGGCGCTCGTGGGCGACAGCCATGCGTACCAGCTGCTGTCGACGTTCCAGCGCATGGCCGACGAGAACGGCTGGCATCTCACCACCTACTTCAAGGGCGCCTGCCCATGGAGCACGACTCCGCTGTCCACCGCCGGCGCATTCGGCGCCGCCTGCACGGAATGGCGGGACGGCGTCGGCACGGCCCTGGCTGCCGACGACCTCGACGCCGTCTTCACCGCGGCGATCGCGACGACGCCGTACGCCGCGGACGGCTACGACTCAGAACACGACGCCGCGGTCGCGGGCTACCGCGGGGCGTGGAGCGAGATGCTGGACCGCGGCATCCCGGTCATCACGGTCGTGGACAACCCCGTGTGGGAGACCGACCCCAACAAGTGCCTGCGCACGCGCGCGCTGAGCGAATGCGACGGCCTCCGCTCTGAGCTCATCGTCGCCGACGACCCGCTGCGGGATGCTGCCTCCGGACTGGCCGGTGTGACGCTGCTGGACTTCACCGAGGTCTTCTGCGGCACGGAGGTGTGCTCCCCGGTCGTGGGCGGCGCCAACGTATACCGGGACCAGGACCACATCACGGTGACGTTCGCCGACACGCTGGCGCCCTGGTACACCGAGGCGATAAACGCCGCCCTCGCGCGTAAAGTCGCTCCATGACCGTCGCACCCGGAGCCTCCGTCCTGTCGGCCGCCGGCCGCACGCCGTCCCTCGATCCCACGGCATTCGTCGCCGCAGGTGCCCGGGTGGTCGGGGGAGTCATCCTCAGCGAGGGTGCGAGCGTCTGGTATAACGCAGTGCTGCGTGCGGACGGCGACACGATCACCGTCGGCCCCGGAAGCAACCTGCAGGACAACGTGTCCGTGCACGTCGACCGGGGACACCCGGTCGTCATCGGACGCGACGTGTCGGTCGGTCACAACGCCGTCGTCCACGGCTGCACGATCGGCGATGGATCGCTCATCGGAATGGGAGCCGTCGTCCTCAGCGGAGCGGTCATCGGCGACGGATGCCTCATCGCCGGCGGTGCGGTCGTGCTGGAGGGCGCGGTCATCCCGCCCGGCTCTCTCGTCGCGGGCGTGCCCGCCAAAGTGCGACGGGATCTGACGGACGACGAGCGCGCCGGGATCCTGCGCAATGCGAATGCATACCGCGAGCACGTGTCCGAGCATGAGGACGCGTCACCGGCCTGACGCCGAGCGTGCTCACTCGTCGGTTGCGAGTGGATGATACGCGCCGCGGAAGATCTCGTAGACGCGCGCGCCGGCCGAGCCCGGCATCGGGGTGATCGGCTTGTCATCCATGAACAGGCGGATCACGTGCGCCAGCTCGCGCGGATGGCTGAAGTTGATCGCATGGGCTGCGCCCTCGAGCACAACGAGCAGCACGTGGTTCTGATCCTGCGACGCGACCTCGCGGATGCGGGCAGGACCGGGCAGCAGCGGGTCGCGCGTGCCGAGCACGACGAGCGTCGGAATCCTCAGCTCGAGCAGTCGCTGCAGCGACGGGTACTGCGTGAGCGCCTTGAACATCTTGAAGGTGCTGGGCACACCGAAGCGCAGATAGTCCGGCGTGGCGACCGTGATCATCTTGCGCGGTTCCCGCGCGCCGTCCTTGGCGAGCTGGGCGATCGCGCGGCGCAGCGGCTGGTTGTGGATGCCGCCGGCGGGGGAGACCAGCACCGCGCGGTCCACGCGCTCGGGATAGCGGTGCGCCAGCTCGACAGCCACCGGGCAGCCCATCGAATTGCCCACCACGCTCGTCTTCTCTATACCCCGGTCGTCGAGGAACCGCACCGCCGCGTGTGCGAGGTCGGGGATGTCGAGTGGGGCTCCGGCCTTCGCGCTGCGGCCGAATCCCGGCAGGTCGGGGACGAGGGTGTGGAACTCGTCGGCGAGCAGCTCGGCAGTCGGCAGGAGATAGCGCCCCGACAGACCGAACCCGTGCAGGTGCGTCATGACCCGGGCGGCGGGGGGATTGCGCGATTCCCGGTAGAACACGTCCGCTCCGTCGATCATCGTCCAGCGCTCCGCGAGCGCCGACGCGGGGCGACGCGGCGTCATTCTGCCGCGGTAGCGATAGGACGCCTTCTCCGCATTCTTGGCCATCGCAGTCTCCTTCCCCGAAGACGACGAGGACCCAACTGGAATGTCCCAGCAGGGACTCGCGATGTCAAGACTTGCCCGCCTGCATGCACCGGATGCGACCGGAGCGCGTCATGCAACGGAGTGGTGGGGGAGTTGTCCGTCATGCCCTGCCACCAGTGGTGCCGAGCTGCGTGGCTAGACCGGGGTGACACCGGCTCTGTGAAGCACATTGTGCATCAACTGCTGGATGGTCGGATCCACCACGAGGCTGCCACCGAACGTCAGTGAGCCGACAGAGAACACGAATCCGCCCCCAGGGTGGTCGTAGTAGACCATATCGGCGCCGGGTCCTGTGCCGTCGAACACGCCCGTGGCGATGATGGCCAGTCCATCGGGCAGATCGGAGGCGGGAATGACAGCGGGCGAATCCATGGCGCAGCTGTACGGAATCGAGATCGCACCGAGACCGCTCGCCGTATCGACCTCCCATGCGCTGGCTTTGCCATTGCCGAATCCCGTGTTCAGCCCCTCCTGGCCGAACCTGTCGCCGTTGACAACCCCCATGCCCTCGAAGATGGGATGATCGGCATCCAGCACCTCGTATGGGGAACCCGTCACCGCGCACCGCTCGGTGGCCACACCGATGACCGCGCGCTCTGGACGCAATGGTTGACGGGCGCGCAAGAGCGCGGGCACGCGGTCGCCGCCCTCGACCCCCTCGAGGAACATCATCTGGCGGGCTTGGGCGTCATAGACACACGTCTCGAAGAGCCCGTTCCCGCCGAGATAGGCGAAGCTGCCACCATCATCGAGGTACGCGACGAGGTTGTCGTACATCTCCGGCGTCCAATACTCCGGGTGGGTTCCGCACACCAGGATGGGGTACTGCGCGGCGTCGCATCCGTTCGCATGGAAGTCGAGGTCCGTGTACATGTCGGGACGGTAACCCGCGCTCTCGAGCCAGCCCTGGATCCAGAGTTCGCCCCGCGTGAGGTGCCAGTCGGTCGGGATGGGCGTCGTCGGCGCCGCATTCACCATCGGTCGCATGAGGCTGATCTGAGCAAGACCGGTGTACTTGGATCCGCCGGCCCAGCCGTCGTATGCCACCCAGGTGTTGGTGTTCGCCAGCAGCGCGACCTGTGACCGCTGCGACGGCTTCGGTCGGACCACGAAGGGGATCTCGAAGCGGTTGCCATCGGCGTCGACACAGTCCGCCGAGTAGATTCCTGATTTCCACGTGGGACCCACGTTGAACCCGAACGTCTCGCTCCAGCCGCATCCGACATGCCACGGCTGGGCGGGAGTCGGCTGCACCGGTGACTGGAAGTCGACCTGCTTGACCGTCTGCGACTCGATGTCCGCCGAGGTCGATGTGTGCCTTCGGACGGTTGCCGTGCAGGCGTCGCCGCCGGAGGTCATGAAGGAGAGGTGCTGTCCCGGGGCGGCTGACAGTGGCCAGCAGTAGCCCTCGACGGGTCGAACCGCCGAACGCCACAGCCGCAGTTGTCCCGTGCCTGACTGATAGCCGAGCATGTCGACCCAGGTGTCCTCGGTGAACATCCCGGGGACGAATTCCCAGCCGGGCGCCGGATTCGCCGTGTCCCACTGTTCGAACGTGAATCCCGTCGCGCCGTCCGTCCCGACCCACATGCTGCCGTTGCTCGGGTGGTACGCGAAAAGGTCCGCCTTCGCCCGCCCGGTGAAGTAGCCGGCGCCGAACTGCCAGCCCGCTGCGGGTTGGACGACACCGCGCTGCGCCAGCAGGAAGTTGCCGCCCTCGTTCTCTCCGACCCAGATCGCGCCGCTGCTCGGGTCGTACCCTGCCACGTCCGGGCGACCGCTCCCCGTGAAATCCCCGACCGCGAATTGCCACACGGCCGTGGCGGGCACCGTGCCCCACTGGCTGAACGAGAACCCGGCGCCGGTGTTCTTCCCGACCCAGAGGCTGCCGTTGCTCGGGTGATAGGCGAACACGTCGTCCTTGGCTCCAGCCGTGAAGCGGCCCACTCCGAATCGCCAGCCCGCTGCGGGCGACACCGAACCCCACTGCTCCAGTTCGAAATGGTTTGCGGCGTTCTTGCCGACCCAGAGTGTGCCGTTGCTGGGGTGATAGCCGAAGATGTCTGCTCTGGCGTCTTCGCTGAAGTCTCCCGCCTCGAACAGCCAACCATCGGCAGGCGACACCGAACCCCAGTGCTGGAATGCGAAGCCGCCGGCGGCGTTGTCCCCCACCCAGAGGCTGCCATTGATCGGGTGGTAGCCGAAGAGATCGGCTTTCCCTGAGCCGACGAACACCCCGGCACGGAACTGCCACCCGTAGCTCGGCGACACGAGTCCCCAGTCGGTCGCTGTGAAGATCCGGTCAGCCATCGATCCGCCAATCATCCGGTTTCGCCCCAGAAGGGACGAAAAGCCCGACTTCGCTGTAGGCACTGCACCATTGCGCCGGTCTCGCCATCGCGGCGGTGCGCGAGATCAGATGATCAAGCGTCATCAGCGACTATGCGCACCATAGCCCTGCCGGGCCGCGCTCACAACACGTCGGACTGACACGCGCTCACGGCGCAGTCCGGAGTCCGGTGACACAGGAATGCACTTCGAAGAGGGGCTGACGGGAATCGAACCCGCATCATTAGTTTGGAAGACTAAGGCTTTACCACTAAGCTACAGCCCCGATTTCGACGGTTTCCCGCCGTTTCGTCAATTCTATGGCATCACGCAGTGATGCCTGTGCCGACCGGGCCGTCGGCTAGACTTCTGGGGGCCGATCAGCACGTATCCGCGTGCGCACCCGCCCGGGGCGTAGCTCAGCTTGGTAGAGCGCCCGCTTTGGGAGCGGGAGGCCGCAGGTTCAAATCCTGTCGCCCCGACGTCACGGCCCCCCAGAACCCACATCTTCAGTTGCCGCGCGGGCGCGCGGTCGATCACAAGGAGAACGAACAGGCATGGTCAACAGCACCGTCGAGAAGCTCACCCCGACGCGGGTGAAGCTGCACATCACGGTCTCTCCCGATGAGCTCAAGCCGAGCATCGCTCACGCGTACGAGCACATCGCGCAGGACGTGCAGATCCCCGGATTCCGCAAGGGCAAGGTGCCGGCGCCGATCATCGACCAGCGCGTCGGTCGCACCGCCGTGATCGAGCACGCCGTCAGCGAAGGCCTCGACACGTTCTACCGCCAGGCCGTCGAGGCCAACGAGCTTCGCGTGCTCGGCCGTCCGAGCGCCGACGTCAAGGAATGGCCCAACGAGAAGGACTTCTCCGGCGACCTGCTCGTCGAGATCGAGGTCGACGTGCGGCCCGAGTTCGAACTCCCCGCCTTCGAGGGCACCACGGTCGAGGTCGACGCCGTCGAGGTCGACGACGCGGCGATCGACGAGGAGCTCGACCGCCTGCGCGCCCGGTTCGGCACGCTCGTGACGGTGGACCGCCCGGCCGCGACCGGCGACTTCGTCGAGCTCGACCTCGTCGCCACGATCGACGACGCCGAGATCGACCGCGCCGAGGGCGTGTCGTACGAGGTCGGCTCGGGCGAGCTGCTGGAGGGCATCGACGAGGCGATCGACTCGCTCACGGCCGGTGAGGAGACCACCTTCCGCTCGACCCTGATCGGTGGGGACCATGCCGGCGAAGAGGCGGAGGTCGCGGTCGTCGTCAAGGCCGTCAAGGAGCGCGAGCTGCCCGAGGCCGACGATGACTTCGCCCAGATCGCCAGCGAGTTCGACACGATCGCCGAACTGCGCGAGAGCCTGAGCGAGCGCGTATCGCAGCAGTCCGGGTTCGCCCAGGGCTCCGCCGCACGCGACAAGCTCGTCGAGCAGCTGCTGGCACAGGTCGACATCCCGGTTCCGCCGGCGCTCATCGAGGACGAGGTGCACACGCACCTCGAGGGCGAGGGCCGGCTCGAGGACGAAGTGCACCGCGCCGAGGTCACCGAAGCCAGCGAGAAGCAGTTCCGCACGCAGATGCTGCTGGATGCGGTCGCCGAGAAGCTCAACGTCCAGGTGTCGCAGGACGAGCTGACCCAGTACCTCGTGCAGTCCGCCGCGCAGTACGGCATGGCGCCCCAGGACTTCGTCGAGGCGCTGCAGCAGAACAACCAGCTGCCTTCGCTGGTCGGCGAGGTCGCGCGCAGCAAGGCCATCGCGGTCGCGCTCGGCCAGGTTGTGGTGGTCGACACGAACGGCAAGGTCGTCGACCTGACCGGGTTCGTCGCGACCGACGACGAGCAGACCGACGAGGAAGAGGTCGTCGAAGAGGCCCAGGAGATCGCGGATGCCGCGGCCGAGGCAGACGCCGTGATCGAGGCTGAGGAGGCCGAGCCGGCGCCCGCCAAGAAGCGCAAGAGCACCAAGAAGCCCCCCGCCGCCGAATAGGCACAAGCCGGGTCGCGAAGGGACGGATGCTGCGGCATCCGTCCCTTCGTCGTTCAGCGGAGCCACGCCGGGCGCGCGGTTCTCTGCCCAGGGCGAACACGGGCGGGTCGGTCCGAGCGCGCCGGTAGATTCGAAGCCACGACCACCGAAACAGGAGTGAACATGGCCGAACCACTTGTCGCGACGAGCGTCTTCGACAGGCTGCTGAAAGACCGCATCATCTGGCTGGGCTCGGAGGTGCGCGACGACAATGCGAACGAGATCTGCGCGAAGATCCTGCTCCTGGCCGCCGAGGACCCGGAGAAGGACATCTTCCTCTACGTGAACTCGCCCGGCGGCTCCATCACTGCCGGCATGGCGATCTACGACACGATGCAGTTCGTGCCCAACGACATCGTCACGGTCGGCATCGGGATGGCCGCATCGATGGGGCAGCTCCTGCTCACGAGCGGCACGAAGGGCAAGCGGTACATCACGCCGAACGCGCGCGTGCTGCTGCACCAGCCGCACGGCGGTTTCGGCGGAACGTCCAGCGACATCCAGACGCAGGCCCAGCTCATCATCTCGATGAAGAACCGCCTCGCCGAGATCACCGCCGCCCAGACCGGCAAGTCGGTGGAGCAGATCAACGAGGACGGCGACCGCGACCGCTGGTTCACCGCGCAGGAAGCACTCGAGTACGGCTTCGTCGACCACATCCGGGCGCACCTCGGCGATGTCGTCGGCGGCGGCGGAACCGATCAGGACTGACCGAAGGCCAATGAGAAGGAACAACAGCGAAATGAGCATCCCCACCTTCGGCGGCACGGCAGGCAACGGCCTGGCGATGCCCTCCAGCCGGTACATCCTGCCCCAGTTCGAGGAGCGCACCGCCTACGGCTACAAGCGCCAGGACCCCTACAACAAGCTGTTCGAAGACCGCGTGATCTTCCTCGGCGTGCAGGTCGACGACGCGTCAGCCGATGACGTGATGGCCCAGCTGCTCGTCCTCGAGAGCCAGGACCCCGACCGCGACATCATCATGTACATCAACTCGCCCGGCGGCTCTTTCACCGCGATGACGGCGATCTACGACACCATGCAGTACATCTCTCCGCAGATCCAGACCGTCGTCCTGGGTCAGGCCGCGTCGGCTGCGGCGGTGCTGCTGGCCGCGGGCGCCCCGGGCAAGCGTCTCGCTCTGCCCAACGCCCGCGTGCTCATCCACCAGCCGGCGATGGGCGAGGCGGGTCACGGGCAGGCATCGGACATCGAGATCCAGGCGGCGGAGATCCTGCGCATGCGCACGTGGCTCGAGACGACGCTCGCGGCGCACTCCCACCGCACCGTCGAGCAGGTCAACCGCGACATCGACCGCGACAAGATCCTCGACGGCCGGGAGGCGGTGGAGTACGGCCTGGTCGACCAGGTGCTCACCACCCGTAAGCGCGTACCCGCCGCGCTGTCGAAGTAGGACGCCGAAGGCTCCTGGCATCCACGACGCCCCGCCGCCCTCCCCGGAGGGCGGCGGGGCGCCGTCGTCGGCGGGGTTCCGCCCTCGGCAGAACGGACCCGGCCGCATCCACAATGCGCGTCGCAATCCCGGCGCATGTCGCCCTCAGAGGTTAGGCTCGGAGACAGTCGGGGTCACGTCCCTCGCAATGGGGCATCGTCCCCGCACGCAACAAGGAGGGCCTGATGGCGCGCATCGGTGAGAGTGCCGACCTGTTCAAGTGCTCCTTCTGCGGAAAGAGCCAGAAGCAGGTTCAGCAGCTGATCGCTGGACCGGGCGTGTACATCTGCGACGAGTGCGTCGAGCTGTGCAACGAGATCATCGAAGAGCGGATGGCCGAGTCTTCGACCGGCGTGGTCTCCGAGTTCGATCTCCCCAAGCCGCGCGAGATCTTCTCGTTCCTCGAGGAGTACGTCGTCGGGCAGGAAGCCGCCAAGCGCGCCCTTTCGGTCGCGGTCTACAACCACTACAAGCGCATCCGCGCGCACGGCACCATCCAGAGCGCCGAGCAGCGCGCCGACGAGGTCGAGATCGCGAAGAGCAACATCCTGCTGATCGGCCCGACAGGCTGCGGCAAGACCTACCTCGCGCAGACGCTCGCCAAGCGCCTGAACGTGCCATTCGCCGTCGCCGACGCCACCGCCCTCACCGAGGCGGGCTACGTCGGCGAAGACGTGGAGAACATCCTCCTCAAGCTGATCCAGGCCGCCGACTTCGACACCAAGCGCGCCGAGACCGGCATCATCTACATCGACGAGGTCGACAAGATCGCCCGAAAGGCCGAGAACCCGTCGATCACCCGCGACGTGTCCGGCGAGGGAGTGCAGCAGGCGCTGCTGAAGATCCTCGAGGGCACGGTCGCATCGGTGCCGCCGCAGGGCGGACGCAAGCATCCGCATCAGGAATTCATCCAGATCGACACGACGAACGTGCTGTTCATCGTCGCCGGCGCATTCGCGGGCCTTGAGGACATCATCTCCAGCCGGGTCGGCAAGCACGGCATCGGCTTCGGTGCCCCGCTGCACACCAAGGGCGACGATCTCACCCTGTTCAGCGAGGTGCGCCCGGAGGATCTCCACAAGTTCGGACTGATCCCCGAGTTCATCGGCCGTCTGCCGGTCGTCGCATCGGTCACACCACTGGACCAGGTCGCTCTCATGGAGATCCTGACCGAGCCCAAGAACGCCCTCGTCAAGCAGTATCAGCGGATGTTCGAGCTCGACGGCGTCGCGCTCGAGTTCGACGACGAGGCGCTCGAGGCGATTGCGGACCTCGCCGTCGAGCGCAAGACCGGTGCGCGCGGTCTGCGCGCGATCCTGGAGGACGTCCTCGGACCGATCATGTTCGACATCCCGTCGGACGACGACGTGGAGAAGGTCGTCGTCACGCGCGCCGCGGTCGAGACGGGTGCGGCGCCCACGTTCGTCAAGCGGCAGACCCGCAAGAGCGCGTAGGCCCGGCCACTGGCGGACACGTCGGAGGTCGGACGTACCGTTCTGGCATGTCTCGTGTACGCGCATTCACTCTGTCGGTTCCCGATCTCGTCCTGAGCGATCTGCAAGATCGCCTCGACGCCACCCGATTCCTCGAGGATTCTCCACGACGCCCGGCATCCGGGATGTCGGCGGAGTACCTGCGCGCACTCGTGCGGTCGTGGCGCGATTTCGACTGGCGCGCGCGAGAGCGCTGGCTGGGTGAGCACCCGCAGTTCCTCGCCGAGATCGACGACGCCACGGTCCATTTCGCACATCTGCGATCGGACCGCGCGACCGCTCCGGCGCTGCTGGTCATGCACGGCTGGCCGCACACCTTCGCGCTGCAGCTGGACTACGCCGACCTTCTTCCCGACTTCCACGTGGTCGTGGCGAGCCTGCCCGGCTTCGCCTTCTCGACGCCGTACGGGCGAGGTCCCATCACAGAGGTGCGTCTGGCCGAGACGATGCACCGGCTGATGACGGAGGTCCTGGGCTACCGGAGCTACCTGACGTACGGCGAGGACGTGTCGGCGAACGTGAACGACCTGATCGCAGCCACGTATCCGCACTCCGTGGCCGGCATCCTCGTCACGCACGCGCACTTCCCATCCACCGACGAACGAGCCCGACTCACCGGCCCCGACGAGCGCGCCTTCTTCCAACGACTGGCGGCGGCGCAGGGCACGGATGGCGCGTACGGCCATGTGCAGGCGACCCGGCCAGACACCATCGCGGTTGCGCTGAACGACTCGCCCGCGGGCCTCCTCGCGTGGCTGGCAGAGAAGCTCGTCGAGTGGAGCGACACCCCGGAAGGCGTGCCGGCCGACCTCGAGCGACGCATCGCGCGCGAGCGGATCCTCACCGAGGCGATGATCTACTGGGTCACGCAGTCCATCGCGTCGTCGTTTCGTCCGTACTACGAGGGCGCCGACACACCGGGCGCCATTCCACCCGTCACCGTTCCGGCGGCGGTGTTCATCCAGCGGCACGAGTTCGACTACCCGGAGTCGCTCGCGCGGGACTTCTATGAAGATCTGCGCACATTCGAGCGACTCGAAGAGGGCGGCCATTTCGCGGTCGCGGAGGTCCCCGCTGCGATGGCCGAGCGCACGCGCGCGTTCGGCTCGCAGCTCGGCCTGCTCTAGAGGCTCCGCTCAGGCCGCGAGGCCCCGCCGCTCCAGCAGCGGCTGGATGTCGGCGTCCCGCCCGCGGAAGTCGCGGTATGCCTCCAGGGGGTCCTTGGACCCCCCGACGCCGAGCAGCCGCTGTCGGAATCGATCGCCGTTCTCTCGCGTCAGGCCGCCGTTGTCTCGGAACCACTCGACCGTGTCGGCATCGAGCACCTCGCTCCAGATGTACGAGTAGTACCCCGCGCTGTAGCCGCCGGAGAACACGTGCGCGAAGTAGGTCGAGGAGTAGCGGGTCGGCACAGCAGGATTGTCCAGCCCGATGTCGGCGAGCGCATCGGCCTCGAAGGCGGCGACGTCGATGTCGGATGCCGCTGCCTCGGCACTCAGCGAGTGCCACGCCTGGTCGAGCCACGACGCCGCCAGGTATTCGCTGGTCGCGAAGCCCTGGTTGAAAGACTCCGAGGCGCGCAGCTTCTCGATGACGTGGCGGGGGAGCGGCTCGCCGGTCTCGACGTGGCGCGCGTAGGTGTCGAGGATGTCCGGCCAGTAGATCCACATCTCGTTGACCTGGCTCGGGAATTCGACGAAGTCGCGGAAGACGTTCGTCCCGGCGAAGTGCGGGTAGGTGACCGTGGCGAACAGTCCGTGAAGAGCATGCCCGAACTCGTGGAACAGCGTCGTCACCTCGTCGAGCGTCAGCAGCGTGGGCTTGCCCGGGGCCGGCTTGGGGACGTTGAGGTTGTTCACGACGATCGGCAGTGTGCCGCGCAGATGCGACTGCGACACGATCGAGTTCATCCACGCTCCGCCGCGCTTGGTGTCGCGGGTGTAGAGGTCGAGGACGAAGAGGCCGACCGGCGATCCGTCGGCGTCGTGCACCTCGAACACCCGGGCGTCCGGGTGGTAGGCGCCGAGGTCGCTGCGCTCCTGGAAGGTGATGCCGTACAACTGCGTCGCGGCGTGGAAGACGCCGTCCAGCAGCACCCGCTCGGCCTCGAACCAGGGTCGCAGCGCTGACCGGTCGAGGTCGTACTCGGCCGCGCGGACCTTCTCGGTGTAGTAGGCCCAGTCGTGCGCCTCGAGCGCGAAGGGCTCGGGCTCGGCGTCGATCAGGGCCTGCAGCGCCGCCTGCTCGCGAACGGCGTTCCGGGCAGCGGGAACAGCGAGGCGTCGCAGCAGGTCGTGCACGGCCTCGGGCGAGCCTGCGGTCTCATCCGAGGTGATGTAGGCAGCGTGCGAGTCGTATCCGAGGAGCGACGCGCGTTCGGCCCGGAGCTTCACGATCTCCCGCAGCACCGCCCTGTTGTCGTTCTCGCCGCCGCGCGAGCCACGGGACCGCGACGCGTCGAGGATGCGCCTGCGGCTCTCGCGGTCGGACAGCGAAGCGAGGTAGGGATGCCCGGTGAACAGCGTCAGCGTGACCACCCATTTTCCGTCCAAGCCCCGGTCGGCGGCGGCCTGCGCCGCGGCCGACAGCTCGCCCTCTGCCAGCCCCTCGAGTTCAGCGATGTCGTCGAACACGACGGCCAGGTCATTGGTGTCGCGGAGCAGATTCTTCTCGAACGTCGTCGTGAGCGTGGACAGCCGCTGGTTGAGCGCGGTGAGCTGCTCCTTGGCGGCATCGTCGAGCCCGGCGCCGGCGTGCGACATCTCACGGAATCTCCGCTCGACGAGGTAGCGCTGCTCGGGGGACAGATCGAGGTCGTCGAGCTGGTCATGCAGCGTCTTGATGCGCCAGTAGAGCGCGGAGTCCAGCTCGATCGAGTCCCGATGGGCCGACATCAGAGGAGCGAGCTTCTCCTCGATCTCCTGGATCTCGGGCGTCGCATCGGCGGAGGACACCGTGTAGAAGGCGCGGGAGACATCTCCCAGCAGCTTTCCGCTCGACTCGAGCCGCACCAGAGTGTTCTCGAACGTGGGCATGGAACGCGCTCGCGTGATCGCGCTGATCTCGCCCTTCTGCTCGGCGAACGCCTGGTCGAACGCCGGCAGGTAGTGCTCGGGCCGGATCATCGAGTAGTCCGGAAGACCGTAGGGAAGCGTACTGGGGGACAGGAGCGGGTTCTCGAGAGCCATGGCGGCCAGCCTATCCAATCCGCTTGGGATTGCCGCGGTTTGTTTGCAAACCTCGTGTTGCAAACAAGTACTTGCAAAGGGTTCTTTGCACGCCTACACTGGCAGACATGACCGATGAGGCGAAGGCTGCAGAGCAACCCAGGGACTGGCTGCGTCCGGGAGACCGCGTCCTCGACGCGGGCGCCCTTCGTGCCCTCGCTCACCCCCTGCGCGTGAAGATCTACGACATCCTGAGCCAGTACGGGCCGCAGACCGCGAGTTCGCTCGCTGAGCGGCTGGGGGAGTCGTCGGGGTCCACGAGCTACCATCTGCGCGCCCTCGCCAAGCACGATCTGATCCAGGAAGTGGTGGGTCGTGGCTCAGGACGCGAACGCTGGTGGGAACGACCGATCGGCGGCGTCTCGTTCGCGAATCCCGAGGCGATGAAGACCCCGTCGGGCAAAGCTGCCACGCAGATCGTCATGGGCGAGTTCTTCCGGCTTCGTCAAGAGCAGTTGATGTACTTCATCGACCGTGGACTGGCCGGCGAGGACCTGTCTTGGGAGGAAGGCAGCATGATCTCCACGGCGACCGCGCGGCTCACGCCTTCTCAGAGCAAGGAACTGAACCTCAAGATCATGGCGTTGATCGATGACGCCGTGGACACCTACCGCAATCAGACCGGCGAGGACGTGCGGCCCGTGACGATCCGGGCCGATGTGTTCCCGCTCCCCGAACTGGGAGGACAATCATGACCGCCATCTCGGCATCCGTCGCCCGCAACGCCGCAACGCCTTTCGAGAGCATGCTGCTCCGCGCGGCATCCGGCCTCGACCACTTCGTCGCCGCTCGGCTCGAGCAGCGCGGCAGCAGCGCATACCGCCGCGCCGCCGCGACGCAGGCCGCCGGCGCGACTGCGCGCGGCGCCGCCCAGGCTCGCGGTGCGATCGGCGTGCTCCCGCGATGACCGAGGCCGTCGACACGGATGCCGCGCTCGACGCGTCGGACGTGGGCGATTCGTCGAAGCCGGCGGCCGGGCGGCCACGCAGGGACCCGCTCGGCCGCGACTTCGGCCGACTCTGGACGGCCGCGGCCTTCAGCAACCTCGCGGACGGACTCGGCCGCACGGCCGTTCCGCTGATCGCCACCACCCTCACCCGCGACCCGCTGATGATCTCGGTGATCGGGGCCCTCGCATTCCTCCCGTGGCTCGTGTTCGGGTTGCCGGCGGGCATGCTCGTCGACCGGTTCGACCGTCGCATCATCATGGCCACCGCGAACGGCATCCGATGCGCCGTCGCGCTGTGGCTCGCGATCCTGACCGCCACCGGTCAGATCAGCCTCTGGGCCCTCTTCCTGGGAACGCTGATCTTCGGGCTCGGCGAGACGCTCTTCGACAACGCCACCAACGCGGTGATCCCCGGCGTGGTCGCGCGCCGCCACCTCGACCGGGCGAACGGCCGGATGCAGGCGGCTCAGGTCACGATCGACAGCTTCATCGCGACGCCGATCGCCGGTGTGCTCTTCGCCGTGGCTCTGGCGCTTCCGATGTGGATCGGCGCGGTCGGCTACGTGGTCCCGGTCGCGCTGGCGCTGCTCCTGCCGCTGTCCGCTGCGCGACCGCTGCGCGACCGCCGGACGGTGCCGGACCCCGACGCGCCGGACATCGAGGTGTCCGGACCGACGCCCGAGCCCATCGCCGTGCCGCCGGCGTCGACGGAGGTGCCGGCGCGCCAGGCGATCGCCTACCTGTGGAGCAACCACTACCTGCGGGCGATGGTGCTCTTCACCTCATTGGTCGGCTCGGCCTTCTCATTCGCACAGGCGGGCACGATCCTCTACTTCCTCGACGAGCAGGATGTGGCACCGGCCGCGATCGGGTTCGTGACGGCGGGCATCGGCGTCGGGGCGCTCGTCGGCTCGCTGGTCGCACCGGCGATCGTCGCCCGGTTCGGTCGGGGATGGGTCATGTTCTCGGCGAACTTCATCTCGGCACTGGCCATGCTGCTCACCGGGCTCGCACCGAACGTCGTCCTGGCCGTGCTCGCGTACGGTCTGTTCGCATTCGCCGTCTCGACCTGGAACGTGCCGTGGGGCGCGCTGCGTCAGCAGATCGTGCCCGACCACCTCTTCGGTCGCGTGCTCGGCATCATCAGGATGCTGACCTGGGGTCTGTTCCCGATCGCGACTCTGCTCGGCGGGTGGGTCGCGCGGATCGACCTGAGGCTGCCGTTCCTGCTCGCGGCCGGCGTGGTCGTCGTGGCGGCGCTCATCGCCAGCCGGCTGCTGATCGTCGGGACGCGACGTGCCGGCGCCGAAGCGGATGCGGCCGCGGGTTAGGCCTCCGCGAAACCGCCGCTGTCGTGGTGGACGACGGCCTCGCCGTCCTCGTCCAGGCTCACGATCACGCCGGTGTCCAGCTCGGCGATGGGCTTGCCCTCGAGCCAGGTGAGTGTCCACCGGGGCGCCGGCTGGCCGAGCTGGTCGGCCGGTACGACCGCTTCGACCGCGGCGATCTGCAGGCGCATCGCCTCCGGGAGCGAGGCGGGCGGCTCTCCGCCCGCCGTCCAACGAGTGCCGAGTTGCATGTCAGGCCTCCTGAGCGGCGAGTTCGATGTCGGTGACGACGAAGGAGTCGGCATCGGAGTAGTGGATCTCGGCGATGCGGCCGACGGCCTTGAGATCGCCCTCCGCCACCTCGAGGAGTGCCACGGAAGCCGCCGGCGCGGCGATCGTCATCCGGGTGACGGGCGTCTTCTGCGATGCTTTCGCCTCGGTCTTCGCGCGACGGATGCCGATGAGGGCCTCACCGACGGCGGCCAGCACGGCCGGATCGCCGTCGATGCCGAGCGGCCGGGGCCAGTCGGCGGTGTGCACCGAGCCGTCGTTGAACCACGACCAGGCCTCTTCGGAGGCGAACGACAGCACCGGTGCGAACAGGCGCAGCAGTGTCGCGACCGCGATCCGCAGTGCGAGCGCCGCCGAGGCCTGACCCACGTCGGACCGGTCGTACGCGCGTTCCTTGACCAGCTCGAGGTAGTCGTCGCAGAACGTCCAGAAGAAGGACTCCGTCACCTCGAGCGCGCGCGCGTGGTCGTACGCCTCGAACGCCTTGGTCGCATCGCGGACAACGCCGTCGAGGGTGGCGAGCATCGAAGCGTCGAGCGCGTGCGTCACCTCGGCTTCCTCGGGCACCGGGAAGGACAGCACGAATTTGGCGGCGTTGAGGATCTTGATGGCCAGTCGACGGCCGATCTTGATCTGCGTGGGATTCTGCGGGTCGAACGCCGCGTCCGTTCCGAGGCGGGAAGACGCCGCCCAATACCGCACGGCGTCGGACCCGTGCTGATGCAGGATGTCGGCCGGCGTGACGACGTTGCCCTTGGACTTGGACATCTTCTTGCGGTCGGGGTCGACGATGAACCCCGAGATCGCGGCATCCGTCCACGGTGCCCGGTCGTCCTCCAGCGCGCTGCGCAGGAGCGTGGAGAACAGCCAGGTGCGGATGATGTCCTGCCCCTGGGGCCGCAGGTCGAACGGTGCCACGAGGTTCCACAGCTCGGGGTCTCGCTCCCAACCGCCCGCGAGCTGCGGTGTCAGCGATGACGTCGCCCACGTGTCGAAGATGTCCTTCTCGCCGTCGAAGCCTCCTGGGACGCCGCGTTGCGCCTCGGTGTAGCCGGGCGGCACGTCGCTCGTGGGGTCGACGGGCAGTTGCGCGGCATCGGGCGTCAGCACGCGGCCGTAGTCCCGCTCGCCGTTCGCGTCCAGGCCGTACCAGACCGGGATGGGCACGCCGAAGAAGCGCTGGCGCGAGACGAGCCAGTCGCCGGTCAGGCCGTTGGTCCAGTTCTCGTAGCGCACGCGCATGAAGTCGGGATGCCAGGTCACCGCGCGACCGAGCGAGATGAGCTTCTCGCGAAGCTGCTCGTCGCGCGCGCCGTTGCGGATGTACCACTGCCGCGTGGAGACGATCTCGAGGGGACGGTCGCCCTTCTCGTAGAACTTGACCGCGTGCGTGAAGGGCTTCGGGTCGCCGATCAGCTCGCCGGACTCGGCCAGCAGCTCCACGACGCGCTTCTTCGCGCTGAACACCGTCTTGCCCGCGAGCTCGGCGTACGCCGCCTTGGCCCCGTCGGCCACGATGACATCGGGGGCGTCGGCGAGCACCCGGCCGTCGGCGCCGAGGATCGTGCGGTTGGGCAGATCGAGCTCGCGCCACCAGATGATGTCGGTGACGTCGCCGAAAGTGCAGATCATGGCGATGCCCGAGCCCTTCTCGGGCTGCGCCAGCGGATGTGCGACCACAGGCACTTCGACGTCGAAGAGCGGGGTGCGCACCGACGAGCCGAACAGGCGCTGGTACCGCTCGTCGTCGGGGTGTGCCACGAGCGCCACGCACGCGGCGAGCAGCTCGGGTCGGGTGGTTTCGACGTGCACGTCACCGCTGCCGTCCGCCTTGTGGAAGGCGACGCGGTGATAGGCGGCCGGCTGCTCGCGGTCCTCGAGCTCCGCCTGCGCGATCGCCGAGCGGAAGTCGATGTCCCACAGGGTCGGCGCCATAGCCTGGTACGCCTCGCCGCGCTCGAGATTGCGCAGGAAAGCAAGCTGGCTGGTGCTCATCGTCTCGTCGGAGATCGTGCGGTACGTCTGCGTCCAGTCGACGCTCAGCCCCAGCAGTCGGAAGAGCTCTTCGAACGTGACCTCGTCCTGCACGGTCAGCTTCTCGCACAGCTCGATGAAGTTGCGGCGGCTGATGGGCACCTGATCCGCGGCGCGGGAGCTCTTGTTGTCGCCGCCCTCATACGGGGGCGTGAAGTCGGCGTCGTAGGCGAGGGACGGATCGCACCGCACGCCGTAGTAGTTCTGCACACGCCGTTCGGTGGGCAGCCCGTTGTCGTCCCAGCCCATCGGGTAGAACACCGACTTGCCGCGCATCCGCTCGTACCGCACTTTGATGTCGGTGTGGGTGAACGAGAAGACGTGACCGATGTGGAGGCTGCCGCTGGCGGTCGGCGGGGGGGTGTCGACGGAGTAGATGCCGTCGCGGCCCCGCTCGGCTGCGCGCAGGCGATCGAAGAGGTACGTGCCCTCGGCATCCCACTGCTGCGACCACTTCGCTTCGAGACCTTCGAGGGCGGGCTTGTCGGGAATCGCGTCCTGAGCTTGTCGAAGCGCGGCCATGGGTTCTCCTGTGCGATATGTGCGGCACTGTGTGAGCGTGCCTGAGTGTGGGATCTCGCTCGATTCTACCTGGGCGGCGCTGGCCGTAAGCGGATCGATCAGTCGAGGACGCGGATGCCGAGGGCTCGCGCGAGCACCGGTGCGAGGTACTCGACCTGTCGCGGCGAGAAGATCGCGCCCCGCAGAGATGCGGCATCGAGGTACGACACCGCTTCGAGACCCCGCAGGTCGAGGTCTTGCGCGCGCAGTCCGCGGGTGTCGACATCGTCCGCACGGGAGTTCTCGAAGCCGACGCGCGTCACCGTCGCCTGGGGCATGTCGAGCGTCCCGATCGTGCAATCGGCGATCAGGAGGTCGGCGATGCGCCCGGCGGCGAGCGACAGGTAGTCGATGCGGGCTCCGCGCAGCTCCACCTCGTCGAGGTCCGCGTCAGCGAGGTCGAGCGTGCCGATCCGGCCACCCGTGATCCGGACGCGCCGCAGACGCGCCCCGCGGCCCGACAGAGTGCTCGCCCGGAGGTCTCTGATGTCGACATCGACGAGCGTCGCGCCGGTCAGATCGAGGCGCTCGAGTGATGCGCTGACCACCGTGCATTCCGTGATCGTGGCGTGCGCGGCATCCGTGAGGGGGTCCAGCACCGTCCACTGCACCTGAAAGGAGTCGCTGCCGCGTGTCGGCACCGGACCGATCTCGAGGCGCGGCGGGAGGTCGGGCGCCGACAGACGCGGCGCGGGCGAGTCTGACCGTCGAGGCATCCCTCCACGGTACGCGGGCGATACGCTCCGACAATCACGAGGGAAGGGGCGCCGATGCCCGATGCGAAGCGGAGGGCGGTGGCCTTCGCGAAGCCGGCGCTGTGGTGGCGGCTCGGCATCGTCCTGGCGTGCATCTTCGGGATCATGAGCCAGGAGTGGCGATTGGCGTTCTTCACGACCCTCAGCGTGATCGCCGTGCTGGGCTACTTCTCGATCGTGCTGTATCAGATGGTGCGCACGGGCACCACGGCGCCCGTGGCTCCGCGGCTGCGCGGCGGCATCACTCTGTGGATCGTAGCGACCGCACTCATCTCGCACTTCATCGTGGAGGGCGGGGCGAGTCCCTTTCCGGGGATGATGGATGCCGACCCCGCCGTCGCCGTGGAGTACCGGTCACGGTTCTTCATGCACTACGTGATCCCGGCGATGGTGCTCATCGACTGGATCGTCTTCGGCCCGCACGGGATCGTCCGCTGGCGCGACGCGCTGTGGTGGCTGCTATTTCCACTCGCGTACGGGATCATCTCGATCCTGCGCGGGCAGTGGTTTCCCGACGTCTCCGATCGCTTTCCGTACCCGTTCTTCGATCCCACGATCTCCGGGTGGGGCGGGGTCGCCCTCGGCCTGCTCGAGGTGGTGCTCGCCAACGCGGTGATCGCCGTGGGCGTGATCGGGCTCGATCGGCTGTCGGCCCTGATCGCTCGGCGTCGCCGTCAGCGCGTAGAATCGACGGACCAGCATCGATCCGGCATCACCGGGGAGCTTCCGGAAGAACGGGGCGCGAGCCCTCAGTAGAACCGGACGGGGCAGGCCCGTCACAGCCGCAGTGAGAGCGGCGCCGGTTGCAGAACCGGCGCAACGCGGGGTGGTACCGCGGTTCTCCCGTCCGGGAGGGTCGTCCTCGCAGGAAGCATCGCGACCTGCTGGAGTGACATGAGCTACCCCAAGACCGGACCCGACGTCCCGCCGAGCCCGCGGTTCCCCGCGATCGAGCGCGAGGTCATCGACTTCTGGAAGTCCGACGACACATTCCGAGCATCGATCGAGAACCGTGACGGCGCACCGGAGTGGGTCTTCTACGACGGTCCGCCCTTCGCCAACGGCCTGCCGCACTACGGTCACCTGCTCACCGGCTACGCGAAGGACGTCTTCCCGCGCTTCCAGACCATGCGGGGCCACCGGGTCGACCGCGTGTTCGGCTGGGACACCCACGGGCTGCCGGCGGAGCTCGAGGCGATGAAGCAGCTCGGCATCACCGAGAAGGATGAGATCGAGCGGATGGGGGTGGCGACCTTCAACGAGAAGGCCCGCGAGTCCGTGCTCGCCTACACCCGCGAGTGGGAGGACTACGTCACCCGGCAGGCGCGCTGGGTCGACTTCGAGCGCGGCTACAAGACCCTCGACACCGCGTACATGGAGAGCGTCCTCTGGGCGTTCAAGACCCTCTACGACAAGGGCCTCGCCTACGAGGGCTACCGGGTGCTGCCGTACTGCTGGCGCGACCAGACCCCGCTGTCCACGCACGAGCTGCGCATGGACGACGACGTGTACAAGATGCGCCAGGACCCGTCCGTGACGGTCACGTTCCCGCTCGTCGGGCTGAAGGCCGAGGCGCTCGGGCTCACCGGCGTGCGTGCGCTCGCGTGGACCACGACGCCGTGGACGCTCCCGACCAACCTCGCCCTCGCGGTCGGACCCGGCATCCGCTACGTCGTCGTGCCCGGCGGTCCGCTGGGTGCCGCGGACGTGCACCACGGCCCGTCGACCGATTCAGGAATGGTCGGTCCTGCCAACGAGCCCGCCGAGGCGGAGTCGCACCGCTACCTGCTGGCCGAGGATCTGCTGCCGAGCTACGCGAAGGATCTGGGCTACGAGACGGCAGCGGATGCCGCGGCGGCAGTGGACGCCGTCCACCTGGGCGCCGACCTCGCCGACGTCCACTACGACCGCCTGTTCGACTACTACGCGGATGCCGCGACCTGGGGCACGCACCACGCCTGGCGGATCCTCGTCGACGACTACGTCACCACGAGCGACGGCACCGGCATCGTCCATCAGGCGCCCGCGTTCGGCGAGGACGACCAGCGCGTCGCGGAGGCAGCCGGCATCCCCACGATCCTGAGTCTCGACGACGGGGGTCGCTTCCTCCCGGCGGTGACCGACGTCGCCGGCGAGCTCTGGATGGACGCGAACACCCCGCTCGTGCGGATCCTGCGTCAGAACGGACGCCTGCTGCGGCTCGCGAGCTACGAGCACTCGTACCCGCACTGCTGGCGCTGCCGCAATCCGCTGATCTACAAGGCGGTCTCGAGCTGGTTCGTGCGGGTCACGGAGATAAAGGACCGGCTGATCGAGAACAACGAACCGATCACCTGGGTTCCCGAGAACGTCAAGTACGGGCAGTTCGGCAAGTGGCTCGAGGGCGCGCGCGACTGGTCGATCAGCCGCAACCGCTACTGGGGCTCGCCCATCCCGGTGTGGACCAGCGATGACCCCGACCATCCGCGCGTGGACGCGTACGGCTCGCTCGCCGAGCTCGAGCACGACTTCGGTCGGCTGCCGCGCAACTCCGCGGGCGAGGTCGACCTGCACCGGCCCTACATCGACGAGCTGACCCGGCCGAATCCGGACGATCCGACCGGACGCAGCACCATGCGACGCATCGAGGACGTCCTGGATGTCTGGTTCGACTCAGCCTCGATGCCGTACGCGCAGGTGCACTACCCGTTCGAGAACCACGACTGGTTCGACGAGCACTCTCCGGCCGACTTCATCGTGGAGTACATCGGACAGACGCGCGGCTGGTTCTACGTGATGCACGTGCTGTCTACCGCGCTGTTCGACCGCCCCGCGTTCACCGGCGTGAGCTGCCACGGCATCGTGCTGGGCAGCGACGGGCAGAAGATGTCCAAGTCGCTGCGGAACTATCCCGACGTGTCGGAGGTGTTCGACCGCGACGGATCCGACGCGATGCGCTGGTTCCTGATGGCCAGTTCGGTGCTGCGGGGCGGCAACCTGATCGTCACCGAGGAGGGCATCCGTCAGGGCGTACGCGAGTTCCTGCTGCCGCTCTGGAACGCCTGGTACTTCTTCTGCACCTATGCGAACGCCGCTCACGCTGGGGGCGCGAACGCCGCGGGCGGCCCGGGCGGTGAGGGTTACGAGGCCACCTGGCGCACGGATTCCACGGATGTCCTGGACCGCTACATCCTGGCGCTCACTGGCGATCTGGTCCGCGAGGTGGCGGTCGATCTCGAAGGGCTGGACTCCACGACCGCAGCCGCCAAGCTCCGCGACTTCGGTGAGGCCCTGACCAACTGGTACATCCGCCGCTCGCGCGACCGATTCTGGGTCGGCGTGACCGAGGACCCCACGTCGCGGGAGGCGTTCGACACTCTGTACACCGTCCTCGAGACACTGACCCGCGTGGCGGCCCCGCTGATCCCGCTCGTGTCCGAACGCGTATGGCAGGGGCTCACGGGCGGCCGCAGCGTGCACCTGCAGGACTGGCCGGATGCCGACGCCTTCCCGGCGGCGGATGACATCCGCGCTGCGATGGACGCTGTGCGGGCGGTCTCGTCGGTCGCCAACGCGCTGCGCAAGCGCGAGGGCAAGCGCGTACGCCTGCCCCTGTCACGTATGACAGTCGTGATGCGGGATGCCGTGGCACTGGCGCAGTTCGAAGACATCCTGCGCGACGAGCTCAACGTCAAGACCGTCGAGCTCGTCGAGCTGGAGGAGCGCACTGCCGCCGGCTACGGCATCTCGCACCGCCTCTCGGTGAACGCGCGCGCGGCCGGACCGCGCCTGGGCAAGCAGGTGCAGCAGGCGATTCAGGCCGCCAGGGCGGGGGAGTGGTCCGAGATGGACGGCGTCGTCACCGCCGGGGGGACCGCTCTGCAGCCGGGGGAGTACGAGCTCGTCCTCGAAACCACCGGGCGCCCGGAGGGCGAGGCGCTTGCGGTGCTGCCGCGCGGCGGCTTCGTGCTGCTCGACACCACCCCGACTCCGCAGCTCGAGGCCGAGGGCCTCGCGCGCGACGTCATCCGCGCCGTGCAGGACACGCGGAAGGCTGCCGGATTCGACGTCAGCGACCGCATCCGCCTCGGTCTGTCGTTCTCCTCCGCGGCGGACGCGGACGCGGTCGCATCGGCGTTCGCCGTGGCGGACATCGCGGGTGAGACCCTCGCCGTGGAGCACGCGCTGGCCGGCGCCGGCGAGTCGCTCCCGGACGGCGCGGACCACACCGCCGAGTTCGCGAAGGGCGCCTTCGCCAATACGGGCGACTTCACCGTCGCCGTGACGAGGGTGATGACGTCTGTCGAGGCGTCCGCATGAGCGATCGCACTCGTGCCGACGCGGTGTACGCCGCGCTCCTCGAACGGCAGGGCGAGCAGTGGGTGCAGCCGCGTGTCGAGCGCACACGTCGGATGCTCGAGCTGCTCGACGACCCGCAGCGGACCTACCGCGTCGTCCACGTGACCGGGACGAACGGCAAGACCTCCACCAGCCGGATCATCGAGAGCCTGATCCGTGCGCACGGCTTGCGCACCGGACTGTTCACGAGTCCGCATCTCGAGCGGTTCACCGAGCGGATCATGATCGACGGGGAGCCGGTGGCGGATGCGGCCGTCGCGGACGCGTGGGACGAGATCGCGCCGTTCGTCGACTTCGTGGACGCGGAGCTCGCCGCCGCCGACGACGCGCCGCTGACCTTCTTCGAGCTGCTGACGGTGCTCGCCTTCGTCGCCTTCGCCGATGCTCCCATCGATGTGCTCGTGCTCGAGGTGGGCATGGGCGGGGCATGGGATTCGACCAACACCGCCGACGGCGACGTCGCGGTCTTCGCGCCGATCGACCTCGATCACGCCGATCGCCTCGGTGACACGATCCGCGAGATCGCCGAGGTCAAGGCGGGGATCATCAAGACGGGGGCTGCGGTCGTCTCCGCGCGACAGGATGCCGCCGCCACGGCGGTGCTGCGCGCGGCGGCCGGCCGGCGCGATGCCACGGTCTCGTTCGAAGGCGATGAGTTCGCCCTCACGTCGGCCCGCCTGGCCGTGGGTGGGCAGCTCATCTCGGTGCGCGGCCTGGCAGGTCTCTACGAAGACGAGTACCTGCCCATCTTCGGCGAGCATCAGGCCCAGAACGCCGCGCTGGCCATCGCCGCGGTCGAGTCGCTGATCGGCGCGGGCACGCAGCCGATCGCCCCCGACGTGCTGGCCGAGGGACTCGCGCAGGCGACCTCGCCGGGTCGCCTGCAGCTGGTGGGCATCGGTCCGACGGTTCTCGTGGATGCCGCTCACAACCCGCACGGCGCGCGCGCACTGTCGGCCGCTCTGCGCACGTCGTTCGACTTCGACCAGTGGGGCGTCGTGCTGGGCGTGCTCGCCGACAAGGACGCCGCCGGGATCGTCGCGGAACTCGCCCCGGTCGCCGCTCATGTGTTCGCCACCGCACCCGAGTCGGATCGCGCACACGAAGCGGACCGCCTCGCGGATCTCGCCGAGGCGCAGGAGCTGCCGGTGACGGTGCACGCCGATATCGCCGAGGCCGCCGATGCCGCGCGAGCGTGGGCCGCGGCATCCGATCGCCGTGCCGTCGTGATCGCGGGGTCGGTGGTCCTCGCCGGTCAGGCCGTCGCGCTGGCCGCCGCCGAGGACTGGAAGGCCGGGTGGAGCGAATGACCGCGCAGGCGGCGGATGCGCGCCGGCCGAGGCGTCCGCGCGGCGCAGCCGAGTCGCTGGGCTCGATCGTCCTGGCCTTCGAGTCGGTCATCGTCTTCCTCGGCGGGCTCGCCGTGTACGGACTCCAGGCGCTGCCCGAGCCGATCCCGCAGTGGTGGGGGATCATCGCGGGAGCGGTCGTCGCTGCGCTGATGCTGCTCACCGGACGGGTGCTTCGACACCGGTGGGGCATCGTGCTGGGCTGGGTGCTCCAGGGCGTGGTCGCCCTGGGCGGTTTCCTCGTGCCCGCGCTCTTCCTTGTCGCGATCATTTTCGGCGGCATGTGGGCATATGCGACGATCAAGGGGGCTTCGCTGGATGCGCGCAACGCGCGGCTGGCCGCTGAAGCCGACACCGCGAACGGAGACTGACACATGGCCACCGAAGAGACTCTCGTCCTCGTCAAGCCCGACGGGGTGTCGCGCGGGCTCACGGGCGCGATACTCGCCCGCATCGAGGCGAAGGGCTACGCGCTGGTGGACATCCGGCTCGTCGAACCGGATCGCGAGACGCTCGAGCGCCACTACGCCGAACACGAGGGCAGGCCGTTCTACGAGCCGCTGCTCGAATTCATGATGTCGGGACCGTCCGTCGCGATCCGCCTGGCGGGCAACCGCGTGATCGAGGGCTTCCGCTCGCTGGCCGGGACCACCGACCCGACGAGCGCAGCCCCGGGCACCATCCGCGGGGACCTCGGACGCGATTGGGGCCTCAAGGTCCAGCAGAACCTCGTCCACGGCTCGGACAGCCCCGAGTCAGCGGCACGCGAACTCGATATCTGGTTCGCCTGAGCTCCCGGCCCGGGCGTCAGAAGACCGAGCCGAGCACGTCCAGGCGCACCTGCGCGATGACCGCCACGACGGCGTAGCTCACGACGGCCAGGAGCGGAATCCAGCTCATGAGCGCGTCGGCTCCGCGGCGGATCGCGCGCGGGGCCGGCACGATTCCGGTGCGGAGCACGTGCAGGGTGACCGCGTAGAACGTCGGGATCGTGACCACCCACGTCACCATGCACCACGGGCAGAGGGTGCCGAGCACGAAGATGCTCTGACTGATCAGCCACAGCACGAAGACGAACGCAAGCGTCACGCCCGCCGCGAACAGCCACCAGAACCATCGCGCGAAGCGGGCGCCCGCCAGGATCGCCACGCCGACGACGATGGGTGCCATCCAGCCGGTGAGTCCCAGGATCGGGTTGGGGAACCCGAACAGGCTGCCCTGCCACGACTCCAGATTCTTGCCGCACTGGACGAGAGGACTGATGTCGCACCCGAGGATCGCGTCAGGGTCGGCCAGCAGCGCGAGACGCTCCATGGTCAGCGAGAAGGCCGCCCACCACCCGATCGCACCGGCGACGATGAGCCACACCGCGAGGGCCGTCGGGCGCGTCCGGGCGGAGGGCGTGGTCATGATCCGGATTATGACATCGCGGGCTGAGCGGATGCCGCGCGCACGACCGTCGAAAACCTGCGGGGCGCCGCCCGCACATTCGGGCGGGGAAAGTGCGATAATGGTCAGCGATGCGTCGCGGCCGCGCCGCCAACGCGTCACAGGAGACTTCGGGCGATGAGCGCCCTTCGCAGCATGAGCCACGGGCCGGCTGCAGACCGAGTGAGTTAGCGGCACCGCAGGTGCGGCACCGCACGAGATTTCGCCGGACGACGCGCGGTGTCGTCCGCAGGGAGTACGCCAGTGATGGCCGATGAGACCGATGCACACCTCGAACCCCGTGACGACTCGGACGATCCGGTAGCGCAGAGCGCCGCCGATGCCGCTGACGTCGTCCCCGACGGGTCACCATCCGAAGAGGCGCCCGACGAGGTGAGCGACGCGGTCGAGCATCAGCCGGCCGATGATGCGGCCGAGCCCGACGCCGTCGAGGAGCCGCAGGAGCACGCCGCCGAGCAGGCGGAGCCGGCAGATGCTCCCGACCAGGCTCAGATGGAATCCCCTGGCCAAGCGGAGGAGACCGGTCCCAAGACGGCCGTCGACCTGGGACTGCTGCCCGAGGTGTTCGTCTCGGCCGTCTCCACTCAGCTGCTCTTCTACGCGCCCGAGGTCGCCGCTCTTCCGCCGCTTCCCGAGCAGGAGCCCGCCTCCGAGCAGGGCTCGTCGACGAGCGCGCGCCGACGCAACCGTCGTCGCACCGGCGAGGGCCGTGACGAGGCGTCCGGTCCGGCCGAGCCGCAGCAGTCCCGCCAGCGCGCAGTCGAGCTCATCACCGAGCCTCAGCGCATCAAGGGGTCGACCCGCCTCGAGGCGAAGAAGCAGCGCCGCCGCGATGGCCGCGAGGCCGGCCGCCGCCGCGCCGTCGTGACCGAGGCGGAGTTCCTCGCGCGTCGAGAGGCCGTCGACCGCGAGATGATCGTCCGCTCCAAGAACGGGCGCATCCAGATCGCCGTGCTCGAGGACAACGTGCTCGTCGAGCACTACGTCGCCCGCAACCAGGACGCGTCGCTGATCGGCAACGTCTACCTCGGGCGCGTGCAGAACGTCCTGCCGAGCATGGAGGCGGCGTTCGTCGACATCGGCCGTGGCCGTAACGCCGTCCTGTACTCCGGCGAGGTGGATTGGGATGCCGTCGAGACCGGCAACCAGCCGCGTCGCATCGAACTCGCACTCAAGAGCGGCGACCGCGTGCTCGTGCAGGTCACGAAGGACCCGGTGGGTCACAAGGGTGCCCGGCTGACGAGCCAGATCTCGCTTCCGGGCCGCTACCTGGTCTACGTGCCGGGTGGCGCGATGAACGGCATCTCGCGCAAGCTTCCCGACACCGAGCGCGCTCGCCTGAAGAAGATCCTCAAGGAAGTGCTGCCCGAGTCGTCGGGCGTCATCGTCCGCACCGCAGCCGAGGGGGCGACCGAGGACCAGCTCACCCGTGACGTGCAGCGGCTGACGACCCAGTGGGAGCACATCAGCCGACAGGTCGAGTCGATCCAGGCGCCGGCGCTGCTGCACTCCGAGCCCGACCTGCTCGTCAAGATCGTCCGCGACGTCTTCAACGAGGACTTCACGAAGATGCTCATCCAGGGCGAGGACGCGCACCAGACGATCACCGCGTACCTCGAGAGCGTCGCCCCCGACCTGCTCGACCGCGTCGCCGTCTACGAGGGCGAGGCCGACCCGTTCGACGAGTTCCGCGTCACCGAGCAGATCGAGAAGGCGCTCGACCGCAAGGTCTGGCTGCCCTCCGGCGGGTCGCTCGTGATCGACCGCACCGAGGCGATGACCGTCGTCGACGTGAACACCGGCAAGTTCGTCGGGTCGGGCGGCAACCTCGAAGAGACCGTCACGAAGAACAACCTCGAGGCGGCCGAGGAGATCGTCCGCCAGCTGCGGCTGCGCGACATCGGCGGCATCATCGTCGTGGACTTCATCGACATGGTGCTCGAGTCCAACCGCGATCTGGTGCTCCGTCGCCTCGTCGAGTGCCTGAGCCGGGACCGCACGAAGCACCAGGTGGCGGAGGTCACTTCGCTGGGGCTCGTGCAGATGACCCGCAAGAAGCTCGGCCTCGGACTGCTGGAGACCTTCAGCGAGGCCTGCGAGGTCTGCGCGGGCCGCGGCGTGATCGTCCACCACGATCCCGTCGTGAAGCACCGTGCGCCGATCGGCAACGGGCAACCTCCCGGACGCCGGCCGCGCGCGGCGGCGACGACCACGAACGGCGGCACCGGCGGGACGCACGTCATCACCGAGGGCGTGAAGTCGGCGCTCGCGCAGATCGCCGCCTCGACGATCCACTCGCACCACGAGGAGGAGGCCGCGCCGGCCGCGGCGCCCGTCGAGGAAGCGCCGATCGAGCGGCCGAAGAAGCAGCGCAAGAAGCGGCAGGATGCCGGCTCGAAGGCGCCGCGCACCGAGAAGGATCTGATGCTGGACTCCGTGCTCAGCGCGCTGCCCGAGCCCAAGGCGCCCGGTCAGGGCCGCTCGCGGCGGCGGGTGACGACGGCCGCCCTCACGGGGACGCCCGTCTCCCACACGCCCACGGAGGAGTGAGCCGCGAGATCGCGTCTCAGCGGCCGCGGCGCTGACGCGCGGTGACGCGCAGGCCGGAAGCGATGAGCGCCCGCACGAGCGTGTGCCCATCCACATGACGGGCACCGGCGGCGACGAGCCGAGCGTGCGCCTCGTCGGGCACGTCGTAGTGGTCGCGATCGAATCCGCGTCGGGGGATGCCGTTCGCGGCGGCGAACGCATGCAGCTCATCCAGGCTCGTGTCGCTGACCAGGTGCGCCCAGTGACGGCCGTGCGCCGGCCAGCGCGGATCGTCGATCAGGATCGCCATGTGCCGATCCTATGCACGCCGCGGCGGCGGGCGGCGGGACGCCCTCCGCGTGCTTTTGCTTGTGGGTCCGGCATCCGGTAAAGTATTCCTTTGGTGCGTTGACGACATCTCTGCTCCGCACCGAGTCTTTGCTCAGGCATCCGGAGCCGCGCGCTCCCCGACGAAACAGGTATGAAGTGGTCTACGCAGTTGTGCGCGCCGGTGGCCGGCAGGAGAAGGTGGAGGTCGGCACGATCGTCGTCCTCGATCGCCAGTCCGCGAAGATCGGCGACAAGATCGAGCTGCCCGCCGTGCTGCTGGTCGACGGCGACGCCGTGACGACCGACGCCGACAAGCTCGCCAAGGTGACCGTCACCGCCGAGGTGCTCGGCGAAGAGCGCGGCCCCAAGATCGTGATCCAGAAGTTCAAGAACAAGACCGGCTACAAGAAGCGCCAGGGGCACCGTCAGGACCTCACGCGCGTCAAGGTCACCGGCATCAAGTAAGCACGGAAGAGACGCAGACATGGCACACAAAAAGGGCGCAAGCTCCACTCGCAACGGTCGTGACTCCAACGCGCAGCGCCTCGGCGTGAAGCGCTTCGGCGGCCAGCAGGTCCTCGCCGGCGAGATCATCGTCCGTCAGCGCGGCACGCACTTCCACCCCGGCGCCAACGTCGGCCGCGGCGGTGACGACACGCTGTTCGCGCTCGAGGCCGGTGCTGTCGAGTTCGGCGCGAAGGGCGGCCGCAAGGTCGTCAACATCGTGGTTCCGGCGGAGTAGTCCGCCGCACACAGATTTCACACGTGGAGGGGGCGGGCTTCGGCTCGCCCCCTCTCGTTTACCCGGTCCACAATTACATCAGGCACGAAGAATCCAAGGGGGAGCGCATGGTCACATTCGTCGACCGAGTGACGCTGCACCTGTCCGCCGGCAAGGGCGGCAACGGCTGTGTCTCGGTGAAGCGCGAGAAGTTCAAGCCGCTGGCCGGCCCCGACGGCGGCAACGGCGGGCACGGCGGCGACATCGTGCTGGTCGCCGACCCGAATGTCACCACGCTGCTGTCGTACCACCACTCTCCGCACCGCTCGGCGGGCAACGGCGGCTTCGGGATGGGCGACCACCGCTCCGGCGCCGCGGGCGAGGCGCTCGAGCTGCCCGTACCGGTCGGCACCGTGGTCAAGGACGTCTCCGGCCAGACCCTGGTCGACATGATCGAGCCCGGCATGCGATTCATCGTCGCTCCCGGGGGCATCGGCGGTCTCGGAAACGCGACGCTGGCCAACCCCAAACGCAAGGCGCCCGGCTTCGCTCTGCTCGGTACGCCCGGATGGGAGGGCGATGTCCTCCTCGAGTTGAAGACGGTCGCCGACGTGGCGCTGGTGGGCTACCCGTCGGCGGGCAAGTCCAGCCTGATCGCCGCGATCTCGGCGGCACGCCCCAAGATCGCGGACTATCCGTTCACCACGCTCCATCCCAACCTCGGGGTCGTCCAGGCCGGCGACGTGCGCTTCACCGTCGCCGACGTGCCCGGACTGATCGAAGGCGCGAGCGAGGGCAAGGGACTCGGCCTCGAGTTCCTCCGCCACGTCGAGCGCTGCACCGCGCTCGTGCACGTGCTGGACTGCGCGACGCTCGAGCCGGGCCGCGACCCCCTCAGCGACCTCGATGTGATCCTCGCCGAACTGGCGGCCTACCCCGTCCCCGAGGGCCAGCTGCCTCTGCTCGAACGGCCGCAGATCGTCGCGCTGAACAAGATCGACGTGCCGGAGGCCAAGGATCTCGCCGAGCTCGTCCGCCCCGACCTCGAGGCGCGCGGATTCCGCGTGTTCGACATCTCCACCGTCAGTCACGAGGGACTTCGCCGGCTCACGTATGCGCTGGGCGACGTCGTCGCAGCCCACCGGGTCGCTGAGGCGGCCAAGCCCGTCGTCGAGCGGGTCGTCATCCGCCCGCAGGGCTCGGAGAGGGAGTTCACGATCCGCGTCGAGGGCGGCACGTACGGGGACATCTACCGCGTGCTGGGCGTCAAGCCACTGCGCTGGGTTCAGCAGACCGACTTCCAGAACGAAGAGGCTGTCGGGTACCTGGCCGACCGCCTCGAGAAGCTCGGCGTCGAGGACCAGCTCTTCAAGTCGGGTGCGCAGCCCGGATCGACCGTGGTCATCGGCGAGGGCGACGGCGTCGTGTTCGACTGGCAGCCGTCCCTCGGTTCGGTCGCCGAGCTCATGACCGCCCCGCGCGGAACCGACCCGCGGTTGGACATGAACCCGCGCCGGACGACGTCTCAGCGACGCGAGAAGTACTACGCGAGCATGGACGCCAAGGCGGAGGCGCGAGCCGAGCTCGAGGCCGAGCGCATCGCCGCGAAGTCCGCGCAGATCGGCCAGGACGACGAGGAGAAGGCGTGACGAGCTTCACGCGAGAGGACATCCCGACCGCCCGGCGCATCGTCGTCAAGGTCGGGTCGTCCTCGATCAGCGGAGACAACGTCGACAAGATCCAGCCGATCGTCGAAGCGCTCGCTGAGGCGCACGCCGAAGGCACCGAGGTCGTGCTCGTCTCGTCCGGCGCCATCGCCACCGGTATGCCGTATCTGCGGCTCGGTGAGCGTCCGTCCGACCTGGCGACACAGCAGGCGGCTGCCGCCGTCGGCCAGAACGTGCTGATCTACCGCTACCAGGAGGCGCTGCGTCCCTTCGGCATCGTCGCAGGCCAGGTGCTGCTCACCGCCGGAGACCTCGACAACCCCACGCCGCGGTCCAACGCGCGCCGCGCCATGGAGCGCCTGCTCGGCCTGCGCATCCTTCCGATCGTCAATGAGAACGACACGGTCGCCACGCACGAGATCCGATTCGGCGACAACGATCGTCTCGCCGCCCTGGTGGCCCAGTTGACCGGCGCCGACGCTCTCGTCCTCCTGAGCGACATCGAGTGCCTGTACACGCGTCCGCCCGACCAGCCCGGTGCCCGCCCGATCCGCCGCGTCGAGTACGGCGACGACCTCAGCGGCTACGAGTTCGGGTCGGTCGTCGTCAACAGCCTGGGAACCGGGGGGGCGGCGACCAAGGTCTCGGCGGCCCGCGTGGCCACCGCATCCGGCGTCGGCGTTCTGGTGACGAGCGCCGATCTCGTCGACCGCGCACTGCGCGGAGAGGACATCGGAACCTGGTTCGACCCGCACCCCGCGCCGGTGTTCCTGCCGGTCACGGGCCCCATCCGCAAGCCGGGCGGCACATCCGCCGTCGATACACTGGGCCGATGACGACGACCGCGACCACGCCGCGCGAGCGGATGCTGCTCGCCCTGGCGGCTTCCCGTTCGATCGGCCTGCTCTCCGACGCCCAGAAGCGCGATGCGCTGCTGTCGATCGCGGACGCGATCGAGAGCGCGACGCCCGACGTCGTCGCCGCGAATCGCGACGACCTGGAGCGCGGCCACGCGGCCGGACTGTCGGCGGCCCTCCAAGACCGACTGCGTCTGGACGCGCCCCGCGTCGCGGCGCTTGCCGAGGCCGTCCGAGCCGTCGCCGAGCTTCCCGACCCGGTCGGACGCGTGCTGGATGAGCGGACCCTTCCGAACGGCATCCGGCTCACGAAGGTCAGCGTGCCCTTCGGCGTCGTCGGCTCCATCTACGAGGCGCGCCCGAACGTGACCGTCGACATCGCCGCGCTCGCCCTGCGGGCGGGCAACGCAGTGGTCTTGCGCGGCGGCTCGGCCGCCGAGCTGACCAACGCCGCGCTCGTGCGCGCGATGCGCGATGCCCTCGCGGGCGGCGGGCTCGATCCGGAGGCCATCCAGACCGTCGATGAGTTCGGCCGAGACGGAGCTCGCGAACTGATGCACGCCCGCGGCATCGTGGACGTGCTCGTTCCGCGGGGGAGCGCGCAGCTCATCGAGACCGTCGTCACGGAGTCGTCCGTGCCTGTCATCGAGACGGGAGCCGGAGTCGTGCACATCGTGCTCGACGAGTCGGCGCCGCTGGAATGGGCGCGCGACATCGTCGTGAACGCCAAGGTGCAGCGGCCGAGCGTCTGCAACTCCGTCGAGACGGTGCTGGTGCACAGAGCGGCAGCCGAACGGCTCGTTCCGCCGGTGGTGGCGGCGCTGCGGGCACAGGGCGTGACCGTCCACGGTGACCCTGGAATCGCCGGGCTCGTCGACGGCGTGCTCGCAGCGACGGAGGACGACTGGGCCACGGAGTACCTCAGCCTCGACATCGCGATGCGAGTCGTCGACGACCTGGATGCAGCACTCGAACACATCCGTCGCTACTCCACCCACCACACCGAGTCGATCATCACGCAGGATCCGGCGAACGCTGAGCGCTTCCTCGCAGAGGTGGACTCCGCGGTCGTCATGGCCAACGCCTCGACCCGCTTCACCGACGGGGGAGAATTCGGCTTCGGGGCCGAGGTCGGAATCTCCACGCAGAAGCTGCACGCCCGTGGGCCGATGGGGCTCTCGGAGCTGACGAGCGCGAAGTGGCTCGCGCGCGGGTCCGGACAAGTCCGGCCATGACCGCATAAACTGAGACCGCGTTGCGACACGACGCGAAACCCGAACGGAGCACGAATGACCCTTGCCACGCTTCTCGTCCTCGCAGCCGAAGAGTCCGAGCACGGAAACATCGCGCTCGAGACCGTGATCTTCGGCATCATCGCGATCGCGGTCTTCGGAGCCCTGGCGCTCGTCACGCTCTCGTACCGGAATGTGTCCAACCGCCACGCGCACAAGGCCGACGCGTACACCGCCGCGCACGCGAACGACGTACACGAGGCGGGGCACGGCCACTAGGCCGACTGCATGTCGGTGACGCGCACCCCGAGAATCGGGGTCATGGGTGGCACGTTCGACCCCATCCACCACGGTCACCTGGTCGCGGCGAGCGAGGTCGCGCAGTCCTTCGACCTCGATGAGGTCATCTTCGTACCGACCGGCCAGCCGTGGCAGAAGTCCGACGTCTCGCCAAGCGAGCACCGGTATCTGATGACGGTCATCGCGACGGCGTCCAACCCCCGATTCACCGTCAGCCGCGTCGACATCGATCGCGCCGGCCCCACGTACACGATCGACACCCTGCGGGAATTGAAGAGCCAGCGCCCCGATGCGGAGCTGTTCTTCATCACCGGCGCCGACGCCTTGGCGCAAATTCTCAGTTGGAGGGACCATGATGAGTTGTGGGACCTCGCTCACTTCGTCGCCGTCTCCCGACCCGGTCACGTCCTGAGCACAGCAGGCCTGCCGACCGATGACGTGAGCCAGCTCGAGATCCCGGCGCTCGCCATCTCGTCCACAGACTGCCGCGATCGCGTCGCACACGGGAACCCCGTGTGGTACCTCGTCCCCGACGGGGTTGTCCAATACATTGCGAAGCACCACCTCTACCGGAGCAAGGAATGAGCACACCCGAGCAGCCGGCGACACCAGCCCTCACCCGCAAGCAGATGCGAGACATCCGCAACACCGGCGCGACCCCGATCGTGACCGACGAGGCTCCTCCCGCCGAAGAGCCGCCGCCGTCGGACGCGAACGACGAGCGGCACGACGAGCCCCGCTCCGAGACCGATGGAACCGCTCCCGAGGCCGACCAGGAGCACGCGGAGGCCGCCCCGGCGGCCGAGACGCCGGCGCCCCACGTCGCCGCGCCGCTGCCGCGCGCCGCGCTGCCGGCGGCCGTCCACGACCTGCCCGGGGCCGACGCGAGCGTGGACCTCGGCGTCGCGCCGCTGACCCGCCGCCAGGCGCGCCAGCAGGAACGCATCCGCACCGCATCGGTCCCCGTCATCACGCCGGAGGTCGCCGCAGCCCACGCGGCATCGGTCGCCGCGGCCGCGCAGCCCGAGGCCGCGCACCCGGCGGAGGAGACCGTCGCTTCCGGCGAGCTGAGCCTCGCCCAGCTCTTCGGGGCGGATGCCGCCGCAACAGCCGAGGACGACATCCCGGTGACCGTGGCGGTCGTCGAGTCGGATACCGCCGAGCACCTCGCGGCGGCGCCCGCAACCGACACCGCAGCCGAAGCGCCGACCACTGAGGCTCCCGCAGCTGATGCTCCCGCAGCAGAGCGCGTCAGCGCGGCACCCGAGGCACAGGGCGCCGCCGCCACCGTGCAGGAGGCCGAGGACGAAGAGGAGGCCGACCGCGCCGTCGTGCGCCCCGGCTTCGGAGCAGAGCTGCTGGCCGGCGAGACGCCGCAGGTCGAGCTCCCGCCGTCCTTCGACCAGCTCATCACGCGATCGGTGACCGGCTCCGTCGGCACGGGCAACGCGCTCATCCTGTCGCAGACCCCGTCGGCACCGCCCCTGGTCGCACCCGTCACCGCAACGGGTGAGGTGCTGATCACCGGCTCGTACAACCTGCCCGAGGGTCTCGGCTCGACCGGCCATGCCACCGGAACCGCCGACGGCAAGGAGACGGACGCCGTCCTGGTCGACGGCGAGCTGCCGGCCCACTCGTCGCCCACCCCCATCGCCGCCAGCGCCGCGATCAGCACGGTCAAGAACGGCGGCGACCTCATCAAGCCGCCGACCCCCGAGAAGGGGGGCCGCCTCATGCTGACCCTGGCGATCACCGCGGGAGTGCTCGCGCTCGCCCTCGTGGGAGTGCTCATCCTGGCGTTCGTGACAGGAGTCTTCTGATGACGGCGACCGAGCAGTCCCGCGACATGCTGGGCATCGCCGCCCTGGCCGCCGACGCGAAGGGCGGCGAGGACCTGGTTGCGCTCGACGTGTCGGGACCGCTCCCGCTCGTGGACATCTTCCTGCTGGTCACCGGACGCAGCGAACGCAACGTCGCGGCGATCGCCGACGAGATCGAGGACAAGCTGCTCGAGGCGGGCCACAGGCGACTCCGCCGCGAAGGGCGTCAGGAGGCGCGCTGGGTGCTGCTGGACTTCGGCGACCTGGTCGTGCACGTGTTCCACGAGCAGGAGCGCATGTACTACGGCCTCGAGAGGTTGTGGAAGGACTGCCCGGTGGTCCCGATCGAGCTGCCCGCGTCCTCGGCGATCGACTGACAGGTCACTGCAGGCAGAACTCGTTCCCCTCGGGATCCTCGAGCTGATAGTAGAGTTCGGGCCACTCGCCCCAGGACTGGTCGACCAGGCGGACCATGCGGGCACCGAGGGCGACGAGGCGGTCCTTCTCCGCGTCGAGCTGCTCTCGGGTGGGCGCTCCGGACTGCACCGCCTGCACGTCCAGGTGGAGGCGGTTGCGACCCGACTTGGCCTCGGACGCGTGGTGGAAGAACAGTCGCGGCCCCCGGCCGTCCGGGTCTTCCGCGAGCGCACGTCGAGCGAGGTCGTCGTCGGATAGGCCGGCTGCGATCAGCTCGCTTCGGAGAGGCTCGTCCCACTCCGACAGCGGATAGCCGAACACCCCCGACCAGAAGTGCGCCAGTGCCTGCGGATCGTCCGCATAGAACGTGATGTTGCCCAGAGTGGCCATGTGCGACGCCTTCCCTCGAGTCGACCGTACGGCTCGGCTCGGACACCGGTCGCGGGTCGAGGCACGCGAATCGATGTAGTAATCTAGTCGGGTTGCCTCCGCTTCGGAGGCGCATCCGGGCCTGTGGCGCAGCTGGTAGCGCACCTGCATGGCATGCAGGGGGTCAGGGGTTCGAGTCCCCTCAGGTCCACCATTGTGAGAAGCCTCCGCATCGCGGGGGCTTCTCCGTTTTCCCCGACGACTCGAGGTGCTTGACCGCGCTCGCGTGACGGGAGAGCCTAGAGCGATGCGAGGAGGGACGCCATGACGGACGTGACCCCGTTCCTGTGGTTCGACGACGACGCCGAGGCGGCGATCATGTTCTACACCGCTCTGATCCCGGGGTCGGAGGTCGTCTCGCTCGAGCGCTATCCCGAAGAGGTGCCGGGCATGGGCGGCAAGGTGATGCACGCCCACTTCCGGCTCGGCGATCGCGATTACTACGCGATGGATGCCGGCCCCCAGTTCCCCTTCACCGAAGCGGTATCCCTGTTCGTCTCCTGCAGCGACCAGGCCGAGGTCGATCGCTACTGGGCGGCGCTGACCGCGGACGGCGGCCAGGAGCAGCCGTGCGCGTGGCTCAAGGACCGGTGGGGGCTGTCGTGGCAGATCGTCCCCGACCGCCTGGTCGAGCTCATCCGGGACCCCGATCCGGAGCGATCGCATCGCGCCGTGCAGGCGATGTTCACGATGACCAAGATCGACATCGCCGCGATCGAAGCCGCCGCAGACGGATCGTGACCCGCGCGCGCCGCGCAGCGGCCCTGGCAGCCGCCCTGGGCATCGCGGTGGCGGCATCCGCCTGCACTCCGTCCCCCGACGGCTCGGTACCTCCGCGCGCGACGAGTCCGTCGACCTCCGCGCCGGCATCACCCTCCGCGGCCGCGTCGGCCGCCCCCCGCGAGGTCTTCTGGCAGCCGTCCGGGCCGCCCGCCACCCTGGCCACCGGCCTGGCCGCGCCCTGGTCGGTCGTGCCGCTCGACGGCGGCGCCCTCATCTCGGAGCGAGACACCGGCACGGTGCGAGAGCTTCTGAGCGACGGCACGCTGCGCAGCGTCGGCGTGATCCCGGGCGTCGTCTCCGGCGGCGAGTCGGGTCTGCACGGCCTGGCCCTCCGTCATGATCCCGGTGGAGAGGGGCGGTGGCTTTACGCGTACCACGGCGGCGTTGACGACAACCGGGTGGTGCGGATGCCGCTCTCCGGCGAGCCGGGAGCCCTCGCCCTCGGCACTGCAGAAGCGGTGATCACCGGAATTCCCCGGGAGCGCACGCACAACGGCGGGCGCATCGCGTTCGGTCCGGACGGACACCTCTACGTGACGACCGGTGATGCCCAGAACCGCGATGCGTCCCAGGATCCGAACGCGCTGGGCGGCAAGATCCTGCGACTGACGCCGGACGGTGCTGCGGCGCCGGGCAACCCGTTCGGCAATGCGGTCTGGAGTCTCGGCCACCGCAACGTCCAGGGCCTGGCGTGGACGGCCGACGGCGAATTGTGGGCGAGCGAATTCGGGCAGGACACTTGGGACGAACTGAACCACATCGTGCCCGGCGGCAACTACGGCTGGCCGCTCGTGGAGGGTGCGGCCGACGATGCACGCTTCGTGGATCCCGTGGTCGCGTGGGGCACGAGCGATGCGAGTCCGAGCGGCATCGCGGCCGTCGGAAGCACGGTGTTCGTGGCCGGACTCCGCGGCGAGAGCCTCTGGGTCGTCGACATCGCGGCCGACGGCACAGCGGGGGAGCCGCGAATCGGGCTGGACGGGCAGGGGCGACTGCGCGACGTCGTGTTCGCGCCGGACGGGACTCTCTGGGTGCTGACCGGCAACACCGACGGGCGCGGCGCGCCCCGAGACGATGACGACCTGTTGATCCGGCTGCCCATCGCCGCCGTCCCGTAGCCGTCGACCTGGTTCTCGAGCCGTTCGGACGGTGCAGCGCGAGAGAGCGCTACGGTGAGAAACGTGAGCTCCCAGCCGCGTTGTCCGCACTGCCGACACTTCCTGTTCCTCGACCGGCTGAACTGCCCGAATTGCGGAGCGGACCTCGGCTATCACATGCTCTCTCGTCAATTCCACGGGCTCCGCAACAACCAGACGGTCATCGACGGACGCACCTGGTACACCTGCTCGAACCGCGAATGGGCGTGCAACTGGCTGGTCCGCGAGGATGCGCCCGCCGGGCGGTGCTTCTCGTGTCGGCTCACGCGGACCCGGCCGGCGGCGAACGACACGGTGGCGCTGGAGAAGCTCGCCAGCGTCGAGGAGGCCAAGCGGCGGCTCCTGCTGCAGCTCGGAAGCCTCGGGCTGCCGATCGTCGGGTGGGACATCAAGCCGGGGGGGCTCGGGTTCGACCTCGTCTCGAGCCTGACGGACGGGCGCCCCGTGATGATCGGCCATGCGAACGGCATCATCACGATCGACCTTGCGGAGAGTCTCGATGACCGCCGTGAGGCCATGCGCGTCAGGCTGGGCGAGCCGTACCGCACGATCCTCGGCCACCTGCGCCATGAAGTCGGCCACTACTACCAGAACGTCCTCCTCACGTCCGAGGAGAGCTGGAAGCGCTGTCGCGAGCTGTTCGGCGACGAGCGCGCGAGCTACAAGGACGCGCTCGCGCGGCACTATCGCTTCGGTGCCCCGGGGAACTGGCACGAATCCTTCATCTCCGAGTACGCCACGATGCACCCGTGGGAGGACTTCGCCGAGACCTTCGCCCACTACCTCCACATCACGGGGACGCTCCAGACCGCCGCGGCGATCGGCATCAAACTGGATGCCGCGGTCACGAGCATGCGCGACACCGATGTCGTGCCCCTCGAGTCCTACGAGGACCAGCCGGTGCAGCGGCTGCTGAGCGACTGGGAGTGGATGTCCCAGTCGTTCAACCGCATCAATCGGTCGATGGGGTTCAGGGACCTCTACCCGTTCGACATCGTCGAGCCGGTCCGCCAGAAGCTCGGCTTCATGCACGAGATCGTCACGCGCGCGCCGCTGTCCCTGGACGAGCAGGCGGCTCTGGCAGCTCCCTGGGACACGGAGCGGACATGACCTCTAACGCCCGCGGGCAGCGCGTGATCGGCGCGGCGACCCACTACGTCGAGAATCAGCCGCCGGTGCGCACCGACCTGGACGAGTACGAGGCGAACGCCACTCTGGTGGGTGCGGTGAACGCGTTCGGCGCCGGATGGGCGCACGACGATCTGCACGAGGCGGGGCAGCTCGTCGGCTCGCCCTCTTTCCAGCGCGACGCCACGCTGGCCAACACGCACGTTCCGGTGGCGCAGCCCCACGACCGGTGGGGGTTCCGTCTCGACGAGGTGGAGTACGACCCCTCGTACCACCGCATCCTCGCCGCCGCCGTCGCGCGCGGGGCGCACACGTCCGCCTGGTCGGACCCGAAGCCGGGTGCCGCCGTCGCGCGCGCCGCCATGTTCATGCTGTTCGCACAGGTCGAGGCCGGTCACGCGTGCCCGGTGTCGATGACCCACGCCGCCGTGGCGTCGATCAGGGACTCGCCGTGGATCGCCGACGACTGGCTGCCCCGCGTCTACTCCCGCGAGTACGAGCCTCGCCTGCTGCCGAACGAGGAGAAGACCAGCGCCCTCATCGGCATGGCGATGACCGAGAAGCAGGGCGGGTCCGACGTGCGCGCCGGCACCACCGTCGGAACCTATATGGGTGGTCACAGCTACCAGATCACAGGTCACAAGTGGTTCTGCTCGGCGCCGATGTCGGACGGCTTCCTGGTGCTCGCCCAGACGAGGCGGGGCAACGTCGAGGAGGGCCTGTCGTGCCTGTTCGTCCCGCGCCTGCTGCCGCGCGGCATGCGCAACGTCTTCCGCATCCAGCATCTGAAGGACAAGCTCGGCAACCGCTCGAACGCCTCGGCCTCGGTCGAGTTCGACGGGACCATCGGGCTCATCCTCGGCGAACCGGGCCGCGGCGTGCGCACGATCATGGAGATGGTGCAGCGGACGCGGCTGGACTGCGTCCTGGGGACCGCCGCGGGCATGCGCCAGTCCCTCGCCGAAGCGGTGTGGCACGCTCGCGGCCGCGCCGCGTTCGGCAGGCTGCTGGTCGACCAGCCGGCGATGACCGCGGTGCTGGCCGATCTCGCGCTCGAATCCGAGGCTGCGATGCTCACCGGACTGCGGCTGGCGCAGATGTTCGAGGCCGCGGCATCCGATCGCGACATAGCCCTGCGCCGACTGGCGACGCCGGTGTCGAAGTACTGGGTCACCAAGCGCGGCCCGCAGCACGCCTACGAGGCGCTGGAGTGCCTGGGAGGCAACGGCTACACCGAGTCGTTCCCGCTGGCCCGTCGCTACCGCGAGCAGCCGGTGATGGCGATCTGGGAGGGGTCCGGCACCGTCATCGCGCTCGACGTGCTGCGCGCACTCACGCGGGATCCGGACGCGCGCTCGGCTTTCGCTGACGAGGTCGCAACGACCGCGGGCGGGTCGGCGCGGCTCGACGCCCACACCGCCCGCACGCTGTCTCTGCTGGATGAGGTCGCGGGCGCCGAACCCGATGCAGCGCAGTCGCAGGCGCGGCGCCTCTGCGAGAGTCTCGCACTGGCGTTCCAGGCCTCGCTCATGCTGCGCCACGCGTCGTCCCCGGCGGCGGAGGCCTTCATCGCCGCGCGGCTCGGCGACGACCGGTCGGCACAGTACGGCGCGCTTCCACGGGGCACGGATGCCGCGGCTCTCATCCGCCGGCACTGAACCCGGGACTCGACCGAGAGGCGCCGATGCCCGCTTAGGCTGAAGGAATGAACGCTGTCCGGCGCGCCGTGACCGCCGGACTGGTGGGCTCGGTCGCGCTCCTGGGCGCGGTGGTTCCGGCCTCGTGGACGGTCGAGGACTCCGCATCGCCGCCCGACGATGCGGAGTGGGGGACCGTGCGGGTCGTCCCGGTCGCGGATCACCACACCGAGGCGGCCGCCCGGGTGGCCGGCATGTCCACCCGCGAGAAGGCCGCGAGCGTCGTGATGGGTCACATGCCCACGACGGACGCCGCGACGCTCGCGGAGTACATGGGTCGCACGGGCATCGGTGGCTTCATCCTCATGGGCGCCAACATCCCCGCCACCGAAGCGCAGCTGCGGCAGCTCACCGCTGCGCTGACCGTGGACGGCTCGCTGCCGCCCGTCATCGCGATCGACCAGGAGGGCGGCGACGTCTCCCGGCTGCCCTGGGACGCCTTCCCCTCGTCCGTCACGCTGAAGGACCGGCCCCCCGTCGAGACCGGTGACGCGTTCGCCGCGCGCGGCGCCCTCCTGCAGCGGGTCGGGATAGGCGTGAACTTCGGCATCGTCGCAGACGTCACCGCCGACCCGGCGATGTTCATCCATCGGCGCGCGCTCGGAACCACGGCGACCACGAGCGCGGAGCGCGTGGACGCCGCGGTCGGCGGCGAGGCCGATGCGGCGATGTCGACGCTCAAGCACTTCCCGGGCCACGGTTCGGCGCCGGGTGACTCCCACGTCGGCATCCCCTCCACGGGCTCGTCCAAGGCGCAGTGGGCCACGCAGGACGCCGTGCCCTTCCGCGCCGGCATCGACGCCGGCGCGGAGTTCCTGATGTTCGGGCACCTCTCGTACCCCGCCGTCGACCCCGCCCCGGCGACGCTCTCGGCGGAGTGGCACCGCATCGCCCGCGAGGAGCTCGGCTTCGCCGGGGTGATGATCACCGACGATCTGGGCATGCTGCAGGCGTCCGGCATCCCCGGCTATCAGGATCCCGTCGCGAACGCCGTCGCGGCGCTGGCGGCCGGCAACGACATGGTGCTCGCGATCATGTTCTCCACGCCCGACTCGGCGCCGCGGATCATCGACGGGATCACCGCGGCGGTGGCGGCGGGGACCCTGTCTCTGGAGAGACTGGGCGATGCCGCCCGGCGGGTGACTGCCGCCCGCCTGGCCCTGGCCGCGCAGGGGCGTGGACTCGTCCCGTGCGGGGAGTGCACGCCGGTGGACTGACCTGCAGCGGCCGCTGCGCTATTCGGCGGCCGGCTCGATCAGTTCCGGCGAGTTGTTGCGCACGTTGCCGACCGCCTTCGAGACGACGTGATCGTCGAGCGTGTCGGCGACCGCCGGTGCGGCGTCGATCGCGGCATCCAGCACATCGCGGACGTTGTCGGTCGTCGGGTCCAGCCATGCGTCGGCGTGATCGGGATCCAGGAACAGCGGCATCCGGTCGTGGATCGAGCCGAGGTCGCCGATCGAGTCGCGGGTCAGGATCGTGAAGCTGAGCATCCACCGCTTCGGGTCATCGTCATCCAGTGCGGGGTTCTTCCACCATTCGTACAGACCGGCCAGGAACAGTGGCGACCCGTCGGCCGGGTGGATGTAGTGCGGGATCTTGGTGCCGTCGACGTTCTTCCACTCGTAATACCCGGATGCCGGCACCACCGCCCGGCGCTTCTCCAGAGCCTTGCGGAACATCGGCTTGTCCTCGAGCTCCTCGGAGCGCGCGTTGAACGCGCGGGCGCCGATCGAAGGATCCTTCGCCCAGGCCGGGACGAGTCCCCAGCGCGCCGTCTCGAGGCGGCGGGTCGGCGGGTCGGTCTTGCTCGAATCCAGCACGATCGCGACGGGAGCGGTCGGCGCGACGTTGTACGACGGCTCGGGGAGATCGTCGCTCTCGACGTCTACCCGCAGCACGCCCACGAGCTCGGAGCCGACGCTGGCCACGACGAATCGTCCACACATGGCTGGAAGCCTACGGGCGCCCTCGGACGGCAGGGAGACCGCTCAGCGTTCGAGCACGCCGATCCCGTCCAGACGCTCAGCGTTCGAGCACGCCGATCCCGTCCAGACGCTCCGCGAGCCCGGCGCCGTCGGACTCTGTCACCCACGGCACGTTCGCCGCCTTGTGGTCGTCGACCGCGGTGCGGCCACCGGCGAGCACCGCCTCCGCCGGCGACAGGCGGCGGATCGCCACGGCAGCGACGTTGTCGGGGCTCTCTCGCGCGAAGGTCGTGTAGATCTCGTCGTCGTGCTGCCCGTCGTCGCCGATCAGCAGCCACTTGACGTGGGGGAACTCCACGGCCAGCCGGCGCAGGTTCGAGAGCTTGTGCGCCTTGCCGCTGCGGAACCAGCGATCGTGGGTCGGGCCCCAGTCGGTGAGCAGGATCGAGCCGGGCGGGAACAGGTTGCGACGCAGAAAGCGGATGAGGGTGGGGGCGACGTTCCAGGCGCCCGTCGACAGGTAGATGACGGGTGTCCCGGGCCGATCGCGCACGAGCCGCTCCATCAGCACCGCCATCCCGGGCACCGGCTGGCGGGCGTGCTCGTTCACGACGAACGAGTTCCACGCCGCCAGCAGCGGACGGGGAAGAGCGGTCACCATGACGGTGTCGTCGACGTCGGACACGATCCCGAAGTGCACGTCCGGCCCCACGATGAAGACGCGGGTCTCGACGGGCTCGCTGTCTTCGACCGACATCGTGAGCGTCTGCCAGCCGGCTTCGAGCCGAGCGGAGATGTCGGTGTCGATCACGCCGCCGCGGTCGGCGACGACCTCGTGCGTCAGGTCTCCGATCGTCACCCTCACCTGCGCGAAGCCGACCGGCACGGATGCGAAGCTGCGCCAGCCGCGCACTTTCTCGTACTCTCCGGCGCCCGTCGGCGGCACAGGCGGAACGATGAGCACGCGCCCGAGCACGCGGACCCCCTCGGGTCCGCCGTAGCCCGGGAAGGGGGTCACCGTGGGCGTGAGGCCGCGAGCGCGCGCACGGCGCTCGCGCCAGGCATGGAACCGGTACTCGAGCCGGGCGAGCCACAGGATCTTGGGGCGTGCGGGCGTCGTCGTCGTCGTGCTGGGGGGCATCCCCTCAGTCTCCCACGTCCTCCGGCGTGCGAACCGACCCGGAGGCGGTGCCGGGAAGCTCCTCGTCGCCGTGCAGGTGTTTGCGCTCGGCGCGTTCGATCACCTTCTTGCTGACGAAGACGAGCAGGAGGAAGACCACGATGATGCCGACGAAGATGTAGCCCGCGAAGTGCAGTCGGTCGGCCAGTTCCCGATAGGTGCCCGCGGCGAGGGCCGCGACCGAGACGTACAGCGTCGACCAGATGACGCACGCGGGCAGCGTCCACGCCAGGAAGCGCCGATAGGAGTATCCGCTCATCCCGACGGTGAGGGGCACGAGGGAGTGCAGCACCGGGAGGAAGCGCGACACGAAGATCGCCGGACCGCCGCGACGGCGCAGATACCGCTCGGAGCGCTCCCAGTTCTCGTCGCCGATCCGGCGACCGAGCCGGGAGTGACGGATCTTCGGGCCGAGGTAGCGACCCAGCCCGAATCCGATGCTCTCTCCGACGAGCGCCCCGACCACGACCGCCACGACGAGGACGAACCCCTCGAGGGGCGACGCGACCGCCGTGCCCGCGATGATGACGATCGTGTCGCCCGGCACCACGAGCCCGATCAGCACGCTCGTCTCGAGCATGATCGCGAGCCCCGCCAGGAGGGTCCGCAGCACGGGGTCGACGCTCTGCACGGCATCGAGCAGCCACGTGAGGAACTCGTTCACACCCCGAGCCTAGAGCGGCGGTGCGCCCCTCTACCCTGGGAGCATGCCCGATTCGCTCGTCGCCGTGCCGCTCGCCGGCTGGCGGGATCCGGCATCCGTCTTCGCTTCGGCAGCAGGGGAATCGGGCGAGTGCTTCTGGCTGGACGCCGGGCCGGCCGCGACGACGGGCTGGAGCTGGGTGGGCACAGGCGTCGTGGAAAGCCGGCCCGAAGGGGTGCGAGCCGTGCCGCTCGCGGCGGTGCCGGCGAACACGGAGTGGGAAGCGGGCGCGTTCCACGGCGGATGGATCGGCTGGCTCGGGTACGAGGATGCCGCAGCGCGCGCAGGAGCGCCCGTCAGCGCGACCGACCCCGTCATACCGCAGGAGCGATGGCTGCGCGTCGAGCGCTTCGTCGCGTTCGACCACGAACGTGGCGAGGCGTGGGCGGTGGCGCCCGCCAGGGAGGCGGAGGCATACGCGGAGCGGATGAGCTCGGCCGCGGGAGTCCTCACGGCGCCCGAGCCGGCGACGGTCCCGGCCGTCGCACGGCACGAACCGGCTGCGTATTCGGCGCTGATCGAACGCTGCCGGGACGCGATTCGCGAGGGCGATGCGTACCAGCTGTGCCTGACGACGCGCTTCACCGTCGTCGGCCCTGTCGATCCGATCGCCGCCTACGCGCGCCTGCGCGCGCGGACCCCGGCCCATCACGGGGGCATCATTCGTTCGGGCGGGGTGGCCCTCGTCAGCGCGAGCCCGGAGCGATTCCTCGAGGTGAGCGGCGGCGTGGCGCGGACCCGGCCGATCAAGGGCACGCGGCCGCGCGGCGCGGACGCCGAGAGCGACGCCGCATTGGCAGCCGAGCTGCGCGCGAGCGAGAAGGAGCGCGCCGAGAACATCATGATCGTCGACCTGATGCGAAACGATCTCTCGCGCGTGTGCGAGCCCGGCTCGGTCGGGGTGGACGGGCTGCTCGAAGTCGAGTCCTACCCCGCCGTGCACCAGCTCGTGAGCACCGTCTCGGGCCGCCTGGCTGAGGACGTCACCGTCGGGGACCTGCTCGATGCCACCTTCCCGGCGGGGAGCATGACGGGTGCGCCCAAACTGTCGGCGATGACGATCCTGCACGAGCTCGAACGGGGGCCGCGCGGAGTGTTCGCGGGCTGCTTCGGCTGGGTCGGCGAGGACGGCGCCCTGGATCTCGCCATGGTCATCCGCTCGATCGTGGTCCACCCCGGCGGCGCGTATGTCGGCGCCGGCGGCGGGATCACCTGGCGATCGGATGCCGCCGCCGAGGTGGCCGAGGTCGGGATCAAGGCCCGCGGACCGCTCGCGGCGATCGGCGCGGACCTGCCCCTCGGCTGGTGAGCGCGCCCGTCCGGTAGCCTGGACGCTGCGCTCCGCGCCAGCTCCTCTCCTCACGATTGGTCCCGCTCCGTGTCCCGAACCCTCCCGCCTGACACCGCCGTGCCCGTTGACGGCGGCGGGTACGACGCGTACGCCATCCAGCAGAAGTGGCAGGCGCGCTGGGCGCAGGACGACCCGTTCCGTGCCGGAGGAGCCGGCGACACGCGCCCGCGCAAGTACGTCCTCGGCATGTTCCCGTACCCCTCCGGCGACCTGCACATGGGTCACGCCGAGAGCTACGCGTACGTCGACGTCGTCGCGCGTTTCTGGCGGCACCGCGGCTACAACGTGCTGAACCCGATCGGCTGGGACTCGTTCGGGCTGCCGGCCGAGAACGCGGCCATCCAGCGCGGCGCAGACCCGCGCGAGTGGACGTACGCGAACATCGAGCAGCACAAGAAGAGCTTCCGCGCGTACGGATCCTCCTACGACTGGTCGCGCATCCTTCACACGAGCGACCCCGAGTATTACCGCTGGAACCAGTGGCTGTTCCAGCTGCTGTACGAGCGGGGCCTGGCCTACCGCAAGGAGAGCCCGGTCAACTGGTGCCCCAACGACCAGACGGTGCTCGCCAACGAGCAGGTCGTGGACGGCCGCTGCGAGCGGTGCGGAGCCGAGGTCGTCAAGAAGAAGCTGACGCAGTGGTACTTCAAGATCACCGACTACGCCGACCGCCTCCTGGATGACCTCAACCAGCTCGAGGGCTTCTGGCCTCAGAAGGTCATCCGGATGCAGCGCAACTGGATCGGCCGCTCGGTCGGCGCCGACATCGACTTCGAGATCGAGGGGCACCACGAGAAGGTCACGGTGTTCTCCACGCGCCCCGACACGCTGCACGGGGCGACGTTCTTCGTCGTCGCACCCGACAGCGACCTCGCCGCCGAGCTCGCGGCGGGCTCCTCAGCCGAGGTGCGGCTGCGCTTCCAGGACTATCTGGCCAGCGTCGGACGCTCGAGCGAGATCGAGCGTCAGAGCACCGATCGGCCGAAGACGGGTGTGTTCCTCGAGCGCTTCGCGATCAACCCCATCAACGGGGAGCGCCTCCCGATCTGGGCGGCCGACTATGTCCTCGCCGACTACGGGCACGGCGCTGTCATGGCCGTCCCGGCGCATGATCAGCGCGACCTCGACTTCGCCCGCGCCTTCGATCTGCCGGTTCGGGTCGTCGTGGACACGACTGCGCCGATCACCGGCGCGATCCCGGTCATCGAGCTCGACGAGAACGGCGAGCCGATCGACCCGGGTCCCGACGAGGACACGCTGTCCGATCTCGACCCGGCCAGGACCGGCATCGCCCTCATCGGCGAGGGTCGCATGATCAACTCCCGGTCTCTCGACGGGCTGTCCAAGCGCAACGCGATCGCGCGCATCACCGAGCAGCTCGCTGCGGAGGGCACCGGTCGCGCGTCGAAGTCGTACCGGCTCCGCGACTGGCTCATCTCCCGGCAGCGCTTCTGGGGGACCCCGATCCCGATGATCCACACCGAGGACGGTCGCATCGTTCCGGTCCCGGCCGATCAGCTGCCGCTCGTGCTGCCCGACGCGGAGGGGCTGGACCTCACTCCGAAGGGCACGTCGCCGCTCGGCGGGGCCGCCGAGTGGATGGCGACGTCCGATCCGGAGACGGGAGCCCCCGCCCTGCGGGATCCCGACACGATGGACACGTTCGTGGACAGTTCCTGGTACTTCCTGCGCTTCCTCGCTCCGCAGGACGCCGACGAGGCGTTCTCCACCGCCGAGGCCGCCAAGTGGGCTCCCGTCGACTCCTACATCGGCGGCGTCGAGCACGCGATCCTGCACCTGCTCTACGCGCGCTTCATCACCAAGGTCCTCTTCGACATCGGGCTCATCGACTTCACCGAGCCGTTCACGACGCTGGTGAACCAGGGCATGGTCCTCCTCTCGGGCTCCAAGATGTCCAAGAGCAAGGGCAATCTTGTCGAGTTCGCCTCGAGCATGGTCGACCCCGGTGCCGATGCGGTGCGGGTCGCGATCGCGTTCGCCGGTCCGGTCGAGGACGACATCAACTGGGAGGACGTCTCCACGACGGGTGCTCAGAAGTTCCTCGCGCGGGCCTGGAGAGTGGCGCAGGATGTCACGAGTCATCCCGACGTGGTGTGGGCGGAGGGCGATCAGGCGCTCCGCCGGGTGACGCACCGGCTGCTCGCGGATGCGCCCGGTCTGGTGGAGCAGACCAAGTTCAACGTCGTCGTGGCCCGGCTCATGGAGCTGGTCAATGCGACCCGCAAGGCGATCGACGCGGGCGCAGGCCCCGCCGACCCCGCGGTACGGGAGGCGGCCGAGGCGACCGCCATGATCCTGGACCTGTTCGCGCCGCACACCGCGGAGGAGATGTGGGAGGTGCTGGGCTACCGGCCGTTCGTCGGCCTGGTGCCGTGGCGGCAGCCCGACCCCACTCTCCTCGTCGAAGAGAGCGTCACGGCCGTCGTGCAGGTCGACGGGAAGGTGCGCGCGACGCTCGAGGTGTCCGCGCGGATCGATCCGAAGGAGCTGGAGTCGATCGCCCGCACCGACGCCCGCGTCGTGCGCGCCCTCGCCGGCCGCGAGATCGCGCGTGCGATCGTGCGCCCGCCGAAGGTCGTGAGCTTCAGCACGAACTGAGCCTCCTCCCCAGGAGCACCTGGGGCCGGATCGTCCACCGGAGCGGCTCGACGCGCCCGGACCGACGATGCGCCGGCCTACGTTCGGGCGTGTGTCGTCGGCCGAAGAACCTCGTGCTGCCGAGGCGAGCCCGCGGGCGCGGCTCGGACTGGGTGCCGCCATCGTGGTGGTGCTCCTCGCCCTGACGGTGACCGTGGCCATCGGGATCATCCGCGGCGCGGCGGCGCCGGTCGAGTCGGTGTCGATCGACGAGGGTGTGGAGCAGGATGCCGAGACCGCCGCATCCGTCTTCGTTCACGTGTCCGGCTCGGTGGCCGCACCCGGCCTGTACGTGCTGTACGACGGAGCCCGGGTCGTGGACGCCGTGGCGGCGGCGGGCGGATTCGCCGCCGGCGCCGACGAGACGGCGGTCAACCTCGCGCGGCCGGTGAGCGACGGGGAGCAGCTGCATGTGCCGGTCGTCGGCGCGGCAGCCGGTCCGGCCCCGCCGGACGGCGGCGACGGCCGGGTCAACCTCAATACCGCGGATGCCGCCGCCCTCGACACGCTGCCGCGCATCGGCCCGGCGATGGCGGCGCGCATCATCGAGTGGCGGGACGCGAACGGGAGGTTCACGAGCGTGGAGGACCTGCTGTCGGTGCCGGGGATCGGCGACAAGATGCTCGAGACGCTCCGCGACCTGGTCTCGGTGTGAGCGTGGCGATCCCCCGGCGGACACGGCTGCGGCTGCTGCCGGTCGCCGCCGCGACGTGGGCGACGGCTCTCCTGGCCACGCTCCTGCCGGTGTCGGCGGGGGTCGTCGGAGGGTGCCTCTGGGCGATCGCGATCCTCACCCTGGCCGTGACCGCCGTTCGCCGGCGAACGCGGGCGGGCTCCCGGCGCGCGGGCCATGCGGCGGCGATCCTCGTGCTCGCCCTCGCCGCAGCGGCGGCCGCGGCCTCTCACGTCGCGATGGCGCAGCCCGCGCGCGTGGCCGCGGAGGACTTCGCGCTGGAAGGTGGACGGGCGGTGGCATTCGAGGCGACGGTGACCGGCAAGGTCGAGCACCGACCGACCGGCGAATGGGTGTTCGACGCGGTCGCCGCACGCGTGACGACGGGGCATGCGGGCACCCCGGTGCGACTCGACATCGCCGTCCGCGTCCGGCCCGGGCAGGTCGACCGGCCCGAGCTGCTGGACGTCGGGGCGACGGTCGAGATCCTCGGCACCGCCCGTGCCGCACCGAGCGGCGATCGAGCGGTGCTGACGGTCACCGCCTCGCGCGGGATCCTGGTGTCGTCTGCCCCGCGGGGCGTGCTGGCTTCCGCGGCGGACTTGCGTCGCGGACTGCTGGCGGCCACAGTCGGCCTGCCCGACCCCGGAGCAGGTCTGATACCGGGCCTCGCCGTCGGCGACACGTCCGCCGTGTCCAGCGGACTGGATGCGGCGATGAAGGAATCGTCGCTGTCGCACCTGACGGCCGTGTCGGGCGCCAACTGCGCCATCGTGGTCGGTCTCGCGTTCGGCGCCGTCGCGGCGGCCGGAGGCTCGCGTCGCGCACGGGTCGCCGCGGGGATGATCGCGCTCGCCGGCTTCGTTCTGCTCGTGACGCCCGAGCCCAGCGTTCTGCGCGCCGGGACGATGGCCGCCATCGCGATGCTCGGGGTCCTGCTGGGTCGCACCGGCGCGGGTTCGGCACTTCTCTCGCTCGCGGTGACCGTGCTGCTCATCGCCGATCCGTGGCTCGCCGGGTCGCTGGGCTTCGCGCTGTCGGCGGTGGCCACCGGCTCCCTCCTGCTGTTCGCCCGGCCGCTCGCCGACGGACTGAGCAGGCGGATGCCGCGAGCGCTGGCGCTGGCGCTGTCGGTGCCGCTGGCCGCCCAGCTCTCGTGCGGCCCGCTGCTGGTCGCGATCACTCCGTCCATTCCGCTCTACGGGATCGTCGCGAACCTGCTCGCCGCTCCGGCTGCACCGGTTGCGACGGTCGTGGGGCTGGCTGCCTGCCTCACGGCTCCCGTGCCGTGGCTGCAATCCGGACTGGCCGCGATCGCGTGGCTTCCGGCGGCCTGGATCGCGGGTGTCGCGTACACGGTCAGCGCGCTGCCGGGTGACCAGGTGCCGTGGCTCGAGGGTCCGACGGGTGTCGCGGCCCTCGCGATCGTGAGCCTCGCGATCGGGACTATGGTGATCGTGCCGCGCATGCGCACGCGCTTGCTGCGCATCGGCGCGGGGTTGCTGCTCGCGACGGTGGTGGGGATCGTGGGCGGAGGCGCCGCGCTCGCGTCGATCGCGGGTCGCTGGACGATTCCCACCCAGTGGAGCGTCCTCGCGTGCGACGTGGGGCAGGGGGACGCGGTGCTCGTGCGCTCGGCGGACGCAGTCGCGCTGATCGACACGGGACCGGATCCGGAGTCGCTGGAGCGGTGTCTCACGCGCGTCGGGGTCGACCGCGTCGATCTGCTCGTGCTGACCCACTTCGACCTCGACCACGTGGGCGGCGCGGCGGCGCTCGCCGGTCGTGTCACCGTGATCGTCCACGGCCCGATCGGAACCGCGGAGGACGAACGCGTGCGCGCGGCCCTCGAGGAGGACGGAGCCGACACCGTCCTCGCGCGCCCCGGCATGCGCGGGACGCTCGGAACGGCGACCTGGCGCGTGCTGTGGCCGCCATCCGAGAGCCGCGCTTTTCCGGCAGGCAATGACGCGAGCGTCGTCATCGACATCCGCGGAGGCGGTCTGCCGTCATCGCTGTTCCTCGGCGACCTCTCCGCATCTCCGCAGGCCGCACTGGCGGCATCCGGAGTTCTCGATCCGCCGTACGACCTGGTCAAGGTCGCCCACCACGGCAGTGCCGACCAGGACACCCGGCTGTATGCACTGGCCGATCCGGCGACGGCACTCGTGACCGTCGGGGCCGACAACACGTACGGTCATCCGCGCGCTGAGATCCTCGATCCGCTCGAAGACCTCGGTGCGACCATCGCCCGCACCGACGTGCAGGGTCTGATCGCGCTGTGGCGCACGGATGCCGGGGTGCAGGTGTGGCGGGAGCGCGGGAGCGGCGTCGCACCCGCTGGGTAGGCTGGGAGGATGGCGACCAGCGCGCGACGCACAGCCTCTGGCAGAGCGCGAACGACGATCCCGCAGATCTCCTGGCGTGCGCCGCAGCCGGCCCCCGTCGTCCTCGTCTCGGGTCCAGAGGAGATCTGCGCCGAGCGCGCGATCGCCGGCATCCGCGACTTTCTGCGCGCCGAGGATCCGAGCCTGGAGGTGACGGACGTGCGCGCCGACGACTACACCGCCGGCACGCTTCTCGGCGTCACGTCGCCCTCGCTCTTCGGCGAACCCCGCCTCGTGCGCGTCACGGGTGTCGAGAGGTGCTCCGACTCCTTCCTGTCGGAGGCGATGTCGTACCTGGCGATGCCGCAGGAGGGTGCCACGCTCGTGCTCCGGCATACCGGTGCGACGGTGCGCGGCAAGAAGCTCCTCGACGCGATGCGCGCCGGTGAGGGCGGGGGAGTCGAGATCGCGTGCCCCGCCGTGAAGCGGGACTCGGATCGCTTCGACTTCGCGGCCGGTGAGTTCTCGGCAGCGCGCAAGCGGATCGCGCCCGCCGCTCTGCGGACGCTCGTCTCGGCCTTCGCCGACGATCTGACCGAGCTCGCCGCGGCGTGCCAGCAGCTTATCTCCGACGTCCCGGGAGATGTCACGGAGCAGGTCGTCGAGCGGTACTACGGCGGGCGGGTCGAGACATCCGCGTTCGCGGTCGCCGACACCGCGATCGCCGGCCGGTACGGCGAGGCCCTCATAGCGCTCCGCCACGCGCTCGCCTCCGGTGCGGACCCCGTTCCGCTCGTCGCCGCGATCGCCTCGAAGCTGCGGACGATGGCGAGGGTCGCCGGCCACCGCGAACCGGCCGCGGCGCTGGCCGCGCGGCTGGGCCTGAAGGACTGGCAGGTCGACCGCGCGCGGCGCGATCTCTCCGGCTGGTCGGACGCGACGCTCGGAATGGCGATCCAGGCCGCCGCACGTGCCGACGCGGAGGTCAAGGGGGGCTCTCGCGACAGCGTGTTCGCGCTCGAGCGCCTCATCACCGTGATCGCGACCCGCGCCCCGTTCGGTTCCTGAGTAGGCGCGTCAGCGCCGTATCGAAGGGCGGTTCCTGAGCAGGCGCGAAGCCGGGAACGGCGAAAGCCCGCCCCCGGAGGGACGGGCTTTCGCGGAAGAGTGTGCTCAGAGAGCGGCGACCTGCTTGGCGATGGCCGACTTGCGGTTCGCGGCCTGGTTCGCGTGGATGACGCCCTTGCTGGCAGCCTTGTCGAGCTTCTTGGTCGCCTTCACGAGCGCTGCCTCGGCGGCGGCCTTGTCTCCGGCGGCGACGGCCTCGCGGGTGCGGCGCACCTCGGTGCGAAGCTCGCTCTTGACGGCCTTGTTGCGCTCGTGCGCCTTGTCGTTGGTCTTGTTGCGCTTGATCTGCGACTTGATGTTTGCCACGTTTGTCGACGGTCTTTCGTTCGGAGGTGTTCGATGAGAAGTGCCGAGTGGCAGTAGAGGGATGCCGCACGGCGGTCGTGAGGGAGTGGAACCCACACGCAAGCCAATCACCGAGTCTATCAGGTCTGCTCGATCGTCGTGATCGCCAGGTTCAGGATCGCGTTGAAGACGGCGGGCCGCATGACCGTCACATGGTGGGTCGTACGCGGCACCACGATCAGCTGCGCGTGCTGCGCCACACGCAGAAAGAGCCGCTCATTGGCGCGCAGCTGATCGTACTGTCCGTTGACGAACCACAGGGGGGCGCGGATGCGGTGCAGCGCGGCGAGCAGGTCGAGGACCGAGAGGCTCCGCAGCGCGATGTCCTGGGCGTCCAGCGCATAGCCTCCGGCGCCGAAGTCCGCGCGTGTCTCGTCGGGGAGGATGCGGTCCAGCATGCGGTTCGTGAGCCACATCCCGCGATCGGGCAGCGAGTCGAATCCGCGCGTCAGCATTCTGTAGGCCTGGAGGCCGAGCCCTCGGGGGATCGACGTGCACGACGCGGCGACGAATCCGGCGACCGGCGGAGGATTCTGCCGGCCGGCGTATTCGATGCACAGCAGCCCCCCCATGGAGTGGCCCACGAGCAGCACCGGCCCCCGGGTTGCGGCATCCTGGACTGCCGTGTCGATCGTCGCGAACGCGCCGTCGAGCGTGAACTCCTCTGCCATGCGCGTGCCGTGTCCCGGAAGGTCGACCGCGGTGACGGGGTTGCCGCGTTCGCGCATCGCCTCCACCTGTGCGCGCCACATCGTGGCGGATGTCCGGATGCCGTGCACGAGCACCACCTGGACGACCATGCGTCCACGATATGGGCGCCGCGCGGGGCGGCGCGCTCCGGCCCGTAGAATTGTGCGGATATGTCACCGCGCGCCCTGAAGCCCCTCGAGCCGTCCGCGACCCCGCCCGAGCTGATCCGCAACTTCTGCATCATCGCTCACATCGATCACGGCAAGTCGACGCTCGCCGACCGCATGCTTCAGATCACGGGCGTCGTCTCGGACCGCGACATGCGCGCCCAGTACCTGGACCGGATGGACATCGAGCGCGAGCGCGGCATCACGATCAAGAGCCAGGCCGTGCGCATGCCGTGGTCCGGTCGCGCGGTTCCTGAGCTCGCCGAAGGCGAGGGGCCGGACCTCACGTACGCGCTGAACATGATCGACACGCCCGGCCACGTCGACTTCACCTACGAGGTGAGCCGGTCCCTCGCGGCGTGCGAGGGTGCGATCCTGCTGGTGGATGCCGCGCAGGGTATCGAGGCGCAGACACTGGCCAATCTCTACCTCGCGCTGGAGAACGACCTGCACATCATCCCCGTGCTGAACAAGATCGACCTCCCCGCAGCCGATCCGGACAAGTACGCCAAGGAGCTGGCCAGCCTGATCGGCGGCAGGCCCGAGGACGTGCTCCGCGTGAGCGGCAAGACGGGCATCGGCGTCGAGGAGCTCCTGGATCAGGTGGTCCGGCAGATCCCGCCGCCCCAGGGGGACCCGGACGCGCCGTCGCGCGCGATGATCTTCGACTCGGTCTACGACTCGTACCGCGGCGTCATCACGTATGTGCGGATGATCGACGGCTCGCTCGGCCCGCGCGAGCGCATCCAGATGATGTCGACGCGCGCCGTGCACGAGCTGCTCGAGATCGGGGTCTCCTCGCCGGAGCCGATCCCGACGAAGGGGCTGGGCGTCGGCGAGGTCGGGTACCTCATCACCGGCGTGAAGGACGTGCGCCAGTCGAAGGTCGGCGACACCGTGACCAGCGCCGCGAAGCCGTCGAAACAGGCGCTGCCGGGATACACCGACCCGAAGCCGATGGTGTTCTCGGGACTCTATCCGATCGACGGCAGCGACTACCCGGTGCTGCGTGAGGCGCTCGACAAGCTGAAGCTGTCGGACGCGTCGCTGAACTACGAGCCCGAGACCTCGGTCGCCCTGGGGTTCGGCTTCCGCTGCGGTTTCCTGGGTCTGCTGCACCTGGAGATCGTCACGGAGCGCCTCGAACGCGAGTTCGGTCTCGACCTCATCTCGACGGCGCCGTCGGTGACGTACGAGGTGACGACCGACGACAACAAGAGCTACACGGTCACCAACCCCAGCGAGTTCCCATCCGGCACGAAGATCGCCAGCGTGACCGAGCCCATGGTCAAAGCGGCGATCCTCGCCCCGAAGGACTACGTCGGCACGATCATGGAACTCTGCCAGTCCCGTCGCGGCACCCTGCTCGGCATGGAGTACCTCGGCGAGGACCGCGTCGAGATCCGATACACGATGCCGCTCGGCGAGATCGTCTTCGACTTCTTCGACAACCTCAAGTCCAAGACCGCGGGGTACGCCTCGCTCGACTATGAGCCGAGCGGCGACCAGGAGGCGGACCTGGTGAAGGTCGACATCCTGCTCCAGGGCGAGCCGGTGGACGCGTTCAGCGCGATCGTGCACCGCGACAAGGCGTATGCGTACGGCGTCCTGATGACCGAGCGGCTCAAGAAGCTCATCCCGCGTCAGCAGTTCGAGGTGCCGATCCAGGCCGCGATCGGCGCCCGGATCATCGCCCGCGAGTCGATCCGCGCGATGCGGAAGGACGTGCTGGCCAAGTGCTACGGCGGCGACATCACACGCAAGCGCAAGCTCCTCGAGAAGCAGAAGGAGGGCAAGAAGCGCATGAAGATGGTCGGGCGCGTCGAAGTCCCCCAGGAGGCGTTCATCGCCGCGCTCTCGGGCGACACCGAGGGCAAAGAGAAGAAGTAGTTCCGGTCGGCGCTGATGGCGCCCTCAGGAACCCGAAGTAGGCTGGAATCCATGCGGCGCGGGACGTTCAGAGACGAGACGGTCGACTACGCCGCCGTCGGCGCGACGCAGGCCGCCGACCTCATGCACTATCCGCCGGAGCGCAGTATCCCCGCGGAGGAGTCGTGGCGCATCGGCAGCGGACAGGCGCGGTTCGAGACCGCCGGCGACGCCCTCCTCTCCTGGGGCGCCCAGCGCGGTGCGGGCCTCAAGCTCAGCGACGTGCGCCCCGCGGCGGGACCGATGTACTCCGGCGTGAGCTTCGACGCCGAGGGGCACCCGCTGGCTCCGAGCAAGCTCGAGGCCGATCAGCGGTTCGACAGCGACGGCACGCCGTATGTCGGAGCCGGCACCACGGTGCGCGTGGAAGGCCGGGTCGGCGGGATGCGTGCGGACGGCGAGCTGCGCGTCATCTTCTCGACCGAGGAGCCGCGCCGGGTAGGCTTCGCGCTCGGCACGGTCGGCGGCTCGGTCGTCAGCGGCGAGGAGTCGTTCGTGCTCCAGTGGAACGACAATGACGAGGTCTGGTTCACGGTCCGCGCCTTCGACGCCCCGTCCGCGCTGCTGTACCGACTGTTCCCGGCGCTCATCCGCCGACGTCGTCGCGAGCTTTTCACGCGCTACCTGCGGGCGATCTCGCCGCTGTACGCGACCCCGGCCTGATGGGAGCCGCGCTCCCCGTCGGAGAGCCCGCACCCCGCGACGGGTCGCTGCCCGTGGCGACCGACGTCGCCACGGCCTTCGGGGTGTACCTCCACGTGCCCTTCTGCCGGGTCCGCTGCGGCTACTGCGACTTCAACACGTATACGGCCGGCGAGCTGCGCGGCGCTCGCCAGGACCAGTACGCCGACACGCTGCTGCGCGAAGTGGACCTCGCCCGCGGCGTACTGGCTCGGGCCGGAGCGGTGCGGCCGGCATCCACGGTCTTCTTCGGAGGAGGCACGCCCACCCTGCTCCCGCCGGGGGACCTTGCCCGCATGCTCGACGGCGTGCGGTCGTCGTTCGGAATCGAGCAGGGCGCCGAGGTCACGGTAGAGGCGAACCCGGACACGGTGACGGACGCGGCCGCCGCCGAGCTCGCCGCCTCGGGGGTCACCCGTCTGTCGATCGGCATGCAGTCCGCCGTCCCGCACGTTCTCGCGGTGCTCGACCGCACGCACGAGCCGGCGAACGTCCGCACGGCCGTCCAGGCGGCGCGGCGAGCGGGACTGGACGTGAGCATCGACGTCATCTACGGCGCGCCGGGGGAGTCGCTGGACGACTGGCGGGCCTCGGTGGATGCTGCCGTCGCGCTCGAGCCCGACCACGTCTCCGCCTACGCCCTCATCGTCGAGGACGGCACCAAGCTCGCACGGCAGATCAAACGCGGGGAGGTCCCGACGCCGGGCGACGACCTGCAGGCCGACATGTACGAGCTCGCCGACGATCTGCTCAGCGGCGCCGGGTACGACTGGTACGAGGTCTCCAACTGGTCGCGCGGCGACGCGCACCGTTCGCGTCACAACCTCGCCTACTGGCGGGGGACCGACTGGTGGGGATTCGGTCCTGGGGCGCACAGCCACATCGCGGGCGTGCGGTTCTGGAACGTCAAGCATCCCGCCGCCTATGCGCAGCGGCTCGCGGCGGGCGAGTCGCCCGCGGCGGGGCGAGAGCGTCCGGATGCCGCGGCGCGGGCGCTGGAGAGCGTGCTGCTGCGGACCCGCATCAGAGAGGGGCTGCCGGTCTCGGAGCTGCTGGGCGAGGGTCGGCATGCCGTCGCCGCGCTCATCGCCGACGGGCTGGTCGACGGGCCGTCCGCCGTGCACGGACGGGTCGTGCTGACCCGACGCGGCAGGCTGCTCGCCGATGCGGTCGCGCGAGCGCTCACGGACTGACCGGCCTCCCGCTCCCCGCGGGTGCGATCCGGTAGAATTGGCACTCAGAACAGCCGAGTGCCAAGCGGCCGATCACGTGGGGAGGCGAGATGGTCACCGATCGAGGACTGCAGGTGCTGCGGGCGATCGTGCAGGACTTCGTCGACACGCGCGAGCCCGTCGGCAGCAAGGCGATCGTCGAGCGCCACGCCTTCGGCGTCTCGGCCGCGACGATCCGCAACGACATGGCACTGCTCGAGGACGAGGAGCTGATCGCCGCGCCGCATACGTCGTCCGGACGCGTTCCGACCGATAAGGGCTACCGCGTGTTCGTCGACCACCTCGCCGAGGTGCGGCCCCTCTCACCGGCGCAGCGCAGCGCCATCTCGGCGTTCCTGGACGGGCCTGCAGACCTCGACGATGTCCTGGTCCGCACCGTGCGGGCGCTCACCCAGCTCACCGGGCAGGTGGCGATCGTCCAGTATCCGTCCTTCGCGCGCGCGACCGTGTCGCACGTCGAACTCGTTCAGCTCGGCGGTGGGCGGATGCTGGTGATCCTCGTCACCGACACCGGCCGCGTCTCGCAGCGCCTGGCCTTCGTGCACGAGGACTTCGACGACGACGAGCTCGCGCGGATGCGCGCGGACGTCTCCACGCTGCTGGTCGGGCGGCCGGTGGGCGACGGCGCCCAGCGCGTCGAGAAGCGCCTGGCGCAACAGGGCGCTTCGCCCTCGGCGCGTGAGACCGCGACCGTTGCGATCATCCGCGTCGTCGCCGAGGAGCTCGATGAGTTCCGGCAGGACCGGCTGGTGATGGCGGGCGCCGCCACGCTCGCGCGCAGCGAGTCCGATTTCCGCGGAAGCATCTCTCCGCTGCTCGAGGCGATCGAGGAGCAGGTGACGCTCATGAAGCTGATGAGCGAGATGGTGGCCGACGACCACGGGCTGGCCGCGAGCATCGGACGAGAAAACGAGCCGTTCGGTCTGGTGGAGGCATCCGTCGTCGCCAGCGAGTACGACGCCACGGGTGCGCGCGCCCGTGTCGGCGTGCTCGGACCGACCCGGATGGATTACCCGACGAACTTCGCGGCGGTTCGTGCCGTCGCGCGCTATCTCACCCGGATGCTCGACGAAGACGAAACTGCCCGCTGACGTTGGCATCCGTGACCAGACGATCCCGCGCTGCGCGCGGGCGGGAAGGCGATTGTGGCTGACCACTACGAGGTGCTCGGTGTCGCGAGGGACGCGACACCGGACGAGATCAAGAAGGCGTACCGGCGCCTGGCGCGGGAGCTTCACCCCGACGTGAACCCCGGTGAGGACGCGTCCGAGCGGTTCAAGCTCGTGACGCACGCGTACGACGTGCTGAGCGACCCGGACCAGCGCGCGCGCTACGACCTGGGCGGCAGCGACTCCCCGTTCGGCGGCGGCGCGTCGGGAGGCTTCGGCAACTTCGGCGACATCTTCGAGACCTTCTTCGGCTCGGCGGGAGCTCAGCGAGGCGGCCGTCCGCGCTCGCGTCGCGAACGCGGGCAGGACGCCCTGGTGCGGGTGACCCTCGACCTCAAGGACGTCGTCTTCGGCGTGCACCGCGACATCGAGGTCGACACCGCGGTGCTCTGCGACACGTGCAAGGGTTCGTGCTGCCAGCCCGGCACCTCGCCGGTCACGTGCGACATCTGCCACGGCTCGGGACACGTGCAGCGCACTGTGCGCAGCCTCCTCGGCAACGTGGTCACCAGCCAGCCGTGCGGGTCGTGCCAGGGCTACGGCACGATGATCCCGTACCCCTGTGCCACGTGCCAGGGCCAGGGTCGCGTGCGCGCCCGGCGCACCGTTTCGATCGACATCCCGGCGGGCGTCGAGACCGGTCTCCGGCTGCAGCTCCCCGGCTCGGGCGAGGTCGGCCCGGCCGGCGGCCCGAACGGTGATCTCTACCTGGAGGTCACCGTCGCGCCGCACGAGGAGTTCAGCCGCGACGGCGACGACCTGCTCGCCACCCTCGAGGTCTCGATGCCGGACGCGGTCCTCGGCACCACGACGACGATCCAATCGCTGGACGGCCCGGTCGACCTCGAACTGCGCCCCGGCGTGCAGGGCGGTGACGTGCTGACCATCAAGGGACGCGGCATCACCCCGCTGCGCGGCACGCAGCGCGGCGATCTCCGCGTCGGCGTGCACGTCGTGACGCCCACCCGGCTTGACGCCAAGGAGCGCGCGCTCATCGAGGAGTTCGCGAAGCGCTCGAAGGCCCCCGCGCCGCGGCTCGCCGAATTCCATCAGGGGCTCTTCGCGAAGCTGCGCGATCGGTTCCGGAACGGCTGACCGTGCCGCTGCACTTCGTCCTCTCCGACGACTCGTCCGCGCGGCCCGGCGACGCGGTCACCCTGACGGGGTCCGAGGCGCACCACGCCGCCGCGGTGCGGCGAGTGCGCGTCGGTGAGGAGGTGACGGTAGGCGACGGCCGTGGCATGTGGCTCTCGGGCCGCTGCGAGGCTGTCTCGCCTCGCGAGGTCGTCGTGCGCATCACCGCGCGCGAGGACGTGCCGGCACCCCGCCCGAGGATCGTGCTCGCCCAGGCGCTCGCGAAGGGCGATCGCGACGAACAGGCCGTTCAGGCGGCCACCGAGCTCGGCATCGACGAGATCGTGCCGTGGCAGGCGGCTCGCAGCGTCTCGCGGTGGGACGCTGCGAAAGCCGACAAGGGGCGCGCCCGATGGGCGAGCATCGTGCGGGAGGCGGCAAAGCAGGCGCATCGCGCATGGATCCCCGAGGTCGCCCCGCTCGAGACGACGGACTCGCTCGCGGCACGGGCGGCGGCATCCCACGTTCTCGTCCTCGAGCCGGCCGCCGAATTGCGCCTCACCGGTCTGGCGCTGGACGGCATCCGCGACGTGGTGCTGGTGGTGGGTCCGGAGGGCGGAATCGCACCCGAAGAACTCGACGCGCTGCAGCGAGCCGGCGCGACGGCGGCGCGACTGGGCGACACGGTGCTGCGCACCTCCACCGCCGGACCGGCGGCCCTCGCGGTCGTCAGCGCCGTGCTGGACCGCTGGTGACCGCCCACCCGGCCCGAGAGGCCGCCGGTAGACTGGGCTCATGAGCGAGCCGTCCATCTTCACGCGCATCCTGAAAGGCGAGATCCTGTCCGAGGTCATCGCCGAGACGGACAACGCCTTCGCGATCCGCGACATCGCTCCCAAGGCCCCGGTGCACCTCCTCGTGATCCCCAAGTCGGAGGAGTATCGCGACGTGGTCGAGCTCGCCGCCGGCGATCCGGGCCTCCTGGCCGAACTCGTCGGACTCGCCGACTCGGTGGCGAAGGAGCACTCGGATGGAGATTTCCGCCTCGTGTTCAACACGGGCGCCGGTGCCGGCCAGACGGTGTTCCACGTGCACGCGCACGTCATGGCCGGAGCGCTGGACGAATCGAGCCTCGGTGGCTGAGCCGTCCGAGGAGAGCTCGGTCGAGCGCGTCTATGCCGACGGCGTGGCGATGGTCCAGCTCCTCGGGCCGCAGGACCGGCTGCTGCGGGTCGTCGAGCGCGAGCATCCGGATGTGGACGTCCACGTGCGCGGCAACGAGATCACCCTGACCGGGGATGCCGTCGCCGTCGCCGCGGCGCGGGGTCTGGTCGACGAGCTCCTCGCGATGACCAAAGCCGGACACGCGCTCGGCCCGTCGGATGTGTCCTCGTCCAACCGCATCCTCCAGTCCGAAGGCGGACCGCGCCCCTCCGAGGTGCTCGGAGAGGCGATCCTCTCCACCCGCGGCCGCACGATCCGCCCGAAGACGCTGGGGCAGAAGGCCTACGTGGATGCGATCGAGGAGAACACGATCGTGTTCGGAATCGGTCCGGCCGGCACCGGCAAGACGTACCTCGCGATGGCGAAGGCCGTGCAGGCCCTGCAGCGCAAAGAGGTCAGCCGGATCATCCTGACCCGGCCCGCCGTCGAGGCGGGGGAGCGGCTCGGCTTCCTGCCCGGCACGCTCAACGACAAGATCGACCCGTACCTGCGCCCGCTCTACGACGCTCTCAACGAGATGATGGACCCCGAGCTCGTGCCCAAGCTCATGGCCAGCGGCACGATCGAGGTCGCGCCGCTGGCGTACATGCGCGGTCGCACGCTGAACGACTCGTTCGTGGTGCTCGACGAAGCGCAGAACACCACGCCAGAGCAGATGAAGATGTTCCTGACCCGCCTGGGCTTCGGCACGCGGATGGTCGTGACCGGCGACATCACCCAGATCGATCTGCCGCTCGGGGCATCCGGGCTGCGCCTGGTCACAAGGGTGCTGAACAGCATCGAAGACATCCACTTCGCATTTCTCACGAGCGACGATGTCGTGCGCCACAGCCTCGTCGGCCGCATCGTCGACGCGTACACCGAATACGACGAGCGCCGGCTCGCGAGCCGGCGCGAGCGCGACGAGGCGGCCGAGTTCGCCAACCGCGCCGAACGGCGCACCGGCATCCCCCGGTCCGGCGGGCCGCGTGATCATCTTCCCAAGCGAGGCCGCTCGTGACGATCGAGATCAGCAACGAGTCCGGGTTCGCCGTGGATGAGACCGTGCTGCTGCGGCTCATGGAGCACGATCTCGCCGAGCTGCATGTGAGCCCCGATGCCGACGTGGCGATCCTGCTCGTCGACGAGGGCGCGATGGAGGCCCTGCACGTCCAGTGGATGGACGAGCCCGGCCCGACCGACGTGCTGAGCTTCCCGATGGACGAGCTGCGACCCGGCACCGAAGACGCGCCGACGCCCGCCGGACTGCTCGGCGACATCGTGCTGTGCCCGCAGGTGGCCGAGACCCAGGCCGCAGCGGCGAAGCACTCCACGATGGATGAGCTCATCCTTCTCACCACCCATGGGCTGCTGCACCTGCTCGGGTTCGACCACGCGGAGCCCGAGGAGAAGCGCGAGATGTTCGGTCTGCAGAACGACCTGATCCTCAGCTTCCACGTCGCCGAGCGACGACGACCCCGCGCATGACTGCTGCGCTGCTGCTCGTCGCGGCGGTCCTGCTGATCGCCTTCGGCGGACTCATGGCCGCGATCGACGCGGCGCTGGGCGTCACCTCCCGGGCGGACCTCGCCGACCTCGGCGCGGGCGGGCGCAATGCCGCGTGGCTGAGGAAGATCGCGATCGACCCGGACGCCCACGCCAATGCCGTGGTGTTCATCCGCATCCTGTCCGAGACCGCCGCGGCGGTCCTGGTCACGGTCGCCTTCACGATTCTGTTCGACAGCATCTGGTGGGCGATGCTCGCCGCCGCGGTGCTGATGACCGGCATCTCGTTCGTCGTGGTGGGGGCGAGCCCGCGCACCGTGGGACGCCAGCACGCGAAGGGGCTGCTGCGCGGCGCGGCGCCCGTCATCCGCGGCGTCCGTATCTTCCTCGGCCCGCTCGCGCACGGCCTGGTCGCGCTGGGCAACCGAGTGACGCCGGGCGCCGCCCGCGGTTCGTCCTTCGCCTCTGAGGAACAGCTGCTCAGCATTATCGACGAGGCTGCGGAGAACGAGCTGATCGAAGAGGACGACCGCGAGCTCATCCACTCCGTGTTCGACTTCACCGACACTTTCGTGCGCGCCGTCATGGTGCCGCGCACGGACATGGTCACGGTCGACGGGTCCGCCTCGACGCGTGAGGCGATGGGGATCTTCCTCGAGAAGGGCGTCTCCCGCATCCCGATCGTGGACGATGATGCGGACGACGTCGTCGGCGTGCTCTACCTCAAGGACCTCGTCCAGTTCGGCTTCCGGGACGAGGCAGGGTGGCGCGACGCGCCGATCAGCCGGATCGCACGGCCGGCCGTCTTCGTGCCGGAGTCGATGAAGGCGGAAAGCCTTCTGCAGCAGATGAAGCGCGACGCCGTGCACGTCTGCCTGGTCGTGGACGAATACGGGGGCGTGTCGGGGCTCGTGACGCTCGAGGACCTCATCGAAGAGCTCGTCGGCGAGATCGCCGACGAGTACGATCCGCGTGGAGACGAGGTGGTCGAGCTCGAACCCGGCAGGTACCGCGTGAGCGCGCGGCTGGGGCTCGACGAGGTCGGCGACCTGTTCGGCATCGAGCTCGAGGACGAGGATGTCGACTCCGTCGGCGGCCTGCTCGGCAAGGCGCTCGGGCGCGTGCCGCAGCCGGGCGCGACCGCCGAATACGGCGGCCTCCTGATGACGGGCGGTGCATCTCGCGGCCGCGGCAGAGGACTGGCGACCGTGTTCGTCGAGCGGAGCGCCCCGGCCGACACGAGCGACGAGGCCGGCGGGCGCAACCCACGCACCGGCGAGATCGGCGTCGCGCGCAACGGCGCCAGGAGAGGCGAATGATGCCGAGCGAGCCCCCCTTCCGATCAGGTTTCGTGACCTTCGTCGGCCGCCCCAACGTCGGCAAGTCCACCCTGACGAACGCCCTGGTCGGCGAGAAGGTCGCGATCACCAGCGACAAGCCCCAGACGACCCGGCGCGCGATCCGCGGCATCCTCAACCGGACCGACGGGCAGCTCGTGATCGTCGACACCCCCGGAATCCACCGCCCGCGCACCCTCCTCGGCGAGAGACTGAACCACCTCGTGGAGCAGGTGCTCGGCGACGTGGACGTGATCGGCTTCTGCGTTCCGGCCATCGAGAAGGTCGGACCGGGCGACCGTCGCATCGCCGAGTCGCTCGACGGATACCGGCGCGCGAAGAAGATCGCGATCGTCACGAAGACGGATGCCGCCTCCCGCGAGCAGATCACCGCGCGTCTGCTCGAGGTCGACGCTCTCCGCGACGACTGGTCGGCGGTGATCCCGCTGTCCGCGCTCACGAACGAACAGCTCGACGTGCTCACCGGTGAGGTGCTCTCGCTCATGCCCGAGGGGCCGGCGCTGTACCCCGACGGAGTCGTCACCGACGAGTCGGTCGACGATCGTGTCGCCGAGATCATCCGCGAGGCGGCGCTGGAGGGCGTGCGCGATGAACTGCCGCATTCGATCGCCGTGGTCGTGCAGGACATCGCCCCGCGCGAGGATTCGGACCTGACCGACATCTGGGCGGACATCGTGGTCGAGCGCGACAGTCAGAAGTCGATCATCATCGGGCACAAGGGGTCGCGGCTGGCCGATGTGGGACGGCGCGCACGCGCCGGCATCGAGCCGCTTCTCGGCTCGCGGGTCTACCTGTCGCTGCACGTCAAGGTGGCCAAGGAGTGGCAGCGCGATCCCAAGCAGCTCGGCCGTCTCGGATTCTGAAGCCCGACACGGCCCTGCTTCTCCTGCTGGTATCATCGACCCATGCGCTTCGGTCGGCTCCTTCTTAGTCGCCGCGACGAGTCCTCGTTCTAGGGCCCTCCTCGTCGCGGAGCTTGCTGTCGGCCCGCCTCATCTGACGAGAGAGCAAGCGACACCATGGACAACACCCAGAAGCCTTCGGGCATGCCGATCCACAAGTACCGGCCCTACCACGAGCAGATCACGGTCCACCTTCCCGACCGCACGTGGCCCGGCGCCCGCATCACGACCGCGCCGCGCTGGTGCGCGGTCGATCTGCGCGACGGGAACCAGGCGCTCATCGATCCGATGAGTCCCGAGCGCAAGCGCATCATGTTCGACCTGCTGGTGAGCATGGGCTACAAGGAGATCGAGGTCGGCTTCCCCTCGGCGAGCCAGACCGACTTCGACTTCGTCCGCCACCTCATCGAGGACGACGTCATCCCCGACGACGTCACGATCCAGGTGCTCACTCAGGCGCGCGAGCACCTCATCGAGCGCACCTACGAGTCGATCGCCGGCGCGAAGCAGGCGATCGTGCACCTCTACAACTCGACGAGCGTGCTGCAGCGGGATGTCGTCTTCCGCACCGACAAGCAGGGCATCATCGACATCGCGCTCGAGGGCGCGCGTCTGTGCCGGCAGTTCGAGAAGCGCATCCCCGAGACGAAGGTCTACTACGAGTACTCGCCCGAGAGCTACACGGGCACCGAGCTCGAGTTCGCCGTCGATGTGTGCAACCAGGTGATCGAGGTCTTCGAGCCCGCGCCGGAGCGCAAGGTCATCATCAACCTGCCCGCCACCGTCGAGATGGCGACGCCGAATGTGTACGCCGACTCGATCGAGTGGATGAGCCGCCATCTCGCCCACCGAGAGAACGTCATCCTGTCGTTGCACCCGCACAACGACCGCGGCACCGCGATCGCCGCCGCCGAGCTGGGCTACATGGCCGGCGCGGACCGCATCGAAGGGTGCCTCTTCGGCAACGGGGAGCGCACGGGCAACGTCGACCTGGTGGCCCTGGGCATCAATCTGCTGACGCAGGGGATCGACCCGCAGATCGACTTCAGCGACGTCGACCACGTCAAGCGCACGGCGGAGTACTGCAACCAGCTGCCGGTCCACGAGCGCAGTCCCTGGGCGGGGGACCTCGTCTTCACCGCGTTCAGCGGCTCGCACCAGGACGCCATCAAGAAGGGCTTCGAGGCGATGGAGTCCCGCGCGGCCGCTGAGGGCGTCTCGTCCGATGAACTCGAGTGGGCGGTTCCCTATCTGCCGATCGACCCCAAGGACCTGGGTCGCTCGTACGAGGCGGTCATCCGCGTGAACTCCCAGTCCGGCAAGGGCGGTGTCGCGTACCTGCTGAAGAGCGATCACGCGCTCGACCTGCCGCGGCGCCTGCAGATCGAGTTCTCCGGCGTCGTCCAGGCGAAGACGGATGCCGAGGGCGGCGAGGTGACCAGCGACCAGATCTGGCGTATCTTCACCGACGAGTACCTGCCTTCCGACGTCGCCGAAGAGCGGTGGGGCCGGTTCGAACTGCACGGGACGCGCACGCAGAGCGATCTCGCCGGAGACGTGTCGCTCGATGTCACCCTGCGTGACGGCGACGAGCTCGTCGAGGCGTCGGGTCGCGGGAACGGGCCGATCGCCGCCTTCCTGTCCATCCTTCACGAGCGGGGCTTCGACGTGTCGCTGTACGACTACGTCGAGCACACGCTCAGCGCGGGCGGAGACGCCCAGGCCGCGGCGTACGTCGAGCTGCAGGTCGAGGGCGAGCGCCTCTGGGGCGTCGGCATCGACGGCGACATCTCCACCGCTTCGCTCAAGGCCATCGTCTCGTGCGTGAACCGCGCGATCCGCACGCGCGAGGCCTCAGCGCAGCTGGCCGGAGTCTGACGAGCGGGCCGGCGCGACGTCCGTCGGGATGTCGCGCCGGCTCAGCAGCGCCGCCACGAGGAAGCAGATCGCGCCGAGGAACGTGCCGGCGTTGGCCCAGAACTGGCTGACCAGATCGGACGTGGCCGGAATCGTGTACGCGCCGATCGCCGAGAGTCCGAAGAACACGGACCCCGCCATGTTCAGCCAGGTGCACCGCCAGCTGCGCGCCTTCGGATCCCACAGCCCTTCGCGATCCGTCGTCGCCACCACGGCGAGGGCGCTGGCGACGAGGAAGCAGATCGACCCCCACGCGTCCGGGCGCCAGCCGTCGCCGATGCGCGTGCTCTCGTTGACCGCCGTGATGAGCGCCGCGCTCGTGCTCAGGTTGAAGAACAGCGTGCCGGCGAACTGCACCGCCGCAGCCCACCAGTCCGCCCGATCCGCCCGGCTGGAATCCCGGCGGGGCGGGCGCCGGCCGCTCAGGAGCAGCTGGATGAGCGCCGCGAGTGTGAAGAAGATCGCACCGATGAAGAAGGTCAGATTGGTGATCACCGGGCCGACCGCGTCGGCGTAGAACGGCACCGCGCCGACCGCGAAGAAGATCGACCCGATCGCGAATCCCCAGGCCTCTCTGCGGAGGCGGACACGGCGATCGGACGTCATGATCCGAGCGTAGGGCCGGAGCCCGGGCGGAACGTCACCTGAAAAGCATGACGCCCGCGCCCGCGGCATCCCTCTAGCATGAGCGGCATGACGACCTCACGCGACGCAGCGCGCCCCAGCGAATCGACCCGCGGATTCACCGGAATCAGTGATCAGAACCAGCTCAATCCGCTGTTCGCCCGGGCCGGCGAGGCGACCGACTTCCCGCTGAACGTGCTGCCGCCGGGCGAGTCCCTGCCGGAGACGGCGTACCAGGTCGTGCACGACGAGGCCATGCTCGACGGCAACTCGCGGCTGAACCTCGCGACCTTCGTCGGCACGTGGATGGACCCGCACGCCGACCGTCTCTACTCGGAGACGGCCGACAAGAACATGGTGGACAAGGACGAGTACCCCCAGACGGCCGCGATCGAGACGCGGTGCTGGAAGATGATCGCGAACCTGTGGAATGCCCCGGACGCCGATGGCGCGATCGGCACGTCGACGATCGGGTCGTCCGAGGCGTGCATGCTCGGAGGCCTGGCCCTCAAGCGCCGCTGGCAGCAGGCGCGGCGCGCGGCGGGACTGTCCACCGAGAAGCCGAACCTCGTGCTCTCGAGCGCGGTGCAGGTCTGCTGGGAGAAGTTCTGCAACTACTGGGACGTCGAGGCCCGGTACGTGCCGATCACCGACGAGCACAGATGCCTGGACGGTTTCGAGCTCGAGAAGTACGTCGACGAGAACACGATCGGCGTCGTGGCGATCATGGGGGTGACGTACACCGGGGTCTACGAGCCGGTCGCGGAGATCGCCCAGGCCCTGGATCGCCTCCAGGCCGACACGGGTCTGGACGTCCCCATTCACGTCGACGGAGCGTCGGGTGGCATGATCGCGCCGTTCCTGCAGCCCGAGCTGGAGTGGGACTTCCGGGTACCACGGGTCGTCTCGATCAGCACGTCCGCGCACAAGTACGGACTGGTCTACCCCGGCCTCGGCTGGGTGGTCTGGCGCACGGTGGGAGATCTTCCCGCGGATCTGGTCTTCGACGTGACCTACCTCGGCGGTCACATGCCGAGCTTCGCGCTCAACTTCTCCCGGCCCGGCGCGCAGGTGCTGCTGCAGTACTACCTCTTCCTGCGCCTGGGGTGGGACGGCTACTACAAGGTGCAGAAGGCATCGCAGGACGTCGCGGTCTACCTCGCCGGCGAGATCGCCCGGATGCCGGCGTTCGACCTCTGGAACGACGGCACCGACATCCCCGTCTTCGCGTGGCAGCTGACGAAGGGCTACACGGACAAGTGGAACCTCTACCACCTCTCCGAGAGGCTGCGGCTGAAGGGCTGGCTGATCCCGGCCTACCCCATGCCCGACAACCTGACCGATGTCGTCGTTCAGCGCATCGTGGTGCGCAACGGACTCAGCCGCAACCTCGCCGAGAGTCTCGTGGTCGACATCGAGGAGGCAGTGGCGCACCTTGACGCCCTGCAGGCCCCGATGCCCACGGAGGGCCAGGTGGCGTCCTTCACGCACTGACCCGTCAGGGCTTGACGATCGGCGGCGCGCCGGTCTCGGCGGCGACCCTCCGCCGGTAGAGCATCCGCTGCTCGGGAAGGGACAGGTCGAACACGACGGCCAGCACGCGGATCACGGCGGTCACCACGATGCCGACGATCGCGGCCGCGATCAGCGGCGCGCCGAGCGCGTTCGACACCGCCAGGACGAGGCATCCGGCTGCGGCGGCGACGGCATAGAGCGAGCCGACATGCATGATCGCGACCGGCAGTCCCATGAACACGTCGCGCAGGATGCCGCCGCCCACCGCCGAGCACACGCCGACGAACACCGCGGGCACCAGCGGCAGCCCGAGCGCGAGCGCCTTGCTCGTGCCGAAGGCGCCGAACATGCCGATCACGATCGCATCCAGCCCGACGATCACGCCGTTGAGTCGCCGAAGCGGCGCCGCCAGCAGCATGCCGAGGAGGGCGGCAGCCGTGGCGGTGAGCAGATACCAGTTGCTCTGCAGCGTGGAGAGCGGCTGGTCGAGCAGCATGTCGCGGATGATGCCGCCGCCCATGCCCATCACGATGCCGATGATCGCCACCCCGAGGAGGTCGAGCCGTCGCTGGCCACGGAAGCCCGAGGCGAACAGCGCGCCCTGGATGCCGCCGAGCCCGACCGCCGTCAGGTCGGCCCAGAGTGGGATCAGGAAGATCGGTGCATCCACGCATCCCATTCTCGCGCACGGCCAGGCGCCGTGCCGGTGGGGGAGCCGGCGACCATAATTGGAAGGTGCCCACCTTCCGCGACGAGGTCGTGATCCTGCGCACCCACAAGCTGGGTGAAGCGGACCGCATCGTCACGATGCTCAGCCGACGGCACGGCAAGCTCCGCGCCGTCGCGAAGGGCGTGCGGCGCACCTCCTCGCGGTTCGGGGCGCGGCTGGAGCCGTTCATGGTCGCCGATGTGCTGCTGTACCAGGGCCGCTCGCTCGACATCGTGCAGCAGGCCGAGTCGCTCGGATCGTACGGTGCGGATATCGCCGTGCACTATGACCGGTACACCTCGGCGAACGCGATGGTCGAGGCCGCGGACCGCCTCAACGAGGCCGAGGCGACGCCGCAGCAGTACCTGCTGCTCGTCGGAGGACTGCGCGCCCTCGCGCGTGGCGAGCACGTCCCGCGGAGCATCCTGGATTCGTATCTTCTGCGAGCGATGGCGCTCTCGGGCTGGGCGCCCGGACTGGCGGACTGCGCGCGCTGCGGCGCCCCCGGACCTCACGACACCTTCGTCGCACAGCTCGGCGGGATGATCTGCCGGAACTGCGCGCCGGTGGGCGCCGCCCGTGTCGATGTGCCGACCGCGGCGCTGCTGTCGGCGCTGATGGAGGGCGACTGGACCGTCGCCGACGCGGCGTCTGCGCCGACGCGCGGGTCCGCCTCGGGCCTGATCGCCGCCTACGCCCAGTGGCACCTCGAGCGCGGCATCCGCTCGCTCGAGCACGTCGAGGCCGCGACGTGAGTCCGAAGCCCTTCACCCACCGCGACGCGGTGCCTTACAAACCCATCGACTGGACCGGACTGTACCCGCCCCCCTTCAAGAAGGGGGCGGTGCCTGCTCACGTCGCCATCGTGATGGACGGCAACGGCCGCTGGGCGAACAAGCGCGGGCAGACCCGCATCGAGGGGCACCGGGCCGGTGAGGCGGCGCTGCTCGATGTCGTCGCGGGGGCCATCCAGGCGGGTGTGAGGCATCTGAGCGTGTACGCATTCTCGACCGAGAACTGGTCGCGCTCGCCCGACGAGGTGCGCTTCCTCATGGGGTTCAATCGCGATGTGCTGCACCGGCGGCGCGACCAGCTGAACGAGTGGGGCGTGCGGGTGCGGTGGTCGGGGCGAAAGCCCCGCCTGTGGGGCTCTGTCATCAAAGAGCTGCAGTACGCCGAGCGCCTCACCGCCGACAACGACGTGCTGACCCTTACGATGTGCGTCAACTACGGCGGTCGGGTGGAGCTCGTCGACGCGATGCGCGCGATCGGCGAAGACATCGCCGAGGGGCGTCTGAAGCCCTCGGCGGTGACCGAGAAGCTCATCCAACGGCGTCTGTACCAGCCCGATATGCCCGACGTCGATCTGTTCGTCCGCTCGAGCGGTGAGCAGCGCACGTCGAACTTCCTTCTTTGGGAGTCCGCGTACGCCGAGTTCGTCTTCCTCGACACGCTCTGGCCGGACTTCTCCCGCGTCGACCTGTGGCGCGCGATCAGCACGTTCCTGGACCGCGACCGGCGGTTCGGCGGCGCCGTGGACACGCCCGAGATACCTGCTCTCTGACCTCAGCCGGCGGGGAATGCCCGATCGTCGGCGCCGGTTGCACCGCGCATGACGGATGCAATCAAGATCGACGTGTGGAGCGACATCGCCTGCCCCTGGTGCTACATCGGCAAGCGGAATCTCGAGAGCGGGCTGGCTGCGGCATCCGCCGACGACGACGCTCCCCTCGTGGAGGTCGAGTTCCACTCGTTCGAGCTCTCGCCGGACACGCCCGTCGACTTCGAGGGCGGCGAGGCGGACTATCTTGCCCAGCACAAGGGCATCACGGCGGCGCAGGCCGCGGCCATGCTCGACCGCGTGACCGGCGTCGCGAGGGAAGCCGGGCTGACGTACCGCTTCGACCTGCTTCAGCACACGAACACGGTGAAAGCGCACGAGCTCCTGCACTTCGCGAAGGAGAACGGCCTCCAGGCCCAGCTCGCCGAACGGCTCATGTCCGCGTACTTCACCGAGGGAAGGCATCTCGGCCGCGAGGACGACCTCGCCGCGCTGGCCGGGGAGGCCGGTCTGGACGCCGACGAGGCGCGCGCGGCGCTTCGCAGCGGGCGATACCTGCCGGCAGTGCACGCGGATCAGGCGCAGGCTGCGGCGTACGGCATCAACGGCGTCCCGTTCTTCGTGATCGACGGAAAGTACGGGGTGTCCGGAGCGCAGCCCGCCGAGGCGTTCTCGCAGATCGTCCGGCAGGTCTGGGCGGAGCACCGCGAGACCGCCGACGCGACGGCGGTCTGACGCAGGCCCGGATCAGCGGGGCAGGTTCGCCTCGATGAGAGCGACGATCCGAGCGTCGTCGGGCCGCACCTTCGGGCGGAAGCGCTCGATGTCGCCGTTCGGGAGCACCAGGAACTTCTCGAAGTTCCACTCGACGCGCCCTGCCCTGCCGTCGGCGTCCTCCGCCTTGGTGAGCTCCTGGTACAGCGGCGCCGCCTTCTTTCCGTTCACCCGCACCTTGTCGAACACCGGGAAGGTGACGCCCCATGTCATCGAGCAGTACTCGAGGATGTCGTCCATCTTCGACAGCTCCTGGAGGAACTGATTGCTCGGGAAGGCGAGGACGTCGAACCCGCGGTCGCCGTACGTCTTCTTCAGCTGCTCAAGCCGCTCGTACTGCGGCGCCAGTCCGCAGCGCGAGGCGACGTTCACGATGAGCAGCACCTGTCCGTCGTAGTCGGACAGCGTGGCCTCCTGGCCGTCGGCGGTCGTGAACGGGATGTCGCGGATGTCAATGGCGGTGGCCTCGGTCATACCCCCAGGCTATGCCGGAAGCAGAGCGAGGGGCCGCGGGTCTGGGACAATGGTGAGGTGACCCCGACCCTCGCTCCCGCACGCACCCTGCGCATCGGCGACATCGCGCTCGATGCCCCGGTCGTGCTCGCGCCGATGGCGGGCATCACCAACACCGCCTTCCGGCGACTCTGCCGCGAATACGGGGCGGGCCTGTACGTCAGCGAGATGATCACCTCGCGCGCACTCGTGGAGCGCAACGCCACGACGATGCGTCTCATCACCCACCACGAGTCCGAGAAGCCGCGCTCGATCCAGCTGTACGGCGTCGACCCGGCGACCGTCGAGGGTGCGGTGCGGATCCTCGTCGAGGAGGATCGGGCAGATCACATCGACCTGAACTTCGGCTGCCCCGTCCCGAAGGTCACCCGCAAGGGCGGCGGCGCGGCGCTGCCGTGGAAGCTCGAGCTGTTCCGCGACATCGTCACTCGAGCCGCGCACGCAGCCGGGGACATCCCGCTGACCGTGAAGATGCGCAAGGGGATCGACTCCGATCACCTCACCTACCTCGACGCCGGACGGATCGCGGAGGACGCCGGAGTCGCAGCGGTGGCGCTCCATGCCCGCACGGCCGCCGAGTTCTATTCGGGTGAGGCGGACTGGACGGCGATCACGGCGCTCAAGCAGACGGTGACGAGCGTGCCCGTGCTGGGCAACGGCGACATCTGGTCTGCCGAGGACGCCGTGCGGATGATGGACGAGACGGGGTGCGACGGCGTGGTCGTCGGTCGTGGCTGCCTCGGACGGCCCTGGCTCTTCGGAGACCTCGCCCGCGCGCTGGGCAGCCCCGGCGCAGCTCCGGAAGCGCCCGTGAATGCCACGCTCGGATTCGTCGCGCGCGCGTTCCGCCGCCACGCCGAGCTTCTCGTGGAGTTCCTCGAGGATGAGATCCGGGGCTGCCGCGACATCCGCAAGCACGTTGCGTGGTACTTCAAGGGCTATCCCGTCGGGGGCGACACGCGCGCGGCACTGGCTACAGTATCGAGCCTCGCCGAGATCGACGACCTGCTGGCGACCCTCGATCCGGCCGCGCCCTATCCCGGCGCTGCGGCAGAGGGACAGCGAGGACGGGCGGGGACGCCCAAGCGCCCGTCGCTGCCCGATGGCTGGCTGAACTCGCGGGAGCTCGGTGTCGAGGCATCCTGCGCGCTCGCCGAAGCGGAACTCGACCACAGTGGCGGCTGACGGCGCGGTGCGCGTCGCCGCCGAGCGCCCCGAAGGCTACGGCGAAGCGGATGCCGCGCGGTTCTCCCGAGAGGAGCACCGGTCGCAGCGCGACGACTTCGCCCGCGACCGCGCGCGCGTGCTGCACTCCGCGGCCCTGCGCCGCCTCGCGGCGAAGACTCAAGTGCTGAGCCCGGCGAGCCCGGCGGATTTCGCCCGCAACCGCCTCACCCACTCGCTGGAGGTGGCTCAGGTCGGCCGTGAGCTCGCGACGGCGCTGCGGCTGTCTCCCGACGTCGTCGACACCGCGTGCCTGAGCCACGACCTGGGTCACCCGCCATTCGGCCACAACGGGGAGCGCGCGCTGAACGAGTGGGCGGAGGATTTCGGGGGCTTCGAGGGCAATGCGCAGACGCTGAGGATCCTCACCAGACTCGAACCCAAGTCCGTCGATGGGGCGGGACGCAGCCACGGACTGAACCTGACCCGTGCCAGTCTCGACGCGACCTGCAAATACCCGTGGACAGCGGACCATCCACTGCCCGATCCGGGGGGCCGGCTCAAGTTCGGCGTCTATCCCGAGGACGAGGATGTCTTCCGCTGGCTGCGCGCGGAGGCGCCGGGACGGGTGCGGTGCATCGAGGCCGAGGTGATGGACCTCTCCGACGACATCGCCTACTCCGTGCACGACTTCGAGGACGCGATCGTGAACGGCTACCTCGATCCGGCACGGCTGGCCGCCGACGCCGAGCACGCGGTGCTGCTGGATGCGATCCAGTCCTGGGTCGGCTTCGATTTCGCCCGTGATGAGCTCGAGGACGCGCTGTATCGTCTCATGCGCCTTCCGGAATGGATCGGCTCATTCGACGGCACCCGCGCATCGCACGCGCGCCTGAAGAACCTCACGTCCGACCTCATCGGACGCTTCGCCCGCGCCGCGACCACGGCGACCCGCGACGCATATGCGACCTCCACCCTCACGCGCTACCGCGCGCACGTCGTCGTGCCTCGCGTGGTGGAGGCCGAGATGGCGGTGCTCAAGGGCATCATCGGGGCGGTGGTGGTCTCGATCGAAGGACGCAGGAGCGTCTACAAGGAGCAGCGGCGCGTGCTCAAGCGCCTGGCGACTGCCCTGAGCGAGCGGCCCGAGGCCCTGGACGCGATGCACGCCGAGGACTATCGGGCCGCCGATACCGATGCCGAGCGCGGCCGAGTGGTCGTCGACCAGGTCGCCGGCCTCACCGACCAGCATGCGATCGCCTGGCACGGCCGTCTCGTGGGTGACGTGGATGCGGCATCGCTCGGCGTGTGGGCTCCGGGCTCCCGGCCCGGGCGCGTGCCGGAGGACGTGGACTGATGGCCGGCCGCATCCTGCAGGCGGACGTCGACGAGGTCAAGGCGCGCACGAACATCGCCGACATCATCGGCGAGCGGGTGGCCCTGAAGGCAGCCGGCATCGGCGCGATGAAGGGCCTGTGTCCCTTCCACGACGAGCGCAGCCCCAGCTTCAATGTCCGCCCGCAGGCGGGCTTCTACCATTGCTTCGGCTGCAACGAGTCGGGAGACGTCTACTCGTTCCTGCGGGCGATGGATCACGTCTCCTTCACCGAGGCAGTCGAGCGCCTCGCCGGCCGGATCGGCTACACCCTGCACTACGAGGACGGGGGAGCGGCGCCCGAGACCACCGGCCGAGCGCGCATGTACGCTGCGAACGCCGCCGCGGCCGAGTTCTTCCGCGAGCAGCTCGCCACGCCGGAGGCCGACGCGGCCCGACGCTTCCTCGGGGAACGAGGGTTCGATGCCGGAGCCGCTGCCCACTTCGGCGTCGGCTACGCGCCCAAGGGCTGGTCTCACCTGCGGGACGCCCTCCACAAGCGCGGTTTCGGCGACGAGGAGCTCAGCGCGGCCGGACTGGTCTCGCAGGGCCAGCGCGGCGTGTACGACCGTTTCCGCGGGCGGGCGATCTGGCCCATCCGGGACGTGACGAGCCAGGTGATCGGATTCGGCGCCCGCAAGCTGTACGACGATGACAATGGCCCCAAGTACCTCAACACCCCCGAGACGGCCGTCTATCGCAAGTCGCAGGTCCTCTACGGTCTGGATCTCGCCAAGCGCGACATCTCCCGCGATCACCGCGTCGTCGTCGTCGAGGGGTACACCGATGTGATGGCGTGCCACCTCGCGGGCGTCACGACGGCGATCGCCAGCTGCGGGACGGCGTTCGGCTCCGACCACATCACGGTGCTGCGCCGCGTCATGGGCGACGACTCCGCCTCGGGTGAGGTCGTGTTCACCTTCGATCCGGATGCCGCGGGTCAGAAGGCGGCGCTGCGGGCGTTCGGCGACGAGAAGCGCTTCGCCGCCCAGACGTATGTCGCGGTCGCCCCGGAGGGACTCGACCCGTGCGACCTGCGGCTGCAGCGCGGGGACGGCGCGGTGCGCGCGCTCATGGACGCGAAGGTGCCGATGTTCGAGTTCGTGATCGATCAGCGGCTCGCCGGCTTCGCGCTGTCGACCGTCGAGGGGCGCGCGGGTGCGCTGCGGGCGGCCGCGCCGATCGTCGCGGAGATCCGGGACCCGTCGCTTCGACCCGGCTACATACACGTGCTCGCACGTCGGCTCGGCCTCGAGATCAGCGAGGTGCGGACCGCCGTGGAACGCGCCGCACGCGGCACGACGCGCATGCAGGGGAACGAGCCGAGCCGAGCCGCCGCAGCCACTGATTCGGGGGACGGGGAGCCGCTCACCCGCGTCACCCTCGCGTCCCTGCCGCGCACGGCGGACGTCGCTCTCGAGCGGGACGCGCTGATGGGCCTGCTCCAGTTCGGGCACCGCCTCGACCCGATACTGCTCGCACGATCCGTGTCGCTTCCCTTCCGGAATCCCGCCCTCGACGCCGTCCGCCAGGCCATCGCCGCCGCAGCCGACGTCAGCAAGCCGGGATGGGCCGCGGATGCCGTCTCTTCTACGCGCGAGCCGTACCGGTCGCTGGCCGCCGAGCTCCTGACGGCCGACTTCCCCGCGCTGACGGACGAGGCGGCCACGGTCTCGGCCACCTCGCTGGCCCGACGCCTCGTCACGCGGTCGCTCGACCAGCAGAAGGCCGAGCTGCTCGGCGCCATCCAGCGTGTCGCACCCGATTCGGAGGAAGGCAGGGCGATCCGGATGCGGCTGCGCGAGCTCGATGCGGAGCGCCAGAGGTTCGCGACCGACCAGTAGCGACGCTCCGAGGGGCACGCTGGCGCCGGAGGGCCACGACAGGGCAGGATGAGCACATGCCCCACCGTCGAGACGCCGATGTCGCGATCCGCTGCGTCGATCTGTCCATCGCGCGGGCCTCTCGGAACGGAGCGGATGCCCGCGTCGTCGACGGGGTCTCCTTCGTCCTTCCGCACGCCGCCACCCTCGCCGTCATGGGGCCGACCGGTTCGGGCAGGTCGAGTCTGCTCGCCGTCCTTGCGGGAGCGGACGAACCCGGCCTCGGTGTCGTGGGCGGCAGCGCGCACGTGGAGGGCATCCCGGTGCGTCGGCCCGGCCGTGCGCATCGCACGCTCACCTATCTCACCGGCTACCTGTCGCAGTCGGCGGGGACACGCCTTCCCGCCCGCATGACGGTCGGCGAGGTGATCGGCGAGCCGATCACGAGCCGCGACCGGCGCGTCAACCAGAGGGCGCTCGCGGTGCGCGTGGCCACGCTGCTGGACGAATTCATGCTGCCGCTCGGTGCGGCGGCCAAGTACCCGTACGAGCTCAGCGCCGGGATGCGGCAGCGCGTCGTCTTCGCCCGAGCGCTCGTCCTGCAGCCGCGCGTGCTGATCGCGGACGAGCCTTTCGCGAACCTGGACGTCGAGGTGCGCCGGGCCGCGCGGGATGCGATATTGCGCCGCCGGGCGGAGTACGGGATGTCGGCGGTCCTGGCGACCAACGAGCCCGATGTCGTGCGTGATCTGTCCGCCGACGTGCTGGTGCTGCGCAGCGGGCATGCGATCGCCTACGGGCACGGGACGAACGACCTGCTGTGGACGCCGAGCGGCGAAGCAGACCATCGCCTGATCGCCTCCTGAGGTCACGACCACGGCCGGCGATTTGCTAAGCTATTCGGGTTGCCTGCTCCGGCGGGCATTTTCCTCGGTAGCTCAATTGGCAGAGCAATCGGCTGTTAACCGATAGGTTCTTGGTTCGAGTCCAAGCCGGGGAGCCGAACGGCCTCGGACTCCACTCCGGGGCCGTTCTTCATCGCCTGCGAACTTCAGATGCGGCTCGGCCGATCAGGCGTCGATGTCGTCCACACCGGGCATCCACGCTGCCCCTGGTCGTCCCCAGCCGCTCTTGCGCGCGATCTTCTGCGCGGTCTTCCAGTCGCCGTCGCCGAGCCGGTCGACGTAGAGCACGCCATCCAGGTGGTCGAACTCGTGCTGCAGGATGCGCGCCCGCCATCCGACGACCTCGATCCGCACGTGCCCGCCGTCCAGATCGGTGCCGGTCACCAGCACCCGCTCGGACCGCCGTAGCGGGAAACGCTCACCGGGGAACGACAGACAGCCCTCCGACTCCTCGTCAGGGTCGGGATCGCCGGGCTCGAGCGGGATCATCCATAGCTCGGGGTTGATCAGCACCCCCCGCCAGGGCGCTCCCTCGTCGTCCTGATAGCTGTAGGTGAAGATCCGCAGCGCGACGCCGACCTGGGGAGCCGCGAGTCCCACTCCGGGTGCGGCATCCATCGTCTCGAACATGTCGGCGACCAGGCGGCGCACCTCTTCGGTGATCTCGTCGACGGGGTCGGCGGGGGCGTGCAGCACCGGGTCACCCATGATGCGAATCGGCAGAACGGCCACGCCTTGAGCCTATCGAGCGACCCGTGAGGTTAGGGTCGAGTAGTGGTGTGGCTGGAGGTCTCGATCGAGGATGTGACCCAGAACGTGGTCGGCGTCTTCCGCAATCCTGCGCTTCTGTTCGGCATCCCCCTGGCACTGCTCGGTGCCGTCTTCATGTCGTTCGGCGCGCAGTACCAGCACCGTGGGGTCGCCAAGGTCGAGCGTCTCACCGGAGCCTCCGGCAACACGGGCCTCACCGGCGGACAGCTGTTGAGTCTGCTCAAGCGGCCCTCCTGGCTGCTCGGCACGCTCATGCTCGGCGCGGCGATCCTCTGCCAGCTCGGCGCGCTGGCGTTCGCGCCCCTCATCGTCGTGCAGCCTCTCGGTGCGCTCGCCCTGGTGATCACGACCCTGCTGAACTCCCGTGTGAGCGGCCACCGGCCCACGAAGAAGTCGCTTGAGGGCGATCATCGCCTGCGTGGGCGGGATCTTCATCTTCGTCACGATCGCCGCCTTCGTGGCGACGGAGCAGAGGGTCACCGATCAGCAGTTGATCACGATCCTGCTCCTGCTCGCCGTCGTGATCGTGGTGTTCGCCATCCTGTGGATCTGGCTGCGCCAGCGCGCACAGGCCCTGTTCTACATCTTCGCCTCAGGCGTGATCTACGGTTTTGTCGCCACCCTCGCCAAGGTCGTGATCAAGCGGGTGCAGGCGGGCGATTTCGAATGGCTCACGCTGCTCTGCCTCATCGCCCTCCTCGCCGCCGTGGCCGTCGGGGCCTACTTCGTGCAGACCGCGTACTCGGTCGGACCGCCGGACCTGGTGATCGCCGGGCTGACGGTGATCGACCCGATGGTGGCGGTGCTCATCGGACTGATCATCCTCCAGGAGGCGGCGACCGCACCCTGGCCGGCGCTGGTCGGTTTCGGCATCGCCGGGGCGATCGCCGTCTACGGCGTCATCTCCCTCGCGCGGAACCACCCGCAGGTGATCAGCGACAGCCAGGAGCTGCCGATCGAGCGGGGCAGCGCCGCGCACCGCGACGGGCATCACAGCACGAGCTCCGAGCGACTCACGGAGGCGGTCGCGAAGGTCTGGCCCGAACCGCCGGTCCGCGATGACGACGACCCCGAGGTCCGCTGAGCGCAGGTCCGGGTCAGTCGGAGACGTCGAGAACGATGCGACCGTCCCGCAGGGACGCCCCGTCACCGGGCGCAGGCGCCGGTGCGGGCAGCTCGACCTGCGTCTCCCAGTCCGCGCGCGCCTCGTCGGTCGACGGACGCCAGACCACGTCGAACCCGGCGCCGATTCCGCTGAGGGAGCCCCCGCCGCCGTCGAGCCGGCGCCGGAGATTGTCCCGGTGCAATCGCGGGGCCAGAGCCACCCCCGCCATTCCGAGGACGGCGGCGATGCCCATGATCATCCAGGCGATCGCATCCACAGACGGTATTGTGCCACGCACGGCACGCCGGCCCGGGTTCGATAGGCTCTAAGCCCGGGGGCGGTGGCCAAGCTGGTCAAGGCAGCGGGCTCATAACCCGACGATCGTGGGTTCAAGTCCCACCCGCCCCACGAGCAGCAGGGCCGCCCGGAGGGTGGCCCTGCTGCTCGTTTGACACGTGTAGCGCTTGAACCGAAGGCGGGCCCACGCCGCCCGAGGCTCCGCACGCCGCGAAGCGGTGAGCGGAGAGGCGGCGGGGACAGGTCCCACCCGCCCCACCAATTTCTTCACCTCATCGCATCGCCGATGTAGGAGTACTTGACGAAGACCTCCGCCGCGACGCCCGCCTCCTCGAGAACGCCCTGCACCGCGGTGAGCATGTACTTCGAATCCCAGCCCATGTAGAGGAAGTGCGCCTCGTCGAGCGCGTCCCACTGGCCCTTCCAGGAGCGTGCTGCGTACACGGGACCGCCCCGCCGCGCGTTGAATGCCTCGAGGGCGGGCCGCGCGTCAGCCCACATCCGCTTGAAGATCCGATTGAAGAGGTGCTTGACGTCGTGGACCTCCCAGTGCTCGCCGCGGTACTCGACGTAGGCGATTTCGCGCTGCCAGCCCGCCGGCCAGCCTCGGCGCCGGCGGGCATCGAGGACCGGCGTGAGACCGTCGTCGTCGATCTCCACGGCACCCGGACGCGGCCACACTCGCACGAAGTCGGCGGTCAGCTCCGCCGTCCGCCGCGCGATCGCCCCGGTGTTCCAGGACTCGACCGCCCCGACCGCCGCGGTGGACGCTATGTCGCTCTGCCGGTACACCGCGCGCTTGTCCGGGAACGAGCGGTCCCAGGCGCGCTCGGCGAGCGGCTGCTCGAGCAGGGTGAGGTTTCCCAGCGTCCGAGCGAGCGCTCGATGACTGTTCTGCTCGTCCTCGCTCAACCGGCTCCAGGGGCGGTGCCCGTCGCCCGTCCAGCCGTCGCCCGGCGCGGCGGGGAAGATGTGCTCCACGTCGAACTCGGCGTTGGGGTCCAGGCCCGCCAGTCGCCCGAGCACATGGCGGGGATGAGGGAGGTCGCTGTACTTCAGGGCGACACGCACGCGCTCATCCGAGGGGGTGATGCGCCCGATGGCACGCCGCAGCTCGTCGCGGCCACCTGCGGCCGCCCGGCACAGGCGCGCGACCAGACTGTCCGTCGGCACTCCGACGACGCTCCGGCGCATCAGCAGTGACTCCAGATCGTCGGCAGTCCGGACGAACTCCTCGCGGTGCATGGTCCCGCGCGCGTAGTCGCGATAGGCCCGCATGGTGAGCGGGTACACGGCGCCGCCGAACGTGTTCAGGAAAGCCAGTCGACGACTCGACTCGGCGTCGATCGCGTGCGCGGGATCCAGCAGCACTCGATAGATCTCGGAGAAGTCCTTCCACTCCGCCGCGAGCGTGCGCAGATCGCCGGACTCCCACCGCGGGAACTCGGCCCGGAAGGCCTCGTACACACCGCGACCGCCCACGACGGCTACTTCGCGTCCGGTGCGCATGACCAGATAGTGCCGCCAGAAGCTCTCGATCGCCGCCCCGGTGTTCTGCTCGATCGGAACCCAGAACGACTGCTCGATCTCGTTCTGCTCCGAGTGGGAGAGGCCCATCAGCACGTAGTTGTGGATCAACTCGTGGTCGCGCAGCGGTTCACCGGTGGAGTTGAGGCTCTCGAAGATCTGCTGCGCGTTGGCACCCGGACCGAGCGTGATCGCGACGTGCTCCAGCTTCTGAAGCCCTGCCCAGACCGTCGGCGCCTCGGCGAGGCTGATCTGGCTTCGGAAGAACGCGTAATTGTCGTCGAAGGCCGACTCGCGCGGATCGCCGACGGACCGCACCCGACCCAGGACGACGCTCTCGAACACCTCCGCCCACCCGTGGTGCGGACGCAGCTTGGTGCGCCTCGGCTCGGCGGCGCGGACGAGGACGGGCTCGAGCTCGGAGGCGAGTGCCGGGTCGTCGGCTTTGACCGTGTGATGGAGCGCGGCGACGAGGAGCATGAGCGTCGTGAGTCGCTGCTGACCGTCGATGAGTACGAGTTCCGCACCCTCCCCGTGCCCGCTGACCGAGGAGAGGATCGAGCCGATGAAGTGCATGTGGCGGTCGTCGGAATCGGCGACGGCGCGCACGTCGGCGAGCAACTGCTCGCATGCTCCGATGTCCCACCGGTACTGGCGCTGATACACCGGGACCACGACGGTCAGGTCGGCCGAGAGCCAGGAGATGGTGTTGACCGCGGTCGCGTCGACGTTCGTGGCATCGCTTCTGTCCCTGGCCATCCACCTAGCTTAGGCAGGCAGCCCACGGCTCCTTTTCCACGGCCGCGCTCCCGTGGGCCGGTCAGAACGCCGAGGTAGGCTTGCCTAAGTTGAGCCTGTTAAAACGTGCTGGCTCCCTACGAAAGGCTGATCCACCTCATGGGTTACATCAAGTCCGCCGCTCTCGAAGAGACCGGCTATGTCGTCCTCGACCGCTACAACCAGGAGCTCGATCCCAAGGAGTGGCTCGACATCGAGTACAACGACTGGAAGTCCTCGGGCGACACCCGGTTCGCTCCGCTCGCGAGCGCGTTCGGTGAGATCGAGTGCAACGGCTTCTGGAACCACAAGCCGCCCCGCACCGACAAGGACGGCGTCTGGATCGACTCGCAGGTCGAGAAGGCGCCCAACCTCACGCGTCGCGCGCAGGAGCCGGGCGCCAACGTCGGCCGCTGCCGCGTCATCGAGCTGCAGCCCACTCCGTACGGCGAATGCCTCTACAACCTCCACCAGGACGACAACAACCGCCTGAACCCGGACGGCACCGGATGGGTCGTCCGCGGCTTCTTCAACCTCACCGACGACAAGGACAGCTTCTTCGTCCTGCGGGAGAACCGCACGGACCCAGCGGGCGAAGTCCGGATCGCCCTCCCGGCCGGAGCACAGCTGATCATCGACACCCAGCGCCTGTGGCACGCCGCGACCCACGTGGGCGATGCACCGCGCTACTGCCTGATCACCTCGTGGACGTCCGGTCCTGAGCTCGACGCCTACATCGAGAAGTACAACGGCGTGAACAGGGTCGACAGCGTCGACGTGCCGCAGGACGTGCTGGACGCCGGCTACGCCGAGCAGGCCCGGAAGGACGCTGCCCGCGCCGCCTACTACGCCGCCAAAGGTCAGGTCGAAGTCCAGGCGATGAGCGAGGCCTGATACTCCCGCACTGCACCGTGGCCCCGATCGCTCCGATCGGGGCCACGGTCTTTCGGGCCGCCGGGATCCGGAATCGCCGAATCACACGCTTGTCATTCCGTCGCCGAGTGGGAATAATGAGCACGACAACCGCATAGCCGCCATGGCACTCCGCACAGGTCGTAGGGGAAGACGCACCTGACGAAACGGAGAGATCATGGCATCACCACTGGCGCGTGGAGTGATCTTCATTCACTCCGCGCCACGCGCGTTGTGCCCCCACCTGGAGTGGGCGGTCGGTCGTGCACTCGGTCGTGCGGTGAGCTTCGAGTGGGCCGAGCAGCCCGTGCTGACGGGCAGCCGGCGCGCGGAGTTCTACTGGGAAGGACCCGCCGGCACCGGCGCGGCGCTGGCGACGGCGATCCGGGGATGGGAGCACCTCCGATTCGAGGTGAGTGAAGACCCGACTCCGCGCAGCGACGGAGGGCGGTGGCTGCACACGCCCGGTCTGGGCATCCATTATGCGCAGACCGACTCCGCGGGAAACGTCGTCGTGGGGGAGGACCGGATCCGGTACGCGATGGAAGTGGCGGCCGGTGACCCGATCGAACTTCACCACGAACTCCAGGTGGCTCTCGGCGCCGCCTGGGACGAGGAGCTCGAGCCGTTCCGCCACGCCGGCGACGACGCATCCGTCGTCTGGCTGCACAAGGTCGGCTAGAGCCCCATGCGGGTGCTCGGCCGGTTCACCCACAACTCAATACTCAGGCGATCGAGGCGCCACTAACGGTGGTCGGAGGCAGAGAATCCCGGATGCCGAGAACGCGTATCGCCGCCTGACACGACAGACGCCCCCGTCGTTCCCCGCACTCGTGGCGGGGTCCGGACGGGGGCGTCTTCGCGTCGGGCGGCGCCGGTCAGGGGGAGGCGAAGGCGACGACGGCGTTGTGACCGCCGAAGCCGAACGAATTGCTGATCGCCAGCTGCGGCCCGTCGCCGAGCGGGATCGGCGATCCCGACACGCGCAGCGGGATCTCCGGATCCTGGGTCGTCAGGTTGATCGTGGGCGGTGCGTGGCCCTCGCGCAGCGCGAGGATGGTGAAGATCGCCTCGAGCGCGCCCGTGCCCCCGAGGAGGTGTCCGGTGGAGGCCTTCGTCGCCGACACCGGGATCTCGTGCACGCGGTCGCCGAACACGCTGAGCAGCGCCCTGTATTCGGCGATGTCGCCGGTGGGGGTCGAGGTCGCATGGGCGTTGATGTGGGTGACGTCGTCGACGGACGCGTCGGCGGCCTCCAGCGCCATGCGCACCGCCCGCGATGCCCCGAGGCCCTCGGGCTCGGGAGCGGTGATGTGGTACGAGTCGGCGGTGACGCCGCCGCCGACGACGGCGGCGTAGATCTTCGCGCCGCGGGCGCGGGCGTGCTCCTCGGTCTCGAGGACAACCGCCGCAGCGCCTTCGCCCATGACAAACCCGTCGCGGTCGACGCTGTACGGGCGGGAGGCGTGCTCCGGGTCGTCGTTGCGCTTGGAGAGCGCCTGCATCGAGGCGAACGACGCGACGGTGATCGGGTGGATGGCCGATTCCGTGCCGCCGGCGATCACGACGTCCGCGAGGCCCAGGCGCAGATGCTCGAGGGCGTTGACGATCGATTCGGTGCTCGACGCGCATGCGGACGCGACCGTGCGCGCGTACGCCCGCGCGCCCAGATGCATAGAGACGGCGGCCGCCGCGGCGTTGGGCATGAGCATCGGGACCGTCATCGGCATGACACGGCGCGGACCCTTGTCGCGCAGCGTGTCCCACGCGTCCAGCAGGGTCCAGACGCCGCCGATGCCGGTGGCGAAGTCGACGCCGAATCGCTCCGGCTCCACGTCGGGGGCGCCGGCATCCGCCCACGCCTCGCGCGCGGCGACGAGTGCGAACTGCGACGCGGGGTCCAGACGCCGTGCCTCAGGGCGCTCCAGAACGGTGTCGGGGCGGACGAGCGCTTCTGCGGCGAAAGTCACCGGAAGGTCGTACTGCCCCACCCATTCGTAGTCGAGGGTGTGCGCGCCGGACGTGCCGGCGACCAGCGCCGACCAGCTCTCGGGGGCGGTGCCACCGATCGGCGACGTGGCACCGATTCCGGTGACGACGATGCGAGGGGTGCTCATGTGCGGGGTCCTAGTATCCTCGGCGGCGGGCTGGGGGCCGCCGCTGGTGAGCCGGTGGGGGCGCACGGCCCCCACCGGATGGTGCTTACGCCTGGTTCGACGTGATGAAGGTGACGGCGTCGCCCACGGTCTTGAGGTTCTTCACCTCGTCGTCGGGAATGGTGACGCCGAACTTCTCCTCGGCATTGACGACGATCGTCATCATCGAGATCGAGTCGATGTCGAGGTCGTCGGTGAACGACTTCTCGAGCGCGACCTCGTCGGCCGAGATCCCCGTCTCGTCGGTGATGAGCTCGGCGAGTCCCGCGAGGACCTCGTCGTTGCTGAATGCCATGGTTTCTCCTGTTCTTCGGGGGTGCCCCGTCGGGGCCGTGTTCAGTCTAGAGTCGGGCGTCGGCGCGATCAGGGAAGGACGACGACCTGCGCGCCGAAGACGAGGCCCGCGCCGAAGCCGATCTGCAGGGCGAGCCCGCCGCTCAGTTCGGGGTGCTCCTCGAGCAGGCGATGGGTCGCAAGCGGGATGGACGCCGCGGAGGTGTTGCCCGTCGTCTCGATGTCCCGTCCGATGACGACCGTCTCGGGAAGCCCCAGCTGCTTGGCGAATTCGTCGATGATCCGCATGTTGGCCTGGTGCGGCACGAATGCCGCCAGATCGGATGCCTCCACTCCGGCTGCCTCGAGCGCCTGGCGCGCGACCTTGACCATCTCCCAGACGGCCCAGCGGAAGACCGTGGGGCCCTCCTGCCGGAGCGTGGGCCACGGGGCGACGCCATCGCGGAAGTCGGTGAGCGTGTGGTTCATGCCCACGGCATCCGCCTTGGATCCGTCCGAGCCCCAGACCGTGGGGCCGATGCCCGGGAAGTCACTCGGCCCGATCACGACCGCGCCCGCGCCGTCGCCGAGCAGGAAGGAGATGCTGCGGTCGGTCGGGTCCACGATGTCGCTGAGCTTCTCGGCGCCGACCACCACCGCATAGTGCGCCGCACCGGCGCGGATGAGGGCGTCCGCCTGCGCCACCCCGTACGCGAACCCGGCGCAGGCTGCGTTGATGTCGAACGCAGCCGCCGGGTTCGAACCGACCCTGTCGGCGACGATCGCCGCGACGGAGGGCGTCTGCTTGGGGTTGCTCACGGTCGCGATGATCACGGCATCGATCTGCTGCGGATCGACTCCGGACTTCGCGATCGCCTCGGCTGCGGCATCCGTGGCGAGTTCGATCGCGGTCGTCGTGGGCAGCGCCCTCGTCCGGGTCACGATGCCGGTGCGCTGCCGGATCCATTCGTCGCTGGAATCGATCGGGCCGATCAGGTCCTCGTTGGGAACGGCCAGCTCGCCGCGCGCCGCGCCGTAGGCGTAGATGCGCGTGTGGGCGGGCCCGGTCGACTGGGTGAGCGTGCGAGTCATGCGGAGTCTCCGGTCATGCGTCGACGCCGCGCAGGAGCGCCTGTGCGGCGGGAAGATCGTCGGGAGTCTTCACCGCGACGGCCGGCACACCGCGCAGGGCGCGCTTGGCCAGGCCGGTGAGCGTGCCCGCGGGGGAGAGCTCGACGATGCCCGAGACGCCGTCGGCCGCGAACGAGGCCATGCACAGGTCCCAGCGGACGGGCGAGGCGACCTGGTCGACGAGCGCGTCCAGGATCTCGGCGCCCGACGTGACGCTCGCCCCGTCCCGGTTCGACCAGATCGTGAGCGCGGGGTCTCTCGGGGCGATGGTCGCGGCGGCTTGCCGGAGCGCGTCGACGGCCGGGCCCATGTAGCGGGTGTGGAAGGCGCCGGCCACCTGGAGGGGGATCACGCGGGTGCCGGCGGGCGGCTCGGCGGCGAGGGCCTGCAACGCCGGCAGGGCGCCTGCCGCGACGAGCTGGCCGCCGCCGTTGTAGTTGGCGGGGGTGAGGTCCAGGTCCGCGAGACGCGCGACGTTGGCCGCCTCGTCACCGCCGATGATGGCGCTCATCCCGGTCTGCTCGGCCGCCGCGGCCTCGGCCATCGCGCGGCCGCGGATGCCGACGAGTCGCAGCGCGTCCTCCTCGCTGAGCACGCCGGCGGCGGCAGCGGCGGCGAACTCGCCGACCGAGTGGCCGGCCACACCGGCGACGGCGCCGCGATCCGCGATCGCCCCCCAGGACAGCAGACTCGCGGCCACGATGAGAGGCTGGGCGACCTGTGTGTCGCGGATGCGGTCGGCATCCCACTCTGTTCCGGCGGCGATCAGGTCGACGCCCGCCCAGTCCGAGAACGCGCTCAGGCGGTCGCGAGCGCCCTCGAGCTCCAGCCAGGGCGCGAGGAAACCGGGGGTCTGCGAGCCCTGTCCGGGGAAGACGGCGATCAACACCATTCCATCCTCCCAAGGATCGGTCGGCGGCCCCTGGCGATCTCGTCACAAGAATCGCAGAAAGCTTTGTGCGCGCGGTACAGGGTCACCCGTTGCCTCGGCGCAGCGAGGGCAGGCGACGACGCGTGGAGTCCGTGCCGATCGAGCCGAGGATCAGCGCGGTCTGCAGGATGAGCGCTTCGCGGGGCCCCGTCGCATCCCACCCGATCACGTCCGAGACGCGCTTGAGCCGGTAGCGCACGGTGTTCGGGTGCACGAAGAGCTCCCGGGCCGTGGCTTCGAGGGATCGGCCGTTGTCGAGGTAGCTCCAGAGTGTCGTCACCAGATCGGCGCTGTGCGACTGCAGAGGGCGGTATATCCGCTCGACGAGTGTCTGCTTGGCGAGGGGGTCGCCGGCCAGCGCGCGCTCGGGCAACAGGTCATCGGCTTCGACCGGCCGGGGCGCGTTGCGCCATGCGCGGGCGACGGCGAAGCCGGCCAGTGACGCACGAGCGCTCTGGCTCGCGTCCACCAGGGCGGGGACGGCGGGACCGAGCACGAGATACCCCGGGCCGAATCCCGGCTCGAGCCGGTTGGCGATCTCGGGAAACGGCAGTTCCGGCTCATCGTCTGGGCGGCCGGGAAGCTCGGCGCGCCCCAAGACCAGCACGAGCCTCGAGCCCTGCACGCCGATCAGCACGTCGACGCCGAGCTTCCGGGCACTGCGGCGCAGCTGATCGACGTCGAACTGGGGAGGAGTGGTCCCCACCAGAACCGCGACCTCTCCGTGCCCGTGCCACCCGAGCGCCGCGATACGGCTGGGCAGCTCCTCGTCGGCCTCGCCCGTCAGGATCGAATCGACGACGAGCGCCTCGAGCCGGGCGTCCCAGAGTCCGCGGGCTTCCGCGGCGCGGGCGTACACGTCGGCTGCGGCGAAGGCGACGTCCCGCGAGTACAGCAGGATGCCTTCGCGCAGATCGTCCCCTTTGCCGACCAGGCGCTCCTCGGTCACCTCGACGGTGACGCGGATGAGCTGCAGAGTCTGAGTCAGGCTGACGCTGCGCAACAGCTCCCGGGGAGCCGCCGCGAAGATGTCTGCGGCGATCCACGGCGTCGAGGTCGGGTCCTCGTACCACTGGATGAACGATGAGATGCCCGCCTGCGCCACCAGCCCGACGGCGGAGCGGCGGGCGGGCGGCATCTCGGCGTACCAGGGGAGCGTGTCCTCCAGTCGCTTGATCGTTGCGCTCGCCAGATCGCCCGAGATGCGTCGCAGCCACGCGAGCGTCTCGGTCTTGTCCATCTGCGTCGGGCGAGAGGCCATCCCTGGGGTCAGCTCTCGCCGCCCGCGTTGCCGCTCGTGCCGGCGGTCACGTCGTGCAGCCGGTACTTCTCGATGGCCTGGGCGGCCAGCGACCGGTCCACGACGCCTTCGTCGGCGAGCGCCTGGAGCGTGCGGACCACGACGGAGGGACCGTCGATCTTGAAGAAGCGGCGCGCGGCAGGTCGCGTGTCGGAGAAGCCGAAGCCGTCGGCACCGAGGGTCGCGAAGCGGTGCTGAACCCACGGCCGGATCTGGTCCTGGACGGCGTGCATGTAGTCGCTGACCGCCACCACCGGGCCGGGTGTGTCGCGCAGCTTCTCGGTGATGTACGCGGTCCGGGGCTCTTCCTCGGGGTGCAGGAAGTTGTGCTCGTCCGCGGCCAGGCCGTCGCGGCGCAGCTCGGTCCACGAAGTGACCGACCAGACGTCGGCGATCACTCCCCAGTCCTCCTTGAGCAGCTGCTGGGCCTCCATCACCCACGGCACACCGACGCCCGACGCGAGCAGCTGCGCACGCGGACCGTCCCCTTCGCCGACGGAGATGCGGTGGATGCCGCGGACGATGCCGTCCACGTCCACGTCGGCCGGTTCGGCGGGGTGCACGAGCGGCTCGTTGTACACCGTCAGGTAGTACATGACGTTCGGATCGGGGTGCTGACCGCCGTACATGCGGTCCAGCCCGGCCCGGACGATGTGCGCGATCTCGTAGCCGTACGTGGGGTCGTACGAGATCGTCGCCGGATTCGTCGCCGCGAGCAGGTGGGAGTGACCGTCCGCGTGCTGCAGGCCCTCGCCGGTGAGCGTGGTGCGGCCCGCGGTGGCGCCGATGATGAACCCGCGCGCCATCTGGTCGCCGGCGGCCCACTGGGCGTCGCCGGTGCGCTGGAAGCCGAACATCGAGTAGAAGATGTACACGGGAATCAGCGGCTCGCCGTGCGTCGAGTACGACGTCCCGACGCCCGTGAACGCGGCCACCGCGCCCGCTTCGTTGATCCCGACGTGGAGGATCTGCCCCTGCGGGCTCTCCTTGTAGGCGAGCAGCAGCTCGCGGTCCACCGAGGTGTAGTGCTGTCCGTTGGGGTTGTAGATCTTCGCCGTGGGGAAGAACGCGTCCATTCCGAATGTGCGCGCCTCATCCGGGATGATCGGCACGATGCGGTGGCCGAAGTCCTTCGAACGCAGCAGGTCCTTGAGGAGACGCACGAACGCCATCGTCGAGGCGATCTCCTGGGTCCCCGAGCCCTTCTTCGGCTGCGAGTAGGCGGAGTCGTCGGGGAGTGTGAGACCGACGTGCGTGGACCGTCGCTCGGGCAGGAAGCCGCCGAGCGCCCGGCGCCGCTCCAGCAGGTACTGGATCGTCTCGTCCTGCTGACCGGGGTTGTAGTAGGGCGGCAGGTACGGGTTCTCCTCGAGCTGCGCGTCGGCGATCGGGATGTGCATCTCGTCGCGGAAGTGCTTGAGGTCCTCGAGGGTCATCTTCTTCATCTGGTGGGTCGCGTTGCGACCCTCGAAGTGCTTGCCCAGGCCGTAGCCCTTGATCGTCTTGGCGATGATCACGGTCGGCTGGCCCTTGTGCTCGACGGCCGCCTTGTAGGCCGCGTACACCTTGCGGTAGTCGTGACCGCCGCGCTTGAGGCCCCAGATCTGATCGTCCGTGTAGTCCTTGACCAGTGCGAGGGTGCGCTCGTCCCGCCCGAAGAAGTTCTCTCGGACGTAGGCGCCGCTCTCGGTCTTGTAGGTCTGGTAGTCGCCGTCGGGGGTCACGTTCATGAGGTTCAACAGTGCGCCCTCGGTGTCTCGGGCGAGCAGAGCGTCCCACTCCCGGCCCCACACCACCTTGATGACGTTCCAGCCTGCCCCGCGGAAGAAGCTCTCGAGCTCCTGGATGATCTTGCCGTTGCCGCGGACCGGGCCGTCGAGGCGCTGGAGGTTCGCGTTGATGACGAACGTGAGGTTGTCCAGCCCCTCGTTCGCGGCGACCTGCAGTTGGCCGCGGCTCTCGACCTCATCCATCTCGCCGTCGCCGAGGAAGGCCCAGACGTGCGAGTCGGAGACGTCCTTGATGCCCCTGTTCGTGAGGTACTTGTTGGTCATCGCCTGGTAGATGGCGTTGATCGGGCCCAGCCCCATCGAGACGGTCGGGAACTGCCAGAAGTCCGGCATCAGGCGAGGATGCGGGTACGACGGGATGCCGTTGGGCGCGGCGGACTTCTCCTGCCGGAAGCCGTCGAGCTGCGCCTCGGTCAGCCGGCCCTCGAGGAAGGCGCGGGCATAGGTGCCGGGGGAGGCGTGCCCCTGGACGAAGATCTGGTCTCCGCCGGAGGGGTGGTCGGCGCCGCGGAAGAAGTGGTTGAACCCCACCTCGTAGAGAGAGGCCGACGAGGCGTACGTGGAGATGTGGCCCCCGACGCCGATTCCCGGGCGCTGCGCGCGGTGGACGGTGACCGCGGCGTTCCAGCGGATCCACGCGCGGTACCGGCGCTCGATCTCCTCATCACCGGGGAAGTCGGGCTCGTTCTCGGGGGCGATCGTGTTGATGTAGTCGGTCGTCGGCACCATCGGCACGCCGAGGTGCAGGTCCTTGGAGCGCTTCAGCAGGCTCAGCATGATCTCCCGACCCCGGCCGTGGCCCTTCGCGGCGACCAGCTGCTCGAGCGATTCCTGCCATTCGGCCGTCTCGTCCGGATCGCTGTCGAGGGGGCCCTGAGAGTACGGATCCTGGTCGTGGACAGTCACGGAAGACCTTTCGTCGTCTGGCAGATCGTGCCAGGTATTCGCCTGCGATGCGGCATCCCCTTGTTCGGGATGTACAACGCGCCTCGTCAAGCCTAGCGAGTCCGCCGACCAGGCGACGCCGCAGTGGACGGCCTAGACTTGCGGGCTGAGGGCCTTTAGCTCAGCTGGTAGAGCGCCACGTTTACACCGTGGATGTCGTCGGTTCGATCCCGGCAGGGCCCACCACATCGGTGCCGCGATCATGCGGGGTAGGTTGGACGCGTGAACGCAAGCCCCACGGATCAGCGCCGTCTTCTGGAAGTCGCCGAACTCGACACCCGCATCCGTCAGGCCGAGGCGGCGCGGCGGAATCCGCCGCAGGCCCCACGCGTCCAGGCGCTCCTCGCGCGCCGGCAGGAGCTGTCGCACGAGCTCACCACCCGCCTCGGCGCGCGCGACGACCTGCGCGCCGACCTGGCCCGGATCGAGTCCGACGTCGCCCTGGTGGACGCGCGCCGTGCGCGTGACGCGGAGCGTCTGAACTCGACGAGCAACGTCAAGGAAGCCCAGGGCCTCGAGAGCGAGCTGAACTCGCTGGCACGGCGCAAGAGCGATCTCGAGGACGCCGAGCTGGAGCTCATGGAGCGCCTCGAAGAGGCCGACGCCGCGGTGGCCGCGCAGGAGGGCCTGATCGCCGAGACCAACGCCGAAGGATCGACCCTGAGCGCAGAGGCGAAGCGGGGCGTCGCCGAGGCGAGCGCGGTTCTGGATGCCGCGACCCGGGATCGCGCCGCAGTGGCGGGGAGCATTTCCGCCGAGCTGCTGACGTACTACGACCGCGTCGCCGCGCGCAGTGCGGGTGCGGCGCTGCTCCGCCGCGGCACGTGCGAGGGTTGCCGCATGGTGCTGGCCGGCACGGATCTGCAGACGGTGCGGCTGGCCGCTGAGGATGCGGTGCTGACCTGCCCCGAATGCGGGTGCATCCTCGTGCGCACGGAGGAGTCCGGACTGTGACCCGCAGGCTCGTCGTCGAGGCGGACGGCGGCTCGCGCGGCAATCCCGGTATCGCGGCCGGCGGCGCGGTGGTGCTGGATGCGGACTCCGGCGCGGCGCTGAGCGAAGTGGGCGTCTACGTCGGCGTCGCCAGCAACAACGTCGCCGAATACCACGGCATGATCGCCGGGCTCGAGTGCGCGTTCGAGCGCGAGCCGGCGGCATCCGTCCATGTCCGCATGGACTCCAAGCTGGTGATCGAGCAGATGTCGGGGCGCTGGAAGATCAAGCATCCGGACATGCAGCTGCTCGCCGCCCGCGCGCGGGCACTCGTATCGGGACGAGACGTCTCGTTCGAGTGGGTGCCGCGGCTGTCGAACAAGCGTGCGGATGCCGCGGCGAACGAGTCGATGGACCGCCGAGAGAGCTTCCGTCGGGACCTCGACCGTGGACAGGCCTGAACGCGCAGCGTGGATCGTCCTCGGCCGCGAGAGCGACGGTGTCGCCGCGGCGATCCTGGACGCCGACGGAACCGAGCTGGAGCGGCGCCGCATGCCCACGGACGGACTCGCGCCGTGGGTCGCCGCCGTGGAGGCGTCGGATCCGGTGCGGTGGGTCTGGAGCGACGCCGCGCGCTGGTACCCGGACGTCCTCGACGCGCGAGTGCGAATCTCCCGCTGCCACGACCTGCGGCTCTGCCACGCCATCCTGCGCGACAGCGCGCTGGTCGCGTCGGCAGACGGCCTGCGGGCGGCCATCGAATGGGATGCCGGGCCGTACGCCGAGGCGATGGTCGCCGAGCCGGCGCTCTTCGAGCTGGGGGAGGCGGCCGAAGCGCCGAGCGGGCCGCCCGAGGGCCTGGACGCGGCGGTGCAGGAGTTCGCCCGTCAGCGGGCGGCGACCGACGCGTCCAGCGATCCGGCGCGTCTGCGCCTGCTCATCGCGGCCGAGTCCGCGGGCGCGCTGATCGCCGTCGAGCTGCGGGCGGCGGGACTCCCGTGGGACGCTCCGACGCACGAGGCGATCCTGACCGATGTGCTGGGCGAGCGTCCGGCGGCCGGCGGTGCGCCGGCGAAGCTCGAGGATGCCGGCCGTCGTGTGCGCGTCGCGCTGGGCGACCCCGCCGCGAGCCTGGACTCGCAGCCGAAACTCCTGCGCTCCCTCCATCGCGTGGGCGTGCTCGTCGAATCAACCAGCCGATGGGAGCTCGCCGAGCATCAGCATCCCGTCGTGGAACCCCTGCTGGAGTACAAGAAGCTCTCCCGCCTCATGTCTGCGAACGGGTGGTCCTGGCTCGCGGAGTGGGTGCAGGACGGCCGATTCCGTCCCGTGTACGTCCCCGGCGGCGTCGTGACCGGTCGGTGGGCATCGTCGGGGGGCGGCGCCCTGCAGATTCCCCGGCAGCTCCGCGATGCGGTCCGGGCTGACCCCGGCTGGCGCCTCGTGATCGCCGACGTGGCTCAGCTCGAGCCGCGGGTGCTGGCGGCGATGGCCGGCGACGTCGACCTGGCCGAGGCGGCGAGGGGGAAGGACCTGTACGCGGGCATCGTCGGCACCGGCGCAGTGGCCTCCCGGTCGGAGGCGAAGGTCGCGATGCTCGGAGCCATGTACGGCGCCACGACCGGCGACAGCGGTCGCCTGGTGCCGCGGCTGCGTCGTACGTTCCCCCGCGCGATGGCGCTCGTCGATGAGGCCGCCCGCACCGGCGAGAACGGCGGTGTGGTCACGACGTGGCTAGGCCGCAGCTCACCGCCGCCGTCTTCGACGTGGCACGACGCGCAGTCGCGGGCCAGCGAGGTGGCGGCATCCGGAGCGGACGAGTCCCGCGCCCGTCGCTGGGCACGCGACCGCGGCCGCTTCACCCGCAACTTCGTCGTGCAGGGAACGGCGGCCGAGTGGGCGCTCACCTGGATGGCGGACCTGCGCGGACGACTCGCGGCGATCGCGCCCGTCGACCCTGCGGATGCCGCACCCCGGTCGGGTCCGCTGTTCTCGACGCGCCCGCATCTCGCGTTCTTCCTGCACGACGAGGTGCTTGTGCACGTGCCGGCGGACCGCGCCGACGAAGCAGCGGACGCGGTGCGCCATGCCGCCGCGGCGGCCGGACGGCTGCTGTTCGGCGGATTCCCGATCGACTTCCCGCTCGAGCTGCGCGTCTCCGAGACGGCGCAGAAGAGGTGATCCTCTGCTTCCGCGGCGCGCGCACAGCTGCCAGGACTAGACTCGGCGGCGCGAATGGGTCGGCTGGACGGTCGCGTCGCTGCGGCTCCCGCAGCGCCGAGGAACGTCCGGGCTCCGCAGGGCAGGGCGGTGGGTAACACCCACCCGGAGCGATCCGCGAGACAGTGCCACAGAGAACAGACCGCCACGGCCTCGGCCGCGGTAAGGGTGAAACGGCGGTGTAAGAGACCACCGGGGTCGTGGTGACACGATCCGCACGGCAAACCTCGCCCGGAGCAAGGCCAGACAGAGGATGATGACGCGGCCCGCCGAGTCCTCGGGTAGGCCGCTGGAGCGGCACGGCAACGTGTCGCCGAGAGAGATGACCGTCCACGGGGCTTCCCGCCCCCGGACAGAACCCGGCGTACAGGCCGGCCCATTCGCCCTCTCGGACGCGTCAGCCCAGGGCGAGCGCCGCGGCCCCAATGATGCCCGCATTGTTGCGGTGCACCGCCGGGACGATCGGCGTCTTCAGTGTGAGGAGCGGCAGGAACGAATCGGCGTGCTTGGAGACGCCGCCGCCCACGATGAAGAGGTCCGGCGTGAAGAGGAACTCCACGTGGCTGTAATACGCCTGCAGCCGCTCGGCCCACTGGTCCCACGTCAGCGCATCGCGCTCCATCGCCGAGTACGCGGCGAAGGCCTCGAAGTCCTTGCCTTGCTTCGCGCGCTGCAGGTGGCCGAGCTCCGAGTTCGGGATCAGGACGCCGTCGTAGATCATCGCCGAGCCGATGCCCGTGCCCAGCGTCGTGAGGATCGTGAGGCCGCGCACGTCGCGCGCGGCGCCGTAGCGCATCTCCGCGACGCCGGCGACGTCGGCGTCGTTGGCGAAGTGGATGTCGCGGCCGAGGCCCTTCTCGAAGAACTTCTCCGCTTCGAATCCGATCCAGGCCTTCGAGACGTTCGCCGCGGACAGCGTGCGACCGGACTTCACGATCGCCGGGAAGGCCACCCCGAGCGGGATCGCGTCCTCGAGCACGTCGAGCCTCTCGAGCACCTGCACGACGGCCGCCAGGACGTCCTTCGGCTCAGCGCCCGCCGGCGTGGCGACCTTGATGCGACCGCTAAGCAGCGTCCCCGCCGCGAGGTCGACGATCGCCGCTTTGATGCCGGTGCCGCCGATGTCCACGCCGACCGCGCGGGTCTTGTCCGTTGCCATGGGCCCAGCCTATCCAGCAGCGCGCGGCCGATCAGTAGGATCGAGCGAGTGGGCCCTCGACAGGATCGGGGATCGCGGAAGGAGCGGGATGTGACCGGAGACAGCGAGAAGTACTGGTACAACCTCACGACCGGCGAGGTGGAGCGCGGGTTCGTCTCGCCACACGTCGATCGCGCCGGGCCCTTCGACACCGCGGAGGAGGCGGCGCGGGCACCCGAGATCATCCGCGAGCGCTCCCGCGCGTGGGCGGAGGAGGAGCGTCGCGAGAACGCGCCGCATCCGACATCCCCCGCGAAGAAGCCCGACGACGACCACAACTGAACCTGGCTGCAGCGGCCGGAGGGGAATTCGATGGACAAGCAGCGTGACTTCGTTCTGCGCACGATCGAGGAGCGCGGCGTCAAGTTCGTCCGGCTCTGGTTCACCGATGTCATCGGGACGCTCAAGTCGGTGGCGATCGCCCCGGCCGAGGTCGAGGGGGCGTTCAGCGAAGGCCTCGGGTTCGACGGATCGGCCATCGAAGGCCTGACGCGCTCGTATGAGTCCGACCTGCTGGCCCACCCGGACCCGACCACGTTCCAGATCCTGCCCTGGCGGGGCGAGATCGATCCCACCGCGCGCATGTTCTGCGACATCACCACGCCGGACGGCCAGCCCGCGGTGGCCGATCCCCGCCATGTGCTGAAGCGGTCGCTCGCGAAGGCGGCCGACGCGGGCTTCACGTTCTACACGCACCCCGAGATCGAGTTCTACCTGCTGAAGTCCTCGTCGTTCGGGCCGGATGGTCCCGAGCCCGTGGACTCGGCCGGCTACTTCGACAACGTGCCCGGCGGCACCGCGCACGACTTCCGTCGTCGCTCGGTCCGCATGCTCGAAGACCTGGGCATCTCCGTGGAGTTCAGCCACCACGAGGGCGGCCCGGGGCAGAACGAGATCGATCTGCGCTACGCCGACGCGCTGGCGACGGCCGACAACATCATGACGTTCCGCACGGTGATCAAAGAGGTCGCGATCGAGCAGGGCGTCTACGCGACGTTCATGCCCAAGCCGCTGAGCGGGAAGCCGGGCAGCGGCATGCACACGCACATGTCGCTGTTCGAGGGCGACGTGAATGCGTTCTACGAAGAGGGCGCGACGTATCAGCTGTCCAAGACGGGTCGCCATTTCATCGCCGGGCTGCTGCGGCACGCCGGTGAGATCTCGGCCGTGACGAACCAGTTCGTCAACTCGTACAAGCGGCTGTGGGGCGGCGACGAGGCGCCCAGCTTCATCACGTGGGGCCACAACAACCGCTCCGCCCTCGTGCGCGTGCCCATGTACAAGCCGAACAAGGGGCAGTCTTCGCGCGTCGAGTACCGTGCCCTGGATTCGGCCGCGAACCCGTACCTCGCGTACGCGCTGATGCTCGCCGCCGGACTGAAGGGCATCGAGGAGGGATACGAGCTGCCGCCCGAGGCCGAGGACAACGTGTGGTCGCTGACGGATGCCGAGCGCCGCGCACTGGGATACGCACCGCTGCCCGCGAGCCTCGACCACGCTCTGGAGTACATGGAGGAGTCAGAGCTCGTCGCGGAGACGCTGGGCGAGCAGGTCTTCAACTACGTCCTGCTGAACAAGCGCAAGGAGTGGCAGGAGTACCGCTCGCAGGTGACCCACTTCGAGCTGAAGAGCAACCTCGAGATGCTCTGACTCGCGCCGCGAGACGATGTCCACCAGCGAACGGTCGCAGTCACTCACCCATCTCGCGAGGATCGGGTTCAGCCGGCTCACCGAGGCGGAGGCGGAGCTCGGCGAGCTGCAGGAGCTGCTCGAGCTCGAGCGCGACGAGCTCATCGGACCTGCATCCCGTTCCGCCGATCCGGATGCGGCCGTCTCCGCGCTGACGCGCATCGCCCGCCGCGACGCCGGGTCGGTCCGCGCGCTGCACGCCGACGCGAGCGGATGGCAGGCCCTCTGGGCGCTGCTCGGCGCTTCGACCGGCTTCGCCGACTTCTACCTGCGCCATCCCGAGGAGCTCGCCCACCTCGCCGGCGCCGGGGCGCGCCTGCCCCGCGGCGACGAGATGCGCGCGGAGCTGCGGGATTCCGTCGGCGCCCAGGACGGGTTCGCCGCCGACCCGAGCGATGCGTCGTGGGTCGCGCTGCGCGTGCGCTACCGCCGGCAGCTGGCCGCGATCGCGGCGTACGACCTGCTGAGCGCAACGCCGGTGGACGAGCTGGCGGAGGTGGCCGCCGCCCTGGCTGATGCCGCCGGGGCCGCACTGGAGGCGTCGCTGTGCGTCGCGCGGACCCGGGTGTCGACCGGCGGAGCCGGCACCGGGCTGTTCCCTCGCCAACAGGTCGCCGCCACACGGCTCGCCGTCATCGGCATGGGCAAGACCGGGGCCCGCGAGCTGAACTACGTGAGCGATGTCGATGTCATCTTCGTCGGGGGAGGCGACGAAGCTCTCGAGGCGGAGGTCGGCGAGAGCCGGATCGTCGACATCGCGACACGCCTGGCCGTCCAGACGATGCGCGGCATCTCGGGCGTGGAGATCGAGCCCCCGCTGTGGGAGGTGGACGCCAACCTGAGGCCTGAGGGCAAGCAGGGCGCACTCGTCCGCACGCTCGACTCGCACCTGTCGTACTACGACCGGTGGGCCAAGAGCTGGGAGTTCCAGGCGCTCCTGAAGGCGCGGCCCATCGCCGGCGACGCCGAGCTCGGCGATGCCTATGTGCGCGCCGTGCAGCCCAAGATCTGGACGAGCGCAGCGCGCGAGAACTTCGTGGACAGCGTCCAGCGCATGCGCGAGCGGGTGACCGAGCACATCCCGTCCGGGGATGTGCCGTACCAGCTGAAGCTCGGGCCGGGCGGCATCCGCGACATCGAGTTCACCGTGCAGCTCCTCCAGCTCGTGCACGGGCTCTCCGACGACCGCATCCGCCAGCGCGGCACGCTCGAGGCGCTCGATGCGCTGGTCGAGCAGGGGTACATCGGGCGCGCCGAGGCCGGCACCTTCTCCCACGACTACCGCGTCCTGCGCCTCCTGGAGCATCGGATGCAGCTCAAGCACCTGCGACGCACCCACCTGATGCCCTCGCGTCCGGAGGACCTGCGCATCCTCGCGCGGGCGTCGGGCATCGCCGATTCCGGCGAGAAGGTCTGGCAGACCTGGGAGACGGTCAAGCGGGAGGTCCGCGACATCCACGTGCGCCTCTTCTACCGACCGCTCCTGTCGGCGGTCGCCTCGCTGCCCGAGGAGGCGCGCTCGCTCTCGCCTGCGCAGGCGCACGACCGGCTCGCAGCCATCGGCTTCATGGATCCTCCCGGGGCGCTCCGTCACATCGCCTCGCTCACGAGCGGTCTGAGCCGCGGTGCGACGATCCAGCGTCACCTCCTGCCGGTCATGATCCGCTGGTTCGCCGACGGCGTGGATCCGGACTACGGACTGCTCGCATTCCGCCGCATCAGCGAGCGACTCGGCAGCACGCCGTGGTTCCTCCGGATGCTGCGGGACTCGTCGGGAGCTGCGGAGAGGCTGACGCGGGTGCTGTCCAGCTCGCGCTATGTCGGCGAGCTCATGGAGTGGATCCCGGAATCGGCCGCGTGGCTCGACGACCCGGCGATGCTGCGCCCGCGCTCGGGGGTGGCGCTGCAGGAGGAGGCGCGCGCGATCCAGAAGCGCCACGTCGCGATCGACGACGCCATGAGGTCGGTGCGCGCCCTCCGCCGTCGTGAACTGCTCCGCATCGCGATGTCGGGAATCCTCGGCAACTCCACGATCGAGGAGGTGGCGACGGCGCTGACCACCGTCACGGAGGTCACCATCCAGGCCACGCTGCGGGCGGTCCGGCGCGAGGTCGTGCCCTCGGAGGAGGCCGGACTGGACTTCTCGGTGATCGCGATGGGGCGGTTCGGCGGGAGTGAGCTCGGCTTCGGATCCGACGCCGACGTGATGTACGTCTACCGCGCCAACGGCGTCGACCCCCAGCGCGCCCACGAGCTGTCGCTGCAGCTCGTCGCGGGCCTGCGCAAGCACTCCGAGGACCACCGCGTGCCGCTGGACCTGGACGCGGATCTGCGCCCCGAGGGCCGCAACGGTCCGCTGGCGCGATCTCTCGCCGCGTACGGCGAGTACTACCGCCGGTGGTCGCTGTCCTGGGAGGCGCAGGCGCTCCTGCGGGCGCGGGGCGTCGCGGGCAGCGTCAAGCTCATCCGGGCGTTCACCGAGCTGGCCGATGACGTGAGGTACCCGGCATCCGTCGATCCGCAGGGTCTGCGGGAGATCAAGCGGATCAAAGCACGCGTCGAGAACGAGCGGCTGCCGCAGGGTGCCGACCCGGCGCGGCACCTCAAGCTCGGGCCGGGCTCGCTCAGCGACGTCGAATGGCTCGTGCAGACACTGCAGCTCGAGCACGCCCACCGCATCCCGGGCATGCGGACGACCTCGACCCTCGGGGCCCTGCGGGCGGCGCAGGATGCCGGGATCATCGCTGAGGCGTCGGCCGACCGGCTCGCCGAGGCCTGGCGCCTCGCCAGCCGGCTGCGCTCGGCCAACACGCTGCTGTCCGGACAGACGAGCGATGTCCTTCCCACCGACCGCAAGAAGCTCGACGGCATCGGCCGGCTGCTGGGCTACCCGCCGCGCTCGGCGACGCAGGTCGAGGAGGACTACCTGGGCACGACCCGGCGCGCGCGGCGCATCTTCGAGAAGCTCTTCTACGGCTGAGCTCGTCGAAGCCTGTGAGCTCGTCGAAGCCTGAGTTCACGCCCGCGCTCCGTTCCTTGAAGACGGAGAAGGGCCCCGGTCGCCCGGGGCCCTTCCGTCGTGCGCGAGCGTCAGACGCCGTAGTACAGCTCGTAGTATTCCAGCCGTGTTGCGAGTGGTTGGGGTTGGTTGTCGGCGCCGGGATTCCGCGGGTACCGCCGTTGAAAGCGGCAGTGCCACCATGCCCGATGTGGAGCATTCTGCGGACTTTTCGCGGACTAGCGCCTGTCCACATCCCGTCCATATGAACTTTTCGGGCCGAGCGTGACTTGGTGCGCTACGCACGCTCCGCGAGCAATTTCTCGGGCAGGTATGGTTTCGGCATGGCCGTCGAACCGATGGAACGCCCCGAACAAGTCTCGCTCATGCTCGAGGAGATAAATGGCCGTCTTCAGGACATCTCTGCCCGGTCTGAAGCCGTGATGAGTCGCGCTGGCCTGCTGGTTGCCTCAGCCACCGTCAGCGCCAGTCTGATCGGCGTCAAACAGTCCTCAGCGTTCTGGGCCATCGTGGCCCTCGTCATGTCGCTGGGTGGCGCGCTCGCAGGCCTTTCAGTCTTGTTCCCTGTTCGATGGCAGTACGTCTCGCTGCCGGAAACGCGGATCGAACTCTATCGACGACCAGTCTCAAGCGGGAAACTTTGGCTATTCGATGTCAAAGCAGATTTCTATGAGGGCGCCGTCCAGCGACTCAACTTCCAAGGATGGGCTGTTCGGATTGGGTTCGGGCTGCTCGCACTGGCGATACTCGCAATACTCATCGGTCTTGGAATCGGAGGGTGACCAAGTGGGCGACGAGGAAATCCACCCGTCCCAAGTTCCGCCGCCGGAACACGCGAAGGACCTCAGGCTGGAGTTTGGCAGAGGCGGTGGAGGAGGCCGAGGACCCCGCCGCATGCCGGGCGCGGCGCGTGAGCACCGGCAATTGATCAGAGTCGAATGTGTTTGTGGAACGACATACGAGACCACTGCCGCAGATCTCGACGGCGCACGTTGCAGCGTATGCGAGAGGAAGGCACGTTCCCTCCCCCCTGGCTCACTCAAAACCTAATGATGATCTTGTGGTGTCGACTGGGGTGCCGCGGACATGTCCGATCGAGTCCGACACTACCAATGAGCTCAAGCGACGGGCGGAGGGGCTCCCGGAAGATTTGCGCCCGCTCCGTCGTCAGGATGCTTCCTAGGTACAGCAGCCCGCACAAATTGCATTGGTACCCTCTCCTAACGTCGCGCAAGATGGTTCCGCACTCAGGGCACTTCGGCTGCTCGAGACCGTCGAGGTCATCGTCCACGCGCGGATGGGCGCGTCGAGATACGCCGCGTGAACGACGGTACCGACACGCGCTATAAGGCTCTTTCGCGCGGTGAGGTGATCGGGTGGGCGACTACGTTGCGGGAGGCGTGCGAGCGCGTCCACCAGGCGTACATCGCGTCTCATGGACCGGGGCCGTTTGCTGGGTATCCGGACCTGAGACAAGGCATTTGGTGGGAATGACTTCGCCTGCGACGCTCCTCAATAGGCCAGGGGACTACGGGCCCAAAGTACGATCATCCTCATGCTGTGGGAGCGAAAGATCGAAGTCGATGAGCCTTCCGGCCTTGCAGAGAGCCTCGTGCTTGCCGAGCACGCGACCCTACACGAGGAGGTGCTCCGGTCGTACGCCTTCGCTCAGAACATAGTCAATTGGACTCTCGCTTCGTTCGGCGTCGTGTTCACGGCTGGTGTGCTCATTTTTCAGGAGGTTGGATCAGAAGACACCGCGATGGGACCGCGCCTGCTTGAGCTGGCTCTCTTGCTCTACGGCTTCGGGTTGCCCGGAATCCTCTGGGCGGGTGCCTGGACGTGGTTAGGAGAACTCGCGCGAGCAGAACGAGCCGGCGCCTACCTGCGGGGGCTTGAAGCTGACCTGGCGAGAACGCCCAATTCGCGAGTGCTTGGGTTCGAGCCGTTGCGTTGGGAGCGATTCATTCACACGCAGCGCCACACCAAGTCCGTCTTTCGAAAACAGATCGCGCCATACCTGGGCACTGCTGCGCTGTTCTTCGGAGCGAGCATGATCTCGCTCATAGCGTTCGGGATAACGTGGACGTTCACATTCATCGCTGACGACGGAACCTTGCGCAACTCCTGGGCTTCGCTGTGGATCATCTTCGCCATCGCGCTTGAGGCCGCCTTCATCGCGGGAGCGTTTGTGATTAATCACCGGATCTCTGGTCTAGGCAAAGCCAGTGCCTTGATTCCGGCTACGTTCCCTTGATAGACGCTGGTCCGCTCGGCGACGCACAGTAGCCTCGTTGCCGCGTTTGCGGCGTAAAATGGGGGACATCCAGGAGCATGATCGTGCCGTGCATGGGCGTATACCGACCTGCCACGGGTTACGGAGTGTCGACCCCGAATACAACGTGTAGATTCACCTTTTGTGAGCCGGATCGGTGAATGGGCGCAGGGCCGATGGGATGCTCGCGCTGCGAGTGAAGTGAGCGATCCCGCAGCTGATGACCCTGCCTTCGAGTTCATGGGCGAAGTTGCAAGACTGTCCGACATCGCGCCGCGTACTGACTCGAAACGCGAAGAGTTGCTGACGGCCTTGGATGCACTCGGAGCAGACAGGCACACGTTCAAGCTCGTAGACGAGTTTGAAGCCTTCGTTGCGCTGCAAGGCATGCTTCAGGGCAAACGCATCTGGAACCCTGAGCGGCACACTGTCGGCGGTGTCGGAGTAAACCGCGCACGTTAGTACGTGCGGCCTATATCGCGATCTCGGTCCGTCCAATACGGTGTGGCCATGACTGAGACTCAACCTGTGCCGCGCAATGACGAGGACGTGGCGCAAGGCGCTGAGCGGGTGTCCACGAAACGCGGGTGGTGGAGTGTCGGCCTGGCCTTGCTCTCGTCAGCGTTCCAATGGCCCGTCGCCCTGATCGTCCTTATCGCCTTTGGATACATGTTCGGGCCAATGGGCGACCCTGACTTCCAAGCGGCATTCGGTATCGCAGGGATGGTGATTCAGGGGCTGGTCGTTGCGATGGTGGTCGCCTCCGTGGTCTTGGGGGTCGCATCAATCGTCGGCGCGTGGCCAAAGCATGGCCGGCCAGGGAGAACGGCAGCCATCGTGCTTGGATGCATCGGCATCGTGCTCAGCGCTTTCATGGCCTGGTACCTCATGCTTGTCCTGCCTTCCTATCTGATGCAGGTCGTAGGTCAGTAGTGTGATTCATCTCGGCCGGGGAAGGCGAACCCGGCCAGGTGACGAAGAACCGCCGCTACGAAGCCACCTACGACGCACTGAACGATCAGCGCATCCTGCAGGCAACCGCGCAGCTCGCGCCATGCACACTCCCTCAGCAGGCGTACGGTCCAGAACCGGTGCAGTGGGCAACGGGCCGCAAGCCGGAAGTGTGGGCGTGGATCATCTGGCGTGACGCGCCCGCCACGAAGATCCCTGCGGTCGCGGCAGGGTGGAACGATCGCATCGTCGTTGTCGAGTGGGAAGCGCCCGGTGGGCGGCGCAGCGTTGTCGTGTGGCGAAACGCCGTCAGCCGCCGGCAGGCACTGTAGAGACCCCAGGATCTGGGGTCCCGGGGTCTCTTTTCTACCGGGCACGCTACCACGCAGGATTTTGGGCGCCTTGCGTAAGCGATCTCGGGATTCTGCGTCTTGATAAGTGCAGGGCGTTCAACTTTCGGGTTGGTCTCGCTCTGTGGGTGCTGCCCCAACAGTGCCGGGGCCGGGCGTCGCTTTGGTTTCATCCCCAGAAGTGACGTCCGGCCCGCGATTGACCGCCAAGCCGCCTCGCGTCGAGTCGATGCTGCGGCTCATCAAGGCGCCTCGCGGCAGACATCTCCCGCTGGGGTGGTTCCTCCGAATGCACCAGCCCCACCGGCGCACTCGGAGGACCACTTGTGCCCCCCAACGCATTCATCCCCAGACCGACAGCGGTGCCCCCCAGGACCGTCATCGGTGGTCGAGAAAATGCTGTCATCCGCGATCCATTGCGGAGCGGGCGTTGACAGCGAGCCGGACTTGGGTTAGTGAGCGCAGGCATAGGGACTGCGGAGACGTCGCCCGGGTCAAAATCCCCAGACCCGTGGAGGGGATGATTGTCAGCACCTCCGGCGTGTTTGCGGCACGGGGCGGGCCCCCGCCCGACGGTGTCCTCGTCTGCCCGCTACGTTCTGACTCTCTCTGTGCGCGCGAGTCTGGGGGGGTAGTGAGATGATCGGCCGGGCGGCTACGCTGCGTGAGGCGTGCCGAGCGCATCCACCGGGGCGTACCTAGCGGCGCACGGCCCGGGACCGTTTGCCGGGTATCCCATTGAGCCCCAGCATCCTGAAACCGAGCAAATCCTGAGTAACGGCGGGTGGCTCATGAGGATGTCGCACCTCGCGGCTACTGTCGCGCGCATGGAAAACTTCGACCTGCTGGGGATCATCTTGGCCGCGATCGCCGGCGTGCCCGGCCAGTTGATCGCCGCCTATCAGGAGAACCCCGGCCCGTGGAACATGATCGGCCTAATGATGCTCGGCGCCCTAGCACTTACTCTCGTCGGGAACTGGATCTCTGCGCGACTGCGATAGTCAGCCAGCGCAAAGGTTCTGTGCGCGCGAGTTGTAGCATCCGGTCATGACATCGACCACGTGTGGCTACTGCAAGCGTCTCTCTCATATGACGCCAGTTGCTACTCGGTCGCGAGAAGAGGCGATCAGTTTCCAGGGGACATCGCTTAGAGGCTGGGTTCTCGACGCCACTTACGCGTGCGATAACTGTCAGCACTTCAGTGTGATGACGACGTGGGTCAAGGAGTATCCCGGGACAGCGGAGTTGTACGACCATGCAGCAGACCACGGGAGCTGGGAGCCGAAAGCCGCCGCCTACCGCGAGTACCCGGACGTGCCGGGGCGCATAGCTGCGGCGGCAGGGGAGGCGAACGCTTGCGTCAGCATCGACGCCTATATCGCGGCCATCATCCTCGCTCGCGCGGTCATCGAAGCTTCGGCAAAACACGCGAATGCTGGGGGCAACGATCTCTACAAGAAGATCGACTGGCTCGGCGAGCATCGACTCATCATGCCCGCGATCGTGGCTGCCGCGCATGAAGTTCGATTCATCGGAAACGACATGGCGCACGGCGACTTTGCAGAGGCGGTCACGGCTGAAGACGCAGCCGAGGTGATGGGGATCATGGACGATGTGCTCGAAGCGCTATCCTCTGGCCCTGCGCGGACCAAGCGGCTAGCCGAAGCACGCGCACGGCGACGAGCTACCGATCAGCAATCCACCTGACCTTGCTCATATCGCGTCGAAGTCGAACGGATAGTCAGGGTGCGGGTGGGTCCAATTCTCTTCCTCATTTCGGGCGAAGTGTCCGCCTTTTCACCCATACGCGTCGGCGAACGCCACGCGGCGCTCCACCCAGGCATCCCGCTCGGCGCACCACTCGTCAAGGATGCGGATCCGCTTCTTCAGGGACAGTGACTCGTCATCGAATGGAACGGGCCGCAACGACTCAGGAGTGATGCCGTCTTTGCTGAGCTGGGCAGTGTCCGGCCGTTTGCGCCTCATGCCGTTGACCTCAGTGGATACACACCGCGCACCCCGCGCGATGGGGGTAGTTCGGCCTCATCCTCCGTCAGCGCCGGCACGGCGAGAGTCGCCAGCAAGCGGGCAAGCGTCAACTGTTGCGCCCGGATCTCGGCGATCGCGGGATGCAACCGAGCGCCCTGCGAAGACTTGATCATCGTTCCGTCTTCGGCGAGCGCCAGAACCGGATCTCACTGGATCAAATTGGCCCGTGAACGAGGCTTCCTGACCATGGATGAACTCGAAGAGCAGTCGCTCGATGGTCGCCAAGTCCGTGACCTCTCGCCAGGAGACACCGTTCACGACAGGTCAGATGAGCCAGACGAGGTCTTCGAACGCCTCGTTCTCTCCCTCATGTTCGCGGACGACGATGGCCAGCATTAAGCAACGTCCGGACGGCACCTGGCGTGCCCGGTATCGCGGCCCCGATGGCAGGGAGAATGCCAAGCACGCGAAGCTGAAACGCGACGCCCAATCATGGCTCGACGAAGCTACGGCAGCGATGCGCGCCGGATCTTGGGTCGACCCCTCGACGTCCCGGATCACGATGGGGGAGTGGCTGGACCGGTGGCTTGCCGGCTACGCCTCGAAGAAGCCCCGCACCGTCATTCAAGCGAAGACCCACGCTGCGATCATCCGCCAAGCGTTCAGCGAACGTCAACTGCGCACCATCCGCCCGTCAGACGTCGAGACATGGATCGCCGAGCTACAGAAGACGTACGCAACGTCGTACGTCTATGCACTCCACGCCCGCCTATCTCAGATCCTCGCTGACGCCGTACACGACGGCATCCTGAACCGAAAACCCGTGCAGCCGCCGCACGAGCCCACCAGCGGCCGCGCAGCGGCCGTACGTCGCCACCACCGACCAGGTATGGGCTCTCTACGACGAACTGCCGAAGGGCTACCGGAACCTGCTACTGCTGGGCGCCTTCGCTGGCCTCCGCGCGGGCGAAGTCTCCGCACTCGAGGTCGCCGATGTCGACTGGACCGCCGGCACGATAACACCCGACCGGCAGCACGCGGGCGAGAACCTGAAGACGAGCGGGTCGCACGCGACGATTCCAGTCCCGCTCGAGCTAGTCGACTTGCTCCGCGAGGACGCCGGCAGTGTGGCCGTCGTGCCCGGAGTGTTCGGGCGTGGCGTGACCGCCTACCAGCTCGGAAGGATCTGGATAGACGCACGCGGCCGCATCGACGGCCTGCCCGATCGATTCCGAATCCACGACCTGCGCCACTACTACGCGTCCATGCTGATCGCCGGCGGGCTCGACGTGCAAGTAGTGCAGGCTCGGCTGCGGCACGCATCCCCACGGTCACTCTGAACACGTACGGGCATCTCTGGCCGGATGCAGACGACACGTCACGCGCTGCGGTCGCTCGGATCTTGACGACGAGAAAGAGCCCCCAGAGTGCTGACTCTGAGGGCTCTTCGGGAGATTCTGCGGACTAGACGCGGACTAACCGCCTATCATCGCCCGGAATCCCGCGCAAACTGGCTAGACGCCGTAGTACAGCTCGTACTCGAACGGGTGCGGACGAGCCGCGATCGGCTTGATCTCGTTCTCGATCTTGTACTCGATCCACGTCTCGATGAGCTCGGGCGTGAACACGCCGCCCGCGAGCAGGAACTCGTGGTCCGCCGCGAGGGCATCCAGCGAGTCCAGCAGCGAGTTCGGCACCTGCGGGATGTTCTTGGCCTCCTCGGGCGGAAGCTCGTACAGGTCCTTGTCGACGGGCTCGTGGGGCTCGATGCGGTTCTTGATGCCGTCCAGGCCCGCCATCATCTGCGCGGCGAACGCGAGATACGGGTTGCCCGAGGCGTCCGGCGCGCGGAACTCGATGCGCTTGGCCTTCGGGTTCGATCCGGTGATCGGGATGCGGACGGCCGCCGAGCGGTTGCCCGCCGAGTACACCAGGTTGACCGGGGCCTCGTAGCCCTTGACGAGGCGCTTGTAGCTGTTCATGGTCGGGTTCGTGAACGCGAGCACGGCGGGGGCGTGCGCGAGCAGGCCGCCGATGTACCAGCGCGCGAGGTCGGACAGACCGCCGTAGCCGGCCTCGTCGTAGAAGAGCGGCTTGCCGTCGAGCCACAGCGACTGGTGCGTGTGCATGCCCGAGCCGTTGTCGCCGAACAGCGGCTTCGGCATGAACGTCGCCGTCTTGCCCCACTGCTCGGCCGTGTTCTTGACGATGTACTTGAACTTCAGGATGTCGTCCGCCGCATGCACCATGGTGTCGAAGCGGTAGTTGATCTCGGCCTGGCCGCCGGTGCCGACCTCGTGGTGGGCGCGCTCGAGGATGAGGCCCGCCTCGATCAGCTTGAGGCTGATGTCGTCGCGCAGGTCGGCCTGCTTGTCGACGGGGCTCACCGGGAAGTAGCCGCCCTTGTACGGGGTCTTGTTGGCGAGGTTGCCGCCCTCTTCGAGGCGGCCGGTGTTCCAGGCGCCCTCTTCCGAGTCGACGCTGTAGAAGCTCGAGTTCTGCTTCACCTCGTAGCGGACGTCGTCGAAGATGTAGAACTCCGCCTCGGGTGCGAAGAACGCGGTGTCGGCGATGCCGGTGGAGGCGAGGTACTTCTCGGCCTTCTTGGCGACCTGGCGGGGGTCCTTCGAGTAGATCTCGCCGGTACGGGGGTTGTAGATGTCGAAGATCATGATGAGCGTCTTCGCCTCGCGGAACTGGTCCAGGTAGGCGGTCGACACGTCGGGGATGAGCTGCATGTCGGACTCGTGGATGTTGGCGAATCCGCGGATCGAGGAGCCGTCGAACAGCTGGCCGACCGTGAAGAACTCCTCGTCGACGGTCGAGGCCGGGATGTTGAAGTGCTGCTGCACACCAGGAAGATCCGTGAAGCGGATGTCGAGGAACTTGACGTCCTCGTCCTTGATGAACTTGAGCACCTCGGATGAATCTTTGAACATGAAGGCTCCAGAGTTAGGGCATCGGGACTGCCGCCCGCATGCGGGCTTCATCGAACCGTACCCGGAGGGCATTGCCCGGCAGTGACACCATTGTTTCCGGCATGTTACGCGCCCCTGACTACGCTGGGTCGGTGACCCAAGGTGCAGACAGCTATCCCGGCGAGCGTCTGGGCCTGCCGCAGAGCGGCAGCGGATCGATCGCCCGGCTCGGGCGGAGGGTCGGCGCGCTGTTCATCGACTACGGCGCGGCGTACCTGATCTCCGGTTTCTTCGCCTGGGACCCGCTCGCGATCCTCGCGATCTTCGCGCTCATCCAGATCGTCTTCATCCCGACCCTGCAGGGCAGCCCCGGTCACCGCATCCTGGGTCTGCGGCTGGCCCGGCTGGACGGCGCGTGGGTGGGGCTGTGGCGCCCCGTCGTGCGGACGCTGCTGCTGATCGTCGTCATCCCCGCGGTGATCTGGGATGCCGATCAGCGCGGCCTGCACGACAAGGCGGCCGGCACCATGCTGCTGCGCGCCTGAGGACCGCAGCCTCAGCGCGGTCGCGGAGCCCGGACCTTGGTGGGGTCGATGCCCTTCGGGATCGGCAGCGACGCGAGCGACTGCGAGACCGAGCTGAGACGCTTGATGACCGCGGCCATGGTGGCGCGGTCGATCTTCTTCGGCAGCGCCTTGATCGTGGGCGCCAGCTTCGCGATCGGCACCTCGTCGGCGCCGTGCCCGACGTAGTAGACGTGAACGGGCACACCCGTCGCGACGCGCTGCGCCTTCGACCGCTCGTCGTTGATCAGACGCGTCAGGCGCCCGCGGGCGCCCTCGCCGACGATCACGATCCCGCCGCGCCCGACGGCCCGGTAGACCGCCTCCTGGGTCTTCGGGTTCACTCCGACGGGCATGTCACTGGACTGCCAGTTGCGTCCGAGCGACGTCGAGAGCACGTGACCGGCGGCTCCCGGCATCCCGTCGATCTGCTTGTACATGGCGCTCGTCGACAGGCGCGTCATCGTCATGAGGCAGGCGAGGATGCCCAGCATCAGGCCCGTCAGACCCCACAGGATGATGCTCCACAGGGCAACCGGGGGCAGAAGGAAGCCGATGCCGACACCCAGCCCGATGCACACCAGGAAGATCGCGATCAGCAGCCAGGGAAGCCACCGGTACGCCTTCTGCGTGAACGTGTAGAGAGTGCGGATCTGAGAGAAGAACCCGGGCCGCTTCTCGGGCGCGGTACTGCGTGCTGCCATGGCACCAGCCTACCTTTTCGCGCCCGCTGCGATCGGCTCCTCCCCAAGCATCTGGAACGCCGGCCGATCCCCAGGCCGCACCACCATCCCGACCCGGCGCCGTGAACCGAACAGAGTCGGAGTGTGACGAGCGCGGCGGATGTGCGACTGCAGCGGGGCATTCGCGTGATACGGCAGATGGCCGGGGACGCGGAGTCGCCCTGGCCAGGCGCCCTGATCTGCCTGCCCTCCGGAGAGACCGCGGTGGCGGTGGATTCCGATGTGCTCGGCGACGGGTGGCGCGGATGGTCTGCTGCTCCGGCGGGCCACGTGCTCGCGCCCGTCGACATCGTCCGGCGATCCGACGGGCACGACGTGCTCCTGCCGGTCTGCGCCGAGCGGCTGGCGGACTTCCTGGATCGACGCGGCGGCCTGGATCTGTCCGCGGGCGAAGGCGTGACCCTGGCGGTCAGCCTCCTGCGAGGCGTCGCGGAGCTGTCGACCGACGCGGGCGCGCGGGGGACGTGGTGGCTGACCGACGCCGGTCGCCCGGTGTTCGCGACGGACACCTCGAGCTCCGGCGTCCACGACGTCACAGCCGACCTGCTGCGGCGGATCGCGCTCGACGTTCCCGCGCTGGCCGAGGTGCTGACCGGCGCGGTCGAGGCGCTGGCCGACGGGCGCCGGGGTCGCGTGCTCGAGCGCGCGGAAGCGGCCCTCTTCGCCGTCGCGGAGCCGACCGCCCTGGCGACGACGACGTTCGGGCCCAAACGCGTCCGAGACCGGTCGGTGCTCGAATCCGACCCGCTGGGGGTCGGATCGCCGCCCGAGCGGGGACCGTGGCCGCTCGCGCTGTTCCGCCACCTCGATGCGGAGTGGGCCGACGTGGTCTCGCGCGCGACGACGGGGGTGTGGCGGGCCGTCCGGACGCCGCGACCGGGCCGGCGCCGCCCATGGCTCGTCGCCGGCGGACTCGCGTGCGTCATCATCGTCGGCGGCCTCCTGTGGCCCACGGGGCGAACCGGTACCGCCACCGCCGAGCCGTCAACCCCATCGCCCGCCGCGAGCTCCGAGCCGAGTCCGACCCACACGGACGCTCCTCCGGACGCCGAGGACGCGGTCGGCGACGTCGGCGGGGCCGGCGCGTCGGCCGCGGAGGGCGCGCCGCCCGACTTGGTGTCCGTCACCGGCGCGCTGCTCACGGCGCGCGCCGCCTGCGAGGCGGAGCCGTCATGCCTGGCGGGCGTGCTGGAGACCCCCTCCTCGGAGTTCCCGCCCGGCGTCGCCGACTTCACCGAGGCGGAGCGGTCGGTCGCGCTGCTGGACGAATTCGGCGGGGCCGCGGTGCTTCGGGTTGAGCCGGTCGGCCGCGCCGGCGCACCCCAGCTGGTGGTGGTCGTCCAGATCGACGGCCGCTGGCTGCTCCGCGACGTCTACGACATCGCGGAGCAGTGAGCGGCGGTCAGATGCCGAGCTGGCCCTGGAACGACGCGTCCTCCAGGCGCTTCTTGACCGTCGTGAGGAAGCGCGCGGCGTCTGCGCCGTCCACGATGCGGTGGTCGTACGACAGGGCGAGATACACGTAGGAGCGGATCGCGATCGCATCCCTACCGTCGACCGTCACCAGTCCCGGTCGCTTCACCACGATGCCGGTGCCGAGGATCGCCGACTGAGGCAGGAACACCACGGGGGTGTCGAACAGCGCACCCCGCGAGCCCGTGTTGGTGAGCGTGAAGGTGCCGCCGGCGAGCTCGTCGGGCTTCAGCTTGTTGTTGCGGGTGCGCGCGGCGAGATCCGCGATCTCGTGCGCGATCTGAGCGAGATTCTTGGATGCCGCGTCTCGGAGCACCGGCGTCAGAAGGCCTCGTTCGGTGTCGACGGCGATCGACAGGTTCTCGGAGGGCGGGTAGACGATCTGGTCGCCGTCGACCGTGGCGTTGATCACGGGGTTCGACTGCAGGGCCTCGGCGGCTGCGAGTGCGAAGAACGGCAGGAACGACAGCTTGTCGCCGGTCTTCGCCTGGAAGTCGGCCTTCACCTCATCGCGGTAGGCGGCGAGTTTCGTCACGTCGACCTCGACGACGGTCGTGAGCTGTGCGGTCGCCTGCATGGACGCGACCGCGCGCTCGGCCAGGACCTTGCGCAGACGGGACATCGGCTGCGTCGTCCCGCGCAGCGGCGAGATCTCGACCTCCGCGGGGGCGGCTGCGGCGGGGGCTTCCGAGGGAGCGGGGGCTGCGGCGGTCTCCGCGGCTTTGAGGACGTCCTCCTTGCGGATGCGGCCTCCCACTCCCGTGCCGGTCACCGTGGAGAGATCGACGCCCTGCTGCTGTGCGAGCCGGCGCACCAGCGGGGTGACGTAGGCCGAGACGTCCGAGTCGTCCGCGGCCGCGGGCGCAGGGGCAGGCGCCGGCGCGGGCGCCGCAGCCTCAGCGGCAGGAGCCGGAGCCTCAGCGGCAGGAGCCGGAGCCTCGGCGGCAGGGGCGGGAGCGTCGGCCGCAGGGCCGGGAGCCTCGGCCGCAGGGGCGGGAGCCTCGGCCGCAGGGGCAGGTGCAGGAGCCTCGGCGGCAGGAGCAGGTGCAGGAGCTTCGGCGGCAGGAGCTTCGGCGGCAGGAGCCGGAGCCGCTTCGGCGGCGGGCGCGGGCGCAGCGGGCGGTTCGGCAGCCGCCGGTGCTGCGGCACCGTCGCCGATGCGCGCGAGCGCCGACCCCACCGCGACCGTCTCGTCTTCGCCGACGAGGATCTCCTGCAGGACGCCGCTGAACGGCGACGGGATCTCGGTGTCGACCTTGTCGGTGGAGATCTCCAGCAGCGCCTCGTCGACCTCGACGCTGTCGCCGACGTTCTTGAGCCAGCGGGTGACCGTTCCCTCCGTGACGCTCTCGCCGAGTTCGGGGAGCACGACCTCCTTGCCCGCACCGGATGCGGCAGGTGCGGGCGCGGGCGCGTCGGCCTCGGCCGGGGGAGCGGCGGGCGCCTCCGCGGCAGGCGCTTCTGCGGGCGCGTCGGCCTCGGCCGGGGGAGTTGCGGGCGCCTCAGCGGCCTGAGGGGCCTCGGCCGCAGGCGCGGCGGCTGCCGGTTCGGCCGCAGCAGGCTGCTCGGCATCCGTCGGGGTGTCGCCGGCGGCCGGAGCTGATCCGCCCTCGCCGATCTTGGCCAGAATCGCACCGACCTCGACCGTCTCATCCTCCTGGACGAGGATCTCCTCGATCACGCCGCTCACCGGCGACGGGATCTCGGTGTCGACTTTGTCGGTCGAGATCTCGAGCAGTCCCTCGTCCGCCTCCACGGTGTCGCCGACCTTCTTGAGCCAGCGGGTGACCGTTCCCTCGGTGACGCTCTCGCCGAGCGCGGGGAGGACCACAGAAGTGCTCATGTGCATGACTCCTTCAGAATGCCGATGTCGATTTCTAGCTTAGTGATGCCGATGTGATGGCGCGCCGCGGCGCGTGTCAGAGCGCATGGAGCGGCTTGCCGGCCAAGGCGAGGAACGCTTCCCCGAGCGCCTCGCTCTGTGTCGGGTGCGCGTGGATGAACGGCGCGATGTCCTCCGGGTGCGCTTCCCACCCGACGGCGAGCTGACCCTCGGTGATGAGCTCGCCGACTCGATCGCCCACGAGGTGGACACCGAGGACCGGACCGTCCTTCAGGCGCACGACCTTGACGAGTCCCGACGTGCCGATGATCTCGCTCTTCCCATTGCCGGCGAGGTTGTATTCGTACGAGACGACCCCCTCCGCGCCGTGCGCGGTCACTGCCTGCTGCTCGGTGAGACCGACGGATGCGACCTCCGGGTGACTGTAGGTGACCTTCGGGACCTGCGTGTCGGGCACCAGCACGGGCCCCAGCCCCGCGATCTCCTCGGCCACGAAGATGCCCTGCTGGAAGCCCCGGTGGGCGAGCTGCAGGCCCGGGACGATGTCGCCGACCGCCCACACATGATCGGCGCCGGTGCGCAGCCGCTCGTCGGTGGTGACGAAGCCGCGATCGAGCGAGACGCCGTTCTCCTCGTAGCCGAGCCCCGCGGTGACCGGCCCTCGGCCGACGGCGACCAGGAGATAGTCCGCCTCGAACGACGTCCCGTTCTCGAGCGTCACCGTGACCGCGTCGGCGGTCTGGGTCGCCTCGGCGAAGCGCACGCCCAGCGAGGAGGCGATTCCGCGGCGGCGGAATGCGCGCTCGAGCGCCTTGCTCATCGCGACGTCCTCGTTCGGAACGAGGTGGTCCAGTGCCTCGACCACCGTGACATCCACGCCGAACGAGCGCCACACGCTCGCGAACTCGACGCCGATCACACCGCCGCCGAGGATCACGACGCGCTCGGGGATCTCGGACAGCTCCAGAGCGTGCTCGCTGGTCAGGATCCGGCCGCCGATCTCGAGGCCGGGCAGGCTGCGGCTGTAGGATCCGGTGGCCAGGACGACATCGGTCCCGACATAGCGGTCGTCGCCCACGACGACCGAAGGACCCGCGTCGAGGCGACCCTCGCCCGCCACGACGGTGATCCCGCGCGCCTTGATGAGACCTTCGAGCCCCTTGTACTTCTTCGCGACGATCCCCTCGCGGTACGCCCGCACGCCGTCGGGGTCGATGCCGTCGAGGGTCGCGCGGATGCCGATGCTCGCGGCATCCCGGGCCACGTCGGCGACTTCCGCCGCGTGCAGAAGCGCCTTGGTGGGGATGCAGCCCCGGTGAAGACACGTGCCGCCGACCTTGTCCTTCTCCACCAGTGCCACGGACTTGCCGAGTTCCGCCGCCCGCAGTGCGGCGGCATACCCGCCGCTGCCGCCGCCCAGGACGACGAGATCGAAGCGGTGCTCTGTCATCGGGACTCCTGACCTGCGATGTAGCGGATGAGCGACCGGACGGTCGCCCCGGTGGGGCCTTTGTCGGTGAAGCCGTAGGCGCCGCCCTTGTTCATCCCGACCCCGGCGATGTCCAGGTGCACCCACGGGATCCGCGCGGCGTCGGGCGCGTCCGACACCCGCCCGACGAAGTGGCGCAGGAACAGCCCTGCGAAGAGGGACCCGCCGGCGGGATCGCCGATCTTCGCGTTCTGGAGGTCGGCGATGGGGGAGTCCAGTTCATCGGCCATGTGGGCGGGCAGGGGGAGCTGCCACGCGAGCTCGCCGGTGGCGGCCGCGGACGCGAGGTACTCGGCGACTGCGGCGTCATCGCCCATCACGCCGGTGTGGCGTGTGCCGAGGGCGATCGAGATCGCGCCGGTCAGCGTGGCCACGTCCACGATCACGTCCGGGTTCTCCCTGCTAGCCGCGGCGAGCCCGTCGGCGAGCACGAGCCGGCCCTCGGCATCCGTGTTGAGCACTTCCACGGTGGTGCCGTCGAGCATGCGCAGCACGTCGCCGGGTCGTGTCGCACGACCGGAGGGCATGTTGTCGGCGATGCACAGCCACGCCGTCACCCGCACCGGCAGACCCAGGGTCGCCACGGCCCGGAGGACGGCCAGCGCCGTGGCCGCGCCGCACATGTCGTACTTCATCCCGACCATGCTGCTCGGCGGCTTGAGCGAGAGACCGCCGGTGTCGAAGGTGATCCCCTTGCCGACGAGGGCGACGTGGCGGGAGGCGCCCGCCGGCGCGTAGCTCAGCCGGACGAGGCGAGGAGGGCGGTCGGATCCCTGACCGACGCCCAGGATGCCGCCGTAACCCGCGTCGCGGAGCCCGGTCTCGTCGAGCACCTCGACGTCGACGGGCAGGCCGGCGACCGATTCCGCGGCGCGCTCGGCGAAGTCGGCGGGTCCGAGCCACTCGGCCGGGATCGCCACGAGGTCCTTGACGAGGGCGACCGCATCCGCCGCCGCGGTCACCGCCGCGAGCTCCTCGGGGGCGGGGTCGCCCTCACCGTGGACGATCACGCGTTCGGCCCGCGGCTTCGGCGCCTCCGACTTGTATCCCTCGAAGCGATACCCGCCGAGGGTCGCGCCCTCTGCTGCGGCCCGCCACAGCGACGCGTCGTCGGCGACCACCGCCACGCTCACGACGGGGAAGCCGGTGAGGGTGCGGATGCCGGCGCCGACGGCATCCCGGACGGCCCCGGCATCCGGATCCGCGCCCGTGCCGACGACGGCGAGTGGCAGGGACGTGCTCTCCGGCGCATACACGCGCTGAAACGACGAGGCTGCGCCCGTGAAGCCGGTCGCAGCCAGGGCGTCTCTCAGCCCCGGCCAGTCCTCCAGGGCCGGAGAGTCGTCGCGATCGAGCGGAGGCAGCGCGAGGACGATGGCGTCGGCCTCGGATTCTCGAACGGGGGCGGAGCTGAAGACGAGGTCGGGAAACGACATGGTCTCCATCCTAGGTATGCCGCCCCGCGTCTGTTCGCTGTGAGCGGGACGTGCGCGACCCGCGCGACGGGGCTCGACTCGTACCATGGGGGCATGGCTCACTCCGCTGCGCTCTACGAGCATGTGGCATCCGCGCCGCCGATCCCGCGGGGCCTCCCGCTCGTCATCGCGCTGACGGGTTTCACCGATGCCGGCAGTGCGGTCAGCCGTCTCGTCGACTACTTCCGCGACGATCTCGAGCCCAGCCCGGTCGCGATCTTCTCCAATGACGTGCTGCTCGACTACCGGGCCCGGCGTCCGCTCATCTCGTTCGATCAGGACCATCTGACCGACTACCGGGCACCGCGTCTCGAGCTGTCGTTCGCCCACGACTCCCTCGGGCAGCCGTTCCTGCTGCTGGCCGGCTACGAGCCGGACTTCGCGTGGGATGCCTTCACCGATGCGGTGCTCGACTTCGCCGCCGCCTTCGACGTCCACTCCGTGACGTGGGTGCACGCGATCCCCATGCCCGTGCCGCACACGCGGCCGATCGGCACCACCGTGAGCGGCACGCGCAGCGACCTGACCGAGGCGCACTCCGTGTGGCAGCCGCACACGCAGGTGCCGGCGACAGCGGGGCATCTTCTCGAGTACCGCTTCGCCGAGGCGGGTGCTTCCGTCGCCGGGTTCGTGCTCCTGATCCCGCACTACCTGGGCGACACCGAGTACCCCGCGGCGGCGCTGGCGGGACTCGACTCCCTCACGGTGGCGACGGGCCTGGTGTTCGCCGGCGATGAGCTGCGCGAGGAGAACCGCGAGTACCTCGCCAAGGTCGAAGAGCAGGTGTCGGGCAGCGACGAGCTCTCGCGGATGGTGCAGGGCCTGGAGGAGCGCTACGACGCCTACATGGCGGGATCGACGCTGGCGAGCCCGATGATCCACACGGGAGATCTGCCCAGCGCCGACGAGCTCGCCGCCGAGCTCGAGCGGTTCCTCGCCAACCGTCCCTCGGGGGACGATGAGAAGCGCGGAGCCTGACGCAGCGGAATGCCCGCGCCCGCCTGGGCGTTGTAAGAAGCGTGTCCGCTGCGCACGTCGGATGTGCGCGGCGAATGTGCGACAATAGATGACCTGACCCGTTGTCAACCGGCTCTGCGAGGCACTCTCGCGGCGCAAGGACTTGACAAGGGTCTTACTAGTGTCCGAAATCTACCGGGGGACGAGCGACACCCGTCAGCCGGTGAAAGGCGAACCGTGACCTCAGGCACGAAGACCACAGCCCGCGCGGCCGGCGCGGAGGACAGCGCGGCGATCTCTCCCGCGGAGGATTCGGCGACGACCGTCGCCAAGAAGAACGTGACCAAGCCCGCCGCGAAGACAGCGGCCAAGCCCGCGACGGCGAAGCCGGCCGCCAAGGGCACGGCGAAGGCGCCCGCTGCCAAGGCGGCTCCGGCGGCGAAGGCGGCCGCGAAGCCCACGAAGGCGCCCACGACCACGTCCGGCGACGCCGACGCCGACGCCGAGGACCTGCCGGACGACGTCGAACTGGACGACGTGGTGGAGCTGGACGACGTCGTGGAAGAGCTCGACGACACCGAAGAGGCAGCGAAGCCGAAGGCCGCGCGCGGCAAGGCGAAGGCGGCTCCGGCCGCCGAGGCCGAGGCGGCCGAGTCCGAGGAAGAGGAGGAGGACGAGGAGGAGACCAAGCCCGCGTTCACCGAGCCTCTCCCGACCGGTGCGATCGTCATCTCGTCCACCGACGAGGACGACATCCCCGTCTACTCGACCATGATCACCGGCGCCACCGCCGACCCGGTCAAGGACTACCTGAAGCAGATCGGCAAGGTGCCGCTGCTGAACGCGGCCGAAGAGGTCGAGCTCGCGATGCGCATCGAGGCGGGTCTGTTCGCCGAAGAGAAGCTCTCGCACATGACGCCGGCCGAGAAGTCCGGCCAGACCGGTCTGGACCTGCAGTGGGTGGCCCGTGACGGACAGCGCGCGAAGTCGCACCTGCTGGGTGCGAACCTGCGTCTGGTGGTCTCGCTCGCCAAGCGCTACACCGGCCGCGGCATGCAGTTCCTGGACCTGATCCAGGAGGGCAACCTGGGCCTCATCCGTGCGGTCGAGAAGTTCGACTACACGAAGGGCTTCAAGTTCTCCACCTACGCGACGTGGTGGATCCGTCAGGCGATCACGCGCGCCATGGCCGACCAGGCCCGCACGATCCGCATCCCCGTGCACATGGTCGAGGTCATCAACAAGCTCGCCCGCGTGCAGCGCCAGATGCTCCAGGACCTGGGCCGGGAGCCCACCCCCGAGGAGCTCAGCCGCGAACTCGACATGACGCCGGAGAAGGTCATCGAGGTGCAGAAGTACGGCCGTGAGCCGATCTCGCTGCACACCCCCCTCGGCGAGGACGGCGACAGCGAGTTCGGCGACCTCATCGAGGACACCGAGGCCGTGGTCCCCGCGGACGCCGTCGGGTTCACGATGCTGCAGCGCCAGCTCGAATCGCTGCTGGATTCGCTCTCCGAGCGCGAGGCGGGTGTCATCCGCATGCGCTTCGGCCTCGGCGATGGTCAGCCGAAGACGCTGGACCAGATCGGCGACACGTTCGGCGTCACGCGCGAGCGCATCCGCCAGATCGAGTCCAAGACGATGGCGAAGCTGCGGCATCCGTCCCGTTCGCAGTCGCTGCGGGATTACCTCGAGTGATGGCGGAGGCCAACGCCGGCAAGGCGCTGACGGTCGAGATCGACGGCTCGCAGTACTCCCGGATCCCGATCCGCACGCGGGTCGTCCTTCCCGGCGATGACCTCGACGCCTTCATCCGCGAGTACGCGACCGATGCCGTGCAGCCTGGGGACATCTTCTTCGTGACGGAGAAGATCGTCGCGATCACCCAGGGGCGTTCGTACAGGCTCGACGAGATCACACCCCGCAAGCTCGCGCTGTTCCTCTCCCAGTACGTCACCCGCACCCCGCACGGGATCGGCCTGGGGATGCCGGAGACCATGGAGATGGCCCTGCGCGAGTGCGGCACGATCCGCATCCTCGCCGCCGCCGCCGTCTCGGCGGTCACGAAGGCCTTCGGACGGAAGGGCGACTTCTATCGCATCGCCGGCGATAAGGCACGGGCGATCGACGGACCGACCGACGGCACGATCCCGCCCTACAACGAGGCGGTCGTGCTCGGACCGGAGCGGCCGAACGACGTCGCCCGCCACATCAAGCAGATGCTCGGGGGAGCGGCCGAGGTCGCCGTCGTCGACATCAACGACCTCGGCGGCAACATCCTCGGCTCTACGCTCGACCGCGCCGGAGACCGGCGACTGGTCGCCATCCTGAAGGACAACCCGCTCGGGCAGGGTCACGAGTCGACGCCGCTGGGCGTAGTCCGCAGGGCTGACTAGGCCCGCGGTCGCGACTCAGAACCCGATCGCCTCGCGATAGCGGGCCTTGTGACCGGTGCGGATGCCGGTGACGCTCGGCTTGTTCTCGTAGACGCCGGCGCCCCAGTTGCCCTCCACGAGCACGGGACCGTCCGGAGTCACGACGATGTCCCAGCCCACGTACTGCACCTGCGGAACCACACGAGCCACGCGATCGACGAAGTCGCGGACCTCGTCCACCATGGGCAGCCGGAAGTCGCTGATCAGGAACCCCGAGTCCGGGTGCCGCTCGTGCACGTGCCCGTGCGAGTCGTACCCGGGGCCGACCGCCCGGCCCCGATCGTCGAGCATCGTGTAGAAGCCGCCGAAGGTCATCTGGTCGCTCACCGCACCGCGCCCGAACTTCTGGGCCATCGCCAGGATGTGCGTCTCTTCGCCGTCGAAGAACGCCGTGACGCGAGTGGTGTTGACGGTTCCCGGGCACACGGCCGCCAGATCGGCGTGCTGGACGATGACCTCTTCGATCAGCAGTTCGCCCCGTGCGAGGAGTTCACGGTGGAACTCGTCCCAGTCGGCGATGTCGGCGGCGTGGTAGCGGTGGACGCCCGTGCCGGCCTGACCGACAGGCTCCTTCGTCACGATCGTCGCGAGCCGCTCGGTGAACGCGCGGACCTGCTCGGCGTTGCCCTCCTCGACGACCATCCACGCGCGATGGAGGTGCTCGCTGAAGACCCGGTCGAACTCCACCTTGTCCTGGAAGATGTAGCGGAAGTCCGGGTGATCGAACTTCTGCGACAGCTGGTTCGACACCGGATGCGTCATGTACGTGGCACGCTCGTCGCGGCTGAGGATCGCGAAGTCGTAGTCGATGTAGTCCTGGAAGCCGACATTGCGGAACCCGGCCTGCCAGAGCATGTCGACGACGATCGCGGGCATCCACTTGTCGTGCTGCGCCGAGGACTCTTTCGCACGCTCGACGACGGAGGCGACGTCGATGTTCCGGGCTCGGTCGACGAGATAGTGAAGGCGGGGCGCGAGGCCGAGGCCTTTCTGAGGCATGCGTGCTCCGGGGTGGGGGACAAGGACCCCGGATAGTCTAGATGCCGTGACCCTCGGCATCCCTGGGCGCGCGGCGCCCCCGGCGGGCAGCCCGAGGCGCACCGCTCCCACGGCACGGATCTCCCTGACGGCACTCGAGCTGAATCTCCGCGCGGTTCTCGCTGCGACCGCGACGGCCCTGATCGATCTGCGTGCGGACGCGTGGGGACACGGGGCCGAGCCTGTGGCACGCCGCGCGATCGCAGCGGGGGCCGACCGGCTGCTGATCGACGAAGCGGATGCCGCCCGCCTGGCGCGGATCGTCGATCCCCGGAGTCTCGAGCTCGTCGGAACGAGCACGGCCCCGGAAGCGGTCTACGGGCTCACGCGCGGGTTCGAGCCGGTCCTCAGCATGCACGGACGGGTGCTGAGCCTGAAGCGCCTCCAATCAGGCGAGGGCGTGTCGTACGGCTACACGCACCGCGCGACGCGCGACACCCGGGTCGCGCTGGTCACCGGCGGCTACGCCCAGGGTGTGGTGCGGGCGCTCGGCAACGCCGCATCCGTCCGGATCGGGGGGCATCGGCATCCGATCGTCGGGCGCGTGGCGATGGACGTGTGCGTCGTGGATGTCGGACCGGGCAGCGAGGTGCGGCGTGGCGACGACGTGGTCTTCTTCGACGCGGACGGCCCGGCGTCGCCGACCCTCGCGGAGTGGAGCGCGGCGACGGGCCTCACCGCAGCCGAGCTCGTGACCGCGGTCGGCCTGCGCAACTCACGGGAGTACTCCCCATGACCCTCCCGGAGCTGCGCGTGGACCTGGATGTCTTGGCGGCCAACCTCGGTGTCGTCCGCGCACGGATCTCGCCCGCCGAGCTGATGCTGGTGGTGAAGGATGACGCCTACGGACACGGTCTCGCACCCGTCGTACGTCGTGCCGTGGCGGAGGGCGTGCGCTGGTTCGGCGCCTTCGATGTGAGCGAGGCGATGCGGACGCGAGAGGCGGCGGGCGGGGCCGCACGCATCTTCTCGTGGCTGACGGTCGGAGCGGACGAGATCGCCGCGGCGCTGGCCGCGGATGTCGAGCTCGGTGTCGGCGACGCCGAGTTCCTCGAGGACATCGCGGCCGTCGTGCGCTCGGGGGGAGCGCCGGCGCGCGTCCACCTCAAGATCGACACCGGTCTTCATCGGAACGGCATCCGTCCTGAGGAGTGGAGTGCGGTGATCGAGCGTGCGCGTGTGCTCGCGGATGCCGGCCTGGTGCGCGTCGTGGGCGTGTGGAGTCACATCGCGGAGGCGAGCGACGCGGAGGACGACGCGGCACGCCGGATCTTCGACGACGCGGTCACCGCCGCGGAGGACGCCGGTCTCGTGCTCGAGGTGCGGCACCTGTCGGCCAGTGCCGCATCATTCGCCCGTCCCGAATTCCGCTACGACCTCGCGCGGGTGGGCGCGTTCTGCTACGGCATCCGGTCAGCGGGGGGAGTCGGCGAGGCCGACCTCGGGGTCGACCCCGCGGCCTCGCTCGTCGCACCTGTCACGCACGTCACGCGGCACGAGGTGACGCTGGGGATAGGAGCGCTTCACGGCCTTCCGTCCACGCTCGCCAGACGGGCCGCGCTCGAGGTCGACGGCCGTCGCGTCGCGGTCCGTGAGGTCGGGCTGACGCATCTGCGGGTAGAGGCGTGGCCGGATGCCGCCGTCGGCGACGCGGTGGGCGTGTTCGGCCCGAACGGAGCGTCCGCAACGGATCTCGCGGAGACGATCGATTCCGTGGGCGAGGAGATCCTCGTCCGCGTCTCTCCGCTCATTCCGCGGGTGTACCGCGAAGCGTGAGGTGGCGGCCCTCAGACAGACTCGAGCAGGCGTGCCGTCTCGTCGTGCCACGACGTGGCGAGCGAACGGAGCTTCTCTTCGTACTTGCGGCCGTGGTGGGCGCAGAAGAGCAGTTCGCTGCCGTTGACCTCGGCGGCGATGTAGGCCTGCGCGCCGCAGGAGTCGCAGCGGTCCAGGGCCGTGAGGCGGTATTCGAGAACGGCGGGCTCGTCGGGGGTGGCTAGCGTGTTCATCTCGGGTCCTCCTCGTTAGCGTCGCTCGTGTCTCGTTCGCCCTGTTCGGGTGCATCACATACAACCACGCGTTTGTTACGGGTATGCCGCGATGGCATGACATTTCGCTCAGCGCGTACGCGGATCCCGTTCCCCGTGTCTGTGCAAGGCAGCACCGTCCGGCGCGGATAATCTTGAGGATTGTGACCTCTGAGTATTCGGCCCACCACCTGCAGGTGCTCGAAGGGCTCGAGGCGGTCCGCAAGCGTCCCGGCATGTACATCGGGTCGACGGACTCGCGCGGTCTCATGCACTGCGTGTGGGAGATCATCGACAACGCCGTCGACGAGGCCCTCGCGGGCAACGGCAAGCGCATCGACATCGTGCTGCATTCCGACAGCAGCGTCGAGGTGCACGACACCGGCCGCGGCATCCCGGTCGACATCGAGCCGCGCACGGGTCTGTCGGGCGTCGAGGTCGTGTTCACCAAGCTGCACGCCGGCGGCAAGTTCGGCGGCGGGTCGTATGCGGCCTCCGGCGGGCTCCACGGCGTCGGGGCGTCGGTCGTCAACGCCCTCTCGGAGCGTCTGGACGTCGAGGTCGATCGCGGCGGCAAGACCTGGGCGATGTCGTTCCACCGCGGCGAGCCCGGCATCTTCGCCGACAGGGGCGCGCCCTCTCCGGACTCTCCGTTCACACCGTTCGAGGAGCGCAGCGAGCTGCGCGTGAAGGGCAGGGCCCCGCGGGGGGTGACCGGCACCCGCATCCGCTACTGGGCCGACCGGCAGATCTTCACCAAAGATGCGGCGTTCCAGCTTGAAGAGCTCGCCACGCGCGCGCGCCAGACCGCCTTCCTGGTGCCCGGGCTCGAGATCGTCGTCCGCGACGAGCGGCACGAGCAGCACAACGAGACCTCGTTCCGCTTCGACGGCGGGATCTCGGAGTTCGCCGAGTACCTCGCCACGGATGCCGCGATCACCGACACGTGGCGACTGACCGGCAGCGGCACGTTCACCGAGAACGTCCCGGTCTTGCAGCCGTCGGGTGCGATGGTGCCGACCGAAGTCGAGCGTGAATGCCAGGTCGACATCGCCGTTCGCTGGGGAACCGGCTACGACACCGTTACGCGCTCGTTCGTCAACATCATCGCGACGCCCAAGGGAGGCACCCATCAGCAGGGCTTCGACCAGGAGCTGCTGCGCGTCCTGCGCACCCAGGTCGAGCAGAACGCCCGGCGTCTGAAGGCCGGCAGCGACAAGCTCGAGAAGGACGACGTGATGGCCGGCCTGACCACCGTCCTGACCGTGCGCCTGCCCGAGCCGCAGTTCGAGGGTCAGACCAAGGAGATCCTGGGCACCCCGGCGGTGCGCCAGATCGTGACGCAGGTGGTGCGCAAGGAGCTCACGGCGCGGTTCACGTCTCCCAAGCGCGACGACAAGTCGCAGACGTCGCTGCTGCTGGACAAGGTGGTGGCCGAGATGAAGGCGCGCATCTCGGCGCGCGCCCACAAGGAGACCCAGCGTCGCAAGAACGCCCTCGAGTCCTCGTCGCTGCCCGCGAAGCTCGTCGACTGCCGGTCCTCGGAGGTCGCGCACTCCGAGCTGTTCATCGTGGAGGGCAACTCCGCGCTCGGCACCGCGAAGGACGCCCGCAACAGCGAGTACCAGGCGCTGCTGCCCATCCGCGGCAAGATCCTCAACGTGCAGAAGTCCTCGGTGTCCGACATGCTCTCCAACGCGGAGTGCGCTTCGATCATCCAGGTGATCGGCGCCGGGTCGGGTCGCACGTTCGACCTGAGCACCGCCCGCTACGGCAAGGTCATCATCATGAGCGACGCCGACGTGGACGGTGCCCACATCCGCACCCTGCTGCTGACGCTCTTCTTCCGCTACATGCGCCCGCTCATCGAGGCGGGCAGGGTGTTCGCCGCCGTCCCGCCTCTTCATCGGGTCATCGTGATGAACCCTGGCACGAAGCCGAACGAGACGGTGTACACCTACAGCGAGCAGGAGCTGCACGCGCTGCTGACCAAGCTGACGAAGTCCGGCAAGCGCTGGCAGGAGCCTGTCCAGCGCTACAAGGGGCTGGGCGAGATGGATGCCGATCAGCTGGCGGAGACGACGATGGATCGAGCAGGACGACTGCTGCGCCGGGTTCGGCTGGAGGACGCCGAGGCTGCCGGTCGGGTGTTCGAGCTGCTGATGGGCAACGAGGTCGCGCCGCGCCGCGAGTTCATCGTGGACTCGTCGGACCGGCTTTCCCGTGAGGCGATCGACGCCTGATCGCGGTGATCGCGGCCGAGAGTCGCTCAGACCAGGGTGCGGCCGATCGATCCGATCACGGCATCCAGCGGCTGACCCGACGCGTCCCGCTTGGCCGTCGCGGCGGGCAGCGTGCGCACGGAGCCGTCCGGACCGACCGCCAACGCCGGGGCACGGCCGACCCACGCGAGCGTCAGACGGTCTTCTCCCTTGAGGAACGCGTGGGCCCGGACTCCGCCGGTCGCCCGACCCTTCGTGGGGAACTCGGCGAAGCTCGAGGCCTTGATGCGTCCGGCATCCGTTCCGGGGATCACGCCCTCCGCACCCGACACGCTGATCGCGACCGCGTCGGCACCGTCGACCGCGCCGAAGAAGATGACGCCGGACGACGGTGAGACGTTGATGCCGGCCATGCCGCCCGCGGCAGAGCCCTGCGGTCGCACGGCGGCGGCGACGAAACGCAGCAGCTGGGCGTCGCTGGTGACGAACACGAGCTCGGCGTCGTCGGGGGCCGGCGCGGCGCCGACGACCTCGTCGCCGGGCTTGAGACCGATGACCTCCAGCTCGGGGCGGACCGGCAGCGTCGAGGGCAGGATCCGCTTGACGATGCCCTGGCGAGTGCCGAGGGCGAGCGGTGTCGCGTCGTCGAGGACGACGAGGGCGAGTACCCGCTCACTCTTGTCGGTGATGCCGAGGTAGTCGCGCAACGGAACACCCGCCGCCAGCTGGACGGATGCGGGCGGGACGGAGGGCAGGTCGACGGGGCTGAAGCGGAGAAGCCGGCCCCGCGTCGTGACAGCGCCGAGCTCGGTGCGGATGGTGGCGGGAGCCGTCGCCAGGATCGCGTCATGCTTGCTGCGGCGCGCGGGCGTCACCAGCTGCTGCCCATCGATGAGGTCGACGCGCACCGCCCGGCCGGTCGTGGACAGGACCACGACCGTGGGGGCATCGGCGATCTGCAGATCGGGAGCAGCGGCCCCGCGGGTGGGACGCGGTGGCAGCGGCTTCCCGTTCATCAGCATCGTGCGACGCGGCGATCCGTACAGGTCGGATGCCGCTTCGAGCTCGCGGGCGACCTGTGCACGGATGAGGGTCTCGCTGGCGAGCAGGTCTCGCAGGGAGGCGATCTCGGCCAGGAGTGCGTCGCGCTCGGACTCCAGCTCGATCCGGGAGAACTTCGTGAGCCGCCGCAGGCGCAGCTCGAGGATGTACTCGGCCTGCACCTCGCTCAGATCGAACACCTCGCGCAGACGGGCACCCGCCTGCGCGCTGTCCTCGGACGTGCGGATGACCTGGATGACCTCGTCGATGTCGAGGATCGCGATGAGCAGACCCTGCACCAGATGGAGGCGCTCCTCGCGACGCGCCAGACGGTAGCGGCTGCGACGGGTGACCACCTGGAAGCGGTGGTCCAGGTAGACGCTCAGGAGCTCCTTGAGACCGAGCGTCTGCGGCTGGCCCTCGACGAGCGCGACGTTGTTGATGCTGAACGAGTCCTCGAGCGGCGTCAGGCGATAGAGCTGATCGAGCACCGCCTGCGGGTCGAAACCCGTCTTGATGCCGATGACCAGTCGCAGACCGTGGTTGCGATCGGTCAGATCCGTGACGTCGGCGATGCCGGTGAGCCTCTTCGACTGCACCGCATCCTTGATCTTCTCGATCACCCGCTCAGGGCCGACCTGATACGGCAGCTCGGTGACCACCAGGCCCGTCCGACGAGGACCGAGCGGCTCGACCGCGACCTTCGCCCGGATCTTGAACGCGCCGCGTCCCTTCGTGTACGCGTCCTTCACCCCGTCGAGCCCCAGCACGATCCCACCGGTGGGGAAGTCCGGGCCGGGCACGAAGTCCATCAGCTCTTCGACCGTGGCTTCGGGATTCGCAAGGAGGTGCACGGCGGCCGCGACGACCTCGATGAGGTTGTGCGGCGCCATGTTCGTCGCCATGCCCACCGCGATGCCGGTCGCGCCGTTCACGAGCAGGTTGGGGTACGCCGCAGGCAGCACCGACGGCTGCTGGAACTGGCCGTCGTAATTCGGGATGAAGTCGACGACGTCCTCGTCGAGGTTCTCGGTGAGCGCCAGCGCGGCGGGCGCCAGGCGCGCCTCGGTGTAGCGCGGTGCCGCGGGTCCGTCATCGAGCGAGCCGAAGTTGCCGTGCCCGTCCACGAGGGGAACGCGCAGCGAGAAGCCCTGCGCCAGGCGCACCAGAGCGTCGTAGATGGGCGCGTCGCCGTGGGGGTGCAGCTTGCCCATCACCTCGCCGACGACACGGGCGCTCTTGACGTGCCCGCGATCGGGACGCAGGCCCATGTCGGCCATCGTGTACAGGATGCGCCGCTGCACAGGCTTCAGTCCGTCCCGCGCGTCGGGGAGAGCGCGCGAGTAGATGACCGAGTACGCGTACTCGAGGAAGGACCCCTGCATCTCCGTCGACACATCGACGTCTTCGATGCGCTCCTCGGCGAGGGAGGGGGAGTCGGTGGGCGCTGCAGGCATGGCGGTCTGGCCTCGGGTGACGGCGGCTTCTGGGGCTGTCGGGAGGGGGCTCGCGCCGGTGTGCGAGACTGGCCCCGATGTCCCTCAGCCTACCCGCGGACCCGCCCCGGACCCGGAGCCTCACCGGTGTCGTGCCGCAGATGCTCGCAGCGCTGGACGGCACGTCCGAGTGGTTCGCGCCGGCCACCAGCGCGATCGTCTTCGTGGTCGACGGTCTGGGCACGCACAACCTGGGCGCCCGCTCCGGGCATGCGCGGTTCCTCTCCAGCGCCGGAGCGAGGAAGGACGTCGCACGGACGGTCTTCCCGTCCACGACCGCCTCCGCTCTGACGAGCCTCCTGACCGGCGCGCAGCCGGGCGAGCACGGGATCGTGGGCTACCGCGTGCGCGTGCCCGGCACCGACGACGTGGTCAATCAGCTCCGCGGGTGGGACGCCGGCGACCTGGAGGCGTCCTGGCAGCGCACCGAGCCGTTCACCGCGCGTCTCTCCGCCACGGGCCGGCCGTCCTTCGTCGTGTCCAAGGGCGAGTACGCCGGGACCGGGTTCACGAATGCGACGATGCGCGGTGCGCACTTCGTCGCATCGGAGGACATCGGCCAGCGCGTCCGCATCGCGGCCGACCTCGCGGCGCGGCATCCGGGAGCTTTCGTCTACGTGTACGCGCCAGACCTCGACGCGATCGGCCACAAGCGGGGCTGGCAGTCCGACGAGTGGGTGGCGGCCCTCGAGCGGGTGGATGCCGCGGCACGCGGTCTCTCCGATGCCCTCGCGCCGGGCACCGGCGCAGTGGTCACCGCCGATCACGGCATGGTCGACGTGCCGCGCCACCGCCATGTGCTCCTCACGGATGACACTGATCTCGTCGCGGACGTCCGCCTCATCGGCGGCGAGCCGCGGATGCTGCATCTCTACGCCGAGCCGGGCGCGAGCGATCCGGTGCTCGCGCGCTGGCGGACGGCGGAGAGCGGACGATCATGGGTGCTCTCGCGCGAGGAGGCGATCGAGGCGGGCCTGTTCGGCGAGGTCCACCCCGACGTCGCCCCGCGGATCGGCGATGTGATCGTCGCCGCGCGCTCGGGCATCGCCTATTACGACGACCGGCTCGACGACAAGGGCGCGCAGCGCATGGTCGGTCAGCACGGCTCGCTGACGAGCGAGGAGCGCACCGTGCCGCTGATCCGGCTGGGTGCGTTCGCCTGAGCGCTCAGTCCTCGGTGCGCGCGCCGAAGACGATCTCGTCCCAGGACGGCATCGACGGGCGGCCCTTGCGTCGTCCCGCCCCGTCTGCCACGGCGGCCTGCCGGCTCTCGGTGGGAGCGTCGTCGTCGACGTCGTCGCGCGGCGCTTCGTCGTACCCGGGCTCCAGCGCGTCGAACAGGGCCACCGGAGCGTGGGCGCGGGCGGAGGACATGTCGTCGGCACCCGGGAGCGGCTCGCGCTGACCGCGACGCCGGCGCAGTGCCTCGAGCAGGTCGGCCGTCTCGGACGAGGTCACCGCCGAGGCGTTCGCCCGCTTCATCGCCGCCTCCTGCACCGCCGGCGCGACGGGTTCGCGCAGCTCGGGCGATTCCAAGTCGGCGTCGGGCAGCCGTCGCGGGCCGAAGGCGCCGCTGTCGAAGCGCGTGTCGTCCTTGACTGGAGCGGCGTCCAGCGCGCGCAGGCGCGGGATGAGGCCTTCGGGAAGAGAGCCCTGACGCGAGAGCTGGATCGCATCCGCGTTCAGCGGCGACAGGGTGCTGCGGCGCGGGTCGAATCCCCACCGCGCGTCGTGGTCGACCTCGCCTGCCGTGAACTCCAGCTTCACGATCCAGCCGGTCGGCTCCTTCCAGCTCGTCCACCGCTCGCCCGAGGCGCCGGCCTCCGCGAGTTTCGCACGCACCGCACCGCCGAAGGTGGGGTGCACGTCGGGGTCGAGCTCGGCGCCGAGAAGGACGGGCACAGCGAGGGCCTGACCCACCACGTGCTCGCGCTCCGCGAGCACGGGTCCTTCGAAGCGCGACACGTCTTCCACGCGCGCTCCCAGCAGAGCGGCCACCTCCTCGGCGGACAGCCCCGCGCGGATGTGCGACTGGATCTCGCGCGGGCTCGGTCGAACGACCTGCGACTCGCCCTCTCGATCTCTGCGCGCCTTGCGCAGCTCGCCGCGCAGCACGTCGTCCAGGGCGAGCGAGAATCGTTCACCCGATTCGGTCACCAGGACGAGCACGTCCTCCTCGGTGCCGATAACTCTGAGCTGTTCCATGCGAAACGCCCCTCCGATCCAGCGGTTCCGCCCATGCTGACACAGGGCCTGCCCCGCACCGGGAATATCCGACGCGCGCCGCGAGTTTCACGGCAACGCAGGCCTGATCCGCCGATTTGCGTAATGGGTTCAGGTCGTGCAAACTATCGCCGCCCGACAGGGTCAGTGCTCCACTGTTATTCCCCGGAAGTTGAGACGTTCACGCATGGCCACGGATTACGACGCCCCCCGCAAGACCGAAGACGACAGCGAGTCGATCGAGGCTCTGAAGGAGCGCGTGCCCGACAAGCTCTCGGGCTCCGTCGATGTGGAGGACGCCGACAACCCCTCGGGCTTCGAGCTGCCGGGCGCAGATCTGTCGGACCTCGAGCTCGACGTCGTCGTGCTGCCCGCCCAGGAGGACGAGTTCACCTGCGTGAGTTGCTTCCTCGTGAAGCACCGCTCGCAGCTCGATCACGAGGACTCCGCCGGACCTATCTGCCGGGAGTGCGCGGCGTAGCCTGCGCCCGCAGCAGCACCGCCGCCAGACGATCGGGCGTCCTGCTGGAGATCACCCACGACGGCGCCGGATCCTCGGGATCGGTGATCGCCACGACCACGAGACCGTCGATGCCGCCGCGGATCAGGTGCCACGAGCGCGGGTGAAGCCCCGGACCCCGCGCCTGCTGCGCCTCCGCTCCGGTGAGCACGGCCACATCGCCGGTGAAGCCGACGTCGATGTGCGCGCGCCCCGCGGTGAGGACGCCGTCGCGGACGAGCACGACCGGGGATGCCGCCACCAGCAGCGCCACGATCGCGATGCCGACCACGATCCCGCCGACCAGCGCGAGCGTCATGTCGATGGGTGCGATCACGAGGGCGGCCATCGGCGCGGCGACGGCTGCGCTGACGATCACCCAGAGGGAGGGGCTCAGCCGCTCGCGGTATTCCGCTGCGGCGCCGCTCCGGAGACTGCCGACTGTCTTCTGCATTACCCTCGTTGCGTGGCTGAAACTGTGGACGTCCTCATTATCGCCCCCGACGTTCCGGTGTACGCGCATCCCGGAGACGCGGGCGCCGACCTCCTGTCCACCGAGGCCCTGCGGCTCGAACCCGGCCAGCGGGCTCTCGTCGGAACGGGCGTGCGCATCGCACTGCCCGAGGGGTATGTCGCCTTCGTCGTCCCTCGCAGCGGCCTGGCCACCCGGCACGGGATCACGATCGTGAACAGCCCCGGCACCGTCGACGCCGGCTATCGCGGGGAGATAAAGGCGACTCTGCTGAACACCGACCCCGACCACGCGTACGACATCGCGGTGGGCGACCGCATCGCACAGCTCATCGTCATGCCGGTTTCCCGGGCCACCTTCCTGCCCGTGGACGAACTCCCCGAGAGCGTCCGCGGCCAGGGCGGGTTCGGCTCGACCGGTTACCAGAAGAACGGAGCGCAGGCATGACCGACGCGACACCTACGGACGCCCCGCGTCCCCTCGAGGACCGCGCGACGGCGGGTCCGTTCGACGAGTCCGAGGCCAATCCGGTCCGTCCCTACATCGACCTGGGCGGGATCAAGATTCTGCCGCGCGAGGGCCTGAACCTGAGGCTCGAGGTGGAGGAGCAGACCAAGCGGATCGTGGCGGTCGGCCTCGACTACGCGGGATCGACCCTGCAGGTGCAGCCTTTCGCGGCCCCGCGCACGACCGGGCTTTGGGAGGAGACGCGCGACCAGATCCGCGCTCAGATCCGCCAGCAGGGCGGCCGCGTCGAGGAACGCGAAGGTCCGCTCGGTCCCGAGCTTCTCGCCGAAGTGCCGGTGGCCGCCGGACCGGACGGCACCGCCGGCAAGCGCCTCGCGCGCTTCGTGGGCGTCGACGGCCCGCGCTGGTTCCTGCGCGGCGTCATCGGCGGTGCGGCGACGGCGGACGTCGAGGCGGCAGGCCAGGTCGAGGACCTCTTCCGCTCGATCGTCGTCGTCCGGGGGGGCACGCCGATGCCTCCGCGGGACCTCATCCCGCTGCGGATGCCGGCGACGCCGGGCGTCGCGTGACGAACGAGGCGCCGTCCTCGCCCGACGCCGATCGGGACGCGGATGCGGCTCCGTCGCTGACGCCGCCACCCTCGGCATCGGAGCTCGTCGGCGCCGCCCTCGGCGAGGCGGCCAAGCGCGCCGGCATCGATCCCTCCGAGGGCGCGGGCACCGGCCACGTCGTCTGGCGCTCCATGGGTGGCTGGCGCGGCATCCTGGAGTCGGTTCTGCCGAGCCTCGTGTTCGTGGTGGTGTTCACGCTCACGTACGACCGTGAGACGCAGACCGGCAACCTGTGGCTGTCGCTCGGCCTCTCGGTCGGTCTGGCCGCGGTGTTCACGATCATCCGCATCGCCACGAAGTCCCCACCGGCCGCGGCGATCGGAGGACTCGTCGCGACCGCGGGCGCCGCGGCGCTGGCGCTGCTCACCGGCCGCGGACAGGACAACTTCGTCTTCGGGTTCGTCACGAACGGCGCCTACGGCACCGCGTTCCTCGTCTCGGCCCTGATCGGCTGGCCGCTGATCGGCCTCGCAGTCGGCTTCCTCATGAACGAGGGCACCCGCTGGCGCGCGGACAAGCGCAAGCGCCGGGTGTTCTTCTGGCTCTCGATCGCATGGGCGGGCCTGTTCGCGTTCCGCCTGGCGGTGCAGCTGCCGCTCTACTTCGCGGGCGACGTGACGGCGCTCGGCACGCTCAAGCTGATCATGGGACTGCCCCTCTTCGCGCCGCTCGTCGCGGTGACCTGGCTGGCCGTGCGGGCACTCTATCCCCCTGTGTCCAAGTGATACATTTATCTTGACATCAAGATAAATTACCCCCTTCTGCAGTAAGGCCAGCCTCACTAGCCACTGTGGCCGGGGACAGGGAAGATGGGGAGTGCCGGGCTCCGCGCCCGCTCCGCCGCCGACGAAGGAGACACACGTGTCCACGGTTGACAGCTTCGGTGCCAAGAGCACCCTGACGGTCGGCAGCACCGACTACGAGATCTTCCGCATCGACGCCGTCGCCGGTTCCGAGAAGCTCCCGTTCAGCCTGAAGGTGCTGCTCGAGAACCTCCTGCGCACCGAGGACGGCGCGAACGTGACGAGGGCGCAGATCGAGGCGCTCGGGTCGTGGGATGCCGCGGCCGAGCCCGACACCGAGATCCAGTTCACCCCCGCCCGCGTCGTCATGCAGGACTTCACCGGTGTGCCGTGCATCGTGGACCTCGCCACGATGCGCGAGGCCGTCGAGACGCTCGGCGGCGACCCCAGGCGGATCAACCCGCTCTCGCCCGCGGAGATGGTGATCGACCACTCCGTCATCGCCGACCTCTTCGGCACCGAGAACGCCCTCGAGCGCAACGTCGAGATCGAATACGAGCGCAACGGGGAGCGGTACCAGTTCCTGCGCTGGGGCCAGACGGCGTTCGACGACTTCAAGGTCGTGCCGCCGGGCACCGGCATCGTGCATCAGGTCAACATCGAGCACCTCGCCAAGGTAATCTACGACCGGAACGTCGGGGGAGTCCTCCGCGCATACCCCGACACGTGCGTCGGCACCGACTCGCACACCACGATGGTCAACGGCCTCGGCGTGCTCGGCTGGGGCGTGGGCGGCATCGAGGCAGAGGCCGCGATGCTCGGCCAGCCCGTCTCAATGCTCATCCCCAAGGTCGTCGGATTCAAGCTCTCGGGTGAGATCCCCACCGGCGTCACCGCGACCGATGTCGTCCTGACGATCACCGAGATCCTGCGCAAGCACGGCGTCGTGGGCAAGTTCGTGGAGTTCTACGGAGCGGGGGTCGCCTCCGTACCGCTGGCCAACCGCGCCACGATCGGCAACATGAGCCCGGAGTTCGGCTCGACGGCGGCGATGTTCCCGATCGACGACGTCACGCTGGACTACCTGCGCCTGACGGGTCGCAGCGAAGAGCAGGTCGCGCTGGTGGAGCAGTACTCCAAGCTGCAGACGCTCTGGCACGACCCCGAAACCGAGCCGGTGTACAGCGAGTACCTCGAACTCGACCTCGGCACCGTGGTGCCCTCGATCGCCGGACCCAAGCGCCCGCAGGATCGCATCGTGCTCGCGAACGCGAAGACACAGTTCGCGAGCGACCTCAACGACTACGCCGACGTCGAGCACGATCTGGTCGATCTGGAGGGCTCCGAGTCCTTCCCCGCCTCCGACCCCCCGGGCAACTCGCCCGGCGACGAGTACAGCGCGCACACGCACCACCACCGCAGTCACGCCCCGGAGAAGGGCTCCAAGCCGACTCCCGTCGTCCTGGGCGGCGGCGAGGAGTTCATTCTCGACCACGGCGCCGTCACGATCGCCGCGATCACGTCGTGCACGAACACGTCGAACCCCTCGGTCATGCTGGCCGCCGGCCTGCTGGCGCGCAACGCCGTCAAGAAGGGCCTGAAGGCCAAGCCGTGGGTGAAGACCACCCTCGCGCCCGGATCGAAGGTCGTGACGGACTACTACGAGAAGGCCGGACTGACGCAGGACCTCGAGGACCTCGGCTTCTACACGGTCGGCTACGGCTGCACGACCTGCATCGGCAACTCCGGGCCCCTCATCGAAGAGGTCTCCGCCGCCGTCCAGCAGAACGATCTGGCCGTCACCGCAGTGCTCTCGGGCAACCGCAACTTCGAGGGTCGCATCAACCCCGACGTGAAGATGAATTACCTCGCGAGCCCGCCGCTCGTGATCGCGTACTCGCTCGCCGGGTCGATGAACTTCGACTTCGAGACGGATCCCCTGGGCAAGGACCAGGACGGCAACGACGTGTTCCTCAAGGACATCTGGCCGGATGCCGCGGAGGTGCAGTCGACGATCGACTCTTCGATCAACAAGGACATGTTCACGCACCAGTACGCGAGCGTGTTCGAGGGCGACGAGCGGTGGAAGACGCTTCCGACTCCGACCGGTGACGTGTTCGAGTGGGATGCCGAATCGACCTACGTCCGCAAGCCTCCGTATTTCGAGGGCATGACCATGGAGCTCACGCCGGTCACCGACATCGTGGGCGCCCGCGTGCTCGCCACCCTCGGCGACTCGGTCACGACCGACCACATCAGCCCGGCCGGCAACATCAAGGCCGACAGCCCGGCGGGCAGGTACCTCGAGGAGCACGGTGTCACGCGCAAGGACTACAACTCCTACGGCTCGCGACGTGGCAACCACGAGGTCATGATCCGGGGAACGTTCGCGAACATCCGGCTGCGCAACCAGCTGCTGGACGGGGTCGAAGGCGGCTACACACGCGATTTCACCCAGGAGGGCGGCCCGCAGTCGTTCATCTACGACGCGAGTCAGAACTACCAGTCCCAGGGGACACCGCTGGTGATCTTCGGCGGCAAGGAGTACGGCTCCGGCTCGTCGCGCGACTGGGCGGCCAAGGGCACCAGCCTGCTGGGCGTCAAGGCGGTCATCACCGAGAGCTTCGAGCGCATCCACCGCTCGAACCTGATCGGCATGGGCGTCGTCCCGCTGCAGTTCCCCGCGGGCGAGTCCTGGGCCTCACTCGGACTCGACGGCACCGAGGTCGTCTCGATCACCGGGCTCGAGGAGCTCAACGACGGCGTCACGCCCAAGACCGTGCGCGTCACAGCGACCCCGAGCGAGTTCTCCGCGCCCGGCAAGCCGACGGTCGAGTTCGACGCCGTCGTGCGCATCGACACTCCGGGAGAGGCGGACTACTACCGCAACGGCGGCATCCTGCAGTACGTGCTGCGTTCGCTCGTCTGAATGTCACCGGAGGGGTCGGGTGATGGCATCCGACCCCTTCGGCGTTCCGGCCGCGGGTAGACTCGACAGACCCATCCGGGTCGCGAAAGGAGCGGGCATGTCGTTGCTGTCGTCCATCTCAGGACCTCGCGACCTCGACGCGCTCACTCCCGAGCAGCTCACGCAGCTGGCGGAGGAGATCCGCACGTTCCTCATCGAGAACGTCTCGCGCACCGGCGGTCACCTCGGCCCGAACCTCGGCGTGGTCGAGCTCACGCTCGCGATCCACCGCGTGTTCGACTCGCCGAGCGATCCGATGATCTTCGACACCGGGCACCAGTCGTACGTGCACAAGCTGCTCACCGGCCGTCAGGACTTCACCGGGCTGCGGTCCCGCGGCGGTCTCGCCGGCTACCCGCAGCGCTCCGAGAGCCCGCACGACGTGGTCGAGTCCTCGCATGCCTCCAGTTCGCTCAGCTGGGCGGACGGTGTCTCGCGCGCGCTCACGCGCACGGGTCGCAAGGACCGGCACGTGATCGCCGTCGTCGGCGACGGCTCGCTCACCGGCGGCATGACGTGGGAGGCGCTCAACAACATCTCCGACGACAACGACCGCAATCTGGTGATCGTGGTCAACGACAACGGCCGATCGTATGCGCCGACCATCGGCGGCATGGCGCGGTACCTCAACCGAGTCCGCACCGCGGACAGCTACCAGACCCTCCACCGCAGCTCGGATTCCCTGTTCGGCAAGCTCGGCCCCGCCGCACGCGCCTTCTACCGCGGCGTGCGCGGAGGAACGCACGGGTTCCTGTCGAGGTTCACCAACAACGCCGCGCTGTACTCCAACCTCGACATCAAGTACCTCGGACCGGTCGACGGGCACGACCTGCCGACCCTGATCGAGACGCTGCAGCTCGCAAAGGACTTCGGCGCACCCGTCATCGTTCACGCCATCACCGAGAAGGGCCGCGGCTACCAGCCGGCCCGCGACGACGAGGCGGACCAGTTCCATGCGGTCGGGCGCATCGACCCGCTCTCGGGTGAGCCGGTCGGCAGCGCGAGCGCCACGTCGTGGACGGATGTCTTCGCCGAGGAGCTGCTCTCGGTCGGCGAACAGCACCCCGACGTGATCGGGATCACCGCGGCGATGCTGCGACCGACCGGGCTGCTGCCGTTCGCCCAGCGATTCCCCGACCGGGTGTACGACGTCGGGATCGCGGAGCAGCACGCCGTCGCCTCGGCGGCGGGCCTCGCCTTCGGCGGCCTGCATCCGGTCGTCGCGATCTACGCGACCTTCATGAACCGCGCGTTCGACCAGGTGATGATGGATGTCGCCCTCCACCGCGCCGGTGTGACGTTCGTGCTCGACCGGGCCGGCGTCACCGGACCCGACGGTCCCAGCCACCACGGCATCTGGGACCTCGCAATGCTGCAGATCGTGCCGCACATCCGCATCGCGGTGCCGCGCGACGCGGAACGCCTCCAGGAGGAGCTGCGTGAAGCGGTCGCGGTGGATGACGCGCCGACGGTCGTCCGGTTCCCGCGGGGCTCGGTGAGTCCCACACTGCCCGCCCTGGAGCGGCTGAGCGACGGCGTCGACGTGCTCGTGCGCTCGGACGCCCAGGACGTGCTGATCGTGGGCATCGGCCCGATGGCCCACGTCGCGGTCGACGTCGCGCAGCGTCTGGGCGCGCAGGGGATCGGGGCCACGGTCGTGGACCCGCGCTGGGTGATCCCCGTGCAGCCCTCCATCGTCGAGCTGGCGGCAACACACCGCCTCGTGATCACCATCGAGGACGGCATCCGCGTCGGCGGCATCGGCACGCGCGTGCGGCAGGTGCTGCGCGAGGCGAACGTCGACACGGCGGTGGACGAGCTGGGGCTGCCCGACGAGTTCATCGATCACGGCAGCCGCGAGCAGATCCTGGAAGAGGCCGGCCTCACACCCGCGAAGATCGCGCAGGATGTCGTCTCGCAAGTGCTCGGCACGCGCATTCCGGTCGCGCGCCCCGCGGCGGAGCAGCAGCCCGAGTGGCTCACCGGAGTCGGCTCGCCGCGCAACGAAGTCCGCGACGCGTAGCCGCGTCCCGCACGCAACGCGAAAGCGCCCGTCCTCCGCAGGAAGAGACGAGCGCTTTCGCGTCGGGCGGTTCGGCTCAGCCGGCGATGCCCCGGATCGGCGGGTGATGGAAGGTGTCGCCGAACACGCGCTCGGAGGCGCCCTCGCGGTCGAGGTACGGCGACGCCCCGCCGTCGATGAACGGCCAGCCGGCGCCGAGGATGAGGCACAGGTCGATGTCCTCGACCTCGGGCACGACGCCCTCGTCGAGCATGATCCTGATCTCCTGCGCCAGACCGTCCTGCACGCGACGGAGGATCTCGCCTTCCGTCGCGGGGGTCGAGCCCACGGCGCCCTTGAGCACCTTCTCGGCGGCCTTGGACCAGCCCGTGACCTTGCCGCTCTTGTCCTTCTCGACGACCTCGGGCAGCTCGGCGAGCTGGTGGAAGTTCTCCGAGGCGAAGAAGCGGTCGGGGAAGGCGTGCGCCATCGTGTCCTGGACGTGCGCGGCCACCTTCCAGCCCACCAGGTCGATGAGCTGGAACGGGGTCATCGGCAGGCCGATCGGCGCGAACGCCTTCTCGACGGTCAGCAGCGGCGTGCCCTCGTACACGGCGCGCGCGGCCTCGCCCATGACCTTCGCGAGCAGCCGGTTCACCACGAACCCGGGGGCATCCGCCGTGAGGACGGCGTTCTTGCCGAGTCCCCGTGCCACCACGAAGGCCGTCGCGAGCGCGGCATCCGTCGTCTGCGGCGTCTTGACGATCTCGATGAGCGGCATGACGGCGACCGGGTTGAAGAAGTGGAAGCCCACCAGCCGCTCGGGGTGCGCAAGGGTGGCGCCGATCTCCTCGACCGACAGCGACGAGGTGTTGGTGGCGAGGATCGCATCCTCGGCGACGATCTTCTCGATCTCGCCGAACACCTGCTGCTTGACGCCGACCTCCTCGAACACGGCCTCGATGACGAAGTCGCAGTCCGCGTACAGGCTCTTGTCGGTCGTACCGGTGACGAGCGCGCGCAGCTTGTTGGCGGAATCGCCGTCCAGGCGCCCCTTCGCCTCAAGCTTGCCGATCTCGTCGTGGATGTACGCGAGGCCCTTGTCCACCCGCGCCTGATCGAGGTCGGTGATGAGGACGGGAACCTGCAGCTTGCGCACGAACAGCAGGGCGAACTGGCTCGCCATCAGCCCGGCGCCGACGATGCCCACCTTGCTCACCGTCTTCGCGAGGCTCTTGTCGGGCGCGCCGACCGGCCGCTTCGCGCGCTTCTGGACGAGATCGAACGCGTACATGGACGCCGCGAACTGATCCCCGGTGACGAGATCCGCCAGCGCGTCGTCCTCGCGGGCGAAGCCTTCCGCCTTCGTGCCGCTGCGCGCCTTGTCGAGCAGGTCCAAGGCGGCGAACGGCGACTTCGGCACGGTGCCGATGCGGCTCTCGAGCATGCCGCGTGCCATCTTGATCGCGATCGGCCACTTGGTCAGGCGCTCGATCTTGCCCGGCTCGTGCCGGCGATTCACCTTGACGGAACCGCGAAGCACCCCATCGGCCCACTTCAGCGACTCCTCGAGGAAGTTCGACGCGGGGAAGATCGCGTCCGCGATCCCGTAGTCATACGCCTGCTTCGGTTTCAGCATCCGGTTCTGCTTGAGCGGGTTGGAGATCACCACCTCCAGCGCGTTCTCGATGCCGATCAGGTTCGGCAGCAGGTAGGCGCCGCCCCAGCCGGGGATGATGCCGAGGAAGACCTCGGGAAGGGCGATCCCGGCGGCCGAGGCGTCGACCGTGCGATAGGTCGAGTTGAGCGCGATCTCGAGTCCGCCGCCGAGCGCCAGGCCGTTGATGAACGCGAACGACGGAACACCGAGTTCGGAGAGCTTGCCGAGCACCATGTGGCCGTACTGCGGCGATCAGCTTCGCGTTCTCCTTCGAGCCGATGCGCGAGATGTCGGACAGATCCGCGCCGGCGGCGAGGATGTACTGCTTGCCGGTCACGCCGACGGCGTGGATCTCGCCGGCCGCGGCGCGGGATGCGAGGCGGTCGAGCGTCGCGTTCAGCTCGGCGAGCGTGGCCGGGCCGAGGGTGTTCGGGCGGGTGTGGTCACGTCCGTTGTCGAGCGTGAGAAGGGCCAGCGTCTTGCCCGAGGGCAGGCGGATGTCGCGCACGGGGGAGTGCGTGACGACCTCGCCGTCCGTCATTGCGAGGAGGGGGGAGAAGTCGATCTCGGAGTAATTCGTCATTCGTCTTTCCGCCCGCTCAGTTCTTGCGCTTCTTGCCGTCGAAGTGCGGGTTCTCCCAGACGACCGAGCCGCCCTGCCCGAGTCCCACGCACATCGCCGTCAGCCCGTAGCGGACGTCGGGTCGCTCCGCGAATTGAGCGGCGAGCTGGATCATCAGGCGCACGCCGGATGCGGCGAGCGGGTGACCGAGGGCGATCGCGCCGCCCCACTGGTTGACGCGCGGATCGTCGTCGGCGATCCCGAAGTGGTCCAGCAGCGAGATGACCTGGATCGCGAACGCCTCGTTCAGCTCGAACAGGCCGATGTCGTCGATCGACAGACCGGCCTTCTTCAGCGCCTTCTCCGTCGAGGGGATCGGGCCGATGCCCATGATCTCGGGCGCCACACCCGCGAACGCGAACGAGACGAGCTTCATCTTGGGTGTGAGGCCGAGTTCCTTCACCGCGCCGCCGCCGGCCAGAAGACTCATGGTCGCGCCATCGGTGAGCGGCGAGGAGGTGCCCGCGGTGACCCGCCCGTGCGGTCGGAAGGGCGTCTTGAGCGACGCGAGTCCTTCCATCGTCGTCTCGGGACGGCGGCCCTCGTCCTCTGTCGCCAGGCCCCAGGCGCCGGAGGCGTCCTTGATCGCGACCGAGACGAGGTCGGGCTGCAGCTTGCCGGCCTCATAGGCCGACTGCACCTTGTGCTGGCTCAGCATCCCGTACCGGTCGGCGCGATCCTTCGTCAGTCCGGGGAACCGGTCGTGGATCCGCTCGGCAGTGATGCCCATGTTCAGGGCATCCGCGCTCACCAGCTTCTCGGCGACGAAGCGCGGGTTGGGGTCGACGTTGCTGCCGTCCAGGGGGTGACGACCCATGTGCTCGACGCCGCCCGCGAGTGCCAGGTCGTACATGCCGATGCCGATCGAGCCCGCCATCGTCGTGACGCTGGTCATCGCGCCGGCGCACATGCGGTCGATCGCGAAGCCGGGTACGGTCTGCGGGATGCCGGCGAGCAGCGCGACCGAGCGACCGAGCGTGAGGCCCTGGTCGCCGGTCTGCGAGGTCGCAGCGATCGCGACGTCGTCGATGCGATCCGCGGGAACGCCGGGGTTGCGCTCCAGAAGCCCCATCGTCGCCTTGACCGCCAGGTCGTCAGCACGGGTGTTCCAATACATGCCCTTGTCGCCGGCGCGCCCGAAGGGCGTGCGCATTCCATCGACGAAAAAGACGTCCGAGATCTCGGCCACTCTGCCTCCGTAAGTAGGGATGCGATCAGCCTAGGAGCCGGTCGGATGCGGCCGGAATCGGTTGGATCGAACCTACGAAGCCGTCTCCGACGGGGGAGCAGGGCTTTGCACGGATTGCACAAAGGCATCGGCGATCAACTGTGCAGTCTGCGCAATCTGCCAGCGCCGGGCGCCGAGTTCCGCGAGCGCTTCGCCGATGGATGCCGCATCCGCCGGCTCCGGCGGGCTCCACGCCACGCGGCGGAGGATCTCGGGAGTGAGGAGGTTCTCGGTGGGCATCTGCAGCTGCTCCGCGAGGGCCTCGACCAGCGGCCGCGCCGCCTTGAGCCGGGCGTCGGCATCGGGATTGCGGTCGGACCACGCCCGCGCCGGCGGAATGGACTCGCCGCCCGGAGCTCGCTCCAGCGGGAGGTCGACGGCCGCACGTCCGGCTTCGAAGGCCGCCCACCAGCGATCGAGCTGGCTGCGGCTGGCACGGCCGGTGAAGTCCTTCACCTGCGCCAGCTCCTGTTTGGACTTCGGGTCGGCGATCAGCGCCGCGACCAGCGCGCGATCGGGGACAAGACGTCCCGGCGCGACGTCCTGCTCACGGGCGTAATCCTCCCGCGCCGTCCACAGCTCCCGGGCGACCGCGAGCGCCTTGCGACCTCGCACCGTGTGCAGGCCGCTCAGGCGGCGCCAGGGGTCCTCGCGGGGCGGTTTGGGCGTGCGCTCGAGCACGGCGCGGAACTCCTCGCTCGCGAACTCGGTCTTGCCGTGCTCGGCCAGCTCGGCCACGAGCACGTCGCGGACGTCGACGAGGTGCTCCACGTCCAGCGCCGCGTACTCGAGCCAGGACTGGGGGAGCGGGCGGGTGGACCAGTCCGACGCAGAGTGCGCCTTGGCCAGCGTGATGCCCAGGGTGTCCTCGACGACCGCGCCCAGGCCGACGCGGGCATGTCCGAGCAGGCGTGCCGCGAGTTCGGTGTCGAACATCGTCGCCGGCTCCAGTTCGAGCTCGCGCAGGGAGGGCAGATCCTGGCTCGCCGCGTGCAGCACCCACTCCTCCCCGCCGATCGCCGCCTGCAGGGGCGCGAAGTCGCCCACGGCCGGCGGATCGAACAGGAAGACTCCCGAGCCGCGGCGGAACACCTGCACCAGGTATGCCCGCTGGGAGTAGCGGAATCCCGACGCACGCTCGACGTCGACCGCGAGGGGGCCCGTTCCGGCGGAGAGCCGTGCCACGGCGGCGGCGAGTCCCGCGGCATCCGTGATGACGGTGTACTCAGTCACGCGCGACCCTGCGCGAACCCAGCACGGCGATGTCCTCGGACCCCGGAGGCAGACCCGCCAGCATGCACACCAGCTCCGACCATGCTTCGACATGAGGTGTCATGCTGCCCAGCGGCGACCAGGACGCGCGCAGCTCGATCTGAGCACCGTCCCCCTCGGCGGCGAGCGAGCCGAACCCCTTGGACAGCGTCTTGGTCGCCGTGCCCGACGCCGAGTGGAACTCGGCGTGACGGGACTTCAGCGCGTCCATGAGCCACGACCAGGCGACATCGGCCAGCAGCGGGTCGGTGCCGATGTCGGGCTCGAGAGGGGCCTGCGCGAAGCACACGATGCGCCACGCACCGTTCCACGCCGCGGGTTCATCGGGGTCGTGAAGCAGGATGAAGCGGCCGCTGCCGTACGGCGAGTCGACGCCGTCCTCCTCGGGACGCACGTCGCCGGCGAGCGCGATGCACTCCGGAGCGAGGCCGGACGGGGCGGGGATTTCGCGCACGGAGAGATCATCCCGGAAAACGGTGGCTCGCACATCGGCCGTCGCACGCTCGAACGACGGCGGCGCGTTCGGGGGACGAAGGTCAGCCACGCCGAAAGACTAGAGTGGGGCCTCGATGGTCGTTCCCAGGCGCGCCGCGATGAGCGGCCCCACTCCCGCACTCGTTGCCGCGGTCAAGGCTGCGCTCGCGCTGCTGAGCGCGTCGCTCGGCGTCGCGCTGTCGGCCCTGGCGTTCACGTCGCTGCGGATGGCCCGCCGTGTGGTGACCCCGGCGATCCGCGTGCCCGACACCCGGATCCTCTCGCTCGACACGTCGGCGCAGACGATCACGCTGGCGCGCACGGCCGACACCGAGCTGCCGGGCAGGTACGGCCTGTTCACGAGCGGCACCGAGAGCTACGTCAAACTCGGCTCCGTGCTGGCGGAGGACGCGACCAGCGTCAAGCGCAAGCTCCTCACGCACATCGGAACGCAGACGCGCATCTCAGCTGACGCCGCCTTCAGCGGCTGGTACTACGACCACGCCGACGAGCTCCACCTGCCGTTCACGTCCGAGCTCATCGGCTCCGCCGTCGGCCCGTGCCCGGCGTGGCTCTTCCCCGCCGGCGAGGGCGACGTCTGGGTCATCCAGGTGCACGGGCGCGGTACCACGCGTGCCGAGTGCCTTCGCGCGGTGCCGGTGTTCCACGCCGCCGGGATCACCTCGCTCGTCGTGTCGTACCGGAACGACGGCGAGGCCCCCCGCAGCCGCGCGGGGACGTATGCGCTCGGAGCGACCGAGTGGCGAGACGTGGATGCCGCGGTCGGCTTCGCGCGTCGCCGGGGGGCGCGGCGGATCGTGCTGATGGGCTGGTCCATGGGCGGCGCGGTCGCCCTGCAGCTCGAGCTCAACTCCGCGCACCGGGATGTCATCTCCGGACTGATCCTCGAGTCGCCCGTCATCGACTGGCGCGTCGTGCTGGGCTATCAGGCGAAGCTCATGCGGCTGCCCGCTGCCGTCACCGGGCTCGCGATCGGCGCCCTGCAGACCGAATGGGCGACACCGATGACGGGAGCCGGCGCCGCCATTCCCTTCGACCGGCTCGACGTGGTCTCGCGGGCGGCCGAGCTGCGGCATCCGATTCTGATCCTGCACAGCGACGACGACGGCTTCGTGCCGTCGGATTCGTCCCACGACCTCGTGGTCGCACGACCGGACCTCGTGGAGATGCAGGTGTTCGAGGTCGCCCGTCACACGAAGCTCTGGAACTACGACCAGGAGCGGTGGAGCGAGAGCATCCGCCGCTGGCTCGAGCGGCAGGGACTCTCGGCGCCCTGACCCGGCCTCATGCGGCCAGCTGAGCCGCGACCTGCCGCTTCGCGCGCCGGAGCATCCCGCTCATTCCGCTGATGCGCAGTGGTGAGACCGAGCGGGTCAGTCCGATGCTCTGGGGGAAGTCGTCGGGGATCGCGAGGACCTCCTCCGGCGTTAGGCCGGTGATGCCCTGCGCAAGGATGCTGGCGAAGCCGCGCGTGGTGGGCGCCTCCTTCGGGGCGGTCGCGTGCATCGCGACGAGTCCGTCGTCGTCGATGGCGACGATGATGTAGACGGGGGATTGGCACTCGACGACCCGTTCGGCAAGTTCCGGATGACCTTCGTACTCTTCCGGCATGGCGGGCAGCTCGTTCGAGAACTCGAGCAGGAGCAGCAGGCGATCGGCCTCGGGCAGCTCGAGGAACTCGTCGCGGATCTCGGCGAGGGAGGCGGGCAGAACGGGGGCAGTCATCCCTTCCATTCTCCCACGGCCGAGGATGCCGCGACGGGAAGTCCGGTCAGGTCGGGACGTCGCCGGGCTCGGCGCCCGTCGCGATGGGCACGCGGACCGCGCTGCCCCATTCCGTCCATGACCCGTCGTAGTTGCGCACCTTCTCGAACCCGAGCAGATGCTGCAGGACGAACCACGTGTGGCTGGAGCGCTCTCCGATGCGGCAATAGGCGACGATCTCGTCGCCGTCTTGCAGCCCGACCTCGTCACGGTAGATCGCATCCAGTTCGGAACGGGGCTTGAAGCCGCCGTCTTCGGCGACCGCCCGCGCCCACGGCACGCTTCTCGCCGTCGGAATGTGTCCGGCGCGCAGCGCGCCCTCCTCCGGGTAGGCCGGCGCGGAGGTGCGCGAGCCGTCGTACTCCTCGGGAGAGCGGACATCGATCAGGGGCTTGCCGAAATGGGCGAGGACGTCGTCCTTGTAGGCGCGCAGCGTGCTGTCGTCGCGGTCGACGACGGGGTACTCCGTTGCGGGGCGCGTCGTGGGCTCGGTCGTCATAGGTCGGCCGTCCGCGATCCACTTGTCGCGACCGCCGTCCAGCAGGCGCACGTCTTCATGGCCGAACAGCGAGAACACCCAGAGCGCGTAGGCCGCCCACCAGTTGTTCTTGTCGCCGTAGATCACGACCGTGTCGTCGCGGGAGATGCCCTTGCTGCCGAGCAGCCGGGCGAAGCCGGCTCCATCGACGTAGTCGCGCACGACGGGGTCGTTCAGCTCGGTGTGCCAGTCCACCTTCACCGCTCCCGGGATGTGGCCGGTCTCGTAGAGCAGCACGTCTTCGTCGGACTCGACGACGACCAGTCCGGGCTCGCCGAGACGCGCCTGGAGCCAGTCGCCCGTCACCAGCCGGCCGGGCTCGGCGTATTCGGCGAACTTGGGGGATGACGTGTCGAACTCGACGGACACCGGCTGCTCCTCGGGTCAGGATGGCGGAGGCGACGGCGTAGGGTTGGACCGTCCCTTCGACCCTAGATTCCCGGGTGGGGGCGCGCACCCACTCTGTAAGACGGAGACACAGGACCAGCAGGATGACACCCACCGCGACCCGCACGGGGATCGTTCACCTCACCGAGCGCACCCCGCAGCTCTCCGGCGCCGAAATGGTGGCATCGCTCGTGCCTCCTCCGCAGTTCACGGACGCGACTTTCGAGTCCTACCGCGCCGATCCGTCCTTCCCGTCGCAGCAGGAGGCGAAGACGCTGCTCATGGCGTTCTCGGGGCTGTCCGCCCCCGAGGCTCGCGGCGGCTTCTTCCGCCGCGCGAAGAAGGGACCGGAGCTGAAGCCGGGGGTCTACCTGGACGGCGGGTTCGGCGTCGGCAAGACCCACCTGCTCGCGGCGATCTACCACGCCATGTCGGTGCGCCGGAAGTACTTCGGCTCCTTCATCGAGTACACCGCGCTGGTCGGCGCGATCGGATATCAGAACACCGTGGAACTGTTCCGCGGCTCCGACCTGCTGTGCATCGACGAGTTCGAGCTCGACGATCCGGGCGACACGATGGTGATGACGAGACTGCTCGGGGAGCTCGTCGCGTCGGGCACCCGCCTCGCCGCGACTTCCAACACCCCGCCGAACGCCCTGGGCGAGGGGCGATTCGCCGCGCAGGACTTCCTGCGCGAGATCCACGCGATGGCGGCCAGCTTCCAGACGATCCGCATCGACGGCACGGACTACCGTCATCGCGCCCTCGACGGCCATGCGGCCGTCCTCGAGCCCGCGGCATACGAGACGACGATCGCGGATGCCGCCACGCGGGGCCTCGTCTCGGACGACGGGTTCGACGCGCTCATCGGTCACCTGGCGAGCGTCCATCCCTCGCGGTACATCCGCCTGATCGAGGAGCTCTCGATGGTGGGTCTGCGCGATGTCGCGCCGCTGGGCGACCAGTCCGCGGCGCTGCGCTTCGTGGCCTTCATCGACCGGGTGTACGACGCGGAGCTGCCGATCCGGGCCACCGGCACGAGCCTGGACCTCGTCTTCCCCGAGGAGATGCTCGCGGGCGGCTACCGGAAGAAGTACCTGCGGGCGATCTCGAGGCTGGTCGCATCTACCCTCGACTGATCCGCGAAGACGCTCGTCGGCCCGGATTCGACTGTGGCTCACGGCATCCGGAAACGTGATGTTTACCTCACCGGGGGTCGTGTAACACCCGCGAAACACACCCTCGCCGCCGGAGGAAACCCGCGCCGTCGACACTGGGACGACCCGACGCTTTTACCCTGCGTCCCTGCAGAGAGGTTCATTTCGAGATGGATCAAGGCAATACAGCATTCATCCTGATAGCGGCAGCACTCGTGCTGTTGATGACGCCAGGACTCGCTTTCTTCTACGGCGGCCTCGTCAAGGCCAAGAGCGTCATCAGCATGATGATGCTCAGCTTCGGCGCCATGGGCCTGATCGGGGTCCTCTGGGTCCTCTACGGCTACGCGATCGCCTTCCCCTCGGCGGACGGACTCGCCTTCCCGTGGTCGATCGACCTGTCCGCCCTCGGTCTGCAGAGCGTGCTCGAGACTCCTGAGGGCGCCGCGTACCCGCCGCTCGCCTTCGTCGCGTTCCAGGCGACCTTCGCGATCATCACCGTCGCGCTCGTCTCCGGAGCCATCGCCGACCGCGCCAAGTTCGGCGCCTGGCTGATCTTCGCCGCGATCTGGGCGACGGTCGTCTACTTCCCGGTCGCCAGCTGGGTGTTCAACTTCGGCCTCGCCGAAGACGGCAGCTTCGCGTACGGCGGCTGGATCACCTACGGCATGCAGGAGTTCTTCGGCGTGGGCGCGCTCGACTTCGCCGGCGGTACCGCGGTGCACATCAACGCCGGTGCCGCGGCACTCGCGCTGGCACTGGTCCTCGGCAAGCGCGTCGGCTTCCAGAAGGGCGTGCACGTCCCGCACAACCCGCCGTTCGTCCTCCTCGGCGCCGGTCTGCTGTGGTTCGGCTGGTTCGGCTTCAACGCCGGCTCCGAGCTCGCCGCCGACAACGCCGCGGCGCTCGCATTCGTGAACACGATCGCGGCCCCCGCAGCGGCGCTCCTGGCCTGGCTGATCGTCGAGAAGATCAAGGACGGCAAGCCCACGTCCGTGGGTGCGGCATCCGGTGCGGTCGCAGGTCTGGTTGCGATCACCCCCGCGTGTGCCTTCCTCACACCGATCTGGGCCATCGTCCTCGGCCTCATCGCCGGTGCGGTCTGCGCCCTGGCGATCGAGCTGAAGTTCAAGCTCGGCTTCGACGACTCGCTCGACGTCGTGGGCATCCACCTCGTGGGCGGTCTCATCGGAACGCTGTACCTGGGTTTCTTCGCCAACGGCACCGGCCTCATCTACAGCGGTTCCGGCACGCAGCTCCTCGTCCAGGCGATCGCGGCCTTCTCGGTCCTGATCTACTCGTTCGTTCTGGCGTGGGTCATCGGCTTCGCGATCCAGAAGACGATCGGCTTCCGCGTGAAGAACGAGGACGAGATCGCCGGTATCGACACCATCGTGCACGGCGAAGAGGGCTACGTCCTCGCCGACTCGAAGGCCTGACACCGCATCATCCTGCCGAAGGCCCCGTGACTCCGGTCGCGGGGCCTTCGCCCTGCGTGCGGATAGGGTCGGGGAGTGGCATCACGCAAGGGAATCCTCGGCGCGCTGTCGCGCCTGTTCCCCCCCACGCGGCCCTCGTCGGTTCCTGCGCCTCCGCCGCCCGAGGGCGATCGGCGCCCCGGCTGCGAGATCATCGGGCGCGGCGGCGCGGCGGCTACGACGGAGATCGACCCGCCGGCGCCGCAGGAGCTGCGGATCGGCTACGCACCGGACCGCGACGGAGATCCGGACGCGGGCGAGATCGTCTGGACGTGGGTCCCGTATGCCGAGAACGACGGCCGCGGCAAGGACCGTCCGGTCCTCGTCATCGGCCGGCAGGATCCCGCGCGCGTGTTCGCGGTGCGCCTGACGAGCAAGTCGCACGAAGGCGATCGCGACTTCCTCGCGATCGGAACCGGTCCCTGGGACTCGCGGGGGAGGCCCTCGTGGGTGGATGTCGACCAGCTCTACAGTGTGCATGCGGACGGCATGAGGCGCGAGGCATCCGCTCTGGATCGAGCGCGCTTCGCGCGCGTGGCCGACGCCTTGCACGAGAGGTACGGCTGGTCCGTCGGCGAGTGACCCGTTGAGGGTCGTGGTGGGCGATACCAGACTCGAACTGATGACCTCTTCCGTGTGAAGGAAGCGCGCTACCAACTGCGCCAATCGCCCATGGCCCTGCCGGACCGAGTCTCGATCCTACCGGATGCCGGCAGGGCGAGCGACCCGCTCAGGTGTGACACGCGACCGACCGCGCTGGTTTGGCGAGTCCAGATTCATCGGCTAAAGTCGTTCACGCGCCCGGAGCGATCCGGGCAACGCGGATGTAGCGCAGTTGGTAGCGCACAACCTTGCCAAGGTTGGGGTCGCGAGTTCGAGTCTCGTCATCCGCTCGAGTGCAGGGATTCCTCTCCGGAGGGATCACGGCACGTGGGGTCAATCCACACGGTGGCGTGGCCGAGCGGCTAGGCACCGGCCTGCAAAGCCGTTTACACGGGTTCGAATCCCGTCGCCACCTCGCCCGGAAAACTGAATACGCCTGTACGGGCGCGATTGGCGCAGCGGTAGCGCGCTTCCCTGACACGGAAGAGGTCACTGGTTCGATCCCAGTATCGCGCACAGAGAAACCCCCGGAGTTCCGGGGGTTTTCTGCGTCCGGACGTGCGCGACGTGGAACTCGAGTCGCGCTGTCCCTGAAGGCCTTGCCGCTCCCAGCCCGGCGGCGTAGCGTGACGCGCATCCGCTCGTGCACACCACCGGCGGTGGCCTTCTGCGGATCGGGGGTCGGACGGAAATGACCGCAGCTCTACAACGCGCACGGGAGGAATACCGGCAGCATCGGTGGACCGCTGCGCGCGAGGCGTTCGGCGAAGCCCAGCGCGAACGAGAGTTGCCTGCCCAGGATCTCGAGCGGGCGGCGACGACCGCGTTCCTGCTCGGCCTCGAGGACGACGGGATAGACACCCTCACCCGCGCGCACGAGGCCTTCCTCGCCGCAGACGACATCGCCGCCGCCGCCCGGTGCGCGGCCTGGTTGGGAATCCAGCTCATGAACTCCGGCAACCGCGCTCGCGGCGGCGGCTGGCTCGCCCGGGCGCAGCGTCTGGTGCACGGGCCGGGCGAGCCGAATGGTGCGGAGGGGTTCCTGCTCATCCCCGTCGGCCTCGACGCCCTCTACTCCGGCGACCTGGACGTCGCGCTGCGGGCCTTCGAGCAGCTCGACGAGTTGGCGCGGAGCTTCGCGGATCGCGACCTGCTCTGCCTCGCCCAGCTGGGCCAGGGACAGGCGCGGATCATGGGCGGCCGTGTCGAGGAGGGGATGAGTCTGCTCGACGAGGCCATGGTCGCGGTCACGGCGAACGAGATCTCGCCCCTACCGGCGGGCATCGTCTACTGCGGGGTGATCGGCACCTGCCACCTCGCCTACGATCTGCGACGCGCACACGAATGGACCGCCGCGCTGGATCAGTGGTGCGCCAGCCAGCCCGACATGATCTCCTTCAGCGCCCAGTGTCAGGTCCACCGCTCCGCCTTGTATCGGCTCTACGGCGCCTGGCCGGAGGCATACGGTGCGGCGCTGGCCGCGGAGGAGCGATACGGGCGCGGGGACCGCGACGCCGCTTTCGGCGCCTTTTATCAGAAGGGTGAGATCGAAAGGCTGCGGGGCGACTTCGACGAGGCCGAGGCATCGTATCGACGCGCAGGCAGGACGGGGTTCGAGCCGCAGCCCGGTCTCGCCCTCTTGGCCCTGGCACGCGGACAACGTGAGCTCGCGCTGGCACTCATCCGCGGAGCCGTGGGCGGTGCCGATCCGGGAACCCGACGCCGGATGCTCCCGGCATTGGTCACGATCGAGCTCGCTGCGGGCCGCGTCGATGAAGCCCGCGCGGCCGCGGACGAGCTGGCAGCCGCCGGTTCCGAGAGTCGGATGCCGATGCTGAAGGCGTCGGCGAGCCACGCCAACGCTGCAGTCCTGCTCGAGGAGTCGGATCCGCTCGGTGCGCTCGATGCAGCCCGTCGTGCGAGTGCGCTGTGGCGGGACCTCGACGTCCCGTTCGAGCTGGCGCAATGCCGTGCCCTGATCGCCCGAGCACACCGCGCGCTCGATGATGAGGCGTCGGCAGACGTGGAATTCCAGGCTGCGCGAGCCGTGTTCACGGAGCTGGGCGCGACGCCGAGCGTCGAGGAGCTGGACGTCCTTCGCCGAGGCTTCGGCGACGTCCCCTTGACCGCGCGCGAAGTGGAAGTCGTGCGGCTGGTCGCGTCGGGCCTCACCAACCGGGGGATCGCCGCCCAGCTCTATCTCAGTGAGAAGACGGTCGCGCGGCACCTGAGCAACATCTTCGCGAAGCTGGACGTACCGTCACGGGCGGCCGCGACCGCCTATGCCTACGAGCATCGGCTGGTCTGATCCGCGCCGCTCGCGAGATGCGATGCGCGAGGCCAGATGCTTCGCGTCGCGGCGGACACCGGGAAGCGTCGCCGAGGCAGCCGCGAACAGGAACTCCTGCCCGAGCATGTACAGGCCGGGCACCGCCGACACGACACCGCGCGCCTGATCGGGTCGCCGCGTGGGCACCCCCGGCAGATCCAGGATGCCGAAGTCCTCCCGGTAGCCGGTGCACCACACCACATTCGCCACGTCGAGCGCTCGTCCGTCAGCCGTCGTCGGTCGGCCGTCGACGACGTCCGTGACGCGCGGCACCCGTGTCACGCCAGCGGCGGTCAGGTCGCGGAGCCGGGTGCGGATGAGCGGCGGGCCGCTGAACCGGGCGGCGGCCTTCCGGCCGATCGGTGTCGCCAGAGTCAGCACCCGCGTGCCGGCGAATCTCACGAGCGGCAGCGCGAACCGGGCCGCGTTGCGTCCATGACGGAAGGGCAGCTCACCCACAGGTTCGCCCGCCAGCAGCACCGGCCCGTGGGCACTCAGCTCGAGGGCGATCTCCGCGCCGGAGTTCCCCACGCCGACGACGAGGACCGAACCGGGACGCAGCTGGCCGGGGTTGCGGTAGTCGCTGGAGTGCATCTGCCGGATCGACCCGCCGATCCGATCCGCCAACGCCGGCACCACCGGCAACTGCTCCGCACCGGTCGCGAGCACGACGCTGTCCGCGCGCCACCGCCGACTGCCGGCGTCGACGAGGAATCGGTCGCCGTCCCGCCTCACCCGCTCCACGCGGATCCCGGTGCGGACCGGCAGCGCGAAGCGCTTCGCGTACGCCTCCAGATAGTCGGCCTGCTCATCCTTGGTCGGAAACGACAGCCGGTCGCCGGGGAACGGCATCCCCGGCAGGCCGTCGTACTTCCGGGGCGTGAACAGTCGGAGCGAGTCCCATCGCTCGCGCCAGGCGTCGCCGACCCGGCTCCCGGCGTCGAGTATCACGTAGTCCCGTTGCAAGCGGGTGAGGTGATAGCCAAGGGCGAGCCCTGCCTGTCCGCCGCCGATGACGACGATGTCGACTGACTCCGGCGACGGGAACGATCGCGTGTCCATCGCTTTCCTCCTGTTCGGATCGTGATCTTCGTCTCGAGGCTAGGAAGGCCCCCACGCCACCGCATCGGACGGACGACCCATTCCGGTCCCGGAGGGGTGGGCAGTTCTGCGCACCGTCGGTCGGCGCGACGTGTCCATCCGGGTCGGGGCGCCCCCGCAATGGTCGGGAGCGGCGCGGCCCGGCCGGATCGATATCCGCTCGCGGAACTAGACTGTGGTCATGGGATTGCGCCGGCTGAGCACTGCGACCGTCGTCGCCGTCGTCTCCACGCGAACGCTCGACGCCTGAGCGGGCGGGGCGCACTGCGCGCCCGAAGCTGAGTAGCCTTTGTTCCGAGCCACCCACTGGAGAGTCCCTTGACTGACGTCACCACTCCGTCGGACGTCGCCTATCCCGCCGACGGATTCGCGCTTTTCCCGGACCGCGCCGTCGTCGCCCTGCGCGTCAACGGCGAGCTGAAGGATCTGGCCACGACCGTCGCCGAGACGGATGCCGTCGAGCCGGTCGCCATCGACAGTCCCGACGGGCTCGCGATCCTCCGCCACTCCACGGCGCACGTGCTCGCGCAGGCGGTGCAGCGCATCAACCCGCAGGCGACCCTCGGAATCGGGCCGCCCATCACCGACGGCTTCTACTACGACTTCGGCGTGCAGCATCCGTTCACCCCGGAGGACGTCAAGGCGATCGACAAGGAGATGCAGCGCATCATCCGCGAGGGGCAGCGGTTCGTCCGCCGCGTCGTCAGCGATGAAGAGGCGCGGGCCGAGCTCGCCGCCGAGCCGTTCAAGCTCGAGCTGATCGGTCTGAAGGGGTCGGCCGGATCGGGCAAGGAAGCAGCCGACGGAGCGTCCGTCGAAGTCGGCGGCGGAGAGCTCACGATTTACGACAACGTCGCCCGCGACGGCGAGATCGTCTGGAAGGACCTGTGCCGCGGCCCGCACCTGCCCAACACCCGCATGATCGGCAACGGGTGGACCCTCACCCGCATCGCGGCCGCCTACTGGCGGGGGAGCGAGAAGAACCCGCAGCTGCAGCGCATCTACGGCACCGCGTGGCCCTCGAAGGATGAGCTGCGGGCCTACCAGCAGCGCCTCGAAGAAGCGGCCAAGCGCGACCATCGCCGACTCGGCAAGGAGCTGGACCTGTTCTCCTTCCCCGAGGAGATCGGCTCAGGCCTCTCGGTCTGGCATCCTCGCGGAGGGATCGTGCGGCAGGAGATGGAGCAGCACGCGCTGCAGCGCCACCGCGCCGCGGGCTACACGTACGTCTACACGCCGCACATCACCAAGCGGGACCTGTTCATCGAGTCCAACCACCTCGTGACCTACGCGGAGGGCATGTTCCCGCCCATCCGGATGGACGAGGAGCGCGACGAGAACGGCGAGATCACGAAGCATGGCGTCGACTACTACCTGAAGCCGATGAACTGCCCGATGCACATCCTGATCTACCGGGAGCGTGCGCGCAGCTACCGCGACCTGCCGATGCGGCTGGCCGAGAACGGCACCGTCTACCGCAACGAGCTGTCGGGGGCGCTGCACGGCCTGACCCGCGTGCGGGGGTTCACGCAGGACGACGCGCACCTGTTCGTGACCCCCGAGCAGCTCGAGGGCGAGGTCGCCGAGGTACTCGAGTTCGTCCTGTCGCTCCTGCGCGACTTCGGCCTCAGCGACTTCGAGCTCGAGCTGTCGATGCGCGACGACGAGAAGGCGAAGTGGATCGGCGACGAGGAGCACTGGGCCGAGGCGACCGACGCGCTGCGCCGTGTCGCCCTCGGCAGCGGGCTGAAGCTCACCGAGGTCGCCGGTGAGGCCGCGTTCTACGGACCGAAGATCGACCTCAAGGTGAAGGACGCGATCGGGCGGACCTGGCAGCTGTCGACCGTCCAGTTGGACTTCAACCTGCCCGAGCGCTTCCAGCTGGAGTTCACCGATAGGGACGGCCTGAAAAAGCGCCCGGTCATGATCCACCGCGCCCTGATGGGTTCGATCGAACGGTTCTTCGCGATCCTGCTCGAGCACTATGCGGGAGCCTTCCCGGTGTGGCTGGCGCCCGTTCAGGTGGTCGGCGTGCCCGTCGCCGAGGAGTACTACGACTACCTGGACGAGATCATCGTCCGACTCACCCGTGAGGGCGTCAGGGCCGAGGTCGACCACAGTGACGACCGGATGCAGAAGAAGATCCGCACGCACACGACCCAGAAGGTCCCGCTGCAGCTCATCGCGGGTGAGCAGGACCGCGCCGCAGGCACCGTGTCCTTCCGCTTCCGGGACGGATCGCAGGAGAACGGCGTGCCGATCGAGGACGCCGTGCGCCGCATCCGCCACGCCATCGCGACGAGAGCGCTGGTGAACACGGCAGAGGACCTCGCGTGACGGGCGAGGGGGTATCCGAGTCCGTCGACGGGCTGGTCGCGGCCGCCGAGCTTCCGGGGGTCCCCGACCAGTTCCAGCGACTGTGGACCCCGCACCGGATGGCCTACATCCAGGCGGGTCCGCAGCCGCTGCGCGACGCCTGCCCGTTCTGCGCGGCCCCTGAGAAGTCCGACGAGGACGGCCTGATCGTCCACCGCGGGCGCAGCGCCTACGTGCTGCTGAACCTCTTCCCGTACAACTCCGGCCACCTGCTCGTCTGCCCGTATCGCCACATCGGCCAGTACGACGAGGCATCGGCTGACGAGGTCACCGAGATCGGCACGCTCACCCAGACCGGCATGCGGGTCTTGCGGACCGTGTCGAGGTGCGACGGGTTCAACATCGGCATGAATCAAGGGGCTGTCGCCGGCGCGGGAGTGGATGAGCACCTTCATCAGCACGTCGTGCCGCGGTGGGGCGCCGACGCCAACTTCTTCCCGATCATCGCCCGGACGAAGGCGCTGCCCCAGCTGCTGGGCGACGTGCGTCGCGCCGTCGCGGACGCCTGGCCGGTCTGACCTCAGCGCACCCGACGCGGGGCGAACTGCAGGCGGGGGTGCGCGTACGATTCCTGCGCCTCGACAAGCTGCAGCTCCCGCTCACCCGAGCCGAGTGTGCGCTCGAGCAGGTCGTAGACGCTCGACGCGGTGCGGGCGAGCGCGTCCGCCGCATCGCCGGTGCGGACGTAGTGCGCGGTGAACAGCGCCGCGGTCACGTCGCCGGACCCGTTCGCCTTCATCGGCAGCAGGGGGGTCTGGACGATCCAGGCGCCCCCGTCGGTGACCGCGAGCATCTCGACGGTGCCCTCGGGCCGGTCCGGACGCTGGACGCTGGTGACCAGAACGGTGCGGGGTCCGGTCGCACGGATCAGGTCGACGGAGGTGAGCGTGTCGTCGAGTGTGAGCGGCTCGGTGCCGGTGAGGAATCCGAGCTCGAACTGATTCGGAGTGATGATGTCGGCAGCAGGCACCACGCGGTCGCGCAGCAGCACCGGGATCGCGGGAGCGACGAAGCAGCCGGACATCGCGTTGCCCATCACCGGGTCGCACGCGTAGAGCGCCGCCGGGTTCGCCGACTTCACGCGCGCCACGGCGTCGAGGATCACGTCGGCGATGCCCTCGCTGCCCTGATAGCCCGACAGCACGACGTCGACGCTCGGGAAGACGCCGCGCTCCTCGATCCCGGTGATCACGTCGCGGACGTCATCCGGCGCGATGAGCGGGCCGCGCCACGCCCCGTAGCCGGTGTGATTGGAGAAGTTCACCGTGTACACCGGCATCACCTCGACGCCGATGCGCTGCAGCGGGAAGACCGCGGCCGAGTTGCCGACATGCCCGAATGCGACGGCAGACTGTATGGAGAGGATCTTCACCGCTCGATCATGCCACTTCCCGCGCGAGCGAACCCCGGCCCGTGGCGCGCACTGCAGCGCCGATGTCGGCGGCGAGCTGTTCGGCATCGGCGTCGTCCAGGTCATGCACGGTGAGGCGCAGCCGATGCGAGGGCGGACCGTCCTCGAGCATGAACTCGTCGCCGCTGCGGGCGAGCCATCCGCGCCTCATGAGCCGCTCCACCACCCCACGGCCGGGAACGGGGAGGGGAACCCAGAGGTTGAGTCCGTCGCCGGCCCGGGTCGGAACGCCGTGCGCGGTCAGTCGCGCAGCGAACGCCGCGTTCCTGGCGGCGTAGTGCGCCCCGGCGCGGGCGATCGCCGTCATCGTGTCGTCGTCGGTCACGAGGCTCAGGACGAGTCGCTGCAGCAGGTGACTGACCCATGTGGTTCCCGGGGTCAGTCGCATGGCCAGGCGCTCTGCGGTCTCAGGATCGGAGGCGGTGACCGCCAGGCACATGTCCGGACCCAGGAACTTCGAGACCGATCGGATGAGCGCCCAGCGGCGGTGCTCCGGTCCGATGACGGACTGGAACGGCTCGCGCGACAGCAGGGAGAAGTGGTCGTCCTCGATCACGAGGACGTACGGGTGCGCGCTCAGCACCTCGCGCAGCTCGGCCGCGCGGCGCGAGGAGAGGCTGGCACCCGAGGGATTCTGGGCGCGCGGGGTGCACACCACCGCACGCACGCCCTGCGCGAGCGCCGCCCGCAGACCCTCGACCGTCATCCCCTCGTCGTCCACCGGCACGGGCACGGGCCGGTACCCGCCGAGGCGGACGGTGTGGATGCTGGCCAGGAAGCACGGATCCTCCAGGGCCACCGCGTCATCGCGTGTCAGCGCCTGCGCGAGAAGGCGCTCGACGGCATCCGCGGCACCGCTCGTGACGGTGATCCGCATGGAGGTGCCGCTCGCGACGGCGTCGCTCATCCAGGTGCGCGCCCAGCGCTCGAGATCGCGGTCGATCACCGGCTCGCCGTACAGCACGGGCCGTCCGGCCATGCTCGCCAGCGCGTGCGACGGATCGGGCACCAGCTCCGGGTCGGGGTTGCCGGTCGCCACGTCGCGCAGCACGCTGTCGCCCGCGAAGCCTTCCTGGGCCACCGGCGAGAGGTCGGCGACGCGCGTGCCGCCGCGGCCGCGGGTGACGATCACGCCGGTGCTGGTGAGCTGGCGGTAGCCGGCGACGACGGTGTTGCGGTTGACGCCCAGGCTCTCCGCGAGCACCCGAACGGGGGGCAGGGCCTCGCCGGGCCGCAGCGTGCCGCGCTCGATCAACGCCCGCAGGCTGTCGGCGATCTCGGATGCCGAGCGTCCGCTGATCTCGAGGTCCATGGCACCGTCCTTCGCTCAGGGGTAGAACGCAGTACATGCTATCTTTTGGCATAGGTCAATACCCGATACGACCCGCCACATGCGCACCCTCGCGCAGTCACCGAAAGGATCAGCCGTGACCGCAGCCGACACGGGAACCAGTCGCGTCAAGCGCGGCCTCGCCGAGATGCTCAAGGGAGGCGTCATCATGGACGTTGTCACCGTAGAGCAGGCCAAGATCGCCGAGGACGCCGGAGCGGTGGCGGTCATGGCCCTGGAGCGCGTGCCCGCCGACATCCGTGCACAGGGCGGCGTTTCGCGCATGAGCGATCCCGACATGATCGACGGCATCATCGACGCGGTCTCGATTCCCGTGATGGCGAAGGCCCGGATCGGCCACTTCGTGGAGGCGCAGGTGCTCCAGGAGCTGGGCGTGGACTACATCGACGAATCCGAGGTGCTTTCGCCCGCCGACTACGTCAACCACATCGACAAGTGGAGGTTCACCGTTCCGTTCGTGTGCGGAGCCACCAACCTGGGCGAGGCGCTGCGCCGTATCAACGAGGGCGCCGCGATGATCCGCTCGAAGGGCGAGGCCGGCACGGGCGACGTCTCCGAGGCGACCAAGCACATACGCAAGATCTCCAGCGAGATCAACGTTCTGCGCTCGATGACCAAGGATGAGCTGTACGTCGCGGCCAAGGAGCTGCAGGCCCCGTACGACCTCGTCGCCGAGATCGCCGAGACCGGCAAGCTGCCCGTCGTGCTGTTCGTCGCCGGCGGTGTCGCCACTCCGGCGGATGCCGCGATGATGATGCAGCTGGGTGCGGACGGCGTCTTCGTGGGCTCAGGCATCTTCAAGTCGGGCAACCCGGCCGAACGTGCCGCCGCGATCGTGAAGGCGACCACCTTCTACGACGACGCGAAGATCATCGCCGACGTCTCACGGGGCCTCGGTGAGGCCATGGTCGGCATCAACGTGACCGACCTTGCGGCCCCGCATCGGCTCGCCGAGCGTGGCTGGTAGGCGACCTCACGTCGGAGTCCTCGCCCTCCAGGGCGACGTGCGCGAGCACGCTCGCGCGCTCACCCATCTCGGCGCCGACGTCGACCTGGTGCGGCGTCCGAGCGAGCTCTCCGCCGTCGAGGGACTCGTCATCCCGGGCGGCGAGTCGAGCGTCATCGACAAGCTGTCGCGCGCCTTCGGCATGCAGCAGCCGATCCGCGCGGCGATCGCGTCCGGCCTGCCGGTCTACGGCACCTGTGCGGGGCTCATTCTGCTCGCCGACCGCATCACCGACGGGATCGTCGGGCAGCAGACATTCGGCGGACTCGACGTGACCGTGCGGCGGAACGCCTTCGGCAGCCAGCTGGACTCGTTCGAAACAGACCTCGACGTGCCCGCGCTGGGTGAGCCACTCGTGCACGCGGTGTTCATCCGCGCTCCGCTCGTCGAGCAGGTCGGGGACGGGGTGGAGGCGCTCGCACGGCTCGACGACGGTCGTGTCGTCGCGGTCCGTCATGGCCGGCTGCTCGGCACGTCGTTCCACCCGGAGGTGACCGGAGAGCTCCGTTTTCACGAGCTCTTCCTCGACACCGTGCGCGCCGCCTGACGCTCGCGGGCGCAGCGGCTAGATTCTCTGACATGACGGTCAACGACTGGTGGCGCGACCGCCCGGAAGAGCGGTACTGGATGATCGCCCCCTCGCGCGGCAACGTCGGCGACGCGCTGCGCGCCCCCAAGGCGTCCGCCGATCGCCGGTTCGAGTGGTCCCATGAGCTGGTGGGCTTCACCGAGCCCGGCGACACCCTGTTCGTCTGGGACCGCACCCTGCCCATGCCCGGGATCGGCGCCTGGGGGAGAGTCCTGGGCCCGCTCGGCGAGGAGACGACCGCCCGTCGCGGGCAGCAGATGCCGCACTGGCGGATGCCGGTCAGCGACACGCTGCGCCTGGCAACGCCGATCACCCTGTCGGGCCTCCGGCGGATCGGCGGAGACATCGTGGCGATCCGCGACTCGGTCGAGGCGTCCACCGACGGTCCGGTCTACTTCCCGTTCATCGGCTCGGCCGAGACGCTCGCGCCCGCGCCGGCGTACCTCAGCAAGGTACCGCGGGATCTGGTCGCACTCCTGTCGTCCCGCTTCGGCTTCGAGTTCGCTCTCTAGGCGCGGGCGATGACCGAGTGGGTGGCGCTCCTGCGGGGTGTCAACGTCGGGGGAGTGACGATCCGCAGCGCCGACCTGGCGGCGCTGCTTCGCGACGAACTGGGGCTCGACGGCGTGCGGACGGTGCTGGCCAGCGGCAACGCCGCGTTCGAGACGGATGCCGCGCCCTCCGCTCGGGCGAAGCTCAAGTCCTCGATCGAAGCGGCCCTGCGCACGCGCTTCGGCTACTACGCGTGGATCGTCCTGGTCACCCGCGCGGAGGTCGAGAGAGCGATCGCGGCGTTCCCGTTCGACGCGGAAGAGGCGAGCAGGCAGCCATGGGTGATCTTCGGGTCGGATGAGTCCGTCCTGGACGAATTGTCGGAGGCGGCGGCATCCTTCGACGCTGAGGCGGACCCGATCGCGCGCGGCGCCGGCGTCATCTACTGGAACCCGGTGAAGGGAACGAGCGTCGACACGCCGTTCGCAAAGCTTCTCGCGCGCGCGGCGTACAAATCGTCCACGACCAACCGCAATCTGCGCACACTGCAGAAGATCGTCGCGCGGTGACGGACGGCGCGTCCGCATAAACTGGGGGCATGTCCGGCCACTCCAAGTGGGCGACCACGAAGCACAAGAAGGCGATCATCGATTCGCGCCGTGCCAAGTCGTTCGCCAAGCTCATCAAGAACATCGAAGTCGCCGCCAAGATCGGCGGTGCGGATCTCTCAGGCAACCCCACCCTGCAGGACGCCGTCCAGAAGGCCAAGAAGACCTCGGTCCCCAACGACAACATCGACCGGGCGATCAAGCGCGGTGCGGGACTGACCGGAGAGTCCGTCGACTATCAGACGATCCTCTACGAAGGCTACGGCCCGAACGGCGTCGCCCTGCTCATCGAGTGCCTGACCGACAACCGCAACCGCGCGGCGGCCGAGGTGCGCACCGCGATGACCCGCAACGGCGGCACCATGGCGGACCCAGGCAGCGTGGCCTACAACTTCCACCGCAAAGGCGTGATCGTCGTCTCCGGCGACAGCGCGTCCGAGGACGACGTCATGCTCGCGGTCCTGGACGCCGGTGCCGAGGAGATCGAGCCGCACGCCGACGGCTACGGCGTGATCACCGAGGCGACCGACCTCGTCTCGGTCCGCTCGGCGCTGCAGGAGGCCGGCATCGACTACGAGTCTGCCGACGTGGAGTTCGTCCCGTCGCTCAAGGTCGAAGTCGACGCCGATACGGCTCGCAAGGTGTTCCGACTGATCGACGCGCTCGAAGACAGCGACGACGTCCAGAACGTGTACAGCAACTTCGATCTCTCCGCCGAGGTGCAGGCCGAACTCGAGAACGACGAGTAGGGCGCGCCGCGCCGGCCCGCAGCGCAGGCGCGCTTAGCGTGGGGGAGTGGCAGCTCTGCGCGTTCTCGGCATCGATCCGGGCCTGACCCGGTGCGGAGTCGGAGTGGTCGACGTCGCGCGCGACCGGTCGGCGACCCTCGTGCACGTGGGCGTCATCCGCTCGGACCCTGGCGAGCCGATCGAGCGCCGCCTGGCCACGATCGCCGCCGGCATCCGCGCTGTCATCGACGCGCACGGGCCGTCCGTCGTCGCGGTCGAGCGGGTGTTCTCACAGCACAACCGGCAGTCGGTCATGGGGACCGCACAGGCCAGCGGCATCGCGCTGCTCATCGCGGGCGAACGCGGTCTGCGAGCGTCCACCCACACACCGACCGAGGTGAAGGCGGCCGTCACCGGCTACGGGGCCGCCGACAAGAAGCAGGTGCAGGCGATGATCGCCCGCATCCTCGGGCTCGACGAGGTGCCCCAGCCGGCGGATGCGGCGGATGCGCTGGCGCTGGCCCTGTGCCACGCCTGGCGGTCCGGTTCGGCCTCGGCACCCGCGGGCGGCGCGCTTACCCCGGCCCAGCGGGCCTGGACCGACGCCGAGCGCCTCGCCCGGCGCTGAGCTCGTCGAAGCGTGAGCCTGTCGACGCGTCCGCGTGTGTCGCTCGAACAAACCTGCGAATCGCGCTCTAGGCTCGACGCATGATCTCCTCGCTGCGCGGCCGGGCCGCACACGTCGACACGGATTCGCTCGTCGTCGAGGTGGGAGGGGTGGGGCTGAGCGTGGCGGTCACCCCACCCGTCGCGCACGCCACGAACGTGGGCGACGAGGTTCACCTGCACACGAGCCTGATCGTCCGGGAGGACGCGCTGTCGCTCTTCGGGTTCGAGAGCCGGGATGAGCTGGTCGTCTTCACTCAGCTGCTCGGTGTCACCGGCGTCGGTCCGAAGTCCGCGCTCGGAGTGCTGGCTGCACTCAGCGTCGCCCAGATCGCCGAGGCGGTCGGCGCAGACGACGACGCACCGTTCCGCCGGGTCTCGGGCATCGGCCCGAAGACCGCCAAGCTCATCGTGGTCCAGCTCGCGGGCAAGATCACGCCCCCACGTGCGAGCGGTCGCACGGGCACGGATGCCGCACCGGGTGTGGCGGCGCAGGTGACGCAGGCGCTGGTCGGGCTCGGCTGGAGCGAGCGCGCAGCAGTGGATGCGGTGACCGCCGCCGTCGAGAGTGCGAGCCCCGCCGAGCGCGCCGCGGTCCCCGCACTGCTGCGCCTGACCCTGGCCACGCTCGGCCCGGCGCGGAAGGAGCACGCCGGTGGATGACGTCCGCGATACCGAGCCCGTCGACGAGACCGAACTCGCGATCGAAGGCGCGCTGCGGCCGGCATCCCTCGCCGAGTTCGTCGGTCAGCAGAAGGTCCGCGGCCAGCTTCAGCTTCTGCTGGACGCGGCGCGGATCCAGCAGCGACCCGCCGACCACATCCTGCTGTCCGGGCCGCCCGGCCTCGGCAAGACGACGCTCGCGATGATCGTGGCGCACGAGAGCGACCGGCCGCTGCGGATGAGCAGCGGCCCCGCGATCCAGCACGCCGGCGACCTGGCCGCGCTCCTGTCCAGCCTGATGCCCGGCGAGGTGCTGTTCATCGACGAGGTGCACCGGATGGCGCGCTCCGCCGAGGAGATGCTGTACCTCGCGATGGAGGACTTCCGCATCGACATCATGGTCGGCAAGGGCGCCGGTGCGACCAGCATCCCGCTCGACCTCGCGCCGTTCACGCTCGTGGGCGCAACGACGCGGTCCGGCCTGCTGCCCAACCCGCTGCGCGATCGCTTCGGGTTCACCGCCCATCTGGAGTACTACGAGCCGCACGAGCTCGAACGGGTCATCGAGCGCTCCGCCGCGATGCTCGCCGTCGACCTGCCGCCGGCATCCCGTGCCGAGATCGCCCGCCGCTCGCGCGGCACCCCCCGCATCGCGAACCGCCTGCTGCGGCGCGTCCGCGACTTCATGATCGTGCGCGGCGGGGGCGGCGACACTGCGACCGTCGACGCGGCGCTCGACCTCTACGACGTCGACGTCATCGGCCTGGACAGGCTCGACCGGGCGGTGCTGGACGCACTCGTGCACCGGTTCCGCGGCGGACCGGTCGGCCTGAGCACGCTGGCGGTCGCCGTCGGTGAGGAGGCCGAGACGATCGAGTCCGTCGTCGAGCCCTACCTGGTCCGGATCGGCTTCATCGGTCGCACTCCCCGAGGTCGCATCGCCATGCCGGCGGCGTTCGCGCACCTGGGCGCCGCGCACCTCGACTCGGCGCTCAGACTCGATGATCTATAATCGCTGGAGGCTCTCGCCTAACCCCCTCATGCAAGGCAGTGCCGCCACGGCGCGCGCCTGATTCGAAAGGTGCTCTCGCCTCCATGGAATTCCTCTCCAACTACGGCCTCATCATCCTGCTGGTCGTTCTGCTGGGCTTCATGTTCTGGAGCTCGCGACGTCGCATGCAGAAGCAGAAGCTCGAGCAGGCGGCGAAGGCCCGCCAGACCGTTCCCGGCGCCGAAGTCCTGCTGCAGGGCGGCCTGTACGGCACGATCGTCTCGTACGACCCCGACAACCTCGACCAGCCCGCGGTCGTCGAGATCGCTCCCGGCGTCGACATCCGCGTGCACAGCCAGGCGATCCTCCGCGTCGTGGACCCCGTCGATGCCCCGGTGACCGAGGACGGGTTCCTCGAGGCGGGCGAGTCCGGCTATGTCGCCGGTGCGCGGACCGAGGCGGAGCCCACCATCGACCCCGACGCCGACACGGACTCCAAGCCCAAGGCCTGACCGCTCGCCCTCCGGGGCTCCCAGAAAGCTGACCCCTCGTGGCGACATCCACCCCCGTCCGGCATGCCTGGCGCGCGCTGACAGCGCTCCTGATCATCACCGCCGTCCTGTTCGGCATCAACGCGCTCGGCGTCTACGTCTTCAAGGCGAGCTCGTGGACGCCCGAGCTGGCGCTCGACCTCCAGGGCGGCACGCAGATCATCCTCGAGGCGCAGACCGCCGACGGTGCCGCGCCCACCGAGGAGCAGATGAACCAGGCGGTCACGATCATCCGCCAGCGTGTCGACGCCTCGGGTGTCGGCGAGGCCGATGTGACCACGGAGGGCGGCAACAACATCGTCGTCCAGATCCCCGGTCAGGCGGACGAGCAGACGCGGCAGCGCATCGAGGCGTCTGCGCAGCTGCAGCTGCGGGCGGTCCTGTACGCGGGGGAGCCGGCGACGACGTTCGTGGGAGAGGACGGCACCGAGACGCCGTACCCCACGCCGGACCCGACCCTCAACTCCACGCCGACGGCTGAGCCGACGAACGGCAGCGACCCGGCGTGGATCACCGAGGCGCTGTACGCGGAGTTCCTCGCCTACGACTGCGACGACCCCGAGAACGACCCTGCGAATGCCCCGCAGGACCAGCCGCTCATCACGTGCGAGGCGGACGGCAGCGTCAAGTACATCCTCGGCCCGGTCGAACTCGACGGCTCCTCGATCACCGATGCCACCTTCGGCCTGCAGCAGACCAACGGCCAGTGGGCGGTCAACCTGAAGTTCGACGATGACGGGACGCGGACGTTCGGTCAGATCAGCGAGCGCCTGTTCGGCGCGACGCCTCCGCTGAACCAGTTCGCGTTCGTCCTGGACGGCTACGTGCTGTCGGCGCCGTCCATGAACGCGATCATCCTCGGCGGAGACCCGAGCATCACCGGCAGCTTCACGCAGGAGACCGCGAAGGTGCTCGCCGACCAGCTCAAGTACGGCGCCCTGCCGCTGAGCTTCGAGGTCGTCAGCTCCGACACCATCTCGGCGACGCTCGGCTCCCAGCAGCTGCAGATCGGGCTGATCGCCGGCCTCATCGGCCTGGCCCTGGTCGCCATCTACTCACTGATCGTGTACCGCGCGCTCGGACTCGTGATCATCGCGTCGCTGATCGTGATGGGCGTGCTCACGTACATCACGATCTGCATCCTCGCCTGGCGCATGGGCTTCCGCCTGTCGCTCGCCGGCGTCGCCGGTCTGATCGTGTCGATCGGATTCACGGCCGACTCGTTCATCGTCTACTTCGAGCGCATCCGCGACGAGCTGCGAGACGGCAAGTCGATCACGGGGGCCGTGGAGGACGGCTGGGGTCGCGCGAAGCGCACGATCTACATCTCCAAGTCGATCAACATCCTCGCCGCCGTGGTGCTGTACATCCTGGCCGACGCCACGGTGAAGGGATTCGCGTTCACGCTGGGCCTGACGACCGTGATCGACGTGCTCATCTTCATCCTCTTCACCCACCCGGTCATGCAGCTGCTCGCCCGGACGAAGTTCTTCGGCTCCGGTCATCCCCTGTCGGGCATGGATCCGGCTGCGCTCGGCGCCGTCTATCGCGGCCGCGCCCAGTTCCGCGCTCCCGCGCCCGTCAGCACGAAGACACAGGCCGAGCGCCGCGCGTCGCGCTCCCGTGGTGAGGCGGAGCGCCGGCAGACGATCGCCGAGCGCAAACAGGCGGAGCTCGCGAAGGTGCCCGACACGGGCAAACCGTCCTCGACCGACAAGGGAGGAGAGCTCTGATGCGCTCCATGAGCCAGCTCGGCAACGACCTCTACACCGGCAAGACCTCGTTCCCGTTCGTCGGACGCCGGCGGCTGTGGTTCATCATCGCCGCTCTCCTCGTCATCGGCTCAGCTCTGGTGCCGCTCGTCAGGCCGATCCAGTTCTCGATCGAGTTCACCGGCGGATCGCAGTTCACCGTCTCGGGCGTCAGCTCGCCCGATCAGCTCGTGGCGACCGAGGCCGTGCAATCCGTGGTCCCCGACGCGACGACCAAGGTCACGACGGTCGGCGACAGCACGGTCCGAGTGCAGACCGACCAGCTGACCCCGCAGCAGTCGCAGGACGTCACGACCGCCCTGGCCGAGGCGTACGACGTTCCGGTCAGCGAAGTGACCGCGTCGTTCATCGGGCCGAGCTGGGGTGCCGACGTCACGCGCCAGTCGCTATGGGGTCTCGCGATCTTCCTCGCTCTGACCTTCCTGATCCTGGCGCTGTACTTCCGCACGTGGAAGATGTCGGTGACGTCGATCATCGGTCTGCTCGATGTCCTCGTCATCACGATCGGCGTGTACGCACTGTGCGGCTTCGAGATCTCGCCCGCGGCGGTGATCGGCTTCCTCACGATCCTGTCCTATGCGCTCTACGACACCACAGTCGTGTTCGACAAGATCCGCGAGAACACGACGGAAGACGGGGAGATATCGGGTCGCACCTTCGGGGAGTCCGTGAACCTCGCCGTCAACCAGACCTTGATCCGCTCGATCAACACGACGGTCGTCGCAATCCTGCCGACCGGTGCGATCCTCTTCATCGGCGCTCTGTGGCTCGGCGCCGAGACGCTCACCGACATCTCGCTCGCGATCTTCGTCGGCACGATCGTCGCCGCGTACTCCACGCTCTTCGTCGCCGCTCCGCTGTACTCGCTGTTCCGTGAGAACGAGCCCGACATCAAGACGCGCGACGAGCGTGTGCGCGCGGCGCGTGAGAAGGCGGGCGTGCCGGTCTGACGCCGTCCGGGCGAGAATGGGAGCCGAGCCGGGCGGGCATAGGATTGAGCTCCGGCGGAGGGAAGGAATCGGATGACCGAGACCGTTCCTCCCGCCCAGTCCTCGTCGTTGCGGCGTCTCGTGCCGCGGATCTTCTCCAGATCCGCGCGGCGCGACGACGTGGAGCAGCTGCTGCGGACGGTGCGGACGCACCATCCCAAGGGCGATCTGTCCATCGTCGAGCGCGCGTACACGGTCGCGGCTGAGGCGCACACGGGTCAGACCCGGCAGAGCGGTGAGCCGTACATCACCCATCCGCTCGCGGTCGCGCAGATCCTCGCGGACCTCGGTCTGGGCCCGAAGGCGATCGCAGCGGCGCTCCTGCATGACACGGTCGAAGACACCGGGTACGCCCTCGAGACGCTGAAGGCCGAGTTCGGCGACGAGGTCGCCATGCTCGTGGACGGCGTCACGAAGCTCGACAAGGTCAAGTACGGCGAGAGCGCGCAGGCCGAGACGGTGCGCAAGATGATCGTGGCGATGTCCCGCGACATCCGCGTCCTGCTCATCAAGCTCGCCGACCGGCTCCACAACGCCCGCACGTGGGGATTCGTCCCGCCCGAGAAGGCGCGCAAGAAGGCCACCGAGACCCTCGAGATCTACGCGCCGCTCGCGCACCGGCTCGGCATCCAGACGATCAAGTCCGAGCTCGAGGACCTCTCCTTCGCGGTCCTGCATCCGAAGCTCTACGCCGAGATCGAGAGCCTCGTCAAGCAGCGGACTCCGCAGCGCGAGCAGTACGTCCACAACGTCATCGACGCGGTCGACGGCGACCTGCGCGAGCTGCGCATCCGCGGCCGGGTCATGGGCCGCCCGAAGCAGCTGTACTCGGTGTACCAGAAGATGGTCGTCCGCGGTCGCGAATTCGACGACATCTACGACCTCATCGGGATCCGGATCCTCGTCGGCAGCGTCCGCGACTGCTACGCCGTGCTCGGCGCGATCCACGCGCGCTGGACTCCGCTGCCGGGCCGGTTCAAGGACTACATCGCGACGCCGAAGTTCAATCTCTACCAGTCACTGCACACGACCGTCATCGGGCCCGGCGGGCGGACGGTCGAGATCCAGATCCGCACGAACGAGATGCACCAGCAGGCCGAGTACGGCGTCGCGGCGCACTGGAAGTACAAGGAGCGCCTCGTCGGCGGCAAGCCGGATGCCAAGTCGGTCGACGCCGACATGGCCTGGCTCGCGCACATCTCGGACTGGCAGGCCGAGACGGCCGACCCCGGCGAGTTCCTCGATTCGCTGCGCTTCGAGATCGGCGCCAAGGAGGTCTACGTCTTCACGCCCAAGGGGCGGGTGATCGGCCTGCCCACCGGCGCCAGCCCGGTGGACTTCGCCTACGCCGTGCACACCGAGGTCGGTCATCGCACGATGGGCGCGAAGGTCAACGGCCGCCTGGTTCCGCTCGAGTCCGAACTGCAGAGCGGCGACGTGGTCGAGGTCTTCACCTCGAAGAACCCGGATGCCGGACCCAGCCAGGACTGGCTGACCTTCGTCAAGAGCACTCGGGCGCGCAGCAAGATCCGCGGCTGGTTCACCAAGGAGCGCCGCGAGGAGGCGATCGAGCAGGGCAAGGAGGCGATCGCCCGCGCGATGCGCCGGCAGAACCTGCCGCTGCAGCGGCTCATGAGCCAGGATTCGTTCACCGAGGTCGCGCAGCAGCTCAAGTACGAGGACGTCTCGGCGCTGTACGCCGCGGTCGGCGAGGGCCACGTGTCCACGCAGTCGGTGATCGAGAAGGTCACCGCGCTCGTGAGCGCGAGCGACGCGTCGACCGGGCCCATCGACATCCCGCACGTGGGCAGGTCGCGGCAGCCCCGCGGCGGCGACTCCGGCGTCCTGGTGCGCGGCGCGCCCGACATCCTGGTCAAGCTCGCGAAGTGCTGCACGCCGGTGCCGGGCGACGAGGTCGTGGGCTTCGTCACGCGCGGCAGCGGCGTCTCGGTGCATCGCTCCGACTGCACGAACGTCGCGGCCCTGATGGAGGATCCGGCCCGGATCATCGACGTGGAGTGGGCGCCGACGACGAAGAGCGTCTTCCTGGTGCAGATCCAGATCGAGGCCCTCGACCGGTCCGGGCTGCTCAGCGATGTGACCCGGGTGCTGAGCGAGCATCACGTGAACATCCTGTCCGCGACCGTGTCGACCACGAACGACCGGCTGGCCCTCAGCCGCTTCGTGTTCGAGATGGGCGACATCGTGCACCTCGAGCGGGTCCTGAACGCGGTGCGGCGCATAGACGCCGTCTACGACGTGTACCGGGTCACGTCGTCCTGAGCGCCGGCTGCGGGTCGCGCGCCGCGAGGCTCCGCAGCAGCGTGAGCGCCGCGCGCTTGTGGGGCAGGGCGCCGTGCATCTCGAGCCAGGCGACCGCCTCCCCGGCCAGAGCCGGCGCCGCATCGGCCATCATCGTCGCCGCCCGGGTGTGGTTCTCGTCGCCGACGCGGGAGAGATCGGCGAGCGTGCGCACCGGCACGGTGACCCACACGCCGCAGATCCGCACCAGATCGTCGGGGTCCACGCGCAGGTCCCGGTACAGCAGCCTTCTTCCGATCACCTGGTGCAGGCGACGCGCGACCGCCCGCTGCACGGTGTGTCGTGCGGGCGGGTCGGACAGCGCACCGTGGACCCAGGCCGCGCTCACGTGTGTGGCCGCGAGGGTCTCGCCCAGAAGCGAGCGGAGCGAGCCGGCGCGCAGCTCCCGGGTCTCGACGGCGTCCGCCGGGATGTAGGCGTCACCGAGCTCGACGAGGTGCCCGTCCAGGCGCGCGGCCGACAGCTCGGCGGGGGAGAGTCTCTCGTCCGCGAAGTACAGGAAGGGCGACGGCATGCCTGTCACTGTGCCCGAACCGCGACGGACGCGGATGCCGCCGCCGGCGTTCTGTGGACAACCCGGTCGACCGGTCAGCCTCCGAGCGCCGCCAGCCAGGTTCGCCGGGCCTCGAGCGCCTCGGTCGCCTTCGCGATCGCCGCCTTGTCACCCGAGGACTTCGCCTTCGCCAGTTCGTCCTCGAGCTTCTCGATGGCCTCGGTCAGCTGGCGGGTCATGTCGTTGGCGCGCGCCTTGGTCTCGGGGTTGTTGCGCTTCCAGTCCGTCTCTTCACGGGTGCGCAGCGCGGTCTCGATCTTTCGCAGGTCGTCGTCCAGCACCCGCTCCTTGTCACGGGGGAAGATGCGCCCGATGTCGTCCCACTGCCGCTGGATCGCGGTGAGGGCGCTCCGCGCCTTGACCAGATCCCGCTCGTCGGCGATTCCGCGCGCGTCCTCCAGAAGCGCCCGCTTGGCCTCGATCTTCTCGCGCGACGCCTCGGCGTCCGCCGCCTCGCGCTCGCCGCGGGCTCCGTACAGGGCGTCGCCGGCGGCCTTGAACCGTGCCCACAGGGCGTCGTCGGCCTTCTTGCCTGCCCGCCCGGCCGTCTTCCACTGATCGAGCAGCTCGCGATACGCCTGGATCCCGTCTTCGCCCTTCGGCGCGAGGGCCTCGGCCCGCTCGACGAGCCGCGCCTTCTGGTCGCGGACGGTCTTGTGCGCCTCGTCCAGTTCGGCGTAGAACTCCCGCCGGTGCTTGTCAACGATTGCGCGCGCATCGCGGAAGCGCTTCCACAGCTGCTGGCCCGTGGATTTCGGCAGTCGGGGGCCGTTCTGCTGCTGGGACTGCCACTGGTCGAACAGCGACGTCAGCTCGGCCGAGGCCTGCTTCCACTGCACGCTGCGCGGATCGCGCGCGGCGAGCGCCTCGGCCTTCTCCACCAGTTCCGTCCTCGCGCGCACGGCCTCCTCGACGGCCTGCCGCGAGGCTGCCGCCTCGGTCTCGGACGCAGCGGCCAGCTCGCCGGTCAGCGCGAGCACGCGCGCATCGAGGGCGGCCAGGTTTCCGACGGCGGCCGCATCCTGGAGCTTGGCGTGCAGCGTCCGCGCCGTCGCGCGCAGATCGGCCGCGGACGCTCCACCGCGGCGATGACGGTCCTCGAGGAGGCTGACCTCGCCTGCGAGGTCGGAGAACTTGCGCTGGTAGTACGCGAGCGCCTCGTCGGGGGTCCCGTCCGGGAACTGGCCCACGACCCGCCATCCGTCGTCCTCGCGCACCGAGACGGTGCCGTCCTCATCGACGCGTCCCCACGGCTCGGTGTCGGCGGCAGCCGCCGGAGACGGCGCTCGGGGTCCGGGACGTGGAGCGGGCACGTGAACCGCGGCAGGCGACGGCGTGGACGACGGGGCGGGACCCGCATCGGCGGGGGCGGCGACGTCGTCGACCTCCGCAGGAGCCTCTTCAGAGCCGTCGGGAGTCTCCTCGGTGCCGTCGGGAGTCTCCTCGGTCGCCGCGGAGTCTCCTCGGTCGCCGCGGAATTCTCCTCGGTAACCGCCGGGGCTTCGTCCACCTCGGTCTCCGTCGGCGTCACCTCGGTCTCCGTCGGCGTCACCTCGGTCTCCGTCGGCGTCACCTCGGTCTCCGTCGGCGTCACCTCGGTCTCCGTCTGCGTCTCGACGGCCTCGGTCGGCTCGGCGGCGGGCTCCGGCGCGGGGTCGGTGGTGGATTCAGGAGTGGACTCTGCTGCAGCAGTCACGGGGATGCACCTCATCGCGGCTCTCGCCGCCTGTGGGGGATGGACGGCTCCCCAGCCTAGTACGGCGCGACCCGGCGGCCGAGGTCCGCAGTCCGTCTGGCGCGCCCGGTCAGCGCGTGGTGGCCGGCGTGGGCTCGGGGGTGGCGGTCGGCGTCGGCGGCACCGTCGGGGAGGCGCTGGGCTCGGGAGTGACGGTGGAGGACGGCGACGGCGTCGGCGACGGCGCGGGCACTCCGGGACCGACCACGAAGTACGCGGCCTGGCCGGCGATGACCGCGACGATCAGCAGACCTCCGGCGACGCCGGCGATCAGATTGTCGCGCGTGCGCCGCCGCGACTGGCCCTCGTGATACGCCCGCCGAGCCTGGTAGACCCGCGCGCGCTCCCGCTCCTCGCGCGTTCCCCGCTGCTTTCCACCCGCCGCCACGCGACCTCCCTCGCTCGCCGGTCACCCGGGCGGGTTGATCATACGGTTCGGGCCGGAGCTCGGCCAAACTCATCGTCGCCGCTGCAGTCGGACGTGCCGGTTAGCCTTGATGTGTGACCTCCACCGCGCTGTTCCAGGGACAGACGCCCCTCGCCGTGCGCATGAGGCCCACGTCGCTCGACGAGGTCGCCGGACAGTCGCACCTGCTGCGACCGGGCTCGCCCCTCGTTCTCCTCGCGCGCCCGGAAGTCTCCACGGGCACGGCGACCTCCGTCATCCTGTGGGGTCCACCCGGGACCGGAAAGACGACGCTCGCCCAGGCGATCGCGCGTTCGTCGGGTCGCCGGTTCGTGGAGCTGTCCGCGGTCACGGCCGGCGTGCGCGACGTGCGCGAGGTGATGCAGGAGGCGCTGACCCAGCGCGATCTGTACGGACAGTCCACGATCCTCTTCCTCGACGAGATCCACCGCTTCACGAAGGCGCAGCAGGACGCCCTCCTGCCCGGCGTCGAGAACGGATGGGTGGTCCTCATAGCGGCCACGACCGAGAACCCGTCCTTCTCGGTGATCTCGCCCCTGCTGTCGCGCTCGCTGCTGCTCACTCTCACGCCGCTGACCGATGACGACCTGGGGATGCTGCTCGATCGCGCCGTGGCCGACCCACGCGGCCTGGGCGGCAGCGTGTCGCTGCTCCCCGAAGCCCGCGACGCCCTGGTGCGGCTCGCATCCGGCGATGCGCGCCGGGCTCTGACCGCGCTGGAGGCGGCGGCATCCCTCGCCGAGCCCGCCGAGCGCGAAGACGGCGAGGACGACACGCCCGACGCGGACGCCGACGCACCCACCGCGCCCGCGGTGGAGATCACCGCCGACCACATCGCGCATGCCGTGGATCGCGCTCTCCTGCGCTACGACCGCCAGGGCGACGAGCACTACGACGTGATCAGCGCGTTCATCAAGTCGATCCGCGGCTCCGACGTGGATGCCGCGATGCACTACCTCGCCCGGATGATCGAGGCGGGGGAGGACCCTCGGTTCATCTCACGCCGGCTCATCATCTCCGCCGCCGAGGACATCGGCCTGGCAGACCCGCAGGCCCTGCTCATCGCGGTGGCCGCCGCCGACGCCGTGCAGTTCATCGGCATGCCCGAGGGCCGCATCCCGCTCGCCGAGGCGACCGCGTACCTGGCGACGACGGCGAAGTCCAACGCGGCCTATCTCGCGATCGACAAGGCCATCGCCGACGTACGGGCGGGCGGATTCGGCCGGGTGCCCGCGCATCTGCGCGATGCGCACTATCCCGGCGCGAAGCGTCTGGGCCACGGCAAGGGCTATCGCTATCCGCACGACTCGGAGGTCGGCGTCGTCGCGCAGCAGTACCTGCCCGACGAGCTCGTCGCCACGCGCTACTACGAGCCGACGAACCACGGTCAGGAGCGCGACGTACAGGCGCGGCTGGAGAAGATCCGCCGGATTCTGGGGTCCGGCTCCTGAACTGATAAGCTGTACCGGCTCGAAACACAGTTTTCGGGTATCTCCTTCCCCCATCACACCTTCGGTGCACCCCGACGTGCGCGCCGCAATGGGAAGGGCAGGAGATACGTCCATGAGCCGCGAAAGACGCGGCCATGTCGTTTTGGAAGGACACATCCGTGCCCACGAAGTCCCAGGACCGCCGCAAGGTCCGTCTCTCCCGCGCGCTCGGCATCCCGCTGACGCCGAAGGCCGCCAAGTACCTCGAGAAGCGTCCGTACGCTCCGGGTGAGCACGGCCGCACCAAGCGCAAGCAGGACAGCGACTACGCCGTCCGGCTCCGCGAGAAGCAGCGCCTGCGCGAGCAGTACGGCATCCGCGAGAAGCAGATGCGCAACACGTTCAACGAGGCCCGCCGCACCCAGGGCCTGACCGGTGAGAACCTGGTCGAGCTGCTCGAGATGCGCCTGGACGCCCTCGTGCTGCGTGCCGGCTTCGCCCGCACCACCGCGCAGGCTCGCCAGCTCGTCGTGCACCGCCACATCCTCGTCGACGGCCAGACCGTCGACCGCCCGTCGTTCCGCGTGAAGCCGGGTCAGCTCATCCACGTCAAGGCCAAGAGCGAGGGCACCGAGCCCTTCCAGGTGGCAGCGGCCGGCGGTCACGCCGAGGTGCTCCCCCCGGTTCCGGCCTATCTCGAGGTCGAGCTCGACAAGCTGCACGCGCGTCTCGTGCGTCGCCCGAAGCGTGCGGAGGTCCCCGTCACCGGTGACGTCCAGCTCGTCGTCGAGTACTACGCCGCGCGGTAGCTGCGGAGGTTGCAGAAGGGCGTCGGGGTCACCCGGCGCCCTTCCGCGTTTCGGCCTACGATGGGAGGATGCCGCGCCCCGCGGATGAGGAAGTGGTGACATGAGAAACCTCCTGTGGTTCCTGCTCGGCGTGATCGGCGGTTTCGTCGCCGCGCACCTCATGAACAAGGACCCTCGCGGCCACGAGGTGCTCGCCGATGTCGACGCACGCATCACGGAGTTCACCGACCGGATCGGCGATGCGTATCGCGAGCAGGAAGCCCGGTTCTCGGGGATCGTCGAAGGCGTGAAGGAAGCCGCGAACGATGCCTACGGCGCGGCCGGCGACAAGGCCGCCTCCGCGGTGGATGCCGTGAAGACCACCGCCGGCGAGGCTCTGGAGAACGCGGCCGATGCCGCGTCCGACGCCGCGGAATCCGCGAAGACCGCCGCCAAGAAGCTCGCCGACTGACCCCCATCCCCACAGGCGGTGGCCCGCGCCAGCGCCGCTTTCGAGGACTCCCATGCAGACCGCCGAGCTGGCCGACCGTTTCCTGCGCTTCTTCGAGAAGCGCGATCACACCATCGTTCCCTCCGCGTCCCTGGTCACCGACGATCCTGCGCTGCTGTTCACGGTCGCCGGGATGGTGCCGTTCATCCCGTATCTGAGCGGCGACGTCCCCGCCCCCTACCGGCGGGCCGCCGACGTGCAGAAGTGCATCCGCACGAACGACATCGAAGAGGTCGGCAAGACGCCTCGGCACGGGACGTTCTTCCAGATGCTCGGCAACTGGTCGTTCGGCGACTACTTCAAGGAAGGCGCGATCTCGTACGCGTGGGAGCTGCTGACCACGTCGGAGGCTGACGGCGGCCTCGGCTTCGACCCCAAGGATCTCTGGGTCACGGTCTACAAGGACGACGACGAGGCTGCGGGGCTGTGGCGGACGATCGCCGGCCTGCCCGAAGAGCGGATCCAGCGGCTCGACAAGGACACCAACTACTGGAGCACGGGGCTTCCCGGCCCTGCCGGGCCGTGCTCGGAGATCTTCTTCGACCAGGGTCCCGCTTACGGGGTCGACGGAGGGCCCGCGACCGATGATGACCGCTACGTGGAGATCTGGAACCTGGTTTTCATGCAGTACGCCATCGACGACGTGACGTCGAAGTACGACTTCCGCATCGTCGGCGAGCTCCCGCAGAAGAACATCGACACCGGGATGGGGCTGGAGCGCATCGCCTTCATCAAGCAGGGCGTGCAGAACATGTACGAGACCGATCAGGTCCGTCCGGTGCTCGACCTCGCCTCCCAGCTGAGCGGCCGCCGGTACGGCGCAGACCACGGCGACGACGTCCGCATGCGGATCATCGCCGACCACGTCCGCTCCTCGCTCATGCTCCTCTCCGACGGCGTCACCCCGTCAAACGAAGGACGCGGCTACATCCTGCGCCGTCTGATGCGCCGCGGCATCCGCTCGATGCGCCTCCTCGGCGTGGACGGCCCGACCTTCCCCGAGCTGTTCGCCGCGTCCCGCGACGCGATGAAGGCGGTCTATCCCGAGCTCGCGACCGACTATCAGCGGCTGTCGGCGTACGCCGTCGCCGAGGAGGAGACGTTCCTGCGCACCCTCGCGGCAGGGACGACGACCCTGGACCTCTCCGTGGCCAAGACCAAGGAGGCGGGCGGTACGACGATCGCCGGCTCCGAGGCGTTCCTCCTGCACGACACCTACGGATTCCCGATCGACCTCACGCTCGAGATCGCCGAGGAAGCCGGGCTGAGCGTGGACCGGACCGCGTTCGACGCGCTCATGCTCGAGCAGCGCACGCGCGCCAAGGCCGACGCCCGCTCACGCAAGCGGGCGCTGGCCGACACGAGCGTCTACCGGGAGTTCCGCGCACACGGAGAGACCGTCTTCACCGGCTACAGCGATCTGGAGACCGAGTCGAGGGTGCTCGGGCTGCTCGTCGACGGCGTCTCCGTCGACCGCGCGACCACCGGGCAGATCGCCGAGGTCATCCTCGCCGACACCGCCCTCTACGCCGAGTCCGGCGGGCAGGTGGCCGACAAGGGCCTCATCGTCGGCCCCGGATACGAACTGGACGTGCTGGACGTGCAGAAGCCCGTCGTCGGCCTGATCAGCCACACGGTCGAGGTCACCTCGGGAGAGGTGGGAGTCGGCCAGCCGGCGACCTCGGTGGTGGATGCGGTCAACCGGCGCGCGGCCCGTCAGGCGCATTCGGCGACCCACCTGGTGCATGCGGCTCTGCGCGACACGCTGGGCAAGAGCGCGACGCAGGCAGGATCGCTGAACCGAGCGGGCTACCTGCGCCTCGATTTCACGTGGGGTCAGGCGCTCTCCCCGGAGACGCGCACCGAGATCGAGGAGATCGCCAACAACGCGGTCCGCGACAACCTGGAGGTGACCACCCGAGTGCTCTCGCTCGACGAGGCGAAGTCGCTCGGCGCGATGGCGCTCTTCGGAGAGAAGTACGGCGACACGGTGCGCATGGTCGACATCGGCGGCCCTTGGTCGCGCGAGCTGTGCGCGGGGACCCACGTGGTCTCCAGCGCCGAGATCGGGCTCGTGAACCTCGTGGGCGAGTCGTCGGTCGGAGCATCGAACCGGCGAGTCGAAGCCCTCGTCGGCCAGGACGCGTTCCGTGAGCTCGCCGCCGAGCGCGCGATCGTCTCGCAGCTGACTTCCACCCTCAAGACTCCGCGCGACCAGCTGCCCGCCCGCATCGCCGAGCTCGCGGCCAGCCTCAAAGCGGCCGAGAAGAAGATCGCGGCCTTCGAGGCGCGTGCGCTCACCGACCGCATCCCCGCCCTCTCGGCGAATGCGGTCACCGTGGGCCCGTACCGGGTCGTCGCCGAGTCGATCGGGTCTGCGGCATCGGCGGACGACGTGCGTTCGCTCGCGCTCGGGGTGCGTGATCGGCTCGGATCGGATGCCGCTGTCGTCGCGATCGGCGCCGAGATCGGCGGGCGTGCGGTCGTGATCGTCGCGACCAACGACGCCGCCCGCGCCGCCGGCGCCCGCGCCGGAGCGCTGGCGAAGGTCGCCGCCACGACCCTCGGCGGTGGCGGCGGCGGACGCGACGACGTCGCGCAGGGCGGCGGGGCGGACGCCACGGCGCTTCCCGCCGCGCTCAGCGCCGTGAAGGATGCGCTCGGATCCCGGTGAGCGGATTCCGCAGGGGAGTGCGACTCGGCATCGATGTCGGGAAGGCACGCGTGGGGGTCGCCCGCTGCGATCCCGACGGGCTGCTCGCCACGCCTGTCGAAACTGTCGCGCGCGACGAGGGTTCGATCGGCCGCATCGTCGTCCTGGCGGAGGAGCACGACGCGAGCGAACTGCTGGTCGGGCTGCCGCTGAACATGCGCGGCGAGGACACCGCCTCCACGACCGATGCGCGGGAGTTCGCGGCGGCGCTGGCGGCGGCATCCGCTCTGCCGGTGCGTCTGGTCGACGAGCGGCTCAGCACGGTCTCCGCGCACGCGGCACTGCGGGACTCGGGCAGAACACAGCGTAAATCTCGTAGCATTGTTGACCAGGTCGCGGCCGTCGTTCTGCTCCAGCACGCACTCGATGTCGAGAAGAGCACCGGAAGGCCCGCCGGATCACCCGTTCCCCCGGCCCAGGAGCCCGTCTGACATGCCCGATGCCCCGTCGCCGTTCGACGATCCCTTCGCGGATCTGTTCGGCAAGCTCCCGGACGCGCGTGGGCGCCGATCCATGGGAGACGACGCCGCGCGCGGAAGCTCGACGCCGGACGCACCCGGTGAGGGTGAGTCCCCTGTGACCCGGCCCGCCCCGATGTCGCGACGCGAGGCCCGCGAAGCCGCCGCACGCGCGGCACAGGCCTCGACGGCGACGAGCGGTTCATCCGAGGACGCGTCGGACCCCGCACCCGTCACGTCGACGCCCGCCACGACCCGCTCTCCGGCGGCCGCCCCCGTCTCTGCCCCGACCGGACCGGGCGAGGCCCACGATGACGACTCCGACGAGAGCTGGCTCTTCGGCGGCGGGTCTGGGCCCTCGTACGCGCGGAGCGGCGCCACGACGTCCGAACGGCCCACGGCGACCGCGACGCTGGAGGACCTGTTCACCGGCGCCGAGACCACCGACAGCCTCGGCGAGCTGCCGCCTCCCAAGAACCGGCGCCGGCGCCGCATCGGAGGTCTGATCGCGCTCGGCGTCGTCCTGCTGCTCTTCGGCGGCATCGCGGCCGGCGGCTTCTACGTCTGGACCACCTACGAGGACCGGATCCGCGAGGTGATGGGCTGGGAGGAGCCGAAGGACTACGAACCCGGGCTGGCCAACGGCGAGGCGTTCGTGACGATCGCCTCCGGCGACACCGGCGGCCCGATCTCGCAGAGCCTGTACAACGCAGGGGTGACCAAGACTCCCGAGGCGTTCTACGACTATCTGATCGACACGGGCCAGAACCCCCCGTTCGTTCCGGGCTTCTTCAAGCTGCAGCTGCAGATGACCTCCGAGGCGGCGCTGGCGGCGCTGCTGGACCCCGCGAACAAGCTGGAGAACACCGCGCAGCTGCGCGAGGGGCTGACGGTGGAGCAGTCCCTCCCGCTCCTGGCCGAGGGAATCGGGCTGCCGATCGAGGACCTCCAGGCCGCGGTCGCGACGCCCGCCGACTACGGCGTCGCCGCCGACAGCCTGGAAGGCTGGCTGTTCCCCGCGACGTACACGTTCGAGCCGGGGGTGACGGCCACGGACGTCATCACGACCCTCGTGAACCGCACGGTGGAGTCGCTCGACAACGCCGGCGTGCCCGCCGAGGACCGGCAGCGGGTGCTGACGGTCGCCTCGATCATCCAGCGCGAAGCGCGGTTCGAAGCCGACTTCTACAAGGTCTCGCGCGTCATCGAGAATCGCCTCGATCCGAGCAACCAGGAGACGTTCGGGCTGCTGCAGATGGACTCGACCGCCCAGTACGGGTTCAACGAAGACGACGGCACGGTCAGCACGTCCGCGGATGCGCTCACCGATGACAACCCCTGGAACACGTACGTGCACCCCGGACTGCCGATCGGACCGATCGCGAATCCGGGCGACGTCGCCATCGACGCGGCCATGCACCCGGCCGAGGGCGACTGGCTGTACTTCGTGACGGTGAACCTCAACACCGGCGAGACCGTGTTCACGACCAACGTCGACGACCACAACCGCGCGGTGGCGCAGTGGCAGGCGTGGTGCACCGACAATCCCGACGCGGGATGCTGAGCTCCGCGGCAACGCGGCTCGAAGTCTGGGGCGACCCGATCGCGCACAGCCGCTCCCCGCAGCTGCACGCAGCGGCGTACCGGGTGCTCGGCCTGGACTGGACGTACGGGCGCCGCCGGGTGCCGGAGGCCGGGTTCGCCGGCGAGCTCGCCGGCGTGACGGAGGACTGGCGCGGGCTGTCGCTGACGATGCCGCTCAAGGGCGTCGCGTGCCGGACGGCGGTGTGGCGGGATCGGCGCGCAGAGCTCACCGGCGCGGCGAACACGCTCCTGCTCGCCGCCGACGGGCCGCGCGGTTTCAACACCGACATCGGCGGGATCGTGCGCGCCCTCGAGGACGAACGGATCGACGGCGTCACCGACGCGCGGATCATCGGGGCGGGTGCGACCGCCGTGTCCGCGCTCGTGGCACTCGGGGAGTGCGGCGCGGACCGGGTCGAGGTCGTCGCCCGCCGGGAGGCCGCCGTCCAGCCACTCGTCCAAGTCGGCGCTGCGCTCGGCATCGACGTCGTCGGCGTCTCGTTCGACGCTCCGGGCTATTCCGCGGTTCCCGTGACGATCGCCACGCTGCCGGGCGAGACGGCGGTGGCGGATGCCGCGACCGACGCGCTCGCGGCCAGCGGCGGTCTGCTCTTGGACGTGGTCTACGGCCACTGGCCCACGGCGTTAGCGCGCGGGTGGGCGCGCGCCGACCAGCCGGCCGTGTCGGGACTCGGGATGCTGCTGCACCAGGCCCTGCTGCAGGTGAGGATCTTCGTCACGGGCGACCCGGACACGGCCGTCGACGATGAGACGGCCGTCCTCGCGGCGATGCGCCTGGCGGTCATGGGAGACTAGACGAATGCTCCGCGTGCTCACGGCCGGTGAATCCCACGGCCCCGAACTCGTCGCCATCATGGAGGGCCTGCCCGCCGGCGTCCCCGTGTCGCGCGCCGCGATCCAAGCCGATCTCGCTCGTCGGAAGCTCGGCTACGGCCGCGGCTCCCGCATGAAGTTCGAGGAGGACGAGCTGACGATCTCGGGCGGCGTGCGCCACGGCCTCAGCCTCGGAAGCCCGATCGCGCTGCGCATCGGCAACACGGAATGGCCGAAGTGGGTCGAGGTCATGAGCCCCGAGCCGGTCGACCTGACCGACATGTCGCGCGGGCGGGGTGCGGCCCTGACCCGACCGCGCCCCGGTCATGCGGACCTCGTCGGGATGCAGAAGTACGCGTTCGACGAAGCTCGGCCGATCCTCGAGCGTGCGAGCGCCCGCGAGACCGCCGCGCGCGTGGCCCTCGGCGCGATCGCACGCGGCTTCCTCTCCGAGCTCGGCATCCGCCTGGTGAGCCACACCCTGTCGATCGGTCCGGTGCGCGTGCCCGAGGACGCCGCACTGCCCGCCCCCGACGACGTCGACGTGCTGGACGCCGATCCGCTGCGCTGCTTCGACCCCGCCACCTCCCGGCTCATGGTGGAGGAGATCGACGATGCCCGCAGGGACGGCGACACGCTCGGCGGCATCGTCGAGGTGCTCGCGTACGGCCTGCCGCCCGGCCTGGGCTCGCACGTGCACTGGGATCGCCGGCTCGACGCGAAACTCGCCCAGGCGATCATGAGCATCCAGGCGATCAAGGGCGTCGAGGTCGGTGACGGGTTCCTCACGACCACGCGCCGCGGCTCGGCCGCGCACGACGAGCTGTTCGCGACCGAAGAAGGGATCGCCCGGTCCACGGATCGCGCGGGCGGCACGGAGGGCGGCATGTCGACAGGCACCGTCCTGCGCGTGCGCGCGGGCATGAAGCCGATCGCGACCGTACCCCACTCGCTCCGGACGATCGACGTCGCAACCGGCGAGACTGCTTCGGCCCACCACCAGCGGTCCGATGTGTGCGCCGTCCCGGCCGCGGGCGTCGTGGCCGAAGCGATGGTGGCCGTCGTGCTGGCGGAAGTGGTGCTCGAGAAGTTCGGCGGCGACAGCGTCGGTGAAACGCGGCGCAACCTCGAGGGCTACCTCGCCGCGATCCCCGAAACCCTGCGAACGGCCAGCGCCAGCGACGCCGCTCTCGCATGAGCGCTCCGGGGCGCGCCCTGGTTCTCATCGGGCCGATGGGCGCCGGCAAGACGAGCATCGGCCGCCGCGTCGCCCGTGCGCTGCAGCGTCCGTTCTTCGACACCGACATCGCGGTCGTGCGTGCGCACGGGCCCATCGAGCAGATCTTCGCCGAGCACGGGGAGCCGCATTTCCGTTCGCTCGAGCGGGATGCCGTGATCCGCGGGCTCGCGACCGGCGGCGTGGTGTCGCTCGGAGGCGGCGCGGTGATGGATGCGGCGACGCGCGCCGACCTGGCTGCGCATCGCGTGGTCCTGCTGACGGTCGAGCCGCGGGTCGTCGCCGGTCGCATCCGCGACACGGCGCGGCCGCTTCTGCAGGACGACGACGCTTTGACGCGCTGGGAGCACATCATGACGGCGCGGCGCCCCGTGTACGACGAGGTCGCCGATGCGACATTCGACACGTCGAGCGGGCCGCTGCAGGCGGTGGTGGACGCGATCGTGCAGTGGGCGAGGACGGAGCAGAGATGACCGAGACGACGACGATCCGGGTCTCCGGCGACGCCCGCTACGACATCACCGTCGGACGCGGCATCCTGGGAGGAGTCGGCGAGGCGCTTCCGCCCGCGGCGCGCAAGGTGCTCGTCGTCCATCCGCCCACGCTGAGCGCCCAGGCCGAGCAGCTGCGAGGAGCGCTCACCGCCGATCGCGAGGTGCTGCTCGCGGAGGTCCCGGATGCCGAGCAGGGCAAGCGCATCGAAGTCGCGGCCTTCTGCTGGCAGGTGATGGGCAAGGCGGACTTCACGCGCACGGACGCGGTCATCGGCTTCGGCGGGGGAGCGGTGACCGACCTCGCCGGATTCGTCGCGGCGACCTGGCTCCGCGGCGTCGAGGTGGTGCACGTGCCCACCACTGTGCTCGGGATGGTGGATGCCGCAGTCGGAGGCAAGACCGGGGTCAACACGGCCGAGGGAAAGAACCTGGTCGGCGCGTTCTGGGCGCCGCGGGCGGTGATGTGCGACCTCGACACCCTGGATTCCCTCTCGGAGAACGAGCGGGTGGCCGGATTCGCGGAGGTCGTGAAGGCGGGCTTCATCTGGCACCCCGAGATCCTCGACCTGATCGAAGCCGACCCCGCGAGCGTGATCGACCCGCGATCGGACGCGTTCAGGCGCAGCATCGAGCTCGCGATCGACATGAAGGCCCGCGTGGTCGGTGAGGACCTCCGCGAAGCCGGCCTGCGCGAAGTCCTCAACTACGGGCACACGCTCGGCCACGCGATCGAGCACGCCGAGCGCTACCGCTGGAGGCACGGTGCCGCGATCTCGGTGGGGATGATGTACGCCGCCGAGCTCTCGAGGCTGGCCGGACGTCTGCCGGATGCCGCCGCCCAGCGCCACCGCGACGTCCTGACCCTCCTCGGCCTGCCCACGGCCTACCGGCCCGGGGCATGGCCGCAGCTGCTGGCGACGATGCAGCGCGACAAGAAGAGCCGCGGCGGGATGCTGCGCTTCATCGTCCTCGACGACATCGCGCGCCCGACCGTCCTGCAGGCGCCCGACGAGTCGCTGCTGTTCGCCGCCTACCAGGAGGTCGCCGGTTAGGGTGAGTGCGTGACCGCACCTCGCCGAATCCTGCTCGTCAACGGCCCGAACCTGAATCTGCTCGGAACGCGGGAGCCCAGGATGTACGGGTCGCAGACGCTGATCGACGTCGAGGCGCTCGTGGCTGCGACCGCGGCCGCGCGGGGGTTCGATGTGGATGCCGTGCAGAGCAACCACGAGGGGGTGCTGATCGACGCGATCCACGCCGCGCGCGGAGCCTGCTCGGGCATCGTGATCAACCCGGGCGGACTCACCCACACGTCGGTCGTCCTGCGAGACGCCCTGGCCGGCGTGGAGCTGCCCGTCGCCGAAGTCCACATCACCGACATCCAAGGGCGAGAGGATTTCCGCCAGCGCTCCTACGTCGCCGACGTCGCCGTCGTCCACGTGGTCGGGGAGGGCGTCGCCGGCTATGCGACGGCCGTCGACCGGCTGATCGACGTCATCGCCGGCCAGGCCGAGGGCTGAGATCCGGGCTCCAGTCGGGGCATCGCGTAGAATCGGACGTCGGGTCCGCGATCGGCCCGCAGCTTTCCTCACGAAACGGACTCCTCAAGCCATGGCATCCACCGCAGACATCCGCAACGGCGTCGTCCTCAGCATCGACGGCCAGCTGTGGAACGTCATCGAGTTCCAGCACGTCAAGCCGGGCAAGGGCGGCGCGTTCGTGCGCACCAAGCTCAAGAACGTCGTCTCGGGCAAGACCGTCGACCGCACGTACAACGCCGGCGCCAAGATCGACATCGAGAACGTCGACCGTCGCGACTTCACGTACCTGTACAACGACGGCGAGGCATTCGTGTTCATGGACGTCGCCGACTACGACCAGCTCACCGTGCCGGCAACCGTCGTCGGGGACGCGGCGAACTTCCTCCTCGAGAACCAGCAGGTGCAGATCGCGCTGAACAACGGCAACCCGCTGTACGTCGAGCTGCCGGCATCCGTCGTCCTGGAGATCACCTACACCGAGCCGGGCCTGCAGGGCGACCGGTCGTCAGCCGGTACCAAGCCCGCCACGGTCGAGACCGGCTACGAGATCCAGGTGCCGCTGTTCCTCGAGACCGGGACGAAGGTCAAAGTCGACACCCGCACGGGCGACTACCTCGGCCGCGTCAACTGACGCGAAGGTGCTGAACACGACGACGGTGCCCACGCGATGAGCGCCAGGACGAAGGCGCGCAAGCGCGCCCTCGACATCCTCTTCCAGTCCGACATCCGGGGCGACGATCTCTCGGTGACCCTCGCCTCGGAGGCCAAGCGCGCCGCGAACGAGCCTGCCCGCGAGGCCTCGTGGCTGTACGCGCGCGAGATCGTCGACGGCGTGATCGACAACCGCGACGAGATCGACGAGCAGATCACGACGTTCGCGAAAGACTGGTCGCTCGCGCGGATGCCGGCCGTGGACCGCGCGCTGCTGCGCATGGCGGTCTGGGAGATCCTGTACAACGAAGAGGTGCCCACCGCGGTCGCGATCGACGAAGCGGTGGACCTGGCCAAGGAGTTCTCGACCGACGATTCGGGAGCCTTCGTCCACGGCGTGCTGGCGCGCATCGCACGCTCATCCTGACCGCGCGAGAGTCGATGTGCACGGCCGGTCCCGGAGGACACGGTACGGCCCCGCCGTAGACTCGAGGGGTTCACAAGACGGCATTCGAAGGAGCGCTGATGAGGATCACCGGCCTCGGCCACGCGGGCATGTTCATCGAGACCCGAGGCGGCAGCATCCTGTGCGACCCGTGGGTCAAGCCCGCGTTCTTCGGCTCTTGGTTCCCCTTCCCCGACAACCGTGCGCTCGACTGGGAGAAGTACGGCGCGGCGGACTTCCTGTACGTCAGCCACCGCCACCGCGACCACTTCGACCCGTGGCTGCTGGAGACGTACGTTCCCAAGGACATCGCGGTGCTGCTGCCGGACTACCCGACCGACGAGCTGGAGCAGGACCTCCGTCGGCTCGGTTACGAGAACATCGTCTACACGCACGCCGGCGAGATCATCGAGCGAGGACCGCTGCGGATGATGGTCAACCCCCTGCGCGCGCCCAGCGACGGGCCGATCGGCGATTCGAGTCTGTCTGTGGACGACGGCACCGCGTCGATCCTCAACCAGAACGACTCCCATCCGCTCGACATGGACCGCCTGTTCGCCTTCTCGCGCCCCGAGGCGTACTTCACTCAGGTCTCCGGAGCGATCTGGTGGCCGATGGTCTACGACCTGCCCGCCGAGGCCAAGCGCAACTTCGCCCATCTGAAGCGCGAAGCGCAGCACAAGCGCGCGATGCACTATGTCGACCGCGTCGACGCGCCGCACGTGTTCCCGATGGCGGGACCGCCCATGTTCCTGCGCGACGAGCTGTTCCGCTACAACTGGGAGGGCGCGGAGGGCGACGCGATCTTCACCAGCCAGACGCAGTTCCTCGAGCGGATGCAGGAGGAATCGCCCGGTCGCGCCGGGCACCTGTTCGTGTCGGGCACGGTGGTGGAGCTGAATGACGGGGAGCTCACGGTCGAGCAGACCCTCTATTCGGATGCCGAGCTCGATCGCATGTTCGGTCCGGAGCGGTGGGAGTACTTCGCCGAGCAGCAGGCGAGCCGTCGCGGCGAGATCGCCGAGGAGGAGGCGTCGCGCGCCCCGATCCTGCCGCCGGACGAGATGCTCGCCGCACTCAAGGAGTGGTGGGAGCCCCTGCTGCGCCGCGGACGCATCTTCCGCGAGGGCGTCGGGGGGCCGGTGCGCTACACGATCGGCGAGCTGGACATGGTCGTGGACTTCCCGAAGGCGAAGGTCCGCGAATACGCGGGGGAGGAGACCGGCTACTGGTTCACCATCCCGGCCGATCTCGTCTCGACCAACATCCGCGACCACGAGATCGACTGGTCCAACTCGATCTTCCTGTCCATGCAGTTCCAGGCCGGGCGCGTCGGCAAGTTCAACGAGTTCATCTACACGTTCATGAAGTGCCTGTCGCGCGACCGCATCGAGTACGTGGAGAACTGGTACGCGGAGCAGTCCGACGTGTCCGAGGACGTGCAGCTCGGCGACTGGGTGCTGCAGCGCCGCTGCCCGCACCTGCGCGCCGACCTGTCCAAGACAGGCAGGATCGAGGACGGCGTGCTGACGTGCAGCCTGCACGACTGGAAGTGGGACCTCACGAGCGGCAAGTGCCTGACCACGCACGGGCACCCCATCCGGTCCCGGCAGGCGGAGGACGACCTGGCGCGCGCGGCCATGGCGCCCGCGAGCTGACCGGAGGGCCCGCTCCTGTAGGAACGGCACAACGGGGCGCGGGTCCTGAGCCTCAGGCGCTGTCGGATGCCTCCCGAATCTGTGGTGCCGGTATCACCGCCGGCGCTGGACGGTCTTGATCGACAACCGCAATCGCGGATCAGGAATTCGATCAAGGAGCCTCGCATGACCACCGTTCCCGTTCACCACGGCACCGTCGGCCTCATCCCGTCCTCGTCGCGGACGTCGCCGATCCGTCGGATGCTCGATGTGGAGGCACGGGCCGAAGCCGGCCTGAAGGTCTTCCTCCAGAGGTGGAGCATCCCCGCACTCCGCGTGGCCCTCGGCGCGGTCTTCTTCGTCTTCGGAGCGCTCAAGTTCGTGCCCGGGCTGAGCCCCCTGGAGGCGCTCGTCCAGTCCACGTGGGAGCGACTGACGTTCGGCATGATCGGCGGCCAGACCGCGATGGTCCTCACCGCGATCATGGAGGTCACCGCCGGCGCGCTGCTGATCGCAGGCGGAGCGTTCGCCCGGGTCGGGCTCGTCGTGCTCGCCCTCGCGTTCGTCGGGATCCTCTCGCCGATCGTCCTGCTTCCGGCCGAGGTCTTCGCCGCAGCCGGACCGACCCTCACGGGACAGTACATCTTCAAGAACGCGGTGCTCATCGCCGCCGCGCTCGTGGTGGCCTCCCGAGTGCTTCGAGGGCCCGATCCGAAGCGCTGACGATTCGAATCCGGCCGGCCCCGACGGGGCCGGCCGGATCAGTCCGCGCCGGTGCTCTTCGCGCGCGTCGCGAGGATGCCGGACAGCGGACCCAGCGCGAGCGTGATCGCCCAGGTCAGCTTCCCGGCCGTCGCGCCGAACGCCATCGCGATCGGGATGGAGCACAGGAACACGAGCGGAGTCACCAGCGCGTCGGCGGTGTCGATCAGATTGTCGCGGCGGGACGACGGGGTGCGCTCGAGCCCCCGCGCCCGGGCGAGCTGGTACATCACCACCTGGCAGAGCGCGACGAGCACGATGTTGGCCGCGTAGAAGGCGGTCGGCAGCGGCAGGTCGGCGGTCGACGGATCGCTGATGCCCTGGGTGGTGTATGCGATCAGGACGACCAGCGCTGCGCCGACCAGATTGACGAAGACCGTGACGCCGTCGAGGCCGCGCAGCCGCCGCACGAGGCGGACGTTCACCCTCCAGAAGACCGCGATGACCGTGAAGCTCAGCGCGAATCCCAGCGCCTGCGCCGTCACTCCGGATGCGCTCAGAGCGTCGAGACTCGTCCACGCCTCCGGCGGAGGGGCATCGACATTGGCGATCAGCAGCGTGGCCGCGAAGCCGTAGATCGCGTCCAGGAACGAGATGGTCCGGCCGAACTCGTTCGAATCGCGCGAGACGAACGAGTCCGCGTGCGCCCGCATCGCCCTCTCGGCATCCTTCGGCACCGGCTCCGCCACGCGTTCAGCGTGGCAGGCCGCGCGGCCCGCGGGCGGAGGCGCACCGGGACTCGGTCGGCTAGGATCGATCGAAGCAACCTTTAACCCCGTCCTGTGAGGCGGAGAAGGGAGCGGCGGATGAGCGCGCGCACCGTGCTGCATGAGGCCGACATCGCCCGGGCACTGACTCGGATCTCACACGAGATCCTCGAGTCCAACAAGGGCCCCGACGGCCTGGTCATTCTCGGCATCCCCACCCGCGGCGTGGCACTGGCCCACCGCATCGCGGCACTCCTCGCGGAGTTCAGCGGCGCATCCATTCCGGTCGGCGCCCTCGACGTGACGATGTACCGCGACGACCTGCATCGCAACCCCACCCGGGCTCCGCAGCCCACCTCCATACCCGCGGGGGGGATCGACGGAAGAGTGGTCGTGCTGGTGGATGACGTGCTGTTCTCGGGCCGCAGCATCCGCTCGGCCCTCGACGCGCTGCAGGACATCGGCCGGCCGGCCGCCGTGCGCCTCGCGACGCTGATCGACCGCGGGCACCGGGAGCTCCCCATCCGTCCCGACTTCGTGGGCAAGAACCTGCCGAGCGCCTCCGACGAGCGCGTCAACGTGCGCCTGTCCGAGGTCGACGGCGAGGAGTTCGTGACGATCGAGGGGGCAGGGTCATGAGGCACCTGCTCGACACGAAGACGCTCTCGCGCGCCGATGCCCTCGAGATCCTCGATGTCGCCGAAGACATGGCCGACACGCAGCGGCGCGAGATCAAGAAGCTCCCGACTCTGCGCGGCAAGACCGTGGTCAACCTCTTCTTCGAGGACTCCACGCGCACGCGCATCTCGTTCGAGGCGGCCGCGAAGCGCCTCAGCGCCGACGTCATCAACTTCTCGGCGAAGGGATCGAGCGTCTCGAAGGGCGAGTCTCTGCAGGACACCGCCCAGACCCTTCAGGCGATGGGCGCGGATGCCGTGGTCATCCGTCACGGCGCGTCCGGCGCCCCGCGGACCCTGGCCACGAGCGGATGGATCTCCGCGGGTGTGGTCAACGCCGGCGACGGCACGCACGAGCATCCGACGCAGGCGCTGCTGGACGCCTTCACCCTCCGCAAGCGGTGCTTCGGCGCCGACAGCCGGGGGCGGGATCTCTCGGGCGTCAAGGTGACGATCGTGGGCGACATCCTCCACTCCCGCGTCGCCCGCTCGAACGTGTGGCTGCTGGATGCGCTGGGCGCCCAGGTCACCCTCGTCGCACCGCCCACCCTCGTTCCGCAGGATGTGTCGGCCTGGCCCGCACGCGTCCTCTACGACCTGGACGAGGCCCTGTCGGCCGCACCGGACGCTCTGATGATGCTGCGGATCCAGGTGGAGCGCATGAACGCCGCGTATTTCCCCACTGAACGGGAGTATTCCCGCCGGTGGGGGCTCGATGCGCGCAGGCTGGAGGTGCTCGGTCCCGATAGCATGGTGATGCATCCCGGCCCGATGAACCGCGGCCTGGAGATCTCCGCCGAAGCCGCCGATTCTGCCCGCTCGACCGTCCTCGAGCAGGTGACGAACGGCGTCTCGGTGCGGATGGCCGTGCTCTACCTGCTGCTGGCGGGCGAGCGCAGCGCACAGCACGCGAACGACGAGAGGCAGGACATCCGGTGACCGCCCTTCGAGACGCCACGCCCGGTGACCGCGCAGCAACCGAGACCCTGCTCATCCGCGGCGCCAGGCGGGAGGGCGGAGGAGCAGTCGACCTCCTCATCGAGGACGGCGTGATCGCCGAGACCGGCACGTCGCTCAGCCGCGCGGGTGCGACCGTCGTCGACGCGCAGGGGCTTCTGGCTCTGCCGGGTCTCGTCGACCTGCACACCCACCTGCGCGAACCCGGCTACGAGGCATCCGAGACGGTGCTCACGGGCTCGCGAGCCGCCGCTGCGGGCGGTTACACCGCGGTGTTCGCGATGCCGAACACGTCGCCGGTCGCCGACACCGCCGGCGTCGTCGAGCAGGAGCTCGCGCTGGGTGAGGCCGCCGGCTTCGTCACCGTGCAGCCCATCGGAGCGGTCACGGTCGGGCAGAAGGGCGAGCGCCTGGCCGAACTCGGTGCGATGGCCGATTCGCGCGCCCGGGTGCGGGTCTTCAGCGACGACGGCTTCTGCGTCTGGGATCCGCTCATCATGCGCCGCGCGCTGGAGTACGTGAAGGCGTTCGACGGCGTGATCGCCCAGCACGCGCAGGACCCGCGGCTCACCGAGGGCGCCCAGATGAACGAGGGGGCCGTGTCGGCCGAGCTGGGGCTGGCCGGCTGGCCCGCCGTCGCCGAGGAGTCGATCATCGCCCGCGACGTGCTGCTGGCCGAGCACGTCGGCTCGCGCCTGCACGTCTGCCACCTCTCCACCGCCGGATCGGTGGACATCATCCGCTGGGCCAAGCGGCGCGGGGTGAACGTGAGCGCCGAGGTGACTCCGCACCACCTGCTGCTCACCGACGAGCTCGCCCGCGGCTATGACCCCCACTTCAAGGTCAATCCGCCCCTGCGCCGCGAAGAGGACGTGCGGGCGGTCCGCGAGGGCCTCGCGGACGGCACGATCGACATCGTCGCGACCGACCACGCGCCGCACCCGACCGAAGCGAAGGCATGCGAGTGGCAGGCCGCCGCGAACGGCATGGTGGGCCTGGAGAGCGCACTGCGCGTCGTGCAGCTCGCGATGGTCGACACCGGGATGCTGAGCTGGGCGGACGTCGCGCGCGTCATGTCGCGCACCCCGGCCCGGATCGGCCGCCTGACCGGACACGGCACGCCGCTCACGGCCGGGGAGGCGGCATCCCTCACCCTGTACGACCCGGAGCCGACGCGCACCTTCTCGAAGAGCGATCTGCGCGGACGAAGCCTCAACTCGCCCTATCTCGGCCGCCAGCTGCCCGGCGAAGTGCGGTGGACCCTGCACCGCGGCGTGGCGACGGTCGCCGACGGCGCGCTGCTGGACGCCCCGGGGGTGCGGTCGTGACCCGGGAGGGCGTGCTCGCCGTGATCATCGCGTTCACCGTCGCGGTGCTCGCGCTGCTCGCGTGGGCATGGTGGCGGCGCAGCCGCCGGGACTCCGGCATGGCCGCTCCGGTCGGCGAGGCGCCGGCCGGGGCCGCGATCCGCTCCACCCATGACACGCTCTACCTCGCCACGACGAAGCACGGTGAGCCGCTCGAGCGGCTCGCCATCCAGGGGCTCGGCTTCCGTTCGCGCGCGGATCTCACCATCACCGACTCGGGCGTCGCGCTCGACCTCACGGGACAGCCGCGCTTGTTCCTCCCGGCGGAGCGGATCGTCGAGGTCGCCCAGGCAACCGTCGCGATCGACCGCGTCGTCGAACGCGACGGGCTCGTGCGCCTCGCGTGGCGCTTGGACGACGATACGGTCGTCGATTCCTACATCCGACCCAGGGATGCCTCCTCGCGCGTCGTCTCCGCGGAGATCGGCGCTCTGCTGACACCGACAGGAACGGACGAATGACGCTCCTCACCACCGATCCCGCCGTGCTCGTGCTCGAGGACGGGACCCGCCATGTCGGGCGCGCCTACGGTGCGCGCGGCACGACCCTCGGCGAGGTGGTCTTCGCGACCGGCATGACCGGCTACCAGGAGACGCTCACCGACCCGTCCTACGCCGGCCAGATCGTGCTGCAGACCGCCCCGCACATCGGCAACACGGGGATGAATGCCGAGGACCCCGAGTCGCGCCGCATCTGGGTGTCGGGCTACATCGTGCGCGACCCCTCGCGCGTCGTGTCCAATTGGCGCGCCGACGAGTCGCTCGACCAGGCGCTCGAGCACGACGGCGTCATCGGCATCAGCGGGATCGACACGCGCGCGGTCACCCGCCACATCCGCTCGGCCGGCAGCATGCGCGGCGGGATCTTCTCCGGCGACGCCGCGGAACTCGCCCCCGACGAGCAGCTCGCGATCGTTCAGGCGGCGCCCGAGATGTCGGGGCAGAACCTCTCGGCCGCCGTCTCGGTGAAGACGACGCAGGTGACCACGGCGGCCGGCGAGCGCATCGGCAACCTCGCCGTGCTCGACCTGGGTGTGAAGCAGGCCACGATCGACAACCTCGCCGCGCGCGGGTTCGACGTGCACGTGCTTCCGCAGGACGTCACGATCGACCAGCTCCGCGCGATCGACCCGGTCGCGGTCTTCTACTCCAACGGACCCGGCGACCCGGCGGCATCCGGCGATCACGTCGAGCTGCTGCGCGCCGTGCTCGATGACGGGCTGCCGTTCTTCGGGATCTGCTTCGGCAACCAGCTGCTCGGCCGCGCGCTCGGGCTCGGCACCTACAAGCTCCCCTTCGGCCACCGCGGCATCAACCAGCCCGTGCTCGACAAGCACACCGGGCGGGTGGAGATCACCTCGCACAACCACGGCTTCGCCGTCGAGGCGCCGCTGGAGGGGCACTTCGACAGCCCTCACGGCTATGGACGCGTCGAGGTGAGCCACGTCGGGCTGAACGACAACGTCGTGGAGGGCCTGCGCGCCCTCGACATCCCGGCGTTCTCGGTGCAGTACCACCCCGAGGCGGCCGCCGGCCCGCACGACGCGAACTACCTCTTCGACCGGTTCCGCGACATGGTCGTCGCCACCCTTCGACAAGCTCAGGGACAGACTGTGGAGGACGACGACTAGTGCCCAAGCGCGACGACATCAAGAGCGTCCTGGTCATCGGCTCCGGCCCGATCGTGATCGGCCAGGCCTGCGAGTTCGACTACTCCGGGACCCAGGCCTGCCGCGTGCTGCGCGAGGAGGGCGTCCGCGTCATCCTCGTCAACTCGAACCCGGCGACGATCATGACCGATCCCGATTTCGCGGACGCGACCTACATCGAGCCCATCACATGGCAGGTCATCGAGACGATCATCGCCAAGGAGCGCCCCGACGCGATCCTGCCGACCCTCGGCGGGCAGACCGCCCTCAATGCGGCGATCGACCTGCACAACCACGGCATCCTCGAGAAGTACGACGTCGAGCTGATCGGCGCCAACTTCGAGGCGATCAACAAGGGCGAGGACCGCCAGATCTTCAAGCAGCTCGTGCTGGATGCGGGAGCCGATGTCGCGGCATCCCGGATCGCGCACAGCATGGACGAGGTGCTCGCCGCCGCGGACGAGCTCGGCTACCCGCTCGTCGTGCGCCCGAGCTTCACGATGGGCGGACTCGGTTCGGGCTTCGCGTACGACGAGAACGATCTGCGCCGCATCGCCGGCGCCGGTCTGCGCGACTCGCCCACCACCGAGGTGCTCCTCGAGGAGTCGATCCTCGGGTGGAAGGAGTACGAGCTCGAGCTCATGCGCGACACGGCCGACAACACGGTCGTGGTCTGCTCGATCGAGAACGTCGACCCCGTCGGCGTGCACACCGGCGACTCGATCACCGTCGCCCCGGCGCTCACGCTCACCGACCGCGAGTACCAGAAGCTGCGCGACATCGGCATCGACATCATCCGCGCCGTCGGCGTCGACACCGGGGGCTGCAACATCCAGTTCGCCGTCGACCCCGCCGACGGACGGATCATCGTGATCGAGATGAATCCCCGCGTGTCGCGCTCGTCGGCGCTGGCGTCGAAGGCGACGGGCTTCCCGATCGCGAAGATCGCCGCGAAGCTCGCGATCGGCTACCGCCTCGATGAGATACCGAACGACATCACGAAGGTCACGCCGGCGAGCTTCGAGCCGACACTGGATTACGTCGTCGTGAAGGTGCCGCGGTTCAACTTCGAGAAGTTCCCGGCCGCCGACACGACGCTCACGACCACCATGAAGTCGGTCGGCGAGGCGATGGCCATCGGCCGCAACTACGCGACCGCGCTGCAGAAGGCGCTGCGGTCCCTCGAGAAGCGCGGATCGAGCTTCCATTGGGGCGACGACCCTTCGACGGGCTCAGGGCCGCTCAGTCTCGAGGAGCTCATCCAGATCGCATCCGTGCCCACGGACGGTCGGATCGTGGTGGTCCAGCAGGCCCTGCGCAAGGGCGGGACGGTCGCGCAGCTGTTCGACGCGACCGGCATCGACCCGTGGTTCCTCGACCAGATCGTCCTGATCAACGAGGTCGCCGAGTTCGTGCGCACCGCCGCCGAGCTGGACGTCGACACCCTGCGGCTCGCGAAGGAGCACGGCTTCAGCGACGCGCAGATCGCGCAGCTGCGCCGCGACAGCGAGCCCGCCGTGCGCCGCATCCGCCACGCATTGGGGCTCCGGCCCGTGTTCAAGACGGTGGACACGTGCGCCGGGGAGTTCCCCGCCCTCACGCCGTACCACTACTCGAGCTACGACTTCGAGACCGAGGTCGCGCCGTCGGACCGCACGAAGGTCGTCATCATCGGCTCCGGTCCCAACCGCATCGGCCAGGGCGTCGAGTTCGACTACTCGTGCGTGCACGCGTCGTTCGCGCTGTCGGCCGCGGGCTACGAGACCGTCATGGTCAACTGCAATCCCGAGACGGTCTCGACCGATTACGACACGAGCGACCGCCTGTACTTCGAGCCGCTCACGCTCGAGGACGTCCTCGAGGTGCTGCACGCCGAGGCGCAGTCCGGCGAGATCCTCGGTGTCATCTGCCAGCTCGGCGGACAGACGCCGCTGGGCCTGGCCAAGGGCATCGAGGACGCCGGCTACCGGATCCTCGGCACGAGCCCGGCTGCGATCGACATGGCCGAGGAGCGGGAGCTGTTCTCGCAGCTTCTCGACGAGGCGGGGCTCATCGCCCCCCGCCACGGCACCGCGATCGACGCGGAGGGTGCCGTCGCGATCGCCGAGGAGATCGGGTACCCCGTCCTCGTGCGCCCGAGCTTCGTGCTGGGCGGCCGCGGCATGGAGATCATCTACGACACGGCCAGCGTGCACGACTACTTCGTGCGGATCGCCGACCAGGCGATCATCGGACCGGGGATGCCGCTGCTCGTCGACCGGTTCCTCGACGACGCGATCGAACTCGACGTCGACGCCCTGTACGACGGCCACGAGCTCTACATCGGCGGAGTGATGGAGCACCTCGAGGAGGCCGGCATCCATTCCGGCGATTCGAGCTGCACGCTGCCGCCGATCTCGCTCGGACGGACCGAGGTCGATCGGGTCCGCACCGCGACGCTCGCGATCGCGAAGGGCGTCGGGGTGCAGGGGCTCATCAACGTGCAGTTCGCGATCAGCGCGGGCGTGCTCTACGTGATCGAGGCCAACCCTCGTGCGAGCCGGACGGTGCCGTTCGTCTCGAAGGCCCTCGGAATCCCGCTCGCCAAGGCGGCGGCCCGCATCATGACGGGCAGCACGATCGCCGAGCTCAAGGACGAAGGGCTGCTTCCCGCAGATCGACGGCTCCCGGGTGCCGCTGGACTCGCCCGTGTCGGTGAAGGAGGCCGTGCTGCCGTTCAAGCGCTTCCGCACGAAGGACGGCCAGACCGTCGACTCGGTGCTCGGGCCGGAGATGCGCTCGACGGGGGAGGTCATGGGGATCGATCGCGACTTCCCCCGCGCATTCGCCAAGAGCCAGGAGGCCGCATACGGCGGCATGCCGCTGTCGGGAACCGTGTTCATCTCGGTCGCCGACAGCGACAAGCGCGCCGTCATCCTGCCCGCACACCGCCTGCAGGAGCTCGGCTTCACGCTCGTCGCGACCGAGGGCACGGCCGAGATCCTCGCGCGCAACGGCATCGACGTGCAGGTCGTGAACAAGTACAGCGCGACCCAGGAATCCGGAGAGACCAACGTGGTCGACCTGATCAACGCCGGCGAGATCGACATCGTCGTGAACACCCCGAGCGGTCGCTCGGCGCGCGCCGACGGCTATGAGATCCGCGCGGCAGCCGTCGCGGCCGACAAGGCGCTGTTCACCACGATGGCGGTGCTGGGCGCCGCCGTCAGCTCGTTCGACGCCGTCCGCGCCGGCTACGACGTCAAGAGCCTCCAGGAGTACGCGGCCGACCGGGCGGCGCGCCTGTGAGGGGCGCGCCGCCGTTCGGCGAGCGGGTACGGGCGGCCCTCGCGAACCTCGGTCCGCTGTGCGTCGGCATCGATCCGCATCCGCGCCTGCTCGAGGAGTGGGGCCTTGAGGCCTCGGCCGCCGGCGCGCGCGAGTTCGGATTGCGGGTCGTGGATGCCGCCGCCGGCCGCGTCGGCATCGTCAAGCCGCAGGTCTCGTTCTTCGAACGCCACGGCTCCGCGGGCTTCATCGCCCTCGAACGGGTTCTGGCCGCCGCGCGAGCTGCGGACCTGATCGTGATCGCCGACGCCAAGCGCGGCGACATCGGGACGACGATGGATGCTTACGCGCAAGCCTGGCTCACGCCGGGCGCGCCGCTGGAGGCCGACGCGCTCACGGCCAACCCGTTCCTCGGGATCGGCACGCTGGAGGGCACGTTCCGGCTCGCCGAGGAGGCGGGCAAAGGCGTCTTCGTGCTCGCCGCCACGAGCAACCCCGATGCCTTCACCTCGCAGCGGGCGACGCTCGAGGGCGGGCAGACGGTGTCCGCTCGCATCGTCGCCGAGGTCAGCGCCCGCAACGCGCGGACGACCGCCGACGGCTCATGGGCGAGTATCGGGTTCGTGATCGGCGCGACCGTGGACTGGACGGATGCCGGACTACCGGCCGTGGACCCGCCCGCACCCATCCTCGGCCCCGGCTTCGGTCACCAGGGGGCGGGCCCCGCCGACCTCCGTCAGCGTTTCGGCGTCGCAGCCCCGTGCGTGATCGCGTCCGAGAGCAGGAGCCTGCTCTCGGCCGGTCCGGCGGGCCTCGCCGCCGCCATCGAGTCCCGCATCCACGAGTACAGGAGCTCCGATGCCTGAGCGCCAGACGCCACCGGAAGTCGACCGCGTCGCGGCATCCCACCGTGCCGTCGCGGCACGGCGAGCCCGTGCCGCGCTCAAGCGCGACGTCGCCTCGCGCGTCATCACCCCGCAAGAGCTCCTGCGCCGGGCGCTCGCCGATCCGGCGTCTCCGGCGGGGACGATGCGGGTCACCGAGTTCCTCACCAGCCTGCCCGCGATCGGCGAAGGCAAGCGCGACCGCATCCTCGCGGAGCTGCAGATCTCGCCGGTCAAGCGTCTCGGGGGCCTCGGAGCGCGGCAGCGGCGCGCCCTCCGCGACTTCCTCGACAGCCGCTGGCCCGAGCACGGCCCGCGAGACGGGCGCAGCCGGCTCGTCGTGCTCGCCGGACCCACCGCCGTCGGCAAGGGGACTGTGGCGGCACACATCAGCGAGCATCACCCGGAGATCCACCTCTCGGTGTCGGCGACCACGCGTCCGCCGCGACCGACCGAGGTGGACGGCGAGCACTACTACTTCGTCGATGACGAGGAGTTCGACCGGCTCGTCGCCGAGGACGAGCTGCTCGAGCACGCGACCGTGCACAACGCCTACCGCTACGGCACCCCGCGCCGGCCGATCGAGGAGGCGCTCGCGGCCGGCCGGACCGTGCTCCTCGAGATCGATCTGCAGGGGGCCCGGCAGGTGCGGGCGGCAGAGCCGTCGGCCACCATGGTGTTCCTCCTCCCGCCCAGCTGGGACGAGCTCGTGCTGCGCCTGGTGGGCCGGGGCACCGAGGACGACGAGGAACGGGCCCGGCGACTGCGCACCGCGAAGGGCGAATTGGCGGCCCAGAACGAGTTCGATTACCGCGTCGTGAACGACGAGGTCGCCTCCGCCGCCCGGGAGGTCGTAGAATTGGTCCAGGCGCCCGCGCGTCCCTCTTAGCGCGCCCATCGGGCCAGACCGCTTTTTCCACCGACATCCGTCGTACGAACCCAGGAGGTTTCGCCATGGCCGGAACGAACCAGGGGATCATCGATCCCCCCATCGACAGTCTTCTCGAGAAGGTCGACTCGAAGTACCAGCTCGTGATCTACGCGTCCAAGCGCGCCCGTCAGATCAACGACTACTACTCCGATCTGCACGAGGGCAACCTCTTCGACAACGTGGGTCCGCTCGTGGACTCGACGGTCGAGGACAAGCCGCTCACGATCGCCCTGCACGAGATCCACGAAGACAAGCTCCGCCTCCGTTCGGCCGAGTAGTCTCACCCGCGTCGCCGACGTCTTCCGAGACGTCGGCGACGATCGTGTGAGACGGAATCATCCCCGGTGTCGGCGGCGCCGGGCACACTTGTGCCGACCCGCACCCGACTCCACCAACCACTTGGAGCATCGATGACCGAGCTGCGTCTGTTCACGTCCGAGTCCGTGACCGAGGGGCACCCCGACAAGATCTGCGACCAGATCTCCGACAGCATCCTCGATGCGATCCTCTCCGAGGATCCGCACGGCCGCGTCGCGGTCGAGACGCTGGTGACGACCGGCCTCGTGCACGTGGCGGGCGAGGTCTCCACGAGCGCATACGTGGAGATCCCGGCACTCGTGCGGGCGGTCGTCAACCGCATCGGCTACACCTCCAGCGACACCGGCTTCGACGGGGATTCGTGCGGCGTGAGCGTCTCCATCGGCGCGCAGTCCTCGGACATCGCCGCCGGAGTGGACAAGGCATTCGAGCGGCGCGAGGACGGCTCCACCGACCCGCACGACGAGCAGGGCGCCGGCGACCAGGGGATCATGTTCGGCTACGCGACCACCGAGACGCCGCAGCTGATGCCGATGGCGATCTGGACGGCCCACCGCATCGCGGAGCGCCTCACGGAGGTGCGCCGCTCCGGCGCGCTGCCCTTCCTGCGCCCCGACGGCAAGACCCAGGTGACCCTCGGCTACGACGGCGACACCCCCAAGACGGTCGAGTCGGTCGTGCTGTCCACCCAGCACGACCCCGACATCTCCCAGAAGGCGCTCCGCGCCGCGGTGCGCGCCGAGGTCATCGACCCGGTGCTCGAGGCCACGGGGCTCGACCTGCCTGACGTCAAGTTCTACATCAACCCCGCGGGGCCGTTCGTCACCGGCGGCCCGAAGGGCGACGCCGGCCTGACCGGCCGCAAGATCATCATCGACACCTACGGCGGCGCCTCGCGTCACGGCGGGGGAGCCTTCAGCGGCAAGGATCCGTCGAAGGTGGACCGCTCCGCGGCGTACGCGATGCGGTGGGTGGCCAAGAACGCCGTCGCCGCCGGCCTGGCCGATCGACTCGAGGTGCAGGTCGCCTACGCGATCGGCAAGGCGAACCCGGTCGGACTCTACGTCGAGTCCTTCGGCACCGGTCACGTCGACGACGAGACCATCACCCGCGCGATCCTCGAGGTCTTCGACCTGCGTCCCAAGGCGATCATCGATCACCTCGACCTGCTGCGTCCGATCTACGCGCAGACTGCCGCGTACGGGCACTTCGGCCGTGAACTGCCCGACTTCACATGGGAGCGGACCGACCGCGTCGACGATCTGCGCGCAGCCGCGGGGCTGTGAGTCCGCGCCGCTTCTCCGCGGAGCGGTGACATGACCGCGCGGCGCGTCGCGCGCGTCCTGATCGACTCGCCCCTTCCGCAGTTGGATCGGCTGTTCGACTACGCGATACCCGAGCAGCTCGCCGCCGACGTGCGGCCCGGGGTGCGGGTGCGCGTGCCGTTGCGCAGCGCGGGCCGCGTCATGGACGGGTACGTCGTCGAGCTGGGTGAACCGGATGCGACCGACCGGCCGCTCTCCGAGGTCGAGGCCGTGGTCTCCATCACGCCGGTGCTGACGCCCGGGCTCTACGCGCTGGCCCGCAGGGCGGCCGACCGCGCGGCCGGATCGGCCACCGACATCCTGCGCCTGGCGATCCCCAAGCGCATGGTCCGCGCCGAGAAGGCGTGGCTCGCCGCCGAGCCGCCGGCCGCGCCCGTCGTCGACGACGCGAGTCGTGCGTGGGCGGACGCCGCGCTCGGCGGCCATCCTGCGCTGATGGACTGCCTGGAACGTCGCGGCCGCGGCGCTCTGGATGCGCCGCCCGAACCGGTCCGCGTACCGGACGGCGACACGACCGGCGCGTGGGCGGTGCTCCTGGCCGCCGCGGCGGTGCGGAACCTCGCCGCCGGCCGCAGCGCCATCCTCGTCGTCCCCGATCACCGCGACCAGGCCCAGCTCGAAGCGGCACTGGCGGGGCGTGCTCCCGCTGCGGCGATCATCCGCAACGACGCACGGCAGAGCTCACCCGCACGCTATTCCGCATTCCTGCGGATGCTGGCACCGACGCCGTGCATCGTCGTCGGCAACCGGTCCTCGGTGTACGCACCCGTCCACGCCGTCGGCCTGATCGCGATGTGGGACGACGGCGACCCGCTGCTGGCCGAGCCGCTCAGTCCGGGCGTCCATGCCCGCGACGCGGCGCTCATCCGGCAGGAGCTGGACGGATGCGCCGTCGTCTTCGCCGGTCACACACGCACCACCGACGTCGAGCGGCTGGTCTCGCTCGGCTGGGTCCGCGACGTGTCTGCGGCTCGGCGAGCCTCGCCCCGCGTCGTGCTCAGCGCCACGAAGGAGGGGGAGTCGCGGGGGGCCCGCGTGCCGTCCGCGGCGTTCGCCGCCGCGCGCGAGGCGCTGCAGAGCGGACCCGTGCTCGTGCAGGTCGCGCGGCCCGGATATGCGCCCGTGCTGGTGTGCGCCGACTGCCGCGCTCCGGCCCGCTGCGCGCACTGCGGGGGCCCGCTGCACGCGGCGCGGCGCGGAGCTGTGCCCGCGTGCGGATGGTGCGGGCGGCAGGCCACGACCTGGCGCTGCGCGAAGTGCGCGTCCGACCGCGTACGGATGGCATCCTCCGGCAGCGAGCGGACCGCAGACGAACTGGGTCGCGCGTTCCCCGGCATCCGCATCATCGTCTCCGACGGGGAGCACCCGGTGATGCGGGTGGACGCGCGCCCCGCGCTGGTCGTCGCCACGCGCGGCGCCGAACCGATCGCCGACGGAGGGTACCGGGCCGTCGTCCTCCTCGACGGCGACCGGATGCTGCAGGCCGACGATCTGCGGATCGGCGAGTCGTGTCTGCGCTGGTGGTCCAACGCCGCCGCACTGGCGATGCACGGCGCCCCGGTGCACCTGGTCGGGGTGACCGGCTCGGTCGCACGCGCCCTCGCGACGTGGACCCAGCCGGCGTACGCCCGGGCGGAGCTGGCCGACCGCGCACCGCTGCGGATGCCGCCCACGGTGCGCGTCGCCGCGCTCGAGGGCAGCAGCCAGGCCGTCGACACGGCACTGGCCGCCCTCCGCGAGGCGGTGCCCGAACTCGACGACGAGGCCGTGCTCGGCCCACTTCCGACGGATGCCGGCGCCCGCGCGCTGGTGCGCTTCGACTACGCGCACGGGTCCCGGGTGACCGAGAGCCTCCGCGGCTCGATCGTCGCCGACGCCCTGCGGGCACGGAAGAACCCCAAGACGCGCGCGGCGGGCACCCGGAATACACTCAGAGTCCGGGTGGACGTGCCCGACCTTGATCTGTGAGGAACGCCATGCGCCTCGTCTTCGCCGGCACGCCCGATGCCGCAGTGCCGTCGCTGCGGCTACTCGCGGCATCCGAGCATGAGATCGCCGCGGTCGTCACACGACGCGACGCGCCCGTCGGACGCAAGCGGGTTCTCACGCCCTCGCCGGTGGGGCTGCTCGCAGAAGAACTCGGGATCGAGACCATCAAGACCGACCGACTGGATGCCGACGCCACGGAGCGGATCGCGGCGCTCGCACCCGACGCCGGCGTGATCGTGGCGTACGGCGGACTCGTCCGGGAGCCCCTGCTGTCGACTCCCGTTCACGGGTGGATCAATTTGCACTTCTCCCTGCTTCCGCGCTGGCGGGGCGCCGCACCCGTGCAGCGCGCCCTCATCGCGGGCGATCCGGTGACCGGCGCGTCGGTGTTCCAGCTCGTCGCCGCCCTGGACGCGGGCGACGTCTTCGCGGAGAGCCGGTACGTCGTGCCCGAGACCGCGACCGCGGGCGACGTCCTGGATGCGCTGGCGCAGGACGGCGCCCGGTTGCTGAAGGACGTGGTGGATGCGATCGCCGACGGGACGGCGGTCGCCGTGGCGCAGTCCGGGGAGCCGACGCTCGCCCCCAAGCTCGGCGACGACGACGGGCGCATCCACTGGGCGGAGACGCGCGACGCGGTGCTCGGCAGGATCCGCGGTGTCACCCCCGAGCCGGGCGCCCACACCACCGTCGACGGCACCCGCCTCAAGGTCCTCACCGCCGCCGCGGCGTCTGCGGACGCCCCCGCGCTCGAGCCGGGGGAGCTCCTCGCCCACGGCCGCGCGCTCCTGATCGGCACCGGGTCGGCGCCCATCGTGCTGCACCGCGTGCAGCCTGCCGGCAAGAGCGCCATGGACGCGTCGGACTGGTGGCGCGGACGGCGGGTCGGCGCGGAGTCGGTGAGGGCGGGCTCATGAGCGGCGCCCAGGACTCTCGCAAGGTCGCCTACGAGACGATCCGCGCCGTCAACGAGGCCGACGCCTACGCGAATCTGCTGCTGCCGAGGGCGATCTCGCGCGCGCGGCTCGACACCGCGGATGCCGCACTGGCGACGGAGCTGACCTACGGCACGCTGCGCCGCCAGGGCACCTACGACGCGGTGATCCGGATCGCCGCGGATCGGAGCATCCAGGAGATCGACCCGGGCGTCCTGGACGCCCTTCGACTCGGAGCGCACCAGCTGCTCTCCACGCGCGTAGCCTCCCACGCCGCCGTGAACGAGTCGGTGGAGCTGGCCCGCAGCGCGAGCGGACGCAGTGCCGCCGGGTTCGCCAACGCCGTCCTGCGACGCATCTCACGCGACACGCCGGGCGAGTGGATGGCGAGGATCGCGGCGGACGCCCGGTCCGACGACGAGCGTCTCGGCCTGGTGTTCTCGCATCCCGTCTGGGTCGTCCGCGCGTTCCGGCGGGCGCTGGCGGCCGAGGGCAGGGCCGACGAGCTCGAGGCGCTCCTGACGGCCGACAACGCGTCGCCGCGGGTCACCATGGCCGCGCTGCCGGGTCTCGCGGAGGTTCCCGAGGGTGCGCGCCGCACACCGTTCTCTCCGTTCGGCTTCCGCCTGGGCGGCGGCGACCCCGAGGCCCTCGTCCGCGCGTCCGGCGGCGCCCTCCGCGTGCAGGACGAGGGCTCGCAGCTCGCCGCGCTCTCTCTCACCCGCGCGATGCCCGTCCGAGAGGGGGAGATGTGGCTGGACCTCTGCGCGGGACCGGGCGGGAAGACGGCCGTACTGGCCGCCGAGGCGCTCGCTCTCGGCGCCCGGCTCGAGGCGAACGAAGTGTCGCCGGCGCGCGCCGGACTCGTGCGGCAGGCTCTCTCCGGGGTGCCGATGGAGGTTCCGGTCTCCGAGGAGGACGGTCGCACGCGTGCGGGCGAAGGCGGCTACGACCGGATCCTCGTCGACGCGCCGTGCACCGGTCTGGGTGCGCTCCGGCGCCGTCCCGAGGCGCGGTGGCGCAAGTCGCCCGCGGACGTGCCGGAGCTGACCCAGCTGCAGGGCGAGCTTCTCACGGCGGCGATCGGGGGGCTGCGGCCGGGCGGGATCGTCGCGTACGTCACGTGCTCGCCGCATCTGGCCGAGACCGCGGGTGTCGTCGGCGAGGTGCGCCGCGAGTTCGGCGAGGCGATCGAAGAGCTCGACGCCCGCGAGGTTCTGCGCGGCCTCTGCTCCTCCGATCCGCAGCTCCCGTCGCCGAACGACGGCTCCGGCCGGGCGCAGCTGTGGCCGCACCGGCACAACACCGACGCGATGTCCATCACACTGCTGCGGCGCGCCTGAGCCGCGGCTGCTCCGCTCACTCGAGCAGGCGCACCCGCGGTCCGAGGCTGTCGATCTCGGTGCGCAGCACCATCGCCGCGGCCGGATGCGTGCGCGCGAGCTCGGCGGCGTCGACGGTGATCAGGTCGGCCTCCGGCGTCGCGGCCGCGACCTCCCGCAGCAGCGACAGCACTCGTTCTGCGCCGGCGAAGCCGAGCTCGCCGCCGAGTCGCACGACGGGGCCGTCCGCGGTCTGCTCCACCGCGATGCCCGGCTCCGCGATGCTCTCGTGCGGCTCGTACACGTGCAGGCCGAAGCGGTCGGACATGATCTCGACCACCGCGCTGGCACGCACGCTGTTGCCGTACGCGTCGAGTCGCGGGCTGAAGGCCGCGACGCCGAACTGAGACGGGGCGATGGCCAGGACTCCGCCGCTGACACCGCTCTTGGCGGGCAGGCCGACGCGCAGCATCCATTCTCCGGAGAAGTCGTACATGCCGCAGCTGGCCATGATCGAGGTGACGTCGCGGGCGACCCGTTCCGAGACGACCCGCTCACGCGTCACCGGGTTCACGCCGCCGAAGGCGAGGGTCGCCGCCATGACGGCGAGGTCGCGCACCGTGACGAGCACGGAGCACTGGCGGAAGTACGTCTCCACCGCGTCGTGGACGGGTCCGTCGATGATCCCGTACGACTTGAGGAGGTGGGCCAGCGCGCGGTTGCGTTCGCCCGTGAGGGACTCGGACGCGTAGACGGCCTCGTCGATCCAGAGCGATCGACCCGCGAAGGCCGACATGACGGCGACGATGCGCCCCGTCCGCTCGTCGATGTCGCCACCTGCGATCAGCGCCGTCGTCGCGATCGCGCCCGCGTTGACCATCGGGTTGGCCGGGCGTCCGCTGCCCGCCTCCAGGCTGATCGCGTTGAACGGCTCGCCGCTGGGTTCCGCCCCGACCCGGGCGAGCACGGCCTCGCGCCCCAGCGTCTGCAGCGCGAGCGCCAGCACGAAGGGCTTCGACATCGACTGGATCGTGAAGGCGGCGCCGTCGTCGCCGACCGTCATGATCCGGCCCCGCGGCCCGACGACGCCGAAGGAGAGCAGCTCCGGGTCCACCGCCGCCAACTCGGGGATGTAGGAAGCCGGCATGCCCGCATCCTGACCGCGCACCTCGACCAGCACCTTCTCGAGCAACGCCGTGATCGGGTCCACGGCTCGACCATAATGGACGCGTGCCAAGCCGTGAGGAACGCCGAGACCACAGCCGCGCGACCGACCCGGGTGCCGTGCGCATCAACCCGAGCGTCCTGGCCGCGGATTTCGCCAACATGCAGGCCGAGCTGGCCCGCATCTCCGGCGCGGACTACGTGCACGTCGACGTCATGGACAACCACTTCGTCCCGAACCTGACGTTCGGACCCCAGATGGTCGAACGCATCCAGGCGACGAGCCCGGTTCCCCTCGACGTGCACCTGATGATCGACGAGCCCGAGCGCTGGGCGCCGGAGTACGCCGAGTTCGGTGCCGCATCCGTCACGTTCCACCTCGAAGCCGCCGCCGAGCCCATCGCGCTCGCCCGGCGACTGCGCGCAATCGGAGCGCGCGCGGGTCTCGCGGTCAAGCCCGCCACCGAGGTCGAAGGCCTCTTCGACGTGCTCGACGAGTTCGACCAGATCCTCGTGATGACCGTCGAGCCGGGGTTCGGCGGCCAGTCCTTCATGCCCGAGATGATGCCCAAGCTGCGGCTGCTCGCCGACGAGGCGCGCCTGCGCGGCTCGTCGATCTGGCTGCAGGTCGACGGCGGCATCGGCGAGTCCACGATCGCGCAGGCCGCCGAGGCCGGGGCGGACACGTTCGTCGCGGGCTCCGCGGTGTTCGGCTCCGCGGATCCGGATGCCGCCATCGCCGCCCTGCGGGCCACCGCGGCGCGGCACCACCACCGAACCTCCGGGGCGCGGGCGTGACGACTCCTGCTTCCGGCGGATCGCTCGGCAGGCACGCCCGACGAATCGTGAACGCCTACACGGGCGAGCACGGCGTCTACGGCCTGGTGCTGGTCACGGCGCTCGTCGCGATCGGCGAAGAGTACGACGACGATCTCGAGGTGCTCGTCTTCGTGGTCGGCACCACCCTCGTGTTCTGGCTCGCGCACGTCTACGCCGGCATCGTCGCCGCGGGCGGTCATGCCGAGCTGGGCGGGGCGTCGTTCCTGCGGCGCGCCGGACACGCGGCGAGCCACTCGTGGGGGATGCTCCTGGCGATGCTCCCGCCGGCGCTCGTGCTGGCGATGGGCGTGCTCGGCCTGGTCGACGAGGACGAGGCGTACGACTTCGCGCTGATCATCGGGCTCATCGTGCTGGCGCTGATCGGATGGGGCAACGCGCGACGGAACGGTCGTCGCTGGCCGATGCAGATCGTCGGCGCCCTGTCCACGACCATGCTCGGCGCACTCGTGATCCTGCTCAGCATCCTCGTGCACTGACCCCCGGGGCCGGAAGCGCGGCGGGGTTCGGTAGCCTGGCAGGGTGAAGACGTTCGACTCGCTGTTCGCCGAGCTCGCCGACAAGGCGGCCGAGCGGCCCGAGGGATCCGGCACGGTCGCGCAGCTGGATGCGGGCGTGCACGCGATCGGCAAGAAGATCGTCGAAGAGGCGGCCGAGGTGTGGATGGCGGCCGAATACGAGTCGACGGATGCCGCGGCCGAGGAGATCTCGCAGCTCCTCTACCACCTGCAGGTGCTGATGCTCGCGAAGGGCCTCACGCTCGAAGACGTCTACCGACATCTCTGAGCAGCCGCCCGCCGACCGCCCCGAATCCGAAAGCCGCCCGCCCATGCTGCGTATCGCCGTGCCCAACAAGGGGTCGCTCGCCGACACCGCCTCCGAGATGCTCCAGGAGGCGGGGTACACCGGACGCCGCGACCCGAAGGATCTGCACGTCATCGATCCCGCCAACGAGGTCGAGTTCTTCTACCTGAGGCCCAAGGACATCGCGACGTACGTCGGGTCCGGCGCACTCGACGTCGGGATCACCGGCCGCGACCTGCTGCTGGACGCGCGGATGCCGGGGGCGAAGGAGATCGAGGCCCTCGGCTTCGGCGAATCGACATTCCGCTTCGCCGCCCCCCGCGGCAGCTTCACGACCGTGGAGGACCTCGAGGGCGTACGCGTGGCGACCGCCTACCCGGGGCTCGTCGACGGCTTCCTCGACGAGCGCGGAGTCGCGGTGGACCTGGTGCCGCTCGACGGCGCCGTGGAGTCGGCAGTGCGCCTGGGCGTCGCCGATGCGGTCGCCGACGTGGTCTCCACCGGCACGACCCTCAAGCAGGCCGGACTCGAGATCTTCGGACCGGTCATCCTGGAGTCCGAGGCGGTGCTCATCGGAGCGCCGGACGAGGTCGAGGGCACCCGGACGCTGCTGCGGCGCCTCCGCGGCGTGATGGTCGCCCGGCGCTACGTGCTCATCGACTACGACCTCCCCGCGGGTCTGATCGACACCGCCGTGGCGATCGCGCCCGGAATCGAATCGCCGACGATCTCGCCGCTGCGCGACCCCGAGTGGGTGGCCGTCCGGGTCATGAGTCCGCGCAAGGACGTCAATCAGGTCATGGACGCCCTTTACGCGATCGGCGCGCGCGCGATCCTCGTGACGGCGATCCACAACGCGAGGCTGTAGCAATGGCTCTCGTGTGCCGGGTGATCCCGTGCCTGGACGTCGCCGGAGGCCGCGTGGTGAAGGGCGTCAACTTCGAGAACCTCCGCGACATGGGGGATCCGGTCGAGCTGGCCCGGGAGTACTTCGCGCAGGGCGCCGATGAGCTGACGTTCCTGGATGTGACCGCCACCGTGGACGAGCGCGCCACGACGTACGACGTCGTCCGGCGCACCGCCGAGGAGGTCTTCATCCCGCTCACGGTCGGGGGAGGGGTGCGCACCGCGGACGACGTGGCCACGCTGCTCGGCGTCGGCGCCGACAAGGTCGGCGTCAACTCGGCCGCGATCGCCCGACCCGTGCTGATCGACGAGATCGCCGACCGCTTCGGAGCGCAGGTTCTCGTGCTCTCGCTCGACGTGAAGCGCGCGCCGGGCACGCACTCGGGCTTTGTCGTCACCACGCACGGAGGCCGCACCCTCACGTCGCTGGACGCGCTGGACTGGGCGCGCGAGGCGATAGAGCGCGGCGCAGGCGAGCTGCTCGTCAACTCGATCGACGCCGACGGCACGAAGGCGGGCTTCGACCTCGAACTGGTCTCGCTGATGCGCGAGGTGGCGAGCGTCCCGGTCATCGCCTCCGGCGGCGCCGGGCGCGTCGAGGACTTCGCCCCCGCGATCGCCGCCGGCGCCGACGCCGTCCTGGCCGCGAGCGTGTTCCACTCCGGGCAGCTGACTGTCGGCCAGGTGAAGACCGCCATGGAGGCGGAGGGGATCGAGGTGCGCTGATGAGCGAGACGGTGCAGGAGCAGATCGCGCGTGTGAGCTTCACCGCCGACGGACTTGTCGCGGCGATCGTGCAGCAGTGGGACACGCGCGAGGTGCTCATGCTGGGGTGGATGGATGCCGAGGCGCTGCGCCGGACCCTCACCAGCGGCCGCGTGACCTTCTGGTCGCGGTCGCGGCAGGAGTACTGGCGCAAGGGCGACACCTCCGGCAACATCCAGCTCGTGCGCGGTGCGCGTCTGGACTGCGACGGAGACGCGGTCCTCCTGCAGGTGGACCAGATCGGTCCGGCGTGCCACACCGGCACCCGCACGTGCTTCGACGCCGACGACCTGGATCCCGTCCCCGGTCCGGTCCGGGACGACGTGTGATCGGGGCGGGCCGATGACCCGGCGCTCACGTCTCCTGGCGGTCCTGACGACCCTCGCCGGCGGCGCCGTGGGCGTCATCTCCTCGACGCAGACGTGGCTCGTCGTGACCCTTGACGACGGCGGGCGGCATGAGCTCGCCGTTCCCGGGGCCGCCGCCGTGCCGGTGCTCGCCCCGCTCAGTCTGGCGGTGCTGGCCCTCGGCGCGGCACTGTCGATCGTCGGCCTCGTTCTGAGGTACGTCTTCGGCGTCCTCACTGTGGCGATCGCCGCGACACTCGGATTCCTGAGCGCCCAGGTTGCGTACGCGACGCCCGTCGCCGCGGTCGCCTCGACGGTGACGGCCGCGACGGGCATCACCGGAGCGGATGCCGTGGACGCACTCGTGGCGACCGTCGTGGCGACCCCCTGGCCGGCGCTCACCTTCGCCGCCACCGTCCTGCTGCTCGCAGCCGGCGTGCTGATCCTCGTGACCGCGCGCATTTGGGGCAGGAGCGGACGACGATACGAGTCGGATGCGGCCACGACAGCGCCGGACGGAGGGGAGTCGGCATCCCGCCCGCACGACGCGATCGATTCGTGGGACGACCTGTCGCGCGGCACGGATCCGACAGCCGATCCCACGGCCGGACCCCGCTAGACTGGCCGAACCGCGCAATCCCGGAGGAGATCAATGAGCAACCCCATCGGCGACCCCGGCCACGGACACTCGCCCGCCGCATGGACCGCCGTCATCATCATGCTCGGCGCGATCGCGATCGGCACGCTGGCGTACTGGTTCGACCTGCCCTGGCTGGTGTGGATCGCCGTCGGCCTGGTCGTCGTCGGCGCGCTCGTAGGGTGGGGCATGGCGAAGGCCGGGTACGGCGTCAACGGCTCGAAGTACACGCCGAAAGAGCATTGAACATGCTCGCCGACCTCACGGCCGGCGCGGTGCAGGATGCCGAGGCGCGCGCCTCCGAGCGGCCCCTCGCCGCAGTCGAACGGGCGGCGCTCATCCAGACTGCCGCACGCGATGCGATCGCCTTCCTCGAACCGGCAGACCGCGTCAAGATCATCGCGGAGGTGAAGCGCGCGAGCCCGTCGCGCGGTGACCTCGCCGCCATCCCCGACCCCGCACGGCAGGCGCGCCTCTACGAAGAGGGCGGCGCCTCCACCATCTCGGTGCTCACCGAGGGCCGGCGCTTCAAGGGAAGCCTCGCCGACCTCGAAGCCGTGCGCGCCGCGGTCCAGCTGCCCGTGCTGCGCAAGGACTTCATCGCCACCGAATACCAGGTGCTCGAGGCGCGGGCATCCGGCGCCGATCTGGTGCTACTCATCGTCGCGGCGCTCGAGCAGGACGTGCTGAGCCGTCTGCACGCCCTCACTCTGGAGCTCGGCATGACTCCGCTCGTGGAGACGCACTCCGCAGAGGAGGTCGCCCGCGCAGCCGACGTGGGCGCCCGCCTCATCGGCGTCAACGCGCGCGATCTGTCCACGTTCGCGCTCGACCGGGACCTGTTCGGCCGCATCGCGGAGCGGATCCCCGCCGATGCGATCAAGATCGCCGAGTCCGCGGTGCTCACGCCCTCCGACGTGGCCCACTACCGAGCCGCGGGGGCCGACGTCGTGCTCATCGGCGAAGCCCTCGTGACCGGTGATCCCGTCGCCACCCTCACCGCATTCCTGGAGGCCGGCTCCATGCCTGTACCGAGCGAGCGAAGCGAGTCGAAGTGAGCCTGCGCGAAGCACCCGGACCCTACTTCGGCGAATTCGGCGGGCGGTACATGCCGGAGTCCCTGATCGCCGCGATCGACGAGCTCACGGCCGTCTACGAGGAGGCGAAAGCCGACCCCGCGTTCACCTCCGAGCTGCGCGGACTGCTGCACTCGTACGCCGGCCGGCCCTCCGCCCTCACCGAGGTGCCGCGCTTCGCCGAGCACGCCGGCGGAGGTCGCGTCTTCCTCAAGCGCGAGGACCTCAACCACACCGGATCGCACAAGATCAACAACGTGCTCGGACAGGCACTGCTGACGAAGCGGCTCGGCAAGACCCGCGTGATCGCCGAGACCGGTGCCGGGCAGCACGGCGTCGCCACGGCGACCGCGGCGGCGCTGTTCGGCTTCGAGTGCACGATCTACATGGGCGAGGTCGACACCCAGCGTCAGGCGCTCAACGTCGCGCGGATGCGACTCCTCGGCGCGGAGGTGATCCCCGTCACGACCGGGTCCCGCACGCTCAAGGACGCGATCAACGACGCCTACCGCGACTGGGTGGCGAGCGTCGAGACCACGAACTACATCTTCGGCACCGCGGCCGGACCTCATCCCTTCCCTGCCATGGTGCGCGACTTCCAGAAGATCATCGGCGAGGAGGCGCGCGCGCAGCTGCTCGACGAGATCGGCCGGCTGCCCGATGCCGTCTTCGCGTGCGTCGGCGGCGGCTCGAATGCCATCGGCATGTTCGACGCATTCCTCGACGACGAGAGCGTGAAGCTGTACGGCGTCGAAGCGGCGGGCGACGGAGTGGACACGGCGCGCCACGCGGCATCCATCGAACGCGGTCGCCCCGGCGTGCTGCACGGAGCGAAGACCTTCGTCCTGCAGGACGAGGACGGGCAGACGATCGAGTCGCACTCGATCTCGGCGGGTCTGGACTACCCCGGCGTCGGGCCGGAGCACGCGTGGCTGGCGGCGATCGGACGCGCCGAGTACATCCCGGCGACCGACACCGAGGCGATGGAGGCGCTGCGGCTGCTGTCGCGCACCGAGGGCATCATCCCGGCGATCGAATCCGCACACGCCCTCGCCGGCGCCCTGCGCGTCGGCCCTGAACTGGGACCGGACGCGGTGATCGCGATCAATCTGTCGGGGCGCGGCGACAAGGACATGGACACCGCGGCCCGCTGGTTCGAGCTGTACGACGCCGACGCGGTGCTCGAGGGCCCGCCGGTCGCCGTCCCGCCGGCGGCGGACGAGGCCAAGGGCGACGGGGTCGCGCTGTGACTTCGCGGGTTTCCGCGGCGATCGATGCCGCCCACTCCGAGGGACGCGGCGCGTTCGTCGGCTACCTGCCGCTCGGATTCCCCGACCTGCAGACCAGCATCGACGCGGCCGTCGTGCTCGCCGAGAACGGGGCCGACGTGCTCGAGCTCGGCCCGCCCTACTCCGATCCGGTGATGGACGGCACGGTGATCCAGGAGGCGACGCAGACGGCGTTGGCCGCCGGCTTCCGCTTGCGGGACACCTTCGCCGCCGTCCGCGAGATCACGAGCCGCGTGGATGTGCCCGTGCTGGTGATGACGTACTGGAATCCCGTGATGCAGTACGGCGTGGACCGCTACGCCGACGACCTTCTGGCCGCAGGGGGAGCGGGCCTCATCACGCCGGACATCACCCCCGATGCGGCGAGCGATTGGATCGCCGCGAGCGAGCGCACCGGGCTCGACCGGGTGTTCCTCGCCGCGCCGACCTCGACGGACGAGCGGCTCGACCTGATCCTCGCGGCATCCACCGGGTTCGTCTACACGGTCTCGACGATGGGCATCACCGGCGAGCGCGCCGAATTGGATGCCGCGGCCCGCGGTCTCGTGGCACGCATGCGCGCCCGCGGCAGCGGCGGACTGCGCGCGTGCGTCGGGATCGGCATCTCGACCGCGGACCAGGTCGCGGGTGTGCTGGAGTACGCCGACGGCGCGATCGTCGGCACCGCACTGGTGCGGGCGCTCCGCGAGGGCGGTCTGGAGGGTCTGGCCGAGACCGTCCGGACCCTGTCTGCGGGCACGCGGCGACCCGCTTAGACTCGTGGCCATGACGTTCGCCCCCTCGAGCGCGCTGAACGGCGTGCTCGCCAGCATCCCGAGCCCGCCGGTCAGCTACATCGACCTCGGCCCGCTGCGCATCCACTTCTACGCACTGTGCATCATCGCCGGCATCATCGTCGCGACGTTGCTCACCAACTGGCGTCTGACCAAGCGCGGGGCAGAGCCATGGGTCGTGATCGACATCGCGCTGATCGCCGTGCCGCTCGCGATCATCGGCGCGCGGATCTTCCACGTCCTCACCCACCCCGGCTTCTATTTCGACGAGGGCACCGACATCTGGGCGATCTTCCGCATCTGGGAGGGCGGCATTGCGATCTACGGCGCCCTCATCGGCGGTGCGATCGGGGCATGGCTGGGCTGCCGGTGGACCGGCATCCGATTCTGGACCTTCGCCGACGCGCTCGCCCCGGGCCTCCTGCTCGCGCAGGCACTGGGGCGCTTCGGCAACTGGTTCAACCAGGAGCTCTTCGGCCTGCCCACCGACCTGCCGTGGGGCCTCGAGATCGACGGCGACATCGCCGAGCAGCTCACGCCCGGCCTCGCTCCCGGCACGCTGTTCCACCCGACCTTCCTGTACGAGGTGATCTGGAACCTGCTGGGCGTGGCCTTCCTCCTGTGGGTCGGCAGCAGGTTCGGCCTGCAGTGGGGCCGCCTCTTCGCTCTCTATCTGATCTGGTACAGCGCCGGGCGCATCGTCTGGGAGTCCATCCGCATCGATCCCAGCGAGATCATCCTCGGTCTGCGCAGCAACGTGTGGGCCGCCATCATCGGCGTCGTGCTCGGTGTGGTGATCTTCTTCGTGCAGAAGCGACGGCACCCCGGCGACGAGCCGTCCCCCTACGTCCCCGGCAGGGAGTGGAGCGCCCCGGGCACGGTACAATCGCAGGACACCGGCGACTTCGTCGACGTCAGCGAACCACCGACTGGCGAGGTCATCGAGGGCACTGCCACAAGCACGCCCGCCTCGAAGTAGCACCGGAGCTTCGCTCCACCCAACGGTGGACCTTCAGCTTTCCGCAGTTCAGGGCCGACGTCGTCCCATCTTGAGCATTCACGTGAGGACGGTAGGTATGGCTTCGAGCCCCCGTCACGGCGCCGCAGAACACGCCTTCGGCACGCTGCCCCCCAGGCAGGGGATGTACAACCCTGCCTTCGAGAAGGACGCGTGCGGTCTCGCGATGGTCGCGACCCTGCGCGGCGAGGCCGGGCACGACATCATCGACCTCGCCCTGACCGCCCTGCGCAACCTCGAGCACCGCGGGGCGATCGGCTCGGATGCAGGCACGGGGGACGGTGCCGGCATCCTCACTCAGATGCCGGATGCGTTCCTGCGCGCCGTGGTCGACTTCGAGCTCCCGCCGGTGGGTGAGTACGCCGCCGGCATGATCTTCCTTCCCCGCGACGACGAGCGCCGCGCAGCCGAGAAGACGGGCATCGAGCGGATCGCCGAGAGCGAGAACCTCGTCCTGCTCGGCTGGCGCGACGTGCCCACGGCCGACGAGCACCTGGGCAGGCTCGCCCACGACGCCCGCCCCGTCTTCGAGCAGCTCTTCGTCTCGCGTCCGGCGGTCGGCGACGCGCCCGCCCTCTCCGGGATCGAGCTGGACCGCCGGGTGTACCGCCTCCGCAAGCGCGCCCGCACCGAGCTCGGCGCCTACATCGTCTCGCTGTCCTCGCGGACGATCGGCTACAAGGGCATGGTCACGACGCTCCAGCTCGAGCCGTTCTACCCCGATCTGCAGGACGAGCGCTTCGCGTCGGAGCTGGCCGTCGTGCATTCGCGCTACTCCACCAACACATTCCCGTCATGGCCGCTCGCGCAGCCGCTGCGGATGCTCGCCCACAACGGCGAGATCAACACCGTCAACGGCAATCGCAACTGGATGCGGGCCCGTCAGTCGCAGCTGGAATCCGAGCTGCTGGGCGACATCCGCCCGCTGCTGCCGATCTGCACCGAGGGTGCCAGCGACTCCGCGTCGTTCGACGAGGTGCTGGAGCTGCTCACCCTCACCGGTCGCAGCCTGCCGCACGCGGTCATGATGATGGTCCCCGAGGCATACGAGAAGCAGGCGGACATCGATCCGCAGCTGCGCTCGTTCTACGAGTACCACTCCATGCAGATGGAGCCGTGGGACGGCCCGGCCGCCCTGATCTTCACCGACGGCACGCTCGTCGGCGCCACGCTCGACCGCAACGGGCTGCGCCCGGGCCGCTGGACCGAGACCACCGACGGCCTGATCGTCATCGGCAGCGAGACCGGCGTGCTCGACTTCGCCCCCGAGCGCATCAAACGGCGGGGTCGCCTGCGACCCGGCCGGATGTTCCTCGTCGACACCGCGCAGCGGCGCATCGTGGAAGAGGACGAGATCAAGGCGCAGCTCGCCGCGCAGGAGCCGTGGGCGGAGTGGCTCGACGCGGGCCGCGTGCGCCTGGCCGATCTTCCCGAGCGTGAGCACATCGTGCACCCGATCGCCTCGATCACCCGACGTCAGCGCACGTTCGGCTACACCGAGGAGGAGGTGCGGATCCTCTTGACCCCCATGGGCCAGACCGGAGCCGAGCCGCTCGGAGCGATGGGCAGCGACACGCCCGTCGCGGTGCTGAGCCAGCGCCCGCGCCTGCTGTTCGACTACTTCACCCAGCAGTTCGCCCAGGTGACGAATCCGCCGCTGGACTCGATCCGCGAGGAGGTCGTGACCTCACTCGCCCTCGGGCTCGGTCCGGAGCGCAACCTCCTTGACTGGGGTCCTGAGCACGCCCGATCGGTGACCCTCGACTTCCCGGTGATCGACAACGACGAGCTCGCGAAGATCCAGCACATCGACACGGCGCTGCCCGGTCGCTCGTCCGTCACGATCCGCGGGCTGTACCGCGTCGAGGCCGGGCACAAGGGCATGCAGAAGCGCATCGCCCAGATGTGCGCCGAAGTCGACGAGGCGATCGAGGATGGTGCCGAGTTCATCGTCCTGAGCGACCGCGACTCGAACAAGGACCTCGCGCCGATCCCGTCGCTGCTGATGCTCGCCGCGGTGCACCACCACCTCATCCGCAACGAGACCCGCATGAAGTGCGGACTCGTCGTCGAAGCCGGCGACGTACGCGAAGTGCACCATGTCGCCACCCTCATCGGCTACGGCGCATCCGCGGTCAATCCGTACCTCGCGATGGAGACCGCGGAGTACTTGGTGCGCGCCGGCTACATCACCGGCATCACCCCCGAGAAGGCGGTGAAGAACCTCATCTACGCGCTCGGCAAGGGCGTCCTCAAGATCATGTCCAAGATGGGCATCTCCACCGTGTCGTCGTACGCCGGCGCCCAGGTGTTCGAGGCGATCGGTCTCTCGCAGGCGTTCGTCGACGCGTACTTCACCGGCACCGAGACCAAGCTCGGCGGCGTGGCGCTGGATGTGATCGCGGCCGAGAACGCCGCCCGGCACGCGTACGCCTATCCGGAGGACGCCGCGGTGCGCGCGCATGAGCGCCTGTGGACCGGGGGCGAGTACCAGTGGCGCCGCGACGGCTCGCCGCACCTGTTCAACCCGGAGACCGTCTTCCGCCTGCAGCACTCGACCCGCACCCGGCGGTACGACGTCTTCCGCGAGTACACGCGGATGGTCGACGACCAGGCGTCCGAGCTCAAGACGCTCCGCGGCCTGTTCGCCCTCAAGAGCGGCGTGCGCAAGCCGGTGCCGATCGACGAGGTCGAGCCCATCTCGTCGATCGTCAAGCGCTTCTCCACCGGGGCGATGAGCTACGGGTCGATCTCGAAAGAGGCCCACGAGAACCTGGCGATCGCGATGAACCGTCTCGGCGGCAAGTCGAACACCGGCGAAGGGGGCGAGGACGTCGACCGCCTTCTGGATCCCGAGCGGCGCAGCGCGATCAAGCAGGTGGCATCCGGCCGGTTCGGCGTCACGAGCCTGTATCTCACGAAGTCCGACGACATCCAGATCAAGCTCGCCCAGGGCGCCAAGCCGGGAGAGGGTGGTCAGCTGCCGCCGACCAAGGTGTACCCGTGGGTCGCACGCACACGCCATGCGACGGCCGGTGTCGGGCTGATCTCACCCCCGCCGCACCACGACATCTACTCGATCGAAGATCTCAAGCAGCTGATCTTCGACCTGAAGCGGGCGAACCCCGCTGCGCGCGTGCACGTCAAACTCGTGAGTCAGTCCGGCATCGGCGCGGTCGCCGCCGGAACGGCGAAGGCCCTGGCCGACGTGATCCTGGTCTCCGGCCACGACGGCGGCACCGGGGCGAGCCCCCTGAACTCGCTGAAGCACGCGGGAACGCCGTGGGAGCTCGGTCTGGCCGAGACCCAGCAGACCCTCATGCTCAACGGCATGCGCGATCGAGTCGTCGTGCAGGTGGACGGCCAGCTCAAAACAGGGCGCGACGTCATCATCGGCGCCCTGCTCGGTGCCGAGGAGTTCGGCTTCGCGACCGCGCCGCTGGTCGTGTCGGGCTGCATCATGATGCGCGTCTGCCATCTGGACACCTGTCCGGTGGGCGTCGCCACGCAGAACCCCGTCCTGCGCGAACGGTTCAACGGCAAGCCGGAGTTCGTCATCAACTTCATGGAGTTCATCGCCGAAGAGGTGCGCGAATACCTCGCCGAACTCGGATTCCGATCGCTCGACGAGGCGATCGGGCACCACGAGATGCTCGACATCAACGGTGCGGTCGAGCATTGGAAGACGAGCGGGCTCGATCTCGCGCCCATCCTCACCGGTCCTGCGTTCGGAGATGACCAGGCGCGGCGGAACACGCGCCCGCAGGAGCACGAGCTCGACGAGCACTTCGACGTGCCGATCATAGAAGCGGCCCGCGATGTGATCGCCCACAGCGGGATGATCACCTTCGAGCTGCCGATCCGCAATACCGAGCGCGCCGTCGGCACGATGCTCGGGCACCACGTCACTCTCGCCCACGGCGAGAACGGGATGCCGTCCGGCTCGATCGTCATCAACCTCACCGGCTCGGCCGGCCAGTCCTTCGGCGCGTTCATGCCGGCGGGGATCACACTGCGACTGGAGGGCGATTCGAACGACTACGTCGGCAAGGGACTGTCGGGTGGCCAGATCGTCATCCGGCCGCCGCGTGGAGCGAACTTCGACGCCTCGCAGAATGTCATCGCCGGCAACGTGATCGGCTACGGAGCCACGCAGGGCACGATGTTCCTGCGCGGCGTCGTCGGCGAGCGCTTCTTCGTGCGCAACTCCGGCGCCACCGCGGTGGTCGAAGGCGTCGGCGACCACGCCCTCGAGTACATGACCGGCGGCCTCGCCGTCATCCTCGGCGCGACCGGCCGCAATCTCGGCGCCGGAATGTCGGGCGGAACCGCCTACGTCTACCGGCTGGATCGCCGGCTCGTCAACCGCGAGGCACTCGCCACCGGCGAGCTCGAGCTCGGCGAGCTGGGCTCGGGTGACGCCGAGATCCTGCGCGACCTACTCGTGCAGCACGAGAACGAGACCCAATCGACCCTCGCGGCATCCCTGCTGGCGAACTTCGAGGACGAACTGGAGAACTTCGTCCGCGTCATGCCCCGGGACTACGCGGCGGTGCTGCTGACGCGCCAGGAGGCGGTCGCTGAGGGCCTCGACCCCGACGGCGACGTCGTCTGGACCCGGATCCTGGAGGTGACCGGTGGCTGATCCCAAGGGATTCCTCAAGGTGACGGACCGCGAGCTGCCGCCCCGTCGCCCGGTCCCCGTGCGCATCATGGACTGGAAAGAGGTCTACGAGCAGGGGGACTCGGCCGTCCTGCGCCGGCAGGCCGGGCGCTGCATGGACTGCGGCATCCCGTTCTGTCACCAGGGCTGCCCGCTGGGCAACCTGATCCCGGAGTGGAACGACCTCACGTGGCGCGGCGAGGGCCGGTCCGCGATCGAGCGCCTCCACGCGACGAACAACTTCCCGGAGTTCACCGGCCGGCTGTGCCCGGCGCCGTGCGAGAGCTCGTGCGTGCTGGGGATCAACCAGCCGGCTGTCACGATCAAGCAGATCGAGGTCTCGATCATCGACGAGGCGTTCTCGCACGGCTGGGTCGAGCCCGAGCCGCCGGGCCGCCTGACCGGCAAGACCGTCGCCGTGGTCGGATCCGGCCCCGCGGGCCTGGCCGCCGCCCAGCAGCTCACGCGCGCGGGGCACACCGTCGCCGTCTTCGAGCGGGACGACCGGATCGGCGGACTGCTGCGGTACGGCATCCCGGACTTCAAGATGGAGAAACGCCACCTCGAGTCGCGGCTGCGCCAGATGCAGGACGAGGGCACGCGATTCCGCGCGGGAGTCGAGATCGGCAAGGACATCTCGTGGAGCGACCTGCGGGCACGGTACGACGCCGTGGTCATCGCCACGGGAGCGACACTTCCGCGGGAACTGCCCATCCCCGGTCGCGATCTCGCCGGCGTCCACTTCGCCATGGAGTACCTGGTCGAATCGAACAAGGCGCTCGCGGGCGACTCCGTGCCGAACCAGATCAGCGCGGAGGGCAAGCACGTCGTCGTGATCGGCGGCGGCGACACCGGCGCCGACTGCATCGGCACCGCCCACCGGCACGGCGCGCTCAGCGTCACCAACCTCGCGATCGGCAAGCAGCCGCCCGGCACGCGGCCCGAGCATCAGCCCTGGCCGATGGCTCCGCTGGTGTTCGAGGTGTCGTCCGCGCACGAAGAGGGAGGCGAGCGGTCCTACCTCGCCTCGACCGTGGAGTTCCTCGGCAACGGGGCGGGGGAGGTGCGTGCGCTGCGCGTGGCAGAGACGGCCTTCGTCGACGGACGCCGCGTGCCCAAGAGCGGAACGGAGCGCGAGATCCCCGCCGACCTCGTGCTGATCGCGATGGGATTCACCGGTCCCGAGCGCAGCCTCCTCGAGGAGCAGCTCGGTGCGCAGTTCACCGCGCGCGGCAACGTCGAGCGCGAACAGGACTACCAGACAACGGCTCCGGGAGTCTTCGTCGCGGGCGACGCCGGTCGCGGCCAGTCGCTCATCGTCTGGGCGATCGCCGAGGGCCGCGCCGCCGCCGCGCACGTGGACGAGTACCTCATGGGCGAGACGGCGCTGCCCGCGCCGGTGCGCCCGACGGATGTCGCGATCGGTCTGCAGCCCGCGTAGGCTGGCCGCGGCCCTTCAGCCCCCCACCCCGACCCTCACCCGGAGCACACATACGATGAGACGCGCCAAGATCGTCGCCACGCTGGGACCCGCCACATCGACCTACGAGCAGGTGCGCGCGATCATCGAGGCCGGCGTCGACGTCGCTCGGATGAACCTCAGCCACGGCGACTACACGGTCCACGAGGCGAACTTCGCGAACGTCCGGAAGGCGGCTGACGACGCGGGTCGTCCCGTCGCGGTCCTGGTCGACCTGCAGGGCCCCAAGATCCGACTCGGCAAGTTCGCCGACGGACCCCACGACCTCGAGGTCGGCGACCTGTTCAAGATCACGACCGAGGACATCGCCGGGACGAAGGAGATCGTGTCCACCACGTTCAAGGGGCTTCCCGAGGACGTCAACCCCGGCGACTTCCTGCTGATCGACGACGGCAAGGTGCGGGTCGAGGTCGTCGAGGTCGAAGGTCCGGTCGTCACGACGAAGGTCATCGTCGCCGGCGCCGTTTCCAACAACAAGGGCATCAACCTGCCCGGTGTCGCCGTCAACGTCCCCGCACTGTCCGAGAAGGATGAGGCGGACCTCCGCTGGGGCCTGCGGATCGGCGCCGATCTCATCGCGCTGTCCTTCGTGCGCAGCGCCAAGGACGTGCAGCGCGTGCACGTCATCATGGCCGAAGAGGGACGCCACATCCCGGTGATCGCCAAGATCGAGAAGCCCCAGGCCGTCGAGAACCTGGAGGAGATCATCGACGCGTTCGACGGCATCATGGTCGCCCGCGGCGACCTCGGCGTCGAGCTGCCGCTGGAGGCGGTGCCGATCGTGCAGAAGCGCGCCGTGGAGCTCTGCCGCCGCATGGCCAAGCCGGTCATCGTCGCGACTCAGATGCTCGAGTCGATGATCGACAACCCGGTGCCCACGCGCGCCGAGACCAGCGACGTCGCCAACGCCGTGCTGGACGGCGCGGATGCGGTCATGCTCTCCGGCGAGACCAGCGTCGGCAAGTACCCGGTCGTCGTCGTCGAGACGATGGCCCGCATCATCGCCTCCACCGAGGACCATGGTCTGGAGCGCATCGCTCCGCTCACCACGAAGCCGCGCACCCAGGGCGGCGCGATCACCTTGGCCGCGATGGAGGTGGCGGACTTCGTCGAGGCGAAGTACCTCTGCATCTTCACCGAGTCCGGCGACACCGCGCGGCGCATGTCGCGCCTCCGGCCGAAGATCCCGATGATCGGGTTCGCGACCGAGCCGGCGATCCGGCGCCGGATGGCTTTGACATGGGGCGTGCGGTCGGCGCTCGTCGAGCACGTCGCGCACACCGATCGGATGTTCATCCAGGTCGACGACTTCTTCCTGTCCCACGACCTCGCGAAGGTCGGCGACAAGGTCGTCGTCATCTCGGGGTCCCCTCCCGGGATCGTCGGATCGACGAACGACATCCGCATCCACAAGATCGGCGACGCCGTCCACGGCAAGGCGCCGATCTACCAGTCGCACGAGTAGCGCGCCGCGGTACTCGCAGACGGTCGCGCTCGCTATGCTGAGCGCGACCGTTTCCGATTAGGGGGTTCACCATGTGGGGCGTCGGCGATTTCTTCTGGTATCTGCTGTGGATCTTCTACTTCACGGCGTACATCTTCATGGTCTTCCTGATCATCAGCGACCTGTTCCGCGACCACAAGCTCAACGGCTGGTGGAAGGCCGTGTGGATCATCTTCCTGATCTTCGCGCCGTTCCTCACCGCGCTCGTCTACGTGATCGCGCGCGGCAAGGGCATGGCCGAGCGAAGCGCGGCCGCGCGCGGCGGCGTCGTGGCGGAAGCCGACGACTACCGCCCCGCCGCCTCGTCGACGCCCGCGCAGGACATCGCACAGGCCAAAGAGCTGCTGGATGCCGGAACCATCTCCCAGGGCGAGTACGAGGCGCTCAAGAGCAAGGCGCTGGGAAACCAGTACTTCGGCGCCTGATCGCGGTGTGACGAGGGGCCGCCCCTGACGGGACGGCCCCTCGCTCTCGTACCGGTGGTGGGACTCGAACCCACACGCCCTTTCGGACAGAGCATTTTGAGTGCTCCGCGTCTGCCATTCCGCCACACCGGCCGAGGCACGCCCGCGAACGACCATACCGTAGGATTCAATGGTGACTGAGGAAGAACAGACGACCGGTTCTGCGGCATCCACGCCCCGACGAGTCGTCGTTGCGGAGGACGAGTCGCTGATCCGCCTCGACATCGTCGAGATCCTCCGGGACAACGGGTTCGATGTCGTCGGCGAAGCCGGCGACGGTGAGACGGCCGTTCAGCTGGCCACCGAGCTGCGTCCCGACCTGGTGATCATGGACGTGAAGATGCCCCAGCTGGACGGCATCTCCGCGGCCGAGAAGCTCAGCAAGAACCACATCGCGCCGGTCGTGCTGCTGACGGCATTCAGCCAGAAGGAACTGGTCGAGCGGGCGAGCGAGGCGGGCGCCCTGGCGTATGTCGTCAAGCCGTTCACCCCGAACGACCTGCTTCCGGCGATCGAGATCGCGCTCGCCCGCTACGAGCAGATCATCACTCTCGAGGCCGAGGTCGCCGACATGGTGGAGCGCTTCGAGACGCGCAAGCTCGTGGATCGCGCGAAGGGTCTGCTGAACGAGAAGATGGGCCTCAGCGAGCCCGAGGCGTTCCGCTGGATCCAGAAGGCGTCGATGGATCGCCGCCTCACGATGCAGGACGTCGCGAAGGCGATCATCGAGCAGCTGGCGCCCAAAAAGGGCTGAGTCCGCCGACCGCATGCGCTAGGCGCGCGGCAGATCCTTGATCATGTTCGTGATCCGGATGGTCGACAGCCGACGCCCGCGCTCGTCGGTCACGGCGATCTCGTGGACCGTCATGCTGCGGCCCAGGTGGATCGGCGTGCAGACGCCGGTGACGCGCCCGGAGGTCGCCGACCCGGTGTGCGTCGCGTTGATGTCCACCCCGACGGCCAGCCGGCCCGGTCCGGCGTGCAGGTTGGCGGCCATCGAGCCGAGTGACTCGGCGAGCACCACGTAGGCGCCGCCGTGCATGAGCCCCACCGGCTGCGTGTTGCCCTCGACCGGCATCGTCGCGACGGCGCGGTCGATCGCGAACTCCTCGAACCGCATCCCCATCTTCTCGGCGAGGGCGCCCATTCCACGGCGCGCAGCCCATACCAGGCCGTCTTCTTCACCGAAGGGAGTGTCGATCATGCGGCGCCTTCAGTCGTCGGAAGCGGCGTCCGAAGCCCTTACTAAGCTTGCAGGGTGACGGACTCCGCAAAGCCTACCCTTCTCGTCGTGGACGGCCATTCGCTGGCCTATCGAGCGTTCTTCGCTCTCCCCGTCGACAATTTCTCGACGAAGGACGGCCAGCACACGAACGGGATCTACGGCTTCCTGTCGATGCTGATCAATCTGATCAAGGCAGAGAAGCCGACCCACATGGCGGTCGCCTTCGACACCTCGCGGCAGTCCTTCCGCACGCGCGAGTACACCGAGTACAAGGCCAACCGCTCCGAGTCGCCGAGCGAGTTCAAGGGGCAGATCCCGCTCCTCCAGGACTGCCTGGCAGCCATGAGCATCCCCGTCCTGCAGAAGGAGGACTTCGAGGCGGACGACATCCTCGCGACCCTCGCCACGCAGGGCGCGGAGCAGGGTTTCGACGTGCTGGTCTGCTCGGGCGACCGCGACACGATCCAGCTCGTGAACGACGACATCACGCTGCTCTACCCGAACGTGCAGGGCGTCTCGCAGCTCAAGCGCTACGACACCACCGCGGTGATCGAGCGCTACGGCGTGCGACCCGAGCAGTACCCCGACATCGCCGCACTGGTGGGCGAGACGAGCGACAACCTCCCCGGCGTCCCCAAGGTGGGCGAGAAGACCGCGGTCAAGTGGCTCGGCCAGTACGGCAGCCTCGACGCACTGCTCGAGAACGCCGACAAGATCACCGGCGTCGTCGGCGCGAACCTGCGGGAGCACCTGGACGACGTACGCCGCAATCGGCTGCTCAACCGCCTCCTGACCGACGTCGAGCTGCCGGTGACGATCGCCGACCTGGAGGTTCAGCCGATGGACGCCCAGGGCGTCCGCGACATCTTCGCGCGCCTGGAGTTCAAGACCCTCATCCCGCGGGTCGCCGAGCTCGCCGGCATCGAGCAGCAGATGGCGGCGCTGAACGCCGCGGCGGCCGTCTCGGCGCCGGTGCCGACGGAGCCGTCGCCCGATGAGCTCGCAGCGTGGCTCGCCGACGCCCCCGGCGAGGTCGGCGTGACGATCACGATCGAGAGCGGCCGTCCGGCACGGGTCGGCTTCGCGACGAGGGATGCCGCGACGAAGGATGCCGCCGTCGAGGCGACGTGGAGTCCCGAGGTCAAGGCCTCCGTTTCTCCCTGGCTGTCCTCGGATGCGCCGAAGGTCTTCAGCGACGCGAAGCTGCAGGTCAAGGCGCTGCGCCGCGCAGGCGTGTCGGTCGGCGGCCTTGCCTTCGACACGATCATCACCGGCTGGCTGCTGCGGCCGAGCTTCCCCGACAAGACCCTCGCGGATCTCGTCGACCGCTACCTCGACGAGAAGCTGCCCGAATCGGACCCGTCCCAGCTCGTGCCCGAGACAGAGGGCGCGACACCCGGGCAGCTCGCGTGGTTCACCCTGCGGGTGGCCGACGCGGAGCGCGCCGAGATGGCGGAGAGCGTCGCGTCCGTGCTCACGGACATCGAACTGCCGACGCTCGTGACGCTCGCCGACATGGAACTCGCCGGCGTCTCGGTCTCTCACGAGAAGCTGTCGGAGTTCTCGGCGGAACTCGGCCTGCGGGCCGACGCGATCGCACAGCAGGCATACGACGCCATCGGTCGCGAAGTCAACCTCGGCTCGCCCAAGCAGCTTCAGGAGGTGCTCTTCGACGAGCTGCAGCTGCCCAAGACGCGCAAGACCAAGACCGGCTACTCGACGGATGCCGCCGTGCTCGCCGATCTGCAGGACACGAACCCGCACCCGTTCCTGGATCTGCTGCTGCAGCATCGCGAGGCCACCAAGCTGCGGCAGATCATCGAGTCGCTCGACACCGCCATCGCGGCGGACGGCCGCGTCCGGACGACGTACGTGCAGACCGGCAGCCAGACCGGCCGACTCTCCAGCACCGATCCCAACCTGCAGAACATCCCCGTCCGCACGGAGGAGAGTCGCCGTATCCGATCGGCGTTCGAGGTGGGGGACGGCTACGAGACCCTGTTGACCGCGGACTACTCGCAGATCGAGATGCGCATCATGGCGCACCTCTCCGAGGACCCAGGACTCATCGAGGCGTTCAACTCCGGCGAGGACCTCCACCGCTTCGTGGGCGCGCGCGTGTTCGGGGTCGACCCGCAGGAGGTCACCCCGCCTATGCGCACGAAGGTGAAGGCGATGTCGTACGGCCTGGTGTACGGGCTGTCGGCATTCGGTCTGTCCAAGCAGCTGCGCATCGAGCAGACCGAAGCCAAGCAGTTGATGATGGAGTACTTCCACCGCTTCGGCGCCGTGCGCGACTACCTCCGCTCGTCGGTGGAGCGGGCCAGGCTCGACGGCTACACCGAGACGATCTTCGGGCGGCGGCGTCCGTTCCCCGACCTGGCCAGCCCCAATCGCGTCCTTCGCGAGAACGCCGAACGCGCCGCGCTGAACGCGCCGATCCAGGGCAGCGCGGCCGACATCATGAAGATCGCGCTGTTCCACATCCACGACGACTTCGCGGCGCGGCAGCTGCGCTCCCGCGTGCTCATGCAGATCCACGATGAGCTCGTCATCGAGGTCGCGGCGGGGGAGTGGGACGCCGCGGAGAGCATCGTCCGCGAGCGCATGGGCGACGCGGCGGACCTCGCTGTGCCTCTCGACGTGCAGATCGGCCGCGGAATGGATTGGAACGAGGCCGCGCACTGACGCGATGTTGGCCGCATCCCGGTCCTTGCCTAGGCTCGATGGCATGACAGATGCACCGCGTACCCCCACGCCGATCGACACGATCGCTGACGCGTGGGTCGACACCCTCGCAGAACAGCTTCCGACTCTCGCGACCTACATCGGCCGCTCCGAGTACAACGATCGCTACGGCGACTATTCGCCCGAGGGCATGGACCGGCTGATCGGCGCAGGTCGCGCGACGCTCGATGCGCTCGATTCCACAACTCCGCTCGATGACGTCGACGCCGTGACGAAGGAGGACCTGAGCCGGGAGCTTCGACTCGAGATCGACCTGCACGACGCGAAGTGGCACCTGCGCGACCTCAATGTGATCGCCTCTCCCGTGCAGGACATCCGCTCCGTACTGGATCTGATGCCCACTGAGACCGCCGACGACTGGGCGGTGATCGCGACGCGCCTCGGCGCGATCCCGGAGGCCCTCGACGGCTACATCGAGACCCTGCGGACGGGAATCGCGCAGGGCATCGTCCCTGCCCGTCGCCAGATCGTGGAGGTGGTCACGCAGATCGCCCGCTACACCGCCGATCAGGGCTTCTTCGCCACGTTCGCCGCCGAGGCCGCCCCCACGGAGGGTCAGCTGCCGGCATCCCTCGCCCGCGACCTGGCCGACAACGCCAATGCCGCTCGCGTCTCGTACGACGCGCTCTCGCAGTTCCTCAGCAGCGAGCTGGCCACGGTGGCAGGGGAGAAGGATGCCGTCGGACGCGAGCTGTACGCACTGCAGTCGCAGCGCTTCCTGGGCGCGACGATCGACCTGGACGAGACCTACGATTGGGGCGTCGAGGAGCTCGCCCGCATGGTCGCCGAGCAGGAGTCGATCGCGGATCAGATCAAGGCGGGTGCGTCCGTCGAAGAGGCCATCGCGTTCCTGGACGAGGATCCGTCGCACAAGCTGCACGGCACCGCCGCGCTGCAGCGATGGATGCAGGAGACCAGTGACCGGGCGATCGCCGAGCTCGGCCGGACCCACTTCGACATTCCGGAGCCGATCCGCCGGCTGGAGTGCATGATCGCCCCCACGAAGGAAGGCGGGATCTACTACACCGGGCCCACCGATGACTTCTCGCGCCCGGGCCGGATGTGGTGGTCGGTGCCCGAGGGCGTCGAGGAGTTCGACACCTGGCGCGAGCTGACCACCGTGTACCACGAGGGCGTGCCGGGCCACCACCTGCAGATCGCGCAGGCCGTCTACAACCGGGCCGAGCTGAACTCCTGGCGTCGGCTGCTGGCGGGCACATCGGGTCACGCCGAAGGCTGGGCCCTGTACGCCGAGCGTCTCATGGAGCAGCTCGGCTACCTCGAGGATCCCGCCGACCGGCTGGGCATGCTCGACGGCCAGCGCATGCGCGCCGCCCGGGTCGTGCTCGACATCGGCGTGCATCTGGAGAAGCCGCGCCCAGACGGCACAGGCACGTGGGACGCCGACTACGCACTCGCGTTCATGCGCCGCAATGTCAACATGTCGGACGAGTTCGTGCAGTTCGAAGTCAACCGCTACCTCGGCTGGCCGGGGCAGGCGCCGTCGTACAAGGTGGGTCAGCGCATCTGGGAGCAGATCCGGGACGATGCGAAGGCTGCACAGGGCGACGCGTTCGACATCAAGGCGTTCCACAAGCACGCCCTCGACCTGGGCGGCGTGGGTCTGGACACGCTGCGGTCCGCGCTGACGAGCTGATGTCTGCGGCAGGCTCAGCGTCCGGGATCCGTCTCGGACGCTGAGCCTGTCTGCTCACTCAACAGTCCGAGGACCTCGGCGTCGGTCGTCTGCGTGAAGTCTCGGAAGAACTGGCCGACCGCCCAGAAATCGCGCACGCGATGGGGGCAGACGAACTGGTCCACCACCGTCGGGTCGGGCGTCCAGTCCGCCGGGGCGACGGGTGCCGCGAGCAGGATCCGGGTCGCCCCCTGCGCGCGCAGCGCACGGCAGGCCGCCATCGCCGTCGCACCCGTCGCCACCCCGTCGTCCACGACGATCGCGGTTCGCCCTGCCAGTGAGACGGGAGATCGCGCGAACAGGTGCAGCCGCCGGGCGAGCTCGGCCCGCTCCCGGTCTTCGACCGCATCCAGCTGCTCCGGCGTCACCTCCGCCCGGCGCACGGCATCGGGATCGACCACACGGACCCCCTCCGCGATCGCTCCGACCGCGTACTCCTCGTGAGAGGGTGCTCCGAGCTTGCGCACCACGGCGGCTGCCAGCGGCAGATCGAGCGCGCGGGCGACTTCGGCGGCCACGACGACGCCGCCGCGGGGGATGCCGAGCACAACCGCGTTCCGGCCGCGCTCCATCTCGAGCTCGGCGGCGAGCTGTCGCCCCGCATCCGCGCGGTCCGCGAAGATGGTCACGCGCACACGCTACGCCCCCGGGCCTCTCCCGACCAGGGAATGCCCACGCTCCCGAGGGCGTTCCCATGCGCATGAATAGAAATCAGGAGTGGTGATGGCGGACATGGACCCGCAAGACCTCGGCCTCGGTCTGGACACGTTCGGCGACGTGACCCGCGACGCCTCGGGCGAGCTGATCAGCGACGCAGAGACCATCCGCAACGTCGTGGAGCAGGCGGTCCTGGCCGACGAGGTGGAGCTCGCATTCTTCGGCGTGGGGGAGCACCACCGACCGGAGTTCGCGATCTCGAGTCCCGAGATCGTACTCGCCGCCGCCGCGGCGCGCACTGCGAGCATCCACCTCGGCACCGCGGTCACCGTCCTCTCCTCCGATGATCCTGTGCGCGTCTACGAGCGGTTCGCCACGCTGGACGCGGTCTCCGGTGGCCGCGCCGAGGTGATCCTCGGCCGGGGGTCGTTCATCGAGTCCTTCCCCCTGTTCGGATACGACCTGCGCGACTACGAGGCGCTCTTCGAGGAGAAGCTCGACCTCTTCTCGCGGCTCCTCGCCGAGAAGCCGGTCACCTGGTCGGGCACTCTGCGGGCGCCTCTGACCGATGCGAACGTCTTCCCGAAGACAGCGAACGGGCTCACGGCCTGGGTCGGAGTGGGCGGCACACCCGAGTCCGTCGTCCGCGCCGCACGCTACGGCTACGGTCTCATGCTCGCGATCATCGGCGGCCCGGCCGGGCGCTTCCGCCCGTTCGTCGACCTCTACCACCGCTCGCTGGACTCCTTCGGTCGCGACCGGCTTCCGGTCGGGGTGCACTCGCCCGGTCACATCGCCGAGACCGATCAGCAGGCCTGGGAGGAGGCGTACGAGGGCTTCGAGTCCATGAACAACACGATCGGAAAGGAGCGCGGGTGGCCGCCGTACAGCCGCATGCGGTTCCAGCACGACGTCGGACCGGAGGGCGCCCTGTACGTCGGGTCGCCCGAGACCGTGGCGCGCAAGATCGCCGCCACCGTCCGCACGCTCGAAGCCACCCGCTTCGACATGAAGTTCTCGACCGGCACGCTCTCGCACGACAAGATGATGCGCTCGATCGAGCTCTACGGAACGAAGGTGCAGCCCCTGGTGCGTGACATCCTGTCTTCATGACGGATGCCCCGCCCCACGTCTCCTCGCTGTCAGAGCGCCTCGACCGACTGCCTTTCACCCGGCGGCACCTTCGTGTGCTGACCGGGTCCGGCATCGGCTGGGCGCTGGATGCGATGGACGTCGGCCTGATCTCGTTCGTGATCGCCGCTCTGGCGGTCCAGTGGAACCTGGAGCCCGGCCAGACCGCCTGGATCGCATCGATCGGCTTCGTGGGGATGGCGGTCGGCGCCAGCGTCGGAGGTCTGCTGGCAGATCGATTCGGCCGCCGGCAGGTGTTCGCCGTCACCCTGCTGGTCTATGGCCTGGCGACCGGGGCCAGCGCGCTCGTGGGAGGACTCGCGGCGCTCCTCGTGCTGCGCTTCCTCGTGGGCCTGGGTCTCGGCGCGGAGCTGCCCGTGGCGTCGACGTACGTCAGCGAGTTCGCCCCGGCGCGGATGCGCGGACGCCTGATCGTGATCCTCGAGGCCTTCTGGGCGGTGGGCTGGACCGCCGCGGCCCTCATCGGCTTCCTCGTGATCCCCGGCTCGGACGACGGCTGGCGCTGGGCGTTCGCGCTGGGGGCGATCCCCGCCGCCTACGCCCTGGTGATCCGGTGGGGCCTGCCCGAGTCCGCACGCTGGCTCGCGCGCCGAGGTCGCCTGGCCGAGGCGGATGCCGTCGTGCGCTCGTTCGAGGATGCGGCCGCGGTCACCGTGCCCGCGGCTCTCGAGACCCGACCGGACGAGGCGCCGCCGGTCGCCGTGTCGGCTCGGCAGCGGCTGGCGTCACTCTGGTCGGCCGAGTTCCGCGTGCGCACGGCCTGCCTGTGGCTGGTGTGGTTCTGCGTCAACTTCTCCTACTACGGGGCGTTCATCTGGATTCCGTCGATCCTCGTGTCGCAGGGCTACGACCTCGTCCGGTCGTTCGGATTCACCCTGATCATCACACTTGCTCAGCTGCCCGGGTATGCGGTCGCCGCCTGGCTGATCGAGGTCTGGGGACGCAGACTCACGCTGTCTGTCTTCCTCACCGGATCGGCGATCTCGGCCGTGCTCTTCGGTACGGCATCCGCGGAGTCGGTGGTCATCGCCACCGGCATGGCGCTCTCGTTCTTCAACCTCGGCGCCTGGGGGGCTCTCTACGCGGTGACGCCGGAGATGTACCCCACGTCGCTGCGCGCCACCGGCTCGGGATGGGCGGCAGGTGTCGGGCGCATCGCGTCGATCGTCGCGCCCCTTCTGGTGCCGGTCCTGCTGGCCGCGGGCGGTGCCCCGCTCCTGTTCGTGGTGTTCGCCGCGTTCTTCGCCGTGGCGGCGGCGGCCGCATGGGGCCTCCTGGATCGCCGAGGACGAGCTCTCGACGACCGCTGAGCGGAGGGTCCGCGCCGTAGGGTGGGGGAGTGGCATCCGTTCGATACGTCGCCATCGGCGACTCCTTCACCGAGGGCGTGGGTGACGACCTCCCCGACGGTCGCGTGCGCGGCTGGGCGGATCTGGTCGCGCAGGGGTGGGCGGATTCCGGAGCCGCGCCCGTCGAGTACGCCAACCTCGCGATCCGCGGCAAGCTCGCCTGGCCGATCGTCGAGGAGCAGCTCGAGCCGGCGCTCGCGCTGAATCCCACGCACCTGTCGTTCAACGGTGGCGGCAACGACATGATCAGACCCCGCACGTCGATCTCGCGGGTGGTGGCCGCGTTCAGTCGCGTCATCGAGCGCTGCGACGAGCAGGGCGTGCAGCTCATCCTGCTCTCGGGGGCCAATCCTTCGGCCCAGCTGCCGATGAGCCGCATGATCCAGCGGCGCGGTGACATCCTCTCCTACGCCGTGGGGGCGCGGATCGCCGATCGGCCCGACATCATCCGCGCCTTCAACTGGCCGGACCGCGAACTGTCCTCGCCGTCGTACTGGTCGGATGATCGCCTGCACATGAACTCCCGCGGCCACCATCGGGTGGCAGCACGCGTGCTCACGGCGCTGGGCATGGAGCCCCCATCGGGCTGGTGGTCCCTCCCGTCGCTTCCCGAAGCGGCCCGGATGAACGGGTCGACGTACTACCGCGAACACCTCGGACCGTGGGTGCGACGCAGGCTCACCGGCACATCGTCCGGTGACGGCCGGGTGCCCAAGCACCCGGAATGGGCGCGGATCGAGCCCTCAGCTCTCTGAGATCCCACTCACCGTGTAGACGAGCTCGGCGAACTGACCCGACTTGCGCACAGACGTGAGCGCCAGACGATCGGATTCGAGGCGGCGCGGCAGGAGCGGCCGGCCGGATTCCAAGGTGACGGGTGCGACCGAGACCCGGATCTCATCGAGATGGCCGGCGTCGGCGAACTGACCGACGAGGTCGCCGCCCCCGACGAGCCAGATGTCACGAGCGCCGGCTGCCTCCGCCAGCTCGTCCCACATCGCTGCGACGTCGCCGCTTCGGAACCGGATGTCAGCACCGTCCACGAGGGGCAGCGGCCGGGAGGACAGGACGAAGCTCGCGGCGTCGCTGTAGAACCACTTCTCGGGATGCTCCACGAGGTTCTCGTGCGCGAGGATCCATTCGTAGGTCGTCGAGCCCATGACGAGTGCTCCCACCCCGACGAGGAACCGGGAGAAGTCGTTCTCGGCGTCTTCGGCGCCCGGGACGACGAAAAGCCAGGACAGCGAATCGTGATCGTCGGCGAGGAACCCGTTGAGGGTCGTCGCGGTGTTGTAGATGACCCGAGGGTTGTAGGTGACGCGAGGCATATCGACACGCTACCGAGGTGATCCGACACCTTGAAAGCTATTCAACCTTCTAGTATTGTACCTATCAGTTGAATACGGAGGTTCGGATGACCACCGACGAACTGAGTCGCACGTTCGCCGCCCTCGCCGACCCCACCAGGCGCGCGATCCTCACGCGACTGGCCGCGGGGGAGGCGACGGTGGGGGAGCTGGCGGCGCCGTTCGACATGACCTTCGCCGCCGTCTCTAAGCACCTGCGGGTGCTGGAGGCGGCGGGGCTGGTCACCCGGGCCAGGAATGCCCAATACCGCCCGGCGATCCTCGACGCCAGACCGCTGGCGGCGGCATCCGACTGGATAGGGGATTACGCCCGCTTCTGGGAAGACAGCCTCGACTCGCTCGATCACTACCTCAACGCCCTGCAGCAGCTGGGGCCGACGGCATCACACGACACCCCACACGACAAGGAGAACCCTCATGGCTGACTACTTCAGCGTCACCCGCACTATTTCCGCACCGCGCGAGCTCGTCTTCGAAGCTCTCACCAAGCCCGAGCATTTCGCCGTGTGGTTCGGCACCGCGGAGGTCGCCGTCCCGCAAGACACGCTGTCGATGGACGTCCGGCCAGGAGGCGCCTTCCGCGCGGTCATGCATCTGCCGGACGGCAACCTGATCCACTGGGCGGGCACTTACGTCGAGGTCCAGCCGCCCTCGCACGTGGCGATGACGCTCACCGACCAGCCGGGCGATGACGCCGGGCTTCCCGTGGTCTTCGATCTGAGGGCCGTCGACGGCGGCACGGAGCTCACGGTGCGTCAGGATCGAGCCGACTTCTCGGACGAGCAGGTTGCGGAAACGATCGCCGGCTACAACGCGTTCATCGACGAGATCGAGAAGGTCGTGGCGGGTATGCGCCGATAAGGCTCACTCACTGCACCTGTCAACCCCTTGCCGCTCGTGTCGGACGCGAGGATCCTGAAAAGGTTGGGACGCGCCGCGTCCTCACGGAAAGGAAGTGCCATGAGCATCGGAGCCGGAGTAGTCCTCTTCGTCATCGGAGCGATCCTCGCGTTCGCCGTGAACGTGCAGCTGGACTGGATCAACCTCCAACTGATCGGGTACATCCTGATGGGCGCCGGAGTGATCGTCTTCATCATCGGATTGGTCCTGCTGATGCGCCGGCGCTCCAGCGAGAGCGTGACGCGCACCGCGGTCGACCCGGCGGCGAACGAGCGCATCACGCGCCGGTCGACGAGCACCACCGACGATACGATCTAGACCCGACAGTCGAAACCGCAGAAGAGCCCGGGTGGGGACGCGTCTCGCTTCCCCATCCGGGTTCTCTCTGTCCGCGGGTTCAGGCGACGAGGGCAGGTCGCTCGGCACGATATGCCTTGCGGAAGCCGTCGCCCACATCCAGGATCGCAACGCCGACCAAGACGAACGGGAAGATTCGCAGGAATATCTCGATCGCCGGCATCAGTTCGCCGAACACCTCGCGGAATTGCGCACTGAGAACCTGATCGGTGACGATGAGCACCACCGCAGGCACGGCGAAGGCCAGGTTCAGAAAGACGTTGATCCAGGCCATCACCCACGTCCAGTGCCCTGTCGCATAGAGGACCAGGGCGAACGCCATCTCCAGGACGGCCAGCACAATGAACCAGGGGATCCAGAACGACCACAGGGCGGAATCGAGCAGTGGGATGCCCTCGCCGCCGGCCGTCTGGACGACCCAGATGTTCTGCTGCCAGACGAGGAGCCCGATGAAGAGCAGGTAAGCCAGGAGCGCGAAGATCGTCTCGCCGATCCCGACCTTCGCGGTCGGCACCTGCGGAAGGTCGTTCGGTTCCCACGAACTCGGCGTACTCCGGCGGCCCCTCGACGTCCGCTCCATCACGGCGAACGCCACAGTGATCCAGAACCCCACCTGAACGGCGACCGTGATCGAAACCGTCAATGCAGACAGGACGGCCGACCACAGGTCGGTCCCGGCGATCGCCTGCACCAGCAGGAGCGCTCCGAACACGCTCGGCGTGACGGCGCCGAGCACGATCATCATGAGCCGGCGGTAGTCGAAGAAGTGCGTCGGACCGATCAGATAGGCGGGTTGACCGGTGACATCGGCAGCACGTCGGTCCGGATCCCCGAACTCGCGCACCGCCTCGGCCTCCGCCGATGCGGTATCGGTGCCTGCGGCTGCCTTCTCCGCGACACGCGCGGCGAGTTCGACGCGAAGATCCGCGCCGATCGCTTTGCGCTGTTCGTGCGGAACCCGGCGGGTGACCGCCCACACATATCGGTCGGTGAGCGTGTCCATGTCAACTCCTGTTGCACGGCGGCACAAGTCGGCAGCCGCTTACACGGTAGGTCGGCGCGCGCCGTCTGCACAGGGTCTTTGGACCCAGGGGAGGACCCGCGCCTCTGATTCACCGGCTGCTGCTGGCGGTTACCGAGTGGCTGAGTTGACATAATGTGCATTATCGGCAATCGCCTGATCCTGCGGTCTCCGTAGGCTCGAATCATGCTGGAGTCGCTCACGGGGTTCGCCGTCGTCGGCCTCGCGATCGCGGTCGGCTACATCATCGGGCGCATCGATCTGCTCGGTGAGCACGCGCGGCCCGTGCTGGCACGACTGACGTTCTTCGTGCTGTCGCCGTTCCTGCTGTTCGTCGTGCTCGCGCAGGCGGACGTGCGCACCCTCTTCTCCGCCCTGCTTCCGGTATCGGCGATCGCCGCGGTCGCCGTGATCGCCGTCTACGTGCTCGTGGCGCGCTTCGTCTGGCGGCGCCGCGTCGGCGAGGTCATGATCGGGGCCCTGTCGGCGGGTCAGGTCAACTCGAACAACATCGGCATCCCGCTGTCGCTGTACCTCCTGGGCAGTGCCGCCTACCCGGCGCCGGTCATCCTGCTGCAGCTCCTGGTCTTCACGCCGATCTCGATGGCCGTGCTGGAGGCCGCAACCGCAGGACGTGCGTCACTCTGGAGGGCCGTCGGTCGGGCTCTGGCGAACCCGATCGTGATCGGCTCGGCGCTGGGCACCGCTGTCTCGGTGAGCGGCCTCGAGCTTCCGCCCGTCGTGTTCGAGCCCGCACTGCTCATCGCGAACGCGTGCGTCCCGGTGCTGCTCATCAGCTACGGCATCTCGCTGTACGGCCGGCGCGTGCTCGGCGCCTCGGGCCGCCGTCGCGACATCTTCCTCGCGACGGGACTGAAGCTCATCGCGATGCCGCTGGTCGCCTGGGCGGCGGCGGAGTTCGTGTTCGGCCTCTCCGCCCAGGAGGTGCTCATCGTCGTCGTTCTCGCCGCGCTTCCCACTGCGCAGAACGTCTTCAACTATTCGCAGCGGTACGGCGTCGGCGAGACGATCTCCCGCGACACGGTCTTCCTGACCACGATCGGGTGCGTTCCCGTCCTGATCCTGGCGACCGTGCTGCTGGGCTGACTCCCCCTGGATACCCGCTTTCCGTGCGGGAGCGCTCCCGTCATTGCGCGACACACGGGACGTTCGTCCCTGCGGGCGAGGAACGCGAGGTCTAAGCTATGACCGCACCTCTCAGGTAACTCCCAGAAAGGGAAGACTCATGTCTACCGAATCCGCAGCGGAAACATCGGCCGTCAACGGCATCCGCACCGCCCTCGGCATCGGCGGCGTCCTGTCCGTCATCGTCGGCATCCTGATCCTCGCCTGGCCGGAAAAGACGGCCATGGTCGTCACGGCGATCATCGCGATCTACGCGATCGCTGCCGGCCTCGTGTACGCCGGCCTGGGGATCTTCTCCAAGACCAAGGGCGGATGGTCGCGCGTCGGCCACATCGCCCTCGGAATCGTGTTCATCATCGCCGGTATCGTCGCATTCCTGAACCTCGGTGCCGCCACGGCGTGGCTCGCGGTGTTCCTCGGAATCCTGGTCGGAATCCTGTGGATCATCGAAGGCGTCGTCGCGCTCTCGACCCTCGGCGAAGCCTCGTCGAAGGGCTGGACGGTCTTCTTCGCGATCGTCAGCGTCATCGCCGGCGTCGTGCTCCTCTTCTCCCCGCTGTGGGGCGCTGCGGTGCTCTGGTGGCTGCTGGGCATCGCGCTCATCGTGCTCGGAATCATCCAGATCGTCCGCGCCTTCACGTTCGGCAAGAAGGACCTCTAGGACCAGCGATAGACGAGAAGCGCCCCGGACGACCCGGGGCGCTTCTTCGTGGATGCGGCGGCTACGAGACCGGCAGTCTGCGATTCCACCAGTCCAGGACCGCGGCGAATCTCTCTATGCGGTGCTTGGGTCGTCCGGAGCGCGTCAGCTCGTGGTCCTCGCCGGGGAACACGAGCAGCTCGGCCTCGGTGCCCTGGCGCTTCAGCGCGCTGTAGTAGCGCGTCGCCTGCTCGAGCGGGCAGCGGAAATCGAGCTCGGAATGGATGACGAGCGTCGGCGTGGTAACCCGGTCGACGGCGGCCATCGGACTCTGCCGGACGATCGCGTCGGGATCGACGCCGACGTACTCGTCGCCGAAGAACGACCCGATGTCGCTCGTGCCCGTGAAGGACGCCGGATCCAGGAAGCCGCGCTCGACGATCGCGCCCGCGAACCGGTGATCGTGCGCGATCACCCAGGCGGTGAGATACCCGCCGTAGGACCCGCCCATGATGCCCACGCGATCGCCGTCCAGGCGCGGGTCCGAGGCGACCGCGCCTTCCAGGAAGTCGATCACATCCGCGAAGTCGACGGTTCCCATCGCACCGCGGATGCTGCTCCCGTGGGATCTGCCGTAGCCGGCCGAGCCGCGGGGGTTGCAGTAGACGACCGCATATCCGGCGTCGACCAGCACCTGAGTCTCATCGAACAGGTGTATGCCGTACGCTGCATATGGTCCGCCGTGGATCTGCAGAAGAACCGGGAACGGCCCCTCCCCTGCCGGTTGAGCGACCCAGCCGTGCACCGGATAGCCGTCTCTCCCCTCGATCGTGAGCTCACGAGGACGCGCGATCTCCAGTCCGCCGCCGAAGGCCGTCAGGACCCGGCACGCACCGTCGTCGATCAGGACGAGCTCGCCGAACGACTGCGGCGTGTTGACCGCGGCGACCGTGCGCTCCCCCGCCGCCGCGTGCCCGGCGACCTCGACGTCGCCGCCGAGCAGCTCGGAGATGTCGCCCGACCGGGTCACCCGCAGCAGCCGGACGCGACCCCGCGTCCGATCCTGGACGAGGAAGTCAGCGCCGACCGGGCTGATGTGACTGCCCACCTCGCCCAGATCGATCGTCTCGGCATCCGTCAGCCGTCTCGGGCCGTCGTCCTCGAGCAGCCAGAGCGCCACGCCCGGCGCGACGAAGTCGACGCCGGAGGCACCCGTGTCGAAGGCGAGGAGCGCGATCGCGCCGTCGTCGGCGACGGCGACGTCGGCGATCGAGAGGTTCTCGTCCCTGCCGACCAGTTCGCGCTCACCCGACCCGTCGGCGCGCACCGCGACCAGCCTCGAGCGCAGATCGCGGCGGTCGGATTCGATCTCGTCGAGGACCGTGAGAACCTCATCGCCGCGGAAGACCGCTCCCGATCGCGATGCCGCGCCGGGGGACAGAGCGGTCGGCTCGACAGGGATGAGCGTCTTCTTCGGAGCCGTCTCGCCCTCGTCGCGCACGGCGGGCGCCGGTTCGTAGAGCGGCTCCGCGTCGACCTCGGGCGCGGGCACGACGAACAGCTGAGCCGGGCGGTCGGCGAGATAGCCGATCCCATTGGCGTGCCACCGGATGCCGGTGATGCGACGCGGAGCTTCTGCGGCGGCATCCAGCCCCTCGATGCTTCCGTAGCGCCCCTTCTCGGGCACGCGTGCCGTGAAGGCGAGCGAGCGGCCGTCCTCCGACCAGTCGAAGCTCTCGACGCCGAGCGGAGCATCGGTGGCCTGCACGGGCTCGCCGCCGGCGGAGGCCATGACGTGCAGCTGCGGCTTGTCCTTGCCGGTGCCTTCCGCACCGCCGCGCAGGAACGCGAGCCGAGAGCCGTCCGGCGAGAGCGCAGGCGCCGAGTCGGCGGTGCCACGAGTGAGACGGCGAGGGATGCCGGCCGGCAGGTCGATGCGCCACAGCTGGCCCACGGCGCGATCGGCGGTGAGGTCCGGCCGTGACGTCGCGAACACGGCGAAGGAGCCGTCCGGCGCGATCCGCGGCCGACCCACCGAGACCAGCTTCTCGATGTCGACGGCGCGCACGCTCACTCCCCCGCGAACGAGCTCGTGTCGCCGATCAGGCGCGTGTTGTCGGCCGGGATCGGGTCGACCGCGGCCCGGGCGACCTCGGCGGCGAACTCGCTCACGTTGTAGAGCCTGCCGGCGGACTCGCGCCGGGTGGCGATCGCCCCCGGGCTGGCCCGCTCCAGCAGGGTGGCGGTGATGGTGCCCTCGATCATGTCTCCGGAGACGACGACGAACTCCACGCCGCGATCGGACAGGGCGGGGATGCGCTCGCGCAGCGCGTCCTCGCCCGCGCGCTTGGACAGCGCGACGGGGACGTACTCCGGCATCGTCGGTGTCGTGCGGATGAAGTGCGCCTGGTGGCTCGTCACGAACACGACGCGCGCGCCGGCACCGAGCAGCGGCAGCGCGGTCTCGAGAACACGCACCTGCGCGTCCCGGTTCAGCTGCAGCGCGTACTCCTCCCCCATGCCCGACTCCATCCCGCCCGAGGCGTTGAGCACGAGCACATCGAGCGACCCGAACGTGCGCTCGACCTCGGAGAACATCGCCTGCACCGACTCGATGTCTGTGAGATCGGCCCCGACGACGAGGACCTGGACGCCCAAGCCGCGAAGCTTGGCGGCGAGCTTCTCAGCGCGGGGCGCCTTGTTGCGGTAGTTGATAACGACGTTCGCCCCCGCCTGCGCGAAATACCTCACGGTGTCGGCGCCGATGCCGCGCGATGAGCCGGTCACGAGCGCGGTCTTCCCGCTCAGCGATCCGGGGGCGAGGGGAAGGTCTTCACGGAGCTCAATCACCCTCCGACACTATCAATCGAGGGCTGGCGGTCGGTCCTGCCGGGCCTGCGCGAATGCCCGCGTGATAAGTTCGGAAGAACAGGGAGGCACATCGTGGATCTCATCCAGACCATCGAACAATTCGCGTGGATCGGGTGGCTGGTCCTGATTCTCGTCTTCCTCGTGATCGAGATGCTGACGCTCGATTTCACCTTCCTGATGCTCAGCATCGGAGGCATCGCCGGCCTCGGCGCCGACCTGCTGGGCGCTCCGATCTGGCTGCAGGTGATCATCGCCGGCGCCGTCGCCGCGGTCCTGATCCTCGTGCTACGTCCGCCGCTGCTCAAGCGCCTGAGGCGCGGCGAGGACCCCACCCCGACCAACGTCGCCGCGCTGGTCGGCCTGACCGGGCAGGTGCTCTCCACGGTCACCGCCCATGGCGGACAGGTCAAGCTCTCGAACGGCGACACCTGGACCGCGCGGCCCGACCGCGCAGCGCAGCTCGAGCCCGGCACCGTGATCCGGGTCAGCCGCATCGACGGCGCCACTGCGTTCGTCCGACCCGAGGAAGAGGAACACCCCGCATGACCCCTGAGAGCTTCATCCCCGCAGCCATCGGCTGGGTGCTGGCCGCGGCGGTCTTCATCTTCGTCCTGGTGGTGATCGTCCGGTCGATCCGCATCATCCCCCAGGCCACCGCGGGTGTCGTGGAGCGCCTCGGCCGCTATCACAAGACCCTCCTGCCGGGACTGAACATCCTGGTGCCGTTCATCGACCGCGTGCGTCCGCTCATCGACATGCGCGAGCAGGTGGTGTCCTTTCCGCCGCAGCCGGTGATCACGGAGGACAACCTGGTCGTCTCGATCGACACCGTGATCTACTTCCAGGTCACGGACCCGCGAGCGGCCACCTACGAGATCCGCAATTATCTCGGTGCGGTCGAGCAGCTGACCACCACCACATTGCGCAACGTGGTCGGTGGCCTCAACCTCGAGGAGGCGCTCACCAGCCGCGACGAGATCAACGGCCAGCTGCGCATCGTGCTCGACGAAGCGACCGGCAAGTGGGGCATCCGCGTCGGCCGCGTCGAGCTCAAGGCGATCGACCCGCCCATCAGCATCCAGGATTCCATGGAGAAGCAGATGCGCGCCGAGCGGGACCGCCGCGCTCTCATCCTCACCGCCGAGGGCACGAAGCAGTCCGCGATCCTCACCGCCGAGGGCGCTCGACAGGCCGAGATCCTGCGCGCGGAGGGAGACAAGGCGGCGGCCGTGCTGCGCGCGCAGGGCGAGGCCGAGGCCATCCAGACGGTCTTCAACGCCATCCATCTCGGAAACCCCGACGACAAGCTCCTCGCGTACCAGTACCTGCAGACGCTCCCGAAGATCGCCGACAGCGCGTCGAGCAAGCTCTGGATCATCCCGAGCGAGTTCACCGAGGCCCTCAAGGGCATGAGCACAGCATTCGCGGCTTCGACCACCGAGATCGCCCAGCGCGTCACGCCGGACGAGGAGCGCGCGCAGCCGCCGGTGTCGTGACGCACGACTGGTTCGAGGGGGCCGTGCGCCCCCGTGTCCTCGCGCATCGCGGTCTGCTCACCGAGGACGACCTGGCCCAGGGCGCGGTCGAGAACTCGTTCGCCGCCGTCGCAGCCGCTCACGCGGCGGGCGCGGTGTACGTCGAGTCCGACTGCCACCTCACCGCCGACGGCGTCGTCGTGCTGTTCCACGACGACGATCTGACGCGCATCACCGGCGATCCGCGCCCCGTCTCGCAGGTGACGGCGAGGGAGCTCGAGGGGCTGATGGCGGGGCGAGGGGGCCTGATCACGCTGGAGCAGGCCTTCGAAGCCTTCCCCACCGTGCGCTTCAACCTCGACGTGAAAGCGAAGGATGCCGCGGCTGAGGTCGGCCGCCTCGTTGCGCCGCATGCGCACCGCGTGCTCCTCACGAGCTTCTCCGACGAGCGTCGCAAGGAGGCGCTGGCCGCCGTCGAGCGCGCCGGACGCGGCATCCTCCCCGCGACCTCGGCGGGACGTCAGACGATCGCGCGCGTCCTGACCGCCGTCACGGCGCGCTCATCCCGGGCCGTCCGCCGCTCCCTCGCCGGTATCGATGCCCTGCAGGTGCCCGAGCGGCAGGGCCGGCTGAGGATCGTCACGCCGCGTCTCATCGAGGCTGCGCACCGGCAGAACGTCGAGGTGCACGTGTGGACGGTCAACGATCCCGTCGACATGCGCCGGCTGCTCGACCTCGGCGTGGACGGCCTCGTGACGGACCGCGCGGACGTCGCGCTGGCGCTGTCCGGCGGCGGGTCCGCTGGGTCATCGCCGCCGTGAGCATGCCTCCGCACTCGTGCGCTGTGCATCCTCTGTGAATGGACCTGACGGGGGCGCCGTTCGGATGATCCGCTCAGGTGGTCACGTTATACCTGTACAGCGACGAGAGGACCACACAATGGCAGACCGCAGCCTGCGCGGCATTCGACTCGGTGCCCAGAGCCTACAGAGCGAAGAGGGCGTCGTGTTCCATGAACGCGCACAACACATCTACAAGTGCACGTCGTGCGGACGTGACACGACCATGACATTCGCCGTCGACGCCGAAGTCCCCGAGGCATGGGAATGCCGCACGTGCGGCGCCGAGGCCCTGTTGCGCATCGGCGACGGCACGGCGACCGTCGACCACAGCGAGGACAAGGTCGCCCGCACGCACTGGGACATGCTGCTCGAGCGACGCAGCATCCCGGAGCTCGAAGAGCTTCTCGAGGAGCGTCTCGCCTACGTCCGCGCCCGTCGCGGCGCCGGCGAGGATGAGACGGCGAGCAAGCTCAGCGCCTGAGCCTCAGCCAGTGACGCCGGTCCCCTCGGGGGCCGGCGTCTTCGCGTTCCCGGACGCGGCGCTCAGCCGCGAACGCCGGGCGACGATCGCACCGAGGCCGGCCAGGGCCGCGATGCTTCCCCAGCCGATGAGCGTCTTGATGCTCTCACCCGCGAGGACCGCGGGTGTCAATCCGGTGCGCAACGGGACGTCCGTGAGCATGTGCCCCGCCACGTCCGCGGGCAGCCCGTCGATCGTTGCGCCGTCGGCGGTGATGACCTGACTTGTCCCCACCGTCGACAGATTGACCACGGAGCGGCCCGTCTCGACGGCTCGCATCCGAGCGAAGGCGAGCTGCTGCAGGTTCTCGTCGGTGCCCCTGAAATCGGCGTTGTTCGTCTGGAACATGTAGATCTCAGCACCCTCGCGTGCGCCGTCCCAGATCACGTCGTCGTAGATGACGTCGAAGCAGATCGCGAGACCGACCCCCACGCCCTCCAGGTCGAAGAACGGCGCCGCCACACCGGGCGTGTACTCGCGCTGGATGAGCCCGATGAGGTCGGGAGCGAACGGCTCGTAGAACGCGCGATCGGGCACGTACTCGCCGAACGGGACCGGATGCCGCTTGTCGTACGTCTGCACGGCGCCTTCGCCCGCCATCCACAGGAGCGACGAGTTGAAGTACTCCCCGTCCCGTTCCGTGACAGCGGCGACGATGAGCGGCGCGTCGACCCGCTCCGCGAGGGCGTCCAAGACGGACGCCGTCGATGCGTTCGCCGTCGGGTCGGAATCCACCCCGCCCTCCGGCCACAGGAGCACGTCCATCTCCTCGCCGAACAGCGGGGCCGTCGCCTCCAGCTGCGCCTCCAGCACGGAGTTCGCCGTGCGCTCGTCGAAGTACCCCGCGGGACCGTTCCCCTGCACGGCGCCCACCCTGAGCGTGCCCGCCTCGGTCGTCGGGAACTGCGGCACGAGCAGCAGGAGCGCCGCCACGACGACCGCGGGCAGCACTGTGAGCGGGGCGCGGAACCGCGCGACCCTCACGTATTCGATCCCCGCCGCGCAGAACAGCACGACCAGGAACGTCAGGCCGGAGACGCCGACCCACGACGCGACCTCGGCCAGCGGTCCGTTCACCTGCGAGATGCCGATCCGCCCCCACGGAAAACCCCCGTACGGCCAGGAGCCGACGATCTGCTCGCGGAGGGTCCACAGCCCCGCCACCAGCAGCGGGAGCAGCGTGAGCCGTGCGGCGACAGAGGGCAGAACCCGCGGCATCCACCGATAGGCGAGTGTGAGCGGGATCGCGCCGGCCGCCGTGATGAGGGCTTCCAGCATCGACAGAGCGATCCACGGCACCGGCCCGAGGTAGCGGGCCGTGAAGAGCAGGTTGATGAAGAAGAAGGCGGCACCGAAGGCGAAACCGACCAGCAACGAGGCCCACACGCTCCGCCCCACGAGCCCGATCAGCGCGAGCACCACCGCCGGAAGAGCCATCGGCCACCAGCTCACCGCCGGGAAGGCGAGTGTCAGCAGGACGCCGCCCGCCACCGATGCGGCCACCGCTGCCCACAGCGGCAGGATCGGTCGCGGTTCGGCGGCGAGGGACACGGGGAAAGCCTAAGCCGGTCAGACGGAGCTGTACGCCACGATTCCGCGTCGCACGGCGTCCAGCGCGCGCCGCGCGGTCGTCGCCAGCGGCGCATCGGCGACGAGCGACAGCTGATCGAGCAGATCGATCGTCTGCTTGGCCCACCGCACGAAGTCACCGGCGGCCAGGTCGGCCTGGATCAGCACGCGCTCGAGCGGCATCCCCCGCGCCCACGAGTGCATGGCCTCCGCCAGGCTCGTGGCGACGGGCTCGGTGCCGGGCAGATGGTGTTCCTGCTCGAGGTCGTCCAGGCGCGCCCAGAGGTCCTGCGTCGCCGTGAGCGCGGTGCGGAACGGTCCGCGGGGCAGCCCGCGCTCCGGCGTTCCGGTCTCGTCGCGGCGCGGCTCGTAGACCAGACAGCAGGCCAGCGTCGCCAGGGCGGCCGGGTCGAGATCACGCCAGATGCCGGTCTGCAGCGACTCCGCGACGAGCAGGTCCCGCTCGCCGTAGATGCGCCTCATCGTCCGACCGGCGGGGGTGAGCGTCGTCGCGCCCTCCCGGGAAACCTGCACGTAGTCGAGCTCGGTGAGGACGTCGACCACGCGATCGAAGATCCGCGCCACGGTTCCCGTGCGGTTGTCGATCTCGCGACGCTGCTTGTCGATCGTGCGCTTGAGCTTCCAGTACCGCTCCGCCCAGCGCGCGTGGTCCTCGCGCTCGGGGCACTGGTGGCACGGATGGCGCAGCATCCGCTTGCGCAGCGAGGCGATCTGCTTCTGGCGTGCGTCGCGGGTGGATCGCGACGCGTTCGCATCCTTGCGGTTCGATCGCTCGAGGTCGCTCAGTTCCCGTCGGATGCCGGAGTACTCGGTGAAGTCCCCGCGATCGCACGTCATCGCCTTCGCGTAGCCGGCGAGCGATTCCTCCTGCTCGCGCACCTGCCGGGCCAGCCCCACCACGGCCCGGTCGGCCTGGAACTGCGCGAACGACGATTCGAGGATCTCGCGCGCCCGGGCGCGGCCGAACTGGTCGATGAGGTTCACGGCCATGTTGTAGGTCGGGCGGAAGCTCGAGTTGAGCGGGTAGGTGCGCCGTGATGCGAGGGCGGCGACCTGCTGGGGGTCCACGCCCTCGGTCCATTGGATGACCGCATGGCCCTCCACGTCGATCCCGCGGCGCCCGGCGCGCCCGGTGAGCTGGGTGTACTCCCCCGAGGTGATCGCGACGCGAGCCTCGCCGTTGAACTTCTCGAGCTTCTCGAGCACGACGGTGCGCGCGGGCATGTTGATGCCGAGGGCGAGCGTCTCGGTCGCGAACACCGCCTTCACGAGTTTGCGCTGGAAGAGCTCCTCGACGACCTCCTTGAACGCCGGCAGAAGACCGGCGTGATGCGACGCGACGCCGCGCTCGAGGTTGTCGAGCCACTCGTAGTAGCCGAGCACCGCCAGATCCTCGTCGAGCAGCGTGCGGGTGCGCTCCTCGACGATCGCACGGATCTCGGCCCGCTCCTCGCCGGTGGTCAGCCGCACACCCGCGCGTCGAACCTGCTGCACCGCGGCGTCGCAGCCCACACGGCTGAAGATGAAGAAGATCGCAGGCAGCAGATTCGCCCGCTGCAGAAGCGTGACCACCTCCGGACGATCCAGGCGCTCGATGCGCTGCACGTTCGCCGAGCGGACCGGACGCTGCCCGCCCTTCTGCGGACGCCGCCCTGCGGCCTGGTGGCGGCCACCGCCTTCGTACCTGCCGCCGTTGCGCGCCGAGTCGCTGCGCAGCGACTGCACGCGGCGGTTGTTCTCGAAGTTCGGGCCTTTGAAGGAGCGGATGCGCATCAGCTCCTGATTGACCTGCGCCGTCGCGATGCCCGCGCGGTCGTCGAACAGCGGCAGCAGGTCGCCGCGCACCAGGACGTGCTGTTCGAGGGGCACCGGCCGCACCTCCGACACGATCACCTCGGTGTCGCCGCGGACGGTGTCGAGCCAGTCGCCGAACTCCTCGGCGTTCGAGACCGTCGCGCTGAGCGAGATCAGCCGCACCGATTGCGGCAGGTGGATGATGATCTCCTCCCACACCGCACCGCGGAAGCGGTCGGCGAGGTAGTGCACCTCATCCATGACCACGTACTTGAGGCCCCGCAGCGCCCCGGAATCGGCGTAGAGCATGTTGCGCAGCACTTCAGTCGTCATGACCACGATCCGCGCGCCGCCGTTGATGTTCGTATCGCCCGTCAGCAGCCCCACCTGGTCGGCGCCGTAGACGTCCTGCAGTTCGCGGAACTTCTGGTTCGAGAGGGCCTTGATCGGTGTCGTGTAGAAGGCCTTGGCGGGGTGCTGACCGTTCTCGGGAGCTGCGCGCATCGCGAGATGGATCGCGAACTCGCCCACGATCGTCTTGCCCGCACCCGTCGGCGCGGCCACGAGCACGCTCTTGCCTTCCTCGAGCGCGTGGCATCCGGCGATCTGGAACGGGTCCAGATCGAAGCGCTGGGATGCCGCGAAGGCCGTGGTGATGGGATGACTGCGGTCCTGCGAAGCCCGGGCGTAACGCTGCGCCGGGCTCTCCTCCGTCACCAGCCCGGGTCCGTCACGCGATGGCCTCGGGCGGGAGGATCGCGGCAGCGCGCTTGGCGCGGCGCCGGTCGAACAGCAGCGAGAGGGCTGCCGCGGCGAAGAACAGCACGATCAGCATCCCGGAGAGCATCAGCATGCTCACGACGTCGGCCGCGGGGGTCGCCAGAGCGGAGAAGGCGACGGCGACCAGGACGGCCACGCGCCAGCCTTTCAGGATCGCCTTGCCGCTCATGATGCCCGCGAGGTTCAGCGCGACCAGGAACACCGGCAGCACGAAGGATATCCCCACCACGATCAGCAGCTTGAACACGAAATCGTAGTAGTACGAGGCCTCGAAGAAGGACGCACCCCCGTCGGGGACGAACCCCGCCATCAGCTCGACGATGTGGGGCATCACGATCAGGCCCACCCAGCAGCCCGCGAAGAACAGGGGCACCGCCGCGGCGATGAAGCCGATCGTGTACTTGATCTCCTTGCGCGTGAGACCGGGCATGATGAACGCCCAGATCTGCCACAGCCAGATCGGTGCGGAGATGAGGATGCCGATGGCGAACGACATGCGCAGGCGCAGGTCGAAGGCGCCGGTGACCGTGCTGAACATGAGCTCGACCTTGGCAGCATCGCCCTCGCTCTCCGCGATCTGACGGAGAGGCTCGGTGATCAGGTAGATGACGGCATCAGTGATGAAGAACGCCACGACCATGCCCACGATCAGCGCGAGCGCGGCGTACATGATGCGCTTGCGGAGCTCGACCAGATGCTGGCCGAGTGACATGCGCTTGTCGCGCGCGGGCTCGCCGGGATCGGCGACGCGCGGCGATCCTGCTGTGGCCACGCGCGTGTCAGGACTTGGTATCAGAAGTCCTGCTCGCGTCGGCGGTGGTCTGGGTGACCGGTGCTTCGCTGGCGGGGGCTTCGACTGAATCCGTCTTGCCGCTGGGGGTCTCTTCGTCCTTCATGGCCTTCATCTCGCCCTTGAAGACGCGAGCGGACTGTCCCATGCTCTTGGCGAGCGCCGGGAGCTTCGCAGCGCCGAACAGCAGGAGGATGACAGCGAGGAGGATCAGAAAATGCCACCCCGTAAGATTTCCGAGCATGTCGAGTCCTTCCGGTTCGTCGTTCAAGTGTAGCCCGCGGAGGACGGCGCGGCGGCATCTCCCGGGATAGTCCAAGGCACCTCAACGGTACTGCACGAGGCCCGACTCCGCCCACGCCGCGGCCGCACGCCGTGCGGACTCCGGCTCGATGATCTCCACGACGCCCGCGCGCCGGGCGGCGAGCCGGCGCAGGCTGTACTCGTCCGCCACGCGCATGGTCGCGGTGGACACGCCGTCCGCCGTCTCGACCTGCGCGCGATCGAGGTAGTCGCCGAGGAGCGGCGCAACCGACTCGGGGAACCGGATGCGCGCCACGATGTCGCCGCCGCCGGTCTCGAACCACTCCGGGACCGGGTCCTCGCCGTGCTCGATCGCGATGTCGGTCAGCTCGAGGTCGCTGACGCGGTCGAGGTGGAACGTGCGCATCGCCTCCCGCATGTGGCACCACCCCTGCAGGTACCACTCCCCCGTCGCGATGAGCACCTTCACCGGATCGACGGTGCGCGTGGTGGGCGCGGCATCCGGCGCCTTGTACGTGAACGAGACGGCGACCCGGCGCCGGAGCGCCTCCGCGACCGCGTCGCGCACGGCGTCGACCGGTCCGGGGGCGAGGATGACGTCGGCCGGCGTGCTGGATGCGCCGCGGGCCAGCTTCGCGAGCAGTCCTCCGAACAGCTCGGTGTCGCCGACTCCAGGGATCGCGCGGGCCATCTGCAGTCCGGTGAGCAGCGCCGCGGCCTCGCGGGCGGTCAGCTTGGGCGCGCGCTCGAGGCCGACAGAATTGGTGATGACGACGATGTCGCGCTCGTCGAGGAGGTCCCAGTCGATGTCGAACAGGTCGTTGGCCATCTGCCAGTAGCCGCCGTCGCCCGGCAAGCCGATCACGGTCAGCGACACGACCATCGCCCTCATCTGATCGGGGGTGACATCGAATTCGTCGGCGGCCTCGGCGATCGACACCTCGCCCTTGCCGATGAGATAGGGCACCAGCTGCAGCATGAGCGCTGCACGGTCGGTGGCCACGAGCGGCTTGCGGGCGATCATGCGGCTCCTCCGTGCGCAGCTCTGACAGCTTCCAGCCGGGCGATCACCTGGGCGCGCAGCTCCGGCGGATCGACGACGCGGACCTCCGGCCCGTACGAGGCCAGCTCGTCCGCGAACACGTGGACGTCGACGAACGGCACATGGATGCCCTGATCCGCCGGCAGCGCCCGGCGGCTGAGCCGCAGTGCGGCCTCGGTGCCGGGGTTCACCTCGAGCAGCGCCCGATGGCGGTTCGCGACCTCATCCAGTCCGGCCAGAGCACGCTCGCCGGCACCGTCGCGCAGACCCGGATCGAACCCCTCCCGCGTGACGGCGACCTCGCCGACGATGCGCCTGAGCAGGAAGGTGCGGTCCGCCGCGGCGTCCAGGTCGAAGCCGAAGACGTGCCATCGTCCCTCGTACTCGACCAGCGCGAGCGGCTGCATCCGGCGCGTGCGCGGGGCCTCTTCCCCCGGCTTCAGGTACGGGAACGTCACCACGCGCGAGAGCTCGATCGCCTGCTGGAGGGCGGCGAACGCGGGTTCGCGGAGACTGATGCGCGGTGAATAGCCGATGATCGGCTCGCCGACCGGGATGCCGAGGGCGCGGATCTTCCGCAGACCGCTGCGCGCGTCGGTCGACATCGAGCCCTCGCTCCATACGCCTCCCGCGAGATTCAGCAGCGCCAGCTCGGCGGGGGTGAACACGATGTCCTCGGGCAGCTCGTACTCGGCGGTCGGCACCCGGTAGCGGGCCTCGCGCAGGTCGTCGGGATCGGCCCAGTCGCCGATCGTCTCGATCGGCACGCCCAGCCGGCGGAGGCTCTCCTTGTCGCGTTCGAACATCTTCTCGAGCGCGTCCTTGGACGCCCCCGCTTCGGACTGCTCGCGGTAGCCCGCCACCGAACTGAGGATCGTGTCCTTCGTCAGTCCCTGATCGGTCGCGACCAGAGCGACGACGAGGTTGACGAGCCTCTCCTCGGGCGGGTTCTTCGCAGATGCGTTCGCAGGCACGGACCTCATCCTAGGTCGCGGAGATCATCCCTCGTCGGAGGCGGGAGCCTGATCGATGCCGAGGATGTCGACGACGAAGACGAGCGTCGAGTCCGCCGGGACCGGCCCCTGCGCCTCGTCGCCGTATCCCTGGTCGGGCGGGATGACGACCAGGACCTGGGAGCCGACGGTCTTTCCGTTCAGCGCTTCGGCGAAACCCGGGATCATCGAGTCGAGTTCGACCGACTGGGGCTCGGCATCCCATGTCGTCTCGAAGACGGTGCGATCGTCCCAGGTGAGACCCGTGTAGTGCACGCGCACCGGCTCGTCGCCGGTGACGACCGGCCCGTCGCCCTTCTTGAGCGTCTGCACGACGAGCTCGCTCGGCGGTGCGGCATCCGGCACGATGACGCCCGGCCGCCCATCCGGGGCGCGGACCACGCTCGGCAGGCCCTGACCGACGTTGAACTGATCCGCTCCGTCCGCCTTCGGGAGGTAGACCTTGCGGATGTCGACGACGGCGACCGCCGATTCGTCCTCGGCCATCTCCAGGCCCGCGGTCGTGGCTTCCTCGATGCCGCCTGGAGGCAGGGCGACCACGATGCGGGAGCCCTCCGTGGCGCACTGGAGCGCCTGATCGAAGCCCGGGACGACCTCTTTCCATCGTTCCACGGTGGACACGGCGGACAGGTCGCCGTCGTAGCCGGTCTCGACGAGGCCCTCTCCCGTCTCTCCGCTCGTGATGCTGACGTCCATGACCACGAGCTGGGTGTCGGCGGTGATGGGCGTCCCTTCGCCGACGACCAGATCTTCGAACCCAGCGGATGTCACGCGGAACGGCGTGTACAGGTCGACCTCCGGCGGATCCTCGGTCGATCCGGTCACCGTGATCTGATCCATCACGGCGGGCGGCGACGCATCCGGTCGTGGGCAGGCGTCGGCGCCGGGCAGCAGCGAGCAGCCGGTCAGGCCTGCAGCGGCGAGGCCGAGGACCGCGAGGGAAGCGGGGATTCTGCGCACCGGAACAGTCTAGATGCGTCCCGCGGGCTCACACGGACGCGTCGGACTCGCCTGATGCCGCCTGACGGGCCCCGTCTGCGGCCCGCTCGGCCTCGCGCACCCGCTTGCGCAGATTCTTGTCGGTGATCTGCCGATCCCCGACCGCGCCGGGCGTCCACAGCTCGACGTCCTCGTCGCCGTAGCTGGACTTCGAGGCACGGCGGCGCTGCTCGGGTGGAACGGCTCCGGGAGCGAGGCGCCGCGCCCACACCAGGAAGCCGGTGTGCGCGACCATCCGGTGGTCGGGCCGCACCGCGAGGCCCTCGACGTGCCACCCCCGCACCAGGGTCTCGTTCGCGTCGGGCTCGGTGAACAGGCCCGTCGCGCGGATGTACTCGGCGACACGGCTCAGCTGCGTGGCCGTCGCGACATAGCAGAGCACCACTCCCCCCGGCGTCAAGGCGTCCGCGACGACGTCGATGCACTCCCACGGCGCCAGCATGTCGAGCACGACGCGATCGACGGATGCCGCCGCCACGGCGTCCGGAAGCTCCTCCACCAGGTCGCCGACGACGACACTCCAGTTCTCGGGCACGCGGCCCAGGAAGGTCTCGACGTTCGCGCGCGCGACGTCCGCGAACTCGGATCGCCGCTCGAGCGACACCAGTCGGCCGTCGCCGCCGATCGCGCGAAGGAGCGACAGCGCGAGCGCGCCCGAGCCCACGCCGGCCTCCACGACGACGCTTCCGGGAAAGATGTCGGCCTGGGCGACGATCTGCGCGGCATCCTTCGGGTAGACGATGGCGGCGCCGCGGGGCATCGACATGACGAAGTCCCGCAGCAGCGGGCGCAGCGCGAGGTACTCGTGACCCGCGCTGTTCGCCACGACCGAGCCGTCCGGCTGGCCGATGAGAGCCGTGTGCCGCAGCACGCCGTGGTGGGTGTGCAGCTCACCGTCCGCGCGCAGGGTGATCGTGTGGAGCCGGTTCTTCGGGCCGGTCAGCTGCACGCGGTCGCCGATCCGGAAGGGGCCGCTGGGCCGTTCGACGGTCATCGGCCCGCTCTTCGCGTGGCCTCAGCGCGGGACTGCATGTGCTGGGCGTGGAACTGCACGAGGTGCTGTGCGGTGCGGCCCTCGAGCGTCGGCCAGACCGCGTGCGCACCGGCGCCCGCGATCGACACCATGAGCGGTACGCCGATGACTGCGGCACCCGATGCGACCGCCGACCGCAGGCCGTTGGGCGAGTCCTCGATCGCGACCGTGTCGTGCGGGAGGACACCGAGCGCCTCGCACGCCTGCAGGTACGGATCGGGGAACGGCTTCGGCCTCGTCGAGTCGTCGCCGGCGATCACGACGTCGAACGCCTCGAAGTCGATCAGGTCGACGACGGTCTGCGCCATCCGGCGCAGCGACATCGTCACGAGCCCGGTCTTGATCCCCGCGGCGCGAAGGCTCGCGAGCAGCTCCTGCGCGCCCGGCCGGAACGGCACGCCCTTGGTCGCGAGCTGCTGCATGACATCGTCGGTCAGGTGGTCGACGATGTCATGGATTCCCATCCGCACGCCGGCGTCCTGGAAGATCCGTGCGGAATCCTCCAGACCGAGCCCCACGAGGCGCAGGGCCTGCTCGTGCGACCACGTGCCGCCGAACCGCTCGACGAGCGGCGTCTCGGCCGCCATCCAGTAGGGCTCGGTGTCGACGAGCGTCCCATCCATGTCCCACAGGACCGCCGTCAGGGTGCTCGAGTTCACTGCTCCATGCTAGTCAGCGCTGTGGCGCCTATCCTGGATGCACCCCGCAGATGCGGGCGGAGGAGGTCGCGTGGACGGACTGGGACGCAAGGTGCTCGTGGCCGCGTTCGACGGATGGAATGACGCCGGCGAGGCGGCATCCGCGGCGATCGCGCACCTGCGCGCGAGCGGCGAGTACGAACCCGTCTTCTCCGTCGACCCCGAACTGTACTTCGACTACCAGTACACGCGGCCGCAGGTCGCGATCGACGGCGACGGCCGGCGGCTGCTGAAGTGGCCCGAGGCGACGATCCTCAGGCCCGTGAAGCCGACCCGCAGCACCCAGCTGTGGCTGCTGACCGGTGTGGAGCCGGCTCGCGCCTGGCAGGCGTTCGCAGGCGAGTTCATCGACGTCGCACTGCGGGAGGACATCACGGGTTTCGTCGGGCTCGGCTCGATGATGTCGGACGTGCCCCACACCCGCCCGATCTCGGTCTTCGCGGGCAGCGACAGCGAGCAGGTGCGCACCGCCCTCGATCTGGAGCGGAGCACCTACGAGGGACCGGTCGGGATCCTCAGCGTGCTCTCGCACGCGGCAGATGCGGCCGGCATCCCGTCGGCGAGCCTGTGGGCCAGTGTCCCGCACTACGTCGCCGGGCACACGCCGTCGCCCAAGGCGACTCTCGCGCTCCTGGACAGGCTCGAGGATCTCACGGGTGCACCGGTGGTGCGGGGCGAGCTCTCATCGGAGTCCGCGGCGTGGGAAGCCTCGATCGACGCGGCCGCGGCCGACGACGAGGAGATGACGGAGTACATCCGCCAGCTCGAGCGCACCCGCGACACGTGGGATTCTCCCGAAGCATCCGGCGACGCGATCGCTCAGGAGTTCGAGAAGTACCTGCGCCGCGGCGGCGGCCCGGGTAGCGGCGACGGTCCGACCAAGCCCGGACGCGACGAACCGCGGCGTTAGCGGCATCCGTCCCGTCGCGACGGACCGCGTCAGTACGGCTGCAGGACGCCGGCGCTCAGAAGCACGAGCAGGAGCGTGCCCAGCGCGACGCGGTAGATCACGAACGGCAGGAAGCTGTGCTTGGAGATCCAGCTCATGAAGAATGCGATCACGCCGAGGGCCACGACGAACGCCACGACGGTGGCGACCGCCGTCTCGCCGAGAGTGAAGACTCCGGGCTCGTTCCAGCTCTTGGCCAGCTGGTAGAAGCCGCTCCCGAACACAGCCGGGATCGCGAGCAGGAATGCGTAGCGGGCCGCCGCCGCCCGCTCGTAGCCCATGAACAGGCCGGCGGTGATCGTGCCGCCCGATCGCGAGACGCCGGGGATGAGCGCGAGCGCCTGCGCGAATCCGTAGATGACACCGTGCGGGATCGTGAGGTCCTTGAGCTGGCGCTTCTTCGCACCGACGTGATCGGCGATGCCGAGCAGGACGCCGAAGAAGATCAGCATGCCGGCGATCAGCCAGAGCGAGCGGAAGGTCGTCTCGATCTGATCCTGGAAGAGCAGCCCGAGGACGACGATCGGGATGCTGCCCACGATGATGAGCCATCCCATGCGGGCGTCGGGGTCGTTGCGCGGGATCTTCCCGGACAGCGCCTGGAACCACCGCGTGACGATGCGAACGATGTCGCGCCAGAAGAACAGCACGACAGCCGCCTCGGTCCCGATCTGCGTGATCGCCGTGAACGCCGCTCCGGGGTCCTGCGCGCCGGGCAGGAACTCGCCGAGGATGCGCAGGTGCGCGCTGGATGAGATCGGCAGGAACTCGGTGAGTCCCTGGACCAGTCCGAGGATGATCGCCTCAAGAAGCATGGGGCGCCTTTCGTGCGGAGGTGGTTCGAGCGTCGTCGGTCGCGTGGGGGGAGGGGGCCGGCGGCCCGGTCAGTAGGTGCGCAGCAGATCGGTCAGCACGCGCTGCCCGAAGACGAGCGCATCGAGCGGGACGCGTTCGTCGACGCCGTGGAACATTCCCGTGAAGTCCAGGTCGGCCGGCAGCTTCAGGGGCGCGAAGCCGTAACCGGCGATGCCGAGCGAGGAGAGCGCCTTGTTGTCGGTGCCGCCGCCCATCAGGTACGGGATGACCGGCACTCCGGGATCCGCTCGCCCGAGAGCGGCCACCATCGCATCGACGAGGCGGCCCTCGAACGGCACCTCGAGCCCGATGTCACGCACGACGATCTCGACCTCGAGGTCGTCCCCGACGATGCGGCGGATGTCGGCGAGCGCTTCGTCCTCCGTGCCCGGCAGGGTCCGCACGTCGATGAGCGCTTCGGCGACGTCGGGGATCACGTTGTGCTTGTATCCGGCGGTCAGGCCGGTGGGGTTTGCAGTGGTGCGCAGCGTGGAGCGGAGGAAGCCCTCGGCGGGACCGGCCGCCGCGGCGAGGTCGTCGGGCTCTGCGCCCTCGAAGTCGCCCAGCCGCCCGAGTCCCGCCAGCATCGCGCGGGACGTCCCAGTGAGACGCACCGGCCATTCGGTGCGTCCGAGCGCGGCGACGGCCTCAGCGAGGCGGGTGACGGCGTTGTCGGGGTGGACGCGGCTGCCATGGCCGGCCCGGCCGCGCGCGCGCACGCGGATCCAGATCAGGGCCTTCTCCCCCACCTGCAGCAGGTACGCGCGGCGGTCGCCGACCGCGATCGAGTACCCGCCGACCTCGCTGATCGCCTCCGTCGCGCCTGCGAACCACTGCGGGCGGTCGGCGACGACGAGCTGGGAGCCCTCCACGCCGCCGTTCTCCTCATCGGCGAAGAAGACCAGGATCAGGTCCCGCTCCGGCTGCTCGCCCGCGCGCAGGATGTCGGCGACCGAGGTCAGGATCATGGCGTCCATGTCCTTCATGTCGACGGCTCCGCGTCCCCACAGCATGCCGTCGCGGATCTCGCCCGCGAACGGATCGACCGTCCAGTCGTCGGCCATCGCCGGGACGACGTCGAGATGGCCGTGCAGGACGAGCGCAGGCTTGGCCGGATCGCGCCCCGCAACCCGCCCCATGACGTTCGTCCGCCGCGGGATCGGCTCGTAGTACTGCGGCTGCACCCCCAGCGCCTCCAGATACGCACCGACGTACTGCGCCGCGTCGCGTTCTCCCTCGGCCCGCCCGCCGCCCCAGTTCGTCGTGTCGAACCGGATCAGATCGCGGGCGACGCGAACCACCTCGGGGAGGCCGGAATCGGGCGTGGGCATGCGGACTAACCTACCTGCGCCCAGACAGCGCTCCGGAAACGGGACGGTTACAGGCGTGAGTCGGATGCTGCCGGGTGAGCAGCCGTAGGCGGCGACCCCTCGCCGATACGACGAAGAAGGCCCCCCGTGACCGGGGGGCCTTCTTCGTCGTGTGCGCGAGGGGGGACTTGAACCCCCACGCCCTATACGGGCACTAGCACCTCAAGCTAGCGCGTCTACCTATTCCGCCACCCGCGCATGGGTGTGGGTTGTCGCCAACCGAAGATCGACATTATCACGTTCGCACCGCGCCCCGGAAACCGGCTCAGCCCACGGAGACGCCGAAGATCCAGCCGAGCACGTAGGTCACTGCGGCCGCGCCGAAGCCGATCGAGAGCTGTCGCAGGGCGCGCTGAAGGGGCGGACCGCCCGAGAGGAGGCCCACCATCGCACCTGTCGCCATGAGCGCGACACCGACCAGCACCAGGGCCGTCAGGATGGCCGCGATCCCGGAGAGCCCGAAGATCCAGGGCAGCACCGGGATGATCGCTCCCGAGGCGAAGAACAGGAAGCTCGACAGCGCGGCGTTCCACGCACCGCCGACCAGCTCGTGGTCGCTGGGCGGGTCGAGCGGTGCGCCCTGTGCGGGGGTTCCCTCGTGGGCCGCCGTGACGACGAGCCGGGCACGGGCGAGCGCCTGGTCCGCCGGCATCCCCCGCGTGCGGTAGACCAGCGCCAGCTCGTTCGCGTCGAGGTCCAGATGCGGCAGCGAGTCGTCCGCGTAGTCGTTGGGCTCCGTCGCCGCGAGCAGCTCGCGCTGGGAGCGGACCGAGACGAACTCGCCGGCTCCCATCGACAGCGCGCCCGCCAGCAGCCCCGCGATCCCGCTGAAGAGCACGAACTGCGGCGCCACGCCCGTCGCGCCGATGCCCATCACCAGGGCGAGATTGGACACGAGTCCGTCGTTCGCGCCGAAGACCGCCGCACGGAACATCCCCGACAGCCGTCGTCGACCACGTGCGGCGAGACCGCGCACCACCTCGTGGTGGATCTTCTCGTCGGCGGCCATGGTCGCGGTGGCGAACGGTTCGCTCTCGTACGGCGAACGCGCCTCGGCGTTCTGTGCGAGCGCGAGCACGAAGATCGAGCCGAAGCGCTTCGCCATCCACCCGAGCAGCACGGTCCGCAGTGCGGGCCGGGGCAGTCGCGCCGGCTCACCGCCGAGCAGGTGCAGCCAGTGCGCCTCGTGCCGGCCCTCGGCATCCGCCAGCGCGGCCAGGATCTCGCGCTCCTCGCCTTCGCGGCGCGCGGCCAGCTCGCGGTAGACCCGCGCCTCTGCGCGCTCGTCGACCAGGTACTGCGCCCAGCGACGGCGGTCGCGGGACGTGGGGCGTGCGGGCGCGCTCAATGAGGCCTCCGGGGCGGCGGTGCGGGGACTCTTCCACGGTAGCCAGCGCGCCGTCGCGGACCCTCCTCGAGCCCTGGATTGCCAGCATTTCGGGTCTCCGAACCCATCCCGGCGCACGGAGCGGACCGCCCGGCTGCAAACACGGAAAGCAGCAGCCGGGCGGCCGTCGTGGCCGACGCCGAGGATCAGTCCTCGAAGTCGGCGGTCCAGACCCGCTGTGCGTCAGCGGGGAATCGATACCAGGCGGTGGGCACCGCGACGACCTCGACGGCGCCGTCCACGCGGACCTTGCCGTTGGGCGCAGTCACGCGCTCGCCGTTGACGTACCATGCCACGCCGTCCGTCGCCTGCACCTGGACCTCGTCCTTGCCCGTTCCGGGGCGATCCCGGAGCATGGGCGCGGCCGGGGTGGTCTCCGCGGTGAGGACGGGCACGTCGGCGAAGTCCATGTCGCTCGCGAGGTACCAGCCGGTGTAGGACGGCTGGTTGTAGGTCGTCTGCTGACGGGCGACCTCCGCACGGTACTGCGTGTCGTGCATGAGGGTGGCGAGCTTGTGGTCGGTCACCTCGGTCGAGACGTAGACCCGCAGCGCAGACGAATCGGCCGTGCGCACGACCAGCTCCTCGCGCCAGTCCCCGAGGATGTCGGCCACGAGCGAGGGGGTGCCCTTCGTGCCGTTGTTCGTGCGTGTATCGGTCGCCGTCAGCAGCCGGCCGCGGATGCGGTCATCGATCGTCGTCGTACCGTTGCCGCTCCCGTTCACGATCTGCGTCGTGACGTCAGCCGCCCACCGGATGGACTGGTTCGTCCCGAGGCCCGATGCCGCACCGAGCTCGGTGCCGTCGGCCGCGCGCAGGCGCGTCGCCCAGGTCTCGTGCCCGGGCACCGTCGGGTCGACGTCGCCGATCATCCCGCGGCCCGTATCGCGACCCGTGTAGTCGCCGTACAGCACGTCGCCGGTCGCGGCATCCCGCAGGGCGTACCCGTAGGGCGCGAACGTACCCCCCTCATGGACCGTGAAGATCTCCAGTCCCGGACGATTCGGGTCGATGTCGGTGACGTGCATCGCATCGCCGTGGCCGAGGCGCACGGTCTGACCCGGCTGGGCGCTCTGGGGCGGCATCACGTCGAACGAGCTGTACAGCAGCGATCCGTCGTCATCGACCGTGGCCGACCCGTACACGATCTCCTGCTTGCCGTCGCCGTCCACATCGGAGGCGCTGAGCGAGTGGAAGCCCTGAGTGGTCAGTGTCGCGAATTCGGGGTCTGTGCCGTCACGTCCATGCGGCCCGTCGTTGAACGGATTGGTCAGCGGCACGTGCCCGCTGTCGACGAACCACACCTCTTCGAGCTGCTCACCGGTCCAGTTGTAGGCCGCGATCGTCGAGCGCGTGTAGTAGCCGCGGGCGAAGACGGCCGACGGCTGCGTGCCGTCGAGGTAGGCGACGCCGGAGAGGAACCGATCGACGCGGTTGCCCGGTTCGATGCGACCCATCGCGTAGTCACCCCACAGCAGGCCGTCGTCGCCGCGGCCGGGCTTGTAGTCGACCGTCTGCAGCTCGGCGCCGGTCAGCCCGTCGAAGACCGTGAGGTACTCGGGACCCTCGACGATGAACCCCTCGAAGTTCCACAGGCGGTTGTTGCCGCTCCTGCTCGGTGCGTACACGTCGATGAAGTACGAAGTGAGCTCTTCCGCACTCTGCTGCGACAGCGGGTACTCATGAGTCACCGGGGCGCCCCACGCCTCCTCGAGCGTCGCGGGCCACTGCCCCGAGACCACCTCGGGACGCTCGTGCCAGCTCAGGAACAGTTCGGTGAGGTGCGCGCGGAAGTCCGCGTTGCTCATGCGGTAGTCGTCCTGATGCGTGACCCCGTCCGCGGCATCCCGCTCCGGCATCGTGACGAAGCTTTCCGCGGCGACGGATCCGTCTTCTGCGTAGGTCGTGGACTTCGTTCCGGGCGCGGTCTTGAGCATCAGCTCGCTGCGGCCGTCTCCGTCGAAGTCGTACGCGAGGAACTGCGTGTAGTGCGCGCCGGCGCGGATGTTCACGCCGAGTGAGATGCGGTTGAGCAGCGTGCCGTCGAACTCGTATGTGTCGAGATAGACCTCGCCGGTGTAGCCGACCTGCGAGACGTCCTTGGAGTTTGAGGGGTCCCACTTCACGATCAGCTCGTATGCGCCGTCGCCGTCGACGTCTGCGACGCTGGCGTCATTGGCCGAATAGGTGAAAGCCTCGCCCTTCGGGGTGACGCCGTCAGCGGGCTTGGTGAGCGGGACGCTGAGGTAGCCGGTGGCGCTCGGCGTGACCTCAGCGCTGGCCTCCCCCTCGATGCCGTCGACGACGGGGCTGACCGTATACGTCGAGCTCGCGTCGCCGTCGGGGTCCGCCAGGTTCGTGCTGTCGGTGACCGTGGCAATGGGCACGCCGTCGCGCGAGACGACGAACTCCGGTCCGGTCTGGCCGGTCTCGCTCGCACCGGAGACCTCGGAGGCCAGCAGGCGCCAGCTGACGAAGACCCCTTCGCTGGTGGAGACGGCCACCAGCCCCCGGTCGAGGCGCTCCAGCTGCGGTAGCCCATCGGGGACGGACTCCTGGCCGAAGGGACCGGCATGATCGGGTGGCTGCGCGCTCGCGGCCGGTGCGGCGCCCAGGACGAGGCACCCGGCAGCGGCAGCTGCAATGAGCGCACGGAAACGACGGGGTTCGAGATTCATCTTCGAATCCTTCTGTGGGGGGATGATGCCTGCGACACGCCAACTCGCGATGCGCCCCGCAGGCGGGATAGCGCTTTCCGTGTAAACCCCAGCCTAGATCGGAAATCGCTTCCTGACAACCCCTACGACCGCACGCGCGAGCGCAGGACGTCGATCCGCGACTGGAGCTGGGCGACCGTCGCGTGCGATACGGCCGGCCCTCCGCATACTCGGCGCAGCTCCGCGTGGACCATCCCGTGCGGGTCTCCGGTCTGGCGCGCATAGAGCCCGACGAGGCTGTTGAGCAGCTGCCTCTGCTCCTTGAGCGTGCGGTGCAGCGCCTGCGGCGGTGCGGGCTCCGTTGCTCCTTCGCGCGCCTCACGAGCCCGTCGATGCCTGCCCTGGCGCGCCTGACGCTGCTGCAGCAGCTCGTGCACGTGCTCCGGCTCGAGCAGGCCGGGCAGCCCCAGGAACTCCTCCTCCTCGGGAGTGCCGGGGACGGCAAGCTGGCCGAATTCGCGACCGTCGTAGAGCACGCGGTCGAAATGAGCGAGCGAGCCGAGCGCCTGGTAGGAAAACTCGTAGGTCAACGCGTCGGATGCCGATTCCTCGCGTTGGGCGGCATCCATCGCATCGTCCTCGAGAGCCCACTCGTCATCGCCCGAACTGTCGCGATCGAGCGCGTGGTCGCGCTGCCGCTCGAGCTCGCCGGCGAGCGCCATCAGCTGTGGCACGTGGGGCAGGAAGACGCTGGCAGTCTCTCCGCGTCGACGCGCGCGCACGAAACGGCCGATCGCCTGCGCGAAGAACAGCGGCGTCGAGGCCGATGTCGCGTACACGCCGACTGCGAGGCGCGGCACGTCGACTCCTTCGGAGACCATCCGAACCGCCACCATCCAGCGTTTCGTGCTGTTCGAGAACCCCTCGATCCGCGAGGAGGCCTCGGCCTCGTCGGAGAGCACGATCGCCGGCTCCTCACCGGTCAGGCTCCGCAGGATGGCGGCATATGCGCGCGCGGCGGTCTGGTCGGTCGCGATGACCAGTCCCCCGGCATCCGGCACCTGCTCGCGCACCTCGGTGAGGCGGCGGTCGGCGGAGCGGAGCACCGCCGGGATCCACTCGCCCTCCGGATCCAGCGCGGTCCGCCACGCCTGCGCAGTGATGTCCTTCGTGTTGTCCTGCCCCAGCTGCGCCTCCATCTCGTCGCCGGTGCGCGTGCGCCAGCGCATCTGTCCTGCGTAGACGAGGAAGATCACCGGTCGCACCACCCCGTCGGCGAGCGCGCGGCCGTAACCGTAGCTGTAGTCGGTGCGCGAGAGACGGATGCCGTGCTCGTCGGGGTGGTACTCCACGAAGGGGATCGGGGACGTGTCGCTGCGGAACGGTGTGCCCGACAGCAGCAGCCGGCGCGTCGCGCGGCCGTAGGCCTCGCGCAGCGCATCGCCCCAGCTGAGCGCGTCGCCGCCGTGGTGCACCTCGTCGAGGATCACCAGCGTCCGGGCGTCCTCAGTGACGCGCTGGTGGACGGACGCCTTCACGGCGACCTGCGCGTAGGTCACGGCGACCCCGTGGTAGTGCCGCGCCGGCGCGACGTGGCGGTTGCTGAACGAGGGGTCGAGCCGGATCGAGACGCGGGCGGCGGCATCCGCCCACTGCGTCTTGAGGTGCTCGGTCGGCGCGACGACGACGATGCGGTCGACGATGCGGCGGCGCAGCAGTTCGGTCGCCAGACGAAGCGCGAAGGTGGTCTTGCCTGCGCCGGGGGTCGCGGCGGCCAGGAAGTCCCGCGGACCCGAGCCGACGCCGTCTGGTCCCGCGAGGCTGAAGTAGCGGTCGAGGGCCTCCACCTGCCAGGCACGCAGACGCTCGGCCGTTCCCCACGGTGCTCGCTGCGGGTAGGCCGGGGAAAGGTGCTCGGCGGCGAAGCTGCCGAGGTGCGGGGCGGTCGATTCGAGAAGGGCGTCGTCGTCCACGGCACACCCCTTCCCCACGACGCCGCTCCGCGGCACACAACGACTGACCACCCTAGACGAGCGGGAGGACACCGACGGTCGCGATACCCTCGAAGAGCCCATGAACCGAGGACATCAGATGCCAGCGAGCGGTGACCGCACGCCCGAGGTCTCGAATCTCGGCCCGCACCCCTGGCGACGGTTCGTCGCCCTGGGCGACTCCTTCACCGAGGGCATCGGCGATCCCGAACCGGCCTCGCCCGACGGGCACCGAGGCTGGGCGGACCGGGTCGCCGAGGTGCTGTCGCAGCAGGTGGACGACTTCGCGTACGCGAACCTGGCCGTGCGCGGCAAGCTCATCGCGCAGATCGTCGCCGGCCAGGTGGATGCCGCGCTCGCGTTGAAGCCGGACCTGATCACGTTCTCGGCTGGTGGCAACGACGTCATCCGCCCCGGCACGGACCCCGACGAGATCGCCGCGCAGTTCGAGGACGCCGTCGTCCGGCTGAGCCGCGACGGTGCGACGCTCGTGGTGTTCACCGGCATCGACACCGACTTCACCCCCGTCTTCCGCCGCTTCCGCGGCAAGGTCGCGATCTACAACGAGAACATCCGCGCGATCGCCGAGCGGTACGACTGCGTCGTCGCCGACCAGTGGGCGCTGAAGGAGGTGCAGGACCCGAGGTTCTTCGACGCCGACCGCCTGCACTACAACGCGCTCGGCCATCACGAGGTCGCCCGCATGGTGTTGCGCGCCCTGAATGTGCCGAACGACCTGCTGCCGATGCAGCCGGACCGGCTGCCGGTCAGGACGTGGCGAGAAGCGCGCACCGAGGACTTCGTGTGGGCTCGCACGCACTTCGTGCCCTGGGTCCTGCGGCGCGTGCGCCACGAGTCGTCGGGAGACGAGATCACCGCGAAGCGGCCGGACGCGATGCCGGTCAGGACCTTCGCGCCGGCAGAGAATGCCGACCACTCCCCCGGCGAGCAGGTCTAGCGCACCGGCGGGTCAGCGGGCCGCCAGCGCCCACAGCGCGACGGCGCCTGCGGCGGCCACATTGAGCGAGTCGACGCCGCCGGCCATCGGGATCGTGACGATCGTGTCGGCCGAGCGCAGCGCGCGGAGGCTGAGGCCATCGCCCTCCGAGCCGAGCAGCAGCGCCACGCGCTCCGGCCGGTTCGCTGCGAACTCGTCGAGGGGCACAGCGTCGTCGGCGAGCGCGAGGGCCGCGAGATGGAAGCCCGCGTCGGTGAGCGCCGCGCGCGCCTCGGACCACGAGGGCAGTCGCGTCCACGGCACCTGGAAGACGGTGCCCATGCTCACCCGCACGCTGCGCCGGTACAGGGGGTCGGCGCACCGCGGCGAGATGAGCACCGCATCGGCGCCGAGAGCCGCGGCGCTGCGGAAGGCCGCACCCACGTTCGTGTGGTCGACGATGTCGTCGAGCACGACGACGGTGCGTGCGTCCGAGACGACCTCGGCGACGGGCCGCAGCACCGGCCGGTGCATGGCGGCGAGCGCGCCACGATGCACGGCGTAGCCGGTGAGCGACTCGGTGACGTCGGCGTCCACGACATAGACCGGCGTCTCGCCGTCGTCGCGGAGCAGGGCGCTGACCTCGTCCAGCCACTTCTCCTGCACGAGTATGGATCGGGGCCGATGCCCAGCACCGAGGGCGCGACCGATCACCTTGGCCGACTCCGCGATGTAGAGGCCGCCGTCCGGCTCGAGGACGCGCCGCAGCGCGACGTCCGTCAGGTCGCGATAGTCCGCGAGCCTGGGGTCGGCGGGGTCGGCGATCCGAATGATCCGCATCGGCATCTCCCCTCCGGCTCGAGGAGCCCTCCCCCTCCACTCTCGCAGGTCCGGAGCCCTCCGTAACATCCCGGTAAACCTCGCCGCCTACACTCTGACCACAGGGTGAGCGCGAGGGGGTGATCGCATGGCGACCGACGGCACCGTGACCGCGGCTGGGCACGATGCCCGCACCGCCGACGCGATCGCCGAGGCCCTCAGTGCTCTGGAGGGCAGGCGACTGGCGATCCTCACCGGAGCGGGCGTGTCGACCGACTCCGGCATCCCGGACTACCGCGGGAAGGGCGCGCCGGTGCGGACCCCGATGACCGTCGAGCAGTTCCTGGCGAGCGAGGACGCGCGCCGGCGGTACTGGGTGGGCAGCCACCTCGGCTGGCGCGCCTTCGCCGCGGCGTCGCCGAATCCGGGCCATCTGGCGCTGGCATCTCTCGAGTCCCAGGGCATCGCATCGGGTGTCGTGACGCAGAACGTCGACGGACTGCACGTGCGCGCCGGCAGCCGTCGCGTGGTCGAGCTGCACGGCACGATGCGTCGCGTCTTCTGCACCCACTGCGGGCAGGTGTTCGATCGCCGTGATCTCGCTCTGCGCGTCGAGGCTGACAACCCCTGGATCCAGGTGCCCGAGAACGTTCCTCTCGGCCCGGACGGAGACGTGCTGCCCGAGAGCACCAACGGATTCCAGATCCCGTCGTGCACGGTCTGCGGGGGCATGCTGAAGCCGGACGTGGTCTTCTTCGGCGAGTTCATCCCGGCCGAGAAGTTCCGCGAGGCCGAACAGCTCGTCCACGGCAGCGAGGCCCTGGTGATCGCGGGCTCGTCGCTCGTCGTCAACTCCGGCATCCGACTGCTCGAGCGCGCTCGGCGCCGGCGGCTGCCCATCGTGATCGTCAATCGCGGCACCACCCGCGCCGACCATCGGGCCACTGTCAAGATCGACGCGGGCACGAGCGAGGTGCTGAAGGCCTTCGCGGAGTCGCTGCCCGCCCCGCTCGACGCCGCGACGCCTCGTCGGGCGCATAGGCTCGACGGGTGACACTGTTGACCCTCGTCCGCCACGGCGAGACCGACTGGAACCGCGACCGCCGTATCCAGGGATCGACCGACATCCCGCTGAACCAGACCGGGCGCACCCAGGCGCGGGACGCCGCGACCGCGCTGCGCGAGCAGCTGTCGCCGTCGTCCGCACCGATCGCGCCGATCGTGGTGGCGAGCGACCTGTCGCGCGCGCGGGAGACCGCCGAGATCATCGCGGCCGAGCTGGAGCTTCCGGCCCCGCGCCTGTATCCCGGCCTGCGCGAGCGCGCGTACGGAGATGCCGAGGGTGTGGATGCCGCCGACTTCATCCGCCGGTGGGGCGACTGGCACACCGCGGAGGTGCCCGGCGCCGAGCCGTGGCCGCACCTGCGCGAGCGCGGCCTGCGCGCCCTCGCGCAGGTCGTACGCGACGCGCGGAGCGTGACGGCGCCCGCGGCGGCATCGGTGATCGTGATCACCCACGGGGCGCTCATCCGTGAGCTGATCCGTCACGCGACCGGCGGCGAGCTGCCGCCGACGGGCGAGCGTCTGCCGAACGGCTCCGCATACACGATGCTGTACGAGCGCGAGCGGCTGCGGCTGCTTTCCTATGCCGGGGCGACGGCCTAGGATCACCCGCATGGCAGGTGCTGCGACCGTCGACCAGTACATCGCGGGGTTCCCGCCCGAGGTCGCCGCCCGGCTGCGGCGGATCCGCGAGGTGATCCTGGCGGAGGTTCCCTCGCCGGAGGAGAAGATGCGGTACGGCATCGCCGCGGTGATGCTCGGTGGCCGTTACGCCCTGCACTACGCGGGCTGGAAGAAGCACATCGGACTGTATCCGGTGCCGACTCTGGACGAGCCGCTCCAGGGGCGGATCGCGCCATACCGCGCCGAAAAGGACTCGGTGGTGTTCCCGCACACGAAGCCGGTCCCGTATGAGCTGATCGGCGAGGTGACGGCCGCGATCGTCGCGAGCCGAGCGGCCGCTCAGGCCGAAGACGCCTGACCTCGGGCCAGGACGGCCCGGGCGTGACGCAGCACCGGCTCGTCGATCATGCGCCCCTCGTACGTGAACACGCCGCCCTGCGAACGGGCGGCATCCAGGACCGCGCGCGCCCAGGCCGACGTCGACTCGTCGGGTGAGTACGCGCTGCGGATGATGTCGACCTGGCTCGGGTGGATGCAGGCCGTCGCGGTGAAGCCGGATGCCGCCGCATCGGTCGCCTCGATCGCCAAGCGGCGGGTCTCGGCGATGTCGAGGTGCACGGCGTCGATCGCTGCCTTGCCCCGGGCGCCGGCGGCCAGCAGGACCCGCGCGCGCGCGTAGCGGGCGACGTCGCGGTAGCGGCCGTTGGGCTTGCGGCTGCTCGTGCCGCCGAGACTCGCGACGAGATCCTCGGCGCCCCACATGAGACCCACCACCTGGTCGTGCGCGGCGAACTTCTCGGCGGCGGCCACGCCCCGAGCCGTCTCGCAGAGAGCGATCACCGAGAAGCGGCGGTCGATGCTCTTGAGCTGCTTCACGCTCTCGGCTTTGGCCACCATGATCGTCCGGTAATCCGTCTGGGAGAGGGTCGCGAGATCGGCGACGAACGCATCGGTGCCGGGCGGGTTGACGCGGACGATCACTCGGTCGGCATCCAGCTCCGAATCGATGAGCGCGCCGCGGGCCCTGACCTTCGCCTCGGCGGCCACGGCGTCTTCGAGATCGAGGATGACGGCATCCGCGCGCTCCAGAGCCTTGCCGAACCGCTCGGGGCGATCGGCCGGGCAGAACAGGATCGCGGGGCCGTGGTCCAGTACGGTCATGTGTCCTCCAGAAGCGGGACGGCGTCGCGCGACCACATCAGGGCCACGCGCGTGGCGGTCGCGACGACCACTTCGTCTTGGTTGCGACCGGTGTGGCGCATCGTGACGATGCCCTGGCCAGGTCGCGAACCGGACGGGCGCGCGTCTAGGATCTCGGTCTCGGTGTAGAGCGTGTCGCCGTGGAAGAGCGGCGCCGGGAACGCGATGTCGGACAGGCCGAGCTGCGCGACGAGTGTTCCCTGCGTGAGCTGGGAGACCGAGGCGCCGACCATGGTCGCGAGCGTCCACATCGAGTTCATCAGCCGTTGCCCGAACGGCTGCGTCGCCGAGAACGCGGCGTCCAGGTGCAGCGCCTGCGCGTTCATCGTGAGCGACGAGAAAAGGACGTTGTCGGCCTCGGTGGCGGTGCGCCCCGGCCGGTGGAGGTAGCGGGCCCCCACCTCGAACTCCTCGAAGTACAGTCCGCGCTGCACGATCTCGGTCACGCGTTCACGCTACCCGAGGCCGAGTGCGCGCGAGATGACGAGCAGCTGCACCTCGCTGGTGCCCTCGCCGATCTCGAGGATCTTCGAGTCGCGGTAGTGGCGCGCGACGGGGTACTCGTTCATGAACCCGTTGCCGCCGAAGACCTGCGTGGCGTCGCGCGCGTTGTCCATCGCGGCATCGCTCGCGGTGAGCTTCGCGATCGCGGCTTCGACCTTGAAGGGCTTGCCGGCGTCGCGCAGTCGGCCGGCGTGATGCCAGGCCAGACGGGCGTTGTGCACGCGCAGCTGCATCCGGGCGAGCATGAACTGGATGCTCTGGCGCGTCGAGAGCTGCTCGCCGAACACGGTGCGCTTCTTCGCATAGTCTACGGCTGCCTCGAGGCACCCCTCCGCTGCGCCGGTCGAGAGTGCGGCGATCGCGATGCGACCCTCGTCGAGGATGTGCAGGAAGTTCGCGAAGCCGCGGCCGCGCTCGCCGAGGAGATTGCCCTCGGGCACCCGGGCGTCCTGGAAGGTCAGCGGATGCGTGTCCGACGCGTGCCAGCCGACCTTGTCGTACGCCGGCTCGACCGTGAATCCCGGGGTGCCGCTCGGAACGATGATCGTCGAGATCTCCTTGCGGCCGTCCTGCTCGCCGGTGACGGCGGTGACCGTCACGAAGCGGGTGATGTCCGTGCCGGAGTTGGTGATGAACTGCTTCGACCCGTTGAGAACCCACTCGGCGGTCCCATCAGCAGCAGGCTCCAGCCGGGCGGTCGTGCGCGTGGCACCGGCATCCGATCCCGCCTCCGGTTCCGTGAGACCGAAGCCGGCCAGCGCGGTGCCGGCCAGCAGGTCGGGCAGGAGCTCGGCCTTCTGCGCATCGGTGCCGAAGCGGAAGACCGGCATCGCACCGAGGCTCACCCCCGCCTCGAGCGTGATCGCGAGGGACTGGTCGACGCGGCCGAGCGCCTCGATCGCGAGGCAGAGCGCGAAGTAGTCGCCGCCCTGACCGCCGAACTCCTCGGGGAACGGCAGGCCGAAGAGGCCCAGCTCGCCCATCTGCGCGACCACGTCCAGCGGAAGGGTGTGCGTGCGGTCGGCTTCGTACGAGCGCGGCGCGACCACCTGGTCGGCGAAGTCCCGGACGAGGGCGGCGAGCTCCTGCTCATCGTCGGTCAGATCGTAGTTCTGCATGGCTGTTCCTTCGGTCTTCATTCGGAGTCCGCGTGGACGCGGGCAAGGATCTGGTCGCGGCGCACCTGCTCGCCGACCGCGACGGCGACGGATGCGACGCCGTCGTGCGGGGCGGTCACGGGGTGCTCCATCTTCATGGCCTCGATCGTGACGATCCGCTCCCCCGCCGCCACCCGCGCGCCGTCCGATACGTGCACGGCGACGACGGCGCCGGGCATCGGCGCCCGCAGATCGGGGTGCGCGGCCGCAGCGGGCCCCGCCTCGTCCGCGAGGCGCCGCTCGAGCGCATCTCGACGGCTCACGGGGCGGAGTCGGTGGGCCGCGCCGTCGGCGTGGACCCACAGCGCGCCGTCGCCGTCGGCTCTGACCGTCGCCGTGGCAGCTTCTGCCGCATCCCCGCGGCCGAAGCGACCCGAGCCGCCACCCGGCGCGGAGATCACGTGGATGCTGCCGCCATCGTCCTGGAAGTGCAGGCGGGCAGGGCGCCCCGCGGCGCCGAGGCGCCATCCGGACCGTGACCGCCACAACGACGAGGCGGACGAGGCGGACGAGTCCGGTGCCGCGTCGGCGGCGGATGCGGCGGCATCCAGCGCGAGCGCGGAAGGAGCGGGATCCGCAAAGGGCGGCATCCGATCGATCAGTCCGGTGTCGAGGTCGCCGGCCTGGACCGCGGCATCCGCCAGCAGAGCCCGCAGGAAGCCGATGTTCGTGTCCACGCCCAGCAGAACGCTGTGCGCGAGCGCGTCGTCGAGGGCAGCGAGCGCCGCGGCGCGGTCGGCGCCGAAGGCGATGACTTTGGCGATCATCGGGTCGTAGTCGGAGGTCACCGTGCTCCCGCTCTCGACGGCGGAATCCGTCCGCACACCCGGCGCCGGCGTCCAGGCAAGGACCGGACCGGTGGCCGGGAGGAACCCGCGCGACGGCGTCTCGGCGTAGACCCGCGCCTCGATCGCGTGACCGGTCAGGCGAACGTCCTCCTGCGCGATGCCGAGCGGTTCGCCGGCAGCGACGCGCAGCTGCAGCTCGACGAGGTCCAGACCCGTCACGAGCTCCGTGACCGGGTGCTCCACCTGCAGGCGTGTGTTCATCTCGATGAAGAAGAACTCCTCAGGACGCTCGGCCGCGACGAGGAACTCGACCGTGCCGGCGCCGCGATACTCGACGCTCGCGGCGGCGGCGCACGCGGCGGCTCCGAGCCGCGCCCTTGTCGTCGCATCGATCACGGGGGACGGGGCCTCTTCGATCACCTTCTGATGCCGGCGTTGCAGCGTGCACTCGCGCTCGCCGAGATGGATCACCGCCCCGTGGGTGTCGGCCATCACCTGCACCTCGATGTGGCGCGGACGCTCGATGAGACGCTCGAGCAGCAGCGTGTCGTCGCCGAACGCGGCCGAGGCCACCCGCCGCGCGGTCGCCAGCGCCTCGGGCAGCTCCTCGGCGGCGCGCACGATCTGCATGCCCTTGCCGCCGCCGCCGGCGGACGGTTTGATCAGCAGCGGGTAGCCGACACTCGCCGCGGCGGTGCCGATCTCCTCGTCGCTCAGCCCGGTGGCATCGATGCCCGGCACGACCGGCACTCCGCTGGCGGTCACATGCGCCTTCGAGCGGATCTTGTCGCCCATCACATCCAGCGCGCGTCGACCCGGCCCGACGAACACGATGCCGGCGTCGGCGCACGCCGCCGCGAAGTCAGCGTTCTCGGACAGGAACCCGTAGCCCGGGTGTATCGCCTGGGCCCCGGCATCCGTCGCGGCCGCGATGATCGCGGCACCGTCGAGGTAGGACTGCGCGGCCGCCGCCGGGCCGATCCGGTAAGCGGCATCCGCTTCGCGCACGTGCGGAGCGTCCGCGTCCGCGTCGCTGTAGACCGCGATCGACCGGATCCCGAGGCGGCGCAGCGTGCGGATCACGCGTCGCGCGATCTCGCCCCGATTGGCGACGAGGACGGTCTCGAACAGCTGGTCACCCATCTGCATCACATCCGGAAGACGCCGAAGCGCGGTTCGGGCAGTGGAGCGCGCGCGACGACGTCCAGCGCGAGACCGAGCAGGTCGCGCGTGTCGGCGGGATCGACGATCCCGTCGTCCCAGAGGCGTGCGGTCGCGTAGAACGGGTTGCCCTGCTCTTCGTACTGCGCGCGGATCGGAGCTTCGAAGTCCGACTGGTCCTGGCCCGACCACTCCTGGCCGCGCGACTCGAGCTGGTCCCGCTTCACGGTGGACAGGACCGATGCCGCCTGCGGGCCGCCCATCACGGAGATGCGGCTGGCCGGCCAGGTCCAGAGGAACCGCGGCGAGTACGCGCGGCCGCACATCGAGTAGTTACCGGCGCCGAACGATCCGCCGATCACGACCGTGAGCTTCGGCACCCGGGTGGTGGCGACGGCCGTGACCATCTTGGCGCCGTCCTTCGCGATGCCCCCGGCCTCGGCGTCCCGTCCGACCATGAAGCCCGAGATGTTCTGCAGGAACAGCAGGGGGATGCCGCGCTGGTCGCACAGCTCGATGAAGTGCGCGCCCTTCTGCGCGGACTCGGAGAACAGCACGCCGTTGTTCGCGAGGATTCCGACCGGGTGCCCGTGGATGCGGGCGAAGCCGGTCACGAGGGTCTCGCCGTAGGCGCGCTTGAACTCGTGGAACGCGCTGCCGTCCACAAGCCGTGCGATGACCTCGTGTACGTCGTAGGGCTGGTTGACATCGACCGGGACGACCCCGTAGAGGTCGGCCGGATCCACCGTGGGCGGCACCGACTCCGCGACGTCCCACGCCGGTGCGAGCGGCGCGGGAAGGGTCGCGACGATGTCGCGGACGATCTCCAGCGCATGCTCGTCGTTCTCGGCGAGATGATCCACGACGCCGGAGCGCGTCGCGTGCAGCTCGCCGCCGCCGAGCTCCTCAGCCGTGACGATCTCGCCGATCGCGGCCTTCACGAGGGGCGGACCGCCGAGGAAGATGGTCCCCTGATTGCGGACGATCACCGTCTCGTCGCTCATCGCGGGAACGTACGCCCCGCCCGCCGTGCACGATCCGAGCACCGCGGCGATCTGCGGGATCGCCTCCGCGGACATGCGGGCCTGATTGAAGAAGATGCGCCCGAAGTGATCCCGGTCGGGGAAGACCTCGTCCTGCATCGGGAGGAACGCGCCTCCCGAATCGACGAGGTAGATGCAGGGCAGCCGGTTCTCCAGGGCGATCTCCTGCGCACGGAGATGCTTCTTGACGGTGAGCGGGTAATAGGTGCCGCCCTTGACCGTCGCATCGTTGCACACGACCATGACCTGACGGCCGTGCACCAGGCCGATGCCCGCGATGACCCCGGCTCCCGGCGCCTCGCCGCCGTACATCCCCTCCGCCGCAAGGGGGGCGATCTCGACGAAAGGGCTGCCCTCATCGAGCAGTCGCGCGATCCGGTCTCGGGGCAGCAGCTTGCCGCGCGAGACGTGGCGCTCGCGCGAGGCTTCGGGGCCCCCCACCGCCGCCTCGGCCAGTCGTTCGCGGAGGCGAGCGGCGAGCGCAGCCTGCGCGTCGCGCGTGCGGGCGAACGCGTCGTCGTGCACGACTGCGGTGTGCAGGGCCGGACCAGATGCCGTCAATGTCATCTCCGTCGACGTCACGATCGGATCACGTCGGTTGTCCCGCCGGGATCGCAGTGGTTAGGGTTCACTAACTGAGTGTCCAGGTTAGCGAGGATTAACTGAAATGACAAGCGGTACCACCGAGCGCGATCGGGCCAAGGCCGATCGGCAGGCCGCGATCCTGCATGAGGCGGCGCGGCTGTTCGCAGAGCGGGGATTCAGCGGTGTCAGCCTCGAGGAGCTCGGTGCGGCGGTCGGAGTGAGCGGCCCTGCGGTCTACCGGCACTTCGCCAACAAGCAGGCGCTCCTCGGGGCGATCCTCGTCCGGGTCAGCGAGCGCCTTCTCAGCGGCGGACGAGAAGTCATCGCGGCGCACGACTCCCCTGCCGGCCAGCTGGCCGGGCTGATCCGCTTCCACGTCGATTTCGCACTGACGGACGCCGATGTCATCCGTGTGCAGGACCGCGACCTCGCGAGCCTGAGCGCCGAGGACCGCCACACGGTCCGGCGGCTGCAGCGCGAGTATGTAGAACTGTGGATGGCCGTCCTCTCCGAGCTGCATCCGGCGAGATCCGAGGCTGATCTGCGCGTGCGCGCTCACGCGTGCTTCGGCTTGATCAACTCCACTCCGCACAGCGTGCGCAAGGTGCGTGCCGCCCCGGCAGACAGCACGGTGCGCGGCATCCTCGAATCGATGGCCTCTTCGGCCCTGACGGCCTAGGGTCCGCCGGTATCCTTTAGGCTGAATCGCACCATGCCGAAGGATGCCCCGGGGGGCGGCGCCGATCAGGCTGAGAGCGCCGAGTCCGCACACACGCCGGTGGCCGACGTGCGATCCGACGACCTCGTCAGCTCCCGACGCGACTTCCTCAAAGTGGGCGGAATCGCGGCGGCCGGACTCGTCGTGGGCGGCAGCGTGGGAGCGGCAGCGGGAGCCTCCGCCGGTCACGCCCTGGGGTACCGCGAGGGCGCGCAGGACTACGGCGCACTGAGCCCGCGCTCGGTTCCCGGTTTCGACCACGTCGTCGTGCTGATGGGTGAGAACCGCTCGTTCGACAACCTGCTCGGCTGGCTCTACACCCCCGAGAACCTGCCATCGGGCCAGACCTTCGACGGCCTGGCGTTCGGCGACTACGCGAACGTCGCCCCGAGCGGCGAGCGCGTCGCCGCCCACACCTACGAAGGCGCCACGGATGTGGTCATGGGGCTGCCCAACCCCGACCCGGGCGAGGAGTACCCGCACGTCAACACCCAGCTGTTCGGCACGGTGCTGCCCGCGACGAACGCCACCCGGCAGACCGGCAGCATGGAGGCGCCGTTCAACGCCCCGCCCGGCGGCACGAGCCCGACGATGGACGGCTTCATCCAGGACTACGTCAACAACATCGAGCGCGGCGGCGGCAAGCCGCCCAAGATCGACGTCGCGGGCCAGATCATGGGCGGCTTCTCGCCCGAGCAGCTTCCGGTGCTGTCCACGCTCGCGCGCGAGTTCGCCGTCTTCGACGCCTGGTTCGCGGCGGTGCCCTCGCAGACCTACTGCAACCGCTCCTTCTTCCACGCGTCCACCTCGCACGGATTCGTGACGAACAAGCACGGCGCCGGCTACGACAAGTGGCTCGACGCCGAACCGGTCCCCACGATCTTCAACAGGCTCGAAGAGGCGGGCATCTCGTGGAAGGTCTATTTCGACGAGCTGCAGCTGGTCTCACTGACGGGGGTGCAGCACGCCCCCTCGCTGGAGAAGTACTGGCGCACCGAGCACTTCGGTCACATGTCCGAGTTCTACGAGGACGCCGCGGCGGGAAAGCTGCCCGCCTACGCGTTCATCGAACCGCGGATGGTCTACAACCACAATGACTTCCACCCGCCGTTCGGAGTGTTCCGCAGCACCGAGTTCGAGGGCGAGCTGATCATCGACTCGGCCGTCTCGGACGTGCGCGCCGGCGAGAAGCTCGTGGCGAGCGTGTACGACGCGATCAAGCGCAGCGACACCCCCGCCGGGTCCAACGCGATGAACACGATGCTCCTGATCACGTTCGACGAGCACGGGGGCACATACGACCATGCGCCTCCGCCGAGCGCGACGCCGCCGACCGTGGATGCCGAACCCGGCGAGATGGGATTCACGTTCGATCGGCTCGGATGCCGAGTGCCCGCGATCGCCGTCTCCGCCTATACGCGCGGCGGCACGATCATCCACGACGAGATGCACCACGGCTCGGTGATCGCGACGCTGGCGCGGCTGCACGGGCTGCGTCCGCTCACGCGGCGCGACGCCGGCGCCAACGACCTCTTCGCCGCCGTCAACCTCGAGCTGCCGCGCGACCCCCGCACGTGGCCGGACGTGCACCCGATGTACCTGCCGCCCAACCCTCAGGCGGACGAGTCGATCGACCCGGCGGCCTCACCTCACAAGGACAAGCCGTTGAGCCCTCCGGGCAGGGGCCTGGTGGGTCTGCTGCTGGCGAAGTACGGCGGAGACGGGCACGCCGAGCCCGAGACTTTCGAGCAGGCGTATACGCTCCTGCGCCGACACGGCCTCGGGCTGTTCTATCCCAAGCGTGCATAGCCCTCGGCGGGTCAGCGCAGAAGCATCGCCCGCCCCGGCTCGCGGAGGATCTCGGCGACCTCACGGAGGAACCGAGCGCCCTGCTCGCCGTCGACGAGCCGGTGGTCGAACGACAGGCTCAGGGTCATCACGTCGCGCAACGCGATCTGGCCTTCGTGCTCCCACGGCGTACGGCGTACGGCGCCGAGAGCCAGGATGCCGGCTTCGCCGGGATTGAGGATCGGTGTGCCGGCATCGACGCCGAACACGCCGACGTTCGTGATCGAGAAGGTCCCCCCGCTCATCTGGGCGGGAGCGGTCTTGCCTGCCCGCGCAACCTGCGCCAGCTCGCCGATCGCATCCGCCAGCTCGACGAGGGTCATCCCGTCCGCGTCCCGGATGTTCGGGACGACCAGGCCGCGCTCGGTCGCCGCAGCGATGCCGAGGTTGACGTAGTGGTGCTGCACGATCTCGGCGCTATCGGCATCCCACCGCGAGTTGAGGCTCGGGTGGCGCAGGAGAGCCAGGCACACGGCCTTGGCGGCAACGGCCATGACGCCGATCCGGTGCCCTTCGAGGGCGCGGTCGGCGCGCAGGGAGGCGATCAACTCGCTCGTGGCGGTGACATCGACCGTGAGGAAGGTCGTGACGTGCGGCGCGGTGAAGGCGCTGCGGACCATGGCGTCGGCGGTGTGCTTACGCACGCCACGGATAGGGGTGCGAGTGACCCGCTCCTCCCCGCTCGCGGGCGCCGCCGGAGCGGCGGCGGCGACCTCGAGCGTCTGGACGCGCGCCGCGTAGGACTCGACGTCCGCGCGGGTGATGAGACCGGTCGCACCGCTCGCCTCGACGAGGGCGAGGTCGACCCCCAGCTCCTTCGCGAGCTTGCGCACCGGCGGCGTCGAGCGGGGTCGCTCGCGCACGACCTCTGCCGGCTCCGGAGTGTGGATCACGTCATGCGGGGCCGCTTCGAGCACGGCGGTGTCGATGCCCGCCGGCGGCCGGGCACCCGCACGCGCGCGGCGCTGCGGACGACCCGAGCCCCGCGGCGCCGCGCCGTAGCCGACGAGGTTCGGCCGAGCCGTCTCCTCACCGGGGTCAGCCGCGGACGCGGTCGGCGCAGCCTCGGCGGGGGCGGCCTGAACCGGGGCGGGAGCCGCGGGCTCGGCACCCGCGACGTCGAACGAGATCAGAACGGAGCCCACCTCGATGACATCGCCGGCGGCGGCGTGCAGCGCGGTCACCACGCCCGCGTGCGGTGACGGCAGCTCGACGACCGCCTTGGCGGTCTCGACCTCGGCGATCGTCTGGTTCAGGGTGACGGTGTCGCCTTCGGCCACGAGCCACTGCACGAGTTCGGCTTCGGGGAGGCCCTCGCCGAGATCCGGCAGACGGAAGTCCTGGATCACTGTCACACCTCCACGCCGGTCAGGCTGTTCGGACGATCCAGCACACGGTCGACCGCGTCGAGGATCCGGTCGAGATCCGGCAGGTGGTGCTTCTCGAGCTTGGCGGGCGGGTACGGGATGTCGTGTCCCGTGACGCGCACGGGGGGCGCCTCGAGATAGTGGAAGCACTGCTCCGTCACGCTCGCGACGAGCTCGGCTCCGACGCCGGCTTCGCGGGCAGCCTCATGGGTCACCACGACGCGGCCGGTCTTGCGGACGGATGCCGCGACCGTGCGGTAGTCCACCGGCGAGATCGAGCGCAGGTCGATGACCTCGATGGAGATCCCGTCGTCCTCGGCGGCGATCGCGGCGTCGATCGCCGTCGACACCTGCGCCCCGTACGTCAGCAGGGTCACGTCGTTGCCCTCCCGGGCGACGCGGGCGAGACCCATCGGCGGCGCGTCGGCCAGGTCGACATCGAGATCGACATCGCCCTTCTGGTGGTACAGCCGCTTGGGCTCGAAATAGACGACCGGGTCGTTGGAGGCGATCGCCTGGCGGAGCATGACGTACGCATCCTGCGGGTTGGAGACCGCGACGACGCGCAGACCGGAGGTGTGCACGAAGTACGCCTCGGGCGATTCGGAATGGTGCTCGGCGGCGCCCACTCCCCCCGCCCAGGGGATGCGGATCGTGATCGGCATGGTGACGTTGCCGTGCGTCCGATAGTGCAGCTTGGCCACTTGGCACACGATCTGGTCGAACGCCGGGTAGACGAATCCGTCGAACTGGATCTCCACGACCGGCCGGAACCCGCGGAAGGCGAGTCCGACGGCCGTGCCCATGATTCCCGACTCCGCCAGCGGCGTGTCGATCACCCGCTTCGCGCCGAACTGGTCCAGCAGGCCGTCGGTGACGCGGAACACGCCGCCGAGCTTGCCGATGTCCTCGCCCATGACGAGCACCTTCGGGTCGTCGGCCATCGCTCGCCGGAGCCCTTCGTTGATGGACTTCGCCATCGTCAGCTGGGTCATCGCGCACCGCCCTGGACGGCGTCCTCGGCGAAACCGTCGAGGTAGGCGGCGAACTGCGCGCGCTGGGCGTCGAGCCCGACGTGCGGTTCGGCGTAGACGTGGTCGAAGACCTCGATCGGCTCCTTCGTGCGCGCCCCGAGGCACGCAGCGCGCACGTCGGCGCCCCAGCGGTCCGCGTCGGCGGCGACCTCGCGCTCGAACTCCTCCGAGAACTCGCCCTGCGCGCGCAGGAGCGCGGCGACGCGGGCCAGCGGGTCGCGACGCCGCCAGCGCTCGACCTCGTCCTTGTCGCGGTAGCGCGTGGGGTCATCGGAAGTCGTGTGCGGTCCCATGCGGTAGGTCACGGCCTCGATGAAAGCGGGTCCGTCGCCCTTGCGCGCGCGATCGGTCGCCCAGCGCATCGCCGCAAGGCAGGCGAGCACATCGTTGCCGTCCACGCGCATGCTCGGGATGCCGAATCCCGGCGCGCGGCCGGCGATCGGGAACTTGGCCTGGACCGTCACGGGCTCGGAGATCGCCCACTGATTGTTCGTGCACACGAACACCACCGGCGCCCGGAACGACGAGGCGAACACCATCGCCTCGTTGACGTCGCCTTGGCTCGTCGCGCCGTCGCCGAAGTACGCGGCGGCGACCTGATCGGTGCCGTCGAAGCTGACGCCCATCGCGTAGCCGACGGCGTGGAGCGCCTGTGCGCCGATGATGATCTGCGGCGTCGCGGTGTTGATGTCGTACGGGTTGTAGGTCGAGTGAGCCTCTCCACGCCAGGCGAGCACGAAGTCGGAGGCGACCGCGCCGCGGACGAAGTTCACGCCGATCTCGCGGTAGCTGGGGAACACGAAGTCGTCCGCGCGGAACGCGCGCGCGGTGCCGACCTGCGTCGCCTCCTGACCCTGGCAGGGTGCCCACAGCCCGAGCTGTCCTTGACGCTGCAGCGCGACGCCCTCCACGTCGATGCGCCGAACGAGGGACATATCGCGGTACAGGCCGCGCAGGGCCGCGGCGTCGATGTCCTCGACCCACGGGTCGAGATCGCTGTCGGCGATGCGCTCGCCGTCTTCTGTCAGCAGCCGCGCGACATCGTCGATGTCCGTCGCGGTATCGGCTGTGGGGGTCAGGGTGTGCATCATCGTCATCCCTCCTCGGTGCGAGCGGCCCTCGTGAGGCTGCCCGCCGTGGATCGCCGGCAGCTTCGCCGACATGCTGAGGGTACGTCGATCTTGCACCTAGCTCAAGCATGATGAGAAGTCTTGAGCATGTTGCCAACCACGCTCGCATCTGGCGTGCTAATCTTTCACACTATGAGCACCCTCGACCACGTCGACCTGGAGTTGCTGGCGGCGCTCGCGACGGACCCGCGCGCGACGGTCGTCGCCTTGGCAGAACGACTGGGGCTCTCACGCAACACGGTCCAGGCGCGGATGGCGCGGCTGGAGCGATCCGGGGTGTTCCTATCGTACGAGCGGGCGATCTCCTCGACGGCGCTGGGCTTTCCGATCGAGGCCTTCATCAGCGTCATGGTGCGTCAGGCCGACCTGCCACGGATCACCGCGGAGCTCGCCCACGTCCCCGAGATCGTGCAGGCGCACGGTCTCAGCGGCCAGGTGGATCTGCTCGTCCGCGTCGCATGCCGAGACACCCAGCACCTGTTCGACACGGATGCCCGCATCCTCGCCATCGAGGGCGTGGAGCGCACCGAGACCTCGCTCGTGATGGGCGAGGTCATCGGCTATCGCGTCCGGCCCCTCATGGAGCTGGCACGACGGGAATCGTAGCGGCCTCCCCGCGCGGGTTCCCGGTGGACTGCGCATCCGCCCGCACGAGCACGACGCCCACGAGGATCAGCGCGCCGCCCGCGAACTGGATCGGCGCGGGAACCTCCGCGAGGAAGATCCAGGCGAAGCCGAGCGCGAACAGCACCTCCGACAGCCCGACGAACGACGCGACGCGCGAGCCGATGCGCGGCACTGCCATCACGCCCATCGCGTAGCCGAGCGTCGTCGCGATCGCCGCGACCCAGACGAGGGGGACGAACCAGGGCACCTCGACACCAGCGAGCACGACCGAGACCGCCGGCGCGACGAACGGCATGATCCCCGTCACGCACAGGACCGCCATGATGGCGGCGCCGGTCAGCAGTCCACCGGCGGCAAGGGCGAGCGGCGGCAGATCGTCGCCGGCTCGTTCGGAGATCACGAAGTACGCGCACACGCAGACCGCCGCCGCCAGCGCGAACAGCGTGCCGAGCAGGTCGAAGGACGCGCCCGAGATGTCGACGACCAGCACGAGCCCGACGATCGCGACCGCCGAGCCCCACAGCACGAGCGCCGACGGCGCCCTTCGCGTCCGCAGCCAGACGAAGGCCACGAGCATGACGGGCGCGAGGTATTGGATCAGAAGCGCGACGGCCACCGGCATGCGCTGCATCGCGGAGAAGAAGAAGAGCTGGCAGCCGAGCACGGGCATGAGGCCGAACGCGACGATGAGCTTGCCGTGTCGTCGGAGGAAGCCGCGCTGCCGGCGGACGGCGAGGAAGAGCGCCGGCGACAGGATGATCCCGGCGACCCCCATGCGCACGAGGAGCGCCGCTCCGAGCGACCAGCCTGCCTCGAGCAGCGGCTTGATGAACGGCCCGCTCGACGAGAACGCCAGTGCGGACGCCACGGCCAGCACCAGGCCCGACGTGCTGACGCGTCGCGCCGGCAACACGTCCAGAATGGGAAGGGATGCGGTGGGGGCTGTCATGGCGGGATCCGACGATCGTGGGTTGTCAGGAGTGAAACGCGGTTACACTGGTGACCATACCCGCCGTACCTGTCAGGAGTCAACATGGTTTTCATTCGTGACACCGAGCAGTCACTGAAGGCAGCCGTCCATCTGGTCAACACGCTGCCCGGGCATGACGACGAGGACACCCTCCAGACGATCGCGGACTTCGAGAAGTACTTGGCCGTCAACCCGTACACCGGGGCCATCCGCCGCGACGAGAGGGAGCTGGCCGCCGTGCGCGCCATCCGGCCTCGGCTGCGGCGCCTGTGGGACGTCGACCGCGAAGGGGCGGTCCCCCTCGTGAACGAGATGCTCCGCGACGGGAATGCCCTCCCTCGCCTGGTGATCCACGACGACTACGACTGGCACATCCACGCCACCTCAGACGACGCGCCGCTGGGGACGCGCATCCTGGTGGAGGCCGCGATGGCCTTCGTCGACGTGATCCGCTCGGACGAGTACGACCGGATCCGGGTGTGCTCGGCCGATGACTGCGACTCCGTCTACATCGACTATTCGCGCAACGGCTCGAAGCGGTACTGCGACACCGGCAACTGCGGCAATCGGATGAACGTCAATGCGTACCGGGAGCGGAAGGCGCAAGAAACCGCCTGATCGCCGCTGCCGCAGGCGCGGGCGTCTCGTAGTGGATGAGGTGGCCCACATCCGGGATCTCGACCAGCTCGGCATCCGGGAACAGCGTCGCGAGGTGGCGCTCCGCCTCGATCGGGGTGATGTCGTCGCGCTGCGCAGCGACCAGCAGGGTCGGCTGCGCGATGCGCGGCGCGAACTCCCGCACGTCGTGCGACACCGAGGCGAGGAACGCCTCGTGCAGCACGTCGCGGTCGGCGAAGCGCGAGAAGTACGTGTCGTGCTGGTCGTGGATGAACCGGCGCAGTCCCGCATCGCGCGTCTTGGCCATCGAGACGCTCATCCCCCGCACGATCAGACCGTTGCGCAGCAGCGCGTCGCCCATCGGCTTGGGCAGGCGCGCGCCGCTCCAGTAGTAGAACACCGCGAGGCGGGTGAGGATGCCGCGCGGGCCCTCCAGCGCGGGCGCGCCGATCGGGTTGACCAGGATCACGCGCGGCGTCTGCAACCCGCCCGCGACGGCGGCGGCAACCACGATCGACCCGAATGAGTGGCCCAGGATGACCGCCCCGGGCGCGACGGCGGCGGCGAAGGCGGTCAGCCAGTCCGCGTAGGCCGACAGGTCGTGCCGCCGCCCGGGCAGCGGTCGCGTCTCTCCGAAACCGGGGAGGTCGGGTGAGATGATGCGGATGCCGTCCAGGTGTGCCACGACGGGCTCGAGTCCGTGGTGCTCGCCGCGGAAGCCGTGGACGGCGACGACGCTGGTCTCGGCATCCGCCGGTCCGTAGACCCAGTAGGCGGTGGTGCCGCCGAGCACCTCCACTTCGGAGCGCCGCGCCGGCATCGCTTCCAGCAGCGCGGAGTACGGGTTCGGTGCGGCCACGCCTCGAGTCTACGAGCCCATCGCGCAGCGCCCCGCCGGCGATGTCGGAGGCCGTGCATACCGTTGCGGGCATGAAGGCGCGACAGGATACCGAGACGGCGGCCGGTGCGACGGCGGGTCCGCCCGTGTGGACGCGGGTGATCGGAGTCTTCGACCTCGAGACCACTGGAGTCGACGTGGGGGCCGATCGGATCGTCACCGCGCATGTGGGGCTGCTCGACGCCACCGGATCGGTCATTCTCGCCCGCGACTGGATCGCGGACCCCGGGGTGGAGATCCCCGCGTCGGCGGCGGCGATCCACGGGGTCACCACCGAGCAGGCGCGAGCGGTCGGCGCGCCGGCGAGCGATGTCGTGGAGCAGATCGTCGACGTGCTCCGATCGCTGCTGGATGCCGGCATCCCGGTCGTCGCGTACAACGCCGCCTACGACTTCTCGCTGCTCGCGGCCGAAGCGCAACGGCATGGTGTCCGGCCGCTTCGCGACCCGTCACCCGTGATCGACCCGCTCATCATCGACAAGACCTACGACCGGTTCCGGAGGGGGAAGCGCACGCTCGCCGCCGTCGCCGCGCACTACGCCGTGCCACTGGACGACGCCCACGAGGCCTCCGCCGACGCCGTCGCCGCAGGGCGCGTCGCCCAGGCGCTCGCGGAACGGTTCGCCGGGCTGATGCCGCCGCGGGTGGAAGAGCTGCACACGCGGCAGATCGCATGGGCGCGTGCGCAGGCGGCGAGCCTGACCGAGTACTTCATCCGGATCGGGCGGCTCGACCCCGAGCAGACTCTCGATGGCGGCTGGCCGATCCGCTGAGCCCGTCGAAGCGTGAGCCCGTCGAAGCGTGAGCCGGTCGAAGTGCGAGCCGGTGCGCGAACGCGAAAGGCCCCGCCGAAGCGGGGCCTGCGCGGGAGCTGCGAGCTAGTTGCTCGAGCCGCCGAAGTTCTTGAAGCGCTGGTTGAACTTCTCGACACGACCGGCCGAGTCCATGATGCGCTGCTTGCCCGTGTAGAACGGGTGCGAGGCCGAGGAGATCTCCACGTCGATGACGGGGTACTCGACGCCGTCGAGCTCGATCGTCTTGTCGGAGGTGACCGTCGAACGGGTGAGGAAGGTCTCGCCCGAGCCGAGGTCGCGGAACACGACCGCCTGGTAGTCGGGGTGGATGTCAGTCTTCATGGGAGTCCTCTGAGGATGGTGTCCTGGATTTTGCCAGGGCGTCAAAGTCTGCGGTGCGAGTGCACCAAGGATCGATTCTATCAGCCCCGGGCTCTGACGCGGAATCCGCGCTATGCCGCCGCGCGGGCCGCGTATCGACCGCCGTCCGCGGTGAGCGTGATGGGCGCGCCGAACGCCTCCGTGAGCTTCTCGGCGGTGAGCGTCTCGGCGAGCGGCCCGGCGGCCACCACTCGCCCCTCGCTCAGCAGCAGGACGTGGGTGAATCCGATCGGGATCTCCTCGACGTGGTGGGTCACCATGACCATGGCGGGCGTGGTCGGCGCCTGGGCGTAGCCGCCCAGCAGGGTGAGCAGCTCTTCACGTGCGCCGAGGTCGAGGCTCGCCGCGGGCTCGTCGAGCAGCAGGAGCTCGGGGTCCGTCATGATCGCCCGGGCGATCTGCACCCGCTTCTGCTCTCCGTCCGACAGCGTTCCGAAGGTGCGGTCGGCGAGGTGGTCGAGGCGCCACTCGGCGAGCACGCGCAGCGCGCGCCGCTCGTCGATGTCCTCGTAGGCCTCGTTCCACCGGCCCATCACCGAATAGGCGGCCGTCAGCACCACGTTGAGCACGGTCTCCTCGGGCGGCAGCTGCTTGGCCATCGCCGTGGAGGCGAACCCGATGCGCGGGCGCAGCTCGAAGACGTCTGTCCGACCCAGCTGCTCGCCGAGGATCGTCACGCTGCCGGACGTCGGATGGATGAGCGTGTCGGCCAGCTGCAGCAGCGTGGTCTTGCCTGCGCCGTTCGGTCCGAGGACGACCCACCGCTGATCGTCGTCGACCGACCAGTCGAGGTGGTCGACGATGTCCCGGGTGTTCCTGCGGACGACGACGTCGGAGAACTCGAGCACCTGCGGCATGCGTCCAGCCTATCGGCGCGTGCCGGCGACCTCCGCGTACAGTGCGGCCGTGGCGTCGGCGATCGACCCCCAGCTGAAGTCCTTCGTCGCCCTCTCGCGGCCCGCCGCGCCGTAGGCGGCGGCAGTTCTTGGGTCGCTCACGACCTCTGTCAGCACACGCGCCAGGTCGGCCACGTACCGGTCGGGATCCAGCGGTGTTCCGGTGCCGTCCTGCACCTGCTCGATCGGCACCAGCCGACCGGTCACGCCGTCGACGACCACCTCGGGGATGCCGCCGGTCGCGGTCCCGACGACGGCCGCGCCGCAGGCCATCGCCTCCAGATTCACGATCCCGAGCGGCTCGTAGATCGACGGGCAGACGAACGTCGTCGCGGCGCTGAGGACCGTGCAGAGCTCGTGCCGTGACAGCATCCGGTCGATCCACAGGACTCCGTCGCGCGTCTCCTGCAGCCCGCGCACGAGCTGCTCGACCTCGGCCATGATCTGCGGGGTGTCGGGGGCGCCTGCGCACAGGATCACCTGCACATCGGCGGGGAGGCGCTCGGCGGCACGGAGGAAATAGGGCAGCCCCTTCTGCCGCGTGATCCTGCCGACGAAGACGACCGACGGCCGGCTCGCGTCGACCCCGAGCTGCGCGAGCAGCTCCGGGTCCTCGACCGGGTGCCACGCGTCGACGTCGATGCCGTTGTAGATCACGCGCACCTTGTCGGGGTCCAGCGCCGGATAGCTGCGCAGGATGTCGGCCCGCATGCCTCCGCTGACGGCCACGATGGCAGCCGCACCCTCGTACGCGGTCTTCTCGATGTAGCTCGACACGGCGTAGCCGCCTCCGAGCTGCTCGGCCTTCCACGGCCGCAGCGGCTCGAGACTGTGCGCGGTCACGATGTGCGGGATGCCGTGCAGCAGCGAGGCGAGGTGCCCGGCGAAGTTGGCGTACCAGGTGTGGCTGTGCACGACGTCGGCGCCGGCGACATCCGGCACGATCTCCAGATCGGTGCCCAGCGTCTGGATCGCGCCGTTCGCGTTCGCGAGCTCGGACGGGACGCCGTAGGCGGTCGTGTCCTCCTCGTTCCGGGGTGCTCCGAACGCGCGGACGCGCACGTCCAGCTGCTCGCGAAGCGCCTTGACCAGTTCGGTGACATGCACTCCGGCACCGCCGTAGATGTCCGGCGGATACTCCTTGGTGATGATGTCGACTCGCATGTCAACACGCTAGTACCCGGTGCGAAGTGCGGCATAGGGTGGGTGCCATGCCTGCAGCGCCGAAGGTCTTCGGAATCATCCTCGCCGGTGGCGAGGGAAAGCGACTCATGCCCTTGACGGCGGATCGGGCCAAGCCCGCCGTGCCGTTCGGGGGGCAGTACCGGCTGATCGACTTCGCGATCTCCAACCTGATCAACTCCGGTCTGAGGCAGCTGGTGGTGCTCACCCAGTACAAGTCGCACAGCCTCGACAGGCACATTTCGCAGACGTGGCGCATGTCGCCGCTCCTTGACTCGTACGTCGCGTCGGTCCCCGCTCAGCAGCGGCTCGGCAAGCGCTGGTTCTCGGGCTCCGCCGATGCGATCCTGCAGAGCCTGAACCTGATCAACGACGAGAAGCCCGACATCGTCGTGGTGATCGGCGCCGACCACGTCTACCGGATGGACTTCCGCCAGATGCTGGACTGCCACACCGAATCCGGTGCGCGAGCCACGGTGGCCGGCATCCGCCAGCCGTTGTCGCTGGCGAACCAGTTCGGCGTGATCGACGTCGACGACAAGGACTCCGCGAAGATCCGCGACTTCCTCGAGAAGCCGCAGGACGCCACGGGGCTGAGCGATGCACCGCACGAGGTGCTCGCCTCGATGGGCAACTACATCTTCGACACGGACGCGCTGATCGAGGCCGTCGAGTCGGACGGGGAGCTGCCGACCTCGAATCACGACATGGGAGGCGACATCGTCCCGTACTTCGTCGGACGCGGCGAAGCCGGCGTGTACGACATGAAACGCAACGATGTGCCGGGCTCGACCGACCGCGACCGCGACTACTGGCGGGACGTCGGAACGATCGACTCGTTCTTCGATGCGCACATGGACCTTATCTCGACACTGCCGATCTTCAACCTGTACAACATGCAGTGGCCGATCCACTCGCAGACGGTCAACTCGCCTCCGGCCAAGTTCGTCCGCGACTCGGTCGGGCGCATCGGCAACTCGATCGACTCGATCGTGTCGCTGGGCTCCGTGCTGTCGGGCACCCACCTCGAGCGCAGCGTCGTCGGCCCGTGGACCCTCGCCGGCGGCGGTTCCACGATCACCGACTCGGTGCTCTTCGACCACGTCCGCGTCGGCCAGGGCGCTCGCATCCACCGCGCGATCCTCGACAAGAACGTCGTGCTGGCCGACGGCGCGACGGTGGGCGTCGACCGCGAGCGCGACATCGAGCGGGGCTTCACCGTGACCGACACCGGACTCACGGTGGTCGGCAAGGGCGTCCACGTCGACGCCTGACGCCCGCCGTCATGAGGCGGGCGGACGGATGCCGCGGCGCTAGCGTGGAAGGATGCCCGCGAACTCCGCTCGCTTCCTCCTCGTGCTCGACGCCGATTCGACCCTCATTCGCAACGAGGTGATCGAGCTGCTCGCCGACGAGGCCGGCCGCGGCCCCGAGGTCACCGCGGCGACCGAGGCCGCGATGCGCGGCGACGTCGACTTCGCGGCCAGTCTGCGCTCGCGGGTGACGGCGCTCGCCGGCGTGCCCACGACCGCCTTCGCGCACGTGCTCGCACGCATCGAGCCCACGCCGGGCGCGCGGGAGCTCATCGCCGCCGCGCACGATCGCGGCGGGCGGGTGGGCGTGGTCTCCGGCGGCTTTCACGAGATCCTCGACACCGTCGCCCCCGATCTGGGCGTGGACGTCTGGCGGGCGAATCGGCTGGCGGTAAGCGACGGACTGCTCGACGGCGCCGTGGACGGCGCGATCGTCGATGCCGAGGGCAAGGCCGCCGCGCTGCGCGAATGGGCCGCCGAGGCAGGGGTTCCGCTCGCGCGCACGATCGCGATCGGCGACGGCGCCAATGACCTGCGCATGATGGCGGCGGCGGGACTGGGGCTCGCCTTCAACGCCAAGCCGACCGTGCGTGCTCACGCGGATCTGATCGTCCAGAGGGTCGATCTGCGTGAAGTGATCCCGCTCCTTCCCTGAGCGCAGCGCTTCGTGCGGGTGTCGCCGGCCCTCGATAGCGTGTGGGCATGGACATCATCCTCGTACCCGGTCTCTGGCTCGACGAGTCGTCGTGGGACGACGTCGTTCCCGCACTCGAACGCGCCGGCCATACTGTGCATGCGCTCACCATGCCGGGGGTGGGGGCGCCGGCGGCCGACTCCTCCGAGATCGGCATCGCGGACTGGGTCGATGCGGTCGTCGATGAGATCGATGCCACCGAGGGCCTGGTGACGCTCGTCGGCCACAGCGGCGGCGGCAACGTCGTCTACGGCGCCGTGGACGCGCGCCCGGAGCGGATCGCGCGGGTCGTCTTCGTCGACACGTTCCCACCCGGGGACGGCGGCTCGATCTGGGAGTTCCCGGTCGTCGACGGGGTGATCCCGTTCCCGGGGTGGGACTTCTTCGAGGAGCCGGAGGTCGCCGACCTCGACGAGGCGACCCGAACGCGGGCCGCGTCGCGCACGCGCTCCGTGCCGGCCGAAGTCCCGACCGACCCGCTCCACCTGCGGGACGAGCGCCGCCGGTGGGTGCCCGTCACGATGCTCACCGGCACCGTCCCCGCGGACGACATCCGCGCGTACGTCGCCGCGGCGCCGGACTGGGCGGCTGAGCTCGCGGCGGTGAAGGACCTCGAGATCATCGAGCTGAACTCGGGCCACTGGCCCCAGTTCTCGAAGCCCGACGCACTCGCCGCAGCCATCCTTACGGCCGTGGATCGCTGAGCGGGCGGACGGTGGGCGTCGGCCTAGTGGCCCATGCCGAGTCCGCCGTCCACGGGGATCACGGCGCCGGAGATGTAGGCCGCATCGTCCGAGGCGATCCACGTCACGACACCGGCGACCTCGTCGGTGGTCGCGAAGCGCCCGGCGGGGATGCTGCGCTTGTACTCGGCCTGCGTGTCTTCGGGCAGAGACGACGTCATGTCGGTCTCGATGAACCCCGGGGCGACGACGTTCGCGGTGATGCCCCGGCTGCCCAGCTCGCGGGTGAGCGACCGCGCGAACCCGACGAGCGCGCTCTTGGACGCGGCGTAGTTGATCTGCCCGGCCGATCCGTACAGGCCGACCACGCTCGAGATGAGGATGACGCGTCCCCACCGCGCCCGCAGCATCCCCTTGGAAGCGCGCTTGACGACACGGAAGGCTCCGCCGAGATTCGTGGCGATGACGCTGTCGAAGTCGTCCTCACTCATCCGCAGGAGCAGGGTGTCCTTCGTGATGCCGGCATTCGCGACCACGACCTCGACCGGCCCCAGCTGCGCCTCGACCTCGGTGAACGCGGCGTCGATGGCAGCGGCATCCGTCACGTCGGCGCGCACCGTCAGGGTGCCGGCGGGTCCGTCCCCGGAGCGAGCCGTGACGGCGACCCGGTAGCCCTCCGCGACGAAGCGCTCGGCGATGGCGCGGCCGATGCCGCGATTGCCGCCGGTGACGAGGACGACGCGATCGGTGGACATGAAGCTCTCCCGGTGCTGGACACGATGAACCGCACCAGCCTAGCGGTGTCGTGTTTGACACTCCCCGCGTGCACTGCGACGCTGTAGTCGCACCCGACGAAAGGCCACACGTGAGCGATTCGAACCCCGACGGCACGACACCGGTCCCGCCCGCGCAGCCGCCCGCGTACGGCACGCCCCCCGCGCAGCCGCCGGCGCCCGCGTACGGATCACCGCCCCCCTACGGCTCGGCACCCGCCTACGGCTCGGCGCCGGCGTACGGCGCCGCTCCTTCGTATGGGGCCGCTGCGCCCTACGGCGGCTACGCGCCGACCAAGACCAACACGCTCGCGGTCGTCTCGCTCATCTCGTCGATCGTGGGGCTGTTCCTCATCCCCTTCATCGGCTCCGTGGTCGGCGTCATCACCGGTCACATGTCGCTCGGACAGATCAAGCGCACCGGCGAAGGAGGCCGCGGACTGGCGCTCGCCGGCACCATCACCGGGTACGTCGGCCTGGCCTTCGCCCTGCTCGGCATCCTGCTGTTCTTCGCCTTCCTGCCACTTCTGATCTCGAGCATCAATACCGCTGTGTGACCGCCCGACACGGTCTTCCCAGGCGTACCCTGGAAGCACCGTGAAGAGTTCGTCGAAGCCCCAATCTGCGACCTCGTTGCCGCGTGCACCGCGCGACGACGAAGCCCGGCGTTCGACCCGCTACCTGGTGATGATGGGCATCCGCATCGCGTGCTTCATCCTCATGGTGGTGATCACCCCGTACGGCTGGTACACCTGGGTGTTCGGCGCCGCGGCGATCGTGCTGCCGTACATCGCGGTCGTGCTGGCGAACGTCGGCGCGGACGGGTCGCGCACGGCCGCCGTGAACCCCGAACGTGCTCTGCCCGCGAGCCCCACGGCACCAGCGCCCGATTCCTCCGCGGCCGCTCCGGTCCTGCGGATCGAGGAGACGCACTCGACCGAGCAGCCCCGCGAGGACTCGGACGGCCGCGCGTGAGCGATGCGCAGGAGACGTCCTCCGGCGCGCCTTCGGCTGACGTGCCCGCGACGGACTGCTCGCGGGCGGGATGCCACGCACCGGCGCTCTGGCGGATCGAGTGGCGCAACCCCAAGATCCACACCCCCGACCGGCGCAAGGTCTGGGTCGCGTGCGACGAGCATCGCGACTACCTGCGGGACTACCTGGCGGCACGGGACTTCCCGGTCACGCTCGCTCCCCTGACCCGCGCCGCTCCCGCCGAGAAGACGCCGTGAGCCGGTCGACCGCTCCGGCGGCGGTCCGCTGGACCGCCTACGTCGGCGTGGCGATCGTGTTCGCGATCGCGTGCGCCTTCCTGTCGAACTGGCAGTTCACCCGCAATGCCGAGCGCTCCGAACAGCTCGCTCTGGTCGCTGAGAACTACGATGCGGACCCGGTGCCGCTGGCTGAGGTGATCCCTCCGGGCGGGACGCTCGCACCGGGTGACGAGTGGCTGCCGGTGGTGCTCGAGGGCGAGTACGTCGCCCAAGGCGAGATGCTCGTGCGCAACCGTCCGCACGGCGGAACGGCGGCGTTCGAGGTCCTCGTGCCCTTCCGGCTCGACGATGGTCGCGTGCTGCTCGTCGACCGGGGCTGGGTTCCGCCGGGAGAGGACCAGCCTCTGCCCGATGCGATTCCGGCACCGCCCGAGGGCCAGTCGACCGTACTCGTGCGGCTGCGTCCGGCCGAACAGCTGCCGTCGTCGGGCCGCTCCGCGCCGGAGGGACAGGTGCCCTCGATCAATCCGGAGCTGGTCGGAACCATGCTCTCACCCGACCTCGCCGAGGCTCTCGAGGTGAGCGCGTACGGCGTCCTGGTGTCCGAAGAACCCGCTCCGTCGGGGCGGCCGGCCGCTCTCGCGGCACCATCGGAGGATCCCGGTCCCCACCTCTCCTACGCGATCCAATGGATCCTGTTCGCGATCATGGGGTTCGTCTTCATCGGCTACGTGATCCGCACCGAACGGCGTCATCGGCGGGAGGACGCCGAAGACCGCGCGCGCGGCATCGAGTCGCCACGGGAACGGGTGCCCGCCCGCCGCGCGGACCGCGACATGCAGGACGAGGACACGATCCTGGACGCCGCCGGACGCTGACACGTCGCGACGAAGCCCCGCTCATGCGAGGGAGATGAGCTCCTGGTAGTCGCGGTTCCAGAGGTCCTCGACTCCGTCCGGCAGAATCAGCACCCGCTCCGGGTTCAGTGCCTCGACCGCGCCCTCGTCGTGCGAGACGAGGACGACCGCGCCCTCGTAGTGCGCGAGTGCGCCCAGGATCTCCTCGCGCGACGCCGGATCGAGGTTGTTCGTCGGCTCGTCGAGCAGCAGCATGTTCGCGGAGGAGACCACGAGGGTCGCGAGTGAGAGTCGTGTCTTCTCTCCGCCGGAGAGCACACCCGCCGGTTTGAGGACGTCGTCGCCGGTGAACAGGAACGAGCCGAGCACTTTCCGCGCCTCGGTGGCGCTGATGTCGGGTGCGGCCGACATCATGTTCTCGAGCACCGACCGCGACACGTCGAGGTTCTCGTGCTCCTGGGCGTAGTAGCCGACCTTCAGTCCGTGGCCCGGCTCGAGCTGACCGGTGTCGGGCTGGTCGACGCCGGCGAGGATGCGCAGGAGTGTCGTCTTGCCCGCGCCGTTCAGGCCGAGTACGACGACTTTCGATCCGCGGTCGATCGCGAGGTCGACGTCGGTGAAGATCTCCAGCGAGCCGTACGACTTCGACAGCCCCGAAGCCATCAGGGGCGTCTTTCCGCACGCGGCCGGCTTCGGGAAGCGGAGCTTCGCGACGCGCTCGACCTGCCGCACGTCGTCCAGGCCCGACAGCATCTTCTCTGCGCGGGCGACCATCTGGTGGGCGGCAGCGGCCTTCGAGGCCTTCGCTCCGAACCGTGCGGCCTGAAGCTGCAGCTGGGTGGCCTTCTTCTCGACGTTGACGCGCTCCTTCTTGCGCCGCTCCTCGTCGGCCACACGCTGGCGCAGGTAGTTCTTCCAGTTCATGTTGTAGACGTCGATGACCTGACGGTTCGCGTCGAGGTAGAAGACGCGGTTGACGGTCTCCCCGACCAGCTCGACATCGTGGCTGATCACGATCAGCCCGCCCTTGTAGTTCTTGAGGAACTCCCGCAGCCACACGACGCTGTCCGCGTCGAGGTGGTTGGTCGGCTCGTCGAGGATCATCGACTCGGCGTCCGAGAACAGGATGCGGGCCAGTTCGATCCGGCGCCTCTGACCGCCCGAAAGCGTGCGCAGCGGCTGGTCGAGGATGCGGTCGGGCAGCGAGAGGTTGTGCGCGATCGAAGCCGCCTCGGCCTCGGCCGTGTAGCCGCCGAGCGCCTCGAAGCGCTCGGTCAGGCTGCTGTAGCGCTTCATCGCCTTCGCCGCGACGTCCGGGTTCTCGTCGCCCATGAGCAACGAGGCCTCGTGCATGCCGAGGGCGAGCGTGCCCAGTCCCCGTGCGTCGAGGATGCGGGTCCGAGCCAACATGTCGGGGTCGCCCGTTCGCGGGTCCTGGGGCAGGTAGCCCAGCTCGCCCGAGCGATCGACCCGGCCATCCGCGGGCAGCAGATCTCCGGCGAGCACCTTGGTCAGCGTCGTCTTGCCCGCTCCGTTGCGGCCGACGAGACCGACCTTGTCGCCGTTGCTGACCCGGAAGGAGACGTCGGCCATCAGCACGCGGGCGCCCACGCGGATCTCGAGGTCGTGCACGGCGAGCACAGCGAAGGTCCGTTTCGTCGGAGAGGGAGAGTCGGCCGAACGGCCAGCCTCCCAGTATACGGCGCCTGCGTGGGCGCCGGATTCGTGCGGAGACGCACAGCGGGTGCGGTGATTCGTTGGCGCATCGCGCACATGGCCGCCCGGAACCCGCCCCTAGGATGAATCGCGACGCCCTGGATCCATCCGGCCGCTGGGCCGCCCCGCCGAAGGAGACACCATGTCCTCGATCGCCGCCGCTCCGGCAGCTCCGTCCCGACGCCGCGTTCTGGCCGACGTCATCGCCCGTCCGTCGTCCCGGGCGCGTGCCGTCGCCGTGGATGCCGCACTGATCCTCACCGGGGTCGCGCTCGTCGCCCTGCTCGCCAAGGTCTCCTTCTTCATCGGACCGGTGCCGATCACCGGGCAGACACTGGGCGTCATCCTCGTCGGCGCCTCGCTCGGCGCGGCACGCGGCGCGGCGAGCCTGACGACGTACATGCTCGTCGGGCTGGCCGGTCTGCCGGTGTTCGCAGGCCCGGTCGCCGGACCCGCGTACGTGCTGTCCCCCTCGTTCGGCTTCATCGTCGGGTTCATCCCCGCCGCCTTCGTCGCCGGGTGGTTCGCGCAGCGCGCCTGGGATCGCAAGCCCCTCCTCGCCTTCGCCGGATTCGTGGTCGCGAGCATCATCCCCTTCCTGGTCGGCGTGCCCTACATGGCCTTCATCCTCAGCGCGGTGATGGGCGTCGACATCACCTTCGTGTCGGTCATGGAAGCCGGCGTTCTGCCGTTCATCGCCGGCGGCCTGATCAAGGCCGCCGTCGCGGCGGTCGCGATCCCGCTGGCGTGGCGCGGCGTCCGCGCACTCGATGCCCGCAAGCAGAGCTGACCCTCCGCACGCAGAAGGCCTCGACCCATCGGTCGAGGCCTTCTGCGTGCGTGCGCGATGTATGTCGTCATGCAATTCGCCTCGAGGCAGATCGCCAAGTAAGGTAAGGGTTGCCTAACACCGATTCGGAGGAACCCCCCGTGTACCGAACCCGCACCGCCGTCCCGACCGCCCTGGCCACGGCCGCAGCAGCCGCTCTCCTGCTCACCGGCTGCGCCGCCCAAGGTGCCGCAGGCAGCGGACCGGACGACCCGGCATCCGGTGCCGCAGGCGCCTTCCCCGTGACGATCGAGCACGCGTTCGGTGAGACGGTCATCGAGTCCCAGCCCGAGCGGGTCGCGACCGTCGCCTGGTCGAACCAGGAGGTCCCGATCGCACTCGGGGTGATCCCGGTCGGCATGGCCGAGGTCACGTGGGGCGACGACGACGGCGACGGCGTCCTGCCGTGGGTCGAAGAGAAGCTGGAGGAGCTCGACGCCGAGACGCCGGTGCTGTTCGACGAGACGGACGGCATCGACTTCGAGGCAGTCGCCGACAGCCAGCCCGACGTCATCCTCGCCGCGTACTCCGGCCTCACGCAGGAGGAGTACGACACGCTCTCGAAGATCGCGCCGGTCGTCGCCTACCCCGAGGTCGCGTGGGGCACGTCCTACCAGGACATGATCCGCCTCAACTCCGCCGCACTGGGACTGGCCGACGAGGGGGACGACCTCATCGAGGAGCTGCAGGGCGAGGTCGACGCGGCGCTCGCGAACCACCCCGAGCTCGCGGACTCCACGGTGCTGTTCTCCTACATCGACCCCTCCGACTTCAGCCAGATCGGCTTCTACACGAGCCTCGACACGCGACCCGGCTTCCTCGCGAGCCTCGGGCTGCCGCTGCCGACCGTCGTGGCGGAGGAGTCGGATGGAGAGCTGTTCTACACGTCGGTCAGCGCCGAGCAGGCCGACCGCTTCGCCGACGTCGACGTGTTCGTGACGTACGGCGATGCCGGCGGATCGATCATCGAGCAGCTGCAGGCCGACCCGCTGCTCTCGCAGATACCGGCCATCGCCGAGGGTCGCATCGCCATCCTCGAGGAGTCGACTCCGCTGGCCGCCTCGGCAAACCCGTCGCCGCTGTCCATCGGCTGGGGCATCGACCCGTACTTCGCGCTCCTCGCCGGCGCGCTGGGCTGAGCACTTCGGGGATGATCCGTCGGGAAGGAACGGCGTGACCACGACGATCGAGGTCCGGTCCTCGCTGCCGGATGCCGCGAACCTGCGGCGTCCGGCGGCGGCGCGAATGGCCTGGCTCGCGGTCTCGTTCCTCGTGCTGGCGCTGTTGAGCGTCGCATCGGTGGCCTTCGGCGTCCGCGATGTCGGACTGGGCGACATCTTCGCGGGTCTCGCCGGCGATACCGACGGCGTCGCGCAGGCCGCGGTGGTGGCGCGTCTGCCGCGGACGGCGCTGGCCATCCTGGTGGGTGCGGCACTGGCCATGTCGGGTGGGGCGATGCAGGCCGTCACGCGCAATCCCCTCGCCGATCCCGGCATCCTCGGAATCTCCGGCGGCGCGGCCCTCGCCGTCGTCACCGGCATCGCCTTCTTCGGCCTGTCCGACCCGTACTCCGTCATCGCGGCGTCGATCATCGGCGCTGCCGGCGCTGCCGTGTTCGTCTACACGGTCGGCTCGCTCGGACGCGGGGGGGCCACCCCTCTCAAGCTCGCGCTGGCCGGCGCGGCATCCTCGGCCGCCTTCATGTCGCTCGTGAGCGCGGTCCTGCTCCCCCGCGTCGATCTCCTCGAGACGTTCCGGTTCTGGCAGATCGGCGGCGTAGGCGGTGCGACGTGGGACCGCATCGCCGTCATCGTCCCGGTCCTCGCCATCGGCGCGATCATCACGCTCGCATGCGCGCGGGGCATGAACTCGCTGGCGCTGGGTGACGATGTCGCGACGGGCCTCGGCGAGCACGTGCTGCGCACGCGCCTGATCGCCTCGGCGGGCGCCGTCATCCTGTGCGGGGCCGCCACCGCGATCGCGGGACCGATCGCGTTCGTGGGGCTGATCATCCCGCATCTCTGCCGCCTGCTCGTCGGGACGGATCACCGCTGGCTGCTGCCGTTCTCGGGTGTCGCGGGAGCATGCCTGCTGCTGGCGGCCGACATCACCGGCCGTCTGATCGCGCGTCCCGACGAGATCGAGGTCGGCATCCTGACGGCGCTCATCGGCGCACCGTTCTTCATCTGGATCGTTCGGCGCCAGAAGGTGAGGGAGCTGTGAGCACCGCCACACTCGCTCCGATCACCGGACACGCGGTCGCCGGCGGTCGCCGTCGTCGCTCGCGCCGTCGCACCGTCGTCACGCTCGCGCTGGCCGTCGGCGTCGTCGTGGTCCTGGCGGCGTCCCTCATGATCGGGCAGACCATCTACTCCCCCGACGCGGTCCTGCGCGTGCTCCTCGGCGAGACGGTTCCCGGCGCCTCCTTCACGGTGGGCGAGCTCCGCCTGCCGCGCGCCGTGCTGGCGATCCTCGCGGGATTCGCATTCGGCATCGCCGGCGTGACCTTCCAGACCATGCTGCGCAATCCGCTCGCATCACCCGACATCATCGGCATCACCGCGGGCGCCAGCGCGGCGGCGGTGTTCGGCATCGTCATCCTGTCGCTGGGCGACACCGCCGTATCGGTCCTGGCGGTGGCGGGCGGGCTGGCCACCGCGGGCGTGATCTACCTGCTCTCGAACAAGGGCGGCTTCGCAGGCACGCGCCTGATCCTCATCGGCATCGGCGTCGCCGCCATGCTCGACGCGGCGATCACCTACGTCCTGTCGAAGGCGGCCTCCTACGACCTGCAGACCGCGATGCGATGGCTCGCCGGGAGCCTCAACGGGGCGACGTGGGAGGTCGTCCTCCCCCTCGCGATCGCGAGTGCGGTGCTCGTGCCGGCCCTCCTGTCGCGCAGCCGCGACCTCACGGTGATGCGCCTCGGCGACGACGCAGCGGCGAGCCTCGGCGTGCGCCTGCAGGGTACGCGGGTGGTCGTCATCGTCGCAGCCGTGGCGCTGCTGGCCTTCGCCACCGCCGCCACCGGGCCGATCGCATTCGTCGCCTTCATGGCCGGTCCGATCGCAGCGCGCATCGTCGGCCCCGGCGGCTCCCTGCTGCTGCCGTCGGGACTGATCGGAGCGCTGCTCGTGCAGCTCGCCGACCTCCTCGGGCAGTTCGCATTCGACAGCCGATACCCCGTGGGGGTCGTGACCGGCGTCCTGGGCGCGCCCTTCCTCATCTATCTCCTCATCAGGACGAACCGCTCAGGGGGCTCGCTGTGACCGAATCGCACACCCTCGCCGCAGAGGGCCTCACGCTCTCGTACGGCGATCGGACGATCGTCGAAGGACTCGATCTCGTGATCCCGCCCGGCCGCATCACCGCGATCGTGGGGGCGAACGGCTGCGGCAAGTCGACGCTGCTGCGCGCGCTCGCGCGTCTCATCTCACCGCGCGCAGGTCAGGTGGTCCTGGACGGGAAGGTCCTGCACGGCCGACCCACCAAGGAGATCGCGCGGACGCTGGGCCTGCTTCCGCAGAGCCCGATCGCGCCCGAGGGGATCGCGGTCGCCGACCTCGTCGGTCGCGGCCGCCACCCTCACCAGAAGCTGCTGGCGCGTTGGAGCGCACACGACTACGACGTGGTGGCGCATGCGCTCGCCGCGACCGGCGTCGCCGATCTCGCCGAGCGCTCGGCCGACGAGCTCTCGGGCGGACAGCGGCAGAGGGTCTGGATCGCGATGGCCCTGGCGCAGGAGACCGACATCCTGCTCCTCGACGAGCCGACCACCTTCCTCGACGTCGCGCACCAGATCGAAGTGCTCGACCTGCTCACCGACCTCAACCGGGAGCGCGGAACGACGATCGTGATGGTCCTGCACGACATCAACATGGCCGCACGCTACGCCGATCACCTGTTCGCGCTGCGCGGCGGCGAGATCGTGGCGAGCGGGCGACCCTCGGAGGTCGTCACGGACAGGCTCATCCGCGAGGTGTTCGACCTCGATGCGCTGGTCGTCAGCGATCCCGTCTCCGGCACACCCATCGTCCTCCCCCGCGGTCGTCACCACGTCCTGGCCGCCGTCGGCGGCGGCACGAACCCCGACCTCACCGACATCAAGGATCCTCGTGGCCTCCACAGCTGACACCCTCCGCTTCTTCCGCGCGCCGGTGACGGCGATCACCGACCTGACGCCCAGCTTCCGGCGCTTCACATTCGGGGGCACCGACCTCGCTGAATACGGCGACCCGGGCTTCGACCAACGCGTCAAAGTCGTGTTCCCGACGGAGACGGCGGGCCTGGACGCGATGCCGTCCGGCGACGACTGGTACACCGCGTGGCGCGAGATGGACGAGGCGGAGCGCCCCCCGTTCCGGACGTACACGACCCGTCAGGTGCGCCGCGACCTTCATGAGGTCGACATCGACATGGTGGCCCACGACATCCAGGGTCCGGCATCCGCGTGGATCGCGCGTGCGGCGGTGGGCGACGAGGTCCTGATCCTGGCCCCGACCACCGCGCACACCGGGGTCAGCTACGGCATCGACTTCGTCCCACCCGCGCGCAGCGAGAAGCTGCTGCTCGCCGGAGACGAGACGGCGGCGCCCGCGATCGCCGTGATCCTCGAGCAGCTTCCGCCGGAGGCCACGGGTATCGTCGTCCTGGAGATGCCCCACGAGGCCGACGCCGCGTACGTGCCCCGCCATCCCGGCTTCGAGTACCGGGTGAGCGCGCGCGGATGCGGCGAGCGCCACGCGCACCTCGTGCCCGCGGTGAAGCGGGCCGCGGCGCAGCTCGTGCCGGCCGGGCGGGGGCGGGCCGTCGAGGAGATCGACGTCGACACCGACATCCTCTGGGAGGTGCCGCGCACCGCGAAGGGTGGCGCGGCGCTCAAGAGCGCGCCGCTGTACTCGTGGCTCGCGGGCGAGTCGGGCGCCATCAAGTCGCTGCGGCGGCATCTCGTCTCGGAGCAGGGCGTCGATCGTCGTGCGGTGGCGTTCATGGGCTACTGGAGGCTCGGCAGAGCCGAGAACTGACCCGACCGCCGATCAACGGCGAGCGCGGATGGCCTCGTGGGCATGACCGAGGCGCAGTCCGGGCACGAGAGCGAGCAGCGCGAGGCCCGCGGCGATCGCGAAGACGACCGTGAACCCGGCACTCGTCCCGCCGAGCGCCGTGAAGGCGAGTCCCATCGCGGCGATGGACATCGAGGCGCCGATGGAGTCCGAGATCGACAGCGCGGATGAGTTGAAGCCCTGATTCTGCGGGGTCGAGTACGCGAGCGTGAGCACGGTAAGTCGCGGGTACATCAGACCCATCCCTGCGCCCGCCAGCGCCCATCCGGCGATCAGGACGGCGGGGTGCAGCTGCGCCCACGCGGTGGCGGCACCCGCGACCACCGCGGTGAAGAGCAGCGCGGTGCCCACCAGGGTGATGCGCGCATTGCCGATCCGGTCGCCGAAGCGGCCCTGCACGTCCGCCGCGGCGGCCCAGAGCAGGGCGGCGGCGGTCAGCCCGAGACCTGCCCACGTGGGTGAGAAGTCGTAGTCGGCGATCAGCAGATAGGGGACGTAGATCTCTGCGCCGAACAGCGCGCCGGCGATGAGGCCGCGCATCAGGATCACGCTGGGCAGCCCGCGTGCCGAGAGCAGCGTGCGAGGCGGCAGCAGCGGGCGTGCGGCCACGGCGATGACGACGACGGATGCCGCGACGGCGAGTCCCGCCCATGTCCCGAGTTCCCCTGCCAGGCTGAGCGCGAGGGCGCCGACCGCCACGGCGACCGCGCACGCGAGCCGGGCGGCCACCTTCCCCCCGGAGGGCTCATCGGTGTGCAGCGGCAGCCCGTGCAGGCGCAGGGCGACCATCGCGAACGCCGCAACGGTGAGCACGGCGACCCCGATGAAGACCCACCGCCAGTGCAGGAACTCCGTGACGGCCCCGGCGAGGAACGGGCCGATGAGCGACGGTACGACCCATGCGGCCGAGAAGGCCGCGAAGACGCGACCGTGGATGACCGGCGGGTACACGCGCGCCACCACGACGTACAGCGCGACCGTCTGCCCGCCGCTGCCCAGTCCCTGGATGAGCCGCCCCGCCACGAGGATCTCCATCGTCGGCGCGAGACCCGCGATCACGAGGCCGAGGACGAAGAGGGCGACGGCGGCGTACAGCGGCGCCTTCGGCCCCGATCGGTCGCTCCACGCGCCGACCGCGACCATCCCGATGACGCTCGTGGCGAGCGTGCCGGCGAAGGCGACCGCGTAGAGCGCATCGCCCTCCAGGTCGGCGCTGACGATCGGCATGACCGTGGTCACCGCCAGGGCCTGCATCGCGGCGAGGAAGATCAGCGCGACGGCGCCGACGGTCACCCAGACGTACTCCGGGCCCCAGATGCTCGCCGGACGTCCGCCGTCGACCGTCGTCACGGCGTGGCGAGCGCGCCGATGCGCTCCACCGCCTCCCGGAGGATCTCGGGCGAGCAGCCGAAGTTGATGCGGACGTGCCCACGACCCTCCTCGCCGAAGAGCGGGCCCAGGTGCAGCGCGACATCGGCGTCGCGGCGGATCCTGACGGCGGGGTTGTCGCCCCAGCCGAGGGCGCTCAGGTCCACCCAGGCGAGGAAGCCTGCGTCGGGAATGCGATACCGCGCCTGCGGCACGTGTTCGGCCAGCAATCGCGCGAGAAGCTGCCTGTTGCGGTCGAGTGCGGCCAGCAGGGCATCGAGCCACTCGTCGCTCTCCGGCGAGAACGCCGCGACGCCGGCGATCGCACCGAACAGGCCGGTGCGCCATTCGATCTCGTCGGGCAGTCCCCGGACGACCGCCGCGGTGACGTCGTCCGCCGTCACCATGAGCGCGCACTTCAGGCCGGCGAGGTTGAAGGCCTTGCTCGCACTCGCGACCGTGTATCCCACCCGAGCGGCGGTCGGCGACGCGTCCAGAAAGGGTGTGAAGCGCCCGCCCACGTGGGTGAGCGGCGCGTGGATCTCATCGCTGATGACGGTCGCGCCGAATTCCCCCGCGAGCTCGGCCAGCGCCGCCAGCGTCTGCCTCGAGTGCACGGTGCCGGTCGGATTGTGCGGGTTGCACAGCAGCACCGCCCGAGCGCCGCCGGCCAGCGCCGCCTCGATCCCGGGCATGTCCAGCTCCCAGCCGGTCCCGGTGTCGACCAGAGGAACGCGTTCGACCACCGCCCCCGCCTCGGGGATGCACTCGTAGAAGGGCGGATAGACCGGCGGTGTCACGACGACCCGGTCGCCGGGCGAGGTGACGCGGCGCAGGATCTCGACGACGCCCATCATGACGTCGCACGTCGTCCGCACGTGCGCCGGGTTCACGGTCCACCCGAACCGGCGCAGCGCGAAGTCGGCATACGCTCGGGCGATGCCCGGATCCGGGGGCGTATAGCCGGTGTCGCCGAGGTCGACTGCGCGGGCCAGCGCCCGGCTGATCGCCGGCGCCGGCGCGAAGTCGGTCTCCGCGACGAACAGCGGCAGCACCTCCGGCGGGTACTTCTTCCACTTCGTGCTGGACCGGCGTCTCAGCTGTTCGATGGGCAGTGCCTGAAGGGGGGTGACGCTCACCCGACGAGCCTAGCGAGGGCGCCTGATGCGGTGCCGACGAGCGTCAGAAAGCGAAATCAGATCGCGAAGCCGAGCGCCCGCATCATGTCGCGCCCGTCGTCGGTGATCCGCTCGGGGCCCCACGGCGGCATCCACACCCAATTGATGCGGAAGCGTTCCACGACGTCGTCGAGTGCCTGCGCCGTCTGCTCCTCGAGCACGTCGGTCAGCGGGCACCCGGCGCTCGTGAGCGTCATGTGGATGACCAGGGCGTCGTTCTCGTCGTCCCAGCCGAGGTCGTAGATCAGGCCCAGGTCGACGACGTTGATCCCCAGTTCGGGGTCCATGACGTCCTTGAGGGCTTCCTGGACCTCGTCGTACTTCTCGGGTGCGAGGGTCGCGGTCATAGCAGGATTCTACGCTTCACCCTCGGCGGCCGCTTCCAGCGAGCGGCTCCATGAACCGGTCGTAGCCTTCGTCCTCGAGGCGCTCGGCGAGCTCGGGGCCGCCCTCCTCCACGATCCGTCCGGCGATCATGACGTGGACGAAGTCGGGGTGGATGTACCGGAGGATGCGGGTGTAGTGCGTGATAAGCAGCACACCGAGGTCGGTCTCCTCCTTGGCGCGGTTGACGCCCTCGGAGACGATCTTGAGCGCGTCAACGTCGAGGCCGGAGTCGGTCTCGTCCAGGACGGCGATCTGCGGACGCAGCAGCTCGAGCTGCAGGATCTCGTGGCGCTTCTTCTCGCCACCGGAGAAGCCCTCGTTGACGTTGCGCTGCGCGAACTTCGGGTCCATCCGCAGGTTCTTCATGGACTGCTTGACGTCCTTCGTCCACGAGCGGATGGCCGGCGCCTCGCCGTCGATCGCGGTCTTGGCGGTGCGCAGGAAGTTCGTGACTGTGACGCCCGGGATCTCCACCGGGTACTGCATCGCCAGGAAGAGGCCCGCGCGCGCACGCTCGTCGACCGTCATGGCGAGGACGTCCTCCCCGTCGAGGGTGATGGTGCCGCTCGTCACGGTGTACTTGGGGTGGCCGGCGATCGTATAGGCCAGGGTGGACTTGCCGGAGCCGTTGGGACCCATGATCGCGTGGGTCTGGCCCTTGCGGATCGTGAGAGTGACCCCGTTGAGGATCGGTGTGGTGCCGGCATCCGTCTCGACCGTCACATGCAGGTCGCGGATCTCGAGGACTGACATTCGGACTTCCTTCACAGCTCTTTTTTGACGGCGGGATCGATGAGCACGTCGTCGCCGTCGATGATGACCTCGAATACGGGCACGGGCTCGTATGCGGGCAGGTTCAGGGGCTTGCCGGACAGCAGGGAGAACGCCGAGCCGTGGGCCCAGCACTCGATCGTGTCGCCGTCGACGAAGCCTTCGGCGAGCGAGATGTCGCCGTGCGTGCAGACGTCGCCGATCGCGTGGACGTCGTCGTTCGAGTCCTTCACGACCGCGATCGCGACGCCGTCGACCTCGACGCGGATGGCGGAGTCCTGCTCGAGCTCGCTCAGAGCGCAGACGCGGGTCGCGGTCACTGCGCCGCTCCTTCCTCGGATGCCGGCGCGATGGCCGTCAGTTCCGCCTGGATGGCCGCGTGCAGCTCGGCCTCGAGGCTGGGGATGCCGATGCGCTGCACGATGTCGCTCAGGAATCCGATCACCACGAGGCGGCGCGCCTCGTCTTCGCTGATCCCCCGCGACTGCAGATAGAACAGCTGCTCGTCGTCGAAGCGTCCGGTCGCGCTGGCGTGACCGGCTCCGCGGATGTCACCCGTCTCGATCTCGAGGTTCGGGATGGACTCCGCGCGCGCTCCGTCCGTGAGGACGAGGTTGCGGTTCGCCTCGTACGAGTCGGTGCCCACCGCATCCGGACCGATCAGCACGTCGCCGATCCAGACGCTGCGTGCGCCCGCGCCCTGCAGGGCGCCCTTGTAGAGCACGTCGCCGCGCGTGTCCCGACCCTTGTGGAAGAGGTAGACCTGACTCTCCAGATGCTGGCCGGCGTCGGAGTACGACAGTCCGTACAGCTGACCGTGCGCGCCCGCACCGGACAGCTCGACGCTCGGGTTCACACGGACGACCGCGCCGCCGAAGCTGATGACGAAGTGGCGCAGCGTGGCGTCGCGGTCGACGCGCGCCTGGTGGGATGCCGCATGCACGGCATCATCCGCCCACTGCTGGACGGAGACCACCGTGAGGTGGGCGCCGTCCCGGACGATGATCTCGACGTTCTGGGCGAGCTGGGCCGAGCCGTCGTGGCGCAGGACGATCGTGGCGTGCGAGTTCGGCATCGCCTCGATCACGAGGTGCGCGTGCGCGCGGCCGCCGTTGCCGTGGAGCGAGATGACCGCGGGCTCGTCGAGCTCCGCATCCGCAGGGATGCGGAGGAGGTGCGCCTCGGCCTCGCGGGTCCACGCGATCGCCGAGGGCAGATCCTCGGGCGTGAACACCTCGCCGCGGGGCGCGGTTCCGACGGGAAGCGATCCGATCTCCAGCGCTGCGCCGGTGAGGACGACGCTGATCGTGCCGTCCCGGCCCGCTTCATCGACGAGCACGTCGCCGATGCGGTCCATCGGGGTGTGCTTCCAGTTCACCTCGCGGCCGGTCGGCCGGTCGAAGTCGGCGGGGTCGTACGAGCGGGGTCGCTCGGAGCGGGTCTGGATCGGCGCCCAGGCGCCGTCCGTGTGCGCGGTGAAACCGGGCACCGTGGGCGGTGCCTGAGTCGTGGCCGTCATCTAGCCGACCGATCCTTCCATGCCCATCTCGATGAGCTTGTTCAGCTCCATGGCGTACTCCATGGGAAGCTCGCGGGCGATGGGCTCGATGAAGCCGCGCACGATCATCGCCATGGCCTCGTCCTCCGGCATCCCTCGGCTCATCAGGTAGAACAGCTGCTCTTCGCTGACCTTCGAGACGGTCGCCTCGTGGCCGAGCTGCACGTCATCGACGCGGATGTCGATCGACGGGTAGGTGTCCGAACGCGAGATCGTGTCGACCAGGAGCGCGTCGCAGCGCACCGTGTTCGCGGAGTGGTGGGCGTTCGCGTCCACGCGCACCTCGCCGCGATAGCCCGCGCGGCCACCACCCCGGGCGATCGACTTCGAGACGATCGAGGACTGAGTGTAGGGCGCCATGTGGATCATCTTCGCGCCCGCGTCCTGGTGCTGGCCGGGACCGGCGAAGGCGACCGACAGCGTCTCGCCCTTGGCGTGCTCGCCGACCAGGAAGATCGACGGGTACTTCATGGTGACCTTCGAGCCGATGTTGCCGTCGATCCACTCCATCGTCGCGCCCTCGTGCGCGATCGCGCGCTTGGTGACGAGGTTGTAGACGTTGTTCGACCAGTTCTGGATCGTCGTGTAGCGCACGCGTGCGTTCTTCTTCACGATGATCTCGACGACGGCCGAGTGGAGGGAATCGCTCTTGTAGATCGGGGCGGTGCAGCCTTCGATGTAGTGGACGTACGAGCCCTCGTCGGCGATGATCAGCGTCCGCTCGAACTGACCCATGTTCTCGGTGTTGATGCGGAAGTAGGCCTGCAGCGGGATATCGACGTGCACGCCCGGCGGCACGTAGACGAACGAGCCGCCCGACCACACCGAGGTGTTCAGCGCGGCGAACTTGTTGTCGCCCGCGGGGATCACGGTGCCGAAGTACTCCTCGAAGAACTCGGGGTGCTCGCGCAGCGCGGTGTCGGTGTCCATGAAGATGACACCCTGCGCCTCGAGCTGCTCGTTGATCTGGTGGTAGACCACCTCGGATTCGTATTGCGCGGCGACGCCCGCGACCAGACGCTGACGCTCGGCCTCGGGGATGCCGAGCCGCTCGTACGTGTTCCGGATCTCTTCGGGGAGCTCCTCCCAGGAGCCCGCCTGCTTCTCGGTGGAGCGGACGAAGTACTTGATGTTGTCGAAGTCGATCTCGCTGAGGTCTGCCCCCCACGTCGGCATGGGCTTGCGCTCGAACAGCTGCAGGCCCTTCAGACGGGCCTTGAGCATCCACTCGGGTTCGTTCTTCAAAGTCGAGATCCCGCGCACGACGGACTCACTGAGACCCCGCTGTGCAGCGGCTCCGGCGGCGTCCTCGTCGTGCCAGCCGAACTCGTACTGTCCCAGGCTCGCAAGCTCCGGGCGGTCGATCAGGACATCCGACATCGTCACACTCTCCTCCGGGCCACAACGGTGTCATCCGCCCCGGCATTCCTTCACCTCCGGTGGAGTTCCGGAGAGGGATGCCGCTCGGTGGGCCCAATCACGTGGCGCCGTCCTGCGCGCCTACACTTGTCAGTGATGCTGAGCGCGACGCGCCCGCATCCGACCCTTCGATTCTACAGGGTTCCGCCGCCCCACCGGATGGCCGGACCCTCCCCCGGCCCCGTCCGGGGGGCATTCCCAGGAGGCTGGCCAGATGGCCGCGGACCCCACCAGCGACAAGCGCTCGGGCCTTTCGGCCCGCACTCCCGGCATCCTGCACCGATTCTGGGCGTGGCTGCCGACGCACGTCGACCGTCGCGTCGTCGCCTCCGCCTGGGCGACGCTGATCGTGCAGGTGGGCATCGTCGGCACCGGCGGGCTCGTCCGGCTGACCGGCTCCGGCCTGGGCTGCCCCACGTGGCCGCGCTGCACCCCGGAGTCGTTCGTCAACACCCCCGAGATGGGCATCCACGGCGTCATCGAGTTCGGCAACCGCCTGCTCACGTTCGTGCTGGTGATCGTGGCCGTGGTGACGTTCCTCTTCGTCGTGCGGCTGCGCCACCGGCGTCGCGACCTCTTCTGGCTCGCGCTCGCGATCGGCCTCTACGTCCCGCTCCAGGCCGTCATCGGCGGCATCACGGTGCTGACGAACCTCAATCCGTACGTCGTCGGCCTGCACTACTTCGCCTCCGTCGTCCTCGTCGCACTCGCCGCGGCGCTCGTGGTGAGGGTCTACGCCGTGCCGGGTCCGCGGGTGCGCGCGGTGCCGGCGTGGTACGCGGCCGTCGCGCAGGTGACGAGCGCGCTCGCACTGATCACGGTCGTCGTCGGGATCCTCGTGACCGGCTCCGGGCCGCACGCCGGCGACGGCGGCGCCGCGCGGAACGGCCTGGACGCCGAGTTCATGCAGCACGTCCACTCCTGGCCGGCGTACGCCCTCCTGGCGCTGACGCTCGTGCTGGTGGCCGGTTCGCGGCGCACTCCGTCCTCCCTGCGGCTGCCGCTGTGGACCGGGCTGCTGCTGGCGGTGGAGGTGACGCAGATCGCGGTCGGCCTCTGGCAGGCGCGGACAGGGCTGCCGATCGTGCTGGTCAACATCCACATGGTGCTCGCGGTGCTGCTCGTGGCGGCGATGACGGCCGTGGTGATGCATCTGACGGCGCCTGCAGGGGTTGCACAGGAAGACCCCGCGTACGCTGGATCGGTTGAGGCGGCGTCCGCGCGCAGCTGAGCGCGACGCATAGCCCACTCATCGGAATCGCATACGCACGGCTCGGGAGACCGGGTCATGCTGGCGCAGACCGTCCCGGAACCAGCAGCCCTATCGAGGAGTACACCCATGACCGTTCGTCCCAGCCTTGTCCGCAGCATCCCGTTCTGGATCCTCCTCGTGGGGTCCGTCGCCACCAGCGCCTTCGGCGCGTGGCTGTCCGTCAACACGCTCGGCACGATGTCGGTGGCTCTCACCGCCGGCACAGCCACGCCCGTCGACGTCTACGTCGGCCAGGTCTGGGCGATCGTCGGCGGCATCCTGATCGCGACCGGCATCGTCGGCCTGGCGCTGGCCCTCGTGCTGGCCGTCCTGCGCTCGTTCGTGCCCGTCACCGACGTCGAGATCATCGAGGCCATGGACTGGTCGGCCGACGACGACTCGCTGGTCGCCGAGGAGTCTGCCGACGCCGCGCAGGCGTCGGCCGTCGAGGTCGCGCAGCGCTGATCCGCTGACCCCGCACCGCCGGAAGGGCGGGAGTCGCTCCACGAGGAGCGCTCCCGCCCTTCTGCGTGACTCAGAACGGCAGCAAGGGGTCGACCGCGATCGCGACGAACAGGAGCGTCAGGTACGTGATCGACGCGTGGAAGACGCGCATCGGGCGCGGCTCGGTGCCGCGCACGGCTCGCGTGTAGAGGCGGTGCGACTCGTAGATGAACCAGCCGCCGAAGACGATCGCCGAGACCGAGTAGACCAGACCCATGCCCGCCACCGGGATGAGCAGCAGGGAGCACGCGACGGTCGCCCACGCGTAGAGGATTACCTGGAGGCCCACCTGCGAGCCCGAGCGGGTCGCGCCGAGCATCGGCACGTCGACCTCGTCGTACTGCTCCTTGTACTTCATCGACAGCGGCCAGTAGTGCGGCGGCGTCCACAGGAACACCAGCGCGAACAGGATCATCGGGGTCCACGACAGCGATCCGGTGACGGCCGACCAGCCGATCAGCACCGGGAAGCATCCCGCGATCCCGCCCCACACGATGTTCTGCTCGGTGCGGCGCTTGAGGATCATCGTGTAGATCACGACGTAGAAGAAGATCGCGCCCGCCGACAGCGCGGCCGCAAGCCAGTTGGTGGTCAGCCAGAGCCAGACGGTGGATGCCGCCGCCAGTGTCCATGCGAAGATCAGCGCTCCGCGCGGGGACACCTCGCCCGTCACCAGCGGACGATTGACCGTGCGCTGCATGTGCGCATCGATGTCGCGGTCGAGGTACATATTGAACGCCGCGGCCGAGCCTGCGCTCATCGAACCGCCGAGCACCGTCGCCAGCACGAGCCAGAGGTCGGGGAGCCCGCCCTGGGCGAGGATCATGACCGGCACGGTCGTCACGAGGAGCAGTTCGAGCACCCGCGGCTTGGTGAGCGCGACGTACGCGCGGATCGTGCGACCGAGCGAATGGGGTCGAGCCGACCGTGCGGTGGATGCCGCGGCTCCCGCCGTCATGGTGGTGTCCATCACTCCCCGCTCGAACGCCTGAAACTGCCCTTCGAGTCTATGGCATCCGCGCCCGCCGCCCGGGGCGTGCGAGGTCTCACAGCGTCGTCCGGCGAGGTGTGAGCACACCGACACAGCGGCGACACGGTTCCGACACGAACCGGCCCGACGGGCCTGCCACACTGCCGTCATACGACGTATCGCATAGGCGTCGCGGAACCCCGCTTCGGTATGCTGAAACAACACGCGCGCCCTGCGCCGGCTGCTCCTCCCCCTTTGCGATGAGGTCTGCGCATTCGGGTGCACTCCCTCTGAGAAAGGCGGCCCGGTGTCGGAACTGCGTTGGGATGAAATCGATCGGCGCGCGGTTGACACCGCTCGGGTGCTCGCGGCGGATGCGGTCGAAAAGGTGGGCAACGGCCACCCCGGCACCGCGATGAGCCTGGCTCCGGCGGCGTACCTGCTGTACCAGCGGGTCATGAACCACGACCCGGGCGATGTGCACTGGCCCGGTCGCGACCGGTTCATCCTCTCGGCCGGCCACTCGTCGCTCACGCAGTACGTGCAGCTCTACCTCGGCGGGTTCGGCCTGGGGCTCGACGACCTCAAGTCGCTGCGGACGTGGGGGTCGAAGACCCCCGGTCACCCGGAGTACGGGCACACCGACGGCGTGGAGATCACGACCGGCCCGCTCGGGCAGGGTCTGGCCTCGTCGGTCGGGTTCGCGTACGCGGCGCGTTACGAGCGCGGTCTGTTCGATCCGGATGCCGCTCCCGGACAGAGCCCGTTCGACCACAGCATCTTCGTCATCGCGTCCGACGGTGACCTGCAGGAGGGCATCACCAGCGAGGCGTCCTCGCTCGCCGGGCACCAGGAGCTCGGAAACCTCGTGGTGATCTACGACGCGAACCAGATCTCCATCGAGGACGACACGAACGTCGCATTCACCGAGAACGTCGCGCTGCGGTACGCGTCCTACGGCTGGCACGTGCAGACGGTGGACTGGAAGAGGACCGGGGAATACGTCGAGGATGCCGCGGAGCTGTATGCGGCGCTCGAGGCGGCGAAGGGCGAGACGTCGAGGCCCTCGATCGTCATCCTGAAGACGATCATCGGCTGGCCCTCCCCGACCAAGCAGAACACCGGCAAGATCCACGGCTCCGCGCTCGGCGGTGACGAGCTCGCTGCCACCAAGAAGGTGCTCGGCTGGGATCCGGACGAGACGTTCGTGGTGCCCGACGACGTCCTGGAGCACACCCGCAGCCTGGGCGAGCGCGGCAGGACCGCGCACGCGGCGTGGCAGGAGCGGTTCGACGCCTGGGCTGAGGCGAACCCGCAGCGCAAGGCGCTGTGGGACCGCCTGCAGGCCCGTGAGCTGCCCGAGGGCATCGCCGACGCCCTGCCGGCGTTCGAGGGCGGCAAGGAGGTCTCCACCCGCGCCGCATCCGGCACCGTGATCAACGCGCTGGCGGCGGAGCTGCCCGAGCTGTGGGGCGGGTCCGCCGACCTGGCCGAGTCGAACCTGACCACGATCAAGAACGCGAACTCGTTCATTCCCGAGGAGTGGTCCACCCACGAATGGTCCGGCGACCCGTACGGGCGCGTGCTGCACTTCGGCATCCGCGAGCACGCGATGGGCGCGATCGTCAACGGCATCGTCCTGCACGGCCCGACCCGGCCGTTCGGCGGCACGTTCCTGATCTTCAGCGACTACATGCGCCCGTCGGTGCGCCTGGCCGCGCTGATGAACATCCCGTCGATCTTCGTCTGGACCCACGACTCCGTCGCCTTGGGCGAGGACGGCCCCACCCACCAGCCGATCGAGCAGCTGGCCGCTCTGCGCGCCATCCCGAACTTCACCGTGGTCCGCCCCGGCGATGCCGCCGAGACCGCAGTGGTGTGGCTCGAGATGCTGCGACGCCACGCCGGTCCCACCGGCCTCGCGCTGACCCGCCAGAACATCCCCGTGTTCCAGCGCGGCGACGGCCCCGCGTCGGGCGACACGCTGGCCTCGGCCGCGGGCGCCGTGCGCGGTGCGTACATCCTCGCCGAGGCGCCCGGCGGCACTCCCGACGTCATCCTGATCGCGACCGGCTCGGAGGTGCAGCTCGCCGTCGCCGCGCGTAAGACGCTCGCGGCAGAGGGCGTGCAGGCGCGCGTCGTGTCGGCGCCGTCGCTCGAGTGGTTCGACGAGCAGGATGCCGCCTACCGCGAGTCGGTGCTGCCCGCCGCCGTTACGGCGCGCGTCTCCGTCGAGGCCGGTATCGCCCTGCCCTGGCGGAGCATCGTGGGCGACCGCGGCCGGAGCGTCTCGATCGAGCACTTCGGCGCCTCGGCCGACTACAAGACCCTGTTCGAGAAGTTCGGCGTCACCGCCGAGGCCGTCGTCGAGGCGGCCCGTGAGAGTCTGAAGGAGAACTCATGACCACCCCTACCGCACACCTCGTCGCCGAGGGCGTGAGCATCTGGCTGGACGACCTGTCCCGCGACCGGATCCTCACCGGCAACCTCGCCGACCTGATCGCGACGCGCAACGTGTCGGGCGTCACCACGAACCCCACGATCTTCGCCGGTGCGATCGGCTCCGGTTCGGCCGCGTACGCCGGCCAGGTGGGCGTACTGGCCGGCCACGGCGCGTCTGCCGACGAGGCGATCTTCGAGATCACCACGGACGATGTGCGCGCCGCCGCGGACGTCTTCCGTCCGGTCTACGACGCCACGGACGGCGTCGACGGGCGCGTGTCGATCGAGGTCTCCCCCGACCTGGCCCACGACACCGACGCGACGATCACTCAGGCCAGGGAGCTGTGGGCGAAGGTGGACCGCCCCAACGTGCACATCAAGATCCCCGCCACCAAGGCCGGCCTGCCCGCGATCACCGAGGTGATCGGATCGGGCATCTCGGTCAACGTCACCCTGATCTTCAGCCTGGAGCGCTACGCCGAGGTCATCGAGGCGTATCTGGCGGGTCTGGAGAAGGCGAAGGATGCCGGGCACGACCTGTCGCAGATCCACTCGGTCGCCTCGTTCTTCGTCTCGCGCGTGGACACCGAGGTCGACAAGCGCCTCGGCGCCGTCGGCACCGAAGAGGCCGAGGGGCTCAAGAGCCTCGCCGGCGTCGCGAACGCCCGACTGGCCTACGAGCTGTACGAGAAGGAGTTCGCGACCGACCGCGCCAAGGCCCTCACCGACGCCGGCGCCAACGTGCAGCGTCCGCTGTGGGCCTCGACCGGCGTCAAGGACCCTGCGCTCCCCGACACGCTCTACGTCACCGAGCTCGTCGCCCCGGGAACCGTCAACACGATGCCGGAGAAGACGCTCGAGGCCACGTTCGACCACGGCGTGATCGCCGGCGACACCGTGACCGGCGCCTATGCAGGCGCCCACGACGTGTTCGCGAAGCTGGCGGGGGTGGGCGTGGACTTCGCCGATGTCACCCAGGTGCTCGAAGACGAGGGCGTCGAGAAGTTCATCGCGTCGTGGCACGAGCTGCAGGCGACGGTCAAGTCCGCCCTCGAGGCAGCGCAGCCCGCCCGATGAGCTTCGAGATCCACCTGACCGGGCATGTCAAGTCGGTCGCCCAGGCGACCCTGCCCGGCCTGATCGCCGATCTCGTCGCCTCGGGCATCACGGGCGGCGACTCGTCGCTGTGGGGCGCTGCGGCCGAGGCGGAGGCGTCTCAGCGGCTGGGGTGGGTCGAGGCGGTCACCGTCTCGCAGCCCCTCGTCCCCGAGATCGAGGCGCTGCGCGCCGACCTGGTCGCCCAGGGCGTGACGCGGGTCGTGCTGGCGGGCATGGGCGGCTCGTCGCTCGCACCCGAAGTGATCGCGCAGACCTCCGGCGTGCCGCTCGTGATCCTCGACTCGACCGCTCCCGGCCAGGTGCTCGCCGCGATCGACGGCGACGCCGAAGGGGGCGGCCTCGAGGAGACCGTCCTCGTCGTCTCGTCGAAGTCCGGTTCGACGGTCGAGACCGACTCCGCCAAGCGCGCCTTCGAGGCCGCCTTCCGCGACATCGGCATCGACCCCGTCGAGCGGATCGTCGTGGTCACCGACCCCGGCTCGCCGCTGGACCAGTCAGCCCGCGCGGACGGATACCGAGTCTTCAACGCCGACCCGACCGTCGGCGGCCGCTACTCGGCCTTGACCGCATTCGGCCTCGTGCCCAGCGGTCTCGCCGGGGTGGACATCCGCGTGCTCCTCGAAGAGGCCGAGGCGACGCTGCTCGAGGTCGCGATCGACAGCGCGGACAACCCGGCCCTCGTCCTGGCCGCGGCGATCGCCGGGGGCGAGCCGCGACGCGACAAGCTCGGTCTCATCACGGACGGGACGCACATCGTCGGCCTGCCGGATTGGATCGAGCAGCTCGTCGCCGAGTCCACCGGCAAGCAGGGCACCGGCATCCTTCCGGTCGTGCTCCTGCCCGTTTCGCCGGAGGCCGAGAACCCGCCGCCCGACTTGCAGATCGTGCGCATCGTGGACGAGGCCAACGAGTTCCACTTCCGCGAGAGGCACGAGGGCGAGATCCTCATCAGCGGATCGCTCGCCGCGCAGTTCGTCGTGTGGGAGTACGCGACCGCGATCGCCGGGCGGATGCTGGGGATCAACCCCTTCGACCAGCCGGACGTCGAGTCCGCCAAGGTCGCCGCACGCGGCCTGCTCGACGCGCGGCCCGAGCGATCCGCGCCGGCGTTCGCCGTGGACGGCGTGGAGGTGCGCGTCTCGGATCCCGCTCTTGCGGCATCCGGCACCGTCGCCGGAGTGCTCGACGCGCTCTGGGCCAGTCTGCCGGAGAACGGCTACGTGTCGATCCAGGCATACGTCGATCGTCTGCGCCTTCCGCAGCTGCAGGGGCTGCGCGAGCTCGTCGCGGCCGACTCCGGCCGCCCCACGACATTCGGGTGGGGACCACGGTTCCTCCACTCGACCGGGCAGTTCCACAAAGGCGGTCCCGCCGTCGGCGTGTTCCTGCAGATCCTCGAGCAGACCGACGTCGACCTCGAGATCCCCGGCCGCCCGTTCACGTTCGGCCAGCTGATCGAGGCGCAGGCCGCCGGTGACGCCGGCGTGCTCGCCGACGGTCATGGCCGGCCCGTCGTCACCCTCACCCTCACCGACCCCCAGGCCGAGGTGCTCACGCTCTTCGAAGCCGCTCAGTAGGGAGCTCGCATCACATGACCGTCGAGATCTCGCGCGGGCGCAATCCGCTGCGCGACCCCGAAGATCACCGCCTCAACCGTATCGCCGGTCCGAGCGCGCTCGTGATCTTCGGCGTGACCGGAGACCTCTCCCGCAAGAAGCTCATGCCCGCGGTGTACGACCTCGCCAACCGCGGTCTGCTTCCGCCGGGTTTCGCGCTCGTCGGGTTCGCGCGGCGCGACTGGGAGGACCAGGACTTCGCGGAGGTGGTGAAGGAGGCCGTCAAGCAGCACTCCCGCACCGAGTTCCGCGAGGACACCTGGCAGCAGCTGCTGCAGGGCATCCGCTTCGTCTCGGGGCAGTTCGACGACCCCGACGCCTTCCGGCGACTGCGCGAGACGGTCGACACGCTGGACGTGGAGCGCGGCACGATGGGCAACCACGCGTTCTACCTCTCGATCCCGCCGAAGGACTTCCCGGTCGTGGCGGAGCAGCTGAAGGCTTCCGGTCTCGTGGACGACACGGCCGATCAGCCCGAGCGCTGGCGCCGGGTCGTCATCGAGAAGCCCTTCGGCCACGACCTCGCCTCGGCCCAGTCATTGAACGACGCGCTGCGCTCGGCGTTCCCCACCGACTCGATCTTCCGCATCGACCACTACCTGGGCAAGGAGACCGTCCAGAACATCCTGGCGCTCCGCTTCGCCAACGAGCTCTACGAGCCGATCTGGAACGCCAACTACGTCGACCACGTGCAGATCACGATGGCCGAGGACATCGGCGTCGGCGGCCGCGCCGGTTACTACGACGGCATCGGAGCGGCGCGGGACGTCATCCAGAACCATCTGCTGCAGCTCATGGCGCTGACCGCGATGGAGGAGCCCATCTCGTTCGATGCGAAGAACCTGCGCGCCGAGAAGGAGAAGGTCCTCGCGGCCGTCACGCTGCCGAAGGACCTCGCCCGCTCCACGGCGCGCGGGCAGTACCGCGGCGGCTGGCAGGGCGGCGAGAAGGTCCTCGGATTCCTCGAAGAGGAGGGGATGAACCCCGAGTCGACGACCGAGACGTATGCCGCGATCACCCTCGAGGTGAACACGCGCCGCTGGGCCGGGGTCCCGTTCTACCTCCGCACCGGCAAGCGCCTCGGACGCCGCGTCACCGAGATCGCGGTCATCTTCAAGCGCGCACCCGAGCAGCTCTTCTCGCGAACGCAGACGACCGGTCAGGGCCAGAACGCCCTGGTGATCCGCGTGCAGCCGGACGAGGGCGTCACGATCCGCTTCGGTTCGAAGGTGCCCGGCGCCGGTGCGCAGGTGCGCGACGTCACGATGGACTTCGGGTACGGCCACGCGTTCACCGAGGCGAGTCCCGAGGCGTACGAGCGGCTCATCCTGGACGTGCTGCTCGGCGATCCGCCGCTGTTCCCGCGGCACGAGGAGGTCGAGCTCTCGTGGAAGATCCTCGACCCGATCGAGGAGTTCTGGACGAAGCAGGGCGGACCGCTCGAGCAGTACGCCCCCGGCTCGTGGGGACCGGAATCCGCGGAAGAGATGCTCTCCCGCGATGGACGCGCTTGGAGGCGGCCGTGATCATCGATCTGCCCGACACCACGGTGAGCAAGATCTCCCGGGCGCTCGTCAACGTGCGCGAAGAGGGCGGTGCGGTCGCACTCGGCCGCGTGCTCACCCTGGTCATCCTCACTCGCGAGGGGGCACTGGAGGAGGTCATCGAGGCCGCCAACGACGCCTCGCGCGAGCACCCCATGCGCGTGATCGTGCTCATGATCGACGGCACCGACAGCGACTCCCGCCTGGACGCCCAGATCCGGGTCGGCGGCGATGCCGGCGCGAGCGAGGTCGTGACGCTGCGCGCGTTCGGCGACGCCGGCAGCTCGAACCTCGAGAGCCTCGTGACGGGGCTGCTCCTGCCCGATGCGCCGGTCGTGGTGTGGTGGCCGAACAAGACGCCCGACTCGCCGTCGACGACCTCGATCGGCCGAATCGCGCAGCGCCGGATCACGGATGCCGCCACGAAGTCGGACCCCGCCGCGTGGGTCGCTTCGCTCGGCGAGAACCACGCGCCCGGCGACACCGACCTGGCCTGGACGCGTCTGACCCACTGGCGCGAGCAGCTGGCCGCGGTGCTGGATCAGCCGCCGTACGACCCGGTCACCGCCGTCGAGGTGCGCGGAGCCGCGAGTTCGCCGTCGACGGCGCTCCTCGCCGCCTGGCTGCGCCTCATGCTGGATGTGCCCGTCGATTGGCGCTACCTCCCCGAGGATGAGTGGAGGGACGGCATCAAGTCGGTGCGGCTGAGCCGCGCCGGCGGAGATGTCCTGCTCGCCCGCTCGTCGCCGGCCATCGCATGCCTGACCCAGCCCGGTCAGCCCGAGCACGACCTGGTGCTGCCCCGCCGCACCCTCCGCGAGTGCCTCGCGGAGGAGCTCCGTCGCCTCGATCCGGACGTCCTGTATGGTCGAGTGATCACCGAGGGCTGGGAGCTCTTGGAACCGGCGACGCAGGAGACGCATGGCTGATTTCATCATCGAGAAGCGAGTGGTGATCAGCGCCGATCCCACCGCTCTCGCTGAGTCCGTCGCCGCACGGTTCGTGAACCGGCTGGCGAAGTGCGGAGCCGACGGTGCACTCGTGCACGTCTCCCTCACGGGCGGCTCGATGGGCGCGGCCGTCCTCGCCGCGGCATCCCGCCACAGCCGACGCGACCGGGTCGACTGGTCGCGCGTGCACGTCTGGTGGAGCGACGAGAGATTCGTCCCGCGCGGTCACGCCGACCGCAACGACCGGCTGGCCGCCGAAGCTCTGCTGGACGCCGTGGACATCCCCGCCGCGAACGTCCACAGCATGGGCGCCAGCGACGACGGAACCGACCTGGATGCCGCCGCCGAGAGGTACGCGGCGGAGCTGGCGCGCTTCCCCCAGGACGACGGCACCCCGTGGCCGTCGTTCGACATCTGCTTCCTGGGGGTCGGGCCCGACGGGCACATCGCCTCGCTGTTCCCCGATCGGCCCGAGATCCTCATCACCGACCGCGTCGCCGTCGCGGTCCGCGACTCGCCCAAGCCGCCGCCCGAGCGAATCAGCCTGACCCGGCCGGTCATCAACGGCTCGCGGCGGGTCTGGCTCGTGCTGGCCGGGGCCGACAAGGCGTCGGCCCTCGGACTGGCTCTGGCCGGAGCGAGCTATGCAAGCGTGCCCGCGGCCGGAGCCAAAGGGCGCAAGCGGACGATCTTCTTCGTCGACGAGGGCGCCGCTTCGCAGGTTCCGCCGGAGCTCATCGATCAGGAGTACTGAGCAGGACGCTCACCGCCGGCTCACTCGAGCCCGCGGCGCTCCCGCAGCTGCTTGAGGGCGTCGTCGAGCAGCTGCTCCGCCTCCTCCTCGGTGCGGCGCTCCTTCACGTACGCGAGGTGGGTCTTGTACGGCTCGGTCTTGGCCAGCGCCGGCGGATTCTCCTTGTCGCGGCCCGCGGGAAGCCCCGAGTGCGGCGAGTCGATCGTGTCGGGGATCTCCTCCTCGGGGATGCCGGCCGCGAAGTAGCGCACCGTCTCGTTGCCGAGGGCGTCCCAGTACGAGATCGCGATGCGGTCCGCGTGGAAGCCGTGGTCCTGCTCGCCCATCGGACCCGCGCCGACGCGGGTGCCCCTGATCGCATTGCCTCCGGTGGCCATCAGACGGCCTGGAACTTCGTGATGAGCCCGAGGGCCACGATGGACACGAACCACGCCAGCGCGAGGATCACCGTGAAGCGGTTGAGGTTGCGCTCTGCCAGACCCGACGACCCGAGGGCCGAGGTCATGCCACCGCCGAACATGTCCGAGAGGCCGCCACCGCGTCCCTTGTGGAGCAGGATGAGAAGGGTCAGCAGCAGGCTGGTGATGCCGAGGAGCACCTGCAGGACGAACTCGAGTACTAGCACAGATCGATGCCTTTCACCGCGCCCGGATCGGGCGCACGATTTTCCAGTATAAGCGCGGTCAGACGCCGACGTGCTTCTGGAATCGGATGATGGCCGCGAACTCGTCGACGACCAGGCTCGCACCGCCGACGAGCGCACCGTCGACGTCGGGCTCGCGCATGAAGCTCGCGATGTTGCCGGACTTCACCGATCCGCCGTAGAGCACGCGCGTGCGGTCCGCGGCATCCTGCCCCAGCTTCTCGCGGATGACCTCACGCAGCTTCGCGCAGACCTCCTGCGCCTGCTCGGGCGTGGCCGCCTGGCCCGAGCCGATCGCCCAGACCGGCTCGTAGGCGACGACGATGTCGGCGGCTGCCGGAACTCCCTCCAGTGCGACCTGCAGCTGCCCGACCGGCACTGCGCTCGCCCCGAATTTCTCGAGGTCCTCCGAGGTCTCGCCCACGCAGATGACGGGCACGAGGCCGTGGCGGATCGCCGCCTGCACCTTCGCGGCGACGATCTCGTCGGACTCGGAGTGGTACTCCCGCCGCTCGGAGTGTCCGACGATCACGTAAGTGCAGTTGAGCTTCTTCAGGAACGCCCCCGACACCTCGCCCGTGTAGGCGCCGGAATCCTCCGTCGACAGGTCCTGCGCGCCGAGTGCGAAGGGGATCTTGTCGGCATCCAGCAGCGTCTGGACGGTGCGCAGGTCGGTGAACGGCGGGAACAGACCCACCTCGACGCCGCCGTCGAGGTGCTTGGCCTCTTTCAGCGCCCAGTGGAGCTTCTGCACGAAGGCGATCGCCTGCTGGTGGTCGAGGTTCATCTTCCAGTTGCCCGCGATGAACGGGACTCTCGCTACTGCCATCCGAGGACCTCCAGTCCGGGGAGCTTCTTGCCCTCGAGGAATTCCAGGCTCGCTCCGCCGCCCGTCGAGATGTGCCCGAACTGGTCATCCGAGAAGCCGAGCTGGCGCACGGCTGCGGCGGAGTCGCCCCCGCCGACGACGCTGAGCCCGTCCACCTCGGTGAGCGCCTGCGCGACGGCCTTCGTCCCGGCCGCGAACGGCGCGAGCTCGAACACGCCCATGGGCCCGTTCCAGAACACGGTGCGGCTGTCGCGGATGACATCTGCGAAGCGCGACGCCGTGTCGGGCCCGATGTCCAGGCCCAGACCGGATGACCCGAACGGTGTGTCTTCGATGCCGTGGGCGGAGGTCACGACGTGCTCCGCATCGGCGCCGAACTTCGAGGCGACCACGACGTCGGTCGGCAGCACGATCTCGACCCCCGACGCCTCGGCGGTCTTCATGTACTGCTTCACCGTCTCGAGCTGGTCGGCCTCCAGCAGGCTCGCGCCGACCTTGTGACCCTGCGCGGCGAGGAATGTGAAGAGCATCCCGCCTCCGATCAGCAGGCGGTCCACGCGCGGCAGCAGGTGCGAGATCACGCCCAGCTTGTCGCTCACCTTCGATCCGCCGAGGACGACCGTGTAGGGGCGCTCGGGACTCTCGGTGAGCCGGTCGAGCACGTCGAGCTCTGCGGCGATCAGCAGTCCTGCGGCTGATGGCAGGATCTCCGCGAGGTCGTAGACGCTCGCCTGCTTGCGGTGCACGACTCCGAATCCATCCGAGACGAGGACGTCGCCGAGATCGGCGAGCTGCTCGGCGAACGCGCGCCGCTCGGCCTCGTCCTTCGCCGTCTCGCCGGGGTTGAAGCGGAGGTTCTCGATGACGGCCACGTCTCCGTCCTCGAGTGCGGCGACGGCGTCCTGGGCGGACTCCCCCACCGTGTCGATGGCGAAGGCCACGGGCTTGCCGAGCAGCTCCGACAGGCGCTGGGCGACCGGGGCGAGACTGTACTTCGCGTCCGGTGCGCCCTCCGGGCGACCGAGGTGGGAGCAGACCACGACGCGCGCACCCTGATGGATGAGCGCATTCAGGGTGGGGAGCGACGCCCGCACGCGGCCATCGTCCGTGATCGCGCCGTCCTTCAGGGGGACGTTGAGATCGCAACGGACGATGACCCGCTTGCCGGCGAGCGAACCCAGCGAGTCGAGGGTGCGCAGAGGCATGGTGATCGCGTGCTTCGAGAGCGCTTAGAGGCGTTCGCCGACGTACTCGGTGAGGTCGACCAGCCGATTGGAGTAGCCCCACTCGTTGTCGTACCACGCCGACACCTTGACCAGATTGCCGCTGACGTTCGTCAGCTCCGAGTCGAAGATCGACGAGTGCGGGTTGAGCTGGATGTCGCTGGAGACGATCGGGTCCTCGGTGTACTCGAGGTAGCCGGCGAGGCGACCCTCGGCCGCAGCCGCCTTGTACGCCGCGTTGACCTGGTCCACGGTCAGACCCTCGGTAGGAGTGATGATCGTGAGGTCGACGATCGAACCGGTGGGGACGGGCACCCGGTACGACGAGCCGCTCAGCTTGCCGTTCAGCTCGGGCAGCACGTGTCCGATGGCCTTCGCCGCACCCGTCGAGGCGGGGACGATGTTGATCGCCGCGCCGCGCGCGCGACGCAGATCGCTGTGCGGGCCATCCTGCAGGTTCTGGTCGGCGGTGTACGCGTGCGCGGTCATCATGAAGCCGCGCTCGATGCCGAACGCGTCGTTGAACACCTTGGCGAGGGGCGCGAGGCAGTTCGTCGTGCATGACGCGTTGGAGATGATGACGTCGTTCTCGGGGTCGTAGTCGCCCTCGTTGACGCCCATGACGACGGTCACGTCGTCGCCGGTGGCGGGGGCCGAGATGAGCACCTTCTTGGCGCCGCCCGCGATGTGCTTCTTCGCGTCTTCGGCCTTCGTGAAGCGACCGGTCGACTCGATCACGATGTCGACGCCGAGCTCGCCCCAGGGCAGGTTCGCCGGGTCGCGCTCTTCGAAGACCTTGATCTTCTTGCCGCCCACGGTGATCGAGTCCTCGTCGTACGAGACCTCCTCGGAGAGCGGGCCGCCGACGGAGTCGTATTTGAGCAGGTGCGCCAAGGTCTTGTTGTCGGTGAGGTCGTTCACCGCCACGATGTCGAGGTCCGCCCCCTGCGCGAGAGCCGCGCGGAGGAAGTTGCGTCCGATACGGCCGAAGCCGTTGATTCCGATCTTGACAGCCACGGAGGTTCTCCTGAGATGTGTCGTGCGCGAGAGCGCGATTGTTGCGGTTGCAGACAATGGACAACGGCGTCCCGGCGGGCTGTCCCGCCGGGACGCCGCGCCTGCTATGACAGTACCAGCAGGCCCGAGGTCTTCTGACGGGCCGCCTCCAGGCGCTGTGCGACGTTCTGCCAGTTCGCGATGTTCCAGACCGCCTTCACGTAGTCGGCCTTGACGTTGAGGTAGTCGAGGTAGAAGGCGTGCTCCCACATGTCGAGCTGGAACACCGGAATCGTTCCCTGCGCGGTGTTGCTCTGCTGATCGAACAGCTGCTGGATGATGAGCTGCTCGCCGATCGGATCCCAGCTGAGGACAGCCCACCCGGAGCCCTGTATGCCGGTGGCCGCAGCGGTGAAGTGGGCCTGGAACTTGTCGAAGCCGCCGAAGAACTCGTCGATCGCGGCACGCAGCTCGCCCTCGGGCTGGCCGCCGCCGTCGGGCGACAGGTTCGTCCAGAAGATGGAGTGGTTGACGTGGCCGCCGAGGTTGAAGGACAGGTCCTTCTCGAGCTTGTTGACGTTCGCGAGATCGCCCTTGTCACGGGCCTCGGCGAGCTGGTCGAGCGCGGTGTTGGCGCCGGTCACGTACGCCTGATGGTGCTTGTCGTGGTGCAGCTGCATGATCTTGCCGCTGATGTGCGGCTCGAGGGCCGCGAAGTCGTAGGGGAGGTCGGGCAAGGTGTACTTCGCCATGTTCTCTTCTTCCTGTCGGCGCTGAGCCGAGTCCTCGGCGCAGCGAGAATGACAACTTCACTCTACTGATCAGCAACGGCCGGCCGCGGGGGTTGCTTCCCTCTGTGACAGGCACTAACCGCTACGACGGGCCGACGCGCTGAGGGCGGTTCAGTCCTCGATGCCGACGGGAACGGCGGCCTCGGTGTCGGGGATGCCGTCCTGCTCGGCCTTCTTGTCGGCCATCGCGAGCAGCCTGCGGATGCGCCCGGCGACGGCATCCTTCGTCAGTGGAGGATCGGCGTGATGCCCCAGCTCGTCCAAGCTCGCGTCGCGGTGCGCGAGGCGGAGCGCCCCCGCCTCGCGCAGATGCTCGGGAACCTCGTCGCCGAGGATCTCGAGCGCGCGCTCCACCCGTGCACACGCGGCGACCGCGGCCTGCGCGGACCGGCGAAGGTTCGCGTCGTCGAAGTTGACGAGCCGGTTCACCCCCGCGCGCACCTCACGGCGCTGCCGCATCTGATCCCAGTCGCTCGCCGCGCGCACGGCGCCCATGTGCGCCAGGGCGACGCGGATCGCCTCGCCCTCGCGAACGACCACGCGGGGAACCCCGCGGACCTCTCGGGCCTTCGCCGGGATGCCGAGGCGATGCGCCGCACCGACGAGGGCCATGGCCGCTTCGGGCGCCGGGCAGGTGATCTCGAGCGCGGCAGACCGGCCGGGCTCGCTGAGCGTGCCGGCCGCGAGGAACGCACCTCGCCAGATGGCGGCGAGGTCGCCGCGGGATCCGGTCGTGAGCTTGTTGGGCAGTCCGCGGACGGGGCGGCGGCGCTGGTCGAGCAGGCCGGTCTGACGAGCGAGCGTCTCTCCGCCCTCGATCACGCGGACGGCGTAGTGGCTGCCGTTGCGGGCGCCCGATCCCTGGACGTGGACGAGTTCGGGGCGCACGCCGTAGATCTCCATGAGGTCCCGGGCGACGCGGCGCGCGAGCTGATCGGAGTCGAGCTCCGCCTCGACGGCGACGCGGTTCGCGATGGAGTGCAAGCCGCCGGAGAAGCGAAGCAGCGACGTCAGCTCCGCGACGCGAGCCGTGGGGCTCGGGTCGCGCACAGCCGTCAGTTCAGCCTTCACATCAGCGGTCAACGACACGGATCTCCTCGCGGATGGGGTGCTTTCTGGGGGTGCGAACGAGGGTCAAGCCTACTCGCGAGCCCGGCTCGCTCACGACCTCGTCCTATTCGCGACCCAGATCACGGTGCTTCACGCGGACCGCGACGCCGGGCAGCGAGGACAGACGCGAGGCGAGTTCTCGCGCCATGACCACCGAGCGATGCCTGCCGCCGGTGCACCCGATCGCGACGACGGAATGACCCTTGTTCTCACGCTGATAGCCGGCCAGCACGGGTTCGAGGGCCGCCGTGTACGAGTCGATGAATTCGCTCGCTCCCTCCTGATGGAGCACGTACTCCCGGACGTCGTCGTCCTCACCGCTGAGCGGGCGCAGCTCGTCGTTCCAGAACGGGTTCGGCAGGAATCGCATGTCGGCGACCAGGTCCGCGTCCGGCGGGAGGCCGTACTTGAACCCGAAGCTCATGACGGTGACCGTATGACGTGCCGCACCCTCCGCGGAGAACATCTCGATCACCTGGGTGGCGAGCTGGTGGATGTTGAACGCCGACGTGTCGATGGTCACATCGGCGCTCTCGCGTACCGCCGCCAGGCGCTGCCGTTCGAGGTGGATGCCGTCCAGGATCGTGCCTTCGCCCTGCAGGGGATGTGGCCGGCGGACTGCTTCGAACCGCCGCACCAGCACGTCGTCCGACGCATCGAGGAACATGACGCGCACAGGGCGGCCGCGGCGCAGCGCGCGCGTCACTTCGGGCAGTTCCGCGAACAGGTCGCGGCCGCGGACGTCGACGACGACCGCGACCCGAGGGAGGGCGCTCGCGGCCAGGGCGGTCAGGTCCAGCAGCGGCCTCAGCATCTGCGGCGGGAGGTTGTCCACGACGTACCAGCCGAGGTCCTCCAGCGCGTCCGCGGCCGTAGAGCGACCGGCACCGGACATGCCCGTGACGATCAGCACTTCGCCGGTTTCGTCGCGCACCGAGGCACTGTCCTCAGCGTCCGTCATGACCACCCCCGTCGTCGGCTTCAGCCTACCCACTGGTGAGGTGCTCATGAATCGCGGCGGCCAGCTTCGGGCCCACTCCCGGCAGCTCGGTGATCTCCTCGGGCGTCGCCTTCTTGAGCGCCGCGACCGAGCCGAAGTGGCGCAGGAGGGCCTTGATGCGCGCGTCACCGAGACCGGGCACCTCGGCGAGCACGCTCTGGATGTCGCGGCGACGGCGGCGGCGCTGATGGCTGATCGCGAAGCGGTGCGCCTCATCGCGCAGACGCTGGAGAAGGTAGAGCGCCTCGCTCGTGCGCGGCAGGATCACCGGGTACTCCTCCCCCGGCATCCACACCTCCTCGAGGCGCTTGGCGATCCCGCACAGCGCGATCTCCTCGTGACCGGCGTCCGACAGCGCTCGCGCGGCGGCCTCGACCTGCGGCCTGCCTCCGTCCACCACCAGCAGCTGGGGCGGGTAGGCGAACCGCGGACGACGCCGCGCACCCTCCTCGGCGTCCGCCGGCTCTTCCGGCCGGTCGAGGTAGGCGAGACGCCGCGTGAGCACCTGGTACAGCGAGTCGGTGTCGTCGGTCGTCTCGGGAACGCCGAACGAGCGGTACTGGTCCTTGCGGGGCAGCCCGTCCTCGAACACCACCATCGATGCGACGACGTTGGTGCCGCTCAGGTGCGAGACGTCGAAGCATTCGATGCGGAGGGGCGCCTCGGCCAGGCCGAGCGCCTCCTGCAGATCAGTGAGGGCCTGCGTCCGCGAGACGTAGTCGCTCGTGCGGCGGGTCTTGTGGATCATGAGCGCCTGCTGGGCGTTCAGGGTCGCCGTCTTGAGCAGCTCCGCCTTGCGGCCGCGCCGGGCGACCTGGATCGAGACGAGCCTGCCTCGTCGTGTGCGCAGCCACTCCTCGAGCTCGGCGGCGTCGTCGGGCAGCGCCGGCACGAGGACCTGGCGCGGGATGTCGGCAGGCGCCGCATCTCCGTAGGCCCGCTGCAGCACCTGGTCGACGAGCTCGCCGCCCGAGATGTCCAGCTCCTTCTCGATCGTGGTGGCCCGCACACCGCGCACGCGGCCGCCGCGGATCACGAACTGCTGCACCGCCGCGTTGAGCTCATCCTCGGCGATGCCGAAGAGGTCGGCATCGGTGTCCGCCGCCAGCACGAGCGCGCTCTTGGACAGCACCGCGTCTATCGAGACGAGCCGGTCGCGGTAGACGGCGGCAGCCTCGTAGTCCATCGCGGCGGATGCCTCGCGCATCCGCGCGTTCAGCTCCTTGGCGAACCGCTGGTCGCCGCCGGCCATGAAGGCGACGAAGTCCTCGACGATCGCGCGATGCTCCTGGATCGTCACCTTCATCGAGCAGGGCCCGCCGCACCGGCCTATCTGACCGGGGAAGCACGGTCGCCCGGTCGCCATCGCCTTCTTGTAGCTCGCGTCGCTGCACGTGCGGATCGGGAAGACCTTGATCATCAGGTCGATCGTGTCGTGCACGGCCCACACCTTCGGGTAGGGGCCGAAGTACTTGGCACCCGGGATGCGCCGGTTGCGCGTCACGATCACGCGTGGAGCCTCATCGGCGAGGGTGATCGCCATGAAGGGGTAGGACTTGTCATCGCGATAGCGCACGTTGAACGGCGGATCGAACTCCTTGATCCACATGTACTCGAGCTGCAGAGAGTCCACGTCGCTGGCCACGACCGTCCACTCGACGGATGCCGCGCTGGTGACCATGCGCCGCGTGCGCTCATGCAGCGTGCGCAGCGGAGCGAAGTAGTTCGAGAGCCGCGCGCGGAGGTTCTTGGCCTTGCCCACGTACAGCACCCGGCCCGCGGCATCCCGGAATCTGTACACCCCGGGGTTGGTGGGGATCTCCCCCGGGCGCGGCTTGTACGCGACAGTCGGACGAGTGCTGATCTTGCCCATCCGGCCCTCAGCCCGCCTTGCGGACAGCCGAGAGGCCGAGCACCTCCGCCAGGAATGCGCCCGTGTGGCTGCCTTCCACCCGTGCGACCTGCTCGGGTGTTCCGGTCGCGACGATCTCACCGCCGCCCGAACCGCCTTCGGGGCCCAGGTCGATGATCCAGTCGGACGACTTGATCACATCGAGGTTGTGCTCGATGACGATCACGGTGTTGCCCTTCTCGACCAGGCTGTTGAGCACCTCGAGAAGCCGCTGCACGTCTTCGAAGTGCAGACCCGTGGTCGGCTCGTCCAGGACGTAGACGCTGCGCCCGTTGCTGCGGCGCTGGAGCTCGGTCGCCAGCTTCACGCGCTGCGCCTCGCCGCCGCTCAACGTGGTCGCGGACTGACCGAGGCGCACGTAGCCGAGGCCGACGTCCACGAGCGTCTTGAGGTAGCGATGGATCGCCTGGATGGGCTCGAAGAACTCCGCGGCCTCCTCGATCGGCATCTCGAGCACTTCCGCGATGTTCTTGCCCTTGTAGTGCACGGCCAGCGTGTCGCGGTTGTAGCGCTTGCCGTGGCACACCTCGCAGTCGACGTACACGTCGGGCAGGAAGTTCATCTCGATCTTGATCGTGCCGTCACCCGAGCACGCCTCGCAGCGGCCGCCCTTGACGTTGAAGCTGAAGCGGCCCGGCTGGTAACCGCGGACCTTCGCCTCGGGCGTCTCGCTGAACAGCGTCCGGATGCGATCGAAGACGCCCGTGTAGGTCGCGGGGTTCGAGCGCGGCGTGCGACCGATGGGCGCCTGGTCGACGTGCACGACCTTGTCGAGGTTGTCGAGGCCGGTCACCCGGGTGTGCTTGCCCGCGATGCGGCGCGCCCCGTTCAGCCGGCCGGCGAGGACCTCGTACAGGATGCCGTTGACCAGCGACGACTTGCCCGAACCGCTCACGCCCGTCACGGCCGTCATCACGCCCAGCGGGAAGTCCACGGTCACGTTGCGGAGATTGTTCTCGCGCGCGCCCACGACGGTGAGCATGCGCTGCTTGTCGATGCGCCGCCGCTTCTGCGGCGTGGGGATCGACCGACGGCCCGACAGGTAGTCGCCCGTGATCGACCGGCTGTCGGCCAGCAGCTCGGAGAGCGGTCCGGAGTGGACGACGTACCCGCCGTCGACTCCGGCACGCGGGCCGATGTCGACGACCCAGTCGGCCGCGTGGATCGTCTCCTCGTCGTGCTCCACGACGATCAGCGTGTTGCCCAGATCGCGCAGCGTGAGCAGCGTCTCGATGAGACGGCGGTTGTCGCGCTGGTGGAGACCGATCGACGGCTCGTCCAGAACGTAGAGCACCCCGGTCAGGCCGGAGCCGATCTGCGTCGCGAGGCGGATGCGCTGCGCCTCTCCGCCGGACAGCGAGCCGGCCGACCGGCTGAGGCTCAGGTAGTTGAGGCCGACCTGGAGCAGGAAGTTCAGCCGCGCGCGGATCTCGCGCAGCACCTGGGCCGCGATCTTCGCCTCCCGCTCGGTCAGCTCGAGCTGCGCGAAGTACTCCTGAGCGTCGGCGAGGCTCAGTCGCGACGCGTCGGCGATCGAGTGACCGTGGACGAGGACGGCGAGCACCTCCGGCTTGAGACGGTCGCCGTTGCAGGACAGGCACGGCACCTCGCGGAGGTACTCCGACCAGCGCTGGCGCTGAGAGTCCGAGTCCGCCTGCACGTACTGCCGCTCGATGTACGGCACGACGCCCTCGAAACCGGACGAATAGCGCATCTCGCGGCCGTAGCGGTTCTTCCACTTGACGGTGACCTTGTAGTTCTCGCCACGCAGCACGGCCTCCTGCACGTCGAGGCGCAGGTCACGCCAGGGGGTGTCCAGCGAGAAGTTCAGGTCGGCCGCCAGGCCCTCAAGCAGCCGCTCGTAGTACTGGAAGAGGCCCTTGCCCTGCGTCGTCCACGGGATGAGCACGCCTTCGCGGATGGACAGCTCCTCGTCGCCCAGCATGAGGTCGACGTCCACCGACATGCGGGTTCCCAGACCCGAGCAGGTCGGGCACGCGCCGAACGGCGCGTTGAACGAGAACGTGCGCGGCTCGATCTCGGTGAGCTGCAGCGGGTGGCCGTTCGGGCACGCGAGCTTCTCGGAGAACGACTGCCACGCGGCATCCCCCTGCTCGTCGACGAAGTTGACCTGCATGATGCCGCCCGCGAGCCCCAGCGCCGTCTCGACGGAGTCCGTCACCCGGCTGAGGATCTCGGGACTCGCGACGAGGCGGTCAACCACGACCGCGATGTCGTGCTTGTAGCTCTTCTTGAGCACCGGCGGCTCGGCGAGCTGGATCAGTTCGCCGTCCACCACGGCGCGGGCGTAGCCCTTCGCCGACAGCTCCTTGAAGAGGTCGACGAACTCGCCCTTCTTCTGCGTGATGACCGGCGCCACGATCTGGTAGCGCGTCTTGTCGGGCAGCTCCATGAGCTGATCGGCGATCTGCTGCACGGTCTGGCGCTGGATGATTTCACCGCACTGCGGGCAGTGCGGGACGCCGATGCGCGCCCACAGCAGGCGCATGTAGTCGTGGATCTCGGTGATCGTGCCCACAGTCGACCGCGGGTTGCGGTTCGTCGACTTCTGATCGATCGACACCGCCGGGCTGAGGCCCTCGATGAAATCGACGTCAGGGCGGTCCACCTGACCGAGGAACTGGCGCGCATAGGCGCTCAGGGATTCGACGTACCGGCGCTGACCCTCCGCGAAGATCGTGTCGAACGCGAGGCTCGACTTGCCCGAGCCGCTGAGCCCCGTGAAGACCACCAGCGAATCACGCGGGATGTCGAGATCCACATCCTTCAGATTGTGGACGCGGGCACCGCGAACGGAAAGGGTTCCGCTCGTGTGGGCATGCGAAGAGACGGGGACAATGGGCACCGGACAAGTCTAGGCGGGGGCCCCGACACGGGTCGCGGGGTTCGCCCCGAGCGCACCTCGTGATAGTGCGTGAGACAACGGATGCCGCGGGGCTGAGGCCCCGCGGCATCCGTTCGTCACGCTCCCGTGGTCAGGGGGTGACGTTCAGCGTGAACGAGCTCGTCGTGCCCGTGGAGGGTACGGCGACGTCGAACGTCGTCGGCCCGCTGGCACCCGCGGGAACGATGAACGTGACGCTCGCCTTTCCGACCTCGTCGAGGGTGGGCGTGTACGCCGTGTCCACTGCGGCGCTGCCCAGCTGCACACCACCGGACGAGACGACGGCCAGGTCGGCATTCGTCTCATCGCGGGTGAAGTCCAGCGACGACAGGTTGACCGTGACCGACGCGCCAGCCGCGACGGTGGTGCCGCCGGGTAGGTGCACGCCGACCGCGCGCTGCTTGAGGTCGGGCGTCGCCGTCTTGAACAGCTCGAAGTAGTCGACCATGGACTCCAGGTCGACCTTTCCGCTGTCGGCCTTGTTCGTGCCCTGGCGGAACGAGACGAAGTTGTCGCCGCCGGATGCCAGGAACGAGTTCATGCCGACCGTGTACGTCGCACTCAGATCGATCGGTGCGCCGTCGAGCCACATCTGGGTGATGTGCTGCCCGGCGGCCGCCGTCGGGTCGTACGTGTACGTGAAGCCCGCGCTGACGCCGAGCTTGAGGAAGGGGCGCGAGGCACCGGCCGGCTGCCACTGCTCCTCGAGCACGCTCTTGATACCCGCGCCGGTGAGCTGCATCGACACCAGCGTGTTCGCGAACGGCTGCACGGCGGCGGCCTCTGCGTACGTGACCTCACCGGATGCCAGGTCAGCGCGCAAGCCGCCCGGGTTCATGAACGTGACCTGCACACCGCGCGGCTGATCGGAGTTGAGCGACCACTTCTGCACATCCGCGACGAAGTTGCCCAGCGTGGACTCGCCTCCGCGGTTCTCAGGGAAGGAGGATGCCCCAACCGGATCAGCCCGGACTGCACGCCCGAAGTTGGCCGTTGCCGTCCCGATGACGACGCTGCCCAGCTCTTCGGCGACCGCTGTGGCGGCCGAAACGATCGGGACGATCGCCGGGTCCGGCTCGGTCAGCCACTCGGTGACGTTTCCATCGGCGTCACGCGTGACCGCCATCGTGTAGATCGTGTTCTCCATCGAGGCGATCGACTGCGTCTTCGTGTCCCAGCGGATCTCCATGTTGGAGAAGCGCTCGCCGTACTGCCCGCTCGAGATGACAGGTCGCCCGTCGATCACGTGGTTGTACGCGAGGTGGGTGTGACCGGAGACGATTGCATCGATGTCGTCGTCGGCGTTCAGCACGATCTGGCCGAAACGCGTGCTCGGATCGGTGGCCGATTCGATGTCCGCGGTCACGGCGCCCTCGTGCACGAGCAGGACGACGATGTCGGCCTCGCCATTGCTCTCGTCGCCGTCGCTGAGCTCACCGGCGACGCGATTGGCGGCCTCGACGGGACTGCCCACCGTGATGTCCTCGATGCCGGCGGGGCTGACCAGAGACGGGAGCTCGTCCGTGACTGCGCCGACGAAGCCGACACGCACCGACTTGTTCTTCTCACGGATCTCGCTGATCCAGTACTCCGGCAGAGCCGGCTCACCGGTGGCCTTGTCGTAGATGTTCGCCCCGAGGTACTCCCAGTCGGCGAGCGGCATGACCCGATCGGTGAGGTCGGCGAAGCCACGGTCGAACTCGTGGTTGCCGACGGCGCTGACGTCCAAGCCTGCGGCGTTCAGCGTCTCGATGGTCGGTACGTCCTGCTGGATGAAGGACGTGAAGGTCGAGGCGCCGATCATGTCGCCGGCGGCCGCGAAGATGGTCGGTCCCTCGGCACGAAGCTCGTTGGCCGCCGTTGACAGACGCGCGATGCCCGCGGCCGTGCCGGACTGCTCGATGCGGCCGTGGAAGTCGTTGACCGTCATGAGGTTGATGTCGATCATGCGCCCGTACGCATTTCCCGGGGGCGCGCTCGGCGGTGCCGCCTGGGCGGGTGCCAGCCCGCCGACGGCGAGGGCGAGCGCTGCGGCACCCGCGGAAGCACCGACGGCCAGCCGTCGGCGGGTGGGAGAGGGGGAACGGTCGGGGTGTGACCGCGAGACTGACCGAGATCGCATGAAGCATCCTCTGTGATCGGGAGGGATGGGGGACGACGGCATCGCGCGAGTCTCGCGACACTTCTGTCGAGCCTAAGAGTCAGCCGCGAGTATGCCAAGGGGTTGCGGAGAGTTCACCCGTCGGCAAGCGAACTGACACTGGATCGCACGTCCGTCGGAACCGGGTCGCGTCGGCCGCCGGCGAACCGCACGAGGGCGTCGCGCAGGCGCCCCACCTCGCCGGCATCCATCCCGACCCGCTGCAGGATCTGCTCTGGAACCTCCAGAGCGCGCTGACGCAGAAGGCGACCGTCTTCGGTGAGCCCGATCTCGAGCACGCGCTCGTCGTCGGAACGGCGCGACCGCGTGACCCGCCCCTGCGCCTCCAGACGCTTGACGAGCGGAGACAGGGTGGCCGGCTCCATCGCGAGCTCCGCCGCCAGTTCCCCGAGCGAGCGGGGCGACCGCTGCCACAGCGCGAGCAGAACGAGGTACTGGGGGTGCGTGAGTCCCAGCGGTTCCAGCACCGGTCTGTAGATCGACACGACGTTGCGTGCGGCGGTGACGACGGCGAAGCAGAGCTGGTTCTCCAGCGCCAGGATGTCCTGTGACATGCCCACCATCCTATCGTGCGCGAATCTTTAGTACACTAAGGGTATGACGAACGATCGGATGCCGCTTCGCACGCGCGTGCGGGAAGCCGGCGGCTGGTACGCCTGGCTGAACACGAGACTCATCCGACTCGCGGGGCCGGCGGCCGTCGGGCCGTACGACACGACTCCCCCGCCCTCGGTGGCCGAGCGTGCGGAGCGCGCCTGCCCCCTGTGCGGCGCCCCGATGACGCAGCACACGTTCGACCGATCCGGGCCGAAGCCCCTGATGCACTGCCCCTAGTCCACGCCCGTTCTCGAGCGACGTCGAAGGTCTATGCGTGACCCGCGCGCTCCATGGCGCGCAGCTCCTTCTTCATGTCCTGGACCTCGTCGCGGAGCCGCGCCGCGAGCTCGAACTTGAGCTCGCCCGCCGCGGCGAGCATCTGGTTGGACAGATCGAAGATCGTGGCTTCCAGCTGCTCCGCGCCTTCCGCGGCGATGCCCTCGCGGCGCAGCCGCGGGGTCGGCGACTTGCCCTTGCCGGATTTGAGCTTGGCGGCATCCCGCTTGGACATCATCGCCGCGGTGTCGGCTCCCTCGCGGGCGAGCACCTCGGTGATGTCGGCGATCCGCTTGCGCAGCGGCGTCGGGTCGATGCCGTTCTCGACGTTGTAGGCGACCTGCTTCTCGCGGCGCCGGTCGGTCTCGCCGATCGCCGCCTTCATCGAGTCGGTGATCGTGTCGGCGTACATGTGCACTTCGCCCGAGACGTTGCGCGCGGCGCGGCCGATGGTCTGGATCAGCGAGGTGCCCGACCGCAGGAAGCCCTCCTTGTCGGCATCGAGGATGGCGACCAGCGAGACCTCGGGGAGGTCGAGGCCCTCGCGCAGCAGATTGATGCCGACGAGGACGTCGTACACGCCCGCCCGCAGCTCGGTCAGCAGCTCGACGCGGCGCAGGGTGTCGACGTCGGAGTGCAGATACCGCACCCGGACGCCGTGCTCGCCGAGGAAGTCGGTGAGCTCCTCGGCCATCTTCTTCGTGAGCGTGGTGACCAGCACGCGCTCGTCGCGCTCCGCACGAACGCGGATCTCCTCGAGCAGATCGTCGATCTGGCCCTTCGACGGCTTGACCACGATCTGCGGGTCGACGAGGCCGGTCGGGCGGATGATCTGCTCGACGACGCCGTCGGCGATGCCCATCTCGTAGCGCCCGGGCGTCGCCGACAGATACACGGTCTGGCCGACGCGATCCTTGAACTCGTCCCACCGCAGCGGCCGGTTGTCCATGGCGCTCGGCAGGCGGAACCCGTGCTCGACGAGCGTTCGCTTGCGCGAGGCGTCGCCTTCGTACATCGCCCCGATCTGCGGAACCGTCGCATGGGACTCATCGATCACGACCAGGAAGTCGTCGGGGAAGAAGTCGAGCAGGCAGTGCGGGGCCTCGCCCGGCGCGCGGCCGTCGAGGTGGCGCGAGTAGTTCTCGATGCCCGAGCAGAATCCGAGCTGCTGCAGCATCTCGAGATCGAACGACGTGCGCATCCGCAGTCGCTGCGCCTCGAGCAGCTTGCCCTGGGTCTCGAGCTCCTTGAGACGCACCTCGAGCTCGGCCTCGATCGTTCCGATCGCGCGCTGCACCGTGTCGGTGCCGGCGACGTAGTGCGACGCCGGGAAGATCGGCACCGACTCGAGCCTCTGCACCACGTCGCCGGTGAGCGGATGCAGCATGTAGAGAGCCTCGATCTCGTCGCCGAACAGCTCGATGCGGATCGCGTACTCCTCGTACACCGGGATGATCTCGATCGTGTCGCCGCGCACCCGGAAGTTGCCGCGCGAGAAGTCCACGTCGTTGCGGTTGTACTGCATGGCGATGAATTTGCGGATCAGGGCGTCGCGGTCGTACCGCTCCCCCACCTGAAGGGCGACCATTGCGCGCATGTACTCCTCGGGCGCACCGAGGCCGTAGATGCACGAGACGGTCGAGACGACGACGACATCGCGCCGGCTGAGGAGCGAGTTCGTCGTGGAGTGGCGCAGCCGCTCGACTTCGGCGTTGACCGAGGAGTCCTTCTCGATGAAGGTGTCCGTCTGCGGAACGTACGCCTCGGGCTGGTAGTAGTCGTAGTACGACACGAAGTACTCGACCGCATTGTGCGGCATCAGGTCGCGGAACTCGTTGGCGAGCTGCGCCGCGAGCGTCTTGTTGTGGGCCAGGACGAGCGTGGGGCGCTGCACCTGCTCGATCAGCCATGCCGTGGTCGCCGACTTGCCGGTTCCGGTGGCACCGAGGAGCACGACGTCGGTCTCGCCCGCGTTGATCCGGCCCGCGAGCTCGGCAATCGCCTGAGGCTGATCACCCGACGGGACGTACTCGCTGACGACCTCGAAAGGTCGCACGGATCGTGTCGTCTGCATCCCTCCAGGCTATGCGCGAGCTCAGACATCGGGGGCGGCGTTCGCGCTCAGCCGAAGCCCCCGCCGCCGTCGAACCCGCCTCCGAAGCCGCCGCCGTCGAAGCCCCCGCCGTCGTATCCCCCACCGCCGTCGTATCCGCCGAAACCGGCGTCCGCGCCGGTGGAGCCCGGGTCGAAAGTGTCGCCCACCCAGCCGGGCTGGTCGGCGATGAGGAGGGATCCGGCACCGACCGTGAAGTACGCCGTGATCGCGCTCGTCGTCATGAACTGGTAGGCCACGAGCGCCATGACGCCGGTCTGCATCATCATCGTGCGCGGGTCGACATAGCTGTCGTCAGCGGTCGCGGTAGCCGTCCTTACGGACACCTCGGCTGCGGCATCCGGCCCCTCGCCTGCCGCGGCCCGTGCCGCGCGCCGCTCCTCGGCGCGTCGAACGAGTGTGGCCAGGACATGCGGGTCCTCGGGCGACGCGGTGCGCTCGGCATCCGACATGAACGGGCGAAGCTGCTCGAACATCTCGCGACGCCGCTCCACCGGCAGATCCTTGAACGCGGCGGTATGCGCACTCTCGATCACGCTCGCGGGAAGCGTGTTCAGCAGATAGACGTAGCGCGCGATCTGCTCTTCCTCGGTCACCGCCGCATAAGGGTTCTTCCGGCGGCGAAACCTCGAGAAAACGCCCATGTCGCACCTCCATCGCTGACTCTCCAGGTTACTCCCAGGCGACCCTGATGCGCAGGCCGGTGCAGCCCGCTGTCAGCGGGCAGTCCGTCGATCCTAGAGTGGATCCGTGCTCGAGTTCATCGTGGGGTCCGGCCTCGCCACGGCCGCAGGGCTCAATGCCTGGATGCCGCTGCTGGTGCTCGGGCTCGCGGACCGGTTCCTCCCGGCCGTCGAACTCCCCAGTGCGTGGGCGTGGCTCTCCAGCGACGTGGCACTCTGGATCATCGGCGCACTCCTGATCGTCGAGATCGTCGCCGACAAGATCCCGGCGGTCGACTCGTTCAACGATGTGATCCAGACCGTCGTGCGCCCCGCTGCGGGCGGAATCGCGTTCGGTGCCGGCTCAAGCGCCGAGACGATGCGGGTCACGGATCCGGCCGCGCTGTTCACGGATTCCGCGTGGATTCCGATCCTCTCGGGCGTGATCATCGCACTCGCGGTGCACGCTGCGAAGGCGACGCTGCGTCCCGCAGCGAATGTCGTGACGGCGGGCGTGGCGGCGCCGGTGGTCAGCACCGCCGAAGACATCACCTCGCTCGGGCTCTCGGTGTTCGCAATCGTGCTGCCGATCGTCGCGTTGATCATCATGATCGGGTTGGTGATCGCTGTGGTCGTGCTGCTGCGACGGCGCCGCAGCGTCCGGCCCGACCCCGGCTAGGGCGTACCGGCAGTCAGTCGCTCAGCCGCTCCCACAGCGCGTCGGTCTGACGGAGCGTCTCTTCGAGTGCACCGGCTGTGTCGATCACGACATCGGCGAGGCGCAGCCGTGCCTCATCGGAGACCTGGGATGCGATACGGGCCTCGGCATCCTGTCCGCTCAGTCCGCGCAGTTCGACGAGCCGACGAGCACGCACGTCGGCCGGTGCATGCGCGACGACGATGAGGTCCCAGGGGTCTGCGAGGCGGGCCTCGGCCAGAAGAGGCACGTCGTAGACGACGACCGCATGCGGGTCGTCGGCGAAGGCCTCGTCGAACCGCCGCTGGGACTCGATCCGCACGGCGGGGTGGACGATCGAATTCAGATTCTTCACCGCGGATCCGTCACCGAAGACCCGAGCGCCCAGACGAGCGCGATCCAGCGAACCGTCCTCGCGCAGCATCCTCTCGCCGAATTCGGCCGCGATCGCCCGCAGCACGGGCGAACCCGGCAGCTGGACGTCCCGGACGACCTGATCGGCGTCGACGATGACCGCCCCGTGCTCGGCGAGGCGGCGTGCGATGGTGGACTTTCCGGAGGCGATCCCTCCGGTGAGGGCGACGAGTGGCATGCATCGAGGATGCCACGAGATAACTTTGGGCAGTCTTGAGGAGGCGCTGAGCCCAGCTTGAGTCCTCCGTCGTATCGTCGGTGGCAACCCGATGAAAAGCGGATCCTCGGACGGCGTCTGGGGGAGGGCATGCGATGACTGGTGGACGCGACTGCGTGGCGTCCATGCATGACGTCGTCGTCCGTACGTGCCGGACAGGCGCGATGAGACGACACGGTGCCGCTTTGGGTGCGGCGGGATGGCGATCGTGGGGGCGATCGCCATCCCACATCCACCGCTGCGGATGAGCGAACCCGACCGCAGGTTCCAGAACGCGTTCTGGGATATCATGACCGACGTCCGGGCGCCGGCGATCACCTCGACCGCGCCGAAAGGTGCAACGGTGGATGAAGCGCGCGTAGCAGTCGTGATCGAGGACGAGGAAGACATCCGGTCCTTGCTGTCTGCTGTGCTCGCACAGGCAGGGTTCACCGTGCACGGGGCGGGCGACGGCGAGGTCGGGCTCGAGCTGGTGCGCGAGCACAGCCCGCTCGTCACGACGCTCGACGTCAACATGCCGGGCATGGACGGCTTCGAGACGGCCAAGCGCATCCGCGCTCTCAGCACGACCTACATCGTCATGCTGAGTGCGCGCACCGAGGAGATCGACGCGCTGCAGGGCCTCGAGGCAGGGGCCGACGACTACGTCGCCAAGCCGTTCCGGCCCCGCGAGCTGCGCGCACGCATCGACGCGATGCTCCGCCGGCCACGACACCACCTCGCCACTGCCCCCGCCGCGTCCGCACCCGCGGGCACCGCCGCACCCGTGGGGTGGCTCGAGCACCAGGGCGTCCGGCTCAATCCCGACACGCGCATCGTCACCGTCGATGGCGCCGACCTGGACCTCACCCGGAGCGAGTTCGACATCCTGGCGGATCTGCTCGGCTCAGGGCGTCGTGTGCGCGCGAAAACGGACCTGGCGATGATGCTGCGCGGCGAGCAGTACACCGGAGTGGAATTCGTCAGCGACAGCGACGCCCGGGCGATCGAGGTGCACGTCGCGAACCTGCGACGCAAGCTCGGCGAATCCCCCGCGAGCCCGAGGTGGATCGAGACGGTGCGCGGAGTCGGGTACCGCCTCACCGCCTGACGAGCGGATGCCGCCCACCCGGCTCAGTCGTCTTCGGCCACCAGGACGGACGTCTCGACGCTGAGCGCGGCGCGACCGGCAGCCTCGCGCGCTGAGTGAGAGAGCTCGGCCGGCTCGTATCCGACGTTCTCGCTGAGCCCCACGCCGACTCCCACCACCGGGATGACGCCCGAGCCGACGCCTTCGAGATCCTCGAAGAGCCCGCGGTAGATTGCGGCGGCCTGTCTCCGGGCGTCAGCGGCGGAGTCGACCACGATCGCGACGGCGAGCCCGTTGAGTCCGTCCTCTCCGACGAGCGCGTTCGACGGGGCGTGCCGGCGGACCCCCGCGCGCCACACCGCGCTGACGGCGTGCGCCGCCTCGCTTCCGAACGCTGTCGAGATCTGGTCGATGTCGTCGACCCGCACCGAGATCACGGCAACCGTCTCGGAGCGGGAACGAGCGCGTTCGCAAAGACCGGCAAGCGTGGAGGCGAAATCCGTCGCCGTCAGGATGCCGTCCGCCGCCGCGCTGGCGGCCGTGGGATGCAGGTACCCCCGGACCGTGGCGCGCGACGCACGCAGCACCGAGGTGGAGACGACAGCCACGATCGTGTATCCGACCGTGACGAAGCTCGTCGGGATCGTGCCGAACCCGGTCGAGAACAGTGCACTGTCGGGTCCCGAGGTGAGGAAGGCCGTCGTTCTGGAGACGTAGTAGAGGGCGTACACAGCGAGCATGAACGCGAGCATCCAGGCGGTCCGCGAGGCGAGCAGTTCGCCGCGAAGGCACTCCACCGCGCCTGCTCCTGCGAGCACGACGAGCGCGATGAACATCCACTCCGCCGCGGCCCAGTCCCCACCCGCAGGCCCCTCCGCCATGACGGCGATCGCGGACGCCAGCGTGAGCGCGCTCACGAGGAGGGCGGCCGCCCGGATGCGGCGGCCGTTGAACACGCGGCAGCCGAGCCACATGCATCCCGTGCTGGCCACCAGCGCGCCGTTGCCCACCGCGATCGCCCACCACGTGTCGTGCGTCTGCGTCCACAGCACGTAGGCGAGCGTCATCAGCATGGCAGCGAGGAATCCGACGGCCCAGATCCGGCCGGCGCCCTCATCGCGTCGGATGAGCGTTTCGAGGATGAACAGGGTACCCGACAGGTTGACGACGAATCCGGCCACTGCCAGCACGCTCGTGACTTCGAGGATCATGCGGCGGTTCCTTCCGGATCGGCGGGGTCGCAGGCGAGCAGCTTCACGATGAACGTCGATCCTGCCCCTGGGGCAGTCCGCACCGCGATCTCGCCGCCATGGGCGCGCACGATGTCGCGTGAGATCGCCAGACCGAGACCCGTTCCGGACGCCCGCGTTCCGCCCGCCCGATAGTAACGTTCGAACAGACGCGCTCGTTCGGTCTCGACCATGCCCCGACCGGTGTCCCGCACGAGTATCCACGTCGCCGTGCCGTCCGTCGTGGTTCCGAGGTGCACGCTGCCACCGGCACGGTTGTACGCGATCGCATTCGCGAGCAGATTGTCGACCACCTGCCGGAGTCGAAGCGGGTCGGCCCACGCTGGGGCTTCCGCGACGCCTGTGGTGTCGATGGTGACGTCGCGCTCTGCGGCGCGAGGAGACAGCGCTTCCACGGACGCGCGAACGACCTCGGCGGCGTCGAGGGAACGGGGGTTCAGGGAGACCTCGACGGTTGCAGAGGATGAACTCGATGCCGCAAGGATGTCGCCGACGATCCGCAGGAGTCTCTCCGCATTGCGCTCAGCGATGTCGAGGTTCGATCGCACGCCATCCGGCAGCTCGGGATCCTCGATCGCGAGGTCCAAGAAGCCGAGAATAGCTGTGAGGGGCGTCCTCAGTTCATGAGACACCGATGCGACGAGCTCATCCCGCCCACGGAGGGCGGATAGTTCAGCGGTGACGTCACGTGAGACGACGATTGCACCGGCATCGCCGCCGACCGAATCGGTGAGCCGGCGCGATGTCACGCTCAACGCCTGGCGGTCGGCATCCGTCTCTCCGAACCAGATGATCTCACCGTCGAAGACCTCTCCCCTCCGAGCGCGCTCGAGCGGCAGCTCATCGCGCGGCAGAGGCGTGACACCGTCGTCGCGGAACGCGGGAACCTCCGCCACGTCTTCGCTCTGCACCGCGCGCTGAAGCCGGCCGTGCGCTTCGTTCGCCACGGAAACGGATCCGTCGGCCGACATGCGGATGACACCGAAGTCCACGGCATCCAGCACCTCCGTGACCTCCTGCTCCTGGCGGCGCGTCCGCTCGAGAACCGCCGTGAGCAGCTGCGCCTGCTTCGCGAGGAGCACCCGCTGCGCGTCCGACCTGCGGGCGGTGAGATAGCTGGTGGCCGTCAGGGCAATCAGCACCAGGGGCAGGAGAACCGGTGCGTATCCGAACGACTGCGTGCCGATGGCGAAGAGGAGGCCCGTGATGCCGGCGATGGCGACGATGGCCGCGAACAGACCCAGAAGACCGAAGCCGGACGCGAGCCAGGACGCGGGAAAGATCCAGAGGAGGCCGAACGCCGAAGCCGGTTCGGAGAGCACCATCAGGGTGATCGCAAGGATGTCGATCGCCGGGATCGCCGCCACCCAGCCGTAGGGAATCCGATTCCATGGAATGAGGATCGTCGCGCCTGTCGCGACGAAGATGACCACGACACCGGTGAAGAAGAGGACCGGGTCCCCGGGGAATGGGGTCAGGACGACCAGAGCGCCGAGCGCGAACACCACGGAGACGAGCAGAAGCTGATTCAGGGTGGCTGAGCGACCGCGGGTGCGATCGAGGATGTCATCTCGAAGCCACGCCGCCCGGTTCGCCCGGGATCGCCGGAAGCGATCCGACTGCGACCGCGGCGGCGGGTCCGTGAGTGTGACGGCCATACCGTGACGCTAACGGATGCCGCCACCGGACGCGCCATCGCGCGGGTCAGAACCCGAAGTCGCCGCCGAAGTCGCCGAAACCGCCCATGTCGCCCGCGCCTGCGTCGCCCCACGAACCGTCCGAGCCGGCATCCGTGCCGCCGTCGGCGCCGGCGGCGTCGCCCGATGCGTCCGGAGAACCCTGGTCCGCAGCGAATGCGGGACCCATGAACGAACTGACCAGAGCCGAGCCGATGACGTAGCCGACCACAGTGCCGAGGATCGAGCTGCCGATCATCGAGCCGATTCCCGGTCCCTGGCGCCCGGCCTGCGGGCCGAGCGTGCGCTCCATGAATCCTGGATTCGTGTACTCGGCGCGCGTCGCGGCTCGGGCGAGGTCCTGCGGGTTCGACGATCGAGGCTGCTCGTACGCGGGCAGGCCGGCCGAGAGCTCGGCGAGCACCTGCTGGCGCTGCGGCTCGGTCAACTTCGAGAACGCCTCGGCATGCACCTGCTCGATCGTCTCTGGTGGGGCGGTTCGCAGCAGATAGCGGTAGCGCTCGATCGCGAGCTCGTCCTCACTCCGCGGCGGCTGATTCTGGGGAACCGGCGGCGCCTGACGTGCGGGCTCGTCGCTTCCGAACAGTCGATCCAGGAATCCCATGCTGTCCCTCCGAGGTCTCGTGGACTGCTCAGGCTAGGCACGGTGGCTTTGAGGATGCTGAGATCTGAGATCCCCACCTCTATTGGCGGAGGGCGATCGCCTCGCTCACCCAGCGCAGGTAGCGTGGCCAAGGGTCTTGCTCCCCTGCGCGAACCGCGTCGATGTGGATCTCGAGTCGCTCCGAGAATGCGAACCACTCCGTGCGGTCGTAGCGCTCCTCGGCGAATTGCTCGTGCCGGCGATGCTCGAGCCGGCGGTCACCTCGTTCGAAGGCCAGCAGGTCGTCGTGCCAGATCGCGCTCAGCCGCTGCCGGGGGTTCGATGATGTGCCGATCTTCACGCGGTCGGCGTACCGCAGGTAGTAAACGACGTCCACGCGCGGCGGGGCGAGCTCGCCGTCGACGAGATCGCCGTGCCGCCATTCGCAGACCGCGCAGAGCCAGCCCGATCGATGGTGGATGCCGAGTCGTGATCCGCACAGGCGGCACGGGGACGGCAGCAGGTCGGCGACGCCGTAGCGGCGATCGGCCCATTCAGCCGCGATCGCCAGGTGGTGCTCGCACAGGGAGATCGGCGCGTCCGCCGGCACCGGCTCCCCGCATCCGTCGACGGCACGGCAGTGGGCAAGCGAGTCCGGGGGCACGCGTGGATGCTACGACTGCCCACCGACATCCGTGCATCCGTGCATCCATGCGGAACGGGCCGCCACCCGAAGGTGACGGCCCGTTCCAGGATCAGATCAGCGACCCGACAGCTTCTCGCGAAGTGCGGCGAGCGCCTCGTCGTCTGCCAGGGTGCCGCCGTTGCTCTCCGAGGAGAACGAGCCTGAAGCCGAGCTGGTCTCGGTCGGGGCGGCAGCCTCGGCCTCGAGCGACTTGGCGACCGCGGCCTTGTGCTGCTCCCAGCGAGCCTGAGCAGCGGCGTACTCCTGCTCCCACTTCTCGCGCTCGGCGTCGGAGCCTTCCTTCCACGCCTGCGTTTCGACGTCGAAGCCCTCGGGGTACTTGTACTCCCCGTTCTCGTCGTACTCGGTGACCATGCCGTAGAGGGCCGGGTCGAACTCGGTTCCGTTGGGGTCGACCGACTCGTTCGCCTGCTTGAGCGAGAGCGAGATGCGGCGACGCTCCAGGTCGATGTCGATGACCTTGACGAAGACCTCTTCGCCGACCGACACGACCTGCTCGGCGAGCTCGACGTGCTTGCCCGAGAGCTCCGAGATGTGCACGAGGCCCTCGATGCCGTCTGCGACGCGAACGAAGGCGCCGAAGGGGACGAGCTTCGTGACCTTGCCCGGGGTGACCTGCCCGATCGCGTGCGTCCGGGCGAAGACCTGCCACGGGTCCTCCTGCGTCGCCTTGAGCGAGAGCGACACGCGCTCACGGTCGAGGTCGACTTCGAGGATCTCGACGGTGACTTCCTGACCCACCTCGACGACCTCGGAGGCGTGCTCGATGTGCTTCCACGACAGCTCGGAGACGTGCACGAGGCCGTCCACACCGCCCAGGTCGACGAACGCGCCGAAGTTGACGATCGATGAGACGGTGCCCTTGCGGACCTGACCCTTGTGCAGGTTGTTCAGGAACGACGTGCGCGACTCCGACTGCGTCTGCTCGAGCAGCGCACGGCGCGACAGGACGACGTTGTTGCGGTTCTTGTCGAGCTCGAGGATCTTGGCCTCGATCTCCTGGCCGAGGTACGGCGTGAGATCGCGGACGCGGCGCAGCTCGATGAGCGAGGCGGGGAGGAACCCGCGAAGGCCGATGTCGACGATGAGACCGCCCTTGACGACCTCGATCACGGAGCCGGTGACGACACCGTCGGTCTCCTTGATCTTCTCCACGTCACCCCAGGCGCGCTCGTACTGTGCGCGCTTCTTGGACAGGATGAGGCGACCCTCCTTGTCCTCCTTCTGGAGAACGAGAGCCTCGACGGCGTCGCCGACCTTGACGACCTCGTTCGGGTCGACGTCGTGCTTGATGGAGAGTTCGCGCGAGGGGATGACACCCTCGGTCTTGTAGCCGACGTCGAGGAGCACCTCGTCGCGGTCGATCTTCACGACGGTTCCTTCGATGAGGTCGCCGTCGTTGAAGAACTTCAGGGTCAGTTCGACCGCGGCCAGAAAGTCCTCAGCAGATCCGATGTCATTGATGGCGACCTGCTTGGTGGCCGGGGCGGTCGTTGCGATAGTCATGTAGTGGGTTGTCCTTGTTGGGTTGGGGTGTCGGGCATCGGCGCACGGGCATGAAGGTGCCGCGCAGCCTCAGCGGGTGGATTTGATTGCGGTTGATGCAGATGTCACGCGCGCACGGCAATAGAGCCACACGAGTGACATCCCAGGGTATCAGAACGCCGCGACGGCGCACATTATTTCGCCCTGAGTCCGGCGATCAGGCGCTCGAGTCCGTACTCGAACGCCCGGTCGAGGTCACCGTCGAAGCGGAAGGAGCCCGACAGCTCCATGTTCACGAAGCCGGTCGCCCACGCGGTCATCAGGCGCGCGGCGTCGAGCGCGGCATCCTCGCCGACGAGTTCGCCGGTCGCCCTGAGAACCGGACCGCCTGCGCGCGCCATGGACTCGGCCGCTCCGTCGACGGTGAACATGAGTCGGAACGCTTCCGGATTCTGCTGAGCGAACGCCCGATAGACGCGGGCCAAGGCATCCAGCGACCCGTCCGATGACTCGAGCCGATGCGCAAGGTCGTCAGCGGATGCCGCCGCGACGAGCGTCAGGAGCTCGTCGCGGTCGCGCACGCGCTTGTACAACGACGGCGCGCGCACCCCCACGCGCGCCGCGACGGCCTGCATGGTCAGCTTCGCCGGGCCGGCAGCCTCGAGGATGTATCGGCTCGCCTCGACGATCTCGGCGAGGGATGTGCGCTCCGGTGTGGGCATGCCGCTGCTCCGATCGCTCACAGGACCATGGCTATTGACATAAGCTATCATAGCTAATTAGCGTAGCTATCAAACCCAATGATCCGGAGGTTCTCATGCAACTCGCGCCGCATCTTCATCGAATCGGAAACGACATCGTCGCGGCGTACCTCATCGACGCGCCGGAGGGCATCACCGTGATCGACGCCGGGCTTCCCGGTCACTGGCGCGATCTCACGCGCGAGCTGACCGTGATCGGAAGGCCGGTCACCGACATCCGGGGCGTCGTGCTCACCCACGGGGACAGCGACCACCTGGGATTCGCCGAACGGCTGCGCCGCGACCATGGCGTTCCGGTGTACGTGCACCAGGCTGATGCGGATCGCGCGAAGGGCGGCGACAAGCCGAAGCTCTCCATGGGGCCGATGCGGCTCGGCGCGACCGCGGGCTTCTTCGCCTACGCGCTGCGGAAGGGCGGTATGCGCACGCGCCATGTCTCCGAGGTGACCGAGGTCAGGGACGGCGATGTCCTTCCGCTGCCGGGCGATCCCGTCGTCATCGGGATGCCCGGCCACTCCCCTGGCAGCATCGCCGTGCACGTGCCGTCCGTCGGCGCAGTGTTCGTCGGCGACGCACTGACGACCCGGCACGTGCTGACAGGTCGCGCAGGCATGCAGCCCGCGCCGTTCACGGACGAGCCGGCGCTCGCCCTGGACTCCCTCGATCGTCTCTCCGACGTGGATGCTGAGTGGGTGCTGCCCGGACACGGAGCTCCATGGCGCGGCAGACCCGCCGACGTCGCAGCGGCTGTGCGCGCGGGCGCGAGCTGATCAGCCGCTGAAGTCCTCGGGATCGACGTCTTCGAGGAAGCGCTTGAACTCGTCGAGCCGTTCCTCGGAATCGACCTCGCCCTCCACCTCGGTGACGGTGTCGGGCACGCCGGCGTCCTCCAGCACCGCCTCCGCGACCCAGATGGATGCGCCCACGCGCGACGCGAGGGCCACGGCATCCGATGGTCTCGCGTCCACGACGCGGTCGCCGAGCGGACTGGAGAGCGTCACCTCCGCGTAGAAGGTGCCGTCCTCGATGCGAGTCACGGCGACACCGGCCACCGCAGCGTCCAGCGACTCGAGGAGCGAGCGCATGAGGTCGTGGGCGAGGGGGCGAGGCACCGGAGCGCCCTCCACCGCGACGAGGATCGATGTGGCCTCCATCTGACCGATCCAGATCGGCAGGATGCGTCCTTCGCCCGGCAACTCGTCGAGGGGCTTGAGCAGGATGACGTGCTGGCCCGTCGGGTCCAGCGCGACTCCTGCGACGCGAACCTGGATCATCTGGTGCTCCTCTATGAGGGGGCGACTAAGTCACATCGTAGGCTTCTGCTTCGCGCTCGGTCAGGGGGTTCGCGCAGGCGGCGACCGGGTGCTTGCGGGCAGAGTAGTCCAGCGAGAGTCTCCTTCCCAATCTGCAACATTTCGGTTGCATTTACCGCAAGGTCATGCAACTATAGAGTTGCATATCAAACCGGAAGGAAGGATCATCATGAGCATGACAACAGACCGGTCGAGTGTCGACGAAGAACAGTTCACCGTTCGGCGCAGCATCCGTATCAACGCGCCCGTCGAGAAGGTGTGGTCGGCCGTCACGGAACCGGCGCACATCTCCCAGTGGTTCGGTGTGGCAGTGCTCGATGGGAGTGGCGTGGGGGCACGCGGTTCCCTCACGTTTCCCGACTACGGCGCCGTGCCTCTGCGCATCGAGGCGATCGAGCCGCAGCGCTCGGTCTCGTATCGGTGGGGCAACGACGACGCGCTCGGGCACCTGCCCGACGAGATCGACGACGAGCACTCGACCGTGTTCACGTTCACCCTCGAGGGAGTGCCCGGTGGGACTCAGCTCACCGTGGTGGAGACGGGGTTCGAGACCACGTCGGACCCGGCGGCGAACCTCGAGAGCCACCGCATCGGCTGGAACGACGAGCTCGACAAGCTGGTGGCGCTGCTCGAAAGCGGCGCATGAGCACCGAGACGCTGGTTCCGGTGTTCGCCGCTCTCGGAGACGAGACGCGGTGGAGCATACTGGCGGCTCTCGGCGAGGGCGACGCTTCGGCGTCCGCCCTCGCCGGGCGCCTGCCGGTCTCGCGCCAGGCGATCGCCAAGCACCTGGCGGTGCTGCAGGAGGTCGGCCTGGTCGAGCCGGTGCGCGCCGGACGCGAAGTCCGGTTCCGGGTGCTCGGCTCGCAGCTGAGCGCCACCGCGTCGAGGCTCGACGCCATCGGCGCCGAGTGGGACCGGCGCCTTGCCGCCATCAAGCGGATCGCCGAAGGACTGTAGTCAGCGCGTCGCGGAGGAGTCGATCTCGGGCAGCACCAGCGGCAGCTCACGGGTGTCATCCCACGGCTCGGTCCAGCCGAGCCGGTCGAACAGAGCCTCCAGCAGCAGTCCGGTGAATCCCCACACGAGGTGGTCACCGTCCTCCTCCGCGCGCGGCACCAGGAAGCCCGGGCCTCTCCATTCCTGGCCGTCGCGGCGGATCACCGTCACGCCGCGGTTGGCCGGGTCGAGGAGGTCTGCAACCGGCGCGCGGAAGACCGCGGCCGACTCGGCGACGTCGACGACGCGGATGGGCGAAGGATGCCGCCACCACGCCAGCACGGGCGTCACCAGGTGCTGTGAGTAGGCGAGAGGGATGTTCTCAAGCGTGCCCAGGACATCGACACCCTCCGGGTCGAGCCCGGTCTCCTCGCGCGCCTCGCGCAGCGCCGCAGCCACCGGTCCGCTGTCTTCGGGATCCATGCGGCCACCGGGGAAAGCGACCTGACCGGGATGCGACCGCAGCGTCGATGCCCGGGCGAGCAGCAGCACGTCGAGGTCGCTCGAGACGGCCGCCGCTTGGGCGACGTGGTCGCTCGGCCGCCCGTCGAGTACGCCGAAAAGCATGAGGACCGCCGCGGGGCGGGGATCCTCCCCCACCGGCAGGGCTTCCAGCCGTTCCCAGCCGACGCTCCCCGCTCCCGCCGCGTCCGCGAGCGCCTGGAGCTGGGTCCGCGCGCTGGTCGGTTTCTGGTCTGCCGGCATCCGCTCAGGCTACGCCGATTCGACGACCGTGCGTCGTGAAGCTATCGCTCGGAAGCGTGGAAATCGTCGGTCAGAAGGGCGCGTCGCCATGCTCGCCTACGCCGGCTGTGGAGCCCGCAGGATCTTCGACATCGCCTTTCCGCGAGCGAGCTCGTCGACGAGCAGATCGAGATATCGGATCTTCTGCATGAGCGGATCCTCAACCTCCTGCACGCGCACCCCGCATACCGTGCCCGTGATGAGGGCGGTATAGGGGTTGATTCGAGCAGCTGCGAAGAAGTCTTCGAATGTGGTGTCCTCAGCGATGTGCTGCCGCAGCGCGCTCTCGTCGAAGCCCGTCAGCCACTCGATGACCTCATCGACTTCGGCCTTCGAACGGCCCTTGCGCTCGGCCTTCGCCACGTAGAGGGGGTACACCGAAGCGAAGCTCGTCGTGAAGATCCTGTGCACGTCCGCCAGAGTACTGCGCGGCGCGCAGCGTCGACAGGGAGGAGACGTGAAATCCCGTGGTCGCGATCGAGCCCGGTGTAGCCTCGACCTGCGTCGGGCGGCGTCGTCCGGCCGGTCGCGCTGGGTGAGGTGCGCATGGCTCGGTGGACGGTCGATCGCCTTGCGCGCGTCGGCGCACGGTCGGCGGCAGGGCGATTCGCGCTGCGGGTGGCCCGCGATCTCGGCAGCCTCGCGCTGATCGACCGGGCCATGACGCTGGCCGCACACGCGTTCACCTCGATCATTCCGATCCTCATCGTCGCCGGCGCCCTGCGCTCCAGCCTCGACGCCGACACCCGCCCGATCTTCGCGGAGCACCTCGGCCTCGACGAGTCGACCGCCGACATCCTGGAGAAGTCGCTGCCGGGTGGCGCCCAGGAGCTTCGGGCGACCGGCGTGATCGGCGTGATCCTCCTTGTCATCGCGGCCACCTCGTTCGCGCGGGCGCTGGAGCGGAGTCTGCGGATCATCTGGCGGACGCCGTCCGTCAGCATCAGGTTCGCGTGGCGGTGGCTCGCCGCCCTCGCCTCGGTGATCATCGGCCTCGCTCTCGTCGTCATGACCCGGATAGTCGTGGTCGGCAACGGACTGCTCGCCGTGCTGGAATTCCTCGCGGAGATCGCTCTCTGGGCTGCGCTCTGGTGGATCGCATCGTGGCTCGTCGTCAACCGAGGAGTGACCCTCCGCGAGCTCCTGCCCGGATCCCTGCTCGCCGGAGTCGGTTTCGCGGTGGCAGGGCTCGTCGGCCGTGTCGTCCTCCCTCCTCTTCTGGCGGATTCCGCGAGCCGATTCGGCGTGCTCGGAATGGCCTTCACCTACATCGGATGGCTGCTGGTCCTGGCGTGCATCCTCCTCATCTCCGCGGTCGTCGGACGCGTGCTGTACACGAGCACCGCGGATCGCACTGCGCCACCGTCGAACTAGGGTGAGGCCTGTGAAGCGAATCTGGCTCTTCCTCGTGCCCGGTGTGATCCTCGTCGCCGTGGGTCTGGTGTGGACGCTTCAGGGCCTGAACGTGCTGGGCGGCTCGGTCATGAGCGGCTCGCCCCTCTGGGCCACCATCGGCCCGATCGTGCTGGTGGCCGGGCTCGTGCTGATCGGCGTCGCCCTCGCGATCTCCCGGAGACGTCGCCCGGAGCGGTGATCGACGACTCGCTCAGCTCACCGCTGCGACCGCCGCGTGGATGGCGTCGAGCGTGACCTGCGGGTGAGACAGCATCGACACGTGCGAGGCCTCGACCTCGGTCACCGTGGATCCGGCGCGCTGGGCCATCCGGCGCTTCGTGTCGATCGGGATGATCCTGTCTTCGGTTCCCAGCACGGCCCAGCTCGGAACGGACTTCCAGGCCGCCGGCCCGGACGGGGTCACGTTGGCGACGATGGATGCCGGCCGCTGTGTCGCGACGATGAGCGAGCGATCCGCCTCGGGCAGATCCTGCGCGAAAGAATGGTGCACGACGTGCGGCTTCAGCCAGGCATCTGCCGCACCCTCCGGCGCTCCCGGATAGCCCGCCAGGTCGAGCACCGTGGTCGGGTCGGGCACCGCCAGCGCAGAGCCCGAATCCTCGAGGATGCCGAGCACGGTCTCGCCCTCGTCGGGGATGAAGGCATCGACGTAGACGAGGGCCCGCACATCGCCGGAGAGTCCCGCATTCGTGATGACCGCACCGCCGTACGAGTGGCCCACGAGCACGACCGGACCCGAGGTGCGCTGGGCGAGGAAGGACGCGATGTACGCGGCATCGCTCGTGAGCCCGCGCAGCTCGTTGGGCGGTGCGAACACGGGATATCCCTCGGACTGCAGCGTCGGGATGACTGCGTTCCAACTCGATGAGTCGGCCCACGCGCCGTGCACGAGGACGATGGCGGGCTTGTCGGTGTCTGGCATGCGAGCTCCTGTCACGGGCGCCGCCGAGGCGACGCGGTCGGGGTGAGGTGCGCCCAGATGCCCGACGCACTGGTCACGATAGAGCCGAATCCGTTCCGCAGCCAAGGGGATATTCACGGAGTGTTCGCTCGACGGCGAGTGTCCGAGCTGCCGCTGTCAAGCCTGCGAAGATCCGCCGGGATGGCGACTAGCGTGTCCGGTCAATGGACCGGAGGATCACTGATGAGCGACAACAAGGACGAACTGCGCACGACGTTCGCGGCCGGCGAGACGGACGCTCTTCCGCCGGCGCCCCTGAGCGAGACCGAACAGGTGCGAAAGGACATCGCCTACAGTCCTGGCAGCGAAGCCGAGACTCAGCACAAGCAGGACGATCCACTGCCGGAGACGGTCGACGACGACATCAGCGCGAGCGACGTGCGCGCGGTGCCCGGAACGGGCGGGCCTGACGACGTGGGCGACGTGGACGTCGACGCCGAGGATCTGAACCTTCCCTGGCGCGACTAGCGCCCCATCACGCCTCCGGCGCCCCCGGCGTCGGCTCGGACGGCGACGGGAACGTCGGCTCGTCCGGGCTCGGCGCGAGCGGTTCGTCGGGCCGGGGCGGCGCGGGCTCGCCCGGATCGGGTGTGAGCGGCTCCTCCGGAGCGGGCAAGGTCGGCCCGGACGGTGAGCCGGGCGAGTGCGGCGCGCGCTCCGGGACGGTCGGACCCGGAGGGTTCTCGTCCGGGACGGGGATCGAGTCCGGCCCCGGGGGCATCTCGCCCGGACCACCGGGTATCGAGTCGAGTGTGCTCATCGCGTCCTCCTTCGGTGAGACGGGTGCCCGTCGCGGTCAGCATCGCACCCCGGCGCGGATGCGCAGAAGCGCGTTGACAGGCACGGACGAGCGCGGTACCGGGCTGCCCATGCGGACTCGCCGACCGGCTACGGTGTTCGACAGCTGAGCCCGGTGGACGTGGGAGGAATCTCGCTGTGACCTACGCCCGTCATGCGCGCGGTTCGTCGCCCTATCGCCGCATCCTGCTCGCGCTCTTCTTCGCCGGGGTCGCGACGTTCGCCCAGCTGTACTCGCCGCAGGGCGTGCTGCCGGCGATCGCATCCGAGATCGGGGTCTCGCCGGCGACCGCGTCATTGACGATCTCGGTGGCGACCGCCGGGGTCGCGCTCTCGGTGCTGCCGTGGCTTTCATGGCGGAGCGCCTCGGGCGAGGCCGGACGATGTCGATCGCCGTCGCCGTGGCGGCTCTGCTCGGCGTGCTCGTGCCGTTCGCTCCGAACTTCGAGGTTCTGCTCATCGGACGTTTCCTCGAAGGGGTCGCTCTCGGCGCGATCCCTGCGATGGCGATGGCGTATCTCAGCGACGAGATCGTGGCGGACCATTCGCCTCGCGCGGCGGGGGTGTACGTCGCGGGCACGACGATCGGCGGCCTGCTGGGTCGCGTGGTGGCAGGGCCGATCGCCGACCTGACGAGCTGGCGCGTGGGGGTGCTTGTGGTCGCGGCGGTCTGTGCGGCGGCGGCAATCGCATTCATCGTGCTGATTCCGGCACCGCGCCGGGATCCCCGGCGTGACGGGTCCCCCATCCCGCTGCCCGTGTTCGTCGGCCGCCTGCGACAAGCCCTCAGACAGCCGGCGCTGCTCGCACTCTACGCGCACCCCTTCCTGCTGATGGGGGCGTTCGTCGCGCTCTACAACTACATCGGATTCCGGTTCGAGGCTCCTCCGTTCGCACTGTCGACGTCGGTCGTGTCGCTGCTTTACTTCGCGTATCTGGCGGGCACATGGTCGTCGGCTCAGGTCAGCGGGTGGACCGCGCGATTCGGCCGCATCCCCACCCTTCTGGCCTGCCTGACCACGATGGCCGCCGGCATCCTCATCACGATCGCGCCCGCTGTCCCGGTGATCGTGGCAGGCATCGCGGTCGCGACCGCGGGGTTCTTCGCCGCGCACGCGATCGTCGCCGCGTGGGTGCCGTCTCAGGCGCCGCATGCCGCCGGTGAGGCGTCGGCGGTCTACAGCCTCAGCTACTACCTCGGCTCCAGCGTGCTCGGCTGGGCGGCCGGGCTCGTGTTCGCCACGGCGGGGTGGAGTGCCACGGCGGCCGTGCTCATCGGCTTCGTCGGAGCGGCCGCGATCATCGCGGTGCTGTCGCTGCAGATGGCGAGCCCGCGCCCGTAGGCTGGCGAAACGCCGGCAGCGAGGCCGCGAAGGGATGCCGATGACCGATACCACCGAGATGGACCCCGTCCGCGAGGGCGGCACCGCTTTCGGCACAGGTGAACCGCGGGCCGGGGCGTGGGCGATGGCGCTTCCGGTCGGCATCGTGGCGGCGATGGTCGGGCTGCTGCCCTGGTGGGTGAGCGGCGCGCGCCTTCCACTCCAGGACCTGTGGGAGAGCACGGTCCGGGCCGCGGCGATGCCCATCACGCTGCTGCCCTTCAGCCAGTATTTCGTGGTCCTGATCTTCGCCCTGCTCATCGTCGGCGCGGCCGCTGCGGGCATCGGCGGGCGCGTACTGCGCGTGGGCGGATGGGGCGTGCTCCTGCTCGTGGCAGGCGTCCTGCTGGTGCAGATCAGTGCGATGGTGCAGACAGCGCTCGTCGTGCGAGAAGGACTGCAGAATCGGCTCGAATCCACGCTCTACGTCTCGGGCCTGACGGCGGGGACGGGGCTCTCGATCCTCATCGGCATCATCGTGACGGTGCTGATCGCGCGCGCCCCGCGCGCGGGGGCACTGATCGGGCTGACGATCGGGGCGATCGGCATGGCGTCGTGGACGAGCGCGCTCATCGACCCGACGCGCATCGGCGACGGTCCGCAGACCGCCCTGCTCGTGGTCGTGCCGTGGATCGCGCCGGTTCTGACGGGAGTCGCGATCGCGTGGTCCGGCATCGACACTGCCGGAAGAGTCCTCTCCGCCCTCTTCGCACTCGTGCTGGTGTGGGTCGCTCCCGCCGTCACGACCGCGATCGTCAGCGCGCTGGGCAGCCGCGCCCTCCTCCGCTCAGGGGGCGACGTCGTCGACTACGGCATCGAAGTCTTCCAGCTGGCACTGCTCACACCGGAGCTGGCGCTGCGCCCGATCATCGCGACGGCGGTGGTTGCGGCGGTCGGCCTCTTGGTGCGCCTGCTCGTCGCTCGCCGACGCCGCGGACACTCTCTCAGGTAGGCCTGCTACTGTGGGTCTTGCCCGTTCGGGTCTTGCGTCATCACCCACTGCCACACTGCGCTGTTGCGGAACGTGGAGAAGCAGCCGCCTGACGCCCGGATCGTCTTTCGACGTCCGCCCACATACTTCGACCACGCACCTGCGACTGCATCGCCGGCGGGTCCCCTCACCTCAATCGTCCGCTCCGCACACGTCGGGGCGGCACAACTGGTCGCACACGCGGCCCGAAAAGTAAAAGGAATGACACGATGGCCACTGGCACCGTGAAATGGTTCAACTCTGAAAAGGGCTTCGGCTTCATCGCCCCCGACGACGGCGGCGCGGATCTCTTCGCGCACTACACCGCTATCACCGCGAGCGGCTACAAGGAGCTCAACGAGAACCAGAAGGTCGAATTCGACGCCGAGCGTGGCCCCAAGGGCATGCAGGCTGCGAACATCCGCCCGCTCTGATCTTCTCGTCCGCCGGGACGGGCACCGCTCGTTCCGGCTGACCACGACGGATGCCGCCGACCCTCGGGTCGCGGCATCCGTTTGTCGTCTCCGGAGCCTGTGATCTGGCCTTTTCCGATCACGACTCTCATGTAACGTTCAGGTAACGCCCAGAAACGCCAGGGAGACTCGGGAACTTGCGTCCGCGGAGCGGATGCGGTGCGCTCTGCCCGAGAGCGCGGATCATCCATACGAAACCGGTTTCATGCGCTCGATCTCTTCCCCCCGTTCTGTCCGCCGCAACCTTCGCGCCGCCGAGCGCCGAGCCCGCCGTCGCCCCGCGATCATCGCCACCGGCCTCGCCCTCGCCCTCGCCGTCGCCGCAGGGGCGGCCGTGAGCCTCCCCACTTCGCAGGCTCAGGCTTTGCCGCCGTCGGAGCCGGAGGGCTTCGTGCTCGCGTCGTACTCCGCCCCGCTCGAGCCCGTCCTCGTCGACGCCGACAAGACCACGACGCGGGCGCGGAAGGCCCTCGATGCTGCAGAGGCGGCCGTCACCGCAGCCGCGGCGGTCGCCGCAGACATCCAGGCCTCCGGTCTCGTGCTCGCTGTCGCAGACACGACCGTCGACACCGACGACCTCGACGCCGCGGTCACGCGGCTGGAGCGCGCCGATCTTCTGCCTGCACCGCTCGTCGCGGCGTTCACCGAAGACGTGACGACAGAGGTCGCCGCGGTGAAGGCGGACGTCAGCGGACTGCGCGGCAGCCTCGACGCGGCCATCGCAGTCAAGGCCGCAGAGGAAGCGGCCGCACAGGCGCAGCGCGAAGCGGAAGCCGCCGCCGCTGCCGCCGCCGCGGAAGCCGCCGCCGCTGCGGCCGCCGCGGAAGCCGCCGCCGCTGCGGCCGCCGCGGAGGAGTCGGAGTCCTCCTCCTCCAGCAGCTCGCCCGTCTTCGCCGGCCCCGGCACGAGCGCCGGCGAGGCGCAGGCGATCGCTCGCAGCATGATCGCGGGATACGGCTGGGGCGACGACCAGTTCGGCTGCCTCGTGTCGCTGTGGGACCGCGAATCGGGCTGGAACTCGCAGGCTTACAACCCGTCGAGCGGCGCGTTCGGCATCCCGCAGGCCCTCCCCGGAAGCAAGATGGCCTCCGCAGGAGACGACTGGCAGACCAACGCCGCCACCCAGATCGCGTGGGGCCTGGGCTACATCGCCGGCCGCTACGGCAGCCCCTGCGGTGCATGGAGCCACTCCGAGTCCGTCGGCTGGTACTGATCCGGGTGCCGGGGTCCACGGACCCCGGCGGTCCGAGGGCGGCTCACGGCGCGCTCACGAAGATGCGCCCTGCTCGAGGCGGTGCGGCGTACCATCGAACATGGCGCACACGATGAACACCGGAACCATCGTCGCAATCGTCGGCGAACAGGCCGAAGATGCACTGGCCACCCTCGACGGAATCCGCGGTGTGGATGTGCTCGCGCTGCAGGGCAGCGAGCCCGCTCTTGCCGCGCGGCGGATCGCCGCAGCCGGCACCCCGTGGATCGTCCACGATGCCGACCCGCTGGAGCATGTCGCCGCGGCGTGGGTGGAGCTCTTCGAGGAGAGGTCGACGCTCGGCGCCCTGGAGGTCGAGGTCGAGACCGCCCTGGCGATGTTCCAGGCAGGCTCGGCGCTCATGCCCGACTACTACATCGTCCTCGAGCCTGAGGGCGCGCCCGGCACGTGGCGCCACTGGTGGTGCGGAGCGCTCGGCCACCACGCTCCTCAGCGCGTGCTCGCCTCACCGGCACCGCTGACGCCTCGGGATGCCGCGATCCGGCGTCTGCTGAGCCACCTGCCGTCATCGCGGCCGTGGCCGGACCCCGCGTCGTGGCTGCCGCACCTCCCGTTCGAGATCCCCGATCGGGTGGGGCTGCGGGACTGAGACGAGCGCTCAGAGCGTTCGGGACCAGCCGGCGAACAGGGCGTGCAGCAGCGGCAGCAGCGACACGGCCATCACCACGGTGCCGAACACCGCGTCCTCGGCGCGGAGCACGACGCCGCCGATGAACAGCGCGGCGAAGAGCACCGAGGAGATGATGCGGCGACCCGTTCGCTCCAGGCTCGCCATGCGTCGCTCGAGGCGCGGGCTCTGCACCGAGACCCGTCCCTCCTCGATCCGGGTCGAGAGGTCGTCGAGCCGCTGCGGCAGTCGCGCGACGGTGCCGGCCACCGAGACGGCCTGCTTGCCGAACGCCTGCACGACGTTGCCGCCCTCCTGCCGGATCAGCTGGCCGGCGTACGGCTCCACGGCATCCCAGATGTTGAAGGCGGGATCGAGGGAGCTGCACATCCCGGACGTGAGCGACATCGCGCGGATGATGAGCAGGAAGTTCTCGGGGAACTGGAACGGCAGCGAGCGCACGACGTCGCCGAACTCGATCGCGAACGCCCGGAACTCCCGTGGATCGACCTCCTGCAGCTCCGCGAAGCCCATGCCGCCGAACCGGGCGAACAGCTTGGTCATCGCGCGCTCGAGTTCGGCGGTGTCGGCCGAGGGCAGAAGCACGCCGACCTCGCGGATGCCGTCGACCATCCCCTTGCCGTCGCGCGACGCCGCTGCAATCAGCACTCGTCGCAGGCCCCTGCGCAGGCCCTCGGGCACCTCGCCCATCATGCCGAAGTCGATGAACGTGAAGGTCCACCGCCGGCCGCGCGCGGCATCCGCATCCTCGGGCGGCGACGGTGCGGCCGGGGTCACGAAGATGTTGCCCGGATGCGGATCGGCGTGGAAGAAGCCGTCCTTGAAGAGCTGGTCGAACATCACCGAGGCGAACTCGATCGCGACTTCGGCCGGATCGATGCCGGCCGCCTTCAGCCCTTCGACGTCGTTGATCTTGATCGCCGTGACGTCCTGCAGCGTCAGCACCCGCCGCGTCGTGCGCTCCCAGACGATATCGGGAACACCGACGCGGGGATCGCCGCCGAAGTCCTGCTCGAACCGTTCGGCGTTAGCGGCCTCGTGCAGATAGTCGATCTCCTCGAGGCTCGTGTGGGCGAACTCCTCGACGAGGGCCGGCGCGTCGACACGGTCGGAGACGAGCCGGATGCGGCTCAGCCACCCGGCCACCCGCCGCAGTGCCCGAAGATCCACGTCGACGATCTGATCGATCCCCGGACGCTGTATCTTCACGACGACGCTGCGCAGGCCCGTCTCCTGCGCGTCGGCATCCGAGAGCGTCGCCCGATGGGCTTGCCCGAGGGATGCCGCGGCCAAGGGCGCAGGGTCGACGGCGGAGTACGCCACGTCGAGCTTCACACCGAGCTCAGCCTCCGCGAGCGCGCGGATCTCGGGGAAGGGGACGGGAGGCACCTCGTCCTGCAGGCCCTCCAGCTCCTTGGTGATCTCGGGCGGCAGCACATCCAGCCGCGAGGACATGAACTGACCGACCTTGATCATGAGACCGCCGAGGTCGACCGCCAGCACATGGAAGCGCTGCGCGATGCGCTGCAGCCGTGCGCCCCGCCCAGGGGCGGCGAGACCGGCCAGTCCGATGCGCGGCAGGAACAGCTCGTACCACCACGTCTGCACCAGAATGCGCGCGGCGAAGCGGGTGATCCTGCGGTAGCGCGCGCGCATGTTCCGGACGTCGGTCATCGAATCTCCTTGACGCCGACGCGCGGCGGGAGCACGCGGTCAATTCTGGGCGAGGATGGAGAAGAGCTTACGGCGCGCGTCGTCCAGTACGGCGATGGCCTCCTTCACCTGCTCGGGGGTGCCGGAGCGACCGACCTGCGCGACCGCCTGGGCAAGATCGATGCCGGCCTTGGGCAGACCGCTGACACGTCCGCTCTCGCGAGAGCTCGAGCCCTCCCACGGTGCGGACTTCTCGCCCGCGGCATCCGCGACCTCGCGGCCTTCCGGGGTCAGTGAGTACGTCTTGCGACCGTTGGACTCCTCGGCCTTGATCAGGCCCTCGTCCGCGAGCAGCTGCAGCGTGGGGTAGACCGAGCCCGGGCTGGGCTTCCAGGATCCTCCGCTGCGCTCCTCGATCTGCTGGATGATCTGGTAGCCGTGCATCGGCTTCTCGGCCAGCAGCGCGAGCACCGCCGTGCGCACGTCGCCCTTGCCCATGCGGGTGCCGCCGACTTTCTGCTCGAACTGTCCGCGCAGCTGCTCCATCGCCTCCCACAGACCGCTCATCGGCCAGCTCTGGGAAGAGCCTCGCGAGCTGCTCCCACCGCCGCTGAACCAATCGCCCATGTTCGAACCGCTCATGATGTCCTCCTTTGCGCCGTCGCCCGCGGTGGGCTCAGCGATAGTCAACGATATATCGTTGAGGAGTTGGTGGGGCCGATTCGCAGGATGCTGTCAGCGGAGCGACGGTGGCCGTACCCTCGATGCATGACCACGGGACCGGAGGCGGGCTGGTACGACGACGGCCACGGCAAGCAGCGGTGGTGGGACGGGACGCGGTGGACCGACGACTACGTCGACCTGACGGAGCGTGACGTGGAACTGCACACCGGCGCTGCCCCGGGAGGTGCATCCGCGGCGGCCGGATGGTACGACGACGGTCGCGGCCGCAACCGGTGGTGGGACGGTGCGCGCTGGACGGATGCCGCTCGATTCAGCGGCTCGGAGGACTCCTTCGCCGGTCTTGTCGTCGATGGCAGGTGGATCCATTTCGGAGCTCTGAGTCAGCCGGTCGCCGGCGCGGCGGCATCCGTCGATACCGGCGCCGATCTGCTGCGCCGCGGACGGCTCGGCCGGCCCGCGACCGCCCGCGTGCTCTACGGTGCTTCGGGGCTGATCACGCCGCGGCTCTTGCCGCGATCGGTGATCGGCGGCGTCGGCTACATCCTCGTGGAGGTCGCGGGCCAGGTCTGGCTGGCGCCCGTGCCGACGGGTCAGGACGCGAGGGCCCGGCAGTTCGTCAGCTGGATCAACAGCGTCTCCGAGCATTACCGCTACCGCTGAGACCCGTGGACGCCCTGCAGCTCGCCCCTCCGTTCACCGGTCGCTGGATGGCCCTCAACAGCCCGGCCGACCGCGTGCCGAGCCACGGCACGGACCTGTTCGGCTCGACGTATGCGATCGACTTCCTCGCGGTCGATGACCGCCGCCGTTCGGCGCCGTGGCGATGGAGCGCCCTTGTGGCCCTCGAGCCCCCGGACCGCTTCCTCGGCTTCGGCGCTCCGATCCTCGCGCCGGTCGCGGGAACGGTCGCCCTGGCCCACGACGGCGAAGCCGATCACGGAGCGCGTCGCTCCCTCTTCACCCTCGTGCCCTACCTCGCCACACAGCGGGAGCGTGTCGCCCGCGGTGCGCCGGGCGTCGCGGGCAATCACGTCGTGATCGCCGCGACCCCCGGCGGGCCGTTCGTGCTGCTCGCGCACCTTCAGCGCGGCTCGGTCCGCGTGCGCGTGGGTGATCACGTGCGGGTCGGCGACACGGTCGGGGCGTGCGGCAACTCCGGCAACAGCACGCAGCCGCACGTGCACGTCCAGGCGACGGACTCGCTCGATTGGGCGGCGGCCCACGGCGTCCCGATCTCCTTCCCATCGCTCGGCGCGAGCGACGACGGTCTTCCCCGTGGCCGTTCGCCGTTCGTCGTCCCGACGCGGTGAGACCTCAGGAGCCGGCGCCCTCCACCGGCTGCCGCAGGATCGTGCGCAGCTTCGCGGGATCGGTCCGGCGGATGTCGCTCAGGTAGATCTCGTGGTGCTTGCCCGTCATGCGCAGCCCGTGCGCGGGGATGAACTCCTCGTGCATGCGGTCGAGCACCGGACCTTCATCGTCGAACGGGCCGAGGTGGAGCGTCTGCACGCATGTTCCCTCGGTGAGGGTCGCCAGCCTTATGCGGTCGAGCGCCGGCGCCCCGGCGGCGGCATCCCGCGCACGCTCGAAGTGCTGGTCGGTGATCCATGAGGGAACGAGGTTGAGTGCGGTCCAGTCCCAGCGGGACTTGTCGCGGTCGCTGGTGAAGCTCGCCATGTCGTCCGCCCACCAGAGCGCTTCCAGCGGCATCACCACGTAGTCACGGTCGAGCTCGCGCTTGCTCAGGAACTTGAGCTTGTAGGCGACCGGGAAGATGGACGAGATCGCGTCCGCGTACTCGGCGCCGTTCGGGTCGCCATGACCATCGATCATGAGATACCGCAGCGGCGGGACCTCGATGATCTGGAAGTCACCGTGTCGCGCTCCGTAGGCTGCGATCTCCTTCTTCAGGTCGGTCTTCATCGGCCGTCCCGCGCGGCACGCGCCGGCTCGAGATCGGGTCGCAGGGCCTCGCGCTCGTCGAAGACGAAGCACTCCCCCGTCCAGTGGTCCGCGCCGACCGCCGAGAAGTATCCGAGGATGCCGCCGTCCAGCTGGAACGCGTCGATGCCCTCCTCCCGCAGGTGCAGCGCCGCCTTCTCGCAGCGGATGCCGCCCGTGCAGTAGCTGACGACGGTCTTGCCCCGGAGGTCGTCGCGATGCGATGCGGCGGCGTCCGGGAATCGCGTGAAGCGATCGATGCGCCAGTCGAGCGCGCCGATGAAGGAGCCGTAATCGACCTCGAACGCGTTGCGGGTGTCCAGGAGCACCACTTCCCGCCCATGGTCGTCGCTGCCCCGGTCGAGCCACCGCCGCAGCGTCGCAGGATCAACCGCCGGCGCACGCCCGCCCTCAGGTCGGATCGTCGGGCGGTCCATTCGGATGATCTCGCGCTTGACCTTCACCAGCATCCTCCGGAAGGGCTGGGTGACCGACCAGCTGTCCTTCACGGTGAGCTCCGCGAACCGCGGGTCGCGACGAAGCTGCGTGGCGAACCCGCGCACGGCATCCGCCTCGCCTGCGAGGAAGAGGTTGATGCCCTCTTCGGCCAGGAGGATGGTCCCCTTCAGCCCCGCGGCCACCGCCCGATCGCGCAGGATCGATCGCAGCCCGTGCGGGTCGTCGATCCGCGTGAAGAGATACCCCGAGACGTTGAGGACGGAAGCCACCGCACCAGCGTACGTCTCGAGGAGGGCGGGCTGCACCGGCGTGCGCGGTGATCCCATTGACCCCGCGGCGATCGCGGGTCTAGCGTGAGCGCCAGATTCCGCGCGCACTGGGGAGCCGCATGGGTCTGCTCGACGCACCACCCGAACGGAGCCGTCATGCCGTCTCTTCGCCCGCGCTCGGTGTTCGCCATCGCGACCCTCTCGGTACTCGCCGTCGTCGCGACCGCCGCCCTCAGCGCTCCAGCCGTCGCCGCGCCCCCGCCCGGGAAGGGCAAGCCCACCCCCACCGCGACGGCGACGCCGACCCCCACACTCACGCCGACGCCCACACCGACGCTGACTCCGACGCCCACTCCGACACCGACCCCCACGCTCACGCCGACGCCGACGCCGACGCCGACACCCACTCCGACACCGACGCCCACACTCACGCCGACGCCCACACCCACTCCGACGCCCACACCGACACCGACGCTCACGCCAACCCCGACGCCCACCCCCACGCCGACACCGACACCGACACCGACACCCGGCGCGTACCCCGACGTGATGGCGGCCGCAGGAGACTCGATCACGATGGCCTACAACTCGGCGAGCTACGGCTCCTTCCCGCAGTACAGCTGGTCCACCGGAACCGCATCGACACTCAACTCGCTGCTGCAACGGCTCCGCGTGGCCTCCGCCACGACCATCACGGGCGTGAACGTCGCTCAGCTCGGGGCCAACTCGACTGATCTCGCCGGGCAGGTCGCCTCTGCGATCGGCTCGCAGGCGGACTATCTGACCGTGGAGCTCGGCGCGAACGACGCGTGCACGCCCACCGTCGCGGGAATGACGCCGGTCGCCGACTTCCAGGCCCGCATCAGAGCCGGCCTCACCCAGTTCCACAACGCGAAGGCGGACAACCGGATCTTCGTGGCCAGCATCCCGAGTCTGTACCGCATGTGGTCGATATCGAAGAGCAGATTCGGGGCGCAGCTCATCTGGGCTTCGGCGGGCATCTGCCAGTCGATGCTCGCCAACCCCACCAGCACGAGCGCCACCGATGAAACCCGTCGGCTCACGGTGCAGGCCCAGGTCAACGCGTACAACACCGCGCTGCAGGCCGAGTGCGCCGCCCTGCCGCGCTGTACGTTCGACGGCTACACCGTGGCGAACTACCCCTTCACGTCGACGCACATCTCGACAGCCGACTACTTCCACCCCAGCATCGAGGGCCAGCGAGTCCTCGCGTCGATCACGTGGCCGTACGTCGCCTACCCCAGCGGAGGGTGAACCGGCGAACCTTGCGGTCCGCGCAAGATCGGTGAGACGGTTGGTGGGATCCCCCGGAAGGCAGCCCGTGACCGACACGATCGACGCGTATCTGACCGACGTCCCCGAACCGGCCCGCGCCGCGCTCGCCGAGCTGTGCCGCATCATCGAGAGCAGCGACGAACGCGTCCGCGCCGGGATCAAGTGGAACGCACCCAGCTTCGCGATCGATGATCACTTCGCCACCACCGGGCTCCTCAAGGGCGGAGGCATCCGTCTGGTTCTCCACACCGGCGCAAAGCGCAGACGACCGAAGCGGGTGCTCGTGATCGACGACCCCGAGAAGCTGCTCGACTGGAAGGACACCGATCGCGCTCTCATCGCGCTCGCCGACGTCGACGACGTCCGCCGCAACGAGATGGCGCTGCGGGTGATCCTGGAGGAGTGGATCGCGCAGACTCAGGGCGTCGCCTCGTGACCGTGTTCGAACCCGGTGGTGATCGCGACACTTCCGGCCGCGAGGTCCCCGAGACCCGCGGATGAGCCACGCCTAGACTGACGTCGATGGACGCCACGATCGCGCAGACCCTTGCCCTGGGACCCGAATCCTCCATCCGCGATCACACCGTCGACATCACCACGATCGGCGCCCGGTCGAACCAGCCCCGCCGGATCGAGATCTGGTTCCACACCGTCGACGGAGTCGTGTACCTCACGGGCCTGCCCGGCCCGCGCGCGTGGTACGCCAACCTGCTCGCGCACCCGCAGTTCACCTTCCACCTCAAGAACGAGGTGCGGGCCGACCTTGCCGCCACCGCCACTCCGATCACGGATCCCGACGAGCGCGCCCGGCTGTTCGCGGCCATCATCGCGGGGATCGACGAGCTCTACGCCCGGCGTGGATCACCGCGGCGGGTCGCTCATCCCGACGACTGGGTCGCACGCAGCCCGCTGGTCCGGGTCGACTTCTAAGCGGTGCTCGCACAGCGGACGCAGAGGGTCGCTGCCGACAGCAGGCGCAGGCGATCGACCGGGATCGCGGTACCGCACGAGACGCAGACGCCGTACGTCCCGGCTTCCACTCTGCCGAGCGCGGCGTCCAGCTCGGCCAGCTCGCGGACGGCGTCGGCCCGCTGTCCCTCCGCGCGGGACCACTCGGTGGACAGCGTCGAGCCCTCCGGATCGTGCTCGTCGTCATCGGTCGCAGCGCTGCGCTCCGCGCGGATCGCGGCGAGCCGCGCCTCGACTGCTGCGAGCCCCGCCGAGACGTCCGCTCGCCGCGCGGCGATGAGCCGGGCGAACTCAGGCTTCACCCGATCGCCTCGGCGATCGGAACGTCGCCGCTGTTGAATCGGATGGTCCGCCCGATCGTGGCATCGTCGGACAGCGCGGCGGCCACGACCGCCGCGACATCCGCCCTGCTCACCGAGCCCGACTCGGTCGCGGTGACGTCGATCCGGCCGGTGGGCTGCCCGAGGGTCAGCGCGCTCGGCCCGAGGACGGTCCATTCGAGGTCGCTCGCCCGCAGGTGATCATCGGCGGCGGCCTTCGCCTCGGCATAGGCGAAGAACGGGTTGTCGGCAGGAACGCCGTGGTCGGTACGGGCGCCGAAGTACGACACCATGACGTACCGGCCCACAGCGGCTGAGACGGCGGCATCCATCGACCGGATCGCGGCGTCGCGGTCGACCGCGACGGTGCGCGCGGGGTTGCCGCCTCCGGCTCCGGCGGACCACACGATGGCATCGTGGCCCTCCACCAGCGCCGTCAGCTCGTCGAGCGAAAGCGCCTCGATGTCGGCCAGCCGCGGTGATGCTCCGGATGCCGCGACCACAGCGACATGCTCGGGGTTGCGGATCACGCTCGTCACCGCGTCGCCCCGCGCCACGAGCAGCGGCGCGAGCAGCAGCGCGACCTTGCCGTGGCCGCCGATGATGAGGATGCGCGACATGTGGGCCTCCCAGCCGGTTTGCATCCACGCTACGCGAGCGCGCCGACACGCGGGCGGGACTACTCCCTCGAGGTGGCGATCGTCCGGGCGATCTGCGCGATCTGGTCGGGACCCACTCGACAGCACCCGCCCACCAGCCGCGCACCGCCCGTGACCCAGTCGCCCGCGAGCGCGGCGATGGGTGACGCGTCACCGGACCAGCGGCGCGCGACGGCGTTCCAGCGCTCGCCGCTGTTCGGATAGACGACGCCCGGCGTGCCGGCGCCCACCGCGGCGAGCGCACCGCTCACCTCCGCCGCGTCGCAGCAGTTCACCCCGACGGCGATGACCTCGGGCACCCCCCTTGCCAGAGCGAAGGCATCGGCGAGGGCCTCCCCCGACCTCAGCCTGCCGTCCGCGATCGTGACGCTGACCCATGCCGGGATGCCGATGCCGTCGAGTTCGCGACACACCGCCTCCAGCTCGGCGAGCGAGGGGATCGTCTCCACCGCGATCACGTCCGGCTCCGCCGTCGCGAGCGCCTGCAGACGGGGACGATGCCATTCGCGCAGCTGCGCCGCGTCGAGGTCGTATTCGCCCGTGTATTCGCTGCCGTCCGCGCGCGCGGCGCCGTACGGGCCGACGGATGCCGCGACCCATGCTTCATCCGACGACAGACCGGCGTCATCCCGCGCCTGCCTGCCCAGCTCCACGCTGCGTGCGAGCAGGACATCGACGTCACGGCGATCCAGACCCGCGGCATCCAGGCCGGTGCAGCTCACCTGGTACGAGGACGTGATCGCCACTCGTGCACCGGCGGCGAAGTACTCCGCGTGCGCGCGCCGGATCGCCGCGGGATCCTCGATGAGCAGCCGCGCCGACCAGAGCGAAGACGTGAGATCGTGGCCGCGCGATTCCAGCAGCGTGCCGAGTCCGCCGTCGAGGACCACCGGACCGGCGGCGAGGGCATCGCGTAACGTGCTCATCGGGTCAGTCTAGATTTCGGACGCGTCCCATTTCGGTGAGGTTTCCCGACCGGAGCACCGCGAACGCTGGTTGACTGGAGGGCATGGCGGACGTGGCGATGTTCCCCCTCGGATCGGTGCTCTTTCCGCACACGCCCCTGGCGCTGCGGATCTTCGAAGAGCGCTACCTGGTCATGCTCGGCCGGCTGCTCGACGACGAAGACCCCCAGTTCGGCGTGGTCCTCATCGAGCGCGGCAGCGAGGCCGGGGGGAACGACCAGCGATTCCGGATCGGCACGATGGCGCGGATCACCAACGTGATGGCCGGCGAGCGCGACATCCACCTGATAGCGGTAGGCGGATCTCGTTTCGAAGTGGCCGAGTGGGGTGAGGAGGAGCCCTACCCGACCGCGACCGTGCGTGAACTGCCTTCCCTCGTCTGGGACGACGCGCTCACTCCTCTGCGCAACGAGGCCGAGCGCATCGTGCGGCGCGTGCTGTCGCGGGCGGCCGAGTACGCCGAGGTGCAGTGGGATCCCGACATCGAGCTCTCCGACGATCCGCTCGAGTCGAGCTGGCAGCTCGCCGCGATCGCTCCGCTCGGGCAGCTCGACCAGTTCCGGCTGCTCCGCTCCACCACGGTCGGTGGCCTCCTGCGCGAGCTGATCGATCTGACGCTCGCGGCCGAACCCGTTCTCACCGCGAGATCCGACGGCGACGCGTTCGACGAGGCGCTGGTCACTCTGCTGGACGAGGACGCGGCGCAGAACGATCGGACGGACGACGACCCGGATGCCGCATCAGACGAGGACGACCCGCCCCGGGCATGAGCTCTACCAGCCCCGCGTGCCCGGGTCGCCTTTGAAGGGACCCACGATGTCGGAGGTCACCCAGCCTCCGTAGAACCCCCCGGGCTGCGGAACGACCTCTTCGCCGTCGACCGTGCACCGGTCCATCTTCCCCGCGTAGACGGCGACGCGGTCGGCGAGCTGCTCGTACCCGCGGGACGGCGTGGGATAGTTCCACGCGGCTCCCGTCGCCATGGCCTCGCCGCCGACGACGTCGAAGTATCTCGCCGAGCCCTTGAACTCGCAGAACGACGATCCCCGCGCGGGTACGAGCGCGCCGTCGGCGAACGCCGGGATCGGCAGATAGTAGACGGGCGGATGACTGGTCTCCAGCACCCGCACGACGTCGGTCGTGTCCACAATGCGCCGGCCCCCGAGCTCGATCGTCACCCGGCGGTCGACGGCCTCGATCCGAGGCGGGCGCGGGTAGTCCCAGACCGATTCCTGACCGGCGGCGACGGGATGCGGAGCGGGATGTGCCATGGCTCCACGCTACGCACGATTCAGGCGCCGAGGGCCGCCTGCCCCGCGCCGATGACCACGACGTCGACAGGTTCGTGCTCCATGTCGCCTTCAACGCACGCGCGACGGACGTGATTCCCCTCGCGCCCCCGTCGATCACGGTCGGGCTGGTAGCGTGCGGCATACCGACGAGCGTCGCACCGCCGCGACCGCACACGAGGAGAGCGCCATGACCGACGTGAGGAATCCCCCGCCCCCAACGGGAACGAAGCCCCGTGAGGAATGGACCGGCCAAGTCGGCTTCATCCTCGCTGCGATCGGCTCAGCGGTCGGGCTCGGCAACATCTGGCGCTTTCCCGGCGTCGCGTACGAGAACGGCGGCGGCGCCTTCCTCATCCCCTACCTCGTGGCACTGATCACGGCGGGAATCCCGATCCTGTTCCTCGACTACGCCATCGGCCACCGCTTCCGCGGAGCCGCTCCGACCGCCTTCCGCCGGCTCAGCGGCGGCAAGAGGTGGATGGAAGGCCTCGGCTGGTTCCAGGTCGCGATCGCGTTCGTCATCGGGCTGTACTACACGGCCGTCATCGCGTGGGCCCTCAGCTACTTCGTGTTCTCCTTCGACCTGCGCTGGGGCGACGACACCGCCGGCTTCCTGACCGGCGAATACCTCCAGGTCGGCGACCCCGGGTTCAGCCTCGAGTTCGTCCCGGGTGTGCTCATCCCGCTCGCGCTCGTCTGGCTCGCCGCCATCGTGGTGCTCGCGCTCGGCGTGGCCCGCGGCCTGCAGCGCGTCAACGTGATCTTCCTGCCCCTGCTGGTCGTCGCGTTCTCGATCCTCGTGGTCCGCGCGCTGTTCCTGGATGGCGCCGCCGAAGGCCTCAACGCGCTGTTCACGCCCAACTGGGCCGCCCTCGGCGACCCGAACGTGTGGATCGCCGCCTACAGCCAGATCTTCTTTTCGCTCTCGATCGCGTTCGGCATCATGATCACCTACGCGTCGTACCGCAAGCGGCGCTCGAACCTCACCGGGCCGGGCCTGGTGGTGGCCTTCGCGAACTCGTCCTTCGAGATCCTCGCCGGCATCGGCGTGTTCGCCACACTGGGGTTCTTCGCGTTCCAGCAGGGGATCGCCGTGTCGGAGCTGGAGGGGCTGACCGGCGTGGGTCTGTCGTTCATCACCTTCCCTGCGATCGTGTCGCAGATGCCGGGTGGCGTGATCTTCGGAGTGCTGTTCTTCGGGTCGCTCACGATGGCGGGCTTCACTTCGCTCATCTCGGTGCTGCAGGTCGTCTCTGCGGCGGTGCAGGAGAAGTTCGGCATGACCGCCCGGGGGGCGGCTGTGGGCGTCGGTGTGGTCTCGGCCGTGCTCTCGGTGCTGCTGTTCTCGACCACCACGGGCCTGCTGGCGCTCGATGTCGCCGACCAGTGGGCGAACAACATCGGAATCGTCGGCTCGGCCGTCCTGGCGACCATCCTCGTGATCTGGGTGCTGCGGCGCGGTGCCGAGCTCCGCTACCACCTGAATGCCGTGTCGACCTTCCAGGTGGGTCGGGTCTGGGTCCTCCTCGTGGGGATACTGGCGCCGATCATCCTCGGCTGGATGCTGATCCAGCGGATCATCACGCTCGTCGTCGAGGGGTATGGCGACCTTCCCGGGTGGTATCTCGGGGTCGTCGGGTGGGGCACGATCGCCTTCATCGTCGTGGTCGCGATCGTGCTGCCCCTGTTCCGCTGGCGATCCTCGCCCGACGACTTCACGGCATGGCCGCCATACCCGCCGCCAGGCGACCCCGTCGTCTCGCGACGGACCGGCCGAGAGGGGATGTCGTCATGACTCCGATCGCCATCACCTTCCTCGTCCTCGCGATCGTCATCGTGTGGGGAGGTCTGATCGGGAGCGCCCTGTATCTGCGCCGACGAACGGAACGAACGGAATATCCCCCCGGTGACGGCGACGACCACCGCGAGGACGACGCGCCGATCATCCGCGACACCTGATCCGGCGTGGCGCGCACGAGGACTGTTCGCATCGCGGGGGCCACGGTCCTCGTGGTCCTCACCATGGCGCTCGCCTCGTGCAGTGCCGCGCCATCGCACGATGGACCGGATGCCGGCCCACCTGCGAGCGCCGAAGCGACGGCATCCCCCGATGTCGCCGGACTCGTCGACATCGGCGACAACCGGCAGCTCTACCTCGACTGCCGCGGCAGCGGTTCGCCCACGGTCCTGCTGATCTCGGGAACCCGTGGCGCCGCCGACGAGTGGACCACCCTGCTGCCGGATGCCGCGCCGGACGCGATCTCGACCTTCGACGCACTCGCTGAGAAGACGCGAGTGTGCGCGTACGACCGACCCGGTACCACCGTCGAGTCGGGCGAGCCCACGGATTCCACCGTTGTCCCTCAGCCGACGACGGCGCTGCAGGCGGCCGAGGACCTGCACGCGCTCATGGCCGCCGCCGAGCGGCCGGGTCCCTTCGTGGTCGTCGGGCTGTCGTGGGGCGGCATGATCGCTCAGCAGTTCGCGCGCACGTACCCGGACGAGGTCGACGGCCTCGTCCTGCTCGACTCCGCCAGCGCATACCTGCGCGAGACGTTCACGCCGGAGCAGTGGTCGGCATGGATGGCCGTCGTGGCGGGCAGCGTCGATGAGGCCGGATCGGAGGCGCCCGCCTACGAGCCGAGCATCGCCGAGCTGAACAGCACTCCGGAGCTGCCCGGCATCCCGGTCGTCGTGATGTCCTCGGATCAGCCGTGGGATCTGCAGGTCACGCCCGGCGCATCGACGTGGCCCGCGTGGGGGGCCGCTCAGGCGCTGCTCGCGGAGTCGCTGAACGCCACCCACATCACCGAGACCGACAGCGGCCACGGCCTTCCGGTCGAGCAGCCAGGCCTCGTCACAGACGCGATCCTCGACGTCGTCGATTCGGCTCGGGCGGGCTGACGCCGGACCTCAGTTCAGGTTGCGGGTCGTCGCCGGGATCCGGCCGTCCGCGTACAGCTCGCTCGCGACGTCCTGCAGTGCGGTCAGCGCCACCCGCTGGGTCATCGGACCGTGCGAGATCCGAGCGACACCGAGCGCCTCGTACTCCGCCGCCGACAGCGAGCCGGGCAGCCCGATGACGCTGATCTTGCGTTCGCCGATTCCGTCGACGAGCTGCTTCGTCACGTCCGCGTTCAGGATGCCGGGAACGAACACGAGGTCGGCGCCTGCCGCGAGGTACGCGCGGCCTCGGGTGATGGCATCGTCGATCGACTGGGCGAGCGGGCGGTCCCCGGCGCGCACGAACGCGTCGGTGCGCGCGTTCAGCACGAACGGCACGCCCTCGGCGGCGCCGGCGGCTATGACGGCTTCGACGGCGGCCACCGAGTCTGCCAGCGGGGCCAGGCGGTCCTCCATGTTCGCTCCGACGACGCCGACGCCGATCGCACGCCGAGCGGTCTCCCCCGCGTCGCCGTAGCCGGCGTCCAGATCCGCCGACACGGGCAGGTCCGTCGCGTCTACGATCCGTCCCACCATGTCGAGCATCAGATCGAGCGGGATCTTCTCACCGTCCGCGTAGCCGAATGTCGCCGCGATCGAGTGGCCGGCCGTTACGATCGCCTTCGTCTGCGGCAGCGCGGCCACCGCCTTGGCCGACACGACGTCCCACACGTTGACGGCGCGGAAGATCTCCGGCGCGGCGTGCAGCCGCGCGAGGGTCTGTGCTTTCTCCTGCTGAGTGGTCATCCGTCCACGCTAACGGGCGTGCGGCGCACCGGGCGCCGTGCGCGGGTCTCAGTTCGCGGTTACGCCTATTCGCCGACGTCGACCGTGAAGGTCAGATCCTGGATGCCGCCGGTCGAGTTCGACATCACGACGGTCGTGGTCCCCTCGGCAAGCGCCTTCACACCGGGGTTGAATGTCGCGCCGCCCTGCTCGTAGCCCTCGACGAACTCGGCGACCGACGCGTCTTCGACCTCGCCGCTGTAGCTGTCGACGGCGAGATCGCCGGTGTTGATGTTGAGGACCTGCCCGACCACGAGATCCACCGTGGCGCCCTGGAGGTCGTTCGCATCCATCGTCACCGGGGCGATCACCGTCTCGTTGGTCTGCGCGCACGCGCTGAGGCCGATGGTCAGACCCAGGACGACGGCAGGACCGATCAGCTTCGAGATCTTCACGCGGTCAGTATGGCAGTGGCCCACTCCCGCGTATAGGAATCGCCACGCGTGGCGGGGTGTGGATAAGTCGGACGGACCGGCGTCGGTCGCGGCTAGCGTGGTCGGATGCTCCGCCGCGTCGCAGCCGTGACCGTCGCACTCGCGATGGTGGTCCCGCTCGCGACCGGCTGTCAGCCCGATCCGGCACCGTCTCCGACCGGACCGGCCTTCGCGACCGAGGAGGAGGCCTTCGCCGCGGCGGAGGAGACATACCGGGCGTACGTGGACGCCCTGAACCAGGTCGATCTGAGCGATCCAGAGACGTTCGAGGCCGTATACGCGTGGACCACGGGTGACGCGAATGCGAGTGAACGTAAGACGCTCAGCTCGAATGCACGCTGATGGATGGACATGTGTCAGGCGACAACTGTTGACTCGAGGTGACTTTCGTGGCGAGACGGTCGACATCAACTCTGCGCAGGTCGATGCGGTCGTGTGTTCGGACGTGAGCGCAGTCGAGGTCGTCGATGGCAACGGCCAGTCCGTGGTCTCCGCTCAGAGACCAGCATGCTTACGCCCTTCGATCGAATTCGTTACATCGACCGCCACGGAACCGGGCTCGCGATCGCGAGGCAGCGACGCGGTCGAGGATCCCGCGTGCCTGCAGTTGCTGGTGTCCTAGTGTTGGGGCTGCTGCGCTATGGGCTCCGCCGTGCGATCCAGGTCCTTCCTGTGACGGGATCGAGCACGTGGACGCGATTGCTCAGTCTCCAACTCGGGCGAGCAGGTCGACATCGGCGCGAGCATCTCGGATCCTGCCGAGTCCGACGGCGGATGGGCACCGCCGGACGACTCGGGCCTGGCTCAGCCCGCGCCCGCGCCCACGCCGATCACCTGCACCCGAGCGGACTGCGGTGGCTTCCTCGTCGTCACCCCGCCCGACGTCACCGCCGCGGATCTCGCCTCCTTCCGCCCCGCCCGGCCGTCGCTCACGGGCGAGCCGTCCGGATTCGGGATCGTCGGCGCTCCCACGAACGTCGTGGCGGCGGCATCCGAGCAGTACATCGCCGGAACGCTCCTCGGCTGGGACGTGACCGTCCGCTTCACGCCCGCGGGATACATCTTCGACTACGGAGACGGCACGACGGCGCGCTTCGCGACCGGCGGCGCCAGCTGGGCGGCGCTCGGGCAGGCGCAGTTCACGCCGACGATCACCAGCCACGTCTACCGCGAGCGCGGGACGTACCCGGTGAGCGCGACGGTGCAGTATGCGGCATCCGTCGACTTCGGCAGCGGCACCTGGCGCCCCGTGACCGGGTACGTGACGGCGACGACCGCCGGGTACAACGTGCAGGTCGTCGAAGCCCGCACCGCCCTCGTCGACCAGACCTGCCTGGAGAACCCCGGCGGTCCGGGCTGCTGAGTCGGGCCCGGGGTTCACCGAACTGAGGAGATCTGCGCAGTCGAGGAGCTGCGCCCACCACTGCGCCTCGCTTCGGCAGATCTCCTCGGCTGAGCAAGAGCTCACCCACCCGCGTCGCCCGGCCGTGGCAGGATGAGCGCGTGACCGACCGCCTCATGCTGCTCGATTCCGCGTCGCTCTACTTCCGTGCGTTCTACGGTGTGCCGGACACCGTGCGCGCCCCCGACGGCACACCCGTCAACGCCGTGCGCGGCTTCCTCGACATCATCACGCGGCTCGTGACGACCTACGAGCCGACGCACCTCGTCGCCTGCTGGGACGACGACTGGCGCCCGCAGTGGCGCGTCGACCTCATCCCGACCTACAAGTCGCACCGGGTCGCCGAGGTCACCGCCGTCGGTCCCGACCTCGAGGTCGTGCCCGACCCCCTTGAGGTGCAGGTGCCGATCATCCGGCAGACGCTCGACGCCCTGGGCATCGTCATCGTCGGCGCGGCCGCGCATGAGGCCGACGATGTCATCGGAACCCTTGCGACGCGAGCGGTGCTGCCGGTCGACGTCGTGACCGGCGACCGGGATCTGTTCCAGCTCGTCGACGACGCAAGCGAGGTTCGCGTGATCTACACCGCGCGCGGCATGAGCAATCTCGAGATCGTCACGGACGCGACCGTCGTCAAGAAATACGGCGTCCTGCCGAGTCAGTACGCGGACTTCGCAACCCTGCGCGGTGATGCCTCCGACGGGCTACCGGGCGTGGCGGGCATCGGCGAGAAGACCGCGGCCACGCTCCTCGCGACGCACGGCGACCTCCCCGGCATCATCGCGGCCGCCGATGCGGGTGACGGAATGTCGGCGGGACTGCGCAGCAAGATCCTCAGCGGGCTCCCCTATCTCGAGGTCGCTCCGACCGTCGTCGAGGTCGTGAAGGATCTCGACCTGCCCGAGGTCGACTCCCGCCTGCGTGCGCCCGACGAAAGACAGCGAGCGGATGCCGCATCCCTCGCCGAGCAGTGGGCGCTCGGCAGCGCGGTCACCCGTATCCTCGACGCACTCGACGCTGCCGCGGCGCGCTGACCGCACCTCGGTCACGCATCGACCGTGATGCCCGCGTGTGCTGCCGCAGAAGCGAATCAGCGCCGCCGGCCGGTCCACTCCCGCAACCGGTCCAGCGGCCAGGTCGTCACGATGCGCTCGGCCGGCACGCCCGCCCGCTCGGCGCGCTCCGCTCCGTAGTCGAGCAGCGAGAGCTGGCCGGGCGCGTGCGCGTCGGAGTCGATCGAGAACAGGCATCCCACGTCGAGCGCGATCGCGATGAGCTCGTCGGGCGGATCCTGACGCTCGGGGCGGGAGTTGATCTCCACGGCGACTCCGTGCGCGGCGCAGGCTTCGAAGACCGCCCCCGCGTCGAGCGTCGACGGCGGACGCGTTCCGCGCGAGCCCTCCACCAGCCGGCCCGTGACATGCCCGAGCACGTCGACGCGGTCGCTGGAAACCGCGCGGACGAGCCGCCGGGTCATCGGGCCGTGCTCCATGCGCAGTTTGGAATGCGCCGATGCCACCACGACGTCCAGCGCGTCGAGGAGACCCGGCTCCTGGTCGAGGGCGCCGTCCTCGAGGATGTCGACCTCGATCCCGGACAGGAGGGTGAAGCCGTCCCCGCTCATTCCCGCCACGATCTCGAGTTGCGCGCGGAGCCGATCGGGCGACAGCCCGTTGGCCACCCGCAGCCGTGGCGAGTGATCCGTCAGGGCGAGGTACTCGTGGCCGAGCGCGCGGGCGGCGTCGACCATGAGGTCGATCGATGTCAGTCCGTCCGACCATTCGCTGTGGCTGTGCAGATCTCCGCGCAGCAACCCGCGGAGCGCCGAGGCGCGCTCCACCCCGGCGCGCTCCCGCAGGTCGACGAGGTACGCCGGCACCCGTCCTTCCAGCGCCTCCTGTATGACGGCGAAGGTCGAGTCGCCGATCCCCTTCCGGCGGCGGAGGGCCGCGGCATCCCGCAGCTGCGCGTCGCTCAGTCCCTCGATAGCGTCGGCCGCGGCGCGGAACGCCTTGGACTTGTAGCGCGACGAGCGCTCGCGCTCGAGCAGTGTCGCGATCTCGGCCAGCGCGTCGTGAGGGTGCACCAGGACCTCCTCGGAAGAATCAGGCGAACGAGCGGGTGACCTCGACCCAGGCTTCGAGCTTGGCGGATGCCGCGCCGCTGTCGACGGCCACGGCGGCGGCATCCTTCGCCTCGGCGAGCCTCTCGAGAATCGGACGCTGCACCTCGGTCGCGTCCTGCGAGAGACGGAACGACACGATGCCGGCGGCGGCGTTGAGCAGCACGATGTCTCGTACCGCACCCCCCTCGCCCGCGAACACGCGGTGCACGATCGACGCGTTGTGGGCAGGATCGCCTCCGAGCAGATCGTCGATCTGGGCGAGCGGGATGCCGAGATCGCGGGGATCCAGGTCGTGCTCGTGGATATCTCCTCTACTCACCTCCCAGACGCGGCTGTGACCGGTCGTGGTCAGCTCGTCCAGGCCGTCGTCGCCGCGGAACACCAGGGCGGTCGCTCCCCGGGTGCGGAACACCCCGGTGATCAGCGGGACGCGATCGAGGTGCGCGACGCCCACCGCGTTCGCCTCCGCACGCGCGGGGTTGCACAGCGGCCCCAGGAAATTGAACACCGTAGGCACGCCCAGCTCGGCTCTCGTGGCGCCCGCATGGCGGAATCCCGGGTGGAACGCCGACGCGAAGGCGAAGGTGATGCCCGCGCGCTCGAGGGTCTCGGAGACCTGCTCGGGCGTCAGGGTCAGGTCGATGCCCAGAGCCGAGAGCACGTCCGAGGAGCCCGACGCGGAGCTGGCCGCCTTGTTGCCGTGCTTGACCACGGGAACACCGGATGCCGCGGCCACCACCGCAGCCATCGTCGAGATGTTGACCGTCCCGAAGCGATCACCCCCGGTGCCGACGATGTCGAGGACGTTCGGGTCCACCGGCAGCGGCAGCGCCGCTTCCAGGATGGCGTCGCGGAAGCCGACGATCTCATCGACGGTCTCGCCCTTCGCGCGGAGCGCGACCAGGAATCCGGCGAGCTGTGAGGGCGTCGCCGCCCCCGACATGATCTGTCGCATCGCCCAGGTCGACTCCGAGACGCTGAGGTCTCGGTCCTCGAGCAGGGTCGTGAGCACTTCCGGCCAGGTGTAGAGCTCCGCCATAACCCCAGAGCCTAACCGCGCGACACACCGCCGATTGTTCGGCATCGAGACAAATAGGCACCATCCGATGGGCTACGGGAGCCTCAGGATCGGCCATAATGAAGAAGTGACGACCACGACAGCGACCTACTCTCAGGCCATGCGTTCCGTCAAGCGCCCGGATCCGGTCGCCGTCGGAACGATCGTGTGGCTCGGCAGCGAGGTGATGTTCTTCGCGGGTCTCTTCGCGATCTACTTCACGCTCCGCAGCACCTCGCCCGACCTGTGGGCCCAAGAGACGCAGCTGCTGAACATCCCGTACGCCACGGTCAACACGATCATCCTGGTGCTGTCCTCGGTGACGTGCCAGATGGGCGTCTTCGCCGCCGAGCGGTTCCAGCCGTATTCGACGCGGAAACGCGGCTGGCTCGGATGGGGCATGGTCGAGTGGTTCTGGCTCACCTTCGCGCTCGGCGCGATCTTCGTCTCCGGCCAGGTGTGGGAGTACGCGCAGCTGGTCGTGGAGGGCATGCCGATCCAAGCAAACTCGTACGCATCGGCGTTCTACCTCACGACCGGCTTCCACGCCCTGCACGTGACCGGCGGGCTCATCGCCTTCCTCCTCGTGATCGGGCGCGCATACGCCGTCAAGAACTTCGGGCGCAAAGAGATGACGTCCTCGATCGTCGTGTCGTACTACTGGCACTTCGTCGACGTCGTCTGGATCGCCCTGTTCCTCGTCATCTACTTCCTGAAATAGAGCGGAGCTGAGCCCCAACATGGCACGAGAGACCAAGCGCCGCTCGAACGGCCGCCGCAGTCCGTGGGCTGCGGCCGCCCTCATCGGCATCGGCCTCCTGATCACAGGCGGTGTGTACGCCGGTGCGTCCGCGGCGGTGGCGGCAGGCACCGACACCTCCGTCGCATCCGAATTGACCGTCGAAGACGGCAAGAAGCTGTTCCAGGCGAACTGCGCCACCTGCCACGGCCTCGACCTCGAGGGTACGAGCACCGGGCCTTCGCTCTACGGCGTGGGCGAATTGGCCGTCGAGTTCCAGGTGGCCACGGGTCGCATGCCGCTGCAGGCCACGGCGCCGCAGGCTCCGCAGAAGCCGGCGCAGTTCACCGAGGAGCAGACCCTCGCGATGGCTGCGTACGTGCAGTCGATGGCGCCCGGCCCGACCTTCCCGGACGAGGAGATCCTCGACGGTGAGGGCGACGTCGCGCGCGGCGCAGAGCTGTTCCGCGTGAACTGTGCGATGTGCCACAACGTCGCCGCGGCCGGCGGCGCGCTCACCGAGGGCAAGTACGCTCCGGCCCTTCACGACACGAGCGCGCTGCACATGTACGCCGCGATGGTCACGGGCCCCCAGAACATGCCCGTCTTCAACGACCTGACCCTCACCCCGGAAGACAAGCGCGACATCATCTCGTCCCTGCTCTTCCTGCAGCAGAACGAGTCACCGGGCGGATTCTCGCTCGGCTCGCTGGGACCCGTGTCCGAAGGCCTGTTCGTCTGGATCTTCGGAATCGGCGCCCTGATCGCCCTCACGGTGTGGATCACGGCGAAGTCCAACTGATCGATCGACCACGGCAACGAACGAGGATCACCATGGCACACGAGGACGACACGCTCGAGCATGAAAGGGCTTCGTGGAAGCCCTCGCCCGGGCTCGCCGTCGCGGTTTCCGACCCGGTGCAGCCCCCGGTACTCGCCCCTCATCGGGAGCGGATGACCGACAAGGACCCCGTGGCGATGAAGCACGCGGTCCGCACGGTCTACACGCTGTTCTACCTCTCGGCGGCTGCGAGCATCTGGGCGATCGCCGCCTACATGCTCTTCCCGATCGAGAGCGGCGCGATCGTCGACATCCGCAACAACAACATGTTCATCGGCCTCGGCATCGGTCTCGCGCTGCTCGCCCTAGGCATCGCTGCGATCCACTGGACCAAGGCGATCATGTCCGACAAGGAGTTCATCCAGGTCCGGCATGCGACTCGAGGTCGTGACAGCACGCGCACGTCTGCGGCGTGGGCCTTCGCCGACGCCAACGAGGAGTCGGGTTTCGGCCGCCGCACCGTGATCCGCAACTCCATGATCGCCGCGGTGGTCGCCTCGCTCGCACCGGCCGTCATCCTGTTCCGCGGTCTCGCGCCGGAGAGCTCGGCGGCCGAGCCCAACGCCGGCAACCCGGTCGCCTTGCTCGAGGAGACCATGTGGACCGAGGGCATGCGCCTCGCCCACGACCCCGAGGGCACGCCCATCCGCGCGGCCGATGTCACCCTCGGCTCTGCGGTGCACGTCATCCCCGAATCGCTCGCTGCTTTGAGTCACGACGAGGGCTACCTCGAGGCGAAGGCCAAGGCCATCGTGCTCGTCATGCGACTGCTGCCCGAGGACCTCATCGAGACCCCTGAGAAGGCCGACTGGTCGTACGACGGAATCGTCGCGTACTCGAAGGTGTGCACCCACGTCGGGTGCCCGGTCGCCCTCTACGAGCAGCAGACGCACCACCTGCTCTGCCCCTGCCACCAGTCGCAGTTCGACGTCACCGACCAGGCGAAGGTCATCTTCGGTCCGGCCGCTCGTCCCCTGCCGCAACTCCCGATCATGGTCGACGACGAGGGTTACCTCGTCGCGCGCAGCGGCTTCACCGAACCCGTAGGCCCGAGCTTCTGGGAGCGCCATTGAGTACCTCAAGTCACCCCACGGAGAACCTCACCGCCGCAGCCGCGGTGCGGGAGGACATGACCACGCTCCCACCCGGCAAGAACGGCAACCCGCTCGGCGGTCGGTTCCTCGGGGCCACCTCCAACTACATCGATGAGCGGACCAGCCTCTCCGGGTTCGTCAAGGAGCTCGGCCGCAAGGTCTTCCCCGACCACTGGTCGTTCATGCTCGGCGAGATCGCCATGTGGAGCTTCGTCGTCGTCCTGCTGTCTGGCACGTTCCTCACCTTCTTCTTCCAGGCATCGATGACCCCGACGCACTACACCGGCGCTTTCCTGCCGATGCGCGGCGTGGAGATGTCGGCGGCGCTCGAATCGTCGCTGCGGATCTCGTTCGACCTGCGCGGCGGCCTCCTCGTCCGGCAGATCCACCACTGGGCTGCGCTGGTCTTCATCGCCGGCATCGGCGTGCACATGCTGCGCATCTTCTTCACCGGCGCATTCCGCAAGCCGCGTGAACTCAACTGGGTCATCGGTTTCGTCATGTTCATCCTCGCGATGGGCGAAGGATTCACGGGCTACTCGCTTCCCGACGACCTGCTGTCCGGCAACGGCCTGCGCATCATCGACGGCATGATCAAGGGCATCCCGCTGATCGGCACCTGGACCTCGTTCCTGCTGTTCGGCGGCGAGTTCCCCGGTGTCGCGATCGTCGGGCGTCTGTACACCCTGCATATCCTGCTGCTGCCTGCGATCCTTGTCGCGCTGCTCGTCGTGCACCTGATGCTGATGGTGATCAACAAGCACACCCAGTTCGCCGGCCCGGGCCGGACGAACAGCAACGTCGTCGGCTACCCGATGATGCCGGTGTACATGTCGAAGATGGGCGGATTCCTGTTCATCACGTTCGGCGTGATCGTCCTGATCGCCTCGCTGTTCACGATCAACCCGATCTGGAACTACGGTCCGTACGACCCCTCCCCGGTCTCTGCGGGAACGCAGCCCGACTGGTACATCGGCTTCGCCGACGGCGCGCTGCGCCTGATCCCGCCGGGCTGGGAGATCGTCTTCCTGGACCGCACCTGGTCGTTCAACATCCTCGTGCCCCTCGTCGGCCTCGGGGTGTTCATCCTGGTCGTCCTGATCTACCCCTTCATCGAGGCGTGGATCACGGGAGACAAGCGCGAGCACCACATCGCCCAGCGTCCCCGCAACGCGGCGACACGCACCGCGATCGGAGCCGCCGGAGTGACGTTCTACGCCGTCCTGTGGGCAGCGGCCTCGTCGGACATCATCGCCACGCACTTCTATCTCACAATGGAGGGCGTCATCCACACCCTCCAGGCGCTGCTGATCGTCGGCCCCGTGATCGCCTACTTCGTCACGAAGCGCATCTGCATCGCGCTCCAGAAGAAGGACCGCGAGATCGCGCTGCACGGCTACGAGTCCGGCCGCATCGTCCGCCTCCCCGGCGGCGAGTACATCGAGGTGCACCAGCCGGTCGACGAGTACGAGCGCTGGAAGCTCGTGGACAACGACGGCTACGAGCCGCTCATCATCCGCCCGAACGCGAAGGGCCGGATCCCCTGGTACGAGAACATCCGCGCCGGGCTGTCGCGCTGGCTGTTCGAAGACCGTCTGGCTCCGCTCACGCAGGGCGAGCTCGACGCCGCCGCCGCACATCAGGACCACGAGCTCGACCACATCGCGACGGAGAAGGATCTGGAGATCCAGGCCGCCCACGAGCGCGCCGGCGTCCCGGACGCGCCGCACGTCCCGATCGATGACGGTCACAACTCCGAGACCGCCGTTCGCCCGTCGAACGTGATCGTCGCGGAGGACGGCTCGAAGAAGCCCCGCAACCGTGAGAAGGAGCGCGGGTCCTAGACCCGAGCCTCACCGGACGCCCCGGCATGTCACCGTCACGGTGCTCATGCCGGGGCGTTCCGCATGCTGCCGAGACAACGGCAGGAATCCGTCGTCCCGTGTCTGCGCCCCGGAGCCGCGCGGCATCCGGCACGGCCTAGCGTGGAGTCATGACCGACGCGCTTTCCTACTTCTCCGCCAAGCTCGCCCACGAGACCGACGCCTCCGACGTCTACGCCGCGCAGAAGGACGGCGAGCGATTCCTGCTCGTCGACGTCCGCAGCGATGAGGCATGGGCACAGGGACGCATCACCGGGGCGCTCCATCTGCGGCGGCAGGAGATCGCCGCGCGAGCATCTCTCGAGCTCGACCGCAGCGTCCCGGTGGTCGTCTACTGCTGGAGCCCCGGCTGCAACGCCGCGACGAAGGCGGCCGTGGAGTTCGCTCGGCTCGGCTTCAGCGTGAAGGAGATGATCGGCGGCTATGAGTACTGGGTCCGCGAAGGTCAGCCCACCGAGAACGACGAGGGCCTACTCCCCCGCACGTTCGACGCGCAGGTGATGGTCGTACGCACGGCAGTCGCGCCCTGAACGCAAGCCGAACAGCAGAAGGGCGGTCGACCGAGTGGTCGACCGCCCTTGCACGCTCCGGATCAGCGCGCGAAGTACCCGCGGTAGTACTCGTAGACCCAGCCGACGATTGCGACCACGAACACGCTGAGGCCGATCGGGAACAGCCAGACACCGACCGCCAGTCCCATCATGCCGAGCGCGGCCGAGAAGGCCAGCACGATCGGCCACCACGACCAGGGGCTGAACTCACCGAGCTCGGGATCGCCGTCGTCGATGTCCGACGTCAGGATGTCCTCCGGGAGCTCGCCGCCTTGCGCCCTGTGCACGCGGCCGACGTAGAACGCGATCAGCGCGGACATGATCGACGTGAACAGCAGGGCGACGGTGCCGACCGGTTCCAAGTCGGTGTAATAAGCCGCGTCGGGGGGGATGATCATCGCCCAGACCGTGTACACGACCGCCATCAGCAGGAAGAAGGCCGACAGCAGCCACCAGAGGCCGGCGTTGGTGCGCACCTACTTCACCTTCCCCTCGTCGAGGTCGACGACCGGGGCGGCGGGAGCATCCTTCGCAGGGCCGACGCCGACCGGGATGCCGGCCTCGGGGTGGTTCAGGTCGAACGCCGGGCGCTCACTGCGGATGCGCGGGATCGAGGTGAAGTTGTGCCGGGGCGGCGGGCACGAGGTCGCCCACTCCAGCGAGGCACCGTACCCCCACGGGTCGTTCACGGTGACGCGCGGCGCCTTGCGCGCGGTGATCCACACGTTGAACAGGAACGGGATCATCGATACGCCCAGGATGATCGCGCCCACCGTGGAGACCTGGTTCTCCCAGGTCCAGTTGTCGGCAGCCGAGTAGTCGGCGTAGCGACGAGCCATTCCGTCCACGCCCAGCCAGTGCTGGATCAGGAAGGTCATGTGGAACCCGATGAACAGCAGCCAGAAGTGCACCATGCCGAGACGCTCGTTCAGCATCCGGCCGGTGAACTTCGGCCACCAGAAGTAGAACCCGGCGAACATCGCGAACACGACCGTGCCGAACACCACGTAGTGGAAGTGCGCCACCACGAAGTACGAGTCGGAGAGCGCGAAGTCCAGCGGAGGCGACGCCAGGATGACACCGGTCAGACCGCCGAAGACGAACGACACGAGGAACCCGAGCGAGAACATCATCGGCGTCTCGAAGGTCACCGACCCGCGCCACATCGTGCCGATCCAGTTGAAGATCTTCACACCCGTCGGCACCGCGATGAGCATCGTCATCAGGGCGAAGAACGGCAGCAGCACCGCACCGGTCACGTACATGTGGTGCGCCCACACGGCCACGGACAGGGCGGCGATCGCGATCGTGGCGTAGACCAGCGTCTTGTAGCCGAAGATCGGCTTGCGGCTGAACACCGGCAGGATCTCCGAGATGATGCCGAAGAACGGCAGCGCGATGATGTACACCTCGGGGTGGCCGAAGAACCAGAACAGGTGCTGCCACAGCAGCACGCCGCCGTTCGCGGGGTCGTAGATGTGCGCACCGAGCACGCGGTCAGCGGCCGCGGCGAGGATCGCGGCGGCCAGGACCGGAAACGCCATGAGCACCAGGATGCTGGTGACCAGCGTGTTCCACGAGAAGATCGGCATCCGCCACATCGTCATACCGGGCGCGCGCATCGTGATGATCGTCGTGATGAAGTTCACCGCACCGAGGATCGTGCCGAAACCGCTCATACCGAGCCCGAGCATCCACAGATTGCCGCCGACGCCCGGTGAGAAGCTGGCATTGGCCAGCGGCTGGTAGGCGAACCACCCGAACGCGGCCGCCCCCTGCGGGGTCAGGAAGCCGGCCACCGCGATGGTCGAGCCGAACAGGAACAGCCAGAACGCCAACGCGTTCAGCCGCGGGAACGCGACGTCCGGGGCGCCGATCTGCAGCGGCATGATCACATTCCCGAAGCCCGCGAACAGCGGCGTCGCGAACATCAGCAGCATGATCGTGCCGTGCATCGTGAAGAGCTGGTTGTACTGCTCCTTCGTCGGGATGATCTGCATCCCCGGCTCGAACAGCTCGGCCCGCATGATCAACGCCATCACGCCGCCGAGCATGAAGAACAGCACCGATGCGATCAGATAGAGGTAGCCGATCGTCTTGTGGTCGGTGGAGGTGATCCACTTGACGACGATGTTTCCCTTGGCCTCGACGCGCGACGAGCTCAGCAGCGCGGCCTGGCGTGGTGGCAGCGTCGTCGGACGACCCGGGGTGTTCTCCTGCAGTGGAAGGGTGGTCGCCATGATCACTCGTCTCCTTCGGAGCTCGCGCCCGTTCCGGGCTCGTTCTGAAGTCTGTCGTACTCGTCGTTGATGTCGCCCGTCTGGCCGGCCGAGCGGAGCGTGGAGAGGTAGTCCTCGTACTCCCCTTCGCTGACGACCTTGACGTTGAAGAGCATGGCCGAGTGGTACTCGCCGCACAGCTCGGCGCACTTGCCGGCGTAGGTGCCCTCACGGGTGGGGGTGAACGACCAGTAGTTGTCGCGCCCGATGTACATGTCCTTCTTGTACAGGAAGTCGATGACCCAGAACGAGTGGATGACATCGCGCGACTGCAGCAGGATCTTGACCGACTTGTCGACGGGCAGGTACAGCGTCGGGAGCTTCTCCTGGTCGACATCGCCGTTCGCAGCCGGCTGGGCTTGAACGCCCATCGACCAGACGGCGTCGGAGCCGTCCTCATCCTCGCCGTTGTACTGGAAGTCCCACGCCCACTGCTTGCCGATCGCGACGATCGAGACGTCGGGGTCTTCGGTCTGGGTCTCGAGGATCGTCTGGTCGCGCGCCGTGAAGGCGAAGAAGCCGATGACGAGGATGAGCGGCACGATCGTGTAGAAGATCTCGATCGGCATGTTGTAGCGCAGCTGCACCGGGAGGCCGACCTGCCCCTTCCGGCGACGGTAGGCGATCGCCGCCCAGCCCATGAGACCCCACGTGATCACACCGACGACCAGGAGCACGATCCAGGAATTCACCCACAGGCCCGCCACCATATCGGTGCGGTTCGTGGCCGGCGTGCCGTCCTCGACGAAACCGGGGAGGTATCCGTGCAGCTCCGTCGGGGTGCATCCTGCGAGGATGGCGGCCGAGGCGATCCCGAGGGGAAGAACAGCCCAGCGGAGGCGGCGTTTGGAGGGCACGGTGCACCTTTCCGGGTCGCGATTGTGACATCGCCAGTCTAGGGCAACCTCTCGGCGGATCCAGGCCATCCACCCAGGTTGCGTGCCCCTCACGGGGCGGTGAAATCAGGCCCGGTCACTGGAAAGCGGCCGGGCCCGATGCATGGAAGTGGAGATCAGTGGAAGCTGTCGCCGCAGGCGCAGCTGCCGGCGGCGTTCGGGTTGTCGATGGTGAAACCCTGCTCCGAGATCGTGTCCTTGAAGTCGATCTTGGCGCCATCGAGGTACGGAACGCTCATGTCGTCGACGATCACCTCGACGCCGTCGAAGTCGACGGTCTTGTCACCGTCGAGGTAGCGCTCGTCGAAGTAGAGCTGGTAGATCAAGCCGCTGCATCCGCCCGGCTGAACGGCGACGCGGAGACGAAGGTCATCGCGACCCTCCTGCTCGAGCAGGCTCTTCACCTTGAGCGCGGCGGCATCACTCAGCGCGACGCCGTGTTCGCGAACGGTCTGGTCGGTCGACAGTGCAGTGTCGGTCATGGCACTCCTCCGGATGGGTCCGCCCGAGCAGTTCGGCGGGCTGTTCCGATTCTACGCCTGACGCGCGGCGCCCGGCTCCAGGACAGCCCGGTCAGACCGCGGTCCGCGCATCGAGCTTTTCCAGCAGCAGGGCTTCGGCGATGACCGCGTTCCGGAACGTCTCGAGGTGCAGCGACTCGTTCGGGCTGTGGGCGCGCGCGTGCGGGTCCTCGACGCCGGTCACGAGGATCTGCGCTCCCGGGAACTCCCGCACGAGGTCCGCGATGAACGGAATCGATCCGCCGACGCCGATCTCGACGGGCTCCACCCCGTAGGCCTCGTGCATCGCCTCCCGAGCGGTCCCGACCGCCCAGCCGCTCGTGTCCACCAGGAACGCGTCACCGTAGTCCTGATCGCTGAAGGTCAGCTGCGCTCCGAACGGCGCGTGAGCGCGAAGGTGCGCCTCGATCGCGGCATACGCCTCCTGCGCGCGCTGCCCGGGCGCCACCCGCGCGCTGATCACGACGGTGATCTCGGGGCTGAGCGTGTTGGACGCATTCGCGACGCTGGGGGCGTCTATGCCGGTCACGGTGATCGACGGCTTGTTCCAGATGCGGCTGAGGATCGAACCCCGGCCGATCGGACTGACTCCTGCGGGCAGCCCCGCCTCGTCACGCAGCTTCTCCTCGCCGTACTCCGGCGTCTCGGCATCCCGTTCTGCGAGGCCCTCGACCGCGACCGCGCCGTGCTCGTCCCAGAGGGTTGCGAGGAGCGTGACGGTCGCCATCATCGCGTCGGGCACCGCTCCCCCGAACATGCCGGAGTGCGACGCGTGGTCGAGCGTGCGGACCCTCATGGTGAATCTCGTGTTGCCCCGCAGCGACACGGTCAGCGCGGGCGTGCGCGCATCCCAGTTGCCAGAATCGGCCACCACGATGACGTCGGCTCGTAGGGCGTCGGCGTTGTCTTGGAGGAACTGGGCGAACGAGCGCGAGCCGGCCTCCTCCTCGCCCTCGATGAACAGCGCGACGCCCAGATCGAAGTCGGCGCCGCGCGCCTCCTTCAGCGCGCGGAGCGCGGCGACGTGCGCCATGACCCCTGCCTTGTCGTCGGCGGCGCCACGGCCGTACAGACGGCCGTCGCGGACGGTCGGCTCGAAGGGAGCGGACTCCCACAGAGTCTCGTCGCCGACCGGCTGCACATCGTGGTGGGCGTACAGCAGGATCGTCGGGCGCCCGTTGCGTGCAGCGCGCGTCGCCAGCACGGCCGGTTGGCCGATCTCCGGCGACCCGGCGATCGCGGCGCGACGGATCTCGACGGTGTCGAACAGCTCCAGCCCCTCCACCAGGGCGGCCACTGCCTCCGCGCTGCGCTGCACCTCGCTCGCGTCGAAGCCCGGGAAGGCGACCGACGGGATGCGCACGAGTGCGCCCAGATCGGCGAGGGCTGCGGGGATGCCGGATGCCGCGGCGTCGCGCACAGCATCCTGTCGGGTGAGCTCAGTGGTCATGCGGGTAATCTTAAGGTGCTTCCCCTTCGAGACACCGAGGTTCCCATCGTGGCCAAGACACCCGCAGCTCCCGTCCCCGCCGACGTTCCCGCCGAGACGACTGCCGGCGGCAAGGGCCGCGCGACGCCGACGCGTGCCGAGCAGGAGGCGGCCCGCAAGCGCCCTCTCGTGGCCGACACGAAAGAGGCGAAGGCCCGGGCCAAGGCCGAGATGGCCGCCCAGCGCGAGAAGGCCCGCATCGGCATGGCGGCCGGCGAGGACCGGTACCTTCCCGTCCGCGACAAGGGGCCGCAGCGCAAGTTCGTCCGCGACTACATCGACTCGGGCTGGCACATCGGCGAGGCCGTGATGCCCGCCATGGTGCTCGTGATCCTGGCGACCTTCATCCCCGTGCCGGCGATCCAGTACTACTCCTTCATCGGCCTCTGGATCTTCATCCTGTTCGTCATCGGCGACATGGTGCTCACGTCGATCCGGGTGAAGCAGGCGGCGCGCAAGAAGTTCGGCGCAGACCGCATCGAGAAGGGCCTCGGATGGTACGGCGCCATGCGCGTCATCCAGATGCGTTTCATGCGGCTGCCGAAGCCGCAGGTCAAGCGCGGACAGCACCCGGCCTGAGCGCGCTCGCCGCGAGGCCGCGATTGAGCTGTCTCCCCCACAGCGGCCCGCGATACAGGAACGCCGTGTAGCCCTGCACCAGCGTCGCCCCGGCATCCAGTCGCTCACGCACATCGTCGGCCGTTTCGACGCCCCCCGCGGAGATCACCGCGAACTCCGCGGGCACCGTGGCGCGCACGAGTCGGAGCACCTGCAGGGCGCGCTGCTTGAGCGGCGCGCCGGATAGGCCGCCGGCGCCGGCCGCGGCGACGACCGCCGCGTCTGTGCGGAGGCCTTCGCGCGAGATCGTCGTGTTCGTGGCGATGAGACCTCTCAGTCCCAGCTCGACCGCCAGTCGTGAGATCTCCGTGATCTCGTCGTCGGCGAGGTCGGGAGCGATCTTGACGAGCAGAGGGGTGCGGCCCGCGGCATCCCGCACCGCGACCAGCAGAGGCCGGAGCGTCTCGACGGACTGGAGGTCGCGGAGGCCGGGGGTGTTCGGCGACGACACATTCACGACGAGGTAGTCGGCGAGCGGTGCGAGCAGGGTCGCGCTGCGCACGTAGTCGGCCGTCGCGTCCGCGACATCGACCGCGCGGCTCTTGCCGATGTTGACGCCGATGACGGCGCGCGCCGAGCGCCGGCGCAGCTTCTTCAACCGGGATGCTGCAGCCTCCGCCCCGCGGTTGTTGAAGCCCATGCGGTTGATGACAGCGCGATCCGGGATAAGCCGGAACAGGCGCGGACGAGGGTTGCCGTCCTGCGGAAGAGCAGTGATCGTCCCCACCTCGATGTGCCCGAATCCGAGCGCGTAGAGTCCTTTCGCGGCGCGGACGTCCTTGTCGAAGCCCGCGGCGATGCCGAACGGCGACTCGAAGGTCAGCCCGAGCGCCGACGTGCGCAGAGCGGATGCCGGACGCGTCAGCGCCCGGGCGGCCCAGGAGAACGGCGGAACACCCAGCAGACGGATCACGACGACGGCGGCGTGATGCGCCGTCTCGGGATCCATGCGCGAGAGCACGATCCGGAAGAGGAGGGGATACATCGCCTCCAGGCTATCGGCTCGTGCCGAGCGCTCAGGATCCGGCGGGAACCTCTGCGTCGTCGTCCGTGCGGGAGTGGTCGGCCCGCAGCTGCCCGATCGCCGACTCGAAGTCCTCGAGCGAGTCGAACGCCTGGTACACGCTCGCGAACCGCAGATACGCGACCTCGTCCAGTTCGCGGAGCGGGCCGAGGATCGCAAGGCCGATCTCGTTCGTATCCACCTGCGACGATCCGGTCTGGCGCACGGACTCTTCCACCTTCTGCGCGAGCACCGCGAGATCTCCCTCGGTCACCGGCCGGCCCTGGCACGCCTTGCGGACGCCGGACATGACCTTCTCGCGGCTGAAGGACTCGATGACACCCGACCGCTTGATCACATTGAGGCTCGCGGTCTCGATGGTGGAGAACCGGCCGCCGCACTCGGGGCACTGCCGGCGGCGGCGGATGCTGAGGCCGTCGTCGCTCGTGCGCGAGTCGATGACCCTCGAGTCGGGATGGCGGCAGAACGGGCAATGCATGGCGGAGACAGACTACGCCACCCGCCCTCGTCAAGGCCGAGACCGCGACCGATCAGGGCGCCGGTGTCTCGAACCGCGCCTCGACGGCCTCGCCGTGCGCCGGCAGGTCCTCGGCCTCGGCGAGCGTCACCACGCCCTCGCGCACCTGCGCGAGCGCCGCGCGGTCGAATTCGATGACCTGCTGCGGCCGCAGGAACGTCGCCGCCGAGAGCCCGGCCGCGTAGCGGGCCTGGCCGCCGGTGGGCAGCACGTGATTGCTCCCCGCCAGATAGTCGCCGAGGCTCACGGGCGAGTCGGGGCCGACGAAGACGGCTCCGGCGTGCACGAACGCGTCCGCGTTCGCGTCGGCGAGGTGAAGCTCGAGGTGCTCGGGTGCGTAGGCGTTGCTGAAGGCCGTCGCTGCCTGCAGATCGTCGACCAGGACGATCGCCGACTGCGGCCCGGCCAGGGCGACGGCGACGCGATCCGCGTGGCGCGTGCGCGCGGCGCGCGGCGCGATCTCCGCCGCGACGGCGGCGGCGAGGGAAGGGGAAGCGGTCACCAGCACGGCGGATGCCTGCTCGTCGTGCTCGGCCTGACTGATCAGGTCCGCCGCGACCAGACGAGGATCCGCCGTGTCGTCGGCGACGATGAGGATCTCGGTCGCCCCCGCCTCGGCATCCGTTCCCACGACGCCCGCGACGGCGCGCTTGGCCGCCGCGACGAAGTTGTTGCCCGGCCCGGTCACCACGTCGACCGGATCCAGGCCGAGGCTCTCGACTCCGTACGCGAGCGCGCCGATCGCGCCGGCGCCGCCCATGGCGTAGACCTCATCGACGCCGAGCAGACGAGCCGCCGCGAGGATCACGGGGTGCACCCGGCCGCCGTGCGCGCGCTGGGGCGGCGACGCGACCGCCACCTCGGAGACTCCCGCCACCTGGGCGGGGACGACATTCATCACGACGCTCGACGGATAGACCGCCTTGCCGCCCGGCACGTAGAGACCGACCCGCCGGACCGGCTGCCAGCGCTGCCGGACCACGGCGCCCGGACCGATCTGGGTCACCGTGGACGGAGGCACCTGTGCGGCGGACGCCTGACGCACGCGCGCGATCGCCTCCTCGAGCGCGGCGCGCACCTTCGGGTCGAGGCCTGCCAGCGCATCGTCGAGGTGCACGGACGGCACCCGGATGGCGTGCCCCGAGGCACCGTCGAAGCGCTCTGCCTGCGCGCGGAGCGCCTCCTCGCCGCGCGCGGCGACGTCGGCGACGAGGCTCGCCGCGGTGGCGAGCGCCGCCTCGCGGGCCTCTGTCGCGCGCGGTACCGCCTCGAGCAGTTCGGCGGGAGTGAGGGCGCGACCGCGCAGATCGATCGTGCGGAGCATTCGTTTACGCTATCGCGGTGTGTGACCAGCGGCTCAGCCGCGCGTCACATCCGAGACGTCGTGCAGGTAGCCGACGCGGCCGTCCTCGTGACGCACCACGAACACCTCGCCACGGTCTTCCAGCACGAGCGCCCACGCGGTCGGCCCGACGCGGAAGATCGGGACCCCGCGCTCGTCCACGACGTCGCGATGCTCGGGGGTGAGTGCCCAGAAGGGCTGCTGCGTGGGACGAGTCTCGGCCTCGGCCGTCTCCACTGGTTCGAACGTGTCTCGAGCCTGGGCCGGCGTCCAGGAGTCCTGCTCCGCGTACGCGGGCGCTGGTTCGGCGGGCTCGCCGTACGTCGGCTCGGCGTAGACGGACTGCGCAAAGGCGCCCGTTCCCAGAGCTGCCGTGTCGGCGTGCGAATCGTCCTCAACGGGGCGCTTCGGTCGGGCGGGTCGCTTGCTGACGGGACGGATGGGCCGCGCATTGCGGTGAGCGACGATCTCGCGTCGGTCCGCGAAGTCCTCGGAGAACGGCGGGATGAACGGTGCTGCGACGGTGAGGACCACGCCGGCGAGCATGAGGAAGAACTCCAGCCAGGTGACCCAGCTGTAGATCCAGATGCCGTTCTCGATGGCCACGGCCACATTGCGCCAGAGCATCGTCAGCCAGATGACCGCCGACACGGAGAACGCCACCGATGCGAACTGGTCGATGCCGAGCGATCCGACGCGGCGGATCCCGTCCGGCGAGAATCGCCGCAGCACGATCAGGAACACGGCGACCGTGGGCACGCCGATCGTCAGGATCCAATCCAGTCCGTTGGTCCACACGGATCCGCTCAGCAGCAGCTGCCCGAGGGCCGGCTGGGTGGCGACCGAGAAGAACGAGACCACGAAGGCGATCAGCCACACGCCGATGAGGGCCACTTCGCGCACGGAGAACGGCCCTACGCCGTACTGCTGGCGATCTTTGGATTCCGCGCGGGTCGCCCCCTCGTCGATCTCTGCGTTCTCGCCCGCTCGCTCGTCAGTCACGATGTTCCTTTCCTGCCGCTTCCGCGGTGTGCATCGACCCGATGATACCGGCGGCTCATGAGATGGCGATGAGACGACGGGCACTCACGGGCAAGTCATAAGCATGCGAGCGGGGCACCCGCACGCCGTTCAGCCCAGGCACTGCGGCCCGAGCAGGCCCTTCAATTCGCCGTACAGATCGGCGGTCACGCGCACCGGATGCGGCACCTCGAACACCTTCGCGACCGATCCGCTGTGCAGCTTGACGGTGACCTCCGTGTCGCCTCCGTGCCGCTGAAGCGTCTGCAGGAGCTCCTCGATCGTCGCCTCGCTCGCCCGCCGCTCGGGGATGACCAGCACCAGGGGTCCGACCGCATCCGTCGCCCCGAGATCGGGCGACATCGCCGACACCGCATGCAGGTTGAGTCCGTCGTCGCGCCGGGAGATCCGGCCTCGCACCACGAGGATCGCGTCTCCTTGCAGCATCGACTGGAACTCGGTGTAGGTCTTGCCCATGAACATCACGGTGACCTCGCCGTTGAAGTCCTCGATGGTGATCAGGCCGTACGGATTGCCGCTGGATTTGGCCACCCTGTGCTGCACGCTCGTGACGAGTCCGGCGACAGTGACCTGGTCGCCGTCGCTCAGATCCTCTGAGGCGAGCAGGTCGTGGATGCTGATCGAGGCGTGCTTCGCGAGGGGGATCTCCAGACCTGCGAGCGGATGATCCGACACGTACAGTCCGAGCATCTCCCGCTCGAACGCGAGCTTGTCCTTCTTCGTCCACTCCGGTCGATCGGGGACCTTCGCCGGCAGGGGCTCCTCCGTCTGGTCGTAGAGGCTGTCGAAGTCGAACCCGATCGCGCCCGTCGCCGCCTTGCGCTTGACCTCGACGGCCGCTTCGGTCGCATCCTCGTGGATCTCCATCAGCGCGCGACGCGTGGGGCCGAGCGAATCGAACGCACCCGCCTTGATGAGCGACTCGACGGTCCGCTTGTTGGCGACGTGCACCGGGACCTTCGTGAGGAAGTCGTGGAACGACTCGAAGGCCGTGTCCTGCCGGGCGAGGACGATCGCATCGACGACGTTCGCACCGACGTTGCGCACCGCGCCGAGGCCGAAGCGGATGTCTTCGCCGACGGCCGCGAAGTAGCGGATCGACTCCCCGACGTCCGGCGGCAGGACCTTGATACCCATGCGCCGACACTCGTTGAGGTACACGGCGAGTTTGTCCTTGGCGTCCCCGACGCTCGTCAAGAGCGCCGCCATGTACTCGGCCGGGTAGTGTGCCTTCAGGTACGCCGTCCAGTACGCGATGAGACCGTACGCGGCGGTGTGCGCCTTGTTGAACGCGTAGTCCGCGAACGACTCGAGCACCTTCCACAGCGCCTGCTGGGCGACGGGGCTGTAGCCGCCTGCCGTCATGCCGCCGAAGAAGTCCTCCTGCTGCTTGTCGAGCTCGGACTTCTTCTTCTTGCCCATCGCGCGCCGCAGGATGTCTGCCTGCCCGAGGCTGAAGCCGGCGAGCTTCTGCGCCGCCGCCATCACCTGCTCCTGGTAGACGATGAGCCCGTACGTGGTGCCGAGCACATCGGCCAGCGGCTCTTCGAGCTCGGGATGGATCGGCTCGATCTGCTGCAGCCCGTTCTTGCGCAGGGCGTAGTTGGTGTGCGAGTTCACGCCCATCGGGCCGGGGCGATAGAGGGCCAGGACGGCCGAGATGTCCTCGAAGTTGTCGGGCTTCATGAGCCGCAGCAGACTGCGCATCGGGCCGCCGTCGAGCTGGAAGACGCCGAGGGTGTCGCCACGCGCGAGCAGCTCGTACGAGGCAGCGTCATCGAGCGCCAGATCTTCGAGCACGAGCTTCTCGCCCCGGTTCGCGGCGATGTTGTCGAGGGCGTCGTCGATGATGGTGAGGTTGCGCAGCCCCAGGAAGTCCATCTTGATCAGGCCGAGGGACTCGCACGCGGGGTAGTCGAACTGCGTGACGATCTGCCCGTCCTGCTCGCGCTTCATGATCGGGATGATGTCGATCAGCGGCTCGCTGGACATGATCACACCGGCGGCGTGCACGCCCCACTGCCGCTTGAGGTTCTCCAGGCCCACGGCGGTGTCGAAGACGGTCTTGGCCTCGGCATCCGTCTCGATCAGCGCGCGGAACTCGGAGGCCTCCTTGAACCGCGGGTGATCCTTGTCGAACATGCCCTCCAGCGGCATGTCCTTGCCCATCACGGCGGGGGGCATCGCCTTGGTGAGCTTCTCCCCCATGCTGAACGGGAACCCGAGCACGCGACCTGCGTCCTTGAGCGCCTGCTTCGCCTTGATCGTGCCGTAGGTCACGATCTGCGCGACGCGCTCGTCGCCGTACTTCTGCGTGACGTACTGGATGACCTCGCCGCGGCGCCGGTCGTCGAAGTCGATGTCGAAGTCGGGCATCGACACGCGGTCGGGGTTGAGGAAGCGCTCGAACAGCAGCCCGTGCTGGAGCGGGTCGAGGTCGGTGATCCGCATCGCGTAGGCGGCCATCGATCCGGCTCCCGACCCGCGGCCGGGCCCGACGCGGATGCCGTTCTCCTTGGCCCAGTTGATGAAGTCCGCGACGACCAGGAAGTAGCCAGGGAAGCCCATCTGGACGATGACGTCGGTCTCGAAGCGCGCCCGCTCGCGGACATCGGCCGGGATGCCGGCGGGGTAGCGCACGTGGAGGCCCCGCTCGACCTCCTTCACGAACCAGCTCTGCTCGGTCTCGCCGGCCGGCACGGGGTACCGCGGCATGTAGTTCGCGGTCGTGTCGAAAGCCGTCGACGCGCGCTCCGCGATCGCGAGCGTGTTGTCGCAGGCCTCGGGATTGTCGCGGAAGATGTGGCGCATCTGCGCGGGCGTCTTGAGGTAGAACTCCTCGCCCTCGAACTTGAACCGCTTGGGGTCATCGAGGGTGGATCCGGACTGCACGCACAGCAGGGCCGCGTGACTCTGGGCGTCGTGCTGGTGGGTGTAGTGCAGGTCGTTCGTCGCCACGAGCGGCAGATCGAGCTCCCGTGCGAGGCGGAGCAGGTCGTTCATCGTCCGGCGCTCGATGTCGATGCCGTGGTCCATGATCTCGGCGTAGAAGTTGTCTTTGCCGAAAATGTCGCGGAACTCCGCGGCGGCGGCCTTGGCCGCGTCGTACTGGCCGAGGCGGAGGCGGGTCTGCACCTCTCCTCCGACGCAGCCGGTGGTCGCGATGACACCCTTGGCGTACGTCTGCAGCAGCTCGCGGTCGATGCGCGGTTTGAAGTAATACCCCTCGAGCGATGCGTAGGACGACATCCGGAACAGGTTGTGCATCCCCTCATCGCTCTCGGCGAGGAGCGTCATGTGGGTGTACGCACCCGAGCCCGAGACGTCGTCGTCGTTCTGGTCGGGGCTCCCCCAGCGCACGCGCGCCTTGTCCGCACGGTGCGTTCCCGGGGTGACGTACGCCTCCATGCCGATGATGGGCTTGATGCCCACCTCGGTGGCCGACTTGTAGAACTCGAAGGCGCCGAAGGTGTTGCCGTGGTCGGTGACGGCGATCGCCGGCATCCCCTGCTGGGCCGCCTCCTCGATGAGGGGCTTGATGCGCGCGGCTCCGTCGAGCATCGAATATTCACTGTGCACATGAAGGTGAACGAAGGAATCGGCTGCCACTCATCGAGACTACCCGCGGGTGCCGACGACCGACCGCGACCACGCCAGGAACGGGCGGCGTCGGCGTCACGGGGCGGCGTCGACGACCTCCGTCGTCGTGATAACGCGGTGGTCCGGCACCCCGTCGGGGATGTCCGCGCCGCCCGGTCCGCGGGTCACGCTGCTGCCGACGACCAGGCCGGTCTCCATGTCGATCGAGAGCGTCACCATGCGGGTGCCGTCAGGGTCCACGTCGATCGACAGCGTCGTGACGACACCCTCGACCGACTGCACGGCGACTCCCTCGATCAGTGACAGTGCGCGGAACATCGACGCCCGAAGATCCGCCGGCGCCGCGTTCAGCTCGAGATCCTGCGTGATGACCTGGGCGAGGATCTCCGTCGCGCGCTCCTCGTCCGCCAGTCCGTTGTAGTCCCAGTACCAATCGAGGAGGGCATTCGGATCGCGCGGCATGGCCGCGTAGTATTCCGGCGAACCGATCGTGTACCCCACCTCGTACGGCTCGATGAGACCGCCCTGGATGCGTTCCACGATCGGGTCGGACCGGTAGACCTGGCGCTCCCATTCGACCGCGAGCGCCTCCGCGCCGGGACCGTACCAGTCGATGACCGCGAGATCCGGGTTGAACACCCGGACCCACTCGTCGGTCCGTTCGGCCGGGATGAAGGTGTCGTACGAGCTGGAGACCAGCCACCCCGCATCGGCGTCCGCGCGGGATGAACCGTACGGCGCGGTGCCGACGGCACCCGCGTCGTAGGTCACGACGTACTCGATGCGCGAGTGCACGCGCACGTACTGTCCGGGCTGCAGCTGCGGGCTGGCCTGCGTCGCGAGACCGGCCGCTTGCTCCAGAACCGCGACGGCAGGGGTCGGCTCGACCGGCGCGGTCGTGGGCTCGGCGGGCGCGGGTGTCACGGTCACCTCGGGAGCCGAAGGAGAGGGGCTCACGGCATCCACGACGCCGACTCGCGGAGGCGTCACGGAGACGACGATCGCGGTCGCGGCGGCGGCAGCGACCAGAGCGCCGCCGACCCCCCCGATGCCGATCCACAGCCGCTTGCGGCCGCGGGCGGACTCCGCCCCGATTCCTTCGCGAACGCGCGCGGCGGCACGCGCCAGCTGCGCTTCGGTCGGCTCCATGTCGGCGCCGATCTCACGCACGCGATCCAAGACGTCCATCCGCTTCCTCCTGCCTCTTGTCCAGTCGCTGATCTTCCGATTCCGCCGGAGCGAGCTTTCGGCGCACCCTGTTGAGACGTGATCGCACCGTTCCGACCGGAATGCCCTGGGCGAGGGCGACCTGCTCGTAGGTGAGATCGCCCCATGCGTACAGCAGCAGCGTCTCGCGATCGCCGGCGGACAGTTTCGCGATCTTCGGCGCGAGCGCACGCAGGTCGGCCACCGCATCCGTCCTCGATCCCACTGCATCGATGGCGCCGTCGGTCGCCGGCTCTCCGCTGTTCGCTGCCGCCGCGAATGCGCGCCATTGGGCCGCCTCCCTGCTGCGGTGCTTGCGGATGAGCCGGGAGGCGATCCCCAGCAGCCACGGCCGGGCGGACTCCCATGCCGCATCGAAGTCGCGGCGCCGGCGGAACGCGACGAGGAACGTCTCGCTCAGGATGTCCTCGGCGGCGTCATAGCCGACGCGCCGCGCGGCGAACGCCCCGACGACCCGAGCGTGTCGTTCGAACAGCTCCGCGAAGGCAGCCGGAGCGTCGACCGACCGGCGGATGATCTCGCTGTCAGCACTCACATCAGGTATTGCCTCGATCGGCCGATATGGTTCACATCCCATCGTGACCGCATCGCTCGACGGCCGCCAGGTGCACCGCAATCTAGGCTCGAAGCATGCCGATCCCTGACTTCATCGTCGAGCTGCGCCGCCATGTGGGAAACGCGCCGCTCGCGCTCGCCGGGGTGACCGCGGTCGTCGTGCGCGGCGACGACATCCTGCTCGGCCACCGCAGCGACAACGGCGCACTCACCCCCGTCACCGGGATCGTGGACCCCGGCGAGGAGCCGGCGGATGCCGCGTGCCGTGAAGCGCTGGAGGAGGCAGGCGTCGTCATCCGGGCCGAGCGCCTGGTGTTCGTCCATCAGATCCCGCGGATCACCTATGACAACGGCGATCAGTCCGACTACCTCGATCTGACGTTCCGGTGCTCCTGGGTCAGCGGCGAGCCCTATCCGGCGGACGGCGAGATGACTTCGGTCGGCTGGTACCCGCTGGAGCGGGCGACGTGGGAACGCCTCGATGACGACATGCGCCGCCGTGTCGCGCTCGCGGTAGCCGACGACCCGGCTGCGGTGTTCGAGGGCGGTCGCTAGAGCGCAGGGTTCAGCGCAGATCGAGCCGCATGAGCACCCGCGGAAAACCGTTCAGCACCGATCCCGTGTCGGCGGCCTTCGTGAATCCTGCCTTCTCGAACAGCCGCCGGGTGCCGACGTACGCCATCGTGAGATCGACCTTCTCACCCTTGTTGTCGACCGGATACGCCTCCACCGCGGGCGCGCCGGACTTCCGAGCGAACGCGACCGCGCCTTCGACGAGGGCATGCGAGATCCCCTCGCCCCGATGGCCGGGGCGCACGCGCACGCACCACAGCGACCACACGTCGAGGTCGTCGACATGGGGGATCTTGCGATTCGTGGCGAACGAGGTGTCGGCCCGCGGGTGGATGGCGGCCCAGCCCACGACCTCGTCGTCCTGGTACGCCAGCACGCCCGGCGGACCCTGCTTCATGAGCGCAGCGACCTTGCGACCTCGAGCAGGCCCGGCGAGCGCCTGATTCTCCTTCGACGGGATGCGGTAGCTCAGGCACCAGCACACGTTCGAGTCCGGCCGCTTGGGCCCGACCAGTGTCTTGACATCGGCGAACACCGTCGCCGGTCGAACCTCGATGCTCATCCGGACATCGTGCCACCGGCAACCGACAGCGCATACCCTCCCGCCTCGCGGGAGGGTATGCGCAGGTGCTCAGACGGCCGGACGGCTGATGTGTGCGCCGAACAGGCCCGGCAGCTGCAGGCGCGGGAACCGTACCCGCGGCTGCTCGCGTACGGGCGGCAGCGCGCATGCGGCGGTCCGCTCGGCGATGGCCCGGCGCTGCGCCGAGTCCCGCTCCAGTTCGTCCGCGCGATGAACCGCAAGGCGGCTCGCAGCGTATGTGATGTCGTTCATGATGCCCTCCTCACGGGTGTCTTCAAGGAAGAGGGCTCGGCGCCGGGCACGATACATGCGCCCGGTCGATCAGTCGGCGCGCAGCACCTCGAGGGCATGAGCGAGATCGGCCGGGTACTCAGAGGTGAAGGTCATCGGGTCGCCGGATTCCGGGTGCGCGAACGACAGCTGCCGCGCGTGCAGCCATTGCCGCGTCAGGCCCAGCCGGGCCGACACGGTCGGATCGGCGCCGTACAGCGGATCGCCGACGCAGGGGTGTCGGTGGGCGGCCATGTGGACGCGGATCTGGTGCGTGCGGCCGGTCTCGAGGTGGATCTCGAGGAGGGCGGCGCCGGGGAAGGCTTCGAGGGTCTCGTAATGGGTCACCGAGTCCTTGCCGTCGGGTACGACGGCGAACTTCCAGGAGTGGGAGGGATGCCGTCCGATGGGCGCATCGATCGTACCGGCGAGCGGATCCGGATGCCCCTGCACGACCGCGTGGTAGATCTTCTCCACCTCGCGCTCCTTGAACGCGCGCTTGAGCGCCGTGTAGGAGCGCTCGGTCTTGGCGACGACCATGAGCCCGCTGGTGCCCACGTCCAGCCGATGGACGATGCCCTGGCGCTCGGCCGCACCCGTTGTCGCGACGCGGTAGCCGCCGGCCGCGAGGGCGCCGAGCACGGTCGGACCCTCCCAGCCGATCGAGGGGTGCGCGGCGACGCCGGCGGGCTTGTCGATCACGACCATGTCGTCGTCGTCGTAGATGATGCCCAGATCCGGCACGGCGACCGGCACCACCCGCGGTGCCTCCCGAGGCGACCACGAGACGTCGAGCCACGAGCCCGCGCGCAACCGGTCGGACTTGATCAGCACCCGGCCGTCCATCGCCACGCCACCGGCATCGGCGACGTCCGCAGCGAACGTGCGCGAGAATCCGAGCATCTTCGCGAGGGCGGCGTCCACCCGCGTGCCGTCGAGCCCGTCCGGCACCGGGAGGCTGCGCGACTCCATGTCAGCGGTCCGAGTCGCGGCGCGGTTCGCCGCGGCCGGGTGCACCGGCGTCGGGGTCGGCGACCGGGAACGGCCCGCCCGGCATCCCCGCCCCGCCGCCCTGCGGGGCCGTTCCATCGCCCTCAGCGAGGAGAGTCTCGTCCTCGGTGCGGCCACGGACGTCGCGCGTGCCGTCCAGGTGCAGACCGACGAGGACGAGCAGCGCCACGCAGATCATCATGGTGACGATGAAGATGTCGGCGATGTTGTAGATCGCGGGCATCATCCACGGGGTGTTGATGAAGTCGATGACGTGACCGACCGGAAAGCCGGGTTCCCGCAGCATCCGATCCGTCAGATTCCCCAGCACGCCGCCGAGCAGCAGGCCGAGCACGACGGCCCAGATGCGCGATCGCACCCGCGTGGCGGCCAGCCACACGATCACGACCGCCACCACGCTCAGGGCGATCGTGAAGACCCACGTCACGCCCTCACCGAGAGAGAAGGCGGCGCCGGGGTTCTTGACGAGGTAGAAGATCAGGAAGTCGCCGAGAACCTCGACCGGCTCCTCGAGCGGCAGATTCTGAAGTGCGAGGTACTTCGTGAACTGGTCGGCGGCCAGCACCAGCGCCGCGAGGATCGCGACGATGGTGCCGGCCGCCGCCTTGTGCAGGGGGGCTCGGCCTGTCAAAGACCGGCCTAGAGGCCGATGGCGGACACCGGGGTCGAACCCGACGTCGTGCCCGTGGTCTCGAGGTCGCGCAGCTTGCCCTCGATGTACCCACGCAGCTGGGCGCGGTAGTCGCGCTCGAAGTTGCGCAGCTCGGTGATGCGGTTCTCGAGGCTCGAGCGCTCCTTGTCGAGACGGGCGATCTCCTCGCGTCCCTTGGTCTCGGCCTCCGAGACGATGGACGCGGCCTGGGCCTGTGCATCGGCGATGAGCTTGTCGCGCTGCGCGATGCCCTCGGCGACGTGCTCGTCGTGCAGACGCTGGGCCAGCTCGATGATGCCGGCGCTGGCGGCCGCCGGCGCGGCAGAACCCTGCACGCCGTCCGGAGCGGCCGGCACGGCCGGAGCCGCGTGTGCTTCTTCGGCGACCTCCGCCGGTGCGGCGGCGGGGGCCTCGGCGCCCGACTCGTACGCGGCGAGCTTCGCCTTCAGCTCCTCGTTCTCGGCGATCGTCTTGCGCCACTCCACGACGATCTCGTCGAGGAAGTCATCGACCTCGTCCGGGTCGAAGCCTTCCTTGAACCGGACGTGCTGGAACTGCTTGGTGACGACGTCATCGGGGGTCAATGCCATGGTGGTTCCTCTTTCGAGCGGTCTGGTCGCTGGCCGATGTCGGGGCCGCTCCGCCGATACCCGGCGGTCGTACCACGCAAGCATAGTCGCGGGCCAGTGACGTGTCGAAGGCCACCCGCGCGCCGGGACGGGTCAGCGGATGAAGGCACGGGTGACCGCGAGCAGCACGAAGCACAGCAGCATCGTCAGGGTGAACCCGAAGTCGATCGCGATCCCGCCGACGCGCAGCGGAGGGATGAACCGCCGGAAAAGCCTGATGGGCGGGTCGGTCACCGTGTAGACGATCTCGGCGGCCACGAGTCCGGCGCCCTTGGGACGCCACTCCCGGTTGAAGAACGGGATCCAGTCCAGGACGAGCCGTCCGAGCAGGACGAGCACATACAGCAGGAGAAGACTGTTGAGGATCGTCGCGATTGCACCGACGATATTCACAGAAGCGATCGTATCAGCGCTGCGACCTAGGACTGCCCGAACGGGACGGACTCGGGGTCGGCCTGGGCGACGGCGCCGTCGCCGGACACCGCGACGTTCTCGGGCGAGAGCAGGAAGACCTTGCTCGTGACGCGCTCGATGCGGCCGTAGAGGCCGAGCGAGAGTCCGCTGGCGAAGTCGATCAGGCGGCGCGCGTCGGCGTCGCTCATCTGCGAGAGGTTGATGATGACCGGGATGCCGTCGCGGAAGTTCTCGGCGATGACCTGAGCGTCGCGGTACTGCTTGGGGTGCACGGTGAGGATCTCGCTGATCGCCGCGGGTGCTACCTGGCGCACGACCGCCGGGCGGTGCAGCGGGGTCACCGGAGCGGCCTTCTCGACGGCAGTGGGCTTGGTGCGGCTGGTCGGCTGCGGAGCGGGCTCCTCATAGACCTCCTCCTCGTCGGCGAGTCCTAGGTACACCATGGTCTTCTTGAGCGGGTTCGACATCGCATCCTCCTGCTTTCTCACTGCTCTGAGTGCTCGCCTGTTTCGAGGTTAACCGTGCTCGGGCCTCGGGCCCGTGATTGCCGACCCGATGCGCAGGTGTGTCGCGCCCGCCGCGATCGCCTCGGGGTAATCCGCCGTCATTCCGGCGGAGATCCAGCTCGCATCCGGCGCGATCGCCCGCACGCGGGCGGCGTGCTCGGCCAGTCGCGCGAAGGCCGGCGCAGGGTCCTCGCCGAGCGGTGCCACGGCCATCACGCCGCGCAGGCGCAGGGTGCGGCATCCGCTCACATGATCCGCGAGTGCTTCCAGGTTCTCGGGCTTGACGCCGCCTCGACCGGGGTCGCGGGTGAGGTTCACCTGGATCAGCACGTCCAGCACCGGGTCTCCGTCCTCGGCTGCGGCGTCGAGCGCGTCCGCGATCTTCACGCGGTCGATCGAGTGCACGACGGATGCCGCGGCGCGGATCGCCCGGGCCTTGTTGGACTGGGCCTGGCCGATGAAATGCCAGCGCAGTCCCTCGAGAGGTCCGACCGCCGCCGCCTTCCGCGTGAACTCCTGCTGGCGGTTCTCGCCCACATCGCGGACGCCGAGGCGGTAGAGCTCCTCGACGACGGGGACGGGGTGGAATTTCGTCACCACGATGCGCGTGATCGCGCCCGGATCGCGGCCCGCCGCGCGTGCGGCGTCCGCGATCCCGGTGTCGACCGCGGCCAGTCGCTCGGCGAGCTCCACCCTGTCCCTGTCGCCGTTCCGAAGCCCGGTGATCAGCTACTTGAGGAAGTCGGGGATGTCGAGATCGTCATCGCCGAACGCGGAGTCGTAGCTCGACTCGGGCACGGCGGCACCCACCGACACCTTCTCGACCTCGCGCACCGGCTCCTTGGCCGCGTCCTCGGCCGGAGTGGCCGGCAGGAGCGGTGCAGGCACGACACGCGACGTCGTGACGGGGTCCAGGCGCAAGGTCGGCTCGCCGCTGTCGAAGCCTGCGGCGATCACGGTGACCCGCACCTCGTCGCCCAGCGTGTCGTCGATGACCGTTCCGAAGATGATGTTGGCCTCGGGGTGCGCGGCCTCCTTCACCAGCTGGGCGGCGTCGTTGATCTCGAAGATCCCGAGGTTCGATCCGCCCTGTATCGACAGCAGCACGCCGTGCGCACCCTCGATGCTCGCTTCCAGCAGCGGCGACTCGACGGCCAGCTCCGCCGCCTTGATGGCCCGGTCGGCGCCGCGCGCCGACCCGATGCCCATGAGCGCGGATCCGGCTCCCTGCATGACCGACTTGACGTCGGCGAAGTCGAGGTTGATCAGACCGGGAGTGGTGATCAGGTCGGTGATGCCCTGAACACCGGCAAGGAGCACCTGGTCGGCCGTGGCGAACGCCTCGATCATCGAGATGCCGCGGTCGCTGATCTCCAGCAGCCGGTCGTTCGGCACGACGATGAGGGTGTCGACTTCTTCCTTCAGCTTGGCGACACCGGTCTCGGCCTGGCTCTGCCGACGGCGGCCCTCGAACGAGAAGGGCTTGGTGACGACACCGATCGTGAGGGCGCCGATCGATTTCGCGATCTTCGCGACGACCGGAGCGCCGCCGGTGCCTGTTCCGCCGCCCTCGCCGGCGGTCACGAAGACCATGTCGGCGCCGCGCAGCGCTTCTTCGATCTCCTCGGCGTGGTCTTCCGCGGCGCGGCGACCCACCTCGGGGTCGGCGCCGGCGCCCAGGCCGCGTGTGAGCTCGCGGCCGACGTCGAGCTTGACGTCGGCATCGCTCATCAGCAGCGCCTGCGCATCGGTGTTGATCGCGATGAACTCGACACCGCGCAGACCGAGGTCGATCATGCGGTTGACGGCGTTCACGCCGCCGCCGCCGACGCCGACGACCTTGATCACCGCGAGGTAGTTCTGGTTCTGGCTCATGCCGGCCTCCGTCTGTCCTGCACCCTGGTCTGAAACACCGTGTTCGATAACCTTCAACCTCTAGTAGAGGTATAAAGAATTGCCCGGTATGCAATTCCTCTGGACACGAAAGTATGCGGCCGCCGTGCCGGGCGAGGGAGCAACACGGCGTGTCGTCACATCCCTTGCCGAACTCGCGCGGAATGACCTCAGCGGACCACGATCGCGCTCGGCGACGACACGTCGTACACGAAGACGGATGCCGGCGGTCGCGCGATCATCGCCTGCTCGAGGACGAGCGCCTTCATCGCGGAGTCCTCGGCGCTGCCCCACACCACCTGCGCGTTCGTTCCGCCGAGCGTGAGCGTGACGTCGTCGGGAGTGGAAGCGGCGACGGCCGTCACCTGATCGCGGATCGCGTCCGGAAGCGAGCGCATCACGAGCCCCACCGACTCGAACGCCGCGGAGCCGGTACCCCCCGCGACGGTCACGACGGGACGCCCCGGCGCCGGCGTCTCGGTCGTGGACAGCGCGACGCCGGCGGCATCCACGAGCGTGTACCCGGCGCGCGTCTGGATGAGCCCGATCGGAGTCCGCTCGACGATGCGCACGACCAGTTCGTGGGGCGGTCGCGCCTCGAGCGTGTACGACTCGACGATCGGGAAGGTCACGAGCACGGCCTTGACCGCGCTCTCGTCCACGAGCGGAAGCGGCGTGCCCATCTGATCGGACAGCGCCGCCTCGAGCGCGAGGGTGTCGAGCGTCTCCGATCCCACGATGCGGATCTGCTCCACCGCGAACAGCGGGCTGTAGGCCGCCCCGAGTGTCACGAGCACCAGGAGGACGACGGATGCCGCTCCCCCGAGCCACATCAGCCGCCTGCGCCGCTGGCGGCCTGTGAAGCGGCGGACTTCCGCGCGAAGCGCCTTCCGGCGTGCGCGCGCCGCTGCCCAGACCTCCCGCAGCCGGACCGGTTCGTCGCCCGCAGCCTCGACGTCAGCGGGGTCGACACCGGCGGTTCCGGTGGAGGGAAGCTCGCGGGGCCGCTGCATCGGTGTCGGCGACGTCAGGGGGATGATCGAGGCGACCGCATCCTCCGGAGATGAGGCGGCCTGCGCCTGCCCTGCCGGTGCGACGCGTTCACTCACGTCGGCCGGCTCGTCCGGACCGGCGCCGCGGTCGACGCGATCCGTCGAGGGATCCGCGGGCGGCGGAAGCGGCGTCGGCCGGCGCATCGGCTGCTACTCCGCAGCGTTCTCGTCGCGCGGGGCTCCCGCATCCGCCGTGGATGACAGCGCCTCGAGCACCTGCGGGATGATCTGGTACACGTTGCCGCAGCCGAGCGTGATGACGAAATCCCCCTGACGGGCGACCGTGGCGGTGTAGTCGGCCGCCTGCTGCCAGTCGGGGACGTAGTGGACGTGGTGCGGATCCTCGAAGGCGCTCGACACGAGCTCCCCGGTGACGCCCGGCACGGGATCCTCCCGCGCGCCGTAGACGTCGAGCATCACGGTGTGGTCGGCGTGCTGCTCGAGCACCTCCGCGAACTCGCGATACATCTGCTGCGTGCGCGAATACGTGTGCGGCTGCTGGATCGCGATGATCCGCCCGTCGCCGATCACCGAGCGCGCCGCGACGAGAGCCGCCGCCACCTCCGTGGGATGGTGCGCGTAGTCGTCGAACACGCTGACGCCGCGCTCGATCCCGTGCAGCTCGAAGCGGCGGACGGTTCCCTCGAATCCCTCCACGGCGCGCACGGCGGCCTCCAGAGCGTGACCGAGGGTCAGCAGCACGGCGACGGCGCCGGCGGCGTTGATCGCGTTGTGCGCACCGGGCACCCCCAGGCGCGCGTCCACCGACACGCCGTCGTGGGCGATCGTGAACGAGACGGGACCCTCGGTGCGGATGCCCGTCACCCGGAGGTCCGCGGCATCCGACTCACCGAAGGTGACCACGTTCGCGTGCGTGAGCCGCTCCCGAACCCCGTGCGCGCCCAGGTCGTCGGCCGAGATCACGACCGCTTCTCGCGCCCGATCGGCGAACGTCGCGAACGCGTCGACGAACGCTTCGTCGGAGCCGTAGTGGTCGAGGTGGTCGGGGTCGACGTTCGTGATGAGCGCGATCGACGTGTCGTAGAGCAGGAACGTGCCGTCGGACTCGTCCGCTTCGATCACGAACAGGTCGTCCGAGCCGGTGGCGCTCGACGCGCCGAGCTGGGCGATCACACCCCCGTTGACGAACGTCGGATCCTCGCCGAGCTCCCGCAGCGCGGTCACGATCATCCCGGTCGACGTCGTCTTGCCGTGCGCACCGGCCACCGAGACGAGACGTCGCCCGCCGATCAGCCAGTAGAGGGCCTGGGAGCGGTGGATGACCGGCATCCCGCGCTGCTTGGCGAGGACGAACTCGGGGTTCTCCGGCCAGATCGCACCCGTGTGGATCACCGTGTCCGCATCGCCGAGATTCGCCGGGTCGTGCCCCACGAAGACGGTGGCGCCGAGCGCGGCGAGTTCCCGCAGTGCCGGACTGTCCGCGCGGTCCGACCCCGACACGCGGATGCCGCGCTCGAGGAACATGCGAGCCAGGCCCGACATGCCGGAGCCGCCGATCCCGATGAAGTGCGCGGCTTCGATGCGCTCGGGAATGGGCAGGCTGAGGTCGGGTCTGATCATGACCCGTCAATCCTAAGTTGGGCGGCCTGGGAGGGCGCCCCGGCGCGCTGGGTCCGGCGCGGCCCGGAGCGCCGACAGGCGCCCGTCGACGAGCCGTGCGCGGCCGAGGTGACCCCGCCGGTCTTCACCGTCCCTGATCAGGCGCGCAGCGCCTCGTCGATCATCGCGACGACGTTCTCGGTCCCGTTGCGGGTGCCGACGGATGCCGCGGCAGCCGTCATCGCCGCGCGCCGGGTCTCGTCGGCCAGGAGAGGCACGATCTCCGACCGGACGCGGTCGGCGGTGAACTCGGCATCCGGGATCAGGATCGCCGCACCGGCGCTCACCGCCGAGGCCGCGTTGAGCGCCTGCTCGCCGTTGCCGACCGCGTACGGGACGTACACGGCCGGGATGCCGAGGGCGCTTATCTCGCTCACCGTGGCGGCCCCGGCGCGCGAGACGATGAGGTCGGACAGGGCGAACGCGAGGTCCATCCGGTCGACGTACGGTCGCAGGGCGCAGCCGGGAGCCCCGGGGTCCGGAAGCTGCGCGCGCTCCCCCGTCACGTGGACGAGCTGCCAGCCGGCATCGAGGACGTCCTGCCACGACCCGCTGAAGGCCTCGTTGAGGCGCTGGGCTCCGAGGGAGCCGCCGAAGACCAGCAGAGTGGGGCGCGATGCATCGAGACCGAAGTGCGCCGCCGCCTCGGCGCGGAGCGCGGCACGGTCGAGGTCGACGATCTCGCGGCGCAGTGGCATCCCGACGACGCGTGCGCCCCTGATCGGCGTGCCCGCGAAGGCCACTCCGACACCGGCGGCGCGGCGAGCGCCCAGCACGTTGGCCAGTCCCGGCCTGGCGTTGGCCTCGTGGACGACGACCGGCACGCGTGCGCCGCGCGCGGCGACGTACGCGGGAGCGGACGCGTATCCGCCGAAGCCGACCACGACGTCGACACCGCGATCGTCGAGGTGGCCCCGCACCTGGGCTATCGCGCGCCGGAACCGCGCGGGGAAGGCGGCGGCGGCCCGGTTCGGGCGACGCGGGAACGGCACCTTGTCGACGAACAGCAGCTCGTAGCCGCGCTCGGGCACCAGCCGGGCCTCCAGTCCCTCGCGGGTGCCGAGCACGAGGATCTGCGCGTCGGGCTCGCGCGTCCGCAGCGCGTCGGCGACCGCGAGCAGCGGATTGACGTGCCCGGCGGTGCCGCCACCGGCCAGAAGGTACGTCGTCACCTTCCGACCCTAACCCGCGCGACGCAGCCGTCCGGGCTCGGGGAGACCCTCCCGACGGCTCAGCGCGAGGCGACCGTGGCGCGCTTCCGGCGGGCCGCCGCACGCTGGATCGCGGCGCGGCGTCTGGCCTCTGCCTCGGGCAGCGTGCGGGCGAAGGCCAGCAGCACCCCCGACGCGATCAGCACCGACAGCAGTGACGTGCCGCCCTGCGACATGAACGGCAGGGGAACGCCGAGCACGGGGAACACGCGCAGCACGACCCCGATGTTGATGAGCGCCTGACCGACGATCCACACCGTGATGGCGCCCGAGACGATGCGCACGAACGGGTCGTCGGTCTTGCGGATGACGTGGAATGCTCCGACGGCGAACAGCGCGAACAGCGCCAGCACGACGGCGCACCCGATGAGCCCGAGCTCCTCGCCGACGATCGCGAAGATGTAGTCGTTGGCGGCGGCGGGCAGCCAGTCGTACTTCTCCTTCGAGTTGCCCAGTCCGAGGCCGAAGACTCCGCCGCCGGCGAGACCCCAGATGCCGTGCAGCGGCTGATAGCAGCTGTTGAAGTAGTCCGCGAGGCAGTTCGGGTCCAGGAAGCTCATGATGCGCCGCATCCGGTCGGGACTCGTGATCGCGAGGGCCGCGACGATGCCGATCGATGCGAGCAGCGGAAGGATGAAGATGCGCAGCTTCACCCCGGAGAAGAACAGGGCACCGAGCACGATGAGCACGAGGATCATCGCGGTGCCGAGGTCCTGTCCGGCGAGCACCGTCGCGATCACGAGCGCGCCGACCGGGACGACGGGGATGAAGACGTGGCGCCACAGCCCCAGCAGCGTCTGCTTGCGGAACAGGACGTAGCCCATCCAGAGCGCGAGGCCCAGTTTGAGGAACTCCGCGGGCTGGAACTGGAAGCCCGCGATCATGATCCAGTTGCGGTTTCCGTTCGCCTCGACGCCCAGTCCGGGCACGAACACGAGCAGCTGGAACACCACCGCGCCGATCAGCGCGGGCCATGCGGCACGCTTCCAGAAGCCGATCGGCAGGCGGCTCGCGATGAACATCAGCGGGATGCCGAGCACGGCGAACACGCCCTGCTTCATGACCGCTTCATAGGGCGGCTCGCCGGCGGCCGTGGCGGTGGCCGAAGTCGCCGACAGCACCATGACCAGGCCGAAGCCGGTCAGCAGGAGGGCCGTGGAGGCGATGAGCAGGAACTCGCTCGGCACCGGGGCGAACACGCGGCCGAGCGACACCCGCGCGGCCAGTCCGCGCCGGGAGTGCGGGTCAGGGTCGATCGTCGACGGGCGGGTCCGGGTCGGGTTCTGCGTCGTCGTCACCCGTCCCCCTCCCGATCCGCTCGCGCACCGCGGCGGCGAAGCGCGAACCGCGGTCGGCATAGGACGCGAACTGATCGAAGGATGCCGCGGCGGGGGCGAGCAGTACGACGTCCCCATCACGTGCGACCCCGGCAGCCAGCTCGACGACCCGTGCCATGACCTCTTCAGTCTCATCGGCGTCCACCTCGAACACCGGGACTGCGGGCGCGTGTCGCGAGAACGCCGTGACGACGGCGTCGCGGTCGAGGCCGATGACGATCGCTGCCTTCGCCGTGCCGCCGCGCGTCGCGACCAGGTCGGAGATGTCCACACCCTTGAGGAGGCCCCCGACGACCCAGACCGCCCCGGGATAGGCGGCGAGCGAAGAGGCCGCCGCGTGCGGGTTGGTCGCCTTCGAATCGTCGATCCACGTGACGCCGCCCGCCACCTCGATCACCTCGATGCGGTGCGGATCGAGGCGGAAGCCGCGCAGAGCGTCGCGGATCGCCGTCGGCGTGATCTCGAGCGACCGTGCCAGCGCACTCGCGGCCAGGATGTTCGCCACCATGTGCGGGGCGGCGAGCCCCTGCCCGGCGAGCTCGGCGACCGTGGTCAGCTCGAGGGCGCTCGTGCGGCGATCGTCGAGGAAGGCGCGGTCCACCAGGATGCCGTCGACCACGCCCAGGTCGCTCGGCCCGGGAACGCCCAGGTCGAAGCCGATCGCGCGGGCGCCGTCGATCACCTCGGCGTCCTCGACCATCTCGCGGGTGGCGGCATCCGCCTTGTTGTAGACGCACGCGACGCGGGTGTGATCGTAGACGTGCGCCTTCGCCTCGCGGTAGGCCGCGAACGACCCGTGCCACTCGAGGTGGTCGTCGGCGAGATTGAGGCACACGCTCGCGTGCGGCGACACCGGATCGGGGCCGGACTGCAGACCGAGGTACCAGAGCTGGTGGCTGGAGAGCTCGACCACCAGGGCGTCGAAGCCGGTCGGGTCCCGCACGGCGTCGAGCACCGGCGTGCCGATGTTGCCGACCGGAGCGGCGCGCAGGCCGCCCTCGATGAGCATCGTCGCGGCCATCCGGGTCGTCGTCGTCTTGCCGTTGGTCCCCGTGATCAGCAGCCAGTCCGCCGGCGTGCCGTCGGGTCGCACGACCTTGTCACGCACGCGCCAGGCGAGCTCGATGTCGCCCCAGACTGCGACACCGGCATCCCGCGCCCACGAGATGACCGGATGCTGCGGGGCGAAGCCCGGCGAGGCGATCACCACCTCGGGAGCGAACGCCGCCAGGTCTTCCGGCACCGCGGCGAGCGGACCGACGGATGAGCGCACCCCGATCACCGGCAGCAGCCGCGCGTACTCGGGGTCGGCCGACTCGGTGAACACGACGACGTCCGCGCCGAGTTCCGCCAGCGTGTCGGCGACCGAGAAACCGGTGACCGACAGTCCGAGCACCGCGACGCGCAGTCCCTTCCAGTCGGCGTGCCAGCTCGTCAGAGCATCCAGCCGCGATGAGCTCATGCGCGCGCGAGCCATTCGACGTAGAAGAACCCGATGCCCGAGACGGCCAGCAGGCCCGAGATGATCCACATGCGCACCACGATGGTGATCTCGGACCACCCGCGCATCTCGAGATGATGATGCAGCGGGCTCATCAGGAACAGCCGTTTGCCGCGGGTGAGCTTGAAGTAGAGCCGCTGGAGGATGACCGAGCCCGAGGCGATGACGTAGACGCCGGCGACGAGCACGAGCAGCAGCTCGGTGCGCGTGAGGATCGCCATCGCGGCGAGCACCCCGCCGATCGACATCGAACCCACGTCGCCCATGAACACCTGCGCCTTCGGCGCGTTCCACCAGAGGAACCCGACCAGGGCTCCGATGAAGGCGGCCGAGACGATCGCGAGGTCGAAGGGATCCCGCACGTCGTAGCACGCGGGCTGCAGGGCCGGGACGAGGTCGCCACCGCCGGCGCAGGCCTGGTTGAACTGCCAGAACGCGATGAGGCTGTAGGCACCCACGACGAAGATGCCCGCGCCGGCGGCGAGGCCGTCCAGCCCGTCGGTGACGTTGACGGAGTTGGATGCCGCCACCCCGATGAACGAGACCCACGCCAGGTACAGCAGCCACCCGATCACCGGCCCGAGCGCCATGAATGAGAGCACCGGCACGTCGCGGAAGACCGAGACGTATGCGGAGGCGGGTGTCTGGTTCCAGGCGTTCGGGAAGTTCAGCGCGACGATCCCGAACGGCACCGCGACCAGGATCTGCCCGACGACCTTGCGCCACCCGCTGAGGCCCAGGCTGCGCTGGCGCCGCACCTTCATGAAGTCGTCGATGAAGCCGACGGCGCCGAAGCCCACCATCATCCAGACCACGAGCCAGCCCGAGATCGTCGGCGGATTGTTGCCGGTGTACGACCCCACGAGGTACCCGATGATCGTGCCGACGATGAAGATCGTGCCGCCCATCGTGGGCGTGCCGCGCTTCTCGCCATGACTGGGGTTGTACGGGTCGTCGGGCGTGCGGATCACCTGACCCCAGCCCCATGCGCGGAACAGCCGCAGGAAGACCGGCGTCAGGAACAGGGTGAATGCCAGTGAGATCGCCGCCGCCGTCAGAAGTGATCTCACGAGAAGGATTCTCCCAGACGATCGCCGAGGAACCGCAGACCCGCCGCATTGGAGGACTTCACGAGCACGCGATCTCCGTCGCGGAGCTCGCCCATCAGATAGTCGTACGCCTCGTCGGCGGTCGCGAAGAAGATCGCCTCGGCGTCCCACGATCCCTGCGCGATCGCCTCGAGATACATCCGCCGTGCCTCGGCCCCGACGACGACGATGCGCTGGATGCCGAGCCGCACGGCCAGCAGGCCCACGCGGTCGTGCTCCTCGTCGGAGTACTCCCCCAGCTCGCTCATCGCGCCGAGGACCGCGACGGTGCGCTCGCCCGGACCCGTGATCTGGGCGAGGGTGCGCAGGGCCGCCGACATCGAGTCGGGGCTCGCGTTGTACGCGTCGTTGATGATCCGCACGCGGTCCGAGCCGAGCGGCTGCATGCGCCAGCGCTCCGCGAGCTCCACGGTCTCCAGGCGAGCGATGCACGCCTCGAGCGGCACTCCGAGCGCCGTCGCGGCCGCGATCGACGCGAGTGCGTTCATGACGTGATGCTCGCCCAGCACGCGCAGGTGCAGGGATGCCGAGACCCCGTCGGCCGTCACCGTGCAGCGGGTGCCGTCGGCACGGACCTCGACGTCGTCCGCGCGGACATCCGCGGCGCCGCCGCGCCCGAACCAGCGCACCGCCACGCCGCGTTCGTCGGCGATCGGAGCCATGGCGGCCACGCGCGGATCGTCGGCGTTCAGGACGGTCGAACCGCCGGGACGGATCGCCCGAACCAGCTCCGACTTGGCCTCGAACGTCGCATCGATCCCGCCGAATCCACCGGCGTGGGCCATGCCGACCATGAGCACGACGCCCATGTCTGGCTCGACGAGTCCCGCCAGCCGCGCGATCTCGCCGGGCGCGCTCGCACCGAACTCGCTCACCAGGAACCGTGTGCCCTCGGTGACCCGCATCATCGTCAGCGGCGCGCCGACCTCGTTGTTGAACGATCCGCGCGGCGACACCGTCTCACCCTCCTCCTCGAGGATGCGCGCGAGCATGTTCTTCGTCGTCGTCTTGCCGTTCGAGCCGGTGATACCCACGATGCGGAGGTCGCCGGCATCCCGCACGGTTCCGACGACGTACCGCGCGAGGTCTGCGAGGGCGGCGACCGCGTCGGCCACCACGACCTGGGTGAGTGACGCAGCGACCACGCGCTCCACGATCGCCACGGTCGCGCCGTTCTCGACCGCGGCGTCGACGAACAGGTGTCCGTCGGTGACCTCGCCGGGCTTGGCGACGAAGATGCCGCCCGGCCGGATGAGCCGGGAGTCGGTGTCGACGGCGCCGGAGACGATCGTCGCCGCGTCGTCGCCGGGTGCGAGGTGGAGCTGTCCGTCGAGGACGTGGGTGAGCTGAGCCAGGGTGAGCGCGATCATCGGTTCTCCGGCCGGGATCGGGCGCTGCTCAGCCGAATTTCGGAAGCAGCGTCGGCGCCGTCGTCGCGGGCATGACGCGGTAGGTCTTCAGAACCTGGGTCATGGCCTTCTGGAACGCCGGTGCGTTGGCCGCTGACGATGTTACCGTGGTCGGCTCGTCGAGCGTGACGACGACGATGTACTTCGGGTCGTCGGCGGGGGCGAATCCGATGAGCGTCGTGTAGTACACGCCTCGCTTGTAGCCGCCGTTGCCGTCGGACTTCTCGCCCGTTCCGGTCTTGCCGGCCACGCGGTAGCCCGGTATCTCGACCGCCTCGGCATAGTTGGCCTGCAGGAAGACGTTCTCGAGCATCTCGCGCACCTGCGCCGACGTGCTCTCGTTGAGCACGCGGGTGGGTTCGGGCAGGGTCGGCGTGACGACGGTGCCGTCCGCCTTCGTGCACGACTCCACGATCGACAGCGGCATCCTGACGCCGTCGTTCGCGATCGCGTCGTAGGCGCCGACGAGTTCGGGCACCGTGGTGGTCAGACCCTGACCGTATGCGGTGTTGTAGAGGGTCTGGTTGTCCCACTCGCTCGCGGGGTAGAGAAGGCCCACCTGCTCGCCTTCGAATCCGATCGCGCTGCCCTGGCCGATTCCGAACCTGGTGAGGTAATCCACTCGGGTCTCCGCGCCCACCGTCTCGCTGAAGCGCGAGATGCCGGCATTCGACGAGTCGATCAGCACGCCGGCCAGCGTGTAGAGGTAGGCGGGGTGCGAGAAGGAGTCCGTCACGCGCGCGCCGTTCGCGAAGGTCTCGTCGCCCGAGACCGTCACCGTCGACATCGGCGACTGCCCGCCGGCGTCGATCACCGTCGCGGCCGTCAAGGCCTTGAACGTCGATCCGGGCTCGAACCAATCGCGGAAGAGGCGGCTCCCGCGGTCGGCGTCCTCGGACGCATCGACGTTGTTCGGATCGACGGTCGGATACTCGGCGGCGGCGCGGATCTTGCCGGTTTCGGCCTCGACGACCATGATCGAGCCGCTCTGGGCCGCCATGTCCTGCACCTGCTCGCCGATCAGCTGCTGCAGGTACCACTGCAGGTCGCGGTTGATCGTGAGCTGCAGCGTTCCGCCGTCCACAGCGGGCTGCTGCACCTCTGTGCCCGGGATCACGACCCCGTCCTTGCCCTTCTGGAACGACACCGCTCCGTTCGTGGCGAGCAGGCAGTCGTTCTGGCTCTTCTCGATGCCGGCCAGCGGGTCGCCGTCCGTGCCCATGAAGCCGACCAGGTTGCCCGCCACGGCACCGTCCGGGTAGGTGCGCGCGGGATGCTGGTCGAACGTGAGGAACGGCGCGCCGATGTCGACGAGCGCGCGGTACTGCTCGGTCGTGAGACCGCGCTTGAGGTACGCGAACTGCGAGTCGGGGTCTTCGGCGAGCGCGTCCGCGACGATCTTCTGCACGTCTTCGGAGGTCTGCCCCGTGATCACGCCGATCTCGGCCGCGATGTCCTTCCACGGCACCACGATCCGCTCGCCGTTCTCGTCCTCGCGGGTGAGGGGACCGACGTTCTTGGGGTCGAGCACGCCGTCGTAGAGCAGGATGCTGCCCGCGAGGGTCTGCCCGGACTCGTCGACGATCTCGCCCCGCGTTCCGTAGAGCGTGCGCGAGGCGCCGAGGGCCACCTCCATCGAATCGGCGATGTGGTCGTCGGCGTTCACGACCTGGATGTCCACGAGTCGGACGATGAAGCCGGCGAGCACCGCCAGGACCACGGCCAGAGCGACGACGGTGCGACGGCGAGGGCTTCGCGTGCTTCTCGTGGTCATGTGATCAGTGTGTGCTCGGGGTGGGCAGTCCGTCGGCGATGGGCGGCGGTGTGTTCGCGACTCCCCCATCCGCGACCGCCACGTCGGTCTCGACCGGCGCCCCCTCGATCGTGGCCTTCGGCGCGGTGACGAGCGGCGTCTCGGTGATCAGCGCGTTCGGCACGGCCGCGCGCCCGATCGCATCCACGGACGATGCGCCCAGCGCGGCCTGGCCCGCGCCGAGCAGCGCGCCGTCGCTCAGGCGCAGGTAGCTCGGCGACTCGGCGATCACCATGCCGAGCGCCGAGGCGTTGGCGGCGAGGTACTGGGGCGAGCTCAGGCCGGCCACGTCGTCGTAGAGGATCTGCTTCTGCCAGGTGAGCTGACGCGCGTCCTGGGTCAGGGTCGACAGCTCGTACGAGCTCTGGGTCGTGAGGATCGACAGCGCCATCTGGGCCGCGCCGATCGTGAGCGCGCCCGCGAGCGCGACGACGCCGTAGATCAGCTTCGGCCGGCGCCTGCGCGACGGCTCCTCGACCACCCGCAGCCGCCGGCCGGTCGTCGTGGTGCGCAGCGGAGCGGCGACCGCGGCGGTCTGCGGCACGGCGCTCATGCGGCATCCCTCACGCGCTCGGCGGCGCGCAGGCGCACCGGCGTCGCCCGCGGGTTGCGGGCGCGCTCCTCGTCGGAGGCGAGTTCGGCGCCCTTGACGAGCAGTCGGAACTGCGCAGCGTGCTCGGGCAGCTCGACCGGAAGCCCTGCGGGGGTGGTGGATGCCGCGGCCTCGGCGAGCGCGCGCTTGACGATCCGGTCCTCGAGCGACTGATATGCCAGGACGACGATGCGACCGCCCACCGGCAGGATGCCGAGGGCGTCGGGGATCGCCCGCTCGAGGACGGAGAGCTCGCTGTTCACCTCGATGCGCAGCGCCTGGAAGACCCGCTTGGCGGGGTGGCCCGTCCGCTGCGCGGCATAGGGGGTGGCGGCCACCAGGATCTCGACGAGCTGGCCCGACCTCTCGATGGGCGCTGTCTCGCGCGCTCTGATGATCGCGCGGGCGTAGCGGCCCGACAGCTTCTCCTCGCCGTAGCGCTCGAAGATGCGCCTCAGCTCGCCCTCGCTGTAGGTGGCCAGGACGTACGAGGCCATCGGCCCGGTGGTCTGGTCCATGCGCATGTCGAGGGGCGCATCCTGCGAGTACGCGAATCCGCGTTCGGCGACGTCGAGCTGGAGCGACGAGACGCCGAGATCGAACAGGATGCCGTCCGCCGCCTCGAATCCGGACGTCTCCACGGCGGCGGCGACCCCGTCGTAGACGGTGTGCACGAGCGTGATGCGGTCCTCGAACGGGGCCAGTCGCTCCCCCGCGATCCGCAGCGCGTCCTGGTCGCGATCGAGCCCGATCAGGTGGATGCCGGGGAACCGCTCGAGGAACGCCTCAGCGTGGCCGCCCATGCCGAGAGTGGCGTCCACGAGCACCGCACCGTCGCGCTGGAGTGCGGGTGCGAGCAGCTCGATGCAGCGGTCGAGCAGCACCGGAGTGTGGATGTCGCGCAGGCTCATCGTGTTCGGGACCCTGCTCCCCAGATCCTGATCCCCATCCGCTCTGACCTGGCGCCGGGGAAGTGCGTCAGGGCGTGAGCGGCTGGGAGTCAGGGTCGGGGGCTCAGAACAGGCCCGGGATCACCTCCTGCTCGAGTTCGGCGTAGCTGTCTTCGTTTCCTTCGGCGTAGGCGTTCCACGCGTCGGCGTTCCAGATCTCGGCGTGTGCGCCGACACCCGTCACGACGAGCTCCTTCTCGAGCCCGGCGTACGCGCGCAGCGACGGCGGGATCGTGATGCGGTTCTGGCTGTCGGGCTTCTCGGCGCTCGCGCCCGAGAGGAACATGCGCAGGAAGTCGCGGGCCTGCTTGTTGGAGAGCGGCGTCTCGCGGATGCGCTCGTGGATGCGCTCGAACTCGCCGGAGCTGAAGACGTAGAGGCACCGCTCCTGACCTCGGGTGATCACGATGCCGCCACCCAGGTCGTCGCGGAACTTGGACGGCAGGATGACCCGGCCCTTATCGTCCAGTTTGGGAGTGTGCGTGCCCAGAAGCATCGGCCCGTCACCCCCTTCGTCCGGCCCCCGTGAGGTATCCGCCACTTTACTCCACTTTCCTCCACATTGTCACCCATCTGTGGGCGAAATGCTCCCCTTCGCCGCCGTGCGCGCTGCTTCGGCGCGGATCGGGGCAAAAGAAAAGCACCGACCCGAAGGTCGGTGCTCTGGTCGTGCAGTCAGCGCTGGCGGGGGGTCATTGCCCTTCTTGGCGCCGGTCCCAACGATCGTTCATGCGGTCCATGAAGGAGGAGTTCGATCGCTGCTTCTGTGCGCGCGGTGCGGCGGCCTCGGCGGACGACGCGCGCGGGATGCCGCGGGTCGGAGTCACTGCGAGGATGACACCGCCCAGCATCACGACGAAGCCGATCACGCCGACGACGATGAGCTGCGTCGAGACTCCCACGATGAGCGCGCCGAGTCCGATCAGCACGAGGACCGTGCCGTAGACGATGTTGCGATAGCTCAGCGTGCGACCGTCGGTGGGCGCGCTGACCACATCGGCGTCATTGCGCATGAGATGGCGTTCCATCTCGTCGAGCAGACGCTGCTCCTGTTCGGAGAGTGGCATGCATCCCCCTCTGCTTGCTCGGACCCGTCGATTCTACGCGCGCCCTCGATCACTAGGCTAGGCCCGTGTCACCCTCCCCGGATGCCGTCGAAGCTGTTTCCCAGCGTCTGAACATATTCCTCACGGCGCAGAGTGCCGCAACGGCCGATCTCGGGCCCGAAGCGCGTCTGCTCGTGAAGGCGGGAGCGAGCGCTCTGGAAGGCGGCAAGCGCCTGCGCGGACGGTTCTGCATCGCGGGGTGGAGGGCGGTGGAGGAAGTGGCGCGGCCGGCGGCCGCACCGCCTGACGACCTCCTCACGGCAGCCGCCGCGCTCGAGGTCTTCCACGCGGCGGCGCTCGTGCACGACGACGTGATCGACAACTCCGATACGCGCCGCGGCCGTCCCGCGGCCCATCGGGCGCTCGAAGCCTCGCATCGGGCGCAGGCATGGGCGGGCGACCCCGAGGCCTTCGGCCGGTCGGGCGCCGTGCTGCTGGGAGATCTGCTCGTCGCCTGGAGCGACGACCTCCTCGAGGAGGGTCTGGTCACGGCATCCGTCGACCGCGCCGCCGCAGCGCGCACGGAGTACGGCATCATGCGTCGCGAAGTGACGATCGGCCAGTTCCTCGACATCGCCGAGGAGTCCGCGTACATCAGCGAGCCCGACGAGATGCACGCCGAGCGTGCGCTGCGCGTGGCCTCCCTCAAGTCGGCGCGGTACAGCATCCAGCAGCCCCTTGCGATCGGCGCCGCCTTGGCGGGAGCGGATGCCGCTCAGCAGGCGGCGCTGGCGGCTTTCGGCCACCCCGTCGGAATGGCGTTCCAGCTGCGCGACGACGTGCTCGGCGTGTTCGGCGACGAGGCGGCGACCGGCAAGCCCTCCGGTGACGACCTGCGCGAGGGCAAGCGCACCGTCCTCGTCGCGTATGCGCGCGAGGGTCTCGCTCCCCCGGCGCGGCGGATCGTCGACGAGCTGATCGGCGACCCGCATCTGGATGCCGATCAGATCGCGTCCCTGCAGCGCACGATCATCGAGACCGGTGCCCTGGAGCGGGTCGAGCGCCTGATCTCGGACTATTCCCGCGAGGGCGAGCGCGCTCTGTCGGGTGCCCGGCTGGGCAACGCCGCTGTCGGAGAGCTGCGCGACCTGGCGCGCGCCGCGACCGTGCGGACGACCTGAGGCGCAGGCGGCCGACCTGCGCCCGTCGTTCGACCGGCGTCAGCCCATCGACTGCGCGACCCGACGCACTTCGCTCTTGCGGCCGGCGCGCAGCGCCTCCACAGGCGAGATGCCGATCGATTCCTCGGCGCTGAGAAGCCAGTCGATGGCCTCGTCGTCGGTGAATCCCGCGTCGTGCAGGACGAAGAGCGTGCCGCGCAGCGATCCGAGCGGTGCGCCGTCGACGATGAACACCGCCGGCACCTTGAACACTCCATCGCGGCGCGATCCCACCAGATGCAGCTCGTCGAGCAGTCGACGGACGCGTCCACGCGGTTCGCCCAGGACTTCGGTCAGTTCGGCGAGGGTGAGCCAATCGGTTTCGATCAGTGGTGCGGCATCAGCAGTCACGAGCCCACTATCTCATCCCGTCCGCACCCGGCGGCAACCCGTCTGTGACGATCGAATCGAATCACTTTCGTCACTTCAGCAACATCAGTCACAGAAATCACACAGGTTGACACGAATTTACTTCCGTGACACGGTGTGCTGAGTCCACCGAGGGGGGAAGCCCGTGAGACCTGACGCCCGTCCACTCGACCGGTACGGCCGGCGCTCCACCCATGCGGCGGTTCCCGCGGCGCTCGCCGGATCGCTCGCGCTGCTGATGGGCGCCGCGCCCGCGCAGGCCCTCGAACCCACCCACTCGGGCGATGCAGGATCGGGGCCTTTCCTCAGGGCACTCGACCGCTCTGTGCTGACGGCCGCCGTCGCGCAGGCCTCGGTCGAGGCCGCTCCGGCCTCCTACACCGTCCAGCCCGGCGACACCGTCTCGGCGATCGCCGCCCGGCACGGACTGCGCACCTCCGACATCCTGGCGATCAACGGACTGTCATGGTCGTCGATCATCCAGCCCGGCCAGGTTCTCCTCCTCGCCGCCGCGCCCGCCGAGGCGCCGAGCGCCCCGCCCGCCGAGGCGCCGAGCGCTCCGCCCGCTCTGCAGACCCCGGTCGCAGGCGGATACGTCGTGCAGGGTGGCGACACGATCAGCGCGATCGCCCAGAAGCACGGCGTGTCCGTCGACGCCCTGTTCGCTGCGAACGGGCTCGGATGGTCGTCGATCATCTACCCCGGGCAGACCATCGCCATCCCGGGGCCCGCATCCGCCGCTGCCGAGTCGCCGGTCGTCTCGGAGGCTCAGATTCCGCCACCCGCCGCCCCGCCACCTGCCGCCGGGACCCACACCGTCGCCGCGGGCGACACGATCGTCGCGATCGCGCAGAGCCACGGCATTCCCGCTCAGGCGGTGCTGGACGCGAACGGGCTCGACGGCTCCTCGATCATCTATCCCGGGCAGACGATCGCGATCCCTGCGGCGGCAACCGTCCAGCTCGTCGCGAGCACCGCGCCGATGGTCGCGGCGTCGACGGAACTGAACGGCGAGCAGATCGCGAACGCGCAGGTCATCATCCGCGTCGGCAGAGAGCTGGGCGTGTCCGATCGCGGAGTCGCCATCGCGCTGGGCACCGCCATGCAGGAGTCGTGGCTGCTCAATCTCGACTGGGGCGACCGGGATTCGCTCGGTCTGTTCCAGCAGCGCCCGAGCGCCGGCTGGGGAACTCCGGAGCAGGTCAGCGACCCCGACCGGTCGGCGCGCGCGTTCTACGGCGGTCCGTCCGATCCGAACGGGAACCTGACCGCCGGGCTTCTGGACATCGCGGGATGGCAGGGCATGCCCTTCGCCGATGCCGCGCAGGCTGTGCAGATCTCCGCACATCCGGAGCTCTACGCGCAGTGGGAGCAGCCCGCGCTCGCGTGGCTCGCCGCCCACGGGTGACCTCCGAAGGGCACCATCCCCTCCTCCTCCCCCGGCCGAGGCTGGGGTGAGCCGCTCCGCGGGCTCGCAGGCACCCGTCCGTAGACTCGGATCGTGAGCACGAGTCAGCAGGCCGACCCGCTGATCGGACGTCTGGTCGACGGCCGATATCGGGTGCGCGCGCGCATCGCGCGCGGCGGCATGGCGACCGTGTACGTCGCGACGGACCTCCGCCTCGAGCGCCGGATCGCCCTGAAGGTCATGCACGGCCACCTCAGCGATGACACCGTCTTCCAGAGCCGGTTCATCCAGGAGGCCCGCGCCGCGGCACGGCTCGCCGACCCGCACGTGGTCAACGTGTTCGACCAGGGCCAGGACGGCGACATGGCGTACCTGGTCATGGAGTACCTGCCCGGGATCACGCTTCGCGAACTGCTGCGCGAGCAGCGCCGGCTCACCGTGCCGCAGACCGTCACGATCATGGATGCGATCCTCTCCGGTCTGGCGGCGGCCCACCGCGCCGGCATCGTCCATCGCGACGTGAAGCCGGAGAACGTGCTGCTGGCCGAGGACGGCCGCATCAAGATCGGCGACTTCGGGCTCGCGCGGGCCACGACGGCCAACACCGCGACGGGCGCCCAGCTGCTGGGCACGATCGCCTACCTCGCCCCCGAGCTGGTGACGCGCGGCATGGCGGACGCCCGCAGCGACATCTACTCGCTCGGAATCATGCTGTACGAGATGCTCGTCGGCGAGCAGCCCTACAAGGGCGAGCAGCCCATGCAGATCGCCTTCCAGCACGCAACGGACTCGGTTCCCCGCCCGAGCGCGAAGAACCCCGGAGTGCCCGAGCAGCTCGACGAGCTCGTGCTGTGGGCGACCGAGAAGGCACCGGACGACCGCCCCACCGACGCGCAGATCATGCTCGACCGGCTGCGTGAGATCGAACGCGAGCTCGGCATCGCTCCGCAGGTCGCGCGCACGCTCTCAGCCGGCATCATCCGCGAGGAGGTGGCCGGCGACTCGGGCGATGTCACCCAGGTGCTGCCGTCGACCATGACCGCGCCGACCACCGCGGTCGACGACGCCGACAACGCCACGCGCCTGCGCACGGCGACGAAGCGCCGCGCCACGAAGGGCGCCTGGCTCGTCGCCGTCGTCCTGCTGCTGGCGGCGCTCGCGGCCGGCGCCGGATGGTGGTTCGGATCCGGTCCGGGTTCGCAGATCGTCGTGCCCGATGTCGCGAACCGCAGTTTCGCGGAGGCCCAGCAGATCCTGGCCGAGCAGTCGCTGCAGGCCGTGCAGGCCGACGTCTACGATCTCGAAGTGCCCGCCGGAGTCGTCGTCGGCACCGACCCTCCTGCGGGCTCCCGCCTCGACAAGGATGCGACGGTCAGCGTCCTCGTCTCGCAGGGTCCGCAGCCGCAGACCGTGCAGGCGCTGGCCGGGTCGGCGGCGGCCGATGCCCGCGGCATCCTGCAGGCGATCAATCTGTCGGTCGCCGAACCCGATCAGGAGTTCTTCGCGGATGCCGATGCCGGGACGGTCCTGGCCGTCACGGTGACACCGCGCGCGGGCGGCGAGCCCTTCGACTGCTCGGAGGGCTGCACGGCGCTGGAGGGCGACACGGCGACCCTGTCCGTCTCAGTGGGCCCGGTGCCGGACGTGACCGGCGAGAGCGTGGATTCGGCGACCGCCATCCTCGCCGATCGCGGACTCTCCGTCGGCGGCACGATCGACGAGACGAGCGAGTCGTTCGAGGAGGGCGAGGTCATCGGCATCGCCGACCGCGAAGACGGCAACAGCTGGCGACCGGGCGACGCCGTGACCCTGATCGTGTCGTCGGGGCCACCGCTGTTCCCGGTGCCGAACGTCATCGGACTCACGCGCGATCAGGCCAAGGCGGCGCTCACGGACGCCGGCTTCGAGTTCGAGTACAACACCTTCTGGGACGTCGTGATCGATCAGGCGACCGTCGTGGACGGACAGGACCCGGCGGCCGGCACCGAGCGACCGCAGGGCAGCGTCGTCTCGATGACGATCAGCGGGTCCTTCTAGCGCTTGTCGAGCTCTTCGGCGACCAGGAACGCGAGCTCCAGGCTCTGCATGTGGTTCAGCCGAGGGTCGCAGAGGCTCTCGTAGCGGGTCGCGAGGGTCGCCTCGTCGATCATCTCCGAGCCTCCGAGGCACTCGGTGACGTCGTCGCCGGTGAGCTCGACGTGGATGCCGCCCGGGTGCGTGCCGACCGCGCGATGGGCGTCGAAGAAGCCGCGCACCTCGTCGACGACGTCGTCGAAGCGGCGCGTCTTGTAACCCGTCGGCGTCGTGATGCCGTTCCCGTGCATCGGGTCGGTGACCCAGAGCGGCAGGGCTCCGGAGTTGCGCACCGCCTCCAGCAGCGGGGGCAGCGCGTCGCGGATCCTGCCCGCCCCCATGCGAGTGATGAACGTGAGGCGGCCGGGCTCCCGCTCCGGGTCGAGCTTGTCGATGAGCTTGAGAGCGTCGTCCGGCGTGGTCGACGGACCCAGCTTGACCCCGATCGGGTTGCGGATCTTGGAGAAGTAGTCCACGTGCGCGCCGTCGAGGTCGCGGGTGCGCTCGCCGATCCACAGGAAGTGCGCCGACGTGTTGTACGGCGTTCCGGTGCGCGAGTCGATGCGCGTCATCGGCCGCTCGTAGTCCATCAGCAGACCTTCGTGACCGGTGTAGAACTCGACGCGGCGCAGCTCGTCGAAGTCGGCGCCCGCCGCCTCCATGAACTTGATGGCGCGGTCGATGTCGTGCGCCAGCCGCTCGTACGCCTGGTTCGCGGGGTTCTCGGCGAAGCCCTTGTTCCAGCTGTGCACTTCGCGCAGGTCGGCGAAGCCGCCCTGCGTGAAGGCTCGGATCAGATTGATCGTCGAGGCGGCGGTGTGGTACCCCTTGAGCAGCCGGGCCGGGTCGGCGCGGCGGGAGCCCTCGGTGAAGTCGAATCCGTTGACGATGTCGCCGCGGTAGGCGGGCAGCGTCACGTCGCCGCGGGTCTCGGTGTCGCTCGAGCGCGGCTTGGCGAACTGCCCTGCCATGCGCCCCATCTTCACGATCGGCATCGCGGCGCCGTATGTCAGCACCACCGCCATCTGCAGCACCGTCTTGATGCGGTTGCGGATCTGCTCGGCCGTCGCTCCGGCGAACGTCTCGGCGCAGTCACCGCCCTGCAGCAGGAATGCGCGACCGGATGCCGCGCGCGCGAGCGCCTCGCGGAGGTTGTCGACCTCGCCCGCGAAGACCAGCGGCGGCAGGGTCGCGATCTCCGCCGACACAGCCGCGACAGCATCCGCGTCATACCAGGCGGGCTGCTGCTTGATGGGCAGGGTCCGCCAGTGGTCGAGTGCGTCGAGCTGCTGGAGCATCGGGCCAGTCTATCGGCGCGCGTGCGCGCCCCGGACGGTGTGACAGGCGGTCAGCGCGGAGCCGACGGGGGCAGCCGATCCTTGACCGACGACGCGTAGACGTCGTCGTAGGTCTGCTCTCCGAGGCGCTGCAGCGCGACCATGATCTCGTCGGTCACCGAGCGCAGGATGTACCGGTCGCCTTCCATCCCCGAGAAGCGCGAGAAGTCCAGCGGCTCGCCGATGACCATGCCCACCCGCCCGACGCGCGGTATCCGGTGTCCGATGGGCATGACGGTGTCGGTGTCGACCATCACGACCGGGATGACCGGGACGTGCGCTTCCAGGGCCATGCGCGCGAGGCCCGTGCGGCCGCGGTAGAGCCGGCCGTCCGGGCTGCGGGTGCCCTCGGGGTAGATCCCGAGGAGGTCGCCGCGACCGAGGACCTGCAGTCCGGTGTTGAGCGAGGCCTCGGACGCCTTGCCGCCGGTGCGGTCGATCGGAATCTGCCCGGTTCCCTTCATGAACATGCGGGTCGCCCAGCCTTTGAGACCCTTGCCGGTGAAGTAATCGCTCTTGGCGAGGAAGGCCATCGGACGGTCGATCATCAGCGGCAGGAAGACGGAGTCGATGAACGAGAGGTGGTTGCTGGCGAGTATCGCGGCCCCTTCGGCCGGCACGTTGCGGCGGCCCACGATCCAGGGGCGGAAGATCGCCTTCAGGAGCGGCCCGATCACGATGTACTTCATCAGCCAGTAGAACATCGCCTATGCGCTCCTCGCGGTCGAGTCCTCCGAGGACAGTACGGCGGTCGCGAGATCCGCCACGCCGATGAACCCCGCATCGTTGCCGAGCTCCGCGATCGCGAATTCGGCGATCGGACGGTCGCCGTAGCCGGGGAGCGAGGTCTCGTACGCGATGCGCACCGGCCCGAGCAGGTCTTCGCCGAGCTGGGCGACACCGCCCCCGATCACGAACAGCTCGGGATCGAGCACCGCCTGGAATCCTCCGCACGCCTCGCCGAGGGCGGTGGCCACCCGGCGGAGCGCCTCGACGGCACCGGGGTCGCCGGCCAGCACGAGCCGCGAGATCGCGGGGCCGGTGAGCGTGCCCTTCTGTGCCCGGGCTGCCGCGAGCGCGTTCCCGATGCCCCCGGCATCCGCGATCGCGTTGGCCTCGCGCTGCAGCGCCCGACCTGATGCATACTGCTCGAGGCATCCGTTCTGCCCGCAGCCGCACGGCAGCCCGTCGCGGGTGAAGCGGATGTGGCCGAGCTCGCCGGCGATGCCGTGACCGCCGCGGTAGAGCGCGCCGCTCGCGATGACGGCCCCGCCCACGCCCGTGCCCATCGTGAGCATGACCATGTCGTCGACGTCGCGGCCGGCGCCGAACCGGAACTCCGCCCAGCCGGCGGCGTTGGCGTCGTTCTCGATCGTCACGGGGACGTCGATGCGCGCTTCGAGGATCGCCTTCAGCGGCTCGTCCCGCCAGGCGATGTTCGGCGCGTGGATCACGTTCGCGCGATCGCGGTCGACGAACCCCGCCGCGGCGACCCCGACGGCTGCGATCTCGTGCGACGCCCCGAAGTGCCGTGCCATGTCGACCACGGCATCCGCGAGGGCCCGCGTGTCGACAGGGGTGTCGACACGCAGCTTCTCGACGACGCGCCCGTCGGAGTCGACGACTCCCCCGGCGATCTTGGTCCCACCGATGTCGATCCCGACCTTGAGCACTGCACTCCTTCTCCGGCCCGCTGCGGGCGGGTGCGTGCCACCCGCGCAGCGGAACGCTCTGCGACCGGCGCGGGGGCGACGGCGCCTTGCAGTCTAGTGGCGCGGTCGCATCCACACCCCTCGGTGTCGCGCGCCCCCGCTCGGATACACTCGGAGCAGGATCCACCCGAGATCGCAACCGGTACCGAAGGAGCTGCCGTGGTTCAATTCGAAGTCCCTGCCATCGTCCCCGCTGACCCGCAGGCGAATATCACCGACCTCCTGGTCGACCGAGTGAAGGCGACGCCGCAGCTGGCGCTGTTCGCCGTCCCCGACGGCGACGGATGGCGCGACATCACGGCGACCGAGTTCCACACTCAGGTCGTCGCGCTGGCCAAGGGCCTCGCCGCGGCGGGGATCGAGCCCGGCGACAAGGTGGGCTTCATCGCCCGCACCACCTACGACTGGACGCTGGTCGACTTCGCGCTGTTCTTCGCGGGTGCGGTGATGGTGCCGATCTACGAGACCAGCTCACCCGCGCAGATCGCGTGGAACCTCACCGACTCCGGCGCGATCGCGTGCATCACCGAGTCCGCCGACCACTCGGCGCGGATCGACGAGATCCGCGGCGACCTGCCGCTCGTGCGCTCCGTGTGGGAGATGCACCGCGGCGATCTCGACAAGCTCGTCGAGCAGGGCAAGGCGGTGACCGACGAGGAGATCGAGCGACGCCGCAACATCGCGGTCGGCTCCGACATCGCCACGCTCATCTACACGTCCGGCTCGACCGGCCGCCCGAAGGGGTGCGTCCTGACGCACAGCAACTTCGTCGAGCTTGTGCGCAACTCGTCCAAGGCGCTGAAGGAGGTCGTCGAGACCCCGGGAGCATCCACGCTGCTGTTCATCACGACGGCCCACATCTTCGCGCGCTTCATCTCGATCCTCGACATCCACGCGGGTGTGAAGACCGGCCACCAGCCCGACACGAAGCAGCTCCTTCCGGCGCTCGGCTCGTTCAAGCCGACGTTCCTGCTCGCCGTGCCCCGCGTGTTCGAGAAGGTGTACAACTCCTCCGAGCAGAAGGCGGAGGCGGGCGGCAAGGGCAAGATCTTCCGCGCCGCGGCGCACACGGCGATCGAGCACTCCGCCATGCTGCAGGACGGCAAGAAGATCCCGCTCGGCATGAAGATCAAGTTCGCGCTGTTCGACCGGCTCGTCTACAGCAAGCTGCGCGCGGCGATGGGCGGAAACGTCGTCTACGCCGTGTCGGGTTCGGCTCCGCTCGGACCGCGCCTGGGTCACTTCTTCCACAGCCTGGGCATCACGATCCTCGAGGGCTACGGCTTGACCGAGACGACCGCGCCGGCCACGGTGAACCTCGCGACGAAGTCCAAGATCGGCACCGTCGGTCCTGCGCTCCCCGGAGTCGGCGTGCGCATCGCCGACGACGGCGAGATCGAGGTCCGCGGCGTCAACGTGTTCAAGGAGTACTGGCGCAACCCCGAGGCGACGGCCGCGTCGTTCGACGGCGACTGGTTCAAGACCGGCGACATCGGAGCGTTCGACTCCGAGGGCTTCCTCACGATCACCGGTCGCAAGAAGGAGATCCTCGTCACGGCGGGCGGCAAGAACGTCGCCCCCGCGGCGCTCGAGGACCCGATCCGGGCCAACCCGATCGTCGGCCAGGTCGTCGTGGTGGGCGACCAGAAGCCGTTCATCTCGGCCCTGGTCACGCTCGACGGCGACATGCTCCCGACGTGGCTCGGCAACAACAGCCTGCCGGCCGACATGTCGCTGGCGGATGCCGCGAAGAACCCCGCGGTGCGCGCCGAGATCCAGCGCGCGATCGACGGCGCGAACGCGAACGTGTCGCGCGCCGAGTCGATCCGCAAGTTCACGATCCTCTCCACGGAGTGGAGCGAGGCCAGCGGTCACCTGACGCCGAAGATGAGCATCAAGCGCAACGTCATCATGGAGGACTTCGCCGACGAGATCACCGAGCTCTACAGCGTGCCGGTGACCACGACGAGCACGTCGCTCGGCTGACAGCCCAACGCGGATCGGCCCCGGGCATCTGCCCGGGGCCGATCTCGTGCGCGCGCCGGACTGATCGTTCATCCGTCACCTGTGTACGCGGGAATACCGCCATCCCGTGCACAGGTGACGGATGAACGGGCTCGGCGGCGCGGCCACCGCTGAGACGTCGCGTCAGAACCAGTCGGACTCGCGGATCTCACGCATGGCCACTCGCCGGGTCTCGGGCGGCAGGCGGTCGAGGTAGAGCCGGCCGTCGAGGTGGTCGGTCTCGTGCTGCAGCGCCTGAGCGAGCAGCCCCTCCCCCTCGAGCACGATCTCGTTGCCGTCCAGGTCGATCCCGGCGACGGTCGCGCGCGGATGCCGCAGCGCCTCGTGCCAGAGGCCGGGCACCGACAGGCATCCCTCGCCGACCAGCTCCGGCTCGCCCGACACCTCGACGAGCACCGGGTTCAGGACGTAGCCGATCTCGCCGTCGATGTTGTAGCTGAAGGCCCGGAGGCCCACACCGATCTGCGGGGCGGCGAGTCCGGCACGGCCGGGCAGCTCGACGGTGTCGACGAGGTCGCGCACGAGCGCGCGGATGCCGTCGTCGATCTCGCCGATCGGCGCGCTCGCGGCGCGCAGCACGGGGTCGCCGAAGACGCGGATGGGTCGAACGGTCACTTGCGTTACGCCGCCGGGGTGAGCGAGCGCAAGCCCTCGACGACCGAGGCCGCGAGGTCGCGCGCCGCGAGCCTGGTTGTGGGCTGCAGGTCGCGGAACGAGATCGCGCTTCCGGCGGCGATGTGCGGGTCGTACGGGATCCGGACGACGGTCCGCACGCGCGTGCGGAAATGCGCCTCGAGCTCGTCCTGGCGGACGAGCGGGGTGCCCGGCCGCGCGGTGTTCAGCACGACGATCGCGTTGCGCACCAGCTCGGCATACCCGTTGGTCTCGAGCCAGGTCAGCGTCTCGGAGGCGAGCCGCGCTTCATCCACGCTGAGACCGGCCACGACCACGAGCTGGTCGGCGAGATCGAGCGTCGCGCCCATCACCGAGTGGACGATGCCGGTGCCGGTGTCGGTGAGGACGATCGAGTAGTAGTGCGCCGCGAGGCTCGCGATGTCGTGATAGTCCCGGTCGTTCAGCGCCTCCGACACGTGCGCGTCGGAGTCGGACGCCAGCACGTCGAGGCGGGTCTCGTCGCGGGCGACGATGTTCGAGATGTCGTTGTACCCAGACACCTCGGAGCGCACCTTCACGAGGTCGCGGACCGTCTTCGCGCTCGAGCGCGAGACGCGCTCGGCGAGCGTGCCACGGTCGGGGTTGGCGTCGACCGCGATGATGCGGTCGTCGCGGGCGTCGGCCAGCGCCATCCCGAGCAGCGTGGTGACGGTGGTCTTGCCCACGCCGCCCTTGCGCGAGAGCACCGAGACGAAGCGCGCCCCGCCGCTGAGCGGAGCGGCGATGCGGCGGTCGAGCTCCTTGCGGGCACGGGCGCGCTTGCCGTCGCCGAGGTTGATGCGGCCGCCCGAGATCGAGTACACGAAGTGCTGCCACGCGCCCTCTGGCTCCGGGCGCACGACCTGGTGCGGGTCGAGCAGCCGATCGGCGGTGAGCAGGTCGGCGGTCTCGCGACCGGCCTCGAACTCGCCGAGCCGCTTGGAGGTCATCGCCACGTCGGCGCGCGGGATGACCCGCTCGACAGCGTGCGCGTGGTCGGGACGCTCGTCCGTGTCGGGATGCTGCGCTTGACGTCGCGTGGCAGGCACGGGTCCGGTCGGGAAGGATCCCGTGGTCGTGCTCGGGCCGGTCGTCGCGCCGGCGGCGGGCGCCGGGACGGCGGCATCCTCTCCGCGGGTGTCCCACGCGAACGGACGGACTGCCGAAGCCGCAGCGGGCTCGTCCTCGACTGGTGGTCCTCGACGACAGAGGCGTCCTCGATCTCCGGCGCGGAATCGTAGACGCCGGACCCGGAGCCGAACGCGCCGGGCGCGGAGTCGTAGGAGCCCTGCGTGGATTCGTCGCTGCCGGCCGCGTCTGTCCAGTCCTCGATCTCCACTTCGCCGGTCACGGCGTCGCCGGATGCGGCATCCGGCTCGTCGTCAGCGAGGTCTGCCGCGGCGAGGTCGGCCTCGGTGATGCCCAGCGCGTCGAGCGAGACTTCGTCATCGATGACATCGTCGTCGGCGAACTCGTCCTCGGAACCCGAGGGAAGGGCGACGCTGACCTGCTCGGTCTGACCGGCGAGGAATCCGAAGCCCGAGGCGTCGAGGGTGCCCGTGTCGGCGAGGACGCCGTTCTCTTCGGGCTCGGCGTCGCCGGGGTGCGTCTGGTCGTTCCGATCGGGCGTCACTGCGGTATCTCCATAACGAAAAGCGTGCGCGGGGGAATGCCGCATCCTCCAGGCTACTGCGAGGGACGGATCACGACCAAAAGGTCACCCGCATCCACCTGCTGCGTCTCGGCGATCGCGAGCCGTTCCACGACGCCGTCCACGGGTGCGGTGATGGCCGCCTCCATCTTCATCGCCTCGATCGACGCGACCGGCTGCCCCGCGACGACGGTGTCTCCGATGGACGCCTTCAGGGTCACGACTCCGGAGAACGGCGCGGCGACCTGACCCGGCTTGGACGTATCGGCCTTCTCGACCTGGCGCGTCTCGACGGTGATGCTGCGATCGCGGACGTACACCGGCCTCAGCTGCCCGTTGAGGGTCGTCATCACCGTTCGCATGCCCTTGGCATCCGCCTCGCCGATCGCCTCGAGCCCGACGTACAGCTGCACGCCGGGGTCGATCTCGGCCACGTGCTCCTCACCGGGCTTCAACCCGTAGAGGTAGTCGGGGGTGCCGAGCGACGACAGGTCGCCGTATGCCTCGCGGTTGGCCTCGAACTCCTTCGCAGGACCGGGGAACAGCAGACGGTTGAGCGTCCGGCGCCGTGTTGCGGCGTCGCCCGCCAGTCCGTCGCGCTCCTCCTCGGTCAGGGGCGGGACATCGATCGAGATGTGCCGGCCCGCCAGCACCTTCGTGCGGAAGGGTTCCGGCCAGCCGCCGGGCAGATCGCCCAGTTCGCCCGCCATGAATCCGACGACCGAATCCGGGATGTCGTAGTTCTGGGGGTTCTCGGCGAAGTCGGCGGGGTCGGCCTTGGCGGCGACGAGGGCGAGGGCGAGATCGCCGACGACCTTCGACGACGGGGTCACCTTGGGGATGCGCCCGAGGATGCGGTCGGCGGCGGCGTACATGTCCTCGATGAGCTCGAAGTCATCGGCCATCCCCAGCGCGATCGCCTGCTGGCGCAGGTTCGAGAGCTGTCCACCGGGGATCTCGTGATGGTAGACGCGCCCGGTCGGGCCCGGAAGACCCGATTCGAACGGTGTGTAGAGGTGGCGCACGCCTTCCCAGTACGGCTCGAGATCGCTGACCGCAGAGAGGTCGATCCCGGTGTCGCGCTCGGTGTGCGCCAGTGCGGCGACGAGCGCCGAGAGGGACGGCTGGCTGGTCGTGCCCGACAGCGGCGCCGCGGCGGCATCCACTGCGTCCACGCCCGCGGCGCTGGCCGCGAGCAGAGTGGCGAGCTGTCCGCCTGCAGTGTCATGCGTGTGCAGGTGCACCGGGAGGTCGAAGCGCTCGCGAAGGGCGGTCACGAGCTTCGCAGCCGCGGCGGGCCGGAGCAGACCGGCCATGTCCTTGATCGCGAGGATGTGCGCGCCCGACTCGACGATCTGCTCGGCGAGCCGCAGATAGTAATCGAGTGTGTAGAGGGTCTCACCGGGGTCGAGCAGGTCGGCCGTGTAGCAGACGGCGACCTCAGCTACCGCGGTGCCGGTGCCGAGCACCGCATCGATGGCGGGTCGCATCTGGCTGACGTCGTTCAGGGCGTCGAAGATCCGGAAGATGTCGACGCCGGTCGCCGCGGCCTCCTGCACGAAGGCTTCCGCGACCTCGACCGGCCGGGGGGTGTAGCCGACGGTGTTGCGACCCCGCAGGAGCATCTGGATGGGGATGTTGGGGATGGCCTCCCGTACGGCGGCGAGGCGCTCCCAGGGATCCTCCGCGAGGAAGCGGAGCGCGACATCGTAGGTCGCACCGCCCCAGGCCTCCACCGAGAGCAGACCGGGCGTCATCCGTGCCACGTGCGGTCCGACCCGCACCAGGTCCCGCGTGCGCACGCGGGTGGCGAGCAGCGACTGATGCGCGTCGCGGTATGTGGTCTCCGTCACGGCCAGCGGCACCTGCTCACGCAGCGCGCGCGCGAACCCGGCCGGGCCGAGGTCGCGCAGGCGGTCGAGCGTTCCGGGCGGCGGCGGACCAGCCAGGTCGATCTCCGGCAGCTTGCTGCCGGGTGAGATCGACAGCGGCTTCTCGCCGTACGGCCGGTTGACCGTCACATCGGCGAGCCAGTTGATCAGCTTCGTGGCGCGGTCGCGCGACGGGTGGCTCGTCACGAGCCCGGGACGCTCCTCGATGAAGGCGGTGCTGAGGTCGCCCGCGACGAACGAAGGGTCGTCGAGCACGGCGCGCAGGAAGGGGATGTTCGTCGAGACGCCGCGGATGCGGAACTCCGCGAGGCCGCGCTTCGCGCGGGCGACGGCGGCCGGGAAGTCGCGTCCGCGGCACGTCATCTTCGTGAGCATCGAGTCGAAGTGCGGGCTGATCTGCGACCCCGCCGCGGTGGTGCCACCGTCGAGCCGGATGCCGGCGCCGCCCGGCGACCGGTAGGTCGTGATGCGCCCGGTGTCGGGCCGGAAGCCCTGGGACGGGTCCTCGGTCGTGATGCGGCACTGCAGAGCCGCACCTCGAAGGACGATGCTGCCCTGGTCGAGTCCCAGATCGTCGAGCGTCTCTCCGGCGGCGATCCGCATCTGCGACTGCACCAGGTCGACGTCGGTGACCTCCTCGGTGACCGTGTGCTCGACCTGGATGCGAGGGTTCATCTCGATGAAGACGTGCTCGCCCGCGCGCTCCCCCGCGGTGTCCACGAGGAACTCGACGGTGCCGGCGTTGACGTACCCGATGGACTTCGCGAATGCGACGGCGTCGCGGTGAAGCGCGTCGCGCAGCTCATCGGAGATGTTCGGCGCGGGTGCGATCTCGATGACCTTCTGGTGACGCCGCTGCACGGAGCAGTCGCGCTCGTACAGGTGCACGGTATGGCCGGTCGCATCGGCGAGGATCTGCACCTCGATGTGACGCGGTCGCACGACGGCCTGCTCGAGGAAGACGCGCGCATCACCGAACGCGGCGCCCGCCTCGCGCATCGCCTCCGCGATCGCGGGTGGAAGCGCCTCGAGACTCTCGACGCGGCGCATGCCACGCCCGCCGCCGCCGGCGACGGCCTTCACGAAGATCGGGAATCCGATGTCGGCGGCCTGCGCCACGAGCGCGTCCACGTCCTCCGACGCCTCGGTGGAGCGCAGCACGGGCACGCCCGCCGCGATGGCGTGATGCTTCGCCGTGACCTTGTTGCCCGCCATCTCGAGAGCCGAGGAGGGCGGGCCGATGAAAGTGATGCCGTTCTCGGCCGCCCGTGCGGCGAGCTCGGGGTTCTCGGAGAGGAATCCGTACCCCGGATAGATGGCGTCGGCGCCGGATGCGAGCGCGACCCGGATGATCTCCTCGACGTCGAGATAGGCGCGCACGGGGTGGCCCGGCTCGCCGATGACATACGACTCGTCGGCCTTCTGCCGGTGCAGGGAGCCACGGTCTTCGAAGGGGAACACTGCGACGGTGCGCGCCCCGAGCTCGTAGGCTGCGCGGAACGCTCGAATGGCGATCTCTCCGCGGTTGGCGACCAGGATCTTACGGAACATTCACACCTCGCTGGGTGGCCATGGGTCGGGCTGAGTGTGCTCTCAGCCTAGGGGACGGTAACGTAGTCGCTTGTGCACGTACTCTCCGTCAGCTCGCTCAAGGGCGGGGTCGGTAAGACAACCGTGACTCTGGGACTCGCCTCCGCTGCTTTTGCGCGGGGAGTTCGGACTCTCGTGGTGGATCTCGACCCGCAGTCCGATGTCTCGACCGGCATGGACATCCAGGTCGCCGGGCGGCTGAATGTCGCCGACGTCCTCGCCAACCCCAAGGAGAAGGTCGTCCGCCAGGCCATCACCTCGAGCGGCTGGGCCAAGGTGCACCCGGGCACGATCGACGTCCTGATCGGCAGCCCCTCCGCGATCAACTTCGACGGCCCGCATCCCTCGGTCCGCGACGTGTGGAAGCTCGAGGAGGCGCTCGCCACGATCGAGGGCGACTACGACCTCGTGCTGGTGGATTGCGCGCCGTCGCTCAACGCCCTCACGCGCACCGCGTGGGCGGCATCCGATCGCGTCATCGTCGTCACCGAGCCCGGCCTCTTCTCGGTCGCCGCCGCCGACCGCGCGCTGCGCGCGATCGAGGAGATCCGCCGCGGCCTCTCCCCCCGCCTTCAGCCGCTCGGCATCGTCGTCAACCGCGTGCGCCCGCAGTCGATCGAGCACCAGTTCCGCATCAAGGAGCTGCGCGACATGTTCGGCCCGCTCGTCCTGTCTCCCCAGCTGCCCGAGCGCACGTCGCTCCAGCAGGCGCAGGGCGCGGCCAAGCCCCTGCACATCTGGCCCGGCGACTCCGCTCAGGAGCTCGCGGCCGACTTCGACGCGCTCCTGGACCGCGTCATGCGCACGGGCCGCATCCCGGTCGCCGGCGGCACCGCGGTCTGACCCGGCGGCGCCGCGCGCTTGGCGCGGCGCGCGCTGCGAGCTCTGTGTCGGCGTTCATCCGTCACCTGTGCACGGTGAACGGACGAATCGGCGTACACAGGTGACGGATGAACCCACGGATGCCGCGCCGCGGCGGGAGCGGAGCGTGGCGCGTCAGCGGCGGGAGGCGATCGCCGCGCGAACCCGTCGCACGATCGACCCGGGTTCCGCGAAGACATGATCGCGCGAGACGCGGATGACCCGCCAGCCGAGGTCCGCGAGCTGCTCGTGCTTCTCGATGTCGCGCTGCCATTGGCGAGGATCGGTGCGGTGCTGGTCGCCTTCGTACTCGATCGCGATGCGCAGCTGCGGGTAAGCGAGGTCGACGCACCCCACGAAGCGCCCGAGATGGTCGAAGACGTCGTGGTCGGTCGCAGGCTCCGGAAGACCGGCATCCGCGATAATCAGGCGAACCCACGTCTCCATGCGCGACGACACTCCCCCGCGAACACGCGGCAGGGCTTCGCGGAGCGCCGCCGCACCGCGCCGGCGCCCCGCCTGCATCGCCGCTGCGAGCTCTGGGATCGTGCCCCATGCGTTGCGTTCGACCCGTGCGAGCCTGCCCGGAATCCGAGGCACGCGCACGATCGCGTCGGCGACGGCCACGAGATCGTATGGGTGTCGCAGCGATCCTCCCAGCATCGCCCAGGTGGTGGCCGGGTCCGCGAGCCGAACGTCCAGCGTGGGATGCGTGACCACACGGGAGAGTCCGGGGTCGATCTGATGACCGTGGATGCCGCTCATTCGGGGCGCGCGCCCGGGGACGCTGACGTGCGGGAGCGCATCCGGGAGCAACGGGAGCGGAAGGTCCCACAGCACGGCCGCCGTCGTGTGGCTGAAGTACTCGCCCGGATGCATCTGCACCGCGAATGCGAGGGCTGCGCGGATGATCGCGTTCCGCCGGGCGGCGCTCGGATGGTCAGGGGCATCGTCCACCCGCGGCGTTCTGACCCCCCGAAACGGCCTCTCGAAGGCCGACCCGTCGATCCACCGTCGAGAGTGACCTGCGCGCCGGGCATCTGCGACGAGGAAGACACCATCGGCGTCAGGAGCGTTCATCCCCCCACTGTGCCGCCGGCCCGCGCATCCGCGCGCGAGTTATCCACATGCATCCGCCATGCAGTTCGCGTTGATCCGTCACCTATGCACGCTGGAGGGCCGCAATCGCGTACGCAGGTGACGGATGAAACCCAAGGACCAGGGGCCCGACGCACCGCGGGCGACGCCGGTCGGCTGGCGAAACGCGCGGGTCAGGCGGTGCGAGCAGCCCGGCGAGCGGAGAGCTCGTCGAGGGCCTCGGGCGCCTGCGCCTCGAAGTCCACGAGGGTGGACTCCACCTCGTGCAGCACCTTGCCGACGGCGATGCCGAAGACGCCCTGACCGCGGCTGACCAGGTCGATGACCTCATCGTTCGAGGTGCAGAGGTAGACCGACGCGCCGTCGCTCATGAGCGTGGTTCCGGCGAGGTCGCGGATGCCGGATGCCCGCAGCTGCTCGACCGCGGTGCGGATCTGCTGCAGTGAGATGCCGGTGTCGAGCAGGCGCTTGACCAGCTTGAGCACGAGGATGTCGCGGAAGCCGTAGAGCCGCTGCGATCCCGAACCCGACGCGCCGCGCACGGTGGGCTCGACGAGCTCGGTGCGGGCCCAGTAGTCGAGCTGGCGGTACGTGATTCCGGCCGCGCGGGCGGCCACGGCGCCGCGGTAGCCGACCTCGTCGTCCATCTCGGGCAGTCCGTCGGTGAAGAGGAGGTCGGAGACGAACTTCGGTCCGTCCGCGTCGTGAGCGTTCATACGCTTCCTCCTTGGTGATCGGACATGTCAACGCTAGATGAGGCCTGGCCCCCGGGCAACGACATCCGCCTCGGCGGCCCGGCGTGTCGCGCGGATCGGCGCACGCGCCCGCCGAGACGGCGTCAGGAGAGCATGCGGTCCAGGGCAGCGCGGGCGAAGATCGCGCGCACCTCGTCGAGTCGCTTGGCCAGCTCGGGCGCCAGCTCGCTCGCGCGGGCGCGGGATGCCGCATCCGTCCGTCGCAGCAGGGGCGAGAGCGCCGACTCCACGAGTGCGACATCGCGCTCGGCGCTCTGGCGGAGCGTGCGCACGTGCCGGGGCTCGATGCCGTGCCGATCGAGAGCGACGAGGGCTCGCAGGATCGCCACGGCCTGATCGTTGTATCCGTCGGTCGCCGTCAGCACCCCCGTGCTGATCGCGTCGTTCAGAAGCTGCGGGGCGGCGCCGGCCGCGGCCAGCAGCTCCTCGCGGCGGTACCGGCGGGGCGCCGCCACGATCGAGGGCGGCATGGCCGTCGGAGGGGCGGGATCGCGACCGGCGTCGACGTCGGCGAGGTACTCGCGGATGACCACGAGCGGCAGGTAGTGGTCGCGCTGCAGGGTGAGCGCGAGCCGGAGGCGCTCCAGGTCGTCCTGCGAGAACTTCCGGTAGCCGGACTCCGTGCGGGTCGGCGTGACGATGCCCTGGACCTCGAGGAATCTCAGCTTGCTGGAGGTCAGATTCGGGAACTCGGGGCTCAGGCGCGCGAGCACCTGACCGATGCTGAGAAGCCCCGCGGACGACGAACGTTCGCGGGCGGAGGATGCCGGCATCAGGCGTCCGCCGCCTGAGGCAGGTCGGCGGGCGAGACGAAGAAGTTGAGCCGGAACTTGCCGACGCGCACCTCGGAGCCGTTCGTGAGAAGCGCACGGTCGACGCGCTCCCCGTTGACGTATGTGCCGTTCAATGACCGCTGGTCGACGAGCTCGAAGCCCGCCTGCGTGCGGGTGATCTCGGCATGGCGGCGCGAGACCGTGACGTCGTCGAAGAAGATGTCGGCCTCGGGATGACGCCCCACTGTCGTCACGTCGGTGTCGAGCAGGTAGCGCGCGCCCGCCGTCGGTCCGGAGCGCACGAGGAACAGAGCAGCACCGGAGGGCAGAGCCTCGATCGCGTCGAGCTCGGCGTCGTTCAGATCGCTTCCGAACGGCACGAAGGAGAGGTCGGAATCGTGTCCGAACGTCTGGGTCGTATCGGTGTTGCCCTGCGACGCACCCGAGGCGTCCGCTCCGGAAGCCCTGCGGATGTCGTCCGGCTCGGGTCGGCGGTTGTCCTCCACGGTGTTCCTCCTCTGAACTCCCAGCGTAACGGATCGACCCGCCCTGCAAAGGGCGGGATCGAGGCTCATCCGCGGCGTTCGGCAATGTTTCGTCGTGTGTCACCTGAGATGACCGCTGAAGGCAGGGCGCCTAGCCTGGCGAGTATCCGAACCTATCCAAAGGAGACTCTCGTGTCGACCCCGCACCGCCACCTTCCGCCCCTCCAGGTGCGTGAGCGTGCGGCGTGCATGTGCGTCCACGGCGAGTCCTGCTCCACCTTCGCACCGGGTCACGCGCTGCACCTGATTCAGGCGCGCCTGTCGTCCGCGACCCCGACCGAGTGGGTCGACGCGGTCGTCGAGTCGACGGATGCCGAACACGGCGTCGTCGTCGTCCGCACGATCGCGGATGCCGCGCAGGTCGAGCTGTGGAGCGGCGCCGGGGCGGCGCACGAGGTCACCCCGGGCACTCCGGTTGCACTGCACGGCCGCTACGACGTGCTCGCCGTCGGCACGCTGCGCTTCAACATCCTGCGCGGCTGACGCCGGCAGTCCTGCGGGTGGCCGTCAGGCCATCTTCATCATGCTGTCCTTCATGGCCATGCAGGCGTCCATGCAGGCCTTGCACGACTGAGCGCACATCTTGCAGACCTCGCTCATGTCGGCGTGCTCCATGCACTTGTCCATGGCCACCTGGCACATCGCCATGCATGCGTCGAGCATCGACATCATGGCGGCAGGGGTCATGCCCTGCATCCGCATCATCGCGCGCATCATCGTGTTGCACATGTCGGCGCAGTTCATGCACGCCGGCGCGCAATCCATCATCTGGGTCGAACACACCGTGCACGCCTGCTCGCAGGCCGAGCAGGCGTCCATACAGGCCTGCATGACCGACATGTCCATGGTGTTCATGCCCGGCATCGCCATGGCGTCCTTGGACATCATGTCCATCATCATCGAATCCACGTCAGCTCCCTTTCGTTCTCATCCGGGCGACCTGTGCCGCCTGCACGGAACGCTACTCCTCGGCCTCGCCCGCGTCACCGGGTCATCCGCACGCACAGCCGGATTTCACACGCCCGTCACACGGGCGCGGCGCGCGCGTAGCCTGGAAGGATGCCTGAGCACACCACTGCCCCTCGCCCCTTCGCCCGCACCATCGCCGCAGCGACCGCCGCACTGCTGCTGGTCACCGGCGGGCTGCTGGCCGCCGCACCGGCGAGCGCGCACGACGAGCTCGTCTCGACCGACCCGGCCGCCGACAGCACCGTCGAGGCGCTCCCCCCGCAGCTGACGCTCACCTTCAGCGGCGAGCTCGCGAGCGACGCGGGCGCGACCGAGCTGCAGGTGACGGATGCCGCGGGCGAGTCGCTCGGGGACGGCGACCCCGTCGTCGAGGGCACGAGCGTCACGCAGGCTCTCGCGGGCGCGGCATCCGGCCCGATCACGGTGCTGTGGAAGGTCGTCTCCAGCGACGGGCACCCCATCTCGGGCCAGTACGGCTTCACGGTGACCGCACCGGCGACGCCGACGCCGACCCCGACCGGGACTCCCGCTCCCACCGCCAGCGCGACGCCGAGCGACACACCCAGCGCCGAGCCGACCGAGACGCCCACCGTCGCCCCGGAGCCGGTGGACAGCGGCAGCGCGGCGCTGCCCTGGATCATCGGCGGGCTGCTGCTGCTCGCCGCCGTCGGCGGTGCGGTGACCTATCTGCTGGTGTCGCGCGCCCGCCGGCTGCGTGCCGAGGAGGAGCTGCGCGCCGGCGCCGCCGAGGCCGCCGCGGGCGGGTCCACGGGCGGGTCAGCGCCCCGTTCCGAGCCCCCGGCCGACCGATAGGCTGGATGCATGCCTCATTACGACGTCGCCATCCTCGGCGCCGGCCCCGGCGGTTATGTCGCGGCCGTCCGAGCAGCTCAGCTCGGCCTGTCCGTTGCGATCATCGAGGAGAAGTACTGGGGCGGTGTGTGCCTCAATGTGGGCTGCATCCCCTCCAAGGCGCTCCTGCGCAACGCGGACCTCGCCCACGTCTTCCACGACCAGGCCGAGCTCTTCGGCATCTCGGGCGACGTGTCGTTCGACTTCGGCGTCGCCTGGGACCGCAGCCGCAAGGTGTCCGAGACGCACGTCAAGGGCATCCACTTCCTGATGAAGAAGAACAAGGTCACCGAGTACGAGGGCCGCGGTTCGTTCGTCGATGCGAACACGATCGACGTCGCCAAGGCCGACGGCTCGCACGAGCACGTGACCTTCGACAATGCGATCATCTCCACAGGCTCGAGGGTGCGCCTGCTTCCGGGCGTGACGCTGAGCGACAACGTCGTGACCTACGAAGAGCAGATCATGACGCGCGAACTGCCGAAGTCGATCGTCATCGTCGGCGCCGGCGCGATCGGCATGGAGTTCGGCTTCTTCATGACCCAGTACGGCGTCAAGGTCACGATCATCGAGTTCCTCGACCGTGCCCTGCCCAACGAGGACGCCGACGTGTCGAAGGAGATCGCGCGTCACTACAAGAAGTACGGCGTCGAGATCCTCACCTCGACCAAGGTCGAGACGGTCGTCGACTCGGGCGACAAGGTCACCGTCACCTACACCGGCAAGGACGGCGCCCAGGGCTCGATCGAGGCCGACAAGGTGCTCATGTCGATCGGCTTCGCGCCGAACGTCGAGAACTTCGGCCTCGAGAACACCGGCGTGAAGCTCACCGACCGCGGCGCGATCGACATCGACGACTACATGCGCACGAACGTGCCGCACATCTACGCGATCGGTGACGTCACGGCGAAGCTCCAGCTCGCGCACGTGGCCGAGGCGCAGGGCGTCGTCGCCGCCGAGACCATCGGCAAGGCCGAGACCATGACGCTCGGCGACTACCGCATGATGCCGCGCGCCACCTTCTGCTCGCCGCAGGTCGCCTCTTTCGGTCTCACCGAGCAGCAGGCGCGCGATGCCGGGCTACGACGTCAAGGTCGCCAAGTTCCCGTTCTCGGCGAACGGCAAGGCGAACGGCCTCGGCGAGCCGATCGGGTTCGTCAAGCTCATCGCGGACGGCGAGCACCTCGAGCTGCTCGGCGGGCACCTCATCGGCCCCGACGTGTCGGAGCTCCTGCCCGAGCTCACCCTCGCGCAGAAGTGGGACCTCACGGCCCTCGAGGCGGCGCGCAACGTGCACACGCACCCGACGCTGTCGGAGGCCGTGCAGGAGGCGTTCCACGGGCTCGCCGGCCACATGATCAACCTCTGAGCCAGACCGCACCGACCGGAATCAAGGGCCCTCAGTAGCCGAGCGCGCGCGCGAGCTTCGACGTGGATGCCGCGGCCCGGCCTCCAGCCGAGAGCACCGCCTTCTCGACCTCTGCGAAGAACGCGCGGGGGTCGGCTGACGCGGCCGGACCCAGTTCGATCTCCCATTCGCGCCACGAGCGGACCACTCCCGTGTGCACGTCGGTCGCCGTGACGTGGTCGTCGACGAACTCGGCCACCACTCCCCCGTCTTCCGCGCGCAGCGCGTACGCCGTGCGTGTGTTCAGGATGCGCGCGATGAGTCGGAGGTCGGCATCCGTCACCGTCGCGACGGCCGATCGGACGGCATCCGGCACGTCCTCGTCGGGGTCGCCGAGCGGCCAGTGCTGTTCGGTCCGCCCTCCTCCGATGCGCGGGCCCTTGATGTGCCAGCCCGCGTCGGGACCTCCGGTGCGCTGCCGGACGGCGTAGCCGGCCACGGCGAGCGCGTACTCGGTGGTGTCGTAATACCGGGCGTCGAGGTCACGCCGCTCCGGTGGCCCGACGGACGCGACGCCGGGCAGTGATGTCCAGTCCGGCAGCGGCGTCTCGTCGTCCGCGTCGAATTTGAGCTCGATCTCGACCGAACGAGACGGCTCGGAAGGTGACGTCGGGTCAGCGGCGCTCACGGGGCGAGTCGCTGTAGGGGTCGATGTCGTCTTGCGACTCGACGAACCAGAATTCCGTCTCCGTCGGCCCATCGTGCTCGCCGGTGTTCTCCGGGGCGCCCTTGCGCTCGTAGACCACCTGGGTCTCGCTGTAGGGGACGATGAGTTTGTCGAGTTGGGGGTCGTCGAGGGGCAGGAGCTGCCCGTCGAGGGGTCCGCCGTGCAGACGTGCGATAGCCATGCACCGAGCCTAGTCCTGTGGTTCCCAAACAGCCGGAGGCCCGGCAGCTAGCCGGTGGGCGCCAGCACGAGCAGCGAACTCGTCGCGGCCGCCACGACCCGCCCGTCGGCATCCGTCAGCTCGCCCTCGGTGAAGATCACCCGCCGGCCGGGCTTGACCACCCGCCCCGTCGCATGCAGCACGCCGGACTCGTGCGTGATCGGGCGCAGGTAGCGCACGTTGAGGTCCACCGATGTGTACCCCACGCCCGCGGGCAGAGTCGTGTGGCCCGCGCAGCCGAGCGCGGAATCCAGCAGCGTGCAGGCGAGGCCCCCGTGGATAGCGCCAATCGGGTTGTAGTGGAACTCGGCCGGCTCGCACTCGAACCGGGCGAAGCCCGGGCGCACTTCCACGAGCGCGAAGCCCATGAGCCGCGAGATGGGCGGCGGCGGGATCTTGCCGTCGATCATGGCCTGCAGCGCGTCGATGCCCGTGCCGGCATTGCGCGCCTGCGTGAGGGCCTCGGCGGGGTCGGACCAGTCGAATGTGCGTGAGCGGCTGTCGGTCATGCCCCGATCCTGCCGCACCGGCGGATCCGCGTGCGGGTCGGCAGCGATCCTGTCGGACCGTCCCCGCCCCTAGGCTTGCTCTGTGAAGCCGTTCGTCCTCCTCGCCACCCGGGCCGAAGACCTGCCCGCCGACGAGGAGTACGCGTCGTTCCTGCGCTACACCGGCCTCACCGAGAGCGAGCTCGTGCGGGTGCGGCTCGAGTCGGGACCGATGCCGTCGCTGCGTCTCGACGAGCTGTCGGGCATCTTCGTCGGCGGCGGCCCCTTCAACGCCTCGGATGCCGCCCAGCTCAAGTCCCCGGTGCAGCACCGGGTCGAAGCGGAGTTCGCCGCTCTGCTCGACGAGGTGGTCTCGCGTGACTTCCCGTTCCTCGGCGCGTGCTACGGCGTCGGGACCGTCGGGGCGTATCTCGGCGCCCAGATCGACCGCACGTACTCCGAGCCGATCGGCGTCGTCCCGGTGACGCTCACCCCCGCCGGCGCGGACGATCCCCTCCTGCACGGGATGCCGGCGACCTTCGAGGCGTTCGTGGGCCACAAGGAGGCGATCAGCTCGCTGCCGGCATCCGCTGTCCTTCTCGCGTCGTCGCCCCGGTGCCCGGTGCAGATGTTCCGGGTGGGCGAGAACGTCTACGCCACCCAGTTCCACCCCGAGCTCGATGTGGACGGCATCATCACCCGCATCCACGCGTACGCCGGCTACGGGTACTTCGCCCCGCACGAGCTGGAGGTGACGCTCGCGTCGGTCCAGCGCGCGCCGGTGTCGCATCCGAGCCGCATCCTGCGCACGTTCGTCGAGCGCTACGCCCGCTGAGCGCGCGGTCAGAACGACGGCGGCGTGTGCCAGATCCGCTCGATGTAGTCGCGCATCGACCGGTCGGACGAGAAGAACCCGCAGCGCGCGACGTTGAGGATCGCCGAGCGCGTCCACGCGTCCTGATCGGCATACGCGGCATCCACCTCGGCCTGCGCCGCGATGTACGACGAGTAGTCGGCGAGCACCATGAACCGGTCGTCGTAGAGCAGGTTCGACACGATCGGCTCGAACGTCGAGCGGTCGCCCCCCGAGAACGCGCCCGAGGCGATGAGGTCCAGGGAACGGCGCAGGTTGTCGTCGGCCTGATAGAACTCCGTCGGCTTGTACCCCTTCGCCCAGAGCGCCTCGACCTCGGGCTCGCTCATCCCGAACAGGAAGAAGTTGTCGTCGCCGACGAGCTCGCGGATCTCGACGTTCGCACCGTCGTCCGTGCCGATCGTGAGCGCGCCGTTGAGCGCGAACTTCATGTTGCCGGTGCCGGAGGCCTCCTTGCCGGCGAGCGAGATCTGCTCCGACAGGTCGGCGGCGGGGATCACGCGCTCGGCGAGCGTGACGTTGTAGTTCGGCGGGAACAGCACCTTCAGCCGCCCCTCGACCCGCGGGTCGGCGTTCACGACCGAGCCGACCGCGTTGATGAGGTGGATGATGCGCTTGGCCATCCCGTACCCCGGTGCGGCCTTCGCGCCGAAGATGAAGGTGCGCGGCTGCACGTCGGCCGCAGCCACGCGGCCCGAGACGATGCCCTCGTACGCGGTCACGATGTGCAGCACGTTGAGCATCTGCCGCTTGTACTCGTGCAGGCGCTTGACCATCACGTCGAGCATGTGGCCGTCGCTCACCTCGAACCCGTCGCGCTCGCGCAGCACCTCGCTCAGCCGGCGCTTGTTGGCCGCCTTCACCTCGGCGAAGCGGGCGCGGAACTCCGGGTCCTCGGCGTGCGACTCGAGCTCCCGAAGGCGCTCGAGATCGGTCACCCAGCCCGAACCGAGCGCGTCGGTGATGAGCGCCGACAGCTCGGGGTTGGCAAGCCGCAGAAAGCGCCGCGGCGTGACGCCGTTCGTGACGTTCGTGAACTTGCCGGGGAAGAACTCGTCGAAGTCCGGAAGGACCTTCTCGCGCAGCAGCTGGGAGTGCAGCTCGGCGACGCCGTTGACCTTCGCACCCGCGACGGTCGCGAGGAAGGCCATGCGCACCGACCGCACCGGGTGCTCGCCGATGATCGACATCGCGCGGATGCGCAGCTCATCGTCGCCGAATCGCTCGCGGACGGCATCCAGGAAGTCGTCGTTGATGCGATAGATGATCTCGAGGTGCCGCGGCAGCAGGTGGCCGAGCAGATCGACGGGCCAGACCTCGAGCGCCTCGGGCAGCAGAGTGTGGCAGGTGTACGCGAAGCACTGCTGGGTGATCTGCCACGCGGCATCCCACTCCATCTTCTTCTCGTCGACGAGCACGCGCATGAGCTCGGGAACGGCGATCACCGGGTGCGTGTCGTTGAGCTGGAAGATGATGCGCTCGGGCAGCTTCGTCAGGTCGAAGTCTTTCCGCAGGGTCACCTCGAGGAAGTCCTTGATGGATGCCGCGACGAAGAAGTACTGCTGCTGGAGGCGCAGCTCCTTGCCCTGGGGAGTGGAGTCTTCGGGGTAGAGCACCTTCGAGATGTTCTCGGCGTACGTCTGCGCGCGCACCGCCTCTTCGTAGTCGCCGGAGTTGAACACGCGCAGGTCGAACGAGTTCGTCGCCTTCGCGCTCCACAGGCGGAGCGTGTTGACCCGCCCGTTCTGGTAGCCCGGAACCATGTAGTTGTACGGCACCGCTTCCACGTTCCAGCTCGGGATCCAACGCGACCGCGTGACGCCATCGTCATCGTAGGTCTCGGTGTGACCGCCGAACGCGATCGTCTGCGAAGCCTCGGGGTGCGGGAACTCCCACGGCGAACCCAGTCCGAGCCAGGCATCCGGCTGCTCGACCTGCTGGCCGTCGACGAACGTCTGGCGGAAGATGCCGTACTCATATCGGATGCCGTAGCCCGTGTTCGGCACGCCGATCGTGGCCAGGGAGTCGATGAAGCAGGCGGCCAGCCGCCCGAGTCCGCCGTTGCCGAGGCCCGGCTCGACCTCCTGCTGGCGCAGCTCGTCGATGTCGAGCCCGCACGCGGCGAGCGCCTCGGTGGCGACGTCGGTCAGTCCGCTCGCGAGCAGGTTGTTGTCGAGCTGCCGGCCCAGCAGGTACTCGGCCGAGAGGTAGCAGACGCCCTTGGCCTGCACCTCGCGCTGACGCCTGCCGTCTTCGAGCCAGCGCGCCATCAGGTAGTCGCGGACGGTGTACGCGAGCGCGAAGTAGCGGTCGGTGACGCTGGAGTTGGACAGCGCGACGCCGCGATCGAAGTTGAGGTTCAGCAGGAACTCGCGCACGAAGCCGTCGACGGTGCTCGCGGGGGCCGTGACCGGCGCGATGGCGAGCGGGTGCGTCGCGTGGAGCGGATGCGAGGACGCCGCGGCAGAGGAGGCGAGGGGGGACTCTGAAGGCATCCTACGAAACTACAGATCCGACCTGTATTCCGCCGCATCGAGATCGGCCGGAAGCCTGAGGATTTACATGCTCTTCACGTGAGCGGCGAGGGCATGTCCGCCTCTCGGCGGCGGTGGTACGCTCGCCCCGACGGCGCTCGCCGGTTCGGAACGAGGTGCCCATGGTCTCGAAGGGACTGCTCATCACGAGCGGCGTGATCGCGGTTGTCGCCTCGGCCGCTCTGCTCGTGCCGGGCCTCGCGTTCGGACAGCCGGCTCTTCCGCTCGCCCCCGCTGTGACCGTGACGGATGCCGACGACAGCCCGGGCAACGGACAGGGCAACGCGTGGGGTCACCACAAGGACTCCGACGACTTCCCGGGTCAGGGGCGCGGGCTCGACAAGGACTCCGACGACTTCCCCGGTCAGGGCCGCGGGCTCGACAAGGACTCCGACGACTTCCCCGGTCAGGGGCGCGGGCTCGACAAGGACTCCGACGACTTCCCCGGCCAGGGGCGTGGGCTCGACAAGGACAAGAACAAGGACGACTAGGCCCGTTCGTCGACGACCCGTTCGACGGACGCCGATCCTGCCGGCTCCACCCCGGCCAGCCCGGGTGTGAGCCCGATGTCGACGAGCACGATCGACCCCGCACGCTCGGGTCCGCTCCCCGACACCAGTCCCGCCTTGACCGCACCGAACGTCACGGTGACGGATGCCGGCAGCACCACTCCATCGCTCGACCCGTCGTCGGGATGCAGGCCGCTCGGCAGGTCGACGGCGATCACCCGCGGCCCACCCGCGCGCACCGCGGGCAGCAGCGCCTCGACGACCGCACGCGCCGTGCCGCGCAGCGCGGAGTTGGCCGACGCGCCGATACCCAGGATCCCGTCGAGCACGACGTCGTAGTCGGATGCCGCGGCCACGACCTCCGGCAGGTCGACCTTCCGCGCGCCGGCCGCGATCGCCGCGCCCAGCCCTTCGACGTGCGCCCGGTCGGAGGTGAGGAACACGTCGACCGTGACGTCGGCGATCTCAGCGAGGTGGGCGCCTGCGAAGAGCGCGTCTCCCCCGTTGTCGCCGCTGCCGGCGAGCACGAGCACGCGCCCGCCCTCGGGTCCGAGCTCACCGGCTGCGATCTTCGCGAGCGCAGCGGCAGCGCGTTGCATGAGCGGTTCGCCCGCATCCAGCAGCGGCTTCTCGGCTGCCCGCACCTGGTCGGCGGTATAGGTCGGCACGGTCTCAGGCATGTGCGGCCACTCGCTCCTTCTCTTCGTCGGCGCGCGCCTTGGTCAGCTCCTCCGTCGCAAGCCGCACGCTGCGTTCGGCGCGCTTGACGCGACGCTGCGCGAAGGTCGAAGACCCGAAGCGCTCCCGGATCCGGTCCTCCTTCTCGTGCACGCTCGTGATGATGTACGCCCCGGCGATCAGGATCACCTGGGCCGACAGGTTGAACCACAGCAGCAGGGCGATCAGCGACGCGAACGAGGCCAGCAGCGGGTTGTTGCCGGCGCCGGCGACGAACAGGCTCGACAGCTGCTGCAGCACGGAGAGGCCGATGGCGCCATAGAACGCCCCGGGGATCAGCGTGCGCCACGACGCCTTGACGCCCGAGAGTGTGCGGAACAGGACCGCGATCGCGGCGGCATCCAGCACGAAGACGATGACGATCGACACCGCTCGTGTGCCGATGACCGACAGCGGGTTGCCCTCCGAGAGGCCGAGGAACTCGCTCAGCGCGCCGATTCCGGCATTGGCCAAGAACGTGATGGCAGCGGATGCCGCGAACGCGGCGCCGATCCCGATCGCGATGAGCAGATTGCGCAGCAGCACCCAGACGAAGAAGATGTCGTCGTTGAGGTTCTCGGCCAGGGCGCGGAACGCCACGCGCAGGGATCCGATCGCACCGATCGCCGCGCCGACGAGACCGATGATCGACAGGACGGTCGTGAGGGTGAGGCTCACCGGGATCGCCGCTGACGACGGGTCGATGAGGCCGTCTTCACCGACCAGACCCGGGATCGCGGCGTTGACCGACGTGACCAGCGCCTCGAGAAGCTCGGGGTTGCCGGCGAACACGAGACCCGCGATCGAGAAGCCCAGAAGCACCCCCGCGAACACGCTGAACAGGGTGCGGTAGGTGACGCTGTCGGCCAGCATCGGCCCGCGGTTTTCCATATACAGCAGCAGCGCGCGGACCGGTTTGCGCTGCAGCGCCCAGGCGATGATGCGCGCGATCAGGTTGGCCATGCGATCAGGCTATGCGGATGCCGCGCTCCCGCGCCGGGACTTGACGCGCTCAGCTCGATCGGCTTCTAAGATGAGCAGGGGGATTGGGGAATCATCATGCGAGGACTCGCACAGACGCTTGTGCTCACGGGGGCGGTTCGCGCGGCGGAGATGTCGGCGGCGATCGCGGAGGTGGGCGAGGGTCCGGAGCTCGAGCAGCTGCTCGTCAGCTCGAAGATGGTCACCGAGACGCAGGTCGCCCAGGCGATCGCTCTGCACACCGGTCATCGCTACGTCGACCTGTCGAGCATGCCCCTGGACCCGAGCGTCATCGCCCTCGTGCCGGGCAATCTCTGCCGCCGGTTCCAGCTGATCCCGATCGACCGTCGCGGCGACCGGCTGACGGTCGGCATCCTCGACCCCACCGACATCGTCGCGCTCGACGACGTCGCCAGCGTCACCGACCTCTTCGTCGAACCCGTGGTCGTCGCACAGGACGCGCTGGCGCAGATGTTCGAGCGCTTCCTGCGCTCCGACGAGGAGCTGAGCGAGCTGTCGTCGACGATCGAGGAGTCTGCGGAGTCCAGCGCGGCCTCGATGACCGAGACGCTCGAGGAGCAGGACAACGACGCGCCGATCGTCCGCTTCGTCAACCTGCTGATCGCTCAGGCCATCAACGACCGTGCGAGCGACATCCACGTCGAGCCCGGCGAGCGGCAGCTCATCGTGCGGTTCCGCATCGACGGCGTGCTGCACGAGATGCAGAAGGCCGACCGCGCGATTCAGGACGGCATCATCTCGCGCCTGAAGATCATGTCGTCCATCGACATCGCCGAGAAGCGCAAGCCGCAGGACGGCCGGCTCTCGGTGACGCACGAAGGCCGCTCGGTGGACCTTCGTGTCGCTACGCTGCCGACGGTGTGGGGCGAGAAGATCGTCATGCGAATCCTCGACAACACCGGTCAGGTCATGACCATGCGCGACCTGCTGTTCTCGCCCACCAACGAACAGCGCTTCCGCGAGGCGATCAGCAAGCCGCACGGCATGATCCTCGCGACGGGCCCGACCGGCTCGGGCAAGTCCACGAGCCTCTACACCGCGCTGCGGGCGATCGCGAACCCGCGCATCAACGTCATCACCGTCGAAGACCCGGTGGAGTACCGCATCGGCGGCATCAACCAGGTGCAGGTGAACAACCGCGCCGGACTCACCTTCGCGACCGCGCTGCGCTCGATCCTTCGCTCCGACCCCGACGTCGTGCTCGTGGGTGAGATCCGCGACTTCGAGACCGCGAACATCTCGATCGAGGCGTCACTCACCGGTCACCTCGTGCTCTCGACGCTGCACACGAACGACGCGCCGAGCGCGCTGACGCGCCTCTCGGAGCTCGGCTGCGAGCCGTTCCTGGTCGCCACGGGCGTGACGGCCGTCATCGCCCAGCGCCTCGCGCGTCGGCTCTGCATGAAGTGCCGCGAGGTCGTGGTCGAGCCCACCGAGGTGCTGTCCGCACTCGGCTTCGCCCACGACCCGTTCGATCTGCCGCAGATCTTCAAGGCGGTCGGCTGTCAGGCCTGCTCGAACACGGGCTACCGCGGCCGTGTGGCGCTGCACGAGATCATGACGATGAGCGACGAGATCGAGACGCTCGTCGTCACCCGGGCGACGGGCAACGAGATCCGTCAGACCGCGCTCGCGCAGGGCATGGTGTCGCTGCGCGACGACGGCTGGTCGAAGGTCTCGCAGGGGCTGACGACGATCGAAGAGGTGCTTCGCGTCTCGGCGTGACGCCCGGCCTGTCGCTACTGGTTCGCGATCTCCCCGTACAGGGTGAAGATCGGCAGGTAGAGCGAGATCACCATGCCGCCGATGACGATGCCGAGTCCGACGATGAGCACCGGCTCGATCGTCGCCGAGAGCTGTTCCGTCGACGTCTGCGACCTCGTCTTCGTAGAATTCCGCGATGCTCTGCAGCATGTCGACGAGCGTCCCGGACTCCTCGCCGACCGCCACCATCTGCGACACCATCGGTGGGAACACGTCCGCCTTCGCGAGCGGGCCCGCGAACGACCGGCCCTGGCGGATCGATTCCTGGATGTCGCGAACGGCTCCTTCGATCTTCCAGTTGTTCGACGCCTGCCCGACGATCGAGAGCGCCTGGATGATCGGAACACCGGCCGCCGAGCATCATCGAGAGATTGCGGCTGAAGCGCGCGACAGCGATCTTCGTCGTCAGCTTCCCGAAGATCGGCAGCTTGAGCTTGAACGGGTCGACGACGCGACGCACCTGCTCGGTGTGCTTGTTGGCGCGCCACCAGAGGACCGCGATGATGACGATGATCGCGATCAGCGGGAGCGACCCACCACATGTTCTTCGAGAGGTGACGAGGATCTGTGTCGGCAGCGGCAGGGAGGATCCCAAGCTCGCGAACATGTTCTCGAACACGGGCACGACGAAGGTCACCATCACGAGCACGCCGATGATCGCGATGATCAGAACGATGATCGGGTAGGTGACCGCCGCCCGGATCTTGTTCTGAAGCTCCGCTTCGCGCCGGTAGTTGTCGGCGATCGACGGTGAGCGCCCCGCCGAGGAAGCCGCCCATCTCTCCGACACGCACGATGCTGAGCATGAGCGGCGGGAAGGTCTGCGGATGCCGCGACAGTGCCGCCGAGAAGGATGACCCGCTCTCGACGTCCGCCTGCACCTGAACGAGGGCCGGCTTCAGCTTCTTGTCTTCGGTCTGCTCGATGAGGATGGAGAGCGTGCGCATGAGCGGAAGACCGGCGTTGATCAGGCCCGCCATCTGACGCGCGAACACCGCGAGCGTCTTCGCCGACACGTGCCGGCTGCCGCCGGGAAGCTTGATGTCGCGGTTCAGCCCGGTCTTGGACTTGAGCGTCACCTCCAGCGGCGTCAGGCCCTGCGCCTTCAGCTTGCTGGTGACAGACGCCTCCGTCTGGGCTTCGATCGTGCCTTTCAGAGTCGACCCGCTCTCGGGATCGACCGCGCGGTACACGAATTCCTGGACGACAGCCATGATCTACCCTCCTCGCACGACATCGGGAGATCCGAACCGCGACCCCATGCCGATGCCCGTGCCGTCGTCGCGCCGATGCGGGCTGCGAATGACCCGGCGATGGCTGGTGCCACTCCCCGGCGTGCGCCGACCAGGCCTCCGCGTCGAAGTCCTGCGGGCGGATGTAGACGTCGTCCAGATTCTTCGGATCGACGGCATACGCCCGGGCGACGTGCTGTGCGAGCACTCCCTGCTCGACAAGTCGACGAAGGTCCTGATCGAGGGTGTGCATGCCCACCGACGATCCTGCCTGCATGGCGGAGTACAGCTGCGCGACCTGACCCTCGCGGATCATGTTCGCGACGGCCGGAGTGTTGATCAGTACCTCGGTCGCGATGGTTCGACCGCTCTCCTGAGCGAGCGGCAGCAGCGTCTGGCTGATGATCCCCTGCAGCGTGTCGCCCAGCTGAGTGCGGATCTGCTGCTGCTTGTCCGCCGGAAACACATCGACGATGCGGTTGATGCTCTTCGCCGCTCCCTGCGTGTGCAGAGTGGAAAGGACGAGGTGACCGGTCTCCGCAGCCGACAGCGCGGTCTGAATCGACTCCGGATCGCGAAGCTCGCCGATCAGGATGACGTCGGGGTCCTGTCGCAGGACCCGCCGCAGCGCTTCTGCGAAGGAGCCGGTGTCGCTGCCGACCTCGCGCTGGTGGACCAGAGAGCGCTTGCTCTCGTGGTGGAACTCGATCGGGTCTTCGATGGTGATGATGTGCGCGGGGATCAGTTCGTTCACGATGTCGACCATCGCCGTGAGGGTCGTCGACTTGCCCGATCCGGTCGGGCCGGTGAGCAGCACCAAGCCGCGGGGAAGCATCGCGAGATCCCGCGCGATGGGCGGTGCCCCGAGTTCTTCGAGCGAATACACGCGGTCGGGGATGAAGCGCAGAGCGATCGCGATCGACCCGAGCTGCCGGTAGACGTTCGTGCGAAAACGTCCGATTCCCTCCGTCGCGTGCGCGAGGTCGACTTCGCCGCGCTCATCGAACTCCTCGCGCTGGCCTGCGCCCATCAGACCGAAGGCGACGTTCTCCACCCACGCCTCGGAGAGCTCCTCCGCGAACTCGGGAACCGCCACGAGGTCGCCGTCGACCCGCATGAGCGGCGGTCGACCTGCGGTGATGTGGATGTCGGACGCACGGGAGCGCGCGCCCTCGGCCAGCAGCTCGTCCAGGCTTCGGTGTGTCATGACGTCATCCTTCTGCGTCGACGAAGGTGAGCGCGCTCATCTGCAAGTTCGATAGGCGCCCTCCCCGGTGCGATTCGAGGTCACGGTGACGTTGCTCAGCAGGCGTGGGCCCGCGATCTGGAGAGCATCGAGGAAGGCGGTGACCTGATTGATGTCCTCCGCGATGACGCTGATCGTGAAATCGACCTGCTGGCGGCCCGCCGCGGCGGAGGTGCGTCGCCAGCCGATGCATCGCCGCTCGGATCGGCGGTTCCGTCATCGACTGCCGGCGTTTCGGCTGCGGGCGCCTCAGCTGGAGCTTCGGCGACCGGCGCGTCATCGCCGAGCGTCGGGTCGGTCCGCGGCACGAAGTCGGCAGCGCTGCCAGCCGTGACCGCTTGGATGCTGACACCGGTCGCGTCGGCCGCGCTGGCGACGATCTCGAAGACATCATCGAGCTGCGCAGTTGCCGGAAGCTGAGCACGCAGTGAAGCCACCGAGGCGTCGATTTCGGCCTGGCGTTCCTGCTCTGCACTCAGGCGATCGACCTCGGTCTGGTAGAGCTGATTCGTGGTCTGTCACGGTCGCGGTCTGGCTTGCCACGTCGAGCGACTGCACATACAGCGGCAGTGCGATGAGGAAGACACCGAGGGCGATCACCGCAAGCGAGACGACGATCCCGATGACGTTGATGAGCTGCTTGGGCATCAGTTCTCCCCTTCCGCGACTGCGAAGGCGCCCGAGTACACCGTCTGGTCGAACGTCACGGTCGAGCACGTAGGCATAGCGGCCGTCGATCACCGTGCTCTCCGTCACGGACTGGCCGTCGGCGTAGAGGACTCCGTCGACGCCGCGCAGCGACCTGATGATCGAGACGATGTCCAGCGGCGTGGGGCTGTCGATCGAGAACGTGCCCGTCAGGCCCGTCTCAGTAGCGCGGGTCGTCGCCCGACGGCACCCCGCCGATCTCGAGATCGAAGCCGGTGAGGTTGGTATCGCCGGGCAGGACGCCCACCACCTTCTGAACCACGGGCGTCCAGGCGAGGTCGGCGGCCATCGCCAACGAGCGATAGTCCGTGAGGTCGGCTTCGGTTGCCAGCGCCTGGCTCACCGGGGCCAGCGCCGAGATCTCGATGAGCAGATCGTTCGTCCGCGCCTGTTCGGCGGCCAGCTGCTGGTCTGCGACCCACTTCAGCGCGAAGGATGCCGCGATGATGAGCACCGCGACGACGATGGCCCCCAGCACCCCCCACACCCAACGCCGGATGAGTCTCTCGCGCGCGCGTCGGTCGAGCTCCGAACGGGGCATCAGGTTGATCCGCGGCACGCCGCCGAGCGCTGGTCACAGCGACAGCCGACATCAGCGCACCTCCCCGAGTGCAACGCCGATCGTGCTGACGAGATTCAGTGCGAGGTCGCCGGCGGGGGCCGACTTGACCGCGATGACGTCCTGGCGTGGAGATCACAGCGATGGGTTCGTCGATCGCCGCTGTCAGAGCGGGCAGCAGACCCTCGATCGAGGCGCCGGCACCGGTGACGAAGACCTGCGAGATCGGATGCGCGTTGGGCCGGGTCGCATAGAAGGCGACTGTGCTGCGCAGTCGCGCGGCGAGATCTCCGACGACGGGACTGGATGCCGAACGCAGGGCTCCCCGCGAGCGGGTGGTCGCCATGGGTACGAGTTCGTCGATCAGCGGCTCCGGGCTGTTGACATGGCGTTGGCGCGGCGGCGGTCGGCACGTCGATCGGCAGGATCCGAACGAAATGAGGAACGCCGCCGCGAGCGACCACGACCTGCGTGGTGTGGTCGCCCACGTACACCGTGGCGACCGCGGCATCGGCCGGCGCAAGCGCGAGCCGTGGCTCGAGCAAGGCCGAACGCCGTGAGGTCGACCGCCACCGCGCGCAGCTTCACGCGATCGAGCGTGCTGATGATCTGCTCGATGCGTCTCGGTGACGGCGGCGACCAGCAGCCCGCTCACCTGATCGCCCTGCTGGCTCAGCGGAAAGAAGTCCAGCACCGCCTGACTCGCGGGCACGGGGAGCAGGTCCTGCACCTGATAAGGAAGGGCCTCGCGCAGAACGTCGGGGCGCATCGCCTGCGTCGTGTACTCCCGGACGAGGATGCGGCGGCTCGCGACACCCAGCACGACTTCCTTGCTCTTGAATCTCGCACCGGTCCAGAGTTGACGAAGCGCCACCGCGACGGCGCCCGGGTCGAGCACCTCCGAGTCCTTCGCTGCCTCGGGCGAAAGTGGCACCTCGCCGTAGCCGAGCAGCTGCGGTGAGCGCCCGAGCGTGACCTCAGCGGCCCGGACGCTCTCTTCCGTGACTTCCAGACCCACTACCGATCTGACCATCGGCTCCCTTCCTTGTCCCCAGTTGCTGTGATGTACCGGCCGCTAGGCCCGTATTCGGCGGCCGCCCTCAGGACGGCATGTACAGATCCACGTACCAACGCCCCACCGCCTCCCCTGTGAAGATGCCGACCCACGCTCCGGCGAGCATCCACGGACCGAACGGGATCCGCGACTTCCTGCCGGCCTTGCGAAACGCCAGCAACGCGATGCCGTAGACACCGCCGAGCAGGAAAGCCGCGAACGCCCCGACCGCGAGCGCTCCCCACCCGACATAGCCCAGGTACAAGCCCACGACACCGGCGAGCTTCACGTCTCCGCCGCCCATCGCGCCCGGCCGAGCAAGGCGCAGGACGAAGTAGAACGCATACAGCGCACCCATGCCGATCACGGCTCGTAGCAGCGCCGTCCACTCGCCGTCAGCAGCGAACCAGAAGCGAGGAGCGCGAGGCCGACGATGTAGCTCGGCAGAACGATGGCGTTCGGCAGCCGTGCGGTGTCGAGGTCGATGAGCGTCAGCACGATGCTGATGGCCGCGAAATAGAGATAGGCGACCAGGACCAATGACTGCTCCGCGCGCTCTGTGCGAGTGATGCCGAACGGCGAGAAGGCGACGAGCCAGACGCCGGCGACCGCTGCGAACGCAAGTCCGGTCACTGCCTCTACGAGGGGGTACCTCGCCGAGATCGGTTGCCTTGCAGGATGCGCAGCGGCCGCGCAAGGCCAGCCATGAGAGAACGGGAACGTTCTGCCAGGGCTTGACGGGGGCGTCGCAGTGAGGGCATCGGCTCTCACGAAGAAGCGAGATGCTGTGCGGGCACGCGGTAGGCCACCACATTGAGGAATGACCCGATCAACAGTCCGAATATCCCGGCGACAACGACGACGAAAAGTTCCAGCGCCTGCATCCGCTAGCGCTCAGTCTGGTAGACGAGGCTGCCGAGCTCCTGCACGATGGCCGTCTCCTCGAGTACTCCGCCTGATCCCTTGATCGTGCAGCCGAGGCTCGGCAACGCGGGCGGCCACGACATGGGCCGGCAGGTGTAGTACGAGCCGGCATGGAAGTGGGTCGTGTCTTCGGCGTACAGCTGGCCCTCGAAGGAGGCGGTCACGGTGCCGCCCAGGCCACACGGCGTGTAGATCATCACCTTGATGTCGGCGTCGATGGCACCGGTCGTGTCGAACTGATCCTGCCCGCCGATGCCGCACGTCGGCTTTGGGTCGCCGTTGGTGTCCACGTCGTCGCGGTTGGCATCCTCGTGAACGAACAACAGCTGGTGCGATGCGGGAGCTGTGAAGACCAGAACCCAGGTTGATGGTCATCGACTCGAGTTTTCGGGGCCAGTATGACTACGTCACGAGTGAGCGTCCCTGACGAAAGGTCCAGTCTGACGGCCTTTGTGCAGCCCGTGAAATCGATCACCAGTGGCGTGGTGGCGGCGCGAGGAGCGGCTGCACGTAAGTCGTGCCCGATGCCATGGTGTTCAGTACGTTGCAGGTGGGCGGCACTGTGCGCGTGCCCCATGAAGCCGTGCGGTCGAGGTCAATCCATTTCGAGGCATCGGAGAGCCAGTCGAGCGTGGGCACAAATGGGGGTGGTGTGGTGCTCTCCCACACCGGCGGGCCACCGGTTGTCCAGCCGGGATCGACCGTGCCAGTCGACATCGACGTCACCGTCCCGCCGACGGTGCCGGTCTTGCCCGCCTCCGCGGTCAGATTCACCTCCCCGCGGGCGTGGATGGCACCAGCTACCGATTCGGCCGTGTTGGCCGGAAAGTCACATAGGCATCGGTAGTGATGTTTCCCGGGCTGATCGTGGCGCCTCGGACCAGCTGGTTGACATGCCAGCCCGAGGAGTTGCTCGTCACTGGACCCTTGGCGTAGATGTCTCCATTGATCGTGCAGTTGTTGCTGAGCGTGACCGAGCCGTTCAGTACGTACAGGTCGCCGTTCAGTACCCCGTCGACATTGCAACTCCAGTTGCCGGTGCGCAGTACGAGGTCTCCCGTGTAGTGCGAGACTCCCTGCGTGGTAGTACCCGAGAAGTACGTGACAACGCCGCCGGGCACGTCCGAGTAGCTCGAGGACCAGCGGTAGACGCTGTCGATCACCGACGATGAGCCGTCCGGGCCGGTCCCGATCGAGCGGACGACCAGATAGTCAGTATCGGCCGTAGGGCACGTGTCGGACACAGATCGTCGTAGTTGCGTGGGTTCCGCGCCGTCGATCGTCCGCACGGAATACGTGTAGACGGGATCGGCGCCGGATCCCGCCATATCGCGCGGCTACGCAACCGTCTTTCAGCGCCGCGACGGCGGTATCCCTGCCCGACTCCGCGGCGATGAACGCCTGCGTCCGGTCGACGTTGCCTACGTTGGAGGTGATCGTGAAGAGGACAGAACTGGCGATGACCGTGGCGACGATGAAGCCGACGAACATCACCACGACGACGGTGACCAGAACGGCGCCCGAATCGTCGGTGCGGCGGCGGCTTGCGCGGTCGATCACGTCCAACATGGGTTGACTCCCCCGCTGCTTGCGTACCGAGTAGACGCCTCGCCCCCAAAGCGAACCGGCGCCGAATCGGTACGGATGTCGAAAGTGTACGACACGGTGCGACCTGCCTCCGTGAAGAAATCGATGGGGCTGCCGGATGTGGTGGTCCGCTGGCGGATGCCGTCCTGCCACTCCGGCCAATCGGCGGACGCGCCCAACGCGCCCGTGGATGTCTTCATCTGCGCGTGACCGTCGGTAAGCCGGAACCCCTGACACTGTGCTGCCGGCGTCAACGATGTCCAGACCCACAGCTCGCTCCCGTTCGCGCCCGTTACCTGGAACGCGATCCCGTTGCGCATGGCTCGCTCGACGGCCGAGCTGATCAATTGGCCGCGGTTGGTCGCCTGCGTGGTGCTGGTGACGTCCTGCTGGGTCAGCCAGGAATTGATGAGAATCGTGCCTACGCCGATAAGCACGATCGTCGACACAAGGAGGGCGACGATGACCTCGATCAGACCGAGGCCCTCATCTGCCGGCGGGCGGCGGGCGGATTGCACGATGACGTACTGTTGAGTGTCATGGCTACTCCGCGAAGATCTTCGCCGTGACATCGGCGAGCGTCGTTCCAGAACCGTCTCTGGCGGTCAGCTTGATATAAACCAGGCTTCCCGGGGTGCAGGAGTAACCCAGCTGCGCTCCAGTGCTGAAGCTTGCGCCGCGACCATCGGTGAAGGACTGAGTCGCGGCGATCCCGTCCAACGTCCCGCAGGAAGGGCTATCGCGAGCCTCCTCGATAAGACCATTCAGCTGACGGGTAGCGGTGGCCACAGTCGACTGCTCGCCGGAAAGTTGAATACCCTGCCAGAGTGGCGGCACAAGTGCGATAGCGATCACGCCCAGGATGAGCATGGCGATAACGACCTCTACGAGGCTGAAACCGTCGTCCTGCCGCCAGCTCGCAGAATTCACGGAATCTCCTTCGGACTGGGTGGCCCGCCGCGACCAATCGCGTCGGGCCACTCGGTGCGTCTAGGGGCAGCCCGGTCCAGCGGGGATAGTCGCCGCGTCGGCAGCAGCGATTGTCCACGCTGTGTTCGACGCGGAGGCGCAGATGCCGTCGATTGTGGTCGGCGCCGCTGGGGTGAGCACGACGGAGATGCCGTCGTCACCCGCGCTCGCGGCGGCAACGTCGGGGTCCCCCGGAGTTGTCTGCGCAAGTGCCGCCGCTGCGGCCGTCGCGCCGTTAGCCGCTGCCGCCTTCAGTGCGTTCTGCTGCGCCTGGTACTGAATGTTCGCGAAGAGCGGGATCGCGATGGCGACGAGAATGCCGAGGATCACGACGACGATGATGAGCTCAATGAGCGAGAAGCCTTCTTCGCCGGTCTCTTCGAGCTTGCGACGCTTCGCGGCGTCCATGTAGTTCTTGAAAGTACGCATGTGCGTGCAACTCCCCTTGGATGTTGTTGATGGTGGTCAGCTCTGACTCGACCGGTATCCGACCAGCTTCGACAGCCGCGGCCGCCGAACAGTTTCCCCAGAGCAGGTCGATGAGTCACGCACGCTCATCGCGGCCAGCATCCCCAGATCTGGACCGAGATGTTCCACGACGGATCTCGAGCACACCCCCCAAAGGCGGCTATGAGATCCACGTACGCGTGAACCTTCTCCCAAACATCCAGCATGAGATTGCTCTCATGCAGTGTCAACGCAGTTTAGCTCAGGGTTGGCCAAGGTTGTGCGCAACTATTTGGCGCGAAATTGAGGTGCGATTTGCGTGTGGGACGACGCCTCGACGGGCTCGGCGACCGGTGGACGGGGCGACGCCTCGACAGGCTCGGCGGTCGGGTGCGGGGAACGAGGGGGGACGACGCCTCGACAGGCTCGGCGATCGGTGGAGCGCGACGACGCCTCGACAGGCTCGGCGGGAACGGTGCAGTCAGCCGTCGAGGATCTCGAGGTGCACGAGCACCGGGCCGCCGTCGACGAGGGACTCGGCATCCCGCACCGCCTTCTTCAGCGGCAGCACGTAAGACGCGCGTTCGGAATCCGGGAAGATCGACGTCGTCCACGTCGAGCCGCCGATGCGGGCACGGACGCGCACGGAGCCGAAGCCGCGCTGCGGTCGCGGAATCTCGCGGATGTCGGCGCTCAGCTCGGGCGGCAGCGCGGTGAAGAACCACGCCGCCTCGGGGCGCGCGCTCCACTGGAACACGTCACCCTCGAACTCGATGATCACAGAGCGGCCGCGATGTCGGTGAGGATCGCGTTGAGTTCCGTGACGTGCGCCGCGGCATCCGACGGGTCTGCCGCTGACGGCTTCGCTGAGCTCGGCGAGCCGGCGTTCGATCTCGGTGCGCGTTGCAGCCGGAATGTCCAGGCTCGGCAGGCCGGCCTTGATCTCCTCGATGCGCTGGACCACCACGTTCACGTCGGCATCGGCTGCGACCGACTTCGCCCACGGAATCAGGTCGATGACCTTCTCCACATCACTCAGCGGATTCGATCCCTCGCCGGCCCCGGGCACCGCGCATCCGGAGAGCAGGGCGACGGCCAGGACCGGCACGATGAGCCGAGCGTGCGTGCGCATGCGGCGAGTCTAGCCACCGCCGTAGAGCGCGCCGACGGGGATCATGCGCAGCGCGAACAGCGCACACATGCCGACGAGCAGCAGCGCCGAGAGAACGAGCGCCATCACCGAGCGACCCTTGCGCGTCGGGCGCTGCGCCGCGAGCACCAGCCCCACGATCGCCAGGCCGACGGCGCACAGGAACACGGCGATGATCAGCAGGTTGAGCAGTCCCCCGAGCGTCGGCCTGGTGGGACTCACCCATAGATAGACGGAGACGCCGGCGGCCAGCCCCAGAAGGCTGAGCACGAGCGACGCCGCCGCCGGACCATTGCTGGAGGTCACGGGAATGAACGTGGAGGTTCCGGCGGCCGCGTAGTTGCTGGCGTGCGGCTGGTACGACACCGGGCGAGGAGGCGGCCGGTATTCGCCCATGCGGGGAGCGCGGCCGCCGAGGATCTGATCGGGGAACGGTTGGGGGGCGGATGCCGCGAGCCAGACGGTCTGCGACGGCGGCGTCTGGGCGCTTGCCCGGACCGGGTCCGGCTCAGGAGCCGCGGCGTGCTGCGGTGCCGGCTCGGGGTTCAGGGACGCCGCAGGCTCGGGATTCGCGTTCGACGTGGATGCCGGCGCGGGCGGCGGGGGGTCGACCTGCATCGCGACCGACGCAGTGGCCGCTGCGCGCCGCTCCGCGCGTGTGGTCGGCAGCGGTTCGTGCACGGGCTCGACGACTGCCGCGGGAACCTCGACCGGCGGGAGGATCGCGGTCGCGTCGGTCGCAGCCTGGTAGTGGTCGGTCCATGCCGCGCCGTTCCACCAGCGCACGCGGGCAGCGTGCGGTGAATCGGCGTACCACCCGGGCGGCGGCCCGGCCGACGTCGGAGCGTCACTCATCATCTCCCCCAAGAGACCTGGCCGACAGACTTCCCCCCAGGAAGCACGCTGTCGGTGCTCAAACCCTAGCGGCACCGGCCGGACCACTGCACTTCGTGACAGACCGGCTCATCACGCCGGGACCGGGATGCCGGCATCCGCCTTGCTGTTGAATCGTTCTGTGACCGACAGCCGACCGCAGCGGGGTGACCGTGCCTGAGTGGGCGGTCATCGTTCTGGTCGTGGTCGGCGGCGTCGTCCTGCTGTGGCTCGTGCTGCTCGGCGTGCTGTGGGTGCAGCAGAGGCGCGCGGGAAGGGCGGTCGATTGGCGCGAGATCCTGCGGCTCGTTCCCGACGTGATCCGGCTCGTGCGCAGGCTCGCCGCCGACCCCACGGTGCCGCGCGGCACGCGCTGGTGGCTGGTCGCGCTGCTCGGCTACCTGCTGCTGCCCATCGATCTGGTGCCCGACTTCATCCCGGTGCTCGGATACGCCGACGACGCGATCATCGTCGCGATCGTCCTGCGGTTCGCGATCCGCCATGCCGGGCGCGCCGCGATCGAGCGGCACTGGCCGGGGAGCCCGGACGGGCTGGCCAGCGTCCTTGCGCTCGTGCGTGCGGCTTCGTGATTGTTGGGGATTTCTGCGGGCGGCATCCGATCATGCGTACCGCTCGACGAGGCGCTCGAGGCAGTTCGACCAGCCCTCGACGTGCGACTCGCGCTCCTCGGCTGTCTCGAACCCCGAGTGATGGACGATGACGTGCGTCGAATCGTCGGATGCCGCAGCCAGCGTGATCTCGGCATCGGTGGTGTGCGGCTCCCCATCCCACCGCCACGCGAGCCGCAATGAGCGCGGCGGGTCGATGCTGAGCACCGTGGCGACGACCGCGAGCTCGGCGATCTCGGACCGGAGCTGCCACACCCCCTCGGGATGCGGATCCACCACGGCGGTCGTCTCGAACCTGGGCGGCCAGATCCACTCGGCGAGGGCGACCGCATCGGTGAAGTCCCTCCAGACCGCGTCGACGGATGCCGCGACCGTTGCCTCTTCAGTCAATTCGTACATGCGACCCACGCTAGCGAGAGGGGTGGACGGCCGAGCGGGACTGTGTGGCGTGGGGCGCTAGTCGAATACTGTTTCTATGTTGGTTGAGCGTCCGCTCCTCCCCAGGGTGGGAGATCGGCGGAATATCCACACGGAATGGCAGCTATGTTCTACGATGTCGGAGGCACTCGATATCTTGGACTCATGAACGATCCCATCGACCGCCCGGGCGACCCGCTCGCAGGCATCGATGAGGCGGTGGCGGCACTGCGGGCGGCCTGGGCGGGCGAGCGGTGACGGTCCGCTGCCCGAGATCTCCGCGCTGAAAGGCGCTCACCTGATCGCGGTCAACAATGCGCTCGGCCTGCTGCAGCGTCGGACGAGTGCCGTCCATGCGCCGGTTGCCGCCGAGATCATGCGCGAGTCGAGGCCCGAATTCGGCAGCGAGGGGCTCGCCAAGCAGCAGGGCTTCCGCAATCCCGCGGTTCTGATCGCCGCCACCACCGGCACCTCGACGGGCGATGCGCAACGCCTCGCCAAGGTCGGCGAGGCGACCGCGCCGCGGACGACCCTCACCGGTGAGGCCGCTCCTGCGCGGCACCCGCATGTCGCGAAGGCGCATAACGCGGGCGACATCGGCGTCGCCGCCGCCTCGGCCATCATCACCATGCTCGATCGTGCGTCGCTCCGCGCTGATCGCGAGTCGCTCGACATCGCGGAGCGCATCCTCGCCGAGCAGGCGGTCGGAATGAGCGCCGATCAGCTCGCCAAGGTGATCGCGCGCGCGGAGGCTCACCTCGACCCGGACGGACTCGAGCCGAGAGAACGCAATGCCCGCGGTGAGCGAAGCCTGGTGATGTTCGAGCGGGATGGCATGTTCCACTTCAGCGGCAAGTGCGACCCCGAGTCGGGAGCGCCCATCAAGACGGTGCTCGAGGCGGTCGTCACCGCCGACTTCCGCGCCGCGCACGACGATCCGCATCGTTCTACCGATCCGGACTCCGACATGCGGTCGGTGCCGCAGCGTCAGCTGGACGCGCTGGTGCTCATCGCGCGGCACGTGCTCGGATGCGAGCACAACGATGTTCCACTCGCCGGAGCGACCGTCGTGGTGCGGATGAGCCTGGCCGACCTCGAGAGCGGCAACGGTCACGCATTGATCGACGGTCTGAGTCAGCCGGTGAGCATCGCCACCGCGCGCAGGATGGCAGCCGGTGGCGGCATCATCCCCTGCATCCTCGATTCGGCAGGGCAGATACTCGACTGGGGTCGCGAGAAGCGGCTGTTCACGAAGTCGCAACGGCTGGTCCTCGTCGAACGAGACGGCGGATGCGCGATGTGCGGGCTTCCCCCCGGCATGACCCGAGCCCATCACATCCGGTGGTGGAAGAGAGACCGAGGACCGACAGACCTCGAGAACGGGGTTCTGCTCTGCGAGTCCTGTCACCATCGCATCCACGACAACGGGTGGGACATCCACATCGAAGGCCGAGGCACCCGAGCCAAGGTCTGGTTCCTCCCACCTCGACATGTGGATCCCGAACGGACCCCGCGACTGGGCGGCAGAGCGCGCTTCGACTACCTCGCGGCGTGATGCCCGGCGGCGGGCGCGTGCGTGAAGCGGCGCCGAGGCCGGCGGGTGCGCGAAGCGTGGCACGGACGAGTACGGGTGCGTGAAGCGGCACGGAGGCGGCGGGCGCGTCGCCCAGCGAGGCGTACGACGAACCCATGAATGCCTGGTGCGACGTCAGTCTGAAACTAGTCCTCGTAGGTTGCCGCCGCCGACTTATCGCCGCCAGCGCCGCAACCCTTGAAAGCGCTCCCATGATTGGTTACTGTCCTGTAAGCAAAGCGGCATTCGCCGCTCCTCAGGTAGGCCGCGCTCGCCCGCATGATCCCTCAAAGGAGAGGACTTCGCATGACCCCGCACGGAAACCCCCGCCCGCGCACGAGAGTCAGACGACTTGCCGCGGCCGCCACCGGCGCCGCCCTCGTCGCCGCCGCGCTCATGGCCGCACCGGCCAACGCAGCACCGCCGCGTACCGTCGATCCGCTGAACCCGGACTTCGGACCCAACGTCCAGATCTTCAGCCCCGACACTCCCCTGGCCGAGATCCAGGCCTCTCTCGATGCGCTCGCCGACCAGCAGCGCAACAATGAGATGGGCTCCACCCGCCATGGCGTGTACTTCCTGCCCGGTGACTACGGCACCGCCGACGTGCCGCTCCAGTTCGAAGTCGGCTACTACACCGAGGTGGCCGGCCTCGGCGCCTCCCCCGACGACGTCACGGTCAACGGTGCGATCGAGGTCTACAACCGCTGCCTCGGCGACGGCGGCACGAGCAACTGCATCGCCCTGAACAACTTCTGGCGAACGATCTCGAACCTCTCGATCCAGGTCAACAAGGCGGGTCAGGACGGATGCCGCCAGAGCGCGAACTTCTGGGCCGTCTCGCAGGCGGTCTCGATGCGCCGCGTCCAGATCTCGGGCGGCAACCTGTCGCTCATGGACTACTGCACCGCCGGACCGCAATTCGCCAGCGGCGGGTTCATCGCGGACTCGCAGCTGCCGCTCACGATCAACGGCTCGCAGCAGCAGTGGCTCACGCGCAACAGCGAAGTCGCAGAATGGACGAACGGCGTCTGGAACCAGGTGTTCTCGGGCGTCGTCGGTGCCCCGAGTGATGCCGGCTTCCCGATTCCGCCGTACACGACGATCGACCAGACCCCGATCAGCCGCGAGAAGCCGTACCTGTTCGTCGACGACAGCGGTCGCTACAACGTCCGCGTGCCCTCAGCCCACACGGAGACGAGTGGCATCACGTGGGGCGAGACCGGAGACCGCGGGCCGCAGCATCCCGATCACGGAATTCTTCATCGCGACGCCCGACGACTCGGTCAAAGACATCAACAACGCGCTCGCCCGAGGCCAGCACCTGATCCTCACCCCCGGTGTCTACGACATCGACCGCACGATCGAGGTCAAGCGCGCCGACACGGTGGTCCTCGGCATGGGGCACGCGACCCTTACATCGGTGGGCGGCGCGGTTCCGCTCGAGGTGAAGGATGCCGCCGGCATCGTGATCGCCGGCGTGACGATCGACGCGGGTGAGACCCTGTCGCCGGTGCTCATGAAGGTCGGCAACGCGCAGGGCAACAAGAGCCTCGACCCGAGCAACCCGATCACCCTGAGCGACGTGTACTTCCGCGTCGGCGGTCCGCACATCGGAAAGACGAGCCTCGCGCTCGAGGTCAACGCCGACGACGTGCTGATCGACCACACCTGGGTGTGGCGCGCCGACCACGGCATCGAGGGCTTCACCGAAGGCGTGAACGGCGACACGGAGCGCTGGAACACCAACACGGGTACCACCGGTGTGATCGTCAACGGTGACCGGGTCACCGCGACCGGTCTGTTCGTCGAGCACTTCCAGACCTACAACACGATCTGGAACGGCGAAGAGGGTCACGTCATCCTGTACCAGAACGAGCTGCCGTACGACCCGCCCACCCAGGCGGACTGGACCCAGCCGGACGGCACCCTCGGCTACCCCGGGTACAAGGTCGGCGATCACGTCACCGACCACCGGCTCGAGGGCGCGGGCGTGTACGTGTTCAACCAGAACAACCCGTCGATCATCACCGAGAACGGGTTCGAAGTGCCCGAGACGCCCGGCGTGCAGCTTCACCACATCATGACGGTGAACCTGTCAGCCGGCACGATCCAGCACGTCGTGAACGGCGTCGGCGGTCAGGTCGACAACAGCAACACGGGCATGCCCTCGTACATCGTGGACTACCCCGCGCTGTAGCCCGAGAATGACGGATGCCCCGGTAGTCGAATTCGACCGCCGGGGCATCCGTGTCAAGGGAGGGTTACGGCTTCTTGCCGCCCTTGCCTCCGCCCTTACCGGGCTTGGTGGTATCGGACGGCGACGGAGACGGACTCGGCGCCACACTCGTTGTGGAGCAGGTGGCGTTGAATGACCAGGTCACGCTGGCGGACGGAGTAGCGCTGTTCACTGAGAACTGGAGGCTGTACACGCCGTCTGCCGGCGCGCGGAACGTGTAGCCGGATGCCGGTCCCTCGTCCAGATTGAAGCTCAGCCCCGACGCCCAGAAGAGCAAGATGGTGTCGCTCGCGCCAGCCGGCGAGATTCCCGTGATGATGGTGTCGCCACCGCGCAACGCGACGTTGCTGAAGGTGACCGTCGAACCGGTCGTCGTCGCGCCCTTGAGAGCACTGCAGCTGGACGCCGTCAGGGCGGTGGGTAGCGGTGCCGCCGCGGCAGGTGTGACGGCTGACGCCATCAGCACCAGGCCGATGGCCGTGCCGATGGCACTCATTCTTTTCATACGTGTGCGCATGGTGGGGAATCCTTCGCAGTCGGGGTGGAACGGGGCGTCACTCTCGGCCGCGCAGGGGGCACAGCACATACCATATGTATCAGAAGTTCACTGCAGTCACACGCATAACTTCTTAAACAGCTTCGCTCTCTCCTCCCATTCTGCGGAATGAGGCGCGCCGAAGCGACCACATGGCAGGATTCTCACGTTCGACGCGTTCGGCGCGTGTGCCGGCCGAGTCGCACCCTCACCAGAGCGGGTGGATCGCCTCGCGCAGATGGCGGTCGTACACCGCATAGACAGCGGCGTCGAAGGCATCGATGTCGAATCCGCCGTCGAGCAGGGCGGCGGCATCCGCATTCGACTGCGCCTGCCGCGTGTTGCGCGCTCCGGGGATCACGCTCGTCACGCCGGGGCGCGAGGCGATCCACGCGAGGGTCGCCGCGGGCAGCGACACCCCGTCGGGCAGCACCGCCGCCAGCTCGGATGCCGCAGCCAGCCCGACCTCGTAGTCCACGCCCGAGAAGGTCTCACCTCGGTCGAACGCCTCACCGTGCCGGTTGTACGAGCGGTGGTCGTTCTCGGCGAACGACGTGCTCGCCGTATACCGGCCCGACAGCAGTCCCGATGCGAGCGGCACCCGCGCGAAGATCGCGACGCCGGCCGCCTCGGCTTCGGGCAGCACCTCATCGAGCGGCTTCAGGCGGAACGGGTTGAAGATGATCTGCACGTTCGTGACGTTCGGCCGCGCGATCGCGGCGAGCGCCTGCGCACACGTCTCGACCGAGACCCCGTAGGCCGCGATTGCACCGTCCGCGACCAGTGCGTCGAGCGCGTCGTAGGTGGCGGCATCCTCGATCACGGCGGTCGGCGGGCAGTGCAGCTGCACCAGATCCAGTGTGTCGACGCCCAGGTTCGCGCGTGACCGGTCGGTCCACGCGCGGAAGTTCTCGGGCGTGTAGTTCTGCGGTTCCTGGGCCAGCCGCCGGCCCATCTTCGTGGCGACCGTGATTTGATGCCTGGGGCGCTGGGACAGGAAGCGGCCGATGAGTGACTCGCTGCGTCCATCGCCGTAGACGTCGGCCGTGTCGAAGAGCGTCACGCCGTGGTCGACGGATGCCGCGAGCACCGCGAGCGCGTCGTCTTCGCTCACCGCGCCCCAGTCGGCGCCGAGCTGCCACGTGCCGAGGCCGATCGCCGAAACCGAGCGGCCAGTGCGACCGAGGGGTCTTTGCTGCATGGGGGGATCCTCCTTCGCCCGCGACGGAGCGGGCCGGATCCAGCATGTCACGACGTGCGGATGCGGCGGCGCTGAGCCGCACGACCTCGTTCATCCGTCACCGATGCCCTACTTCGCACCCTCTTCGCGTACCCGGGGAGTACCTCATCGTCACCGCGAAGCGACGCTAGGAGGAGTCATGCATCCGCTGATGCTCGTCGGCCTCCTGCCCGACAGTCGACTGGTGAGTCGCGAGGCCGCCGAACGTCACGCGATCCTCGCCGCCCGCGAGAGCCGGGTTCGACCCGTGAAACCGCGCTCCCGCGCGCGGCGCCCGGCCCTGCAGCACTGACCCACACGCGCACCGCGACCTGCGGATCACCGGGGCCCGCGGGAGCCCGGCCACATCCACCGAATCGAAAGGAGTCCGGTCATGATCCTTCTGCTGGCACTCGCCATTCTGTCCCTCGTCGCCGTGATCGGCGCGATCGTCGCGTCGGTCCACGATTCGCGCAGTCCCGTGAGCACGGTCTGGGGCTACGACAGCCAGCATCCGCTGGCGTGACCTGCACGGTGCGCACCTACAAAGAATGGTGCGCACCGTTTAGGTATTTGAACGCTCGATCCGTTGCCCGCCCAGTCCTGGTCACGTACGGTCCAGGAGGGGGCGCCCAACTAGGGGCGGCAATTAGCGTGAAAGCGAAGAAATGACTCGAACCACCCGGCGCATGGGGATTGGCTCCTCCATACTTGCCTTGACCACAGTGTCCGTGCTCGCGATCGGCGGGGTCGCCTATGCGGATACGCTGCAGGACACGATCGCTGACACGGGCGCAGGGGTGACCCTTGTCGCAGGTTCCGGCATCGCCGGCACTGCAGGAATCCGCCTGATCGGCAACAACGCCCAGCAGGATCCGGATCCCGGTTGCAACATCGACGGGAGTGAAAACCCGCTTGTACTGGACATCATCACCCCCGCAGGTGTCACGGCGACCCCGGACCCGCTCTCGATCACTTCGTGCGGTACCGACTTCACCGTGAGCTTCACGGCCAGCCTTGGTGCCGTGAGCGGAAGCGCCACGGTGGCAGTGTTGTCGGGGCCGGCCGGAGGTGGCACGTACGTCAACCAGGTCGACATCCCGATCACCATCAACACGAAGCCCAGCGTGACGGTGACCGGCGTCGCCAACGCAGCACAATACCCGGCCAACGCGGTCCCTAGCGCTGGATGCTCGGTGACGGATGTCGAAGACGTCAACGCGACTGCTACCCCGCAGATCAGCAACCCACCCGCCAACGCCATCGGCGAGCACACGATCACGTGCGACTACACGGACACGGGCGGTCTGGAGGCGGACACCGCTTCAGTGACGTACACCGTCATCCCGTCCAACACGAAGCCCACGGTGACAGTGACCGGCGTGACCAACGGCGCGATCTATGAGATCGGCTCGGTTCCTGCCGCGGGCTGCGACGTCACAGACGCAGAGGACGGCAACTCGACATTTGCGGCGGTCCTCAGCGGCACGCTGGTTCACGGACTGGGCTCGCAGACCGCGACGTGCGACTACACCGACGAGGGCGGTCTGAAGGCGGACACCGCCTCAGTCACGTACACCATTCAGGACACCGTCAAGCCGACCATTCAGGCGGTGCTCACGCCGGCGACTCCGAATGGCGCTAACGGCTGGTATAACACGAACGTGGCAGTCGATTTCGTGTGCGACGACATCGGCGGCTCCGGAATCGACACCTGCGTTGGGGACGTCGTGCTCGGCGAAGGAGCTGACCAGGGAGCGACCGGCACCGCCACCGACTATGCCGGCAACACGGCCTCCGCCACGGTCAGCGGCATCAACGTCGACAAGGCCAAGCCGACGAACGTCGTCGTCTCGGGTGTGTCCGACTACTACTTCGGAGCGACGCCCGGAACGGCATCCTGCACCGCTGACGGCGGAACTTCGGGACTCGACAACTGCCTCGTGACCGACTACGACGCGACCGCAGTCGGGCCGCACGAAGCCACCGCAACGGCCACGGACATCGCCGGCAACACGACCACGACCAAGGTTCCCTATCAGGTCAAGGCGTGGACGGCAACCGGGTTCTACGCGCCGGTCGATATGGGAGGGGTGCAGAACACGGTGAAGGCCGGCAGCACCGTTCCGTTGAAGTTCGAGGCGTTCGCCGGCACGGAGCTGACCAGCACCACCGCGGTCAAGAGCTTCACGCAGCAGAAGACCACGTGCGGAACGGCCACCGTCATCGACGAGATCGAGATCACAACCACCGGTAAGACGGAGCTCCGGTACGACGCCGTTGCCGGCCAGTTCATTCAGAACTGGCAGACACCGAAGGCTGGAGCTGGTACGTGCTACGTGGTGACGATGACGCTCCAGGACGGCACGTCGCTGATTGCGAACTTCAAGCTGAAGTGATTCGCGACTGATCAGCTCTCAAGCGCGAAGGCCCCGGGACGGGCAGCAGCCGGTCCCCGGGCCTTCCCGCTGTCCGTCTCTCCGCAACCACCATCCGGGCGGTGATTCAGTGACCCATGAAGACGCCTCCGTCATACTCCGCCTGGACGCGGTCACCGCGACCTGTCCGGTCTGGTGCACCGCTCAGCACGGGGAGCTCACGGGCGAAGAGGACTGGATTCACGAGAGCAACCCCCTAGAACTCGCTGAGGGTGTGCACGCTCGACTCCGCATGTCGGTAGACCCGCTCACGGGCCTGGCCGACGGGCCGTACCTCTTCCTGGGCTCGCGGGAGTACACACTCGATGATGCCCGGGCGCTCGCGTCCTCCCTCGGGGCCATGGCGGGCGACGGCCAGACACGCGACCGCCCGAGCAGGTCGCCTGGAACGAAAACCCCTTTCCGAGGGTGGCTCTCCTCGGCCGGACGCCCGAGTCGAAAGCGCAGCCCTTCCACACGAGCGGGAGCGCGAGCAGTATGGGTTCATCGCCATCCAGCAATGAGAGGTCAACATGAGCGTCTACAGAGTGATCGACGTCATCGGCACGAGTGCCACGTCCTGGGAGGAGGCGGCCCGAGAAGCCATCACCACCGCCGCGGGATCGCTGCACGACCTCCGCGTCGCCGAGGTGACGAAGCAGGACGTCGTGGTCGGCGAGGACGGGACGCTGGTATTCCGGGCTCGGATCCAGCTCTCGTTCAAGTACGCGCCGGAGTAGGCCGGTCTCCTTCGACGGTTCACTGGTCGGGAGCGACGAACTCTATCGAGTCGAAGATCGCGCGTGCCTCTGCCGTCAGCGCTGGATCGATCGATTCGTGGAATTGGCCCACGGCTATCACCGCCCGCTCGCCGTTCAGGTCGACTACCCGGTAGGTTTCGCGCTCGCCCGGATCGGAGTACCAGCGTCCGCACTCCTGCGCCCGATCCGAGTGGACGCAGAACTTGCCGCTGTCGCAGTCGGTGATGTCGACGTTGCTCTCGACGGAGTGGTCGAACTCGAGGCCGGAATAGTCGCCCACGGCGACTTTCACGGGAGGGGTGCTTCGAGTTGACGTCTGCGCCGTCATCGCATCGACGAACGCCTCAACCGTCCGATCGACCGGGACGAGCGCGCCACGCCACGCGCATGCGTCCGTCGGGACGTAGTCGGCGGGCCAGAAAACCAGGAAGACCGCGCCGTCCGCCGGGTGTTCCGGGTCGTCTTTGAGCAGGTTCGCCCCGTCCACCGTCTCCCAGCCGTCTGGGACGGTGATCTCGAAGGGAACGGGGTAGCCGGTGACGAGGTAGGTGCCGGCGTCGATTTCGCCGCCCTCCGGGAACGGTGCGATGGTGTCAGCCTCCGCGGTCGATGCGGGGGACGACGGTTCGGTCGCGGTGCACGCAGCGAGGACGAAGCACGCCAGTAAAGCGACGGCAGCACCCACCTGCTGCGAGTATGCGGCATGAGTGATGCGGGAGCGCCGGTTCGATGTCCACATCTCCGGGTCCTCCGCTCTCACTCATCCGGGGCGAACTCGATCGAGTCGAAGACGGAGCGTGCTTCTTCCGTGAGTGCCGGATCGACGGGTCCGCTGCTGAGGACCGCCATCACCACCCGCTCCCCGTACAGGTCGACCACCCGGTAGGTCTCATGCTCGCTCACCGACGAGTGCCAGCGGGCGCAGTTGTTCGCCGAGTCCGAGTGGAGGCAGATCTTTCGCTCGTCGCACTCCAAGATGTCGACGTCACTCTCGACAGCGTGGTCGAACTCCACGCCGGAGAAGTCGCCGAGCATGATTTCGACGGCCGGTGTGGTGGTCGTTGATGTCTGTCCCGCCATCGCACCGGCGAAGGCTTCAGATGACGGATCGACAACCTCCGTGATCGCGCCTTGCCAGTCGCATGCGTCTGCCGGCACGAAACCCGACACTTGGAAATTCACGGCGACTCCGGCGTCCTCTGAGTCGGATCTGAACACGAACCAGCCCCCGGACTCCCAGCCGTCAGGGACGGTGATCTCGAAAGGCACCGTGAACCCGGTCACAAGGTACGTACCGGCATCGAGCTCGCCGCTGCCCGGCAGCGATGGGACCGTCGCAGTGTCCGCCGTCGAAGCCGGCGCTGGCGTCTCGGCGGCAGTGCATGCCGCGAGCCCGACACAGGCCAGCAGTGCGACCGCGACTCCGACCTGCCGCAACCGCGTGGTGCGACGTGCGTGGGAGCGCCCATTCAAGGCCGACATCTCTCACGTCCTTTCCTTCGATGCGTGCGCAATGGCTGCTCGATCAGTGAAGGACGCGCCTGTATCAGCAGGATAACGATGCCCGTCGGGCCTGTATCAGCCTGACAGCAGCCGTCTTGACGGACGTCGGAGCCGGGGTCACAGTGGGCGCTATGGAGGTGCGCGTTCTTGGAGCGCTGACGCTCGATGACGGTCAGGTTCCGCTGTCTCCGCGGGATCGTGCAGTGCTGGGTGCGCTCACAATCCGCATCGGGGAAGCCCTGTCACCCGCATCCCTCGCGACAGCGGTATGGGGCGACGATCCGCCCGCCTCGTGGTCGCACGTCATTCGGGGGTGCATCATGCGGTTGCGCCGGCTCGTGGCGCCGGCGCGGGTCGAGACAACCCACCACGGCTACCGACTGAGCCGGGAGAACATCGACGTGGATGCCGAGCGGTTCGAGCGACTCCTCGAGCGGGGCACGCAGCAGCTCGAGTTCGGTGAACCCGAACGCGCCGTGCACACGTTCTCAGAGGCGCTCACGCTCTGGCGAGGCGACCCTTTCGTCGAACTCGCGGACTGGGAGCCTGCCCAGATCGCGGGCTATCGTCTCGAGGAGATGCGACTCGGCGCCGAGGAACTGCTCATGGACGCCCGGCTCCAGGCAGGCGAGGTTCAGGAAGTCGCCGCTGAGGCGCGCGCCCGCGTCGCCGAGGCGCCACTGCGGGAGCGTCGGTGGGTCGTGCTGAGCCTGGCGCAATACCGCCAGGGTCGCCAAGCGGATGCGCTGGCCACCGTAGGCAGGGCGCGGGGGCTGCTCGCTGCCGAGCTCGGACTCGATCCTTGCGCGGAACTCACTGGGCTCGAACAGGCGATCCTCCGGCAGGATCCGACGCTCCTATCCGACCAGATGTTCCGCGTCGCGAGCCCCCAGTGTCCGTACTTCGGCCTCCCACCCGCGGGCGTGGGAGACGCCGAGCGGTACTTCGGTCGCGAACACGAATTGTCCAGCGCCGTGGACGCACTCGAACAGCACGGCGTGCTGCTCGTGGCCGGCTCATCCGGGGTCGGCAAATCCTCATTCGTGAGGGCAGGGATCGGTGCTTATTTCATCGCGCGCGGCGCCGAAGTCGCCATCGTGACGCCGGGCGAGCATCCGATCGATTCCCTTCGTGATCTCGATCTCTCTGTCGGAGAGTCGCTGCTCATCGTCGATCAATGCGAGCAGGCATTGTCTGCGGATGACCCGGCCGAGATCCAAGCGTTCTTCGACGCGCTGCTGCAATCCGCATTCCGAGGCATGCTCGTCATCGCGCTCCGCGCGGACTGCCTGGGAGGCCTGGCCGATCACCCGGGCTTCACCGAGATCATCCAGTCCCACCTGCTGATGCTCAGCCCGCTCGGCCCCGACGGGCTGCGAGCCGCTGTCGAGAAGCCGGCAGAGCAGGCTGGACTCATCCTGGAGCCGGGGCTCGTGGAGATCCTCGTCCGCGATGCCGATGGCCGAACCCTTCCGCTGCTGTCTCACGCGCTGCGCCAGGTGTGGTCCCGTCGCGAGGGTCGCGTCATGACGGTCGACGGGTATCGGGCATCCGGTGAGATCGAGGGTGCGGTTGCGATGACCGCGGAAGAGGTCTTCGCGACGCTCCCGGCGGATGGTGAGCGGCTGCTGCGCGACATCCTTCTCCGTCTCGTCGAGTCGTCCGCGGACGGTGCGGTGATATCTCGTCGGGTCGAGCGCACCCGGCTCGCCATCGACGACGCCCATGCGAGGATCGTCGATCGCCTGGTCGATGCGCGCCTGCTCACGACCGACGAGGAGTCGGTGCAGATTTCGCACGAAGCACTCGCCCGGGAGTGGCCGCGATTGAAGGAGTGGCTCGCCGATGATGTCGAGGGCCAGCGGATCATGCGACACCTCGGCTCCGCGGCCGCCGCCTGGGACGCGATGGGACGACCCGACAGCGAGCTCTATCGCGGCGGCCGACTGACGTCCGCCCAGCACTGGCGGGATACGGCCGGCCCCGCACTCGCGGCGCTGGAACGAGAGTTCCTCGACGCCTCCGCAGCGAATGAGAGCGCAGGACTCGCGGCCGCTCAGCGACAGCTGCGTCGGCTGTCCTGGGTGTCGATCGGCGCAGCCGGTCTGGCGATCGTCGCTGTCGTCTCGGGAGTCTTCGCGGGGTTCCAGGCGAACCTCGCAGGCGAGCGTGCCACGGTCGCGGAAGCACGGCGCGTCGCCGCGCTCGCGCTCGAGGACCGGGATTTCGATCGCGCGCTGCTGCTCGCGGTCGAGGCCATTCAGCTTTGGGACAGCTCCGAGACCCGCATCAATCTCACGCGCCTGTTGTCGAGCGCGCCCCGCGTGACGAGCATCACCCGCATCCAGGAGGACGGAGTGGGAGTTGCCAGCATGTCGCTGGCGACGGACGGGACTCGAGTATCCGTGATCGACAGCGAACACGATGCGCGCCTGTTCGACCTCGATGACCGGTCGCAGCTCGGCGAGTACGGGCCGTTCTTCAAGGTCGTGGTGTCGTCGGCGGTCGACCCCGTCAGCGGGGCGGTCGCGTTCAGCGAGACATCCGACCCCTGCAACGTCGGCTGCGACTTCCGAATCGCAGCACTCGATGTCGGCGACGCGGGCCGTGCGGGTCTGAAGGTCTACGAGGGCCTGGATGGGACGGCGGCAGATGTCGAGTACTCGGCCGACGGATCCCTTTTCGCAGCGCTCAGCGCGTCGACGGGACTCCTGTCGCCCGGGCGCGTCGCCCTCTGGCGAGGGGGCGCAGGATTACCGATGCTCCTGGATCTGGATGTCGGCGGTCTCGACCCGCAGCCCGGCGGGCAGTTCGGTGCGGTGAAGTTCTCGCCGGACGGGTCCCGGCTGTATGCCAGCGGATTCGGACCGACCGTGGTGTTCGATACGGCAACGGGTCAGGAGCTGCATCGGATCGCGGGGGACGGCGTTCTGGCGGTCAGTCCCGATGGCGGTCAGATCGCGGTGCGAGATGGCTCGTTCGCGGTGGACATCATCGACTTGTCCGCGAACGCATCGCCGGTCACCGTCCCACTGTCATCCTTTCCGTCAGCGGCCGACTTCACTCCCGACGGGGAGCGGATCGTCATCGCCGCCGGCACGGGTGTCGTGGTAGCGAGCACCGAGACCGGCGAGATCGCGGAGACGCTCCGGGATCATGACGGCGCGGTAAGCGCGGTGGAGTTCCGGTCGAGCGGTGAGCTGGTCACCGCCGGAGCGGACGGTGCGATCATCACGTGGGATCTCGGCGCCTGGTCCGCCCGCTTTCACGACGACACCTTCGTCGGGCACAGTGAAGTCCTCGAATTGGACGAGCGGACGGTGACGCTGGAACGTGCCGACGGCATGACGGAGGCGGTCGTCGCCGAGCCCGCGGTGTGGCTGGATCGCGCCTGTCAGATCGCGGGCCGAGTTCTCACCGAGCAGGAATGGGCGGAGCTCTTGGGGGCTCGAGCCTACGCCCCCGCGTGCCGTGATCAGGCTCCGGGCGCCGGGCCGTCGATACGCGACTGATACGCGCTCTTGGTTGAGTTGCTCACATTCGCATCACCCGCGGTCCGACTGGTCATCTTGATGAGTTCCGAGGCAACCGCCTGGCGCGGTCACGTGCGACGGAGGAGAGGACGCATCATGCGACCAGGACTGCACAAGCGGACACTCGGCACTCTCGTACTGACAGCTGTCGCCGCGCTCGTGGCAACAGTGCTCGGGGCCGCGCCCGCGGTGGCGCAGCCGGATCAATCCGACGCGGTACTGGTCTGGAATCTCCACGCATCGGACGCGCTGATAAACGCCCCTACTGCGGCCACTCCCGGCGCCGGGCAGCCGCCGCCGGTCTCACAATTGCACCTCGCGATGGTCCAGGGTGCCGTGTACGACGCGGTCAACGCGATCGTCGGCGGATATGAGCCTTACCTGCCTGACCTTCCCGCGGCGTCGCAGTCGGCATCACAGGATGCCGCCGTCGCCACCGCCGCGCACGACGTGCTGGTCGGCTTGGGAATCGCACCGGTACCGCCCTTGCCGCAGGTGGTCCGCGACCGGCTCGACGCCCTCTATGCCGCCGCTCTCGCAGCCATCCCTGACGGCGATGCCAAGACCGAGGGCATCGCGGTAGGCGCAGCTGCCGCAGCGGCAATGCTTGAAGCGCGGACGAATGACGGCCGTTTCCTCCCACTCCTGTGGCAGGTCGGCACCGACCCCGGCGAGTGGCGTCCCATTCCGCCGGAGCCCAGCAACGCCCTTGCGTGGGTGAGCGCAGTCGAGCCGTTCACCCTCGAGAGCACGTCTCAATTCCGGACGAAAGGGCCGAACGCTCTGAACAGCGGAGCCTATGCCAAGGAATACAACGAGGTGAAAGACCTCGGGGCCGTCGGCAGTCCTCGCACGCCGGAGCAGATCGCTGTGACCCAGGTCTATTCGGCGCACCCGCCGGAGTTGTTCAACCGCACGTTCCGGACGATCTCCGAAGCCGAGGGACTCACGCTCGCCGAGGAAGCGCGCCTGTTCGCCATGTTGAACCTGGCCACGGCAGACAGTGTCATCAACTGCTTCGACGACAAGGGGTTCTGGAACTTCTGGCGTCCCGTCACCGCCATCCACGAGGGAGAGCATGACGGCAACCACAAGACCATCGGTGATCCGGCATGGACGCCTCTCCTCGCGGCTCCGCCGTATTCGGAGCACCCGTCCGGATACAACTGCGTCTCAGCCGCGTACATGAACGCCGCCAAGGCCTTCTTCGGCACGGACAAGATGGACTTCAGCGTCGTCAGGATCGCGCCCGGAGTGCCCGACGTGACGCTCGCCTACACCAGATTCACTGACGTGGTGGACGACACCATCGACGCGCGCGTGTACCAAGGTCTCCACTTCCGGGAGGCCGAAGTCCAGGGCGCGGGGATCGGCGAAAGCGCTGCCCGCTGGCTCGATCGGCACTTCCTTCAGCCGGAGAAGTGACTCGATCCGCTGGACGGCTGGCCGCCGGCGCCGATTGATCTCCTAGGGGTGACCACTCACGACACGCTGATCTGCAAGCACCTCACAGCAGAGGAGAGCCCGTGGGCAAGGTGGTCATGTACGGCTCGGTTTCGGTCGACGGCTTCATCGCGGACGAGAATGACCAGCCCGGCCGGCTGTTCGACTGGTTGTCCAGCGGTGACGTGCCGTTGGACGAGGGCGGCGAAGTGAAAGTGTCGCAGACGTCCTACGACTACACCCGGCCGTACTGGGACCAGATCGGGGTGACACTCGTCGGCCGCCACGTCTTCGATCTCACCGACGGGTGGGACGGGAAGCCTCCGAGCGGGATCGACCACGTGGTCGTCGTGACGCACCGACCGCAGCCCGAGGGCTGGGACCCGGAGGCGCCGTTTCACTTCGTCGACGGCGTCGAGGCGGCCATGGCCAAGGCGCAAGAGCTTGCGGATGACCGCATCGTGGAGGTCGCCGCTGGTGACGTCGGGGGCCAGATGCTTGCCGCGGGCCTGGTCGACGAGGTGCGCATGGATGTCGTGCCCGTGGCGTTCGGGTCCGGCAAGCGCTACTTCGGGTCAGTCCATGCGCAGCATCTGTTGGAGGATCCCGACGCGGTGATTCAGGGCGACCGGGTACTTCATTTGCGCTATCGCGTGCGCCTTTGACCGGTCAGAGCGCGTGGCCGTCCTAACGGAACTCGACGCCGACTGTGCGGGATGGTGACGTGGGTCGAGAAGACGAAAGAGCAGAGCGCCCGATCGTCGGCGGTCCTGTCCCCCGGGGGTCCGCGGACCGACCAGTCTGGCTCGATCGGTGCGCCAATCTCGTTATTGAACTTACTAGTTCAGTGTGCGAAGATGAACCGATCAGTTCATCTTTGGGGGTTCAATGTCGCAGTCAACTCGCAATCTGCTGACTGGCGCCGTCGTCGCGACACCGCTGTTCGTCGCGCTCTGGGCCGTGCAGGCCTTCACTCGCAACGGATTCCGGCCCACGTTTCACCCGATGAGCCTGCTGAGCCTCGGTGAGTGGGGGTGGGTGCAGGTGATCAACTTCGTCGTCGTCGGTCTGCTCATCATCGGTGGTGGCGTCGGTCTTGGCCGCACGCTGGGAGTGGGGCGACTCACCCGATGGGCCGGCATTCTGGTGGCTCTGATGGGCGTCGGACTGGTGATTGCGGGACTGTTCGTTACCGATGCCGGGGCGGGTTTCCCAGCCGGGGCCCCAGCCGGCGCACCCGTGATGAGCTGGCATGGCGGGGTGCACCAGGTCGGCTTCGTCCTCACCCAGTTCGCATTCGCAACCGTGGCAATCATCCTTGCCGTGAAGTTCGCGCGTGAACGCCAGCGCGGATGGGCGGCCGCGTGCATCATCGCGGTCGCAACGGCGATACTTGTGGCCGCGCTGGGCGAGCCCGAGACCCTCGCGATCCGACTCGTCGTTTCATCGACGATCGAGCTGGGATTGATCTCGACTGTCGCCCTCGCATCGCTCCTGGGCCGCATCCCGAACCGCACACAAGACGCGGCAGCCGCGGTGATCTATGCTGAACCGCATGGTTCAACAAGCGGAACTTGATCTCCCTCGTTGACGAATCGCCGCGGCGAGGGAGCGGTACGCGCTCGAAGACGCTAAACGACCGACCGGAGGAGTCGTTCACGCACATCGCGCAACTCGGCGATGGCGGCAGAGTCGAGTCATTCGCAGTCTCGGCCCGCGGGGGGCGCGCCGGACGGCGCGCCAGAGACCCTTTGCCGCCGCGCTTCTGGCCTAGTAGGCCCGCGGCAGACCCGCTACGCTTCCGACCGAAGAGAACCGTGGGGAGAACCGAAGAGAACTGTGCGGAGAAGGGAACCGTCATGGACGATGCGAACCGAAGCCACTACTGCATGCTGCTTATGCCAGGGGAGGCGGAAGGCAAATCCAAGGCGGCACTCCTCGACGGCTTCAAATGGCAGAGCGGCACGCAGGTCAAAGTGAGGTTCATGGAAGGGGACCCGGAGCTTCAAGAGCGCGTACGCGCAGTCGCCCTGGAGTGGACCGGACCGAGCATGGCCAACCTGGGCCTCCAGTTCATCGACGAGGGCGATGCCGACATACGAATCGCCTTCCAGCAAGGTGATGGCTCGTGGTCCTACCTCGGCACTGTCTGCCAGCAGATTCCCGCCCCGGAGCCGACGATGAACTACGGCTGGCTGCGGCCCGACTCGCCTGACGACGAATTGCGTCGGGTGGTGCTCCACGAGTTCGGCCACGCCCTCGGCCTGATACACGAGCATCAGAACCCCAATCGCCCGATCGCGTGGAACCGCGCCGCCGTGAAAGCCGATCTGTCCGGTCCGCCGAACAATTGGGACGATGCCGCGATCGAAAACAACATGTTCCGAAGGTACGAACCGGAATCGTTGTCCAGCACTCCGACCGACCCGTTGTCGATCATGATGTACCCCATCCCTGCCGCCTGGACGACCGACGGGTTCTCCGCCGACCTCAACGGCGAGCTGTCGGAGACTGACAAGAACTTCATCCGCACCGCTTACTCCTGGTGATGAGAAGACGGAGAGTCCGGTGGACAACTACGCCGTCGTCGTCGGCGTTGCCCGTTACCCGGAGCTGTCGGCAGAGGGAGCGGCCGCTGACTTAGAAGGTCCGGACAACGACGCTCAGGATGTGTACGACTGGCTGGTCTCACCGGATGGTGGCCGGCTCGAGCCTGCAAACGTCAAGCTGCTCCGATCGGGCGATTTCGACCCGCCTGAACCGGGCGACCCCCAGCCGGCGGAGGCCAAGATCGAGCTGGCTCTGAAGTGGGTCGAAAAGCAGACCCGGCAGAACGGCGGCGGCCGGCTCTACCTCTACTTCTCAGGTCACGGCTTCTCGCCGGACCTGGAAGAGGGCGCCCTCTTCACCGCCGAAGCGACCCAGATCAGTCCCAGCTATGTCTATGCGCACGCCTGGATGAGGTGGTTCCGCAAGGCGCAGCGCTTCCGCGAGGCGGTGCTGTGGATGGACTGCTGCATGGACTTTCAGCAGTCCATTCCCGTCCAGGAAGTCCTGTTGCGGCCACAGCTGGGCACCAGTACTCCCGGGCCGGTCTTCATCGGGCTGGCCGCGCATACGAAGAAGGCCCTCGAGCGGACGATGGCCGACGGCAAGGTGCATGGCGTGTTCACTTGGACGCTGCTGAAGGGACTCTCCGGTGGCGCCTCCGACGAGCGCGGCCAGGTGACCGCGGAGAGCCTCCGATCCTTCCTCTACGCCGTGATGCCGGAGTTCATACCAGACGACGCGCGCAGCGCGGGCCTGATCGACCTGCAGCCGTTCGTTCGGTCGGACCAGGGCATGGTGTTCCGGGTCCTTCCCGACCGGCCCAAGTACCAGGTCCATCTAACGGTGCCCGACACCGCGGCCGACCAGGAACTGACGATCTGGACTGGCCGACCGCCCCGGCGGGTCGTGTCGGACACGCTCAGCGGAACGGGGTGGGCCGGAGGGCTGGTGCGCGGACTCTACGTGGCTGAGCTGCCCACGGCCGGATACAGGCAAGGCTTCCAGGTCAGCGGTGCCGGTGACCTGGAGGTTGCGGTGACGCTCCAGGGCGAGCCGGTGATCCCCTCGGACGGATCCGAGCTGTTCACTTTGGATGTCGATGCCGGCAACCCAGCCGCTTCGGTTTCGGTGATGGACTACCAGTTCAACCGCATCGTGTCTTCGACCGGTGAGTTGCACGTGCGAGATATGCCGGGCGTCTACAAGGTGCGAGTGGAGCTCGGCCGCGATATCACCACGATTTCGGACGAAGTGCTTCTGCTGGACCGCAACCGACATCTCGGCGCGTCGCCGCCGGCGCCAGAGCCGAGGTCCGGCGCGGCTCGCACTCCTGAGGTCCACCGTCGGCCGGTCGGCGAGGCCGCCGATGGGCGAGAAGCCTTGATGGTGCCGGCCCCCGGTCAGGCGGCCATCTCGGTGACCGGTCGGTACTGGAGCGTTGCCGAGGCCGCGGAGAAGATGGGTTCCCCGGTCCACCCTATGCAGGGTCTTCGTCTGGTCACGAGGGCAGGGAAGTCGGTCGCCGACCTTGCAAGGGACTGCACGGTCGACGAGAGCACAGAGGGCGGCCCACTCGCGGTCTGGCAGCGTGAACTCGAACCGGGACCGTACTTCCTGCGGCAGGCCCTCCCTGGCGGGCGCACCTACGAAGGCTGCGTCGTGACGGCGCCCGACTGGGTGACTCAGATCGCCATCCGGCTCCCCGATCCGACCGCCATCGGGCTGGCCCCCCTCGGCGCGATCGGCGACGCGGCGGTCTCCATGCGACGAGCGGGCGGGACGGCGGACCCCGACCAGGACAAGACGATCGAGGCCGCCCGGATGGCGCTCAGTCAGGGCCGCAACCTGTTCGCCGAAGGCCGGGGTGCCCAACTGCAGGCACTGCTGCTGGAGAAGTACGACGATCCTGTCGCCGGCATCATCGGCTGTCACCTGCTCCTGCGCGCCCTCGCGCCGCAGCCGGATCCAGCCCTTCAGGCCAGCTACGACCGAGCGGTCGCCAACCTTCGCGGTCTGGTCGGCCCGGACCAGCCGGACGTGGAGGCACTGTCGCTGAAATGTGCGGACGAAAAGCTGCGTGACACCCGACCGTTCACCGTGCCCCCGATGTTCAGTCACAGTTGGCAGCTGATCACCGAAGCCAGCTACGAGCGGCCCGAACTCGTACCGCTCAAGTTGTGGCAGCGGGTTCACGCCACCGGCAACGTCGGACCATTCTTCGTGTGGGCGGTCGACAGGAAGACGAAAGCCGCCCACGCCGGACAGCTGGTCGAATGGATCGGCAAGTACGCCGCCCCGGACACAACCCGCCGTCGTGCTTCGTCACCACGTGCACTCCCGAAGGCAGCGCGAGACGACGCCCGCCGGATGCAGGTACCAGCCGCGGCGACGACGGCGCTGTGGAGGGAGCACGCCGACTCAGCGTGACGCGAGAGGGGTCGAAGATGACTGGTCGAGCGGGAGAAGCCCGCGTCTGGGTGGATGGTGGCGACCTGGACGTGCGCGTCGATCCAGCGCCGGAGGATGTCGCGCTGGACGCGCACGGGGTGATGATGCTGGCCGACGTCGTGATGGAGGCGCGAGCGGATTCCGTCGCCACGGTGCGCGTGCGGGGCACCGACGACTTCCACTACGCCGTCATCGTGATGCGCGGAGTTATCGCCGAGCTGGTCCATCTCGAGTCGGAGGGTGGCGACGTGTTCGCCGCAGACATCGTCCTGGCCGCCGGGGAACGCATCCACCTGTCGGTCATCGCGAGTGATTTCGAGTCGGGTATGGCGTGGCTCGAGCAGGTGGTGGCGCAGGGCGGCATGGGGGGCGGCGGCGAAGAAGTCATGAGCGACGGTGACGACGTGGTGGCGATCGATCCCGACGATCACCTCGTCAACGCGTTTCCGATCCCGTTCGACACTGAAGTCACCCCGGCGGATGCGGTGCAGGCGCAGCCGGCGATCGCGCACCTCGATGCGCAGATGCCGGCACGTCTGCGCCGCGACGAGGAATTCGAGCTCCTCGTCCGGCTCTCCCGCGACGAGTTGGCGGCGACGCCGGGGATGGCCCATGCGGACGTCGCGGTCGCCGTCGACGAAGCGCGCAAGATCCGGATCGCGGTGAGCCTTCGGGGCATGGATTTCGCGGCCGGGCAGGAGCCCGACGCAGATGTATTCCTCCCGGCACCAGGCGCTCCCCATCTGAAGGTGCCCTTCCGCATCGTGCCGACGGACAGAGGTCGGGGCTACGTGCAAGTCGCGGTGCGTCAACTGCCGACCCCGACTCCGCTGGCGACGATGAAGCTCAGCGCAATGATCGTGGAGCCCGACGACGACCTCGACGACGGCGAGCCGCAGCTGGCTGCGGCATCCCTCATCCCGCCGCCCCGCGCCCTCGCCGACCTGCCCACCATCGCGATCGACGAGACGTTCACCCGGGGCAGATCGCGTCTGCGCATCACGGCAACCGTGCAGGGAAGGACACAGACCCATGAGGTGGATCTCGACAAGGTCGACATGATCGACGGCGTGTACAACGACGTCCGCGAGATTCGCCGCAAACTCGGAAAGAGCCGCGACGCCCAGGACATGGCAACCGCCCACGCGGCGCTGCGCGAGTCGGGCTCGAAGCTGGCGGAGCAGTTGTTCGGCGAGGAGAGTCGGAGCGCTGCTCTGGCGGAGGCGCAACCATCTGACTCACCTCGTCGTGCAGAGTTCGGGAGAGGTCGACATTCCGTGGGAGATCGTTCACCTGGTCCCGCCGAGCGGCCGTCCAGATGACGTTCGCACGAACTTCCTCGGCGACAAGGGACTGACGCGATGGGTGTACGACACCGCCCGCCCCACCGAGTTGCCGGTGCGCGTCGACCGCGTCATCGGTATCGCGCCGGACTACGCCGACCCCGACCTCAAACTCGCTCGCACGCAGGAAGAACTGAGAGCGCTGCGCAAGTATCTGACAGGGCAGGGCCGGGTGGTCGAGACAAAGGACGACCTCCGCATGGCGATCAAGGAAGGGTTCGACCTCGTCCATTTCGCCGGCCACGGACGGTGGCGGGAGACCGATCCCCGCGGCCAGGAGATCGCCTTCGCGGCGTTCATGAGCGCTAACGACGACGGGACGGCGTCGTACCGCGACGCCGATGCTCGCCAAGATGTGCCGGAGCTCGACGACCCGACGGCGGCGGAGTCCCAGCCGATCGTCTTCCTGAGCGCCTGCGATGTCGGGCGCCTGCGGGCCGGAGCGGCGGGTCTGGGCGGGTTCGCGGAGGTATTCCTGCGCGGCGGTGTCGGCGTCTTCATCGGCTGCAGCTGGGCGGTGCAGGATGACGCCGCATCCGCCTTCGTCAAGACCTTCTATCGTCTGGCCCTCGAGCAGGGCGTCACTCTCGGCGAGGCGACACTCGCCGCACGACGCGCCGCGCACCGCGCGGGAGATCTCAACGCCCTGGCCTTCACGGTGTTCGGCGATCCCCGTGCACGTCTCGTTCGACAGTGACCCAGAAAGGACACCACCATGTCTGACACCACCGCCGCGACTCGCGGCTTCTCGCTGTCGGCGAAAGAGCTCGCTTCGCTGCGAGGTCACATCGTCCACAGCGAAGACGGCGCCCTGGCCGGCAAGCCCAAGGCCCGACCGGCGACGATCGATGAATTCGTGACGACCGCGGACGATGTGCGGCGCATCGTGAACGAAGACCTCGCGTCGTTCGTCGAGAAGAGCGGTGCCCGCACGGTGCCGGTGCTGATCTGGGCGCACGGCGGGCTCGTGAGCAAGGCGGCCGGCTTCGGGACAGCGCACCACCAGGTGGACTGGTGGAAGAGGAACGGCGTCTACCCGATCCACATGGTGTGGGAGAGCGGGCTGCTCTCGGCGTTTTCCGACGTCATCCGCGGCAAGAAGCCCGCTGAGCGGGGATTCAGCGACCTCACCGACAAGGCGATCGAGGCCATGGCGCGTGTGCTCGGCGGACGAGGCGTCTGGGAGGACATGAAACTCGACGCCGCCGCAGCCTCCGTTGCGCCCGGAGGAGCGACGCTCCTGGCCGCAGAGCTCCGGGCCTTCATGAAGGCGAATCCCGGTGCGATCACCCTCCACGCCGCCGGCCACAGCGCGGGCTCGATCTTTCACGCGCACTTCGTACCGCAGCTGTTCGAAGGCGACGATGCCGTGGAGAGAGTCGAGACGGTCACGTTCCTCGCCCCCGCGGTGCGCCTCGACACATTCGAAGATCTGCTTCTGCCGCTCGCGGAGAGCAACCAGATCGGCGAGTTGTCGGTCTTCACGATGACCGACGAGACCGAACTCAAGGACAACACCGCGGGGCTGTACCGCAAGTCGCTCCTGTACCTGGTCTCCCGCGCGTTCGAGCCGGAGCAGGACGCGGCGATCGCAGGCATGGCAGCCTTGCTCACCGCGTCGGGCAGGTCGATGCGCTACCTGGGCGGGGACCCCGAGCGGCTGGTGCTCGGTCCCAAGATCTGGGATCCGCGCCGCGCCACCCTCGCGAAATCCCACGGCGACTTCGACAACGACCCGCCGACGATGGAGAGCCTCGCACGTCGCGTCACCCGGAATGACGAAGTCGTCGATTTCCCGAGGAGGACTCGCGAAGCCGGACCCGCGCCGACACCCGAGCCCGCCGTTCCGGCGTCGCGAGCGGTCACCGTCAGGCGCCGCGCGCTGTGCATCGGCATCGACGAGTATCCCCGCGACCCGCTCGGCGGCTGCGTCGCGGACGCCGATGAGTGGGCGAAGATGCTCGCATCCGTGGGCTTCGAGGTGACGTCGATGAGAAACGACGAGGCGACGCGCGACGCGATGCTCCGCGCCATGATCGACCTCGTCACCACATCGACACCCGGCGACATCCTCGCCATACAGTTCGCGGGCCACGGCACCTTCGTGCCCGACCTCGACGGCGATGAGACCGACGACTTCGGTCCGACCGATGAAGCGCTGTGCCCCGTGGACTTCCGTGACGGCCAACTCATCCTCGACGACGATCTCGCCGTCATATGGGACCTGATCCCCGAGGGCGTGTCGGTCACGCTCATCTTCGACTGTTGCCACTCCGGGACCGCGAGCAGAGGCCTCGGGCGAATCGACCTCAGCACTTTGCCGGTGCCTGCGGGCACAATGCGCCGCCTGGCGCCGCTCGACGACGAGGCGATCGCCGCGTATCGCAACGCCCGCTCGGCCCCGGTGACCGACGATCTGCGCGGTGCGGCGCACCGGAAGGTGCTGGAGGTCGAGGCCGGGCGCGCCGTGAACACCACGCGTGTGCGCCCGAACGCCGTGCGCCGCGAAGTGCTCATCGCGGCGTGCCAGCCCGACCAGGTGGCACTCGAGACGAACGGTCACGGCGTCTTCACGTCGGCCGCGCTCGAGATCCTCACGAAGACGCCGTCACTTACCAACGGCGAGTTCGTGAAAGCGGTCGTCGCCGCGATCGACGATCGTTACGACCAGACCCCGCTGCTCACCTCCGACGATTCCCGCGTAGGGCTCGTGCTGCTGTCGCCCGCGGTGGAGGTCGACGGGTCATCACCACCCCCGACAGACACGCCGCCCGCGGTGCGCGAACCCTCTGCGGAAAAGCGCAGTCGGGCGGTCGTGGCAATCCTGCGCGCCACGGCCGACCTGATCGAGGAGAGCATCGGCAACTGAGCGACCGGTTCGCAAACGCGTCGCGACAGCTCGTCTGGCGTGAGGCTATTCCGCGTCCTGCCCGCAGTCGTTGGGCCCGGGAAGTTCGAGGCAGACCAGCCGGTTCTGAACCTCCTGAAGCTGGCCGGATGCCTGGATCCAGCCTCCCAGCGAAATGCCGCTGAGGATCAGAGCGACAACGCTCAGCGCGACGGCGAAGGTCGTTGCAGACCCGCGAGGTGTTCGCGGCGTCTGTTCTGACATCACCGGGGCGGATTGGTTGACCGTTGCACTCATGGCCGTACCTCCTGCTGAACGTCCTGAATTTGGGGCTCATCCTCCTCGCGCCGACCGTGTCATGTCAACAAGGCCACCCGCAGCGCGCGGCAGGTGCGAGCAGGCAGTCGGATGCTGGTCCGACGGCAGTGGCCCACTGCGCTCTCCCCCTTGTCGGCCTGGCGTCCGCAGGAGCACAATGAGGTGGTCCGGGCCGCTGACGATCCGGCCGCGGGGCGAACGTCGTCGGGCATCGTCGAAGCTCGGTCATCAGGCGGGCGGGAGGATGAGCATGCTCTCCACTGCTGGGCGCAGAGTCGCATCGATGTACACCGTCGCCGTGACGGCCGAAGCCGACGGAGCAACCGGCGCGGCATCCGATCACGCCCCGCAGGACCCGGATCCCGCTCCTGCTGCCACCGGAGCGGGCCAGGCCGACAGCGGTGTATCGCCGGAAGCGGGCACCACGTCCGGTGCGCCGTATTCCCCCGCCCACACACAGAGCGACGGGCCACCCCGCCGAGCGCGCCGCGTTCCATCGGCTCGACCGAACACCGATCCACCGCAAGGAGGCCATGATGCCTGAAGCGCGCACGTATGAATCGCTCCGAGACGGCACCTTCGTGAAAGGCGCGCCGTATCCTCCCGCGAGGCGCCGCGTACTGGGCCAGAAGAAGCGCCGCCCGGTGGTCATCGTCCCTGAATCGACGGAGCCGCACGAACTCCGCGAACTCCCCGGTCCCGCCGACGTGAGGAAAGCCGACGACCGGCCCGGAGCAGACGTGATCTTCTACGACTACGCCGGCAGCGACACCGTCACGCGCAGCCTCGACAGCGCGGCAGACATGAGTGGCGCCGACAGTGAACGCAACGCCGTCCTGATGTCATTCAACTGGTCTTGCGACGCCTCCGCGGACGGCGGAGCAAGCTGGACGCGGCTGGACCCGACCACGATCTTTCCCAACACCCTTGCGGGCGGATTCTGCTGCGACCAGATCGTCATCTACGCACCGGGCGCGGATCTGTTCGTCTGGCTCCTCCAGTACAGTGCCAGCACGACAGGAGAGGGCGCGTTCCGCATCGCCGTGAGCGATTCGCAGACAGTCCAGGATGATCCGACGGCATGGACTTACTGGGACTTCGTCGCCGGAGACTTCGGATGGCCCACAAGCGATATGGACTACCCGGACCTCGCCTACTCGAACACGTTCCTGTACGCCTCCACCGACGTGCTCGGCTCTGGGCGGGTGGTCATGCGGATATCGCTCGAGGAACTGCGAGCCGGTGGGACGGTGAACTTCGCTTACACGAATCCCGACGACGGGCTGCAGTGCTGGGGCGGGCACCTCGTGCAGCAGACCACGGATGCGGGCATGTGGGCCGGCCACCAAGACAACAGCAATCTGCTGTTCTTCACGTGGCCCGACACGTCTGGGACGTATTCGTGGAACACCATCCCGGTTGCTGCCTGGCCGAACGGCACGATGTCGTGCGCCGGTCCGGACGGGAACGACTGGCTCACCAAACTGCGGGACTTCCCCGGCAATGCGATCACGGCCGGAGTTCAACTCGCCGACGGGACCGTCGCGTTGGCGTGGACCGCATCCAACGGACAGGCCAACGGTCAAGGACCGGACTTCAGGCAATCGCACGTTCGCTATGTCGAAGTGGACCCCGGTGCGGGCAGCACTGTCCGAGAGATCCCGATCTGGAACGACGACTACGCCTTCGCGTATCCCTCGCTGGCCCGCGCCGGTGAGAATGCCGGAATCACCCTTGGATGGGGCGGCGCCGCCGACCACGCCAACTGCGCGATGGGGATCATGGGCGATTTCGTCGTCTGGTTCGTGGACGCGTCGAGCCGCACCATCACCCGATTCGGCGACTACATCACCGCCAGGCCCGCGCAGCGAAACGGCGGATTCTCCGCCTTCGGATACTGGATCGAAGAGCACCCGACCGACGTGAACAGGGTTCTGTACCACCCGTTCTTCAGTCGGTTCGGCCGCTGACAACGCTCTGGTCACATCTCGCAACCTGAAAGCTCCGGAAGCCCTTGAGTTTCCGGGACCTTCTCGTCGGGATGACAGGATTTGAACCTGCGACCCCTTGGAGGATTCGGGCGATTTCCGAATCTCACCGGATGTCTTGAGAACCCTCGTGTTTCCTTGTGTTTACAGGGAACCGGACGGTTCGAATGCTCCGTTTGTATCGGGTTAGCCGCGGTCGTCCCTGGGTGATTGAGGTGGGAAAGTGATGAGCTCCGGCCCTCTCGGTTGGGCGTCGCGACCGCTGGTCGCTGACCGCGATGGCTATATCCCGACGTGTCTCCCATGAAGTCACCAAGCGGACAGGCAGCGGTAGTCGCCACGGATCACGAGTTGCTCCCTGGGATCCCTCCTTGCAAAGATGGCGGAACGAAGTGCTCGAGCGGCAATCAGGCCGACTTGTCGTTCGTATCCTCGGTGACGTTGGTCAGCTCGAGGATCCGCGCTTCGAGGGCACGCAGGAGTGGTTCGCGTCTGGCCGTCTTCAGCAGTTCGCTGATGTACGACTGCGCGAGTCCTGTCGCGACGAGGCCCGCGTAGCCGCTGTCTTCGATTTCGATGACGAGGTGACTGACGGCGTCGACGTCATCAGCGACCATTGCGCGGAGAATTCGCGCCGCGAGAAGATCTGGTCCGTCCATGTCGGTTCGCTCCCTTCGCTGCGGAATTCTAGGAATCGAACTGGCATTGCTCAAGGGGGTCTACACCCCCGATGCGGGAGCGGGTTCCGCGTTCAGTCAGCCCTCGCATCCGAATGGGCTTTGAGAAAGTGCTGGCGAAGACATCGACCATCCTTCGGCCTTGGTGACCTCAAGCGGGCACTTTGATGGCCTTGCTGGCAAGTCGGCCCGGTGAACGATGGTCGTTCGAAGGTGATCGACGGGTGACGCCACTCCGATCACGGCGATGGTTCGCCGGCGGGCCAGCTCTGCCGCGAGCGGAGCGCTGGCGTCCCGAAGCTGAGCTGCCCCAGGATGGTGTGATGTCGGAAGCACGGCTCCGAGGGTTCTCGGGCGAGGTTGCGCAGTATTACTCGCGGTTCCGCCGCGGATACCCACCGCGCGTTATCGATGCACTGGTCGACGCGTTCGATCTCGATCACACCGATGTGGTGATCGACCTCGGCTGCGGCACGGGTCAGCTGACTGTGCCTTTGGCTTCCCGGGTGCGCTCTGCAGTCGGCGTCGATCCCGAGCCCGACATGCTGAATCTCGCCGCGGCGGCTGCCCGGGCTGAGAGCGTGGGCAACGTGTCGTGGGTTCGTGGCTTCGATTCCGACCTGCGCACGATCGCCGACCAGGTCGGGCGTGGCACGATCGGCGCGATCACGGTGGCGACCGCGATCCATTGGATGAGTCAGGATGAGCTGTTCACCGCGGCGCGATCGATCGTCAGACCGGGCGGCGGCGTCGCAGTGGTGACCAATGGGCTACCGCTGTGGCTGCAAGACACTGAATGGTCGCGGAGGCTTCGAATCGTGCTCGAGGACTGGACCGGGCGCGACGTGCACTCATCGTGCGGAACGGACGACGACGCGCGACGGGCCTACGGCGCAGCCATGGCCAACGCTGGATTCACCGTCCACCACACGACAGTCGAGTATGAAACAAAACTCGACATCCACGGAGTCATAGGCGGGCTCTTCTCCGCGATGTCCCAGGTCGACGTCGCAGACCCCATCCGACGCGACCGCTTCGCCGGCAAGGTGCGTGCCGCGCTTGCACCCCGATCCACCTTCACCGAACACGTCTCCGTCGACATACGAACCGGCACCATCAACACCTGATCGCATGACTAACCACGGACGAGACACCACACCAACTCAGTCACGACCTGATCGTTCGACGAACCTTCTGAGACGATTGTCAACGATTCCGTGACTGGCGCCCGGGTAGGGATGGCCTGCGACCATCCTTGCGACCGACGTTGGACATTGATTTCGTCGGAGCTTTTCGAGATCATTCGCGCATGAGTGACAAGTCCGATACCGAGCAGATCGACGACATCATCGCACAACAGAGTGGTTGGAAGCGGGACGTGCTGATCGCGTTGCGAGCTGCGATCAAAGCCGCCGACCCGGCTGCCATCGAGGTGGTCAAGTACAAGAAGCCCTCCAAACCGGAAGGAGTTCCGTTTTGGACGCACGACGGAGACGTCTGCTTCGTCGATGTGCTCAAGAACGCAGTGCGGCTCAACTTCTCGAAGGGTGCCCGCATGAAGAGCAACGATCACTTCAACACCCGGCTGGATAGCAAAGTCGTCCGAGCGATCGACTACTCCGAGGGAAGCCACGTGGACGAAGCGGCGGTTAAGGCGCTCGTCACAGAGGCTGTGGAACTCAACGTCGCCGCCAAGTGACAGCATCGCAAGAAGAAGCCGACAACTCATCTGGCGCTGCCCGCGTCACCATCGTGCGCGCGTCGCCGTCGGCGGCGCGGAGTGCGGGCAGAACGCGATCACGGCACAACCCGAACTGGTGATCGTGGCGCGGGTGGTCGAGAATGGCGCATGTGAGCTCGAATGCATCGGCACGACCGGATGCGCTCGCGCTCGTGTCTCGTCTCGCGGCCGCGCTGCCGTCCCTGTCGCGAGCCGAGCTCGACGAACTTGCCGACGCGGTCGAAGCGCTCACGGACGCGATAGGGCTGCAGCGGGATTGGCCGGCTGCGGAGCCTCCGGATGTCCAGCGCGGCGAGAAGGCGGCATCTGTTCCTGCCGCCCTCGTGGACGCCGACTTCACGCGCTGGAGTGAGCCGGATGACACCGGTAACGAGCGAGCCGACCTGGTCGCGTGGCTCGATTACCAGCGCCACGAGTTCCTCCGCAAGCTCCGCGACCTGTCGGGCGAGCAGGCGCTCCAGTGGTCGGTTGCGCCCGTGGAACTCTCCGTTCTCGGGCTCGTCCGCCACATGCGCCAGATGGAGGCCGGCTACCTCGGCTGGGGTCTGGCCGGTGAAGGGGAGCGAGATTTCTACGGCGACGACGACTTCGCAGGCGGAACGCCCGACAGCGTCGACCACGATATTCGCGGGTGGCTGGCGGAGGTGCGACGATCGGATGCCGCCATCGCGTCGTGTGCATCGCTCGACGCTCGCGGGCGGGGCCATGGCCGGTCGCTCCGGTGGTCGCTGCTCAAGATGGTGCACGAGTACACGTTGCATGCCGGCCAGGCTCACATGATCCGCTTCGCCGCGCTTGGCGAGATGCGTCGCTGACCACACACCGGAGGACGCTCGATGTCTTGCCCCGCCGGCGATCGCTCGTTATTCTCGATGTCCCCGACGGAAGGATGTTGATTATGAGCACCCACGATCGTTGAAATACCAAAGCGAAGCCCCCGCCCGACCTAGTCGAGCGGGGGCTTCGCCGTGGGGAGCGGACGGTCAGGATGGCAGGGGCGAACAGGTGCGCGCAACGCAGGGAGTGCATGCGCGTGCTGGATCCCTCACCGGGCGCGACAAATCGGACCTCCCCCGTCGGTTGTGCCCGTTCAAGGTACCCGCCGCGTAGCGCGTGGAGGATACACGCCTATGACGGGGATATCAGCGCGACACCAGCGACATGGCAGGTCTTACGCGATCCATATCCGTCGGTCGGCGTGCGGATGGACGATAGCGCCGACCACCACGAGCACTGAGCCTCCGGATTTCACGGCTAGTCTGCGCCTGCCGCCCGCTCGAAACGGGCCGCGAGATCGTGCAACGCGTTCACGAGTTCGGGCGCGTCGATCACGTCGAACTCGGCATCCAGCATCCCGAGGTACAGCGCGAGCATCCGCGGATCGTCGGACCCGACGACGATCTCGCAGCGCTCGGGAGCATGCTGGGTGATCGTCAGCCGCATCGGAATGCGCCGGCGTACGTGGTCGGCAGAGGCGTGCACGATCACCCGCGCCCGGAAGCGCCATGTCGCCCGCCCGATCCCGGCGGAGACATGTTCGGCGATGACCTCGTCGGGTGGCAGCGGCTTGGGCGCGAATCGCGGTCCGACAGGCACCCGCAGGCTCATGCGGTCGACGCGGAACGTGCGCCACGCATCGCGCTCAACGTCCCATGCGAACAGGTACCAGCGACTCTCGCCGGCGACCAGCCGGTACGGCTGGACGTCGCGGTGGGAGATCGATCCGCCGTGGCCCTCGTAGTCGAAGCGGATCCTCTCGGCGTTGCGCACGGCGGCGGCGATCATTACGAGCGCGTCGGGATCGACATCCGGACCCCCTCCCGGCAGCGCGATGGCCGCCACTCGGAATGACTCGAACCGCTCGCGGAGCGGGGAAGGGAGGATTCGCTGGATCTTCAGTAGCGCGCGAACGGAGGCCTCGCCGAGACCTTCGGCGGATGCCGACGCCGCCGACCGCAGGGCGATCGCGACCGCCACTGCCTCATCGTCGTCGAGGAGCATCGGGGGCATCGTCGTGGATTCGCCGAGGCGATAGCCACCCGTGATTCCGGGTGCCGACTCCACGGGGTAGCCCAGGCGCCGCAACCGGTCGACGTCGTTGCGGATGGTGCGGGTTGTGACGTCGAGACGGGCGGCGAGTTCGCCGCCTGTCCAGTCGCGACGCACCTGGAGAAGAGCCAGCAGGCGGAGGAGTCTCGCCGAGGTCTCGAGCACGAGTCCACAATCTCACGAATTGCGGAAAGAACCGTTCCGCATGCCCGGATACCGTGAGGAAAGAGGTCGACGCATCGGGCGCCGACCGGCAAACCCAGGAGCGACCGATGAACGACATCCAGCCCTTCCGCATCGCGATCGAGGACTCCGAACTCGACGACCTGCGCTCCCGCATCGAGCGGACGCGCTGGGCGAACGAGTCTCCCGCACCCGGCCGAGAACGCGGCATCCGGTCATCCGAGCTCCGCGCGCTCGCCGAATACTGGACCGGCTCCTACGACTGGCGAGCGCACGAAGACCGTCTCAACGGCATCCCGCAGTTCATAACCGAGATTGACGGACAGCGCATTCACTTCTTCCACGCGCGATCGTCCCATCCGGATGCCACGGCCTTGCTGGTGACTCACGGGTACCCGAGCTCGAACATCGAGTTCACGCGGCTTATCGAGCTGCTCACCGAGCCAGGGTCGGGTCGTGCATTCCACGTCGTCGCGCCCTCTCTGCCTGGATACGGATTCTCGACGGCGCTCAGCGGTTCGGGTTGGTCGATGGGGCGAACCGCCCGAGCCTGGATCGAACTCATGCGCCGGCTCGGTTACTACCGGTACGGTGTGCACGGCGGCGATGTTGGAGCCGGCGTGTCAGGGATGGTGGCGGGCTTCGATGCCGACCACGTGGTCGGATGCCACATTGTCACTGATCCGATGACCGCGGCGAACACGGCGACGTTCCTTCCCGGTCTCGCCGAGAACCTCGACCCCGACGACCCGGTGGACAAGCTCATCCTCGAGCGCATGGAGGATTTCCGTACCGACACGTCGGGGTACCTCGCGATCCAGAACACGCGACCGCAGACGATCGGCTATGGGCTCACCGACTCGCCGACCTTCCTTCTCGCATGGATCGCGGAGAAGCTGCAGGACTGGACCGACATCCCGCCCGACACGGAGCAGCTACTGACGATGGTCTCGGTCGCGTGGTTCGGCGAGGCGGGCGCGTCAGCTGCTCACACTCTGTACGACCAGGCGCATTCGCACGAGTGGGGAGCACCATCGAGCGTCCCGCAAGGGATGTCGGTGTTCGGCACTGACCCGACCGTACGGCGGATCCTTCCGTTCCCGGAAGACGGCTGGTGGGCCGAGCACGAGCGCGGCCTGCACTTCCCCGCGATGGAACTGCCGGAGGTCTTGGCTGACGACCTGCGCGCCTTCTTCGGCCCGCTGTCCTGAGCTTCGCGTGGGTTCGTGTCGGCATCCACGTACGACATCGCCTGGTCGATCGTGGTCGTCGCCGATCTCGCCTTGACGATCGCCGCACTGATCTTAAGAGCCTGGCGCGATAGCCGGTGATTGAGCGCGCGGCCGCCGCGTGGTTACGGTCGCCTCAATCGAACTGCCATCCGCCTATAGGTAACACCCGGCTCGTGCCGCCGAGCGAGCCACACGCCGCGGCGCGCCGTCGTCTTCCGTGGGTCTAATCGAGCCACTATTGAATCGTGGCTACTCCACCGCAGGAACCATCTGCGTCCCCGACCGAGAAGGTGGCTGCGGCGGGGTTCTCGTCCTTTCTTAGACGCGTGCTCGATCAGCTCAGCCTCAGTGCCTGGCTGCCAGGCGCGATGCTGGTTGCCACTATCGCCGTCTTCATACAAATGCGAGAGAGTCGCAACCTAATGCTCGGGCAGGCGCTTGAGCAGCTAACCGATGGCCCCCCGGTGGGCCTGCTTGTGTTGCTCTTGTTCGCTCTCGTCCTGACAGCCATGGTCACTCAGGCCTTCGAATTTGGGGCGATAAGGGCGCTCGAAGGCTATTGGGGCAACAGTTGGATAATGCGCATACCAGCGCATTTAGGTATTGCGTGGCAGCGCTTCTGGAGGGATCACCTCCTCAAACAACGCGACCTCCTCCTAAGCCGTGCCTTCCAACACTCCCGACTGCTGGAGCGGAATCTAATTCCTGAGAGGAAGCGTTATATCGTCGAGATCATCCAAGCGGAGCTGAATGGCAACGTGAGCGCATTAACGACTGGTTACGTCGGGAGGCGGCGAGAGCGGGAGGCGCAAGACTTCGATTGGCGTCAGTTTGCACCTGCTGCCCTGATGCGCCGGCTCCAGCAGGTCGAGACGAGGATCGACGAGTTCCCGGCCGATCACAGGTTGTTGCCGACGAGACTCGGAAACACCATCCGAGCCGTCGAGCAATCCCTGCCCCTAGGCGATCAGGAAGACTTGGAAGGGGCCGTCATTCGACGGTGGGCCGATACGCCGCCCGCTGTCCAACAGGAACACGACGCCTACCGGACTCGTCTAGACTTATATTGCACCCTGGTATTTGTCTTCGCTGTATTGGCGATCCTGGGTCCGATACTCCTGCCACGAGTCAATGGATACTCTGAAGCGGCAATCGCGTACTTTGTCGGCTTTCTCGTCCTCGGCGTGGTCAGTTACGGCGCCGCGCTAGCGAGCGCGCGCCGTTACACGGTCGTGCTGAAGACGATCGTTAACGCGCCGCGTTAGTTGGTTTGGGATTGGCCCCTAGCGATCCCAGTCAGCCCCGCACCATCAAGACATTGTGCTTTGAACACCTTGGAACTGACGAGGCCTTCGTGTGGTTCTTGCAGTCCTTAGCCGGACAATGCCATCGCTCGCCAGGGGAGCGATCCCTTATTCCCGGTACGCCCCTGTTGACCATAGCCTTGTGATATCCGACATTCTCTGAGATGTCAAGAGCGAGTCTGGACCGGTCTCCGCTAGCGCTGGTCGCGCGTCAACAGCCAGGTGACGCCGCACCAGGTCGCCCCGTTCGCGATGGTCTGCAGCACGCCGGAGTACCAAGAGAGCGGCTTCGTGACCCAGTCGATCGACTCGCGTGGCCCGGTCGGGCCGGCGGGATCAGTCGCGACGGTGGCATCGCCGTCGTCCGGCCGGTGGCCGAACGACTCCTGCAGCGCACGCACGGCCCGGTCCTCGTGTGGGTCGTCGCCGCCGAGGAGCCGCATCGCCCGCCCGGCCGTGGTCAACACGGCGATCGCGCCGAGCCCTGGCAGGACGACGGCTCGAAGAAACGGCATGCCCGGAGCCTAGTTGCGCTGTGTGTGGGAGTGCGTCGGAGCGCCCCACCGCGGGAAGCGTCCGCATGCCGGTCGATCCCCGAGCGCATCGTGAGACGCTGGTCAGCGTGATGTCAAAGACTCAGCAAGAGAAGACTCTCGACGAGGGCCTCGCGCTCGGAGCGGCGATGCTTGGGTCCGAGGAGGTCGTATGGAGTCTCGTCGGCTCGGAGGGCGCGTTCCGTCGCGCGTGGAGCGACTGGAGCTACTCTCATCTGTTCCCGTCGATTCGTGTAGATGTTGCGCGCAGCGACATCAAACGCATTTTGAGAATGAGCGATCGGCGGCGCGGCCCTCGCGCATCTGGTTGGACTGGAGCGGGGTCATACTCCCCGTGGACGGACGGAGATGAGTGGAACGAGGTCGCCAACATCATCTCAGAAGAGATTCCGGCTGCGGCGCGGCGTGATCTCGTCGGCGCCTGGCTCACTCCGCCATCAACTCTGTAGCTCCCCCGAGAAGTCCAAGAGTTTCCCTCTGGCGAGTATTTCGGACTGGTCGATCGGCAGAACACGCAACTCCGCTCCGCGACCTACGACCGTCGTCTGGCAGCTCACCGGCCAAAGAGGATCCATGAGCGGGCACCAGTGTCAGATTGTTGACGATCGTCTCGTTGAACGTCCGTCGAAAGAGGATCGTCGTGGGGCGCTGCCTGTCGCGGCTGGCCAGTTGGCGAGTATCCTCGGGGCCAGCCCAACGGAATGCGAGGGCGGCCACGATGTCGACACCTGGATCGGAAGAGCCCGGGCTTCGAGATCTGCCGATGCGCTTCAATCCGCCGCCAGGCTGGCCGGTACCCGGTCGGGATTGGGTGATGGAGTACATCGGACTCCCGGTCACCGCCAATCGAAGACCGGACGGGGCACCCGCATCTGACCCCGTGGGGTGGGAGTGGTGGATTCCGCAAGAACCGCAGTGGACCAGGTGGATGGCAGCGAGACGGTGGTTCTATCGGGCGCTGACGCTCGGGTTCGGCGTTGCTTTAGTCGCGTGCATTGCGACCGCGTTCGTGGTCGGCTCCGACGGATTCCTCATCGTCATTGTCGGCGCGATGGTCGCGGGATTAGGGCTCTTAGTCACGTCAGTCCAATGGGCGCAGTTCCGCAAGGATCCGATGAGCCCGGTACGCGAAAAGTACGTCGGACACCACGAGTAGTGGGATGGCGAAGGACGGCGGCGTGTAAATTGCCGACCATATAACTACTTTGTGGCGCCGGGACCTAGTCCGCATTCCGGTCTCCCCGCGGGCGGGTTGGCAAGCAGCTCAGCCCGTCGCGGCGCTCCGGACCAGCAGGTTGTGTACCGGCCCGAGCCGCGGCGTTAGTCTCCATCGCCGCCGTCGCCGTCGCCGTCAAAATCGCCACCCCAGTCGGTCCCGACCGCGCCGTCGCCACCGCTGGACCTCGCGATGGTCGACGCGTGTGCATCGCGCAGCTCGCTGATCGGATCTCTTTTGAAGCGCCGGAACTCCACCGTCATCTGAACGAGCCAGATGGCAGCGACAACCGCCAACACCGAGGTCACGACCGCGACCCCGCCGCCAGCGACAAGCGCAACGCCAACCGCGGCCACGACTCCGAAACTCAGAAGCAACAGCACTCTTCTGTAGTGACGAGTCCTGGCATCGACCCATTCCGTCCACGCCGGCTCCCGCGGGATCCACCACACCCAGCCGGCGAGATCGGCAGGCGGAGCGCCGATGGGCCTGCGATACGTGGAAATGTCGCGGCCGAGGTGCTTCACCACCCATCCAGGAGGTGGGTGTGGCCAGCCTGGCGGCCGGTTGAACTGCACCGGCAAGTTCCAGACCGCGCCTTCCTCAGCCTCGCCTTGGGTCGCACCCCTCTGAGCCGAACCGACCGTCGCAGGAGAACCCGAATGTTCCCGATCCATGTGTAACCACGCGTCGTAACAGCGAGCGCACAGACTCTCGTTGCTGAGGATTGTCCGGGCTTCCTCGTCAGATATGTGGATCCCCATATTCATCCGTGCGACTGGCCTCGTTAGAGCCTGGCGGAACTGCTCCAACGTTGTGCCACCGTCCGTCGAACGGGACGGTCCAGGATCGAACGGATCGGGTTCGCGATCTGACACCGTCGCCTCTTCCCCCCTTTACTGCCGGACATTACTCGGGCGGAGGCGGCAGGAACAGATGACCGTCCGCAGTCGACCCCCGTCACGATTCAGTGGAGGACGCAGCATTCAACGGACGTCGGCGGTACTCTCTTCAGAGATGCACTGGGGGCGGGTGATGGGCGGCCGCGACACATCCGATGCGGAACGGATAGCTAGGTACCTCCATCTCTGCGACGAGTTGCCTGAGCACATCGTCGTTGTCGCGAACGGGTACGCCAGCACCAAGCTCGCGCGCTACAAGCGTGATGCGCTACTGAATGCTCTCGCGCCCTTCCGAACATCGGAGGACAGCCGCGACGCCGCCTCTCCGCTGCTATTCGGGACACTGTTCGCCCGAGCGCTGCGGTACCGACGGGAGCGCGACCGCGGCTGCCCACCACCTGCAGCGACAGGTTCCCGGGCGGAAGTGAACCCCGTTCTGGAACTGATGAAGATGGGCGCGGGCCCCTTCTTCATCTACTGGTTCATGAACAGTCCCGCCCTGACTTCGTACCTTTCGTCGAGTGATTCCGATGAGCTCTCCGAGGAGCGCGCGTGGCTGACCGACCTCGGCCCTACCCCGAGTACGTGGTCGTACGCGGGACACCACGACGGCGATCCCGACTTCGGCGGCGGCTGAACCCCGCCCGCACAGTCGGATCCCTCAGCGGGCCGAGTGGTCAGGCCGGCGCGTGGTGTGTCCGCTGACGGCACCCTTCCGACGCCGGTGCCGTTCAAGCAGTGGGATCGCGTCATGCGGCGGCGAAGGCTGAGGCTAGTCGCGCGTGAACGGTGTCGACGTCGACCACATCCGCGGCCGCGAATGTCAGATGCTTGCCGTAGCGATGCGCGAGAGGCGCCTGCCCCTTCGTCCGCCACTCGTAGATGGTCGACACAGGGACGCGAAGATAGGCCGCGAGCTCGTTGATATTGAGGAGTCTTTCCAGCCCCCAGAGCTCGAGCGTCAGGTTGTCTACCGCGTCCATGCCTACTAGGTACGCAGTTCGTCGCCCCACCGTTCGGAGGCAACCGGAGCGAAGACGAGTCAGTCGAGGCTTCGCGCCGCGAGAAGGCGCCAGAGCGGTCAATTCGATGGCATTGCGATGACGTGGTCAAGTTTCACCAACTAAGAAGTCCCGGGAACCCTTAGGTTCCCGGGACTTTCCAGTCGGGATGACAGGATTTGAACCTGCGACCCCTTGACCCCCAGTCAAGTGCGCTACCAAGCTGCGCCACATCCCGATGCCCGCGAGCGGACAACTCCCCTATCCTACCCGGTCGCCGAGAGCGCCGCGAACGAGGGCGGACGCGGCATCCGTCGATCGTCCTTCCGCCTGTCGGTGCTCGACAGTAGCGTCGGAGGATGCCGAAGATCGTCATCGCCCCCGCGACGGCCGACCGCTTCGACGACGCCGAGCACGCACTCACCGGCGGCGGCGACGGTCGCTCCTGTCAGTGTCAGTGGTGGACGATCACCAATGCCGAGTTCCAGAGGGCCTCGACGGATCAGCGGCGCGACCTGCTGCGCGACGAGCTGGGAAGCGACGCTCCGCCGCCGGCGCTCATCGCCTACGTCGACGGCGAAGCCGCCGGATGGGTGCGAGTAGGCCCCCGGCCCGCGCAGATCCGCATCTCGCGCACGCGCGACATCGCCGCGAACACGAAACTGCCCCTCGACGACCCGAACGTATGGGCCGTCACCTGCTTCGTCGTCCGCCGCGAGCACCGTGGAAAGGGACTCAACCCGCGCCTGCTGAAGGCGGCGATCGACTTCGCCCGCGAGCATGGCGCGCGCGTGATCGAGGCGTATCCGTACGACACCGCCGTGGCCACGCACGCCAGCAACGAGCTCTATCGCGGCATCCTTTCGGTCTTCGAAGCCGCCGGGTTCCGCGAGGTCGCCCGCCCGAAGCCGGACCGCGCGATCGTCGCACTCGAGCTCACGTGACGACCTAGATCGTGCGAACCGACTCGGCGATCGACCCGCGCCGCCGCGCGTCGGCCTCGAGCACCACGACCACCGCCACCAGCAGCAGCGCCGACACGGCATACTCGCCGGTCTCCAGCAGCCCGCTCGCCGCAATCAGGATCGCGCCGCCGACGACGGAAGCCGACGCGCCCCGCGACAGCGTCGGCTGCAGCAGGATCGCCCACGCACTGAGCACGAACAGGGCGATCGGGATCGTGAGGGCCAGCCCCGCGATCTCGTGCGAGATCTCGGTGTGCCCGGTGATCGAGTCGATCTCGACCTCGACGCCCGCCGAGACCGCGCCGGCCGCCGCGAAGATCAGGTAGTGCAGGTAGCCGAACGTGAAGCCGGATCGCAGCGTGGTCAGCCGCCCGTGCTGCTCCCGTGCGAAATAGAGCCACCACATACCCGCCGCGACGACGATTCCGCTCGCGGCGAGTGTGAGCAGCTCGGGGATGTGCTCACCCTCGGCGAGCGCGTCGAACATCGCGTTCGCCGAAGCGAGCAGGCTCTCGCCGAGCAGCAACAGGGTGAACAGGCCGAAGCGCTCCGCGATGTGGTGCGGATGCCAGCTCGTGCGCCGGTGCGACTCGGCCCAGACGGGCACGGCGAGTTCGGCCGCTACGAGGACGAAGAACGTCCAGAACTGCCATGCCTCGTCGAGCAGGTACATGCGCGCGAGCCAGAGCACCTGCACGAAAGCGATCCCGACGGCGAATCTCAGCGCCGTCGACCTCGCCTCGGGGTCGGATGCCGCGGCCCGCAGCCACTGGCAGACCATCGCGAGCCGCATGATCACGTATCCCCACGTCACCGTGAGGAAGTCGAAATCCACCATTGCCGCGTGCACGCCGGCTGCGAGCACGAGCACGCCCGTCATCTGAACGATGGTCATGACCCGGTACAGCCAGTCATCCGTGTCGAACGCAGACGCGAACCACGTGAAGTTCATCCACGCCCACCAGATCGCGAAGAACACCATCAGGTACGACAGCACCCCCTGACCGACGTGGTCGTCGCTGATCAGGTGGTGCAGGTTCTGAGAGGCCTGCGACACCGCGACGACGAACACGAGGTCGAACAGCAGCTCGAGGGGCGTCGCGACGCGGTGGGGCTCCGCCGGATCCCGCGCGGTCATGCGGCGCAGGCCGATCCGGCTCAGCACGTCGGTCATGCGACGATTATGGTGCCCGCCCGCTCGATGAGGAGAATCCATGCACCGGCTCTGGATCGGCTTCGTGCCCTACGTGCTGGTCTCGCTCATCCACATCGTGGCCCTCGCCATGGACGTCGAGGCGATCGCCGGCCCGACGAAGCTGCTGCTGATGCCGCTGCTTGCCGTAGCGGTGTTCTGGGGCGGACGCGGCTCGCGGTGGGGCACCGTGTACACGCTGCTCTTCGTCGCGATCGCGTTCTCGTGGCTCGGCGACGGAGCCGGAACCCTCTTCCCGGCGGTGCCGACCGTGCCGATGATGCTGCTCTTCTTCGGACTCGCGCACCTCTGCTACATCTGGATCTTCTGGCGCAGGATCGCGGTTCAGCGCGTACCCAAGTGGGCAATCGTCTACGGCCTGTGGTGGGTGGGGCTGCTGCTCTTGCTCGGCCCCGACCTCGGCGCGCTCTTCATTCCGGTGGCGCTGTACGGGCTCGTGCTCGCCGGGACCGCGGTGGCGGCATCCCGCTGTCATCCGCTTGTGGCGGCGGGCGGTGCCTTCTTCTTCGCCTCGGACGCGGTCCTGGCGTTCCGGCTGTTCCGGCCCGACACCATGCCGGATTGGACGAGCCCGCTCGTCATGCTCACCTACTGCCTCGGGCAAGGGCTCATCGCGGCGGGGATCATCGTCGCCGACCGTCTGAGTGCGACGGCGACCTCTCCCGCCGCTCCGGGAACGTCGCCGTGACCGCCGACACCGTGCGGGTCGACTCGTGGCTCTGGGCGGTCCGCGTCTACAAGACACGCTCAGCCGCGACGAGCGCATGCCGCGCGGGGCATGTTCGAGTCAACGGGGAGCGCGCGAAGGCGGCGCAGCCCGTCCGACCCGGTGACGAGCTGCGCGTGCGGATCTCCGGATTCGACCGCATCCTCATCGTGAAGCAGACGATCTCCAAGCGTGTCGGCGCGGTGCCTGCGGCCGCTGCCGTCGATGACAGGACCCCGCCGCCGCTGCCCCGCGAAGAACGCGCGTTCGTGCCGATCCGCGACCGCGGCGCCGGCCGGCCGACGAAGCGCGAGCGACGCGACATCGACCGGCTGCGCGGTCGCGACACCGTCGACGAGGACTACGAGAGCTGATCGAGCAGCCAGCGCGCGCCGCGAACGGCCGCACCGGCATCCGTCGCGCGACGAGCCAGCTCGCGGTCGCTCGTGACCACGGTGACCGCCCGGCCGGTCGCGACGAGCCGCTCGGTCTCGGCGACGATCGCGTCGTCGCCGGATGCCGCGGCCCGCACGACCTGCACGCCGTCGGGGCCATCGCCCGCCGCGCGCGCCTGACCCTCCACGACCACGACCCATTCGGGGAACCAGGTGTGCTCGGGCATATCCAGCATCGCCGCCGGGATGCCGTCGGTGGCCAGCCGGCCGATCCGCGCGATGAGCCGCCGCGCGGCGCCCGCTCGATCGCGCCACCACCCGTCGGGAACCGATCCGACGACATTCGCCGCATCGACCACGACGGCCGGACGCACCTCCAGCAGCGACTCGAGTGCCGCCCACGAGCGGGCGAAGGCGGGGTGCAGTGGCTTGTCGGCGACCTCTGACGGCGCGATCCAGGCGAGCTCATGACTCTCGGGATCGCTGATCGTCGGCTCGAACGGCCGGACCACGTCACCGACGAGCGTCGTATAGCTCCAGTAGCCGAGGTCGAGCACGCTCAGCAGGCGCGGCCGCACCGCCGCATCCGGCACGCCCGCCTCCTCCGCGGCTTCGCGCAGCGCCGCGTCGCAGGCCGATTCGTCCTCGTGACGGGCGCCGCCCGGCAACGCCCACGTGTCGCCGAAGTGGGACCATGACACCCGGTGCTGCAGCAGCACTCCGCGATCGGCGTCCAGCGCGAGCAGACCCGCGGCGCCGAAGCGGCCCCAGTACCGCTCCCCCGTCGGAGCGACCACCCAGGCGTCGCCGGGATCCCGCGGTCCGAAGGGGCGGCGCGGCTCACCGGCGGCGGGCGGCACTATAGTCACCCGTCCACCCTGTCACACGCGCATGCCACCGCTGCCCGATCGGCCCGGTTGTCCGAGGCCACCCGACGCTCGCGCAGCGGGAAGAATACCGGGATGGCAGAAGACGACTACGAGCTCGACGACGATCCGGCCCGCATCCCGCGCGACGCCGTCTGGGCATGGCTGTCGACCGAGGCGTACTGGGGGCGCTGGCGCACGCGCGAGGATGTCGAGGCGCAGCTCGTCAGCGCGTGGCGGCTGGTCGGCGCCTATCATGCCGGCACCGATGAACTCGTCGGCTTCGCCCGGGCGGCATCCGACGGGGTCGCCTTCGCCTATCTCGCGGACGTGTACGTCGTCCGCGAGCATCAGGGCCGAGGCCTCGGCAAGCGGCTGCTCCAGGTGATGATCGACGACGGCCCCGGCCGGGAATTCCGGTGGACGCTGTTCACCGCCGACGCCCACGGACTGTACGAGCAGTTCGGCTTCGCCGCGCCCGACGCCACCGCGATGGTGCGCCCGCCGGCGAAGCCGGCGATCTCCTAGCGCGTGCGCTTCTCCCGCACGCGCATGTTGACGACGATCGGGCTGCCCTCGAAGCCCCAGATCTCGCGCAGACGGCGCTGGATGAAGCGCCGATAGCCCGGATCGAGGAAGCCGGTGGTGAAGAGCACGAACGTCGGCGGACGCGTGGATGCCTGCGTGCCGAACAGGATGCGCGGCTGCTTCCCGCCGCGCAGCGGATGCGGGTGCTCGGCCACGAGCTCGGAGAGGAAGGCGTTGAACTTGCCCGTCGGGATGCGCGTGTCCCACGAGTCCAGTGCGGTCTCTAGCGCGGGCACGAGCTTCTCGAGGTGGCGTCCCGTGCGCGCCGAGATGTTCACCCGCGGCGCCCACGCCACGTGCGCGAGATCCTGCTCGATCTCGCGCTCGAGGTAGCGTCGACGGTCGGCGTTCTCGAGGTCGTCGTCGTTGAGCCGGTCCCACTTGTTGAACGCGAGCACGAGCGCGCGGCCCGATTCGAGCACGAGGTCGATGATCCGCACGTCCTGCTCGCTGATCGTCTCGCTGACATCGAGAACGACGACGGCGACCTCGGCCTTCTCGAGCGCGGCCGACGTGCGCAGCGACGCGTAGAAGTCGGCGCCCTGCTGCAGGTGCACCCGGCGACGGATGCCGGCGGTGTCGACGAACCGCCACAGTCGGCCGCCCAGATCGACGATCTCGTCGACCGGGTCGCGGGTGGTGCCGGCGAGGTCGTTGACGACCACCCGCTCCTCCCCGGCGGCCTTGTTCAGCAGCGAGGACTTGCCGACGTTCGGGCGCCCCAGGATCGCGACGCGGCGCGGGCCGCCGATCTCCTGCTTGGCGACCGCCGAGACCGTCGGCAGCACCTTCATGATCTCGTCGAGCAGGTCCGCGACGCCGCGGCCGTGGATCGCCGAGACCGGGTAGGGCTCGCCGAGACCCAGGTTCCACAGCGCCGCCGCTTCGGGCTCCTGCCGCGCGTCGTCGATCTTGTTGGCGACCAGGAAGACGGGCTTGCCGCTCTTGCGCAGCAGCTTCACCACGTGCTCGTCCGTCGAGGTCGCGCCGACCATGGCGTCGACGACGAACAGGACGACGTCGCACAGGTCGATCGCGATCTCGGCCTGGGCGGCCACGGACGCGTCGATCCCGCGGGCGTCGGGCTCCCAGCCGCCGGTGTCGACGAGCGAGAAGCGTCGGTCCATCCACTCGCCCTTGTACGTGACGCGGTCGCGCGTGACGCCGGGCGTGTCTTCGACGACGGCTTCGCGGCGGCCGAGGATGCGGTTCACGAGCGCGGACTTGCCGACGTTGGGCCGTCCCACGATCGCGACGACCGGCAGCGCGGGCGAGTACTCGATGCCGTGCTCGCCCAGCGTGACGCCCGACAGCAGCTCGGCGTCCTCGTCTTCCAGCTCGTATTCCGAGAGGCTCGCGCGGAGGGTCTCCGCGCGGGCTTCGGCGAGTTCCTCGTCGAGGTCGGCGAGGGCTTCGGCGATCCTGTCGTCGCCGCCCTCGTAGTCGTCGTCAGCGCCCATCTTGCGCTCCTGTCTGTGTGGGAAGGACCGCGCCGACGACGTCGAGGACGGCATCCACGGTCTGCTCGAAATCGAGATGCGACGAGTCGACGACCTCGACACCCGGTGCGGCGGTCAGGAAGTCCACGACGGTGGAGTCCTGCGCGTCGCGGCGGTGCAGCGCGTGGGCGACGGCGGAGGCGTCATGGCCGGTGAGCTCGGCGCTGCGGCGCGCGGCGCGCACGGCGGGGTCTGCTGTCAGCAGTATCCGTACCGGGGCATCCGGCGCGACCACGGTCGTGATGTCGCGGCCTTCGATCACGACACCAGGGCGGTCGGAGTCCCGGACGAGCTCGCGGAAGAGGGCGTTGACCCGCCGGCGCACCGCGGGCACGCGCGCGACGCCGCTGACGGCATCCGTCACCCGCGGCTCTCGGATGGCGGCGGTCACATCGGTGCTGCCGACGCGGACCCAGTAATCGTCGGGGTCGAGCGAGATGGCATAGTCGAAGTCGCCCACGACGTCCAGGACGGATGCCGAGTCCGACGTGTCGGCGCCGTGCGCCAGCGCGTGCCAGGCCAGGGCGCGGTAGGCCGCACCCGTGTCGAGGAAGCCGAAGCCGAGGCGGCGGGCGACCTGCTTGGAGACGCTCGACTTGCCGCTGCCGGCGGGGCCGTCGATCGCCACGATCGTGACGCACGCGGACCTGTCGACGGACTCGGAGGTCGATGGGTCAGTCATTGGTGGTGCTCGCAATCTTCCAGCCGCGGGCCTCGAGACCCTCGACAGCTCGGCGCACCGCGGACGGGACGACGCTGATCTCGGCGAGCCCGAACTGGGCCCCCGGCGAGTGCTCCAGCCGAAGGTCCTCGACGTTGACCTCGAGCTCGCCCAGTTCGCCGAACAGGCGTCCGAGCTGACCCGGCGCATCGTCGACCATCACGACGACCTGCTCGAACCGGCGGTTCTGACCGTGTTTTCCGGGCAGGCGCTCGACGCCGTCGTTGCCCCGGCGGATCGTGTCGGCGACCGCGCGACGCGCGCCGGGCGCCTCGGGATCGCGAAGCGCCGCCGAGACGGCGGCGAGGTCGGCGGCGAGCGCGTCGAGCACGTCGCTGACCGGCGCGGAGTTCGCGCCGAGGATCTGCACCCACAGTTCGGGGGCGGATGCCGCGATCCGCGTGGTGTCGCGCACGCCCTGGCCGGCCAGCCGCAGCGAGCCGTCCGGCGCGTCCACGAAGCGCCCGGCGAGCAGGCTCGCGACCAGCTGCGGAACGTGAGAGACGAGCGCGACCGCACGATCGTGGTCGTCCGGGGTCATCTCGATCGGCGTCGCCCCGAGGTCGAGGGCGAGACCCTCGACGAGCGCGAGGTCGGCGGCCGAGGTCTCTTCGTCGCGGCATACGACCCACGGGCGCCCGACGAAGATGTCGGCGCGCGCCGAGATCGCTCCGCCCCGCTCGCGCCCGGCGAGCGGGTGGGAGCCGATGTAGTGGGTGAGGTCGACCCCGCGGTCGCGGAGCGCGCGCAGCGGCTCCAGCTTGACGCTGGCGACGTCGGTCACGACGGCGGTGGGATGCCGCATCAGCTCGCGTTCGATCACATCGGCGGTCACATCGGGCGGGACGGCGACGACGATCAGCGACGGGTCGTCGTCCTCGCGCGGACGCCTGCCCGCGCCGTAGTCGATCGCCAGGCGCAGCTGTGAGGGCGAGGTGTCGTCGAGCGCGACATCGATCCCCCGCGCGGTGAGCGCGTGACCGATGCTGGCGCCCAGGAGTCCGGCGCCGACGATGCGCACCGTGCCCTGCACGCGCGCAGCCAGAGGACTCGCGGCACGCGTCGGCGTGCCCGTCGATTCGCTCACTGGGTCTCCTGGTGGTGTTCCTGTGCGCGGTGCTTCTCGCCGCCTCTTCCGCGGCGCGTCAGCTCTCGCGACTCTCGGGCGGCGGCTCTTCGGCCGCGCCGCGCGCGAGTGTCAGCAGAGCGCCCTGTTCAACCTTAGTCAACTCGCGCGCCCTCCCCACTGGGAGGGTTCCCAGGTGGAGCGGGCCGAACTGGCGCCGCACGAGGTCGACGACCGGATGTCCGACCGCCGCCATCATCCGTCGCACGATCCGGTTGCGGCCGGAGTGCAGCGTGAGCTCCACCAGGGACTCGCCGGCTCGCCCCTCGGCCGCGCTCCCCCTCCCGGTCGCTGAGCCCGTCGAAGCAGACAGCAGCCGCGCCTTGTCGGCCGCGATGGGACCGTCTTCGAGTTCGATGCCTCGCGTGAGCGTCGCGATCGTCTGCGCGGTGACCTTCCCTTCGACCTTGGCGACGTAGACCTTGGTGACCCCGAACGAGGGGTGGGCGAGCACGTGCGCGAGTTCGCCGTCGTTGGTCAGCACGAGCAGACCGCTGGTGTCGGCATCCAGTCGGCCGACGTTGTACAGCCGCTCCGGCCAGTCCTGCACGAACTCTCGCAGGTCGGGCCGGCCTCGGTCATCGAGCATCGAGCTGACCACCCCGCGCGGCTTGTTGAGCACGACGTAGCGCTTGGTCGCGTCCAGCTGGATCGCCGTGCCGTCCACGTCGACCAGGTCGACCGCAGGATCGATGCGCGAGCCGAGCTCCGTGACCACCTCGCCGTTCACGCGGACACGACCTTCGACGATGAGGTTCTCGGCGACGCGGCGCGAGGCCACGCCCGCATTGGCCAGCACCTTCTGCAGCCGCACGCCGTCCGTGGACCGCGTCTCGGATCCGTCGGCGGTCTCTGACGCTGCGCCGTCGGTCTCCGAGCCCGTCGAATGGTCGCTCATGAGGGCAGCACCCCGTCGAAGCCGTCCGGGCCGCCGACATCATCGGCATCCGCGAGCAGCGGCGAGATCTTCGGCAGCTCGTCGAGGGAGTTGATGCCGAGGTTGACCAGGAGCGCATCCGTCGTGCCGTAGTGGATCGCTCCGGTCTCGGCATCCGTGAACTCTTCGGTGATCAGGCCCCGCGCCAGCAGCGTCCGCACGACCGAGTCGACGTTGACCGCGCGGATCGAGGCGACCTGCCCGCGGGTCACGGGCTGTTTGTACGCGATGACGGCGAGCGTCTCGAGCGCCGCCTGCGACAGGCGCGACGGCGCCTGAGTGTGAACGAACTCGGTGACGAGGTCGTCGTGCTCCTCGCGGACGTAGAGTCGCCACCCGCCGCCGACCTCACGCAGCTCGAAGCCGCGTCGCGGGCCGCCGGCGAGACCGTCGTAGTCCTCGGCGAGGCTCTCGATGGCCTGGCGGACGGCCGGCACGGGCGCGCTGACGGCGGTGGCGAGACTCACGAGGCTCTGCGGCTCCTCGACCACCAGCAGGATCGCCTCCAGTCTCCTGGCGACATCCGTCGCCCCTCCCCCGATCCCTGACGCCTCGACAGGCTCGGCGGACGAAGGGTCATCGGTCATAATCGGCTCCCAGGCTCGCAAGGTTCTCATCGGACCACCGCTCCGCGGTCCACCGCAGGGTCAGCTCGCCGAGCGGCTCGAGCTGCTCGAACGACAGGGCGCCGTGCCGGTAGAGCTCCAGCACGGACAGGAAACGCGCGACCACGACGCCCGGCTGCGTCGCTCCGGCCACCAGCTCGCGGAAGTTCAGGGTTCCGGCATCCCTCAGCAGAGTCACCACGATCGCCGCCTGCTCGCGGATGCTGACGAGGGGCGCGTGCAGGTGATCCAGACCGACGTGCGGGATCTCCTTCGGCGTCATCGCGAGGATCGCGAGCGCGGCGAAGTCGTCGAGGCTCAGGGTCCAGACGAGCTCTGGCACCGCCTGGCGGTACTTCTCGTCGAGCCGGACCGCGCGCGTGTGCCGGCGGTCTTCGGCGCGCAGACGCTCGCCGAACCAGCCCGACACCTCCTTGAACGCGCGGTACTGCAGCAGGCGGGCGAACAGCAGGTCGCGCGCCTCCAGGAGCGCGACCGACTCGGCGTCGACGAGCTCACCCTGCGGGAGGAGGCCCGCGACCTTCATGTCCAGGAGCGTCGCAGCCACGACGAGGAACTCGGAGGCCTGCTCCAGCTCCTCGTCGGCATCCAGCTCGTGCAGGTAGGCGATGAACTCGTTCGTCACCCGGCTCAGCGACACCTCGGTGATGTCGAGCTCGTGCTTGGACAGCAGCGTCAGCAGAAGGTCGAACGGCCCGTCGAACACGCCGAGCGAGACCCGGAACCCCTCGACAGGCTCGGGGACCGGGGCCGAAGCCGTGGTGTCTTCGTCAGGCGACAGCACCACGCGCGACCAGCTCCCGCGCCAGCCGCAGGTACGCCTGGGCGGCCGCGTGCTCGGGCGCGAACTCGGTGATCGGCATGCCCGATACCGAAGCATCCGGGAACTTCACGGTGCGGCCGATCACGGTCTCGAGCACGTCGTCTCCGAACGCCTCCACGACGCGCTCGAGCACTTCGCGCGAGTGCAGCGTTCGCGGGTCGTACATCGTCGCGAGCACGCCGTCGAGCTCGATGGTCGGGTTCAGGCGGTCGCGCACCTTGTCGATCGTCTCGATCAGGAGCGCCACGCCGCGCAGGGCGAAGAATTCGCACTCGAGCGGGATGATCACCCCGTGGCTGGCGGTCAGCGCGTTCACGGTGAGCAGACCGAGGGAGGGCTGGCAGTCGATCAGGACCACGTCGTAGTCCGGCGCGACCTTGCGCAGCACGCGGGAGAGGATCGTCTCGCGCGCCACCTCGTTCACGAGATGGACCTCGGCGGCTGACAGGTCGATGTTCGCCGGCAGGATGTCGAGGCCCTCGACGGCTGTCGGCACGATCACCTCGCGCGGGTCGCGCTTGGTGTCCAGCAGCAGATCGTAGATCGTGGGGACGTCGTGGGTCTGAATGCCCAGGCCCGCCGAGAGTGCACCCTGCGGGTCGAAGTCGACCGCGAGCACTTTGCGTCCGTACTGCGCGAATGCGGCCGCGAGGTTGATCGTCGTCGTGGTCTTGCCCACGCCGCCCTTCTGGTTGCACAGCGCAATGATGCGGGCGGGTCCGTGGCCGTTCAGCTGCGGCGGGGTCGGGAAGCCGTGATACGGACGACCGGTCGGACCCAGGGTCACACCGTCATCCGTCTTCGCGTGCGCCGCCTTCTTAGGGGCCGTGCCCTTCGTCGCGCTGCCAGCCACCCGGTCTCCTGCCTTCACGTCGTGCTTGGTCGATTCTAGCCACCGCCCCGGCGCGCACCCGGTCGCCTCGCGGCGCAGGTGACGCGGGATGCCGGAGCTCAGCGCGCCCGCGGGTGCGAGGTCGCGTAGACATCGCGCAGGGCATCCACCGAGACGTGCGTGTAGATCTGGGTCGTCGCCACCGACGCGTGCCCGAGCAGCTCCTGCACGACCCGGACGTCGGCCCCGCCCTGCAGCAGGTGCGTCGCGAAGGAGTGCCGCAGCGTGTGAGGCGACACATGGGCGGTCAGCTCCGCCCGCTCGGCGGCGTGCTGGATCACGAGCCACGCGCTCTGACGCGACAGCGGGGCTCCGCGTGCGCCGAGGAAGAGGCGCGGAGTCGCGCGCCCCCGCCGGGACAGCTCCGGACGCGAGCGGGTCAGATACGCGTCCAGCGCCGCCCGGGCGTACGAGCCGACCGGGATGATCCGCTCCTTCGATCCCTTCCCGCGCACGCGCACGACCTCACCGTGCGCGAGGTCGTCCACGTCGAGCTGGACGACCTCCGACACGCGCGCACCCGTCGCATACAGCAGCTCGAGCAGCGCGCGATCGCGCAGCCCGATCAGCTCGTCCGACCCGGTTGCGGCCGCCTCGAGCAGTCGCTCGACCTGGTCGATCGAGAGCGCCTTGGGCAGCCGGCGCGCGGCCTTGGGCGGCCGCAGCCGTCCGGTCGGATCCTCGTCCTCGATGCCTTCGCGCGCGAGGAAGCGGTGGAGCCCGCGCACGGAGGACTGCAGACGCGCGAGACTGGATGCCGCCGGCGGCGGCTCCGCTGACGCCCGTTCTGCCGCGAACTCGCCGACCAGCACCACGGTGACCTCGCTGGAATCGAGAATGCCGCGATCCGTGAGCCAGTCGACATATCCGGAGAGGTCGCGCCGGTACGCGGCGACCGTGTGGTCGGACAGCCCGCGCTCGATGGAGATGTGCCGCAGGTACGCGTCCACCGCCCGCTCGAGCCGCACCTCAGTCCCCTGCGACTCCGGTCGCCGGCCCTCGCCGGATGGCCTCGGCGGCGGCCAGCACGCCGACCGCGAGGATGCCGTTGCGCAGGCGGCCCGCCAGGACGCCGGTGACGGCATCCTGCAGGGGAATCCATTCGACGCGGATGTCGGCCTCCTCGGCCTCGCGCGCATGCGCGCTGCCGACGGGCGCGAGATCCCGTGCGAGGAAGACGTGCACCACCTCGTCGTTGCCGCCCGGGGTCGTGAAGATGCTCAGGAGCGGCTCCCAGTCGCGGGCGGTGAGGTCCGCCTCTTCGATCAGCTCGCGCTGGGCGGTCTGGAGCGGAGTCTCCCCCGCGATGTCGAGGAGGCCGGCGGGGATCTCCCAGTCGCGGTGGCGGATCGGGTGGCGGTACTGCTGGATCAGCAGCACGCGCTGATCGTCGTCGACCACCACGATCGCGGCCGCCCCGGGATGGTCGACGTACTGCCGCACGATCTCACCGTCGCCGTAGCGGACGGTGTCGCTGCGGACGTCCCAGACGCGTCCCGAGTAGACGAGGTCGCTGTCGAGCACCTCGGGGTCGACCGGCTCGTCGTGCAGGTCAGCCATTGTCGACATCGAACAGCTCGCTGGCGCTGTGACGCTCGAGCGCGGCGCCCACGAGCCCGCGGAACAGCGGGTGGGGGTCTGTCGGGCGGGAGCGCAGCTCGGGGTGGGCCTGAGTCGCGATGTAGTAGGGGTGCACCTCGCGCGGCAGCTCGACGTACTCGACGAGATTGCGGTCGGGCGAGAGGCCGGAGAAGAACAGTCCGGCGCTGGAGAGGATGTCGCGATAGGCGTTGTTGACCTCGTAGCGGTGCCGGTGGCGCTCGTCCACGCGCGACTTTCCGTACAGCTCGCGGGCGAGGGAGCCCTCGGCGAGCTCGGCCGGGTACATGCCGAGACGCATCGTGCCGCCGAGGTCTCCTCCGGCGATGATCTCGACCTGCTCGGCCATCGTGGCGATCACCGGGTTCGTGGTGTCGGGGTCGAACTCGGTCGAGGACGCGTCTTCGATGCTCGCGACGTGGCGGGCGTACTCGATGACCATGCACTGCAGGCCCAGACACAGCCCGAGGGTCGGGATCCCCTGCTCTCGGGCGAACTTGAGCGCGCCCAGCTTGCCCTCGATCCCGCGGATGCCGAATCCGCCCGGCACGACCATCCCGTCGAGCCCGCCCAGCGCCTTCGCCGCACCTTCCGGCGTCTCGCACAGATCGGACGGGATCCACGTGATCGTCAGATGCGTCTCGTGGGCGAACCCTCCGGCCTTGAGCGCCTCGGTGACGGAGAGGTAGGCGTCCGGCAGGTCGATGTACTTGCCGACGAGCCCGATCGTCACCTCGTGCTTCGGGTTGTGCACGGCCTGCAGGACGCGCTCCCAGCGGGACCAGTCGACCTCTGCGGCCTGGCCGAGCCCGAGCGCGCGCACGATGTACTCGTCCAGGCCCTGCTCGTGGAGCATCGTGGGGATCTCGTAGATGCTCGACACGTCGACCGCATTGACGACGGCGTCCTCGTCGACGTCGCACATGAGCGCGATCTTGCGCTTGTTCGACTCGGTGACGGGGCGGTCGCTGCGCAGCACGAGCGCGTCGGGCTGGATGCCGATCGAGCGGAGCGCGGCGACCGAGTGCTGCGTCGGCTTGGTCTTCTGCTCGCCCGAGGCGCCCATGTACGGTACGAGCGACACGTGGACGAAGAACACGTTCGCGCGCCCGAGCTCGTGGCGGATCTGCCGGGCCGACTCGATGAACGGCTGCGACTCGATGTCGCCGACCGTGCCGCCGATCTCGGTGATGATCACATCGGGCTTCGGCGTCTCGTCGGCCTGCAGGCGCATGCGGCGCTTGATCTCGTCGGTGATGTGCGGGATCACCTGCACGGTGTCGCCGAGATACTCGCCACGACGCTCGCGGGCGATCACCTGCGAGTAGATCTGGCCGGTCGTGACGTTCGCGGCCTGGCTCAGGTTGATGTCGAGGAAGCGCTCGTAGTGCCCGATGTCGAGGTCGGTCTCGGCGCCGTCGTCGGTCACGAAGACCTCGCCGTGCTGGAACGGGTTCATGGTGCCCGGGTCGACGTTCAGGTAGGGATCGAGCTTCTGCATGACCACACGCAGCCCGCGCGCCGTGAGCAGATTGCCCAGGCTTGCGGCCGTCAGCCCCTTGCCCAATGAAGAAACGACACCGCCGGTCACGAAGATGTGCCGAGTGGTGCCGTTCTGAGTTCTGCCGTCCGAAATACCTGCCGCATGAGTTTCCGCCACGGGCTTTTATCCTATCAGTCCGACGGGGCCCGAAGGCCCAGCAGCTCGCGGGCGTGGGTGAGCGCGGCGTCCGAGTCGGGCATGCCGGACAGCAGCCGCGCCATCTCGGCTTCTCGATCGGCGCCGTGCAGACGCCGGATATCGGATGCCGTCACCGATGAGTCGCTGGCCTTCACGACCGACAGGTGGTTGTTCGCGAAGGCGGCCACCTGCGCCAGATGCGTGACGGCGATGACCTGCGACGTCCGCGCCAGGCGCTCGAGGCGGCGGCCGACCTCGATCGCCGCGGCGCCGCCGATGCCGGCATCCACCTCGTCGAAGACGAACGTCGGCACGGGGTCGACGCCGGCGATGACCACCTCGATCGCCAGCATGACGCGGCTGAGCTCGCCGCCCGACGCGCTCCTGGCGATCGGTCGGGGCTCGGCGCCGGTGTGCGGGGCCAGGAGGATTGCGACATCATCGCGTCCCGACGCGGACTCGGCGCCCGGAGTGACGGCGACCACGACCCGGGCGTCGGGCATCGCCAGGGCGTGCAGCTCCTCGGTGACGGCGGCGGCGAGCCGTTCCGCGGCGGCGGTGCGGGCGGCGGTCAGGGCCGCCGCGGCCGCATCGAGGGCGGTTGCCGCGGCATCGCGCTCGACGGTGAGCCGTTCGATCCGTGCGCCGTCGTCATCGAGTTCTGCCAGACGTGCCGAACCGGACGCGAGCAGCTCGATCGCGGCATCCAGCGAACCGTGCGCGCGGATGAGCCCGCCCAGCACCGCCCGGCGGTCCTCGACGGCGGCGAGTTCGTGCGGGCCTGTCTCATCCAGGTCGGCGAGGTACCCGGCGAGCGACTGCGCGACATCCGCCGCGCGGTAGCCGAGGTCGGCGACCTCTGCGGCGAGCTCGTCGAGTGCGGGGTCGTGGCCGCGCTCGAGTGCGCGTCGGGCCTCCGCGAGCAGGATGCCGACATCCGGCGCATCTCCCTCGCCCGAGAGCGCGTCGTGCGCGGTCGCCGCGGCGAGGCGGAGCTCCTCGGCGTTGGCGAGCCGCTCGGCGCGCAGCGCGAGCTCGGCGTCCTCCCCCGGCTCGGGTGCGGCCTGCTCGATCTCGGCGAGCGCGAGCCGCAGCTCGTCGGCCTCGCGCGCGCGGGCATCGCGATCGGTCGTCAGGGTCGTCAGCTCGCCGGCCAGCGCACGCGCGTGCTCGAAGGTCGCCCGGTAGCCGGTCAGCGCGGCCTCGATCGGTTCGCCGCCGAACCGGTCGAGCGCGTCTCGCTGCGCGGCCGCGGTCCTCAGCCGCAGCTGGTCGGACTGGCCGTGCACGACGACGAGCTCGTCCGCGAGGTCGGCGAGCACCCCGGCCGGCGCCGCGCGGCCGCCGACGCTCGCGCGGCTGCGCCCCTCGCTGGAGAGGGATCGTCCGACGAGCAGTTCGGCCTTGCCGTCGCCGATCGATTCCAGCTCGCCGCCCGCTTCGCGCACGCGGTCGGCCACGGTGCCGTGCTCCGGCACGATCCAGACACCGTCGACGGCGGCCTGCGCCGCGCCCGCGCGCACGGCCCCCGAGTCGGCGCGCTGGCCGAGCAGCAGGCCGAGCCCCGTCACGACCATCGTCTTGCCCGCGCCCGTCTCGCCGGTGATCGCGGTGAACCCGGACCCGATGGGCAGCGTGGCCTCCGCGATCACGCCGAGGTCCCGCAGCCGCATCTCCTCGATCACGGAACCTGACCGTTCGCACCCGTCGTCAGCGTCGCCGGGCCCCGCCATCCCTCGACCGGAAGACGGAACTTGCGCACGAGCCGGTCGGTGAAGGCGGCCTGGTGCAGCCGCGCCAGGCGGACGGGCCGCTCGGACCGCCGCACAACGACGCGGGCGCCCGGCGGCAGGTCGTGCGATCGCCGCCCGTCGCACCACAGCACGCCGGTGCCGTTCGTGCGCTCGAGCACCTCGATCGCGACCGCGTGCTCGGGCCCGACCACCAGCGGCTTCGCGAACAGCGCGTGCGCCGACAGCGGCACGACCGCGATCGCTTCGACCGTGGGCCAGATCACCGGGCCGCCCGCCGAGAAGTTGTACGCGGTCGACCCGGTCGGCGTCGACACCACGACGCCGTCGCAGCCGAACGACGACAGCGGTCTGCCGTCGATCTCGATGACGACCTCGAGCATGCGCTCGCGGCTCGCCTTCTCCACCGTCGCCTCGTTCAGAGCCCACGTGTCGTAGATCACTCGATCGGCGGCATCCTTGACCCGCACCTGCAGCGCGAGTCGCTCCTCGACACGGTAGTCACGGGCGATCGCACGACTGACTGCGTCGTCCATGTCGTCGCGCTCGATCTCCGCGAGGAACCCGACGTGACCCATGTTGATGCCCAGCACCGGGGCAGTGCCCTCTCGGACCAGCTCGGCGGCACGAAGGATCGTGCCGTCGCCGCCGAGCACGATCGCCAGCTCCACGTCCTGAACGGCCACGTCGGCGCCGAGCGTGTGGACCGGCCCCAGGCTCGCCAGAGCATCGCCGAGCTCGTCCCGGTCGTCGGCCGACAGCACCGGCCGCGCCCCAGCGCCCCGGAGAGCCGAGACCACCCGCTGTGCCGCGGCGACGGTGTCGTCGCGGCGAGCGTGCACGACCACCAGGATGTTGCGTTCGGCGTCGGTCATCTACTCCCCGTCAGTCGGTTCACGGTGCTCAACCATTCTGTCGGATTGCTCCCGCCTCCCGCGCCGTCCGCGCCCAGGCGGAGATGCGCGATGTATTCGGCGTTGCCGTGCGTGCCGACGATGGGCGATGAGATGACGCCGCACGTGCCGAGGCCGGCGTCCCACGCGGACCACAGCACGCCGGCCACCGCATCGGCGCGGGCGGCGGCGTCCGTCACGAGTCCGCCCTTGACGGCCGTGCGCCCGACCTCGAATTGCGGCTTGACCAGCAGCACGAGATCCGCGTCGTCCGCGGCGACCGCGCGCGCGGCCGGCAGGACATGGGAGAGCGAGATGAAGGACAGGTCGCCGGTGAGCAGCTGCGGCGGTGAAGCGATCCCGCTCGCCACGGCGAGACTCTCCGGGGTCATGTAGCGGACGTTGAACCCCTCGATCGAGATGACCCCGGGGTCGGCCGCGACGGATGCCGCCAGCTGGCCGTGACCGACGTCCACGGCGATCACCGGGTCGGCGCCCCGCTCGCGGAGCACCTGCGTGAAGCCGCCGGTCGAGGCGCCCATGTCCAGCGCGACCCGTCCCGCGACGGCGATTCCGAACGCGTCGAGACCGGCGATGAGCTTGTGCGCCGCGCGGCTGACGTAGTGGTCGGTCGAGGCGACCTCGATGCGCGCGTCCTCCGCCACCTGCATGGAGGCCTTGACCACCGGGCGGCCGTCGACGGCGACCAGTCCCTCGGCGATGAGAGCGGCGGCATGGGTGCGGGATCGCGCGAGGCCGCGCGCGGGAAGCGCCGCGTCCAGACGCGGCGTCATGGGTGCGCGCTGATGCCCGCCGGCCCTGATTCCAGGCGCCGGGCGAGTGCGTCGTGCAGCCCTTCGTAGGCGACCGCGCGCGTGGCGAGGGGCTGATCCTCGATCACCTCGAGCATCGAGAGCAGGTCATCCTGCTCTTCATCCTGCGGCGGGGTCTGATCCATGCCCTCAGGATACGTCGCCGGTCACAGGATCCGGCCGACCCTCACGGGCGGTGGAACGGATCCGCGTAGAGCCGCTCGGGCACGCGGAACCCGTAGATGGCTCGACCGGTGTCCCAGATGGCCTTCGCGCCTGCCCGCAGAAGGTCGACGGGCCGATCGCCTTCGTCGAGGATGCGCACATCGGGTCCGTCGATGCGGACTCGGGCAGCCCCGACCGTCACGACGCCGTCGCGGACGCTCGCCTCTGGGTACGGCTGGTGCAGCTCCCGCAGATCACCGAGGATGAAGGTCGGCTGCGACCCGGCGGGTGCCGCGAGGACGTGTTTGGGACGGTCGATGCCGGTCAGGACGAGCGCCGACGGGATGCCGGCGCGGTTCGCTCCCAGGATGTCGGTGTCGAGGCGATCGCCGAGGAAGAGCGGATGCCGGGCCCCGAAGCGCGCGACCGCCTCCTCGAAGATCGGCACCTCGGGTTTGCCTGCGACGGTCGCGAGGCGGCCGACCGCCGTGTGCACGGCGGAGACGAGCGTGCCGTTGCCGGGCGCGATCCCGCGCGCCTGCGGGATCGTCCAGTCGGTGTTGGTCGCGATCCATGGGATGCCCCCCTCTTCCTCGGGGAGCGCGAGAGCATAGGCGGCCTCGGCGAGCTGGGCCCAGCCGACCTCGGGGGCGAACCCCTGCACGACGGCCGCGGGAGCGTCGTCGGCACTGCGCGTCACACCGAAGCCCGACTTCTCGAGCTCGTTCACGAGACCTTCGCCTCCGACCACGAGCACGGTCGCGCCCGGGGCGATGCGCTCAGCGAGGAGTCGCACGGCGGCCTGCGGGCTCGTGACGATGTCGTCCGGCGCGGTGTCGAGTCCCAGGTCGCGCAGATGCCCCGCGACGGAGGCGTCCGTGCGGGATGCGTTGTTGGTGATGTAGCCCAGGCGACGGCCGTCGCGACTGAGATTCAGGCTCTCGACGGCGTACGGGAGCGCGCCGGCTCCGGCGTAGACGACCCCGTCCAGGTCGACCAGTACGACGTCGACGTCATGCAGCGGGGTGGGTTCGTCGGGGCGCCGGCCGAACAGCGCCATCAGGCCTCACCCTCGCCCGGGCCTTCGGCAGGTGCTTCGCCGGGCTCCTCGGCAGGTTCTTCGCCCGGCTCCTCGACGATCTCCTCCACCAGAACCACCTCGAGATCGCTCTCCGAGCCGTTCGCGGCGTTGAGGGCTTCCTCGGCGATCTCTGCACGGCGCTGCCACTCGCGGGCCTCCTCATGGCGACCGAGTTCCTCGAGAACCGCGGAGCGGGCTGCGAACAGCCCGGGGCTCCACTCGAAGGCGCGATCCGGGTCGAGCTCGGGGATGTCGAGCTCTTGGAGTGCGCGCTCGGTCTCGCCGAGGTCCAGGCGCGCCCCCGACATCGCGATCGCCAGTTCGACACGGACCGGCTGCGCGAGAGTCCTGCGGTCTACGGCGCGACCGACCTCGAGCGCGCGATCGGGCCGGCCCACTCCGCGCTCGCTGTCGACCATCAGCGCGATCTGGTCGTCGCTGCCCGAGATGCGGCGATATGTCCGCAGTTCGCGCAGAGCGAGCGCGTAGTCGCCGATGGCATACGCCGTGATGGCCGCGGTCTCGCGGACCACGCCGATGCGCCCGGCCCGACGGGTCGCCGCGATCGCGTGCCGATGTGCCAGCCCGGGATCGGCGTCGATGACCTCCGCGGCCATCGCCAAGTGCCGCGCGACGGCGTCCGCGTTCTCCTTGCTCAACGTCTTCAGCTGGTTCCGTGCGGCCGCATTGAGATCGGATGCCGTCACTTCGTCGGGGACGACGGGCTCGTCGAACGCCGGCCGGACAGCGCGCAGCTCCTCGGGACGCGACTGACGGTCGTCACGGCGCTCCTCACGCCCTGCGCCGGCTCGCGGCGGACGGCTGCTGCCCTCCCGCGGCGTGTACGGCTTCCGCTCACCTGCGCGTGGGGAGTACGGCTTCTTGTCACCATCGCGCTTCGCGTACGGCTTCTTCTCGCCGTCACGCTTCGCGTACGGCTTCTTCTCGCCATCGCGCTTCGCGTACGGCTTCTTGTCGCGAGGACGTCGGGTCGGATCGTCGTCTGCCATGTCCTGATCCTCCCGGGTCGGTGCGTTAACGAGAAATGGCCACCCATCAATGGGTGGCCATTTCACGAAAGAAGTCCGGCGGTGTCCTACTCTCCCACAGGGTCCCCCCTGCAGTACCATCGGCGCTGTGAGGCTTAGCTTCCGGGTTCGGAATGTAACCGGGCGTTTCCCTCACGCTATGGCCGCCGAAACACTATTGATGTTTCAAGTCTGCATAAACAAAGTCATTGTAAATGCGGTTCTCGACCGTACATCGAGAACCACTCAGTGGACGCAAGCACCAAAAAAACGGTGTGTTATCAAGTCATCGGCTTATTAGTACCAGTCAGCTGCACGTGTTGCCACGCTTACACATCTGGCCTATCAACCCAGTAATCTGGCTGGGAGCCTCTCGCCCGAAGGCATGGAAATCTCATCTTGAGGCCGGCTTCCCGCTTAGATGCTTTCAGCGGTTATCCATCCCGAACGTAGCTAATCAGCGGTGCTCCTGGCGGAACAACTGACACACCAGAGGTTCGTCCAACCCGGTCCTCTCGTACTAGGGTCAGATCCTCTCAAATTTCCTGCGCGCGCAGCGGATAGGGACCGAACTGTCTCACGACGTTCTAAACCCAGCTCGCGTACCGCTTTAATGGGCGAACAGCCCAACCCTTGGGACCTACTCCAGCCCCAGGATGCGACGAGCCGACATCGAGGTGCCAAACCATGCCGTCGATATGGACTCTTGGGCAAGATCAGCCTGTTATCCCCGAGGTACCTTTTATCCGTTGAGCGACAGCGCTTCCACAAGCCACTGCCGGATCACTAGTCCCGACTTTCGTCCCTGCTCGACCTGTCAGTCTCACAGTCAAGCTCCCTTGTGCACTTACACTCGCCACCTGATTGCCAACCAGGTTGAGGGAACCTTTGGGCGCCTCCGTTACTTTTTGGGAGGCAACCGCCCCAGTTAAACTACCCACCAGGCACTGTCCCTGAACCGGATTACGGTTCGAAGTTAGATATCCAGAGTGACCAGAGTGGTATTTCAACAATGACTCCACATGAACTGGCGTCCATGCTTCAAAGTCTCCCACCTATCCTACACAAGCCACACCGAACACCAATACCAAGCTGTAGTAAAGGTCACGGGGTCTTTCCGTCCTGCTGCGCGTAACGAGCATCTTTACTCGTAATGCAATTTCGCCGAGTTCGCGGTTGAGACAGTTGGGAAGTCGTTACGCCATTCGTGCAGGTCGGAACTTACCCGACAAGGAATTTCGCTACCTTAGGATGGTTATAGTTACCACCGCCGTTTACTGGGGCTTAAATTCTCAGCTTCGCCTTGCGGCTAACCGGTCCTCTTAACCTTCCAGCACCGGGCAGGCGTCAGTCCGTATACATCGTCTTGCGACTTGGCACGGACCTGTGTTTTTAGTAAACAGTCGCTACCCACTAGTCTCTGCGGCCTCCAAACGCTTTCGGAGCAAGTCCTAATACGTCGAAGGCCCCCCTTCTCCCGAAGTTACGGGGGCATTTTGCCGAGTTCCTTAACCACGATTCTCTCGATCTCCTTGGTATTCTCTACCTGACCACCTGAGTCGGTTTGGGGTACGGGCGGCTTGAACCTCGCGTCGATGCTTTTCTTGGCAGCATAGGATCACCCACTTTTTATCCGCATCGTGTCTCAGCCTGTATGAGTGACGGATTTGCCTATCACTCGGCCTACGCACTTGCACCAGGACAACCATCGCCTGGCTTGGGCTACCTTCCTGCGTCACACCTGTTAATACGCTAACCGCCTCAGCATAGGGTCGTGTGCTAGGCCCAGAGCGTCACCCCGAAGGGATCGGTCACTGGGATTCAGACACTTAGCATTACTGGATTGGTTTGGGCGGTTCTTCGCCGGTACGGGAATATCAACCCGTTGTCCATCGACTACGCCTGTCGGCCTCGCCTTAGGTCCCGACTTACCCAGGGAAGATTAGCTTGACCCTGGAACCCTTGGTCTTTCGGAGGACGTGTTTCTCACACGTCTTTCGCTACTCATGCCTGCATTCTCACTCGTGTGGCCTCCACGGCTGGTTCACACCGCCGCTTCGCTGGCCACACGACGCTCTCCTACCCATCAACACGGCTGGACCACGAAGGCCTACCAATAATGTCAATGCCACAACTTCGGTGGCGTGCTTGAGCCCCGTTACATTGTCGGCGCGGAATCACTTGACCAGTGAGCTATTACGCACTCTTTCAAGGGTGGCTGCTTCTAAGCCAACCTCCTGGTTGTCAAGGCAACTCCACATCCTTTCCCACTTAGCACGCGCTTTGGGACCTTAGTTGGTGGTCTGGGTTGTTTCCCTCTCGACTATGAAGCTTATCCCCCACAGTCTCACTGCTGCGCTCTCACTTACCGGCATTCGGAGTTTGGCTGACGTCAGTAACCTTGTAGGGCCCATCGGCCATCCAGTAGCTCTACCTCCGGCAAGAAACACGCAACGCTGCACCTAAATGCATTTCGGAGAGAACCAGCTATCACGAAGTTTGATTGGCCTTTCACCCCTATCCACAGCTCATCCCCTCAGTTTTCAACCTAAGTGGGTTCGGTCCTCCACGAAGTCTTACCTTCGCTTCAACCTGGCCATGGATAGATCACTTCGCTTCGGGTCTAGGACATGCGACTGAATCGCCCTATTCAGACTCGCTTTCGCTACGGCTACCCCACTCGGGTTAACCTCGCCACATATCGCTAACTCGCAGGCTCATTCTTCAAAAGGCACGCTGTCACCCCTACTAAGGAGGCTCCAACGGTTTGTAAGCAAACGGTTTCAGGTACTATTTCACTCCCCTCCCGGGGTACTTTTCACCTTTCCCTCACGGTACTTGTCCGCTATCGGTCATCTGGGAGTATTTAGGCTTATCAGGTGGTCCTGACAGATTCACACGGGATTTCTCGGGCCCCGTGCTACTTGGGATACTCTTCGCGTCAAGGGAGGCATTTCGACTACGGGGTTCGCACCCTCTATGACCGGTCGTTCAAAACCGTTCGTCTATACCTTCTTGTAACGCCGGCTGCTCGGCAGAGCAGCCTGAAAAGTCCCACAACCCCGAATACGCAACTCCTGCCGGATATCACACGTACTCGGTTTAGCCTGTTCCGGTTTCGCTCGCCACTACTAACGGAATCGCGGTTGCTTTCTCTTCCTGTGGGTACTGAGATGTTTCACTTCCCCACGTTCCCTCTACCCGCCCTATATATTCAGGCGGGAGTCACTGGGTCGGCACGCCGCCCAGTGGGGTTTCCCCATTCGGAAATCCTCGGATCAAGGTGTGCTTATCCACTCCCCGAGGCTTATCGCAGATTGCTACGTCCTTCTTCGGCTCCAGATGCCAAGGCATCCACCGTTTGCTCTTAAAGACTTGAAATCACATGAGTTTTATCAAGAATCGGTTTGGACCGAGGTCCAACTCGAAATTGACTAATGATCTTTAAGATCATCAATATGAGCCGATCCGAAGATCAGCTCAAAAGATGCTCGCGTCCACTGTGTAGTTCTCAAAGTACGGGCGGTACCTTCCCCGCTGCCGGCGCTGCCGGCATAGGAAAAGGTCCTGAGGTTCGTCTGGCCCGTCCCGAAGGACGAGCGCATCCGGTCCCTCAGGACCCAACAGCGTGCATGTGCGAGATCAGATGAGCTCCACGGTTCCAGCTGCAAGCAGCGTACTGAGTGAAGAACGTCGTCCTTCGCACCTGGTCAAATGTTCCACCCATGAGCTACCAGTCGAGAACGTGTGTCTCGAGTCTGGCTCTGGAAGGCCCGAGGGCCTCCAAGTGCTCCTTAGAAAGGAGGTGATCCAGCCGCACCTTCCGGTACGGCTACCTTGTTACGACTTAGTCCTAATTACCGATCCCACCTTCGACGGCTCCCTCCACAAGGGTTGGGCCACCGGCTTCAGGTGTTACCGACTTTCATGACTTGACGGGCGGTGTGTACAAGACCCGGGAACGTATTCACCGCAGCGTTGCTGATCTGCGATTACTAGCGACTCCGACTTCATGAGGTCGAGTTGCAGACCTCAATCCGAACTGGGACCGGCTTTTTGGGATTCGCTCCACCTTGCGGTATTGCAGCCCTTTGTACCGGCCATTGTAGCATGCGTGAAGCCCAAGACATAAGGGGCATGATGATTTGACGTCATCCCCACCTTCCTCCGAGTTGACCCCGGCAGTATCCCATGAGTTCCCACCATTACGTGCTGGCAACATAGAACGAGGGTTGCGCTCGTTGCGGGACTTAACCCAACATCTCACGACACGAGCTGACGACAACCATGCACCACCTGTTTACGAGTGTCCAAAGAGTTCTACATTTCTGCAGCGTTCTCGTATATGTCAAGCCTTGGTAAGGTTCTTCGCGTTGCATCGAATTAATCCGCATGCTCCGCCGCTTGTGCGGGTCCCCGTCAATTCCTTTGAGTTTTAGCCTTGCGGCCGTACTCCCCAGGCGGGGAACTTAATGCGTTAGCTGCGTCACGGAATCCGTGGAATGGACCCCACAACTAGTTCCCAACGTTTACGGGGTGGACTACCAGGGTATCTAAGCCTGTTTGCTCCCCACCCTTTCGCTCCTCAGCGTCAGTTACGGCCCAGAGATCTGCCTTCGCCATCGGTGTTCCTCCTGATATCTGCGCATTCCACCGCTACACCAGGAATTCCAATCTCCCCTACCGCACTCTAGTCTGCCCGTACCCACTGCAGGCCCGAGGTTGAGCCTCGGGGTTTCACAGCAGACGCGACAAACCGCCTACGAGCTCTTTACGCCCAATAATTCCGGATAACGCTTGCACCCTACGTATTACCGCGGCTGCTGGCACGTAGTTAGCCGGTGCTTTTTCTGCAGGTACCGTCACTTTCGCTTCTTCCCTGCTAAAAGAGGTTTACAACCCGAAGGCCGTCGTCCCTCACGCGGCGTTGCTGCATCAGGCTTGCGCCCATTGTGCAATATTCCCCACTGCTGCCTCCCGTAGGAGTCTGGGCCGTGTCTCAGTCCCAGTGTGGCCGGTCACCCTCTCAGGCCGGCTACCCGTCGACGCCTTGGTGAGCCATTACCTCACCAACTAGCTGATAGGCCGCGAGCTCATCCCTGACCGAAGTTCTTTCCAGCTGTTGAAGATGCCTTCACAGCTCGTATCCGGTATTAGACGCCGTTTCCAGCGCTTATCCCAGAGTCAGGGGCAGATTGCTCACGTGTTACTCACCCGTTCGCCACTGATCCAGAGAGCAAGCTCTCTTTCACCGTTCGACTTGCATGTGTTAAGCACGCCGCCAGCGTTCATCCTGAGCCAGGATCAAACTCTCCGTAAAAGAATTTTGCTGCGATCGAACCGGAATGGGTTCGGCCGAGCGAGTTTGATCTGACGATCGGATGTCATTGCTGACATCTCGTTTAATCTCAAAAGAATCTCATCGGTCAGACAAGCTGACCGCGAGGTTTTTTGGCATTTGACAAGTGCACGCTGTTGAGTTCTCAAGGATCGGATGCTCCTGCCTCAGGCCTCTCGACCGTCCTGCAGGGCAACTTCTCTATCTTACCCGCTCCTCCAGAGCGCAGTCAAATCGACCGGCCCGGATCTTCGCGACCCGAGCGACAGCCCGTGACCGCTCCAACTGGAGTGGGATCCCCATCGTAGACCCGGAGGTCCGCAGCACTCAAGGCACTGACTTCGGTGGGGGTGGTTCTCCGCTTGAGGGGGGTGAGGCTCTCGGCCTCTCCGCTTCCCTGTGGGGCGAACAGGTAATAAGTTACGTGGGTTCCGCGAGCCGGGCAAATCCTGGCGGCATCCCGGGCGTGTCGCGCGAACGAGCCTTGTTTTTCCGCGCCTCAGCCGCTCGGGGGCGGGCGGGGGATGGCGCGGTACTGTGCACCGGCGTATCGTCCCACCATGTCGTTCGGACTCGCGTGACGCCCGCCGCGGCAGCCGGACGAGACCTGCTCGGCCGGATCTGGAGCGACCTCGGCGGTGACGCGGCTCGGGCCCTCGCCGTGCCGGACGGCGCTCGTCCGGTTCCGCTCCCGGCGCGCACCTCCACTGCTTCGCTCGCCTGGGCGAGCGTCGCCGCGGCGTCGCTCGCGGCAGCCTCGCTCGTCGACCGCCGGGTCGTCCCGCTCGATCCCGACCGCATCGCGGTCGCGTACTCCAGCGAGCGTCACTTCCGCCTCGACGGTGAGCAGCTGTCGGCGTGGGCTCCGCTCTCCGGGTTCTTCCGCACCTCCGACGGGTGGGTGCGCACGCACGGCAACTACCCGCATCACGCGGCGGCGCTGCGACGCGGTCTGGGACTGCCGTCGGATGCCGGCGCCGAAGCTGCGGCATCCGCTCTGCAGGGCATGCCGGCCGGAGTCGCCACGCAGGCCATAACCGCAGCGGGTGGACTCTGCGTCGGGGTGGCCCACGAGAACCCCGTGGTGGACGCCGAACTGCGCGCGACCCCGCTCACCGCCCTCACCAGGATCGCCTCCAGCGGACCGCAGTCCCGGGAGCCGGGTCCGGCGGATGCTCCCCTGCGCGGCATCCGGGTGCTGGACCTCACCCGCGTGATCGCGGGTCCGGTCGCCACCCGCACGCTCGCCCTGCTCGGCGCGGACGTGCTGCGCATAGACCCGCCGGCACTGCCGGAGCCGGAGTGGCAGCACCTCGACAGCGGCCACGGCAAGCGCTCGACGCTGCTTGACCTCGCGGCGGACGCCGATCGGGAGGCGTTCGAGCGGCTGCTGCAGACCGCCGACGTGGTCGTGACCGGCTATCGGGCACGCGCCCTCGAGCGGCTCGGGCTCGCGCCCGAGTCCCTGATCACCCGGCGTCCCGGGCTCGTCGTCGCCCGGCTCACCGCCTGGGGGTCGAGTGGGGCGGCGGCCGATCGGCGCGGCTTCGACAGCCTCGTCCAGGCTGCGAGCGGGATCGCGTGGGTCGAATCGGCGGACGATGCGCGACCCGGGGTCCTGCCCGCACAGGCCCTGGACCACAGCGCGGGGTACCTGATCACCGCCGGCGTCGTGAGCGCACTGGACCGAGCGCGCGGCGAGGGCGGATCGTGGATCGTCGACGTGTCGCTGCGTCGCGTCGCAGCGGAACTGCTCGGGATGCCGAGAACGGGGTCGCCGGAGCCGGCCGGCGCCGTGCTCGACGCCGCACCGCACGTGCAGCGGTTCGCCATGGACGGACTGCGCGTGACCACGGCCGCCCCGGCGCTCGCCTACGACGGCGGGCCTGTCGCGTTCGACGCGCCGAGGCGCTGGGGTCGCGACGCCCCGGAGTGGCTGCCTGCAACCGGGGCGGCAGGCTATGGACGCTGAGGTGCTCGTCATCGGAGCCGGTCCCGCCGGGCTGGCGGTCGCGGCCTGTCTGAGGCGTCGGGGCGTCGAGTCGGTCGTCGTCGACCGCGGGCAGGCGGTCGGCGATTCGTGGCGGTCCCGCTACGACCGCCTGCATCTGCACACGCCGCGGGTGCAGTCCTCGCTCCCCGGCGGGCGCATGTCCGCACGATACGGCCGCTGGGTCGCAAAGGACGACATGGCGGACTACCTGGGCGACTACGCGCGGCACCATCGGATCGCGCCGCGGTTCGGGGCGGCGGTGCGGCGGCTGGACGGCGACGGTGACGGATGGACGGCGCACCTGAACGACGGCGCACTGACCGCGAAGCAGGTCGTTCTCGCGACCGGGTACAGCCACTCCCCGACGATTCCGGACTGGCCGGGAAGGGACGGATTCGCCGGTGCGGTCCTGCACGCGTCGGAGTATCGCAACGCGCTTCCGTTCACCGGCCGCGACGTGCTCGTCGTGGGCGCGGGCAATTCGGGCGCCGAGATCGCCGCCGATCTGGCGGAGGGCGGAGCCGCCCGGGTCCGCCTGTCGGTGCGCACCGCGCCGAACATCATCCCGCGGCAGCTCGGACCGGTGCCGACCACGCTGCTGGCGATCGGCATGGAATACTCCCCCGCCCGGCTCGTCGACCCGGTCAACCGGCTGCTGCAGCGTGCCGCCCTGGGAGACCTGACCGCGTACGGCATGCCCGCGGCGACTGCGGGCGTCGTCGCGCAGGCTCGCGCGACCGGCCTGACGCCCACGATCGATGTCGGCCTCGTCGAGGCGCTCCGCGCCGGCACCGTCACACCCGTGGCCGCGGTTGAGCGCTTCGACGGGCAGGACGTCGTGCTCTCCGAAGGCACGCGGTTCTCGCCGGATGCCGTCATCGCCGCGACAGGCTATACGACGGGTCTCCCTCCCCTCGTCGGGCACCTCGGTGTGCTCGATCGACGCGGGAATCCGCTCGTTCTCGGCCACCGCTTCCTGCCCGTCGCACCGGGGCTGCGGTTCGTCGGACTGTCCAACCCCCTCAAGGGGCAGCTCCTGCAGATCCGGCTCCACGCGCGCTCCATCGCGCGCGCGATCGCCCGAGAGGTGCGCGCTACCTGAGTGCCGCGATCCGTCTCCCCCGCAGCGTCTGCGTGACCAGCGCGAGGATCACCGTGAGGATCCCCCACACCGCGCACGCCGGCGGCAGCACGCGGTAGGCCAGATGCGCGATCGTCCACTCCGCGCTGAGGGGTCCGTAGGCGGCCGAACCGATCGACCACGCGCCGAGCAGGATGCCCGGCAGGGAGATCCACCACGCCCATCGCACCGCATCCGGCAGGAGGCGCGGCGTGCGGGGCTCCGGCCGTCGACGCCGCAGCCACAGGACGACCCACACCGCGAGGATCGTGAGTCCGAACGCGGACGAGCCGTGCTGCAGCCACCGGAAGCCGGCGAACGGTCCCCAGTGCGCCTCGAGCAGCGGAAGTGCCTGGACGCCCCAGCGTCCCTCGTGCGTGAACAGGTCCCACACGATGTGCGAGGCGACTCCGAGCGCGAGCGAGGTCACGAGGAGCAGGATGCCGCTCCACGACACGCGCGCCCGGGCACCGTCGATCGCGAACGTCTCGCGCAGCGATGGCGCGGCACCGGCGTCCCACTGCGCGGGAAGCCGGTCCGCGAGCCATCGCGGCGACAGCTCCCGCACGGCGGGGCGCAGGAGGCAACGCCAGATCAGGAGCAGCAGCAATGCCACGACGACCGTGAGCGGCAGCCACGCGAGGCTGTGAGTCAGGCCGTAATGCAGCGGCATCCCGCGCAGGAAGAGCGGGAGGTCGGGTGCCATCGCGCCGACGGCGATCGCCGCCGGCACGAGCGGCGTCCGCAGGAACGGCAGCGCGACGACCGCGTGGCTGGGGGTGAACGGCATGCGGCCGGAGGCTACCCGCGGACGAACACGCCGGCGAGGGTCTTCTTGCCGCGGCGCAGCACCGAGACTCCGCCGGGCAGAGATCCCTGCACGAGCGCGTCGTCGTCCTGCACCTTCACGCCGTCGACCGAGACGCCGCCCTGGGCGATCGCACGGCGCGCCTCGCCCAGGCTCGTGACGAGTCCGGTCTCGACGAGCGCATGCACCACCGGAGTGCCGGCGGCGAGCTCGGCGTTCGGCAGTTCGCGCAGTGCGCTCGCGAGGGTGGCCGCGTCGAGCGATGTGAGGTCGCCCTGCCCGAAGAGCGCTTCCGATGCCGCGATCGCCGCGGCGGCGGCATCCGGTCCGTGCACGAGGCTCGTCACCTCGAGCGCGACGCGCTTCTGGCCGATGCGGCGGAAGGGCTCGGCAGCGTGTGCGGCGACGAGGTCCTCGATCTCCGACCGGGTGAGGAACGTGAAGACCTTGAGGCGATCCGCGACATCGGCGTCATCGGTATTGAGCCAGAACTGGTACATGGCGTACGGGCTGGTGAGCGCAGGGTCCAGCCAGATGGCGTTGCCCTCGCTCTTGCCGAACTTGCGGCCGTCGCTGTTGGTGATCAGTGGCGTGCCGATCGCGTGGACGCTTCTGCCCTCGGCGCGATGGATCAGGTCGACGCCGCTCGTGAGATTGCCCCACTGGTCGCTCCCGCCGGTCTGCAGCACGCAGTCGTACTGCAGGAACAGTTCCCGGTAGTCCAGGCCCTGCAGAATCTGGTAGCTGAACTCGGTGTAGCTGATGCCCTCGTCGGAGATCAGACGCGCGCTCACGGCCTCCTTCTTGAGCATCGTCCCGACGCGGTAGTGCTTGCCGATGTCGCGGAGGAAGTCGATCGCGCTCATCGGCGCGGTCCAGTCGAGGTTGTTGACGATGCGGGCGGCGTTGTCGCCCTCGAAGCTCAGGAAGCGCTCGATCTGCGTGCGCAGGTAGCCGACCCACTCCGCCACGGTCTCCTTCGTGTTCAGCGTGCGCTCCGCCGAGGGGCGGGGGTCGCCGACCAGGCCTGTCGAGCCCCCCACGAGACCCAGCGGCTTGTGACCGGCGAGCTGGATCCGGCGCATGGTCAGCAGCTGCACGAGGTTGCCCAGGTGCAGGCTCGGAGCGGTCGGATCGAATCCGCAGTAGTACGTGATCGGGGGCCCCGCGAGCAGTGCGCGCAGCGCATCCTGATCGGTCGACACGTGCACGAGTCCGCGCCACACCAGTTCGTCCCAGACGTTCTCGAACGTCGGGTCGATGGCGGGCGCGCTCGAAGTCAGAGCGGGAGAAGACACGCGTTCGAGGCTATCAGCGGGGCGCGGGTGCCCCGACGTCAGGCCGCGGAGATCTCGTCGTACAGTCCGATGAGGTTGCCTTCGGAATCCTTGATGTAGACCCAGCGAGAGTTCTCGCTCAGCGGCTGGATCTCGCCGACCTGCTCTCCGCCGGCGACGACTGCGAGCGCGACCGTGTCTTCGATCCGCTCGACGGTGAAGACGACCGTCGGGTGCGGGGTCGCGCCGCGGACGTGGAGGTCGCCGTTGATGCCCTCCTCGTTAGGCTGCTTCAGCAAGCCCATCTCGTCGCCCCACGGTTCGTAGTCGTAGCCCAGCACGGACGTGTAGAAGGCCTGCGCGCGCGCGATGTCATCGACCGGGATCTCGAAGTGCTCTACTCTCGCCATGGTCCGACGCTTCCATACCCGGACGGCGCGGTCCAGCCCGTTCAGTCCAGAGGCCTCATCAGCGCCGGATAAGCCTGGGGCGCTATCGGCCGCTTCCCTGGCGCGAGGCTATTAAGTCAGGTAGCATTATCGATGGATATGAAGCTTTGATGCTTATGAGGTGAGGACCATGTTCGTCATCACGGCCGACCAGCGCGACAGCAGGACGAACGCCGACCTGGTTCCGGAGGGCGTCGCACTCGCCGAGCGCGCCGCCGGTGACCGACTCGCGCTTCCCGTCGAGCGCAATGCGGGCGACGAGCTCCAGGCGATGACCGCGAACGCCGCAGCAGCGCTGGAGATCAGCCTGGCCTTGCTGCGGGACGGACGTTGGAGCGTGGGCCTCGCCGCGGGCGCCGCGGAGAACCCGCTGCCCGGCGACATCCGGGCGGCGCGCGGACCGGTGTTCGTCCTGGCTCGGGGTGCGGTGGACCGCGCGAAGCAGGCGACCGGGCGCATCGCCGTCGGCGCCCCGGACGACGTCGCCGCCGCGGACGCCGAGGCGTATCTCAGGCTGCTGGTCGACCTTCGGGACCGCCGGTCGGAGCAGGGCTGGGAGGTTGCGGACCTCCTCGCGCAGGGCAGGACCCAGAAGAGCATCGCCGCTGAGCTCGGCATCACCCCGACCGCGGTGAGCCTGCGCGCCAAGGCAGCGGGAATCCGGCTGGAGGAAGCGGCCGTGCCGGCCCTCGTGCGCACACTGGAGGGACTCGATCGGTGACCCGCGGCATCCGCCGGCGTCGGAGGCCTCATGGAAGACTGGCCGCATGCCTGTGATCCTCCCGGAGGCGATCGTCGTCGCGATGCTGTCGATCTTCCTGTTCCTCGCGATGTGCGGCGCCCTCGCGCTCATCGTCGTGAGCATGCGACGCCCGACCACGATTCCGCTGCTCGTCGCGAGCGGACTGGTGGTGCTCTCGCTGATCGTCGTGGTGGTCGCGCCCATCAACGTCCCGCTCATCATGGGGCTCATCGTCGCCCTCCTCGGAACCGCGGTCGCGGTGCTGGGCGGCAATCCGGTGACCCGGCGGGTGCTCGAGATCGCGACGCACGGCCGCGTGCGCGACGGCGTCAACGGCGGGATCATCCTGGATGCCGAGGCCGCGGGCCTCGCCGAGCCCGACGCGACCGTCACCGAGGCCGATACCGAGTCCCGGGAGGTCATGCGCGGCGGCACGACCATCGGCTACCTCGAGCGACTCTCGGTCGTGATCGCCCTGATCGCCGGCTACCCGGAGGCGATCGCGATCGTCGTCGCCGTCAAGGGCGTCGGCCGCTTCTCGGAGCTGGCCGCGGCCGAGTCGCGCGAGCGCTTCATCATCGGAACGCTCTCCAGCCTGCTGTGGGCCTGCATCGTCGGCGCGCTGGTGCGCTCGGCCATCTGGTGAGGACCAGGTGAGCCACGACGACACGCTCGGTGCGCTGGTCCAGGCGTACGTGCGGACGCAGTGCGGCGTGATCCTCGAGTCGCGCGAGGCGATCACCGCGCGCGACGAGACCGTCGTGCACCCGGTGAGGGTGGCGATCAGACGGCTGCGCGCCACCCTCCGGACCTTTGCGGACGTCTACGAAGCCGGTGCTGCGTCGGACTTCGCGGACGAGCTGCGCTGGGCCGGCAACCTGTTCGGCGACGTGCGCGACCTTCAGGTTCTCGCCGAGCGATTCGCCGACGACGACCGCACGTCGTCTCCCGCGACGTACCGGGCCATCGCCGAAGAGATCGAGCGCGACCGCGCCGGGGCCTGGCACGAGGTCACCGACGGCCTCGGCGGAGCACGTGGCGCGGCGCTGTTCGCGTCGATCGAGCGCTGGAGAGACGAACCGCCGTTCACGCTGAAGGCGCAGCGCCCCGCCGAGCGGGCGAAGAAGCCCGTCGCCAAAGCCGATGCGCGGGTGACCAGGAGGCTCGCGAAGGTGCCGGATGCCGCGTCCGCCGATGCCGGCGAACGCCTGCACGACGCACGGAAGGCCGCCAAGCGGCACCGGTACGCCGTCGAGCTCGCCCAGCCGGTGCTCGGAGCCGAGGCCGAGCGGACGATCGAGCGGCGAGAGGCCCTGCAGGATGCGCTCGGTGCGCACCAGGACGCCGTCGTCGCCCTCGCCTTCCTGCAGCAGATGCGCCTCGACACCACCACCGGCGCGAGTGCGGAGGCACTGCGCGAGCTGGTCGCGCGCACCCGTGCGAGCGCCGAGGATGTGGCGGGCGTTCTGCGCGAGACCGAGAAGCTGCGCGACTAGAGTCCCAGCGCGTGAGCGGCGGTCTGGACGCGGGCGACCAGTTCGGCGCGCTGCTCGTCGACGCGCGCGGGTGCGGTGCCGCCGGCGCCGTCGCGACTGGCGACCGATCCCTCGATCGTGAGGACCTCGCGCACCTCGGGCACGAGTCGGGGCGACACCGACGCCAGCATCTCGTCGGTGACCTCGCCGAGCTCGATCCCGCGCTCCTCGCACAGCCTGACCAGCGCGCCGGAGATCTCGTGCGCGTCGCGGAACGGCACGCCCCGCGTGACCAGCCACTCGGCGACATCGGTCGCCAGCGAGAAGCCCTGCGGAGCGAGCTCGGCCATCCGCGCCGTGTCGAATCGCAGCGTCGCGACCATGCCGGCGAACGCCGGAAGGACCGTTTCGAGAGTCCGCACCGAGTCGAAGACCGGCTCCTTGTCCTCCTGCAGATCGCGGTTGTAGGCGAGCGGCAGGCCCTTCAGCGTCGCGAGCAGTCCGGCTGAGGTTGCCGATCAGCCGTCCGGCCTTGCCGCGCGCCAGCTCTGCGATGTCGGGGTTCTTCTTCTGCGGCATGATGCTCGAGCCCGTGGAATACCCGTCGTCGAGCGTGACGAAGCCGAACTCGCGCGTGTTCCAGAGGATGATCTCCTCGGCGAACCGAGAGATGTCGACGGCGATCATCGCCGTGATGAAGGCGAACTCGGCGACGACATCGCGCGCCGACGTGCCGTCGAGCGAGTTCTCGGCCGGGCGATCGAGACCGAGCTCCGAGGCGATGAGCTGGGGATCGAGGCCGAGCGTGGATCCCGCCAGCGCTCCACCGCCGTAGGGCGACACCGCGGCACGGGCCGACCAGTCGCGGAACCGCTCGAGGTCCCGCACGAGGGGCCAGGCGTGAGCCTGCAGGTGGTGGGCGAGCAAGACGGGCTGCGCGTGCTGCAGATGCGTGCGTCCGGGCATGATCGCGTCCGGGTGGGCTTCGGACTGAGCGACGAGCGCATCGACGACGCGGAGGATGTCGCGCGCGATCGTTCGCGAGTGGTCGAGGAGGTACATCCGCACCAGCGTCGCGATCTGATCGTTTCGGCTGCGACCGGCCCGCAGCTTGCCGCCCAGTTCGGGGCCGACCCCGGCGATGAGCGCCTGCTCGAGCGCACCGTGCACGTCCTCGTCAGCCGGCGCCGGCCGCAGCGTGCCGTCGACGATGCCGCGCGCGAGCACATCGAGGCCCGCGTGCATCCGCTGCTCCTCGTCGGCGGTGAGATAGCCCGCCGCGGCGAGAGCCTTCGCGTGCGCGTGCGAGCCGGCGATGTCGTACAGCGCGAGGTCCCAGTCGAAATGCGTGGACCGGCTCAGCGCCGCCAGCTCCGGCGACGGCCCCGTCGCGAAGCGGGCGCCCCAGAGTGCGCCCTCGTTCGTGCCGTCGCCTTTCGCATCGCTCATCCGTTCAGCCTATCGACGCCACCTGGCACGGCCAGTTTTGCGACCCGGTCGACGAGCCACTCGAGCGGGCCCCGGCCGACGAGCAGCGCCCACGCGGTGCAGGCGAGCACCAGGCAGACGGTCATCGGCAGGAACGGCTCGAGGTCGCGGAAACCACGAAGGTCCCTCGTCGTCCCGAGCAGGGCGAAGGAGGCGAGCGCCCACAGAAGGATCTGAGCGGTGTAGGCGGTCAGGGGCATCGCCCCCACTGCGCGCAGGGGCAGCACGACCCACGTGAGGAATGTCCGGCAGGCGAGCACGCACAGGCCGATCAGCGCGATCGCGAAGCCGCCCGAGCCGATCACCTCCAGCAGCCCGCTGGAATGCGGCTCGGCGGTCCAGACCGCCTCCCAGAACGTCGGGCGGACAGGATCCGCATCCGGTCCCGACGCGGCATCCAGCCCGTAGCCCAGAGTCGCCAGCGCCGTTCCGGCCGCGAGCATCCACACCTGGACGCGGGTGCGGAGGATCCCCGCACGCGCGACCGCGAGGCCGGCGACCACGAATGCGATCCAGACCGGGAACGGGTAGTGCCAGCCGATCGCCGCGGACAGCAGGTCTCCCGATTGCGTGCGCCAGAAGGGCAGGTCATCCAGCGGCACCTGGATCAGCGGCATCACGACCGCGAGGGATCCGGCGATGAGGATGAGCGTCCGGGCGCCGAGCGAGACGAGCGGCAGCGCGAGCAGGAACAGGACGGCGTATGCCGGAAGGATCACGAAGACCGGGACTCCCGTCGCGATGAGCCAGATGCCGATGAGCCACAGCATGCCGGCGCGGACGGCGAGTCGGCGCCGGGCGAAACGCATCTCGGTCGGCGCCAAGGGCCGCGTGCCTCCGGTGACGAGCCCGATCGAGACGCCCGCCAGGGTGGCGAACAAGATGGAGGAGCGACCGTCGACCACCGCCACCCAGGTGGCGGCATCCTCGACCTCGAAGTCGCCGATCCACAGCAGGTGCGCGGCGACCATGCCGATCACCGCGAGGCCGCGCGCGAGGTCGACGCCCGCCACGCGCTGCGGTCCGTTCAGCCGGTCCCACCGGCTGGCGAGCCACGCTTTCCGCCGCCCGGCGGCGGGCGCGGTGTCTACTCCTGGCGAAGCAGCCACACCAGCAGCGCCTTCTGCGCGTGCAGTCGGTTCTCCGCCTCGTCCCACACGACGCTCTGCGGTCCGTCGATGACCTCGGCCTCGACCTCATAGCCGCGGTCGGCGGGAAGGCAGTGGATGAAGATCGCGTCCGGCTTGGCGAGCGACATGAGGTCGCGGGTGACCTTGTACTGTCCGAGGTCCCGCAGTCGGGCGAGCTTCTCCTCCTCCTTGCCCATCGACACCCACGTATCGGTGACGATCACATCCGCCCCCGCGGCTGCCTCGTTCGCGTCGGTGTAGAGGGTGAGCGATCCGCCGGTCTCGGCGGCACGGCGATCGGAGTCGGCGACGACGTCCTCGCGAGGCGCGTACGACTCGGGCGAGGCGACCCGCACGTGCATGCCGGCGGTGACGCCGGCCAGCATGTACGAGTGGGCCATGTTCGACCGGCCGTCGCCGAAGAACGCGAGCGTCAGACCGCTCAGCTCGCCCTTGTGCTCCTGGATCGTGAGCAGGTCGGCCAGCAGCTGACAGGGGTGGAAGTCGTCGCTGAGCGCATTGACCACGGGTACCCGCGTGCCCGCCGCCATCTCCTCCAGGCCCGCCTGCGCGTACGTGCGCCAGACGATCGCCGCGACCTGGCGCTCGAGCACGCGGGCCGTGTCGGACGGCGTCTCCTTGCCGCCCAGCTGGCTGTTCGCGGTCGAGATGATCAGCGGTGTGCCGCCGAGGTCGGCGATGCCGACCGCGAACGAGACGCGCGTGCGGGTGGAGGACTTGTCGAAGATGACCGCGACGGTCTGCGGGCCGGCGAGCGGCGTGAGCTTCCACCGGTCCTTCTTCAACGCCACGGCCAGATCGAGGATCTCCGACTGCTCGGCGGCGGTCAGATCGTCGTCGCGCAGCAGATGCCGGGTCATGCGGTGACCTCTTCGGAGTCGCCGTCCAGCACGAGGGCGTCCTCCACCGTGCGCAGGGACGCGGTGAACAGGGCGACGAACTCGTCGACCTCGACGTCTCCGATGTTGAGCGCCGGCACCAGGCGGATCGTCTCGTCGTTGGGGGCGTTGATCACGAGCCCGTGCTCCTGGGCGGCCGCCACGATTGCCTTCGCGACCGGATGCCGGAGGCCGATGCCGATGAGAAGGCCCTGGCCGCGGCATCCGTCGACCAGCGGGGAATCGATCGCGGCGATCGCGTCGCGCAGCTGGCGGCCCCGTTCGGCCGCGTTCCGGACGAGGCCCTCGTCCTCGATCTCGCCGAGCACGGCGGAGGAGACCGCCGTCCCGAGCGCGTTGCCGCCGAACGTCGAACCGTGCGTCCCCGGGTAGAAGAGGTCGCTCGCGCCGCCGAAGGTGATGAGCGCGCCGATCGGGAAGCCGCCGCCGATTCCCTTGGCGACGGTGATCGCGTCCGGGGTGATGCCGGCATGCTGGAAGGCGAACCACTCCCCCGTTCGGCCGGCGCCGGTCTGGATCTCGTCGATGATCAGCAGCGCGCCGTGCTTCTGCGTGAGATCGCGCGCGGCACGCAGGTATCCGTCGGGCAGGTCGATCACGCCCGCCTCGCCCTTGATGGGCTCGACGAACAGCGCGGCGACCCGATCGTCCAGCGCAGCTTCCAGGGCCTCGATCGACGAATCGATGAACTCGACACCGGGGACCATCGGCAGGAACGGCTCTTGCATGTAGGGCTTGCCCGTGAGCGCGAGCGTGCCCATCGTGCGGCCGTGGAAGGCGTCGGTCAGAGCGAGGACCCGCGTCCGTGCGGCGCGCCCTTCCGTGGCAGCGCCGTGCAGCCGGGCGAGCTTGAAAGCCGCCTCGTTCGCCTCGGCGCCCGAGTTGCCGAAGTAGACCCGGCCGTTCTCTCCGGTGCCGGCGAGGCGCTTCAGGCGGGCGGCGAGCTCGAGCTGCGGTGGGGTCGCGAAGTAGTTCGACACGTGGGCGAGCGTGGCGGCCTGGGCGGCGATCGCCTCCACGAACACGGGGTGCGCGTGCCCGAGCGAGTTCACGGCGATGCCCGCCAGGAAGTCGAGGTAGCGGCGGCCGTCGGCATCCCACAGGTAGGCTCCCTCGCCGCGGACGAACATCTCCATCCGAGGTCCGAAGCTGCGCACCAGGTCGCGCCCTGCGTCATCCTGCCAACTCATCCGAGCACCACTTCCGTTCCGATTCCCTTGCTGGTGAAGATCTCCACGAGCACCGAGTGCGGCACCCGTCCGTCGATGATCGCGGCCGTCTCGACTCCGCCCTCGACTGCGTCCAGGCACGCCTGCATCTTCGGGATCATGCCCGACTCCAGGGTCGGCAGCATCGCGCGCAGCTCGGCGGCGGTCAGGTGCGAGACGAGCGAGTCGCGGTTCGGCCAGTCCGCATACAGGCCCGGCACGTCGGTCAGCACGACGAGCTTGGCCGCGCCCAGGGCGACCGCGAGCGCCGCGGCGGCGGCATCCGCATTCACGTTCAGCGAGTGGCCGGGGTGGTCCAGGTCGGGCGCGATGCTCGAGACGACCGGGATGCGGCCCGCGGCGAGCTGGTCGTGCACGGGCTGGGGGTCGACCTCGACGACATCGCCGACGCGGCCGAGATCGTGCTCGATCCCGTCCACGACGACGCCGCGCCGTCGCCCGCCGAACAGTCCGGCGTCCTCGCCCGACAGGCCGGTCGCGTGCGGGCCGTGCGCGTTGATCTTGGCCACCAGCTGCGGGTTGATCTGACCGGTGAGCACCATCCGCACGACGCTGATCGCCTCGGTGCTGGTCACGCGGTAGCCGCCCTTGAACTCGCTGGGGATCGCCAGCCGGTCGAGCATCGACGAGATCTGGGGTCCGCCGCCGTGCACGACGACGGGCTTGACCCCGACGTAGCGCAGATAGGCGATGTCGGCGGCGAACGCGTTCTGCAGCTCGTCGCTGACCATCGCGTTGCCGCCGTACTTGATCACGATGACCTGGTCGCTGAAGCGCTGCAGCCACGGCAGCGACTCGATGAGCGTCGCGGCTTTCGCGCTCGCCTCGGCGGGGTCGGTGTCCTGCAGATCGATGTCGGTCATGTCGCGTATGCGCTGTTCTCGTGGACGTAGTCGTGCGTGAGGTCGTTCGTGAGGATCGTCGCGGCGGCGCTCCCGACACGGAGGTCGATCAGCAGGTGCGTGGCGCGAGGCGTGAGGTCCACGTCGTCCCGCGAGGCGTCGGGGCCGCCGGCGCTGCACACGCGGACGCCGTTCATCCAGACGTCCACGTCGTACGGATCGAATTCGGCCGCCGTCGTGCCGATCGCCGCCAGGACGCGGCCCCAGTTGGGATCGTTGCCGAAGATCGCGGCCTTGAAGAGGTTGTTGCGGGCGACCGAGCGGCCGACCTCGACCGCGTCCGCCTCGGATGCCGCGCCCACCACCTCGATCGTGATGTCGTGGCTCGCCCCCTCCGCGTCGCCCTGCAGCTGGCGGGCGAGGTCGAGACAGAGCTCCGACAGCGCCTCGGCGAACTCCTCGAGGTCGGGACGGATGCCGCTCGCCCCGCTCGCCAGAAGGGTCACCTGGTCGTTCGTCGACATGCAGCCGTCGGAGTCGAGGCGATCGAACGTCGTGCTCGTCGCGCGCCGCAGCGCGGCATCCGCCTCCGCCGCGTCGAGCTTCGCATCGGTCGTGATGACCACGAGCATCGTGGCCAGCCCGGGTGCCAGCATCCCGGCGCCCTTCGCCATGCCGCCGATCGACCAGCCGTCCCGCGAGACGACGGACCGCTTCGGCTTCGAGTCGGTCGTCATGATCGCGAGGGATGCCGCCTCCCCGCCGTCGGCGCTGAGCTCGGCGATGCCCTTCTCGGTGCCGTCCAGCACCTTGGCGCGGAACACCTCGTCGCCGGTGCCGATGAGGCCCGTCGAGCAGATCAGCACATCGCCGGCGCTGACGCCGAGCAGCTCGGCCGCCCTCTCGGCGGTCTGGTGCGTGGTCTGGAAACCGAAGGAGCCGGTGAAGCAGTTCGCCCCGCCGGAGTTCAGGACGATCGCCTCGACCACGCCGTCCTGCACGACCTGCTGCGACCAGATGATCGGGTTGGCCTTCGCGCGGTTGCTCGTGAAGACCGCTGCGCCCACCTTGAGCGGTCCGCGGTTGACGACGACGGCCACGTCGGGCTTGCCGCTGGACTTGAGGCCGACGGCGACGCCGGCCGCCTCGAAGCCCCGGGGCGCGGTGACGCTCACGGCGCGACTCCGTTCACGGTGAGGGCCGTTCCCTCGGCAAGACCGAGCGCGATGTTCATGGACTGGACGGCCGCACCCGCGGTGCCCTTGACCAGGTTGTCGACGGCGGTGACGACGACCACGCGGCCCGCCGCCCGGTCGATCGCCAGGCCCACGAGGGCGGTGTTCGCGCCGACCACGTCGGCGGTGCGGGGGAACTCGCCGGCCGGCAGCAGCTGCACGAACGTCTCGTCGCCGTACGCCGCTTCCCAGGCACCCCGGATGTCGGCATCCGACACGTCCTCGACGATCGGGGCGGTGCTCGTCGCCAGGATGCCGCGCGACATGGGCACGAGGACCGGCGTGAAGGAGATGCGGATGCCCTCGTCGGCACCGGAATCGGGTGCGCTCACCGGATTCGGATCGGATTGCTGCGCTGATCCGATTCCGGTGGCATTCCCCGACGTGCGTGCGGCCGCGAGCGCCTGGCGGATCTCGGGAATGTGCCGGTGCGTGCCGCCCACGGCGTAGGGGTTGGCGCTGCCGAGGATCTCGGCGGCGAGCAGGTTGGTCTTGAGGCTCTTGCCGGCTCCGCTCGGACCGACGGCGAGCACGCTGACGATGTCGGACGGGTCGATCACCCCCGCCGCGACGCCCGGCGCCAGGCTCAGGCTCACGGTGCTCGCGTTGCAGCCGGGCGCGGCGATCCGTGTGGCGCCGACGAGGTGATCGCGCTGCTTGCGGCCGCCCACGAGCAGTTCGGGAACGCCGTAGGTCCACGGCTCGTGGAAGTCCCCGCCGTAGAACCGGTCCCAGTCGGCGATCGACTCGCAGCCGATGGTCGGCGCCCGCATCGATCACGAGCTGCGTGTCGGCCAGCACGTCGGTGAACCGGCCGGACTGCCCGTGCGGCAGCGCCAGGAACACGATGTCGTGCCCGGCGAGAACGTCGGGCGTCGTCTCCTGCAGAGTCAGGTGCGCGAGCGAGCGGAGGTGCGGCTGGTGCTGGGTGAGGGGCTGTCCCGCGTTCGAGTGCGCGGTCACGGTGCGGATCTCGACGTCGGGATGCGCGGCGAGGATCCGGAGGATCTCGCCGCCCGCATAGCCGGATGCGCCGGAGACGGCGACCGAATATGTCATGGATTCCACCTTAGAGTCTGGGGTTGGCCCATCGACGGGCTCAGAGGGAGACGGCGACGTCCACGGCTCCCCTTCTCAGAAGGTGCGCGGCGTCGCCTAGAGTCGGCGGTCTGCCCGACGTCGGCGCGCGGGAGCGGCGCTCGGAACGCCCTTCGACAGGCTCAGGAACCGCGGGAACAGCGGGAGCGCGGTCGAAGGCATGGGGCGACGATAGCCGCTGCGGTGCGAGGCCCGCAAATCCCGTCGGGCGCGGCCTCCCGCACGCCTCGCCGTCAGGAGGTCAGTTCGGCCAGGAGCGCGAGCTCTTCGGCGCGGGTCAGCCCCGTTCGACGCTCGCGATCGAGACCGCGGTCACGTTCGTCGGCGAGCGTGCGTTCGAGCGTCTCGCGGATGCTGCGGATCCGCCCGCCGGCGGCGCGATAGGCCTCGTTCGACCGCGTCGAGAAGCCCGCCATATCGCGCGGAAGCCACAGCGGCAGCGAGCGCGGTCCCATCCAGTGCTGCACGTCGTGCGCGACGAGCCACTCGTCCTCCGCCTCGATGATCGGGCCGGAGTGGTCCGCGACGTCGCGCGCCTGTGCGATCAGTTCGCCGAGCGGCATCGTGTCGCCGATCGCATTGGCGGTGCCGCGCCATCGCTCGGCGCCTCGCTCGACGATGAATCCGTTGAGGTCGTCGACGTCGATCACCTGGGTCTGCAGTCCCGCGAGCTTCGGAACGAGCACGGGCGCCGCCCCGGCGAGGGCGAGCCGCCCGACCCAGTAGCCGAACCGGTCGGTCGGGTCACCAGGCCCCACGATGAGTCCGGGGCGCACGATCGCGGCAGAATCGCCGATTGCGGCGCGCACGGATGCCTCGGCCGCTGCCTTCGCGCGCGAATAGTCGTACTCGTCCCCCGGCTGTGCGGGCTCGCTCAGAGCGGCGCGCTCGTCGGCGCCGACCTCGTCGTTCGAGGCGTAGACCGAGAGCGAGGAGACGTAGGTCCAGTGCCGCGTCCTGCCGGCGAGCGCGTCGACCGCCGCCGCGACATGCTCCGGGATGGAAGAGATCTCGACGATCTCGTCCCAGTCCCGATCGGCCACTCCGGCGTAGGCATCCGGTTCGGCGCGATCGGCGGTGATCAGCTCAGCTCCCCCGGGCGCCGGCCGGCCACCCCGGCCGAGGCAGGTGACGGATGCTCCGGCATCCAGCCACGCCCGGGCGACGCGCCCGCTCAGCCAGCCCGTGCCGCCCAGGATCAGTACGTCCGCCATCCGCCCATCCCACCAGATCCCCGCGGCCGCAAGCGACCGGCGCGCCTGGTCGCCGGGCCGATCGAGCGCACGGCATCTCGTCCAGTGCACGGCTTTGCGCTGCCGGAACGTCGTGCACTCGTCGACGAGCCGTGCACTCGCGCAGCGCGTCGGGACCCGCGACCCCTACTCGCGCAGCGTCGCCCCGAAGCGCTCGGCCGCGGCGGCCACCCCGGCGAGCTTCGCCTCTGTCGCCTCGGCGGCGGTGAGCGTGCGATCGGGCGCGCGGAAGCGCAGCGCGAACGTGAGGCTCTTCGCACCGTCGGGCACGCCGGCGCCGCGATAGTCGTCGACCAGCCGGAGCGACTCGAGCAGGCCGCCCGCGCCGTCGACGAGCGCGGCGCGCACGTCGGCGGCCGGAACGTCGGCGCCCACGACGAGCGAGACGTCCTGCGTCGCGGCCGGGTAACCCGACAGCGACGCCGCGACCACCTTCTCGCCGGCGAGCGAGAGCACGAGGTCCAGGTCGAGTTCGGCCACGATCACGCGGCCGGGCAGGTCTGCTGCCTCGGCAACCGCGGGCAGCAGCTCGCCGACGTAGCCGACCTCCGTTGCACCCACAGACAGCACGCCCGCGCGCCCCGGGTGCAGCGCGGCGCGCTCGCCCTGGGCGAGCTCGACGGTCACTCCGGCGGCGGCGGCGATCGTGCGGACGGCGTCGAGTGCGTCCGCCACTCCGGCCGCCTCGGCGGCCAGCCCCGGCTGCTTGGGCGCGATCCATCCCGTGAGCAGGACCGCAACGTAGCGGTGCTGGGGCGGGATCGAGGCGTCGAGCGCGGCGAGGGTCGCGGCATCCGGTCGCACCGCGAGGGGCGGCACGAACTCGGTGCCGTACGTCACGCCCGGCGCGGGCAGGAAGACGGTGCCGGTCTCGAACAGCGCGAGGTCGGTGAACCCGCGTGCGACGTTGCGGTGCGCGACCCTCAGCAGTCCCGGAACGAGGCTGCGCCGCAGGAACGGCGCCTGTCCGTCGAGCGGGTTTGCCAGCTTGACGGACGGAAGGTGCGCGCCCGAGGCGGACCCGTGCAGATCGTTCTGATCGTCGGTGGTGAACGGGAACGAGGGGGTCTCCACATATCCCGCCGCGGCGAGGGCGTTGCTCACGCGGCGGCGGCCCTGCTGCGCAGCCGTCAGCCCTCGGCCGGAAGGCGGTGTGGGCAGCACGGACGGGATCCGGTCGTACCCCTCGATGCGGGCGACCTCCTCGGCGAGCGTCCACTTGTCGGTGAGGTCGGGACGCCACGACGGGGGCGAGACCAGCAGCTCGTCGCCGCCCTCGTCCACGACGCAGCCGATGAGCCGCAGGGCTCCGATCACCTCGGACGCCGGGTAGTCCACGCCGATGAGCTCCTGCACGAAACCGGTGGGCAGAGTGAGCTGCGGCCGGTGCCACTCGGCGAACAGGGCACCGCCCAGCTCGTCGATCGTGCCGCCGGCGAGCTCGACCATGAGGTCGGCGACGCGCTGAGCGGCCACGAACGGGATCTGCGGGTCCACCCCGCGCTCGAAGCGCCGGGAGGCCTCCGAGGGCAGCTTGTGCCGACGCGCCGTGCGCGCGATCGAGATCGTGTCGAAGACGGCCGCTTCGATCAGCACGTTCGTGGTCTGCGGACCCATCTCGGTCGTTCCGCCGCCCATCACGCCGGCCAGGCCGATCGGGCCGGATTCGTCGGTGATGAGCAGGTCCTCGGGATCCAGCGTGCGCACCTTGCCGTCGAGCGTCTCGAGCCGCTCGCCCGGCGTCGCGCGGCGCACCGTGATTCCGCCGGCGAGCTTGTCGAGGTCGTATCCGTGGATGGGGTTGCCGAGCTCCAGCATCACGTAGTTGGTGATGTCGATCAGCACGCCCAGCGATCGGATGCCGGCCAGGTTGAGGCGCGCGATCATCCACGCGGGGGTCGGAGCGGCGGCATCCACCCCGCGCACGACGCGCACCACGAACTCGGACGCGCCGACGCGGCCGCGGATCGGCGCGTCGTCGTTCACGGCGACCGCGAAGCCGCTGCCCGGTTCGACCTCGTGCGGATGCCGCAGCCCCGGGTCGCGGAAGGTCGCGCCGGTGGCGTGGGAGTACTCGCGCGCCACGCCGCGCAGCGACAGTGCATAGCCGCGGTCGGGCGTCACGTTGATCTCGACCGCGACGTCGTCGAGTCCGAGGAGCGCGATCGCGTCGGTGCCGACCGGTGCGTCGATCCCCAGCGTCGCGAGCCGCAGGATGCCGTCGTGCTCGTCGCCGAGGCCGAGTTCGCGAGCCGAGGCGATCATGCCGTCCGAGACATGTCCGTATGTCCTGCGTGCCGCGATCGGGAACGGCCCCGGCAGCACGGCACCCGGCAGCGTCACCGCGACCTTGTCGCCGACGAAGAAGTTGCGCGCACCGCACACGATTCCGTGCACCGAAGGACCGCCGTCCGCGGCGGTCTCGCCGTCGGGTGCGACCCGCACCTGGCACCAGCGGATCGTCTTGCCGTTGGACTGCGGCTCCTCGACGAACTCGAGCACCTCGCCGACCACGATCGGACCCTGGAGCTCGAACGAGTGGATGTCCTCCTCCTCGAACCCGACGCGCACGAGCGCGGCGAGAACGTCCTCGGCGGCGGCATCCGCCGGAACGTCGACGTACTCACGCAGCCACGAGAGCGGGACGCGCATCAGACCACCATCCCGAACTGCTCGCTGAAGCGCACATCGCCCTCGGCCATGTCGCGCATGTCCTGCACATCGCTGCGGAACATCAGCGTCCGCTCGATCCCCATGCCGAACGCGAAGCCCGAGTACACCTCGGGGTCGATCCCGGCCGCGCGGAGCACGTTGGGGTTGATCATTCCGCAGCCACCCCACTCGATCCAGCGAGCGCCGCCCTTGAACGTCGGGTGCCAGAGGTCGAGCTCGGCGGACGGCTCGGTGAAGGGGAAGAAGTTCGCCCGGAAGCGGGTCTTCGCCTCGGGGCCGAACAGCACGCGGGCGGCGTGGTCGAGCGTGCCCTTCAGGTGCGCCATCGTGATGCCCTGGTCCACGACGAGGCCCTCGAACTGGGTGAAGACCGGAAGATGGGTCGCATCGAACTCATCGGTGCGGTAGACACGCCCGGGGCACAGCACGTAGATCGGCAGATCGCGCTCGAGCATCGAGCGCACCTGCACGGGGCTCGTGTGGGTGCGCATCACGAGGTGGCGCTCGACCGGATCGACGAAGAACGTGTCCTGCATCTGACGCGCGGGGTGGTCGGCGTCGAAGTTCAGCGCGTCGAAGTTGTACCACTCGTGCTCGAGCTCGGGTCCTTCCGCGATCTCCCACCCCATCCCGACGAAGATGTCGGCGACCTGCTCCTGCAGGAGAGAGATCGGATGCCGCGCCCCCACGCGTGCGCGTGCGGCGAGCGCCGTCACGTCGATGCGCTCGGCCTCGAGCCGTGCGGCGGTCTCGGCGAGCGCCACCTGCTCCTCCCGGGCGGCGAGCGCCTGCGTGACGCGTCCGCGCGCCTGACCGACGAGCTTGCCGAACTCGGCCTTGCGCTCAGGCGCGACGTCGCGCAGACGTGCGTTGAGTTTCGCCAGCGGCGACGCCTCTGCGGTGTGCGCAGCGCGTGCGGCCTTCAGAGCCGCGGTATCGGATGCGGCGCCGATGGCGTCGAGCGCAGCCTGGACGGCGGCAGCCACCGCCTCCGGCGTGATCTCGGAGGGCGCGTGGTCGGGTGAGTCAGACACGAGAGACGAGTCTACCGACGGCGGATGCCGCGTCCCGCGCCGGCTGCCAGCGCGGGCGGCGGGCGCGTCAGCGCGGCGGTCTGGCGCTGAGGTCGGCCTCGGCCTCCACCTCGAGGAGCGCTCCGGGCGCGGTGGGATCGGCCACCCTGCCACCGCGGCGGCGACCCGCGCCGCCGCTCGCCGTGCGGCGCGACAGCCACCGTGCGAACCATGACAGCGTCAGGTTGATCGCTAGATAGATCACCAGGGTGACCAGGAACAGCGAGAAGATGTAGCGGTTTCCGTAGAAGCTGCCCAGGTTGTTCATGTTGTTGCGGATGATCTCGTTGTACCCCACGATGTAGCCGAGCGAGGTGTCCTTGAGCAGCACCACAAGCTGAGCGACGATGATCGGCAGCATCTGCCGGAACGCCTGCGGGAATTCCACCAGCATCTTCGACTGGAACTCGCGCATGCCGACGCTGAGCGCCGCCTCGCGTTGACCGCGCGGCAGCGCGACGAGCCCAGCCCGCAGCGCCTCGCCGATCAGAGTGCCGTTGTAGAGGATCAGGGCGATCACGACCGCCCAGAAGGCACCTGTCGAGGCGACGAGCAGGATGAACAGCATCATCAGCAGCACGGGCATGCCGCGCAGGAACTCGATGAGCCACCCCGTCGGGATGCGCAGCCACGCGATCGACGAGCTGCGCATGAGCGACAGCACGACTCCGAGCGCGATCGCTCCGACTGCGGAGATGGCGGCAGCCTGGAGGGTCGCCACGACGCCCCGCCCGATCGACTGCCACAGCTCGGGATCGAGGAAGATGTTCCACCGGGTCGGGTCGAACATGCCTGGGAGGGTGATGCCGCCCGATTCGCGCGGGCCGGCGAGGGTGAAGATGATCCACGCCAGTCCGGCGAGGATCACGATCAGCGAGACGACCGACGCGATGCGCGAATTGCGCCGCGCCCGAGGGCCGGGCGCGTCGAACAGGACACTGGTTCCGCTCATCGGCGCACCACCCAGCGCTTCTCGAGCTGGCCCGCGGCCAGGCCCAGCGGAACCGTGACCACCAGATACAGCGCCGCGGCGGTGAAGAGGATGGGCAGCACGATGTTGCCGTTGTCGTTGGCCAGTTGCCGCGTCGTCGCGAACAGCTCGACCACGAAGAACCCGCCGGCGACGGATGTGTTCTTGGTCAGGGCGATGAAGACGTTGATCAGGGGCGGGACAGTCATTCGGAACGCCTGCGGCAGCACGACGAGAGACACCGTCTGACCGAATCCGAGCCCGATGCTGCGGGCAGCTTCGGCCTGCCCGAGCGGAACGCCGTTGATGCCGGAGCGGAGGGCCTCTGCCACGAAGGGCGACGTGTAGTAGGTGAGCGCGATGAACGCGAGCAGCACGTACGGCAGGCGGACGCCGAGCATGGGCATCACGAATGCCGTGAAGAAGAAGACCAGGGTCAGCGGAGTGTTCCGCGCGATCTCGGTCCAGAACGCGGCCAGCCCGCGCAGGGCGGCGACGGGCGAGATGCGCATGGCCGCGATGAGGGTGCCCAGGATCAGTGCGAGCACACCCGACACGACCAGCAGCAGGAGCGTGACGCGGAAGCCCTCCCAGAACTCGGGCAGGAGTGAGATCAACTGCTCCACGGGGCCTCCTTTCGGACCGTGTGGTGGTCAGGGGGTGGGTGACCCGGGCCGGCGCGTCGGCCGGCCCGGGGCATCCGATCGATCAGTAGCGGTCGACTGCCGGCGGCTCGATGAACGGCAGCACCGTTCCGGCCGTCGCCATCCACGCCGCCTCGTAGCTGCCGTCCTCGTAGGAGGCTTCGAGCACGTCGTTGATCCAGTCACGGAACTCCGTGTCCTCCAGCGAGAGTCCGATGCCGTAGGGCTCGTCGGTGAACGGCTCGCCCACGACCTTGAACTCGCCCTCATTCTGGGCCGCGAGACCGGCGAGGATCACGTTGTCGGTCGAGACGGCCACGACCGTGCCGTCGCGGAGGGGTCCGAGGCAGTTGCTGTACGTGTCGGTCAGGAGCACCTCAGCGCCGAGCGCCTCGAGGTTCGCGGCCGGCGTCGAGCCCGTGACCGAGCAGACCGGCTGGCCGACGAGGTCGTCTTCGCTCTCGATGTCCTCGTTGTCGGCGAGCACGAGGATCGACTGACCCGCCATGTAGTACGGGCCGGCGAAGGAGACGACCTCCTTGCGCTTGTCGTTGATCGTGTACGTCGCGACGACGATATCGACCTCGCCGTTCTGGATGAAGGGCTCGCGGTTGGCCGAGACGGACTCGACCCACTCGATGTTGTCCTCCGAGATGCCGAGTTCTGCGGCGATGATCTTGCCGATCTCGACGTCGAAGCCCTCAGGGACGCCCGAGGGTCCCACGAGGCCGAACAGCGGCTGGTCGAACTTCGTGCCGATCGTGATGCTGCCCGCCTCGGCGAGCGCCGCCATCGTGCTGCCCTCGGCGAACGTGGGCTCCGGCTCGGGCGTGGCGGTCTCGCCGCCGCCTGCATCGCCGCCATCGGACGCGCAACCCGAGAGCGCAAGCGCTCCGGCGGTGGCCAGTGCGAGCAGCGTGAGTCGAGTTCTGTTCATGTCTACCTGTCCTTTGCTGTGTACAGGCCGCTTGTGACGGCCCCTTCTTCAGTGGTCCCGGCCACGGTGCAGCGGCCGAGGTGTCTCAGTGTTCGAGGATCTTGGACAGAAAATCCTGGGCCCTCTCGCTCTGCGGGTTGGTGAAGAACTGCTCCGGCGTCGCCTCTTCGACGATCGCCCCGCCGTCCATGAAGAGCACGCGGTCGGCGGCCTTGCGGGCGAAGCCCATCTCATGGGTGACGACGATCATGGTCATGCCGTCCTTGGCGAGGCCCACCATCACGTCGAGGACCTCGTTGATCATCTCCGGGTCCAGCGCGCTGGTCGGTTCGTCCATCAGGATCAGCTTCGGATCCATCGCCAGCGACCGCGCGATCGCGACGCGCTGCTGCTGGCCGCCGGAGAGCTGCGCCGGCATCTTCTTGGCCTGGTTCGCGACGCCGACCCGGTCCAGCAGAGCCATCGCTTTCGCGTCGGCGTCCTTGCGCGACATCTTCCGCACCCGGATCGGGCCGAGCGTCACGTTCTCCAGGACGGTCTTGTGCGCGAAGAGGTTGAACGACTGGAACACCATGCCGACGTCCGCACGCAGCTTGGCGAGGCCTGCCCCCTCTTCCGGCAGGTCGACGCCGTCGATCGCGATCCGACCGGAGTCGATCGTCTCGAGGCGGTTGATGGCACGGCACAGCGTGGACTTGCCTGAGCCTGACGGCCCGATGACCACCACGACCTCGCCGCGGTTGACGACCGTGTCGATGTCGCGGAGCACATGCAGATCGCCGAAGTGCTTGTCGACGTGCTCGATGACCACGAGCGGTTCACCGCGGCGAACGCTGATGTTCGAGGTCCTCGGCGCAGCTGCAGGTGTGTCGGGTGTCGCCATGATGCCCACACTAGGGGGCGGCCGTCGCTCCGCGGGAGACCCCCGCGCGAGCTTTACCGGACTGTAACAGGACCGGCCCGCCTCACGAGGATGCGCCGGAGCGCTGCGCGAAAGCCGTCTCGTAGAGGCACACGCTGGCGGCTGTGGCCAGGTTCAGCGACTCCGCGCTCCCGTAGATCGGAAGCCGCAGTGAGAGATCGGCGAGCGCGAGCGACTCCTCGTCCAGCCCGCGCGCCTCGTTGCCGAACAGCCACGCGGTCGGCTCGGCCAGCAGCGCGCGGGCGGCGAGGAAGTCCCCGCCCCCGACGTCGGCGGCCACCACCCGGACTCCGGCGGCGCGTGCGCGGTCGACGGCGTTCACCAGATCCACACCCACGGCGATGGGCAGGTGGAACAGCGACCCGGTCGTGGCGCGCACCACCTTCGGGTTGTAGGGATCGACGGTCCGGCCGGTGAGGATGACGGCATCCGCGCCTGCCGCGTCCGCCGCCCGGATGATCGTGCCGAGATTGCCCGGATCCCGCACTTCCTCGCAGATCGCCACGAGCCGAGGAGCGGCGGCGAACACGTCGCGGACCGAAGTCGGGGTCTGGCGGGCGACCGCGACGATGCCCTGCGGCGTCACCGTATCGGCCATCGCATCGAGCACGGCCTCGGTGGTGAACACCACTTCGATGCCGGCATCGCGTGCGGCATCCCGCAGGTCGGCATGGCGCTCGAGCGCGGAGGGCGTCGCGAACACCTCGATGACCGTGTCGGGGCGGTAGGCGAGCGCCTCGCGCGCGGCCTGCGGTCCTTCGAGGAGGAACAGCCCGGTCTCCTGGCGCGCGCTGCGCTTGGTCAGCTTCGCGACGGCGCGAACGCGGGGCGAGCGCGGGTTCTCAAGCACGAGTTCAGCATACGGTCCCGCCTCCCGCCGTTCGGGCGGTGGGACGCGAAAGGGCGCCCTCCCGGAGGAGGACGCCCTGACACCGGATGCCGGTGTTACGCGGTCTTCGGCGCGTTGACGTTCTCGGGCAGCGCGGCCTTGGCGGTCGCGACGAGCGACGCGAAGGTCGCCGGCTCGTTCACCGCCAGCTCGGCGAGCATGCGACGGTCGACCTGCACACCGGCGAGGCCGAGGCCCTGGATGAGGCGGTTGTACGTGAGGCCGTTCTGGCGGCTCGCAGCGTTGATGCGCTGGATCCACAGACGACGGAAGTCGCCCTTGCGCTTGCGACGGTCGCGGTACGCGTAGACGAGCGAGTGGGTGACCTGCTCCTTCGCCTTGCGGTACAGGCGCGAACGCTGACCCCGGTAACCGGAGGCGCGCTCCAGGATGACGCGACGCTTCTTGTGGGCGTTGACGGCCCGCTTGACTCTAGCCATTTCTTCTGTTTCCTAACGTGTTCGGGCGCGCTCAGCGGCCCAGAAGCTTCTTCGCCTGCTTGGTGTCGGCCTTGGAGAGGACCTGGTCCTGGTTGAGGCGACGCGTGCGCTTGCTGGCCTTGCCCTCCAGGTTGTGGCGCATACCGGCCTGCTGCTTCATCAGCTTTCCGCTGCCGGTGATCTTGAACCGCTTCTTGGCACCCGAGTGGGTCTTCTGCTTCGGCATCTTGTGTTCCTTCGTGTGTCGCCCTCGCGGGCTTCGGGGTGTGTCCCGCGGGGCGGGGGTCAGTGGGGCCTATTCGGCCGGCACGGGGGCCGACTCGTCGGCCGGTCCGCTGTGGGCCGCCGACCGGGCTGCTTCCTTGTTCGCAGCGCGCTGGGCGTTCTGCTCGGTCTTGACCTCGGACTTGTTCTTGTGCGGTGCGACCACCATGACCATGTTGCGTCCGTCGATCGTCGGGTTGGATTCGACGGTTCCGAACTCGGCGACGTCCTCGGCGAACTTGCGGAGGAGTCGCACGCCCTGCTCGGGACGCGACTGCTCGCGTCCGCGGAACAGGATCATGGCCTTGACCTTGTCGCCCGCCTTGAGGAATCCCTCTGCGCGCTTGAGCTTGGTCGTGTAGTCGTGTGCCTCGATCTTCAGACGGAAACGGACCTCTTTGAGGATCGTGTTCGCCTGATTGCGCCGGGCCTCCTTGGCCTTCTGCGCTGCTTCGTACTTGAACTTCCCGTAGTCCATGATCTTGACGACGGGCGGCTTCGAATTGGGAGCCACCTCGACAAGGTCGAGATCGGCATCCTGCGCCAGACGCAAGGCAACCTCGATGCGTACGACGCCGACCTGCTCTCCGTTCGGGCCGACGAGGCGGACCTCGGGCACGCGGATGCGGTCATTGGTGCGGGGATCGCTGATGCGGAACTCCTCTTCATGCGGGTGTCGGCCACCGCGAAGCGGGATGCATCGCGGGCGGAAGAGAGACTCGATTCCACCCGCACGGCGCATACGCGCCGGCTCTGCACCCGATACCCACTGCGTGAGTTCTACCCCGGCCGCAAGCGGACGGGGCGGAGTGCGTGACCCGGTAGCCTGGAACGGCAAGCGCGGGTGGGATGTGAATCCTCTTTCGTTCCGAAGCACGACGCTCCGGAGCCCGCGCAAGTCTAGCAGAGAGTGGCACGTGGACACGATTCGGGAACCCGACGACGATCTCCGAGCCGGGCGGGTGGCAGTGGATGCCGAACGCCAGGCGCGGTGGGAGGCCCAGGAGCGCGCCGCGTCGGCCGCGACACGCGACATCGCGGACGTGCCCGCGGTCGAGGTGATCACCACAGCAGCGGTGCACCTGATGAGCGCCGCCGCCGTGAAGGTCGGTCTCGCCGAGGATCCCGGCGCGCAGACCGATCTGGACGAGGCCCGCAAGCTCATCAACGCCCTGGCGGGTCTGATCACGGCAGGGGCGCCCGAGATCAGCGACATGCACGCCCGGTCGCTCCGCGACGGACTGCGCTCGCTTCAGCTCGCCTTCCGCGAGGCCTCGGTCATCCCCGACCCGATCGGCAAGGGGCCCGGCGAGAAGTGGACCGGGCCGGTCAACTGACCGTTCCCGGCGCCTGAGCGCCGATGCCGACCGCCGAGGCGCCCCGCGCGACCGCATCGACCGTCCGGCGCACCGCCTCCGCGTCCGTGCCACGGTTGCTGACCGCGAAGCGCACCACGGTGCGCCCGTGCCACACGGAGGACGACGCCCACACGGTGCCCTCCGCGCGCAGCCATTCGCCCAGGGCGGCGGTGTCGTCGTCATCGCGCGCGGCGAGGCAGACCTGCGTGAAGACGACGTCGTTGAGCACTTCCAGACCCGGGATGCCGCGGAATCCGTCGGCGAGCCCGGTCGCGGCATCCGCCAGCCCGTCCACCAGGCCGATCACCCCGCTCCTGCCCAGCGACCTCAGCGTCGCCCAGACCGGCACGCCGCGCGCGCGGCGAGACATCTCGGGGACGCGGTCGTACGGGTCCGCGACGCTCGCCACGTCGGGAAGGTAGACGGCGTGCACCCCGAGCGCGGCGGTCATGGCCGCTTCGTCGCGCACGATGACGACGCCGCAGTCGTAGGGGACGTTGAGCGTCTTGTGCGCATCGGTCGCCCAGGAGTCCGCCCGTTCGCCGCCTGCGAACAGGTGTCTCAGGCGCGGCGATGCCGCCGCCCACAGCCCGAAGGCCCCATCGATGTGCACCCAGGCGCCGTGCAGGTGGGCGACGTCGATCGCTGCGGCGAAGTCGTCGAACGCCCCCGAGTGCACCTCCCCGGCCTGCAGCGCCACGATGGTCGGCCCGCTGTGCTCGGCCAGGGCCGCGGACAGACCGTCGACGTCGATCCGGCCCTGGTCATCCGCGCCGACGGTCTCCGGCGCGCCGAGTCCGGCGAGACGTCCGGCGAGCATCACGGATGCGTGCACCGAGTCGCCCGCGAGGAACCGGATCGAAGGGGCGGACTGGATGCCGCGGGTGGGGTCGTGCCCGCGATCGCGCAGCACGGCGTCGCGCGCGGTGATGAGTGCGGAGAGGTTCGCACTCGTCGCACCCGTCACGAAGCCGACACCGCAGTCCGCGGGAAGATCCAGCAGCTCGAGCAGCCATGCGGCGGCCAGCTCCTCGACCGCATCGGTCGAGGGCGTGAGCTGACGCGCACCCGTGTTCTGATCCCACGCCGAGACGAGCCAGTCCGCCGCCATCCCCGCCGGATACGTCCCGCCGATCACCAGACCGAAGAAGCGCGGCGAACCCAGTGCGATGAGACCCGGGCGAGCCGCGTCCACGAGCTCGTCGATCACGGCTTCGGGCGCCGTCCCGCGTTCCGGCAGCCGCCCGTCCAGTCGTGCGAGGATGCCGTCCGCATCGGTCTCGGGCCGGATCGGGCGGTCCTGCAGCGAGTCCAGCCACTCCAGGGCGTGGCGATGAGCCGCATCCAGCGCCCGCCGGTAGTCGTCGTCCGCCGCGCCGCGTGTCATGACGTCACCTCCGAGAGGCGATCATCCGCCTCCGGCAGCGCTGACCGCAAGTGCGTCCTGCGGCGCGTCAGGCGCGGATCAGCTTGACCGTCAGCGAATCCACCAGGACCGCGATGCGATGATCGGCCGCCCAGCGCTTCGCGAGTCGCGCCAGAACCGCGTCCAGCTCGGACTGATCGAGCCCCTGCATGAGCTCCAGCCGTACGACCAGCTCCGGCCCGCGGAGGCGGCCGGTCGGGTCTCCGGACTCGACCCCCAGGTCGATCACGGCCAGTTCCGCGCGCACGCTCTCCTGCAGACCCGCGAACACCTCAGGAGAGGTGAAGCTCGGTTCCCACGCGATTCCCTGCGCGATCGCCCAGACGGCGGGGCGGCGGATCACGAACTCGGTGTCCGAGCCCGGATCGACCACGATCAGGTCGGTGTCGTCGGCGGATGCCGCCACCGCGGTGCGCGCTCCGTCGGCGGGAACCGGGCGTGCCGCGGCATCCCATCGGCTCATCGCGGAGACCGAGGTGAACACGGGCAGCACGCGCCGGCCGTCGGGTGCGGCGACGGTGACGATCGACAGCTCCTGAGTCTTGTCGACGACGATCCCGTTCACGCCCACGCCTGTCTCGCCCTTTTCGGCGACGAGCGGGATGAGCAGGCGCGCGGTGCGGTACGCGTCGATGACCGCGACCTGGTCGCCGTCGCCGAAGCGGAAGGCGTTCAGTGCGGAGAGCAGTGCCGGATCGGCCGAGCCGTCATCATCGGAGTGGCGATTCGCTTCGAAGCGACGCCCCTCCCAGGGCACGCCGGCCGAGTCGCCTGCCGCATGGTGGTCGTGCGGGTCAGTGTCCGGCGACATCCAGCGCCTCGGCCAGCGTGAACGCACCCGCGTACAGGGCCTTGCCGATGATGGCACCCTCGACGCCGAGCGGCACGAGGTCGCGGAGCGCGATGATGTCATCCAGGCTGGAGACGCCGCCCGACGCCACGACCGGCTTGGTCGTCCGCGACGTGATCTGCCGCAGCAGCTCGAGGTTCGGGCCTTGCAGGGTGCCGTCCTTCGTGACGTCGGTGACGACGTAGCGGCTGCAGCCGGCCGCCTCGAGACGCTCCAGCACCGTCCACAGGTCGCCGCCCTCCTGCGTCCAGCCGCGGGCCGCCAGCGTCGTGCCCCGCACATCCAGCCCGACGGCGATGACATCGCCGTAGCGGCCGATCACATCGGCGGCCCACTCGGGATTCTCCAGCGCCGCCGTACCGAGGTTGATGCGGGTGGCGCCGCTCTCCAGGGCCGCCTCGAGACTGCGGTCGTCGCGGATGCCGCCGGACACCTCGACCAGCACGCCGCGCACCTGCTTGATCACCTTGCGGATCACACCCGCGTTGCTGCCGCGGCCGAACGCGGCGTCGAGGTCGACGAGGTGAATCCAGTCGGCGCCCTGCTTCGCCCATTCCAGCGCGGCATCGACCGGGTCGCCGTAGTTCGTCTCGGTGCCCGCCTCACCCTGCGTCAGGCGGACGGCCTTGCCGTCTGCGACATCGACGGCGGGCAGCAGGATCAGCTCAGGCGTGGACGCGAAATCGTTCATAGCTCCTCGTGCAGGATGACGCGGGAGCGATGCGCTCTCGCAGGTGGCACGAGTTCAGAGGGTAGCCCCGCCGAGCCCGTCGATCCAATTGGCGAGAAGGCGGATGCCGGCATCCCCGGACTTCTCGGGATGGAACTGCGTGGCCGACAGCGGTCCGTTCTCGACCGCGGCGAGGAACGGGCGCCCGTACGTGCACCACGTCAGGACGGGCGGGGGGAACGGCGGCTGCACGTCGAGCTGCCACTGCTGCGCCGCGAACGAGTGCACGAAGTAGAAGCGCTCCGCTTCGATGCCGCGGAACAGGCGGGAGCCCTCCCCCGCGTCGACGGTGTTCCAGCCCATATGCGGCAGGACGGGCGCGTCGAGCTCGGTGATGACGCCCGGCCACTCGCCGAGCCCCTCCGTGTCGACGCCGCGCTCGACCCCGCGATCGAACAGGACCTGCATTCCCACGCAGATGCCCAGCACCGCACGCCCGCCCGCCAGGCGCCGGTCGATGATCTCGTCGCCGCGGCTCGCGCGCAGGGCTTCCATGACCGCACGGAAGGCGCCCACGCCGGGGACGACGAGCCCGGCGGCCTCGTCGATCAGCCCGCGGTCCGCCGTGAGGCGGGCATCCGCGCCCGCAGCGGCCAGGGCCTTCACCGCGGAGTGGACGTTGCCCGACCCGTAATCCAGCACCGCGACGAGCGGCTTCTCGCGCGCTGACGCCCCTGTCGCAGCGTCCTTTTCGTGCCCTTCGGTCACAGCGTCCTTTTCGTGCCCTTCGGTCACAGCGTCCTTTTCGTGCCCTTCGGTCACAGCGTCCTTTTCGTGCCCTTCGGTCACAGGGCGCCCTTGGTGCTGGGGACGCCCTCCACGAGCGGGTCGAGCGCCTTCGCCTGCCGGAAGGCGCGCGCGAACGCCTTGTACTCCGCCTCGGCGATGTGGTGCGGATCGCGACCGGCCAGCACCGTGACGTGGACGGTGAGGCCGGCGTGGAACGCGATCGCCTCGAACGTGTGCCGCACGAGGGAGCCGGTGAAGTGCCCTCCGATGAGGTGCAGCTCGAACCCCGCGGGCTCACCCGAGTGGACGAGATACGGGCGGCCGCTGATGTCCACCACCGCCTGGGCGAGGGCTTCGTCCAGCGGCACGACGGCGTCGCCGTAGCGCGAGATGCCGGCCTTGTCGCCGAGCGCCGCGCGGATGGCCTGGCCGAGGACGATGGCGACGTCCTCGACGGTGTGGTGCGCGTCGATGTCGGTGTCGCCCGACGCGCGGACGGTCAGGTCCGTCAGCGAGTGCTTGGAGAAAGCGGTGAGCAGATGATCGAAGAACGGCACCGTCGTGTCGATGCGACTGCGACCCGACCCGTCCAGGTCGAGCTCCAACTCGACGGTGGACTCGCTCGTCGCACGGCGCAGCGCGGCCGTGCGGCCTGTTCCGGGGCGCGTCATGAGGCCGATTCTAGCGACGCCAGGGCGTCCAGGAACGCGGTGGTCTCCTGCTCGGTGCCGGCCGTGACGCGCAGGTGCTGCGGGATGCCGACGTCGCGGATCAGCACGCCCTGGTCGTACAGCCCCTGCCAGGTGGCCGCGGCGTCGGCGACTCCGCCGAACAGCACGAAGTTGGTCCACGACTCGTATGCGTCGTAGCCGAGTGCTTCCAGGGTGGCGGACATGCGGTCACGCTGCGCGACGATCTCGTCGACCATCTGCAGCATCGTAGGCGCGTGCCGCAGCGCCGCACTGGCGGCCGCCTGCGTCAGCGAGCTCAAGTGGTACGGGAGGCGGACGAGGCGCAGCGCGTCGATCACGGCGGGATCGGCGGCGAGATATCCCACCCGTGCCCCTGCGAAGGCGAAGGCCTTGCTCATGGTGCGCGAGACCACGAGTCGCTCTCGCCCGGGCAGGAGCGCAAGCGCCGATCCCTCGTCGCGCGGGGCGAACTCCTGGTAGGCCTCGTCGACGACGATGATGCCCGCGCTCGCCTCGTACACGGCCTCGATCACGTCGAGGCGCATCGGCGTGCCCGTCGGATTGTTCGGCGCGCAGAGGAAGACGACGTCGGGCTGTTCATCGGCGATCTGCGATGCCGCGCTGTCGGCATCCACCGAGAAATCGTCGCTGCGCGTGCCGGCCGTCCAGGCGGCCCCGGTGGCGCGCGTCAGCAGCGGATACATCGAGTACGTGGGAGCGAAGCCGAATGCCGTGCGCCCCGGACCGCCGAATGCCTGGAGGACGTGCTGCAGCACCTCATTGGAGCCGTTGGCCGCCCAGATCTGCTCGCGTGTCAGTCCGTAGCCGAGGTAGTCGGCGAAGCCCTCGCGCAGGTCGGTGAACTCACGATCGGGATACCGGTTCACGTCGCGCAGAGCGCGGGCGACCGAGTCGAGGATGTCGTCCGCGACCTCCTGCGGAACGGGATGGGTGTTCTCGTTCACGTTGAGCGCGACCGGCAGAGCAGCCTGCGGCGCACCGTACGGCGTCATGCCCCGGAGGTGATCACGGAGGGGGAGGTCATCGAGGCGAATGCTCACCTCTCCCATCGTAGAGGCCGGTCGCGGAGCGGGTCGGCCCGCGACCGAGAGGATCGCCTACGGTGCCGCCGTGTATTCCGCGGGGATCGCGATCTGCTGGCCCGCCGAGACGGTGACGCCGTCCAGCGCATTCAGCCGCACGATCGCATCGACGACGTCGCGAGGATCCGCGCCCGGGGCGACCTGCTCGGCGATCGACCACAGCGACTCGCCCGCGGCGACGGTGAGCGTGGTGAAGGACTCGACCGGTGCGCCGGCATCCCGCGAGGCGAGGGCGCTGCCGCCGCTGAGCACTGCGAGGGTGAGCGCGACGACCGCGGGCAGTGCCGCCAGCACGGCGACGATCCGTCGACCCCGCGTGGTCAGGCGCAGCCGCGTCGGCTGCGGCGCCGAGATGCTGATCGCTGTCATGTCGTCCTCCTGATGAAAGGGAGGAGGTTCGCATCCGCGGCTCGGCCGGGAGCCGGGGATGCGAATCTCTCTTCCGAATCTATCTTCGATGTTCTAGGCTGTCAACCACCGGATGACGGCTCCGTCCTTCGAACGCGACACGCGGGAGTGCTGCGGGTCTGACGGCTCGGGACCGGATACGGTTTCGATGGGAACACCCCACCACGGGCCTCCGACATTCGAAGACCGGTGCCCTCAGGCGAGACAGGAGCTGGGATCATGACCGATGCGAACGGACGCGAGAAGCCGCAGACGCGCCGGCGCAAGAGCCTCAGCGACAAGCAGCTCGCCATCCTCGAGGTCATCCAGCGCTCGATCGCGCGCCACGGGTATCCGCCGAGCATGCGCGAGATCGGCGACGCCGTCGGGCTCAAGTCCCTCTCCAGCGTGACCCATCAGCTGAATCAGCTCGAGCTGAGCGGCTACCTGCGTCGGGATGCCGGCAAGACGCGTGCGATGGAGGTGCTCATCGATCTGCCGGGCATGTCCACGGAGAACCCTGCAGACACCGCGCCCAGCGTGGGCGACGCCGCCATGGTGCCCCTGGTCGGGCGGATCGCGGCCGGAGTGCCGATCACCGCCGAGCAGCAGGTCGAGGAGATCTTCCCGCTCCCCCGCCAGCTCGTCGGCAAGGGCGACCTCTTCATGCTCAAGGTCTCGGGCGACTCGATGATCGATGCCGCGATCTGCGACGGCGACTGGGTGGTCGTGCGTCAGCAGCAGACGGCGGACAACGGCGACATCGTCGCGGCGATGCTCGACGAAGAGGCCACCGTCAAGACGTTCCGCCAGCGCGACGGGCACACGTGGCTGCTCCCCCGCAACTCCGCGTTCGAGCCCATCCTCGGCGACGACGCGGTGGTGCTCGGCAAGGTCGTGGCGGTCCTGCGCGCGGTCTGATCGCTGGTCGCCGCGTGCGCATCCGCATCGGCGGGCGGCGATGCGCGGACAGAATCACCCGATGTGGGTGGGTCGCCAGAGGGACGACTGCGCCACAATGAGGGCATCCGCACCGAGGAGGCGCAATGCCCGCTGTAGCTGACGACGACCTGCAGGCGCAACTGGACCGGCTGCGCGCCGAGAACGACAGCCTTCGTGCGCAGACGGCCGCTCCGCCCGACGAGACCGCTCCACCGGCCCGGCGCTCCGGGCGCTGGCGCGCGCCCGTGTCCGCCCTCTGCATCGTCATCGCGGCGATCCTCGTGCCCGTCTCGATCGTCGGAGCGTGGGCGCGCGTCCAGCTCGTGGACGAGGATGCGTTCGTCGCGACACTCGCGCCGCTCGTGGACGACCCGGCCGTGCAGGCCCTCGTGGTGGACGAGACGGTGGATGCGATCTCCGCGCAGGTGGATTTCGACCAGCTCACTGCGAACGTCTTCGACGGCATCGCCGATCTCGGCCTGCCGCCGCGCGCCACGCAGGCGCTGACCCTTCTCCAGGCCCCCGCCGCAGAGGGCCTGGAGAACCTCGTGACCCAGACCGTGACGCGCGTCGTGGAGTCGGATGCCTTCGCCGATGTCTGGTCCACCGCCACGCGTGCCGCGCATCGCGCACTGACCACAGCGGCCACCGCGGACGGCGGAGGGCTGGTGGTGAAGACGGACGAGGGCGTCGGCATCCAGCTCGGCGCGGTCGTCGACCGCGTCAAGCAGAACCTGCTGGAGCGGGGGGTCGGCGTCGCGCAGCTCATCCCGGCGATCGACCGGGTGGTGATCATCGGCAAGGGAGACAACCTCGCCGCGATCCGCACCGGCTACGCGCTGGCGGCGACCATGGGATGGTGGCTGCCGGTCATCACGCTCGGATTGTTCGGTCTCGGCATCCTGATCGCGCGTCGGCGCAGCACGGCCATCCTCGGAACCGGCCTCGGGCTCGCCATCGGCAGCGCGGTCCTGGCGGCGAGCCTCTCGATCGGCTCGACGGCCGTCGCGATCGTGGCCGGCGAGCTGGACCTCTCGGCGTCCGCCCTCGACGTGATCTACGCGCAGCTCGTCGGCGCGATGAGCCAGACCGCGCTGGTGATCATGCTGCTGGGCGTGCTGGTCGCTGTCATCGGCTGGCTGATGGGCGGCTCGCGGCCCGCGCTGGGCGTGCGGGCGGCGACCGCCGGTCTGAACGCCACCGCTCGCGCCCAGCTGACCACGCGCGGCCTTGACACGGGTGCCTTCGGCGCGTGGCTCGGAGCCCACCGCGTGCTGGTGCGCACCGGCCTCGCCGTGCTCGCGGTGCTGTGGCTGTTCGCCCTGCGGCCTCTGTCGGTGGGAGACATCCTCCTCGTGCTCGTCGTCGCGCTGCTGATCGGGTGGATCCTGGAGCTGCTGCAGCGGCGTCCGGAAGAGACCCCGGCAGGCGACGGCATTCCGCCCGCGGATGCCGAGACCCTCGTGATCGCCCAGCCCGAGGCGCTGGCGGACACGCTCCCGACGGAGCCCGTGGCATCCGCGCCGCCGAAGAAGACGCCTAAACGGTGATGGTCGACCGCTCGCGCACCGTCCGAGCGGCTTCGACGAGGTTCTGCAGCGACGTCACCGTCTCGGGATAGCCGCGCGTCTTCAGCCCGCAGTCGGGGTTGACCCAGATCTGGCGCAGCGGGACCTCGTCGACGGCTCGCTCCGTGCAGATGCATATGCCCGTAGGGACTGGTATCCGAGCCGATCGGAGCACGCGGATCGCCCGTCCGGCGTAGCGTTGAGGCGTGAGCACGACATCCCCCTACGGCTCCTGGCCGTCCCCCCTGTCAGCCGCCGCAGTCACCGCCGCGACTCCGCGAATAGACGGTGCGCGCTTCGTCGGACGGGACATCTGGTGGGGTGAGAGCGTCGCGGACGAGGGCGGCCGCACGTCCGTGCGGCGCCGGACTGCGGACGGCGACATCGTGGATGTCCTCCCGGCGCCCTGGAACGCCCGTTCGCGCGTGCACGAGTACGGTGGGGGCGCATGGACGGCGACCGACGACGGCCTGCTGCTGTTCGTCGAGAAGGCCGACCAGTGCGTCCGCGCGCTCGCGGCCGACACCGAGCCGCGCGTCCTGACACCGGCCGACCAGGGCATGCGCTTCGGAGGCCTCAGCTGGCAGGGCGGCCGCCTTCTCTCGGTCCGAGAGACGCACAACGGAGCAGGGGCGCCACAGCGAGACCTCGTCGAGATCGCGGTGGACGGTTCCGGCGTGACGTCGCTGGTCGGCGGGAGCGACTTCCTGGCGCACCCTGCCCTGTCCCCGAGCGGACGACACATCGCCTGGATCGCCTGGAACCACCCCGACATGCCGTGGGACCGATCCGAGCTGCGCGTCGGGCGGCTGGAAGGGGGCAGCGTCTCGGAGTGGACGGCCGTGGCCGGCGGACAGAGCTCTCCGGTGCAGCCGGTCTGGATCGACGACGAGACCCTGCTGTACGCGGACGACTCGACCGGGCGGTGGAACCTCTGGCGTGAGCACTTGTCGGCCGACCTGCCGCGACACCCCGTCGCCCCGGCGGATGCCGATACGGGCGGACCGATGTGGGTTCTCGGCACCCGCTGGTTCGGACGGCTGGACGACGGCCGCATCGTCGCGATCCGAACGCACGGCGACGACGAGCTCGTGATCGTCGACCAGGACGGCACGGTGCGCCCGCTGCCGTCACCGGTGACGTCGGAGAGCTGCGTGGAGGACGTGCGCGGGACGCGCGTGCTGCTGTCCGGCGCAGCCGCCGACTCGCCGAGCGGACTGTGGGTGATCGATGTCGACCGGCCCGACGAGGCCACACCGATCCACGGCGGACCGCCGCCGTGGGGAGCGGAATGGATGCCGCGGCCTCGAGCCGTGACGTTCGAGGGCCCCCGCGGGCCGGTGCACGCGTACGACTTCCCTCCTACGAATCCCGACGCGCAGGGCCCCGCCGACGAGCTTCCCCCGTACATCGTCCTCGTGCACGGCGGTCCGACCGCGCACCGCGGGGGTGCGGCATCCGGCAGGATCGCGTATTTCACCAGTCGCGGGATCGGCGTCCTGGATGTCAACTACGGCGGCTCGAGCGGATACGGCCGCGAATACCGCGAAAGGCTGCGCGGGCAGTGGGGCGTCGTGGACGTGGAGGACGTCGCCGCCGCCGCGCTCGGCCTGGCGGCCGAGGGCACGGCCGATCCCGCCCGCATCACGATCGCGGGCGGGTCGGCGGGCGGGTGGACGGTTCTGGCATCCCTCGTGAACACCGACGCGTTCGCCGCCGGGATGTCGCGCTACGGCGTCGGCGACGCACGCGCCCTGGCCACCGACACGCACGACTTCGAGGCGCGGTACCTCGACGGTCTGATCGGACCGCTTCCCGAGGCCGAGCAGCTGTACCTCGATCGATCGCCACTGTCGCATCCGGAGCGATTCCGCGTTCCGCTCCTGCTGCTGCAGGGCGCCGAGGATCCCGTCGTGCCCCCCGCGCAGTCCGAGGCGATCCGCGACGCGCTCGCGGCACGCGGGGTCCCGCACGCGTACGTCGTCTACGAGGGCGAGGGCCACGGATTCCGCCGTGCCGAGAACGTCGTGCACGCCCTGGAGAGCGAGCTGGCCTTCCTCGGCGCGGTGTTCGGCTTCGAGACACCGGACGTCGCGCCGCTCAGCCTCAGCTGAGTCGGCGGCCGTCAGACCGAGAACGGGGCGAGCTCGGCCGCCAGGCGCTCCGACACGTGCGCGTGCAGCGCGGTGCCGCGCGCCTCGTGCGACTGCGAGACGATGTGTCCGGATTCGTGTGCTGCCGAGATGAGGTCGCCCCGGTCGTACGGCACCAGTGCATGCACCTCGACGGCGGGAAGCGGCAGCGCCGCCTCGATCGCCGCACGGAGCCCGTCGATTCCCTCGCCGGTGCGCGAGGACGCGAACAGCGCGCGCGGCTCGAGGCCCCGCAGCAGCATGCGCGTGTCGTCATCGACCAGGTCGGCCTTGTTGAACACGACGATCTCGGTGATCTCGCGTGCTCCGACGTCTCCGATCACATCGCGCACCGTCTGGAGCTGCGCCGCTGGGTCGGGATGAGCCGCATCCACGACGTGCACGATGACGTCGGCTTCGCCGACCTCCTCGAGCGTCGAGCGGAACGCCTCGACGAGCTGGTGCGGCAGATTGCGGACGAAGCCCACCGTGTCGGTCAGCGTGTAGACACGACCGTCGGAGGCCTCAGCTCGGCGCACCGTCGCATCCAGGGTCGCGAACAGCGCGTTCTCGACGAGCACGCCGGCGCTCGTCAGCCTGTTGAGCAGGCTCGACTTTCCGGCGTTCGTGTACCCGGCGATCGCGACCGACGGGATCGTGTTCCGCTTGCGCTCCGCGCGCTTCGCCTCGCGGGCGGGGGTGAAATCACGGATCTGGCGACGCAGCAGCGCCATCTTGGTGCGGATGCGGCGACGATCGAGCTCGATCTTCGTCTCACCGGGACCACGCGAGCCCATGCCGGCACCGCCGGCACCGACCTGACCACCGGCCTGACGGCTCATCGAGTCGCCCCAGCCGCGCAGGCGCGGAAGAAGGTACTCGAGCTGCGCGAGCTCGACCTGCGCCTTGCCCTCGCGGCTCTTGGCGTGCTGGCTGAAGATGTCGAGGATCACCGTCGTCCGGTCGATCACCTTGACCTTGACGACGTCTTCCAGCGCGCGGCGCTGGCTCGGGGCGAGTTCGGTGTCGGCGATCACGGTGTCGGCGCCGAGCGCCGCGACGAGGTCGCTCAGCTCCTGCGCCTTGCCGCGGCCGAGGTAGGTCGCCGGGTCCGGGTGCGGCCTGCGCTGCAGGACGGCATCCAGCACGACGGCGCCGGCGGTCTCGGCGAGCGCCGCCAGTTCGCGCAGCGAGTTCTCGGCGTCCTCGGTCTGACCTTGCGGGTGCACGCCCACCAGCACCACGTTCTCCAGCCGCAGCTGGCGGTACTCGACCTCGCTGACGTCCTCCAGCTCGGTCGACAGTCCGGGCACTCGGCGCAGCGCGGCGCGCTCCTCCCGGTCCCACTGCTCGCCGTCCGTGTCGGCACGCGAGATCGTCGACTCGTCCTGCAGCGCCTGGGCGGCGCCGAAGACCCGCACGCCGGAGTGCGCCTCGGCCCGCTCGAGCACGCGCGCCACCGGGTCGACGACAGCGTCCACCGAGGTCTCGTCGGTGCTCGTGGGGGTTGTGGTATCCGTCATATCTTCCTTCCGGGGATGCCCGTAAACTCTACGCCTTGACTTTCAGCGGCGGTCCGCTGAGGCCTCCCCCTCCGCCGGAGGCTCCGCTACAGTCGCAGGATGGGGAGCACGGGGGATGACCACTACTTCACCGCGTCGCCCGCCGGTCCCGAGAAGCTCCGCCGGATCCGTGTGAACCTCGCCGGTTCCGAAGTCGAGGTCACGACCGCAGGCGGCGTCTTCAGCCCCGACCACATCGACTCGGGCACCGCGGTGCTCCTCGCCAACACCCCACCGCCTCCGCCCGGCGGACACCTGCTGGATCTGGGGAGCGGATGGGGACCGATCGCGCTGTCGCTGGCCATTCCCTCCCCCCACGCCACGGTCTGGGCCGTGGACGTGAACGAGCGGGCGCTCGACCTGGTCCGACGCAACGCCGAGGCACTCGGCCTCACCAACGTCAACGCGGTGCGCCCCGACGATGTTCCCGACGACGTCACGTTCCGCACGATCCGCTCGAATCCCCCGATCCGCGTCGGCAAGCACGAGCTGCACGGCCTGCTCGAGCGCTGGATCCCGCGGCTGGACGAACGGTCGGACGCGTGGCTCGTGGTGCAGCGCAATCTGGGCTCGGACTCGCTGCAGCGCTGGTTGGCGGCTTCCTTCACGCCGGGCTACAGCGTGCACCGCGCGGCGACGGGCCGCGGATTCCGGGTGCTGAAGGTGCGACGGCACGGCACGCTGCACACGGGCGAGATCCCGCTGTCGTGATCGGCCGGTGTACTCAGGCGAGCGCGACCTCGCCCGAGTACACGAGCGTGGCAGGTCCCGACAGCAGCACGTGCAGATCGCCGCGGACACGCAGCATCCGCACGCCGAGCGTTCCGCCAGGCACGTCGACCGTCCATCGGTCGGGTGCCGCCTGACCCGCCCAGTGCCGCACGGCGAGGGCGGCGGCGGCGACGCCGGTCCCGCAGCTGAGGGTCTCGCCGACGCCGCGCTCGAAGACCCGCATGCGGATCGAGCCCACGCCCTCGCGCACGAGCGGGTCGCTGGGCACGACGAACTCGATGTTCGCACCCCGAGAGGGCTCGGGCTGCAGCTGCGGCCGTACCGTGAGATCGAGCGCCTCGAGCTCGTCGGTGCCCGACAGAGCAACGACGATGTGCGGGTTGCCGACGTCGATGCCGAGTCCCGGCCGGGGCACCCCCAACCCGCGCGCGCGCACCAGCACCTCATCCGGCTCGACGCGCCATGACCCGAGATCGGCCTCGAAGCCGAGGTCGCTTCGGGTCACCGACTTCACGCCGGCCCGCGTCCCGATCAGCACGGCGGCCTCGTCGATCGCGGCCAGACCGGTGTCGGCGAGATACCGGGCGAACACGCGGATGCCGTTGCCGCACATCTCGGCCTTCGAGCCGTCCGCGTTCCGGTAGTCCATGAACCACTCGGCCCCGAGGTGGGCGGCATCCGATCCCTCGTCGATCGCGCGCGAGCGCACCACACGGAGGATGCCGTCCGCGCCGATGCCGAAGCGTCGATCGCACAGCACGGCGACCTGGTCGTCGCTGAGCTCCAACTCGCCGTCCGCGTCGGGTATCAGGACGAAATCATTGCCTGTGCCATGACCCTTGGTGAAGGCGATCGTCTGCGGCATCCCCCTAGCCTATGGGCGGATCGGCGCCGGTCCGGGCCCGCTCAGTCGACGACGAGCCGCTTGCCGGTCGTCGTCGTGTCGAACCGCTCATAGCCGAGGCCGTCGTAGAACCCCAGCACGGCGTCGTTGCCCGGTCGCACCATGAGCTGCACCTTCGGGCAGCCGAGCTCGAGCAGCAGATCTTCGGCCGCGGTGACGAGCGCGCGTCCGATCCCCTGGCCGCGCCGCATCGGGTCCGACGCGAGGTAGTACAGCCACCCGCGGTGGCCGTCGTAGCCGGCCATGACGGTCCCCACGATCTCGTCGGCATCCGTGGCGACGAGGAACAGCTCGGGCTGCACCGTGAGCTTGCGCTGGATGTCGAGGTGGGGGTTGTTCCAGGACTTGGTGAGGCCGGTCGCCTGCCACAGGGCGATGACGGACTCGGTGTCTCTCAGCGTGAACGCGCGGATCGATGTCATGGACCCAGTATCCGATGCAGGTCGACATTCTCGTGCCCCGGCATCCACAGCACGTCGGAATAGCGGCGGAACCACGACACCTGACGGCGCGCGTAGCGCCGGGTGAGCGACTGGGTCTCGGCGATGGCCTCGGCCTGCGTCATCGTGCCCCCGAGCTGCGCGAGCGCCTGCGCGTAGCCGATCGCACGGCGCGCGGTGGTCCCCTGCTCGCAGTCCGCGGGATTTCAGCGCCTCCACCTCGTCGAGAAGCCCGCCGGCCCACATGCGCTCGACGCGGGCGTCCAGTCGGCCGACCAGCTCGTCACGCGGAGTCGTGAGACCGATGACGGTCGAGGGGCGCCACGGCGTGGGCTCGTCCGGAAGCGCCGCTCCGTGGGTCCGCTCCCCTTGGGCGAGCACTTCGAGCGCGCGGACGATGCGCCGGCTGTTGCGCGGGTCGACGCGGGCCGCCGTCGCCGGGTCCGCCTCGCGGAGCCTCGCGAAGAGCACGCCCGGACCCTCGCGTTCCAACTCGGCCTCGAGTCGCGCACGCAGCTCCTCGTCGCGCGGCGGGAACCGGAAGTCGAACAGCACGCTCGACACGTAGAGCCCGGATCCGCCAACGAGGATCGCGTGCGCGCCGCGCAGGAGGATCGCCTCGACCGCGTCGCGTGCGGCGCCCTGGTACCAGGCGACCGCGGCGTCATCGGTGACATCGAGCACATCGAGCAGGTGATGAGGGATGCCGCGCCGCTCGGCCACCGGAAGCTTCGCGGTGCCGACGTCCATGCCGCGGTACAGCTGCATCGCGTCCGCGTTCACGATCTCGGCGGGCCGTCCGCGCTGCGCGAGCTGGTCCGCGAGCCGGAGTGCGAGCTCGGACTTCCCCGTGCCGGTCGCGCCCACCACGGCGTACAGCAGCGGCCCGGGCACGGCGTCCGGTGCGTGGGACTGCTGCGCGGTCACACGCCGACGCGGAGTGTGGGCAGACCGAGCGAGACGGCGCGGGGCGCTCCTCCGGTTTCCGCTGGCGCGGGGATCGCGCACGACTCCGCCTGAGTGCGGTCCCACGCGTCGCCGGCGCGGGTGCGGCGGATGCGCAGGGGCGCTCCGTCGGAGTCGGCGAGCAGATGGAACGGCGCGGCGTGCGTGATCGTGACCGAGACGACGTCACCGGGCCGCGGCGCGTCGCCCCCGGCGGGCACCTCGAAGTGCACGAGCCGGTTGTCTTCGGCGCGGCCGGTCAGGCGGTGCGTCTCAGCATCCTTCTTGCCCTCGCCCATCGAGACGAGCAGCTCGACCTGCCGGCCCAGCTGCGCATGGTTCTCTTCGAGCGAGATCCGCTCCTGCAGTGCGATGAGCCGGTTGTAGCGCTCCTGCACCACGGCCTTGGGCACCTGATCGGGCATGGTCGCCGCGGGTGTCCCCTCGCGGATCGAATACTGGAATGTGAACGCGCTGGAGAATCGCGCCAGCTCGACCACGCGCATCGTCTGTTCGAAGTCCTCGTCGGTCTCGCCCGGGAAGCCGACGATGATGTCGGTCGTGATCGCCGCGTGCGGAATGCGGTCGCGCACGCGGTCGAGGATGCCGAGGAAGCGCTCGCTGCGGTAGGACCGGCGCATCGCCTTCAGGATGCGGTCGCTGCCCGACTGCAGCGGCATGTGCAGCTGGGGCATGACGGCGGGCGTCTCGGCCATCGCGTCGATCACGTCATCGGTGAACGCAGCCGGGTGAGGGCTCGTGAAGCGGATGCGCTCGAGGCCAGGGATCTCGCCCGCCGCACGCAGGAGCTTGCCGAACGCGTGCCGATCGCCGAACTCGACGCCGTAGGAGTTCACGTTCTGCCCCAGCAGGGTGACCTCGATCGCCCCGTCCTCGACGAGCAGCCGGATCTCGTTCAGGATGTCGCCGGGTCGACGGTCCTTCTCCTTGCCGCGCAGGCTCGGCACGATGCAGAACGTGCAGGTGTTGTTGCAGCCGACCGAGATGGACACCCAGCCGCTGTACACGCTGTCGCGTTTCGTGGGCAGCGTGGAGGGGAAGATCTCCAGCGACTCGAGGATCTCCAGCTCCGCCTCTCCGTTGTGGCGTGCGCGCTCGAGGAGGCTCGGCAGCGAGCCCATGTTGTGCGTGCCGAAGACGACATCGACCCACGGCGCCTTGTCGAGCACCGCCTGCTTGTCCATCTGGGCCATGCAGCCGCCGACGGCGATCTGCATGCCGTCCTTGCGGCGCTTCACCGATGCCAGGTGACCGAGCGTGCCGTAGAGCTTGCCGGCGGCGTTGTCGCGCACCGCACAGGTGTTGATGATGACGACGTCCGCCTCTTCTCCCTGCGGCGCGGGAAGGTAGCCGGCGCTCTCGAGCGAACCGGACAGACGCTCGGAGTCGTGGACGTTCATCTGACAGCCGAAGGTGCGCACTTCGTAGGTGCGGACGTGACCGTCGGCCGCGTACGCCGCCGGGGAGGGCTCGATCGTCGTCGGCGAGCTCGATGGGGAAGTCATGATGCTTCGATTCTACGATCCGCAGCGCGAACCGGCGGTGACGTGCCCCGCACGCGCGGCCGAATCGTCACGTGCGGTCGAGCGCCGGGGTCGCGGCAGGGCACCGGACGCGACGACTCAACGGATGCGGCCACGCATCCGCACGGCGGACAGGACGGTGCACACGACAGTTATCGCCACCAGTATCGCCACCACGAACCATGCGGGGACGGACCAGTCCCCCACCGTCAGATCGATGCCGTAGAACGCGCGCAAGGTCTCCTCGGCGCCGGGGGCGTCGGCGGTGATCGCGGGGAGCGTCTCACCCGTGAACTCGCGCCGCAGCAGCATCCCGGCCTGCGCGAACGGCAGGATCGCGACGACGGACGCGACGGCGTCGGGGAACGCGCCGATCGGAATGTACGCGGCGGCGATGAAGCCGAGCACGGTGCCGACGATCGTCGCCAGCCCGGAGAAGGCGCCGTTCGTACGGACGAAAGACACGATGAGCGCCGAGATCGAGGTGAATGCGATGCAGGAGAGCAGAACGATGAACACGCTCCGTCCGATCGCGGGCAGGGAAAGCCAGGTTCCGCGCACGAGGCCCAGGTACACGACACTGATCGCCAGGACCAGGAGCGAGAGGATCACCGCCACGACCACGGCCGACAGCAGGTAGCCGAGCACGAGCTGTCCGCGTCGCAGCGGCGCGACCAGGAAGTCGCGGAAGCGACCGGACTGATCGTCGTCGACGAGGACCGCCAGCCCCCCGAGTCCGGTCGTGACGGTCGTGATCAGGACGATGCCGGCGAACATCCAGCTGTCGACGAATGCCTGGACGTCCGCCGTCGACGCGCCCGGCAGCGAATTGGCCAGATCGGTGGTCTGGAGGTTGCCGAGGAACAGCGTGTAGAGGCCGAAGAGGATCACCGCACCCAGCAGCGAGAAGAACACGTTGAGGCGATCGCGGAAGAAGATGCGCAGATTTCGCCCGACGATCGCGAGCACGACGCTCATGCGGCGCCCACCTCTTCCGCGGACCGGCCGGTGAGCGCCAGGAACACGTCGTCCATCCGCCCGTGCCGGAACTCGAAGTCGCGGACGCGGTCGCCATGCACGCTCAGGAGGCGCCGGGCCGCGTCGGCCCCGGGGACGCCGATCACGACGGAGTCTCCGGAGCGGGCCGGGTCAGCACCCATGGCGCGGGCCTCCGCCATCAAGAGGTCCGGGTCGTCGGTGGCCACGGTGAGAACGCTGCGGCTGTACCTGGCGCGCAGGCTGGCTGGAGTGTCATCCGCGATGATGCGTCCGTCGTCGATGATGCACACCCGAGCGGCTTCCTCGGTCTCCTCCAGATAGTGGGTCGTCAGGAACACGGTGAGGTCGCCGCGCGAGCTGAGCTCATGGAGCGTGCTCCAGACGAGCGCGCGGCTGGCCGGGTCCAGCCCGGCTGTCGGCTCGTCGAGGAACAGGACCGCCGGTTCGTGGAGCAGCGCGCGGGCGATGTCCACACGCCTCCGCTGTCCGCCCGAAAGCTTGCCGTATCGCCTGTCGAGGAATTCGTCGAGGCCGATCAGCCGGGACACCTGTGCGATCTTCGCCTCGAGCGTCGTCCGCGCGACGCGGGAGAGCCGGCCGCGCAGGCGCAGGTTCTCGCGGACCGTCAGCGCAGGATCCAGCAGCGACTCCTGGAAGACGACTCCGATGGCCTCGCGGACCCGTTCTGCGTCACGTCGGACGTCGTGGCCCCGGACGCGCACGTCGCCCGCATCGAAGGGCAGGACGGTGGTGAGGCAGCCGATCGTCGTGGACTTTCCGGCGCCGTTCGTGCCGACGAAGGCGAAGACACCGCCATCGGCGACGGAGAAGGAGATGTCGTCCACCGCCACCGTGTCCCGGTATCGCTTCGTGAGTCCCTTGACATCGACCGCCATGCCGCTCCCTCATCCGTCCCCCTGGCCGGCGCACTGGAGCGGGACATCACCAGCCCTGATTCTATGGGCGCGCCCGTGCGCCGGGCTGCGCCCAGCGGTCGATGCCCGCAGCCCGCAGCCCGTCAGTCGGAGTGGAGCCGCGGCCGCGCCGCAGCGTGCGCCGGCCGGGATTCCCGCTCGACGACATCCGCCGCGAGAGCAGCACCGTCCGCCGACCGCAGCTCCCGTCCGAGCGCACGAGCCCGTTCGTGCAGACCCCGGTCGCGCAGCGCGGCATCGACCACGCGGCGGATCTGGTCGACCGAGTCGCGCGAGCCCAGTCGGACACCGACTCCGGCCCGCTCGACCGCCGTGGCGACGGCGGCTTGATCGCCGAGCGCGGTCATCGGCCGAATGACGAGTGGAACCCCCGCGGTGAGGGCCTTGGTCGTGGTGCCGTGGCCACCGTGACCGATCACGAGGGCGGTCTGCGGCAGCAGATCCGCGTGCGACAGCGCACGGCGCACCAGGACGTTCGCTCGAGCGCGCACCTCGCTCGGATCGATCGATCCCCCGGTCGTCACGACGACGTCGTCGCTCAGATCCGCCACCGCGTCGACGATGCGCTGGAGAGCGCCCAGCATGCCGACGTAGCTGATCGTCGACAGGCTCACCAGGATGCGCCGAGCCTCGGGATCGGCCTGTGTCGGAACCGTCTCGCCCGGCCCGAAGATCGGTCCCACGTAGTGCGCGTTGGCCGGGGCCGCACCATGCGCGAACGCGGGAGGCGACGAGATGACCAGAGCGTCCGCGGCCTTGAGCGATCGCGTGAGGGAGAAGCCCTTGAGCGCGGAGAGGAGTCCGACCGGACCCTTCGCGAAGTTCGACACGACGAATTCGTGGAGGGTGTGCACCACCATGATCGTCGGGGTCGCGGAGGAGACGGCGGCGGCGACCGCGGCCGTCAGGAGGACGTCCACGATGACGGCGTCCGGACGTTGGCCGGCGATCGCGTCCCGCGCGGCATCGCCGAAGCGACGATCGGTGAACAGCCTCGGGTACTTCCCGACGAACCCGGCAAAGGACGTCCGTTCGATCGGGTCCCAAGCGGGAAGTGCCTCGTACGGTTCGAAGACGGCTCCGGAGGCCCGCACGCTGTCTGCCTGCTGAGGGTGCCCGAGTACCCGCACCTGATGGCCCCGTCGGATGAGTTCCGCCGCGAGGCCCAGCGTCGGCGGGACATTCCCCCCGCCGTCCCAGGTGAGGAACAGAATGCTGCTCATGACGACTTCCCCCTCCCGTTCCGGGCCATCCGGAGCATCGCCTCGACCATCTCGAGAACGCGGTCCTGCGCAGCATCGCGCGTAAGTCCGCGATCCCTCCGCAGCAGCTTCCAGGCGTACACGTCGGTCACCACGACCAGCTGGTCGATGAGCGAATCCGTCGCGTCGCCGATTCCTTCGGGAGAGGCGGCCAGGATCTCCGTCACCCACTCCCGGTGCATGCGTCTGCCCTGAACGGTGACCTGCGCGATGCGCGGGTCGAAGGCCTCCTGTGCGAGAAGACGGATGACGGCATCCCCGCGTGTCTCGTAGTGGTCGAACAGGGCTGCCACTGCCGTCGGCAGATCGGAGGAGACCGGACGGCGCTCCGCCGAGACGCTCGCGGCACCGCGGCGAAGCGACGCCTCCAGCAGCCCGTCTCGCGTACCGAAGTGGCGAAGCACCGTCTGCACACTCACGCCGGCCCGCTCGGCGACATCCGCGAGCGAGACGTCCGTTGTGGCCTTCTCCATGCCCAGGGAGACCATCGCGTCGAGGATCGCGTCCCGCGTGCGCGACGACGCTTCGGCACGAGCCTGCTGCCGGTACGGCCGCTTGCTCACCACGCCCTCGCTTCGGTTCTTCATGTCACCAGGCGTTAACACCAAGTTGCTTGACGTCAACAGCAATTAACACGAAACACCGCGACGGCACAGCTGTCGCGACAGCGCAGTTATGCCGTGACGGTCAGCGGAACTGCACGCCGGCGCTGCCGCGCTGCTCGTTCAGCGCCGTTCGCGCCGCGCTCGAGGCCACCGACCCGGAGTAGCCGCGGCGCGCAAGCTGGCCCATCAGCCGTCGCATCGCGGTCTCGAGGTCGTAGCTGCGCAGGCCGTGGGCTTTGGACCGCGCGTATTCGAGAGCTCGGTCATCGTCGTCGTCGGGCAGCCCGGCCAGCGCGGCGTCCGCGACGTCGCGCGCGATGCCGCGCGCGCTGAGCGTCTGCGCGATCGCGCGGCGCCCCTGGCCCTTGCGACTCGTGCCGGCGTAAATGAGCTGCTCCGCGAGCACGGCATCATCGATCCACCCGCGGCTCGTGAAGCGATCGAGCGTGACCTCGACGACGGCCGGGTCAATTCCGCGCTGGACGAGGAAGGTGCGCGCTTCACGCTCAGACAGCGCGCTGCGACGCAGCCGACGGGTCAGCAGCTCTTCGGCGTCGTCGGCCGAAGGTCCGTCGGACTCGTCTTCGCTCTCGTCCTCGATGTCCTCGTGCTCGGTGTCGACATCGTCGCTCGTCGGCTCGAGCGGGATCGCCCATCGAACGGGATCGACCGGCGCTGCCCCGGGAAGGTAGGTGACGGGGGCGAGCCCCTGCTGGCGAGCCTGCGGGAACTCGCTCCCATCACCGTCGCGTGAGGTCATCAGGCCGGGCGACGCTTGGCCAGCTCATCGCTGACCACCTCGACGGCCTTGGGCTGACCGATGCCCAGTTTCACCTTGATCTTGGACTCGATGTCGGCCGCGATGTCGGGGTTCTTGAGCAGGAAGTTGCGGGCGTTCTCCTTGCCCTGACCCAGCTGCTCGCCGTCGTACGTGTACCAGGCGCCGGACTTCTTGACGATCTCGTGCTCGACGCCGAAGTCGATCAGGCTGCCCTCGCGGGAGATGCCCGTGCCGTAGAGGATGTCGAACTCGGCCTGCTTGAAGGGCGGCGCCATCTTGTTCTTCACGACCTTGACGCGCGTGCGGTTTCCGACCGCGTCGGTGCCGTCCTTGAGAGTCTCGATGCGGCGGATGTCGAGACGCACCGACGCGTAGAACTTCAGCGCCTTGCCGCCGGCGGTGGTCTCGGGGCTTCCGAAGAAGACGCCGATCTTCTCGCGCAGCTGGTTGATGAAGATCATCGTCGTATTGGTGGTGTTGAGCCCGCCGGTGAGCTTGCGGAGGGCCTGCGACATGAGGCGCGCCTGCAGGCCGACGTGCGAATCGCCCATCTCGCCCTCGATCTCGGCCTTCGGCACGAGCGCCGCGACGGAGTCGATGACGATCAGGTCGATCGAGCCGGAGCGGATCAGCATGTCGGCGATCTCGAGCGCCTGCTCGCCGGTGTCGGGCTGAGAGACGAGCAGCTGGTCGATGTCCACACCCAGCTTCTGCGCGTACTCGGGGTCGAGCGCGTGCTCGGCGTCGATGAACGCGGCGATTCCGCCCTGCTTCTGCACGTTGGCGATCGCATGCAGGGTGAGTGTCGTCTTTCCGGACGACTCCGGGCCGTAGATCTCCACGATGCGCCCGCGCGGCAGACCGCCCACACCGAGCGCCACGTCGAGCGCAATGGATCCCGTGGGGATCACTTCGACGGGTGCACGCTCGTCACTGCCCAATCGCATGACCGAGCCCTTTCCGAACTGCCGGTCGATCTGGGCGAGTGCCGACTCGAGGGCCTTCTCGCGGTTTTCGGGTGAGGGCATGGCGTGCTCCTTATGCTCGCGTTCCGTCGCCTGTAGGCTGTCGCGCTCCACCCCGAGGGCCGGAGGGGATGCTGCGACAAGGCGTGTGGTGTCGTTCGACGCTGTTCACGCTAGGGGTGGGCTCCGACATCGGTCTTCGCTCCGCACCCGTCCTGTGGACAGACGCACTCCCGACACCATCTGTGCAGAAGCCTAGGCATCCATCGAACTAATCTTCGACGACACGCCGTGCAGATCGGTTGTCGGAAAGCGCGCGCAGCGCGCGTGTCGAGACACGACGACACGCCGGCATTCGGGCGCGTCAGGGGATCAGCGGGAGTGGGGCTCCAGGCGCCCGACGCCGTAGCGGCGCTCGAGCGGGACGTCCGTCTCGGCGCACAGGGCGAGCCAGACCTCGCGCGCCGGAACACCGGCGGCCAGGGCCTCCGCGGCCGTGCGGTCCCCCACGCGTGACAGCACGAGGTCGACGACCAACGTGCCGGCTTGGGGACCGAACTCGTCTACGACGGCTCGGTCGAACTCGCTGCGACGCAAGTCAGCGCAGCGAGAGTTCTGCGTCGACCGAGGCGACCAGATCGTCGGGCACGACGTCGGGGAAGGGCTGGATGCCTTCGAGCACCGAGATGCGGTCTCCGACTTCGCGCATGATCGTCGAGATGGGCACGTCGAGCGCTTCGGCGACCGACGCGAGGATCTCGCTCGAGGCTTCCTTCTGACCGCGCTCGACCTCGCTCAGGTAGCCCAGGGCGACGCTCGCGCGGCTCGCAACCTGACGGAGGGTGCGACCCTTCTGCTGCCGGAAGTCACGAAGGACTTCGCCGATCTCTTGTCGTACAAGGATCATGATGGGCCCCCTCCTCACTTCTGATTCCGCCGTATCCGGGTGGATAACAGTACAACACCGGATGAGGTCAATCTAATCCCGCGGGCTGGGGAATGGGTGGGAATCGCCGAATGTAACCGACACGAAACACGATCTGTTCCCGGCGCGTCCGCCGTCCTCAGCGCGCCGCCTCGGCCGTGATCGCGAGCGCCGCCCGCGTCGCCTCCGCCCGGATCTCGGCCCGCGTCCCCGCGAGCGAGAGCGCCTCGACGCGTGTCCCTTCGGGTGTGCTGACGGCGACGTACACGGTGCCGACGGGCCTGCCGTCCTGGGAGGCGGGGCCGGCCACGCCGGTTGTCGCGATCCCGACGTCCGCCGCAGCCCCGTCGACGGATGCGGCGGTGCGCACGCCATCGGCCATCTGACGGGCGACCTCGGGATGCACTGCGCCCTCCGCTTCCAGCAGCGCGGCATCCACTCCCAGCAGGGAGTGCTTGAGGGGTGTCGCGTACGCCACCACTCCACCCCGGACGCACGTCGATGCGCCCGGAACCGAGATGAGTGCGGCCATCAGGAGTCCCCCGGTCAGCGACTCGGCGGCGGCCACCGTCCACCCGCGAGTGACGAGGCGATGCACGAGGGCCGTGGCCAGCGACTCGGCCGAGTCCGTGGCGGCGGCATCCGTCACGCGGCGCTCCGGCCGCGACGCGCTCCTCGCACCTCTGTGATGACGTAGTCGATGCCGCTGGCCACCGTCAGGATCACCGCGATCGCCATCGTGACGCCGTTGACCCAGAAGATCCACTCGCCGACCACCGTCCACAGGGGCAGCAGCGCGAGCGAGAGCGCGACGGCCTGAGCGAGGGTCTTGAGCTTGCCCATCCATGCCGCGGCGACGACGTGATCGCTCGCGACCACGAGCCGGTGCACGGTGATCCCGACCTCGCGGACGAGCACGACGACCGTGATCCACCACGGCAGCTCGCCGAGGATCGACAGGCCGATGAACGCGAAGCCGGTGAGCACCTTGTCGGCGATCGGATCCAGCAGCTTGCCGAGGTCGGTGACGATCTCGTACCTGCGGGCGATCCATCCGTCGATGCCGTCGGTCGCGATCGCGACGATGAACAGCACGGCCGCCCACCACCGCAGCGGCCCGTCCGCGCCGCCGTCGACCAGCAGCATCCAGAGGAAGACCGGAGCCAGAAGGATGCGCACGACCGTGATCGTGTTCGGCAGCTGGCGGGGAACGGCCATCAGTCGCGACCCGTCAATCCCCATGCGTCCTCGTCGCCGTCGGCATCGGCATCAACCACGGGATAGCCCTCGAACTGCGCCTCCACCGGATCGGCGGATGCCGCAGCCGGGGAGTCGTCGCCACGCAGGCGCGCCAGCACGTCGGGCAGCTGCTCGACGCTGACCAGCACATCGCGTGCCTTCGAGCCCTCGGACGGGCCCACGATCTCGCGGGACTCGAGCAGGTCCATGAGCCGTCCGGCCTTGGCGAAGCCGACCCGCAGCTTGCGCTGGAGCATCGACGTCGACCCGAACTGCGTCGAGACGATCAGCTCGGTCGCCGCCAGCAGCAGCTCGAGGTCGTCGCCGATGTCGGCGTCGATCTCCTTCTTCTCCGCCGCGACCGCGACCTCCCGGTACTCGGGCCGCGCCTGGGCGGTGACGTGCTTCACGACCTTCTCAATCTCGTCCTCGCTGACCCACGCACCCTGCACGCGGATCGCCTTCGAGGCTCCCATCGGCAGGAACAGCGCGTCGCCCTGGCCGATCAGCCGGTCGGCGCCGGGCTGGTCGAGGATGACCCGGGAATCGGTCACGCTCGTCACCGCGAACGCGAGGCGGGAGGGCACGTTGGCCTTGATCAGGCCAGTGACGACGTCGACCGACGGCCGCTGCGTGGCCAGCACGAGATGGATGCCGGAGGCACGGGCGAGCTGCGTGATCCGGACGATCGAATCCTCGACGTCTCGGGGGGCGACCATCATGAGGTCGGCGAGCTCGTCGACGACGACCAGCAGGTACGGGTAGGGCTTCAGGACCCGCTCGCTGCCGGGCGGCAGCACCACCTCGCCGGCGACCACCGCGCGGTTGAAGTCGTCGATGTGGCGGTAGCCGAACGACGCGAGGTCGTCGTACCGCATGTCCATCTCCTTCACGACCCACTGCAGCGCCTCGGCCGCCTTCTTGGGGTTCGTGATGATCGGCGTGATGAGGTGCGGCACGCCCGCGTACGAGGTGAGCTCGACGCGCTTCGGGTCGATGAGGACCATGCGCACATCGGAGGGCTTGGCCTGCATGAGCAGGCTCGTGATCATCGAGTTGACGAAGCTCGACTTGCCCGATCCGGTGGACCCGGCGACGAGGAGGTGGGGCATCTTCGCGAGGTTCGCGACGACGTAGCCGCCGCCGACGTCCTTGCCCACACCGATCGTCATGGGGTGCGTCGCCTGCTGGGCGGCGGCCGAGCGCAGCACGTCTCCGAGCGTCACGATCTCGCGATCGGTGTTGGGGATCTCCACGCCGATCGCGGACTTGCCGGGGATCGGGGCGAGGATGCGCACCTCGTTCGATGCGACGGCGTACGCGATGTTGTTCTGGAGCGCGGTGATCCGCTCGACCTTCACACCGTGGCCGACCTCGATCTCGTACTGCGTCACCGTCGGTCCGCGCGAGAACCCCGTGACGCGGGCGTCGACCTGGAACTGCTGCAGCACGCTCGTGATCGCGGCGACCACCGTGTCGTTGGCGGCGGAGCGCGCCTTGTGGGGCGTTCCCGCCGCGAGCGAGTTGACCGAGGGCAGCCGGTACGGCGCGACCGGGGCGTGACGCGGACCGTCGCCGCCCAGGCCCGAGAGCCCCGGCAGGACCCCGTCCTCGCCCGGCGTGCCCGATCCGTCGTCGCGGATGCCGGTCTCGGACTTCGTCGCCGCGCGAGCGCCACCGGCGAGCACGAGCGGATCGATGACCTCGGTCAGCGCTTCGGAGGGGGGCGGCGGCGGAAGAGTGACCGCGGCCTGCTCGAACCCTCCCTGCACCGCTCCGGGCGGCAGCAGCTGGGTGAGGTCCTGCGACCCGATGCCGCCGTCGGCGTCCTTCTCGCGCCCGGTCTTGTTGCGACGCCACCACGGCAGCGAGGGATCGTCGTCGGACGTGTCGTCGTCCTCGCCCGGAACGGCCTTCTCGCGCGGCTGCGGGCGCTCCGCGTCGAACATCCAGGCGTACAGGTCACCGAGGCGGCGTCCGATGCGGTTGGGCGGTGTCTTGGTGAGGATCAGGATGCTGAGCGCGGTGAGCACGCCGAGCACGATCCCCGCGCCGATGTCGGTGAGCAGCAGCGCGAGGGGCTCAGCCAGCATCCAGCCGAAGACGCCGCCGGCCTCGCTCAGAGCGGGCAGGCCATCCCGCGGCTGAGGACGACCGCCGCCGATGTGGCAGAACCCCGCGATGGAGAGGATGAACAGCGTGAATCCGATGCCGATGCGGCCGTTGTCGTGGACGGATGCGGGATGCCGGAAGAGCCAGCCGGCCAGCAGGAGCAGCAGCACGGGCAGGACGAAGGCGACCCGGCCGACGAGTCCGCCGGCCGTGTACGCGCTGATGTTCTGCGCGATCTCGTTTCCGATGAAGAACCACTCGTTGACCGCGCCGGCGATCGCCAGCAGCACGAGAAGGAACGGCAGCCCGTCCCGGCGCTGATCCTTCTCGAGCGTCTCGGGGCCGAAGGCGCGGAACAGCCCTCCGGTGCCGTGCGCGAGCCCCATCCAGGCACGGACGATCAGCGGCGGCTTGTCGGTCTCGCCGACGTAGCGCTTGGGCGCAGGAGCGGGCTTGCTGCCGCGCGACGACGTGCGCGATGACGACGCGTTCGCGGGCGCGCGACCATTGCTGGTCGGGCTTGAGCTCCTGGCCATTCCCCCACGCTACGGCGGCAGGGTGTGAATCGCCCGCAACGACGCGGCAGCGGCCTCCATGAGGGGGCTACTGGAGACGTTTGACCATCGTGTCGCGACCGATGCCGCTCTGGGTGACCGCGAAGCCCTCGCTGCGGTACAGCGAAACGGCGAAATTGCCGCGTTCCACGCTGAGGCTGATCCGTGCGTAACCGTCGGCGCGAGCCTGGGCGGTGAGCGCCTGCAGGAGCGCCCTGCCGACGCCGTGCGCGCGCCAGATCGGGCGCACTCCGATGATCAGCTCGGGTACGCGAGGCCCCAGGTATCCGAAGCCGGGATCGCTGCGAGGCATCAGGCGGTACCACGCGGCGCCGATCGGGCTGCCGGTCTCCTCCACCGCGACGAAGCCGGTGTCGGTGGGTCGCTTCCACCCCGAGACGTAGCGGCTGTGCTCGGGCGCGGTGAGCACCTGGTGCTTGGGCAGCGCTTCTCCCGGCCGCCAATTGGCCGCCTCGACGACCATGTCGCCGAGGAACGCGCCGTCGGCTTGGCCGGCCGGCCGCACGCTGAAGGATGCCATCGCCCGATTTTACCGGGCGTCCGCTACGCCTCGATGACCAGCGGGATGATCATCGGCCGGCGGCGCAGCTGCTGGTTGACCCAGCGGCCGATGACCCGGCGGACCACCTGCGACAGAGCGTGCGAATCGCGGACGCCGGACTGCGCTGCCTCGGCGAGCGCGGCGGCGATCTTGGGCTTGACGCTGTCGAACACCGTGTCGTCCTCTGCGAAGCCGCGGGCATGGATCTCCGGGCCGGTGATGATCCGCCCGGTGGCGGCATCCACGACCACGATCACGGAGATGAAGCCCTCCTCGCCGAGGATCCTGCGGTCCTTCAGGTCGGCCTCCGTGATCTCGCCGACCGTCGAGCCGTCGACGTAGACGAAGCCGAGGTCGAGCTGCCCGACGACGCTCGCGACGCCGTCCCTCAGGTCGATCACGGTGCCGTTCTCGCCGAGGATGGTCCTCTCCGGCGGGATGCCGGTGTCCTGCGCGAGCCGGGAGTTGGCCATCAGGTGGCGGTACTCGCCGTGCACCGGCAGCACGTTCTTCGGCTTGAGGATGTTGTAGCAGTAGAGCAGCTCGCCCGCCGCGGCGTGCCCCGAGACGTGCACCTTGGCGTTGCCCTTGTGCACGACGTTCGCACCCAGCTTGGTCAGCCCGTCGATCACGCGGTAGACGGCGTTCTCGTTGCCCGGGATGAGGCTGGAGGCGAGGATCACGGTGTCGCCGGCGCCCGGCTCGATCTCGTGGTCGTTGTTCGCCATCCGGCTGAGGACGGCCATCGGCTCGCCCTGAGAACCCGTGGACATGTAGACGATCCTGTCGTCGGGCAGGTCCCGCGCCTTCTTGTAGTCGATGAAGACGCCCTCGGGGACGTGCAGATAGCCGAGGTCCTCGGCGATCCCCATGTTGCGCACCATGCTGCGGCCGAGCAGTGCCACGCGCCGGCCGTGAGCGGCCGCGGCATCCAGCACCTGCTGCACGCGATGGACGTGGCTGGAGAAGCTCGCCACGATCACGCGGCGCGGCGCCTTGCCTATCACCTGGTCCAGCACCGGGCCGATGCTGCGTTCGAGGGGGGTGAACCCTGGGACGTCGGCGTTGGTCGAGTCGACCAGGAACAGGTCGACGCCCTCCTCGCCGAGCCGCGCGAACGAGCGCAGGTCGGTGAGCCGGCCGTCGAGCGGCAGCTGGTCCATCTTGAAGTCGCCGGTCGCCAGCACGAGACCGGCAGGAGTGCGGATCGCGACGGCGAGCGCGTCGGGGATCGAGTGGTTGACCGCGATGAACTCGAGGTCGAACGGGCCGATCCGCTCGTGCTGACCCTCGGTGACCGTCAGCGTGTAGGCCTTGATGCGGTGCTCTTTGAGCTTCGCCTCGATCAGGGCGAGCGTCAGTCCCGATCCGATGAGGGGGATGTCCTGCTTCAGCTTGAGCAGGTAGGGAACGGCGCCGATGTGGTCCTCATGGCCGTGCGTGAGCACGATGCCGACCACGTCGTCGAGCCGGTCCTTGATGGGCTCGAAATCGGGAAGGATCAGGTCGACCCCGGGCTGATGCTCCTCGGGGAACAGCACGCCGCAGTCGACGATCAGCAGTTTCCCGCCGTATTCGAAAACTGTCATGTTGCGGCCGACCTCGCCGAGGCCGCCGAGGGGCGTGACTCGGAGGGTCCCCGCCTCGAGAACGGGCGGGTCGTAAACGGTGCTGGGCATCAGACACCTTCCTCGGGATGCCGCGGCATCCGCTTTCGCGCGCGCCCCGCTCAGCGGGGGAAGCGTCGCATCATCTTGTGGTTCCGGAGACCTTCGGCAGGGCGCCGCCCGCAGCGGCGTTGCGGTCGGGGCGGAAGTTGGAGAAGTCGGCGCCGGGGACGTCCCGCACGAGGGCGAGCTCGTCCTCGATCTTCGCAGCTTCCCACTCCTCCGGGCCCACCAGCGGCAGTCGCACCCGCGGACTGCCGATCCGGCCGAGACCGTGCAGGATGTATTTCGCCGAGACCGTGCCGGGCACGTGGGTCATGACCGCCCGCACGAGCGGCTCGACCTGCTTGTGCGCCGCGGTCGCGGCGATCAGGTCGCCGCGGTTCACGGCATCCACGATCACCCGATAGGGCTGCGCGGCGATGTTCGCCGTCACGCCGATGAGGCCGGTCGCGCCGATCGAAAGGTGCGGCAGCACGTTCGCGTCGTCGCCGGAGAAGTACATCAGGTCGGTCTGGTTCAGCACGCGGCTGACTTCGCTGAAGTCGCCCTTGGCGTCTTTGATGGCCAGGACGTTGGGGTGCTTGGCGATCCGGATGATCGTCTCGTAGGTGATCGGCACACCGGTGCGGCCGGGGATGTCGTAGAGGATCACCGGCAGATCGGTCGCATCCGCGACGAGCCGGAAGTGCGTGAGGACGCCCGCCTGAGTGGGCTTGTTGTAGTACGGCGTGACGATCATGATCCCGTCCGCGCCGGCCTTCTCGCTCTCCTTGTAGAGCTCGATCGCATGCGCGGTCTCGTTGGAACCGCCGCCGGTGATGATTTTGGCGCGGCCGGCGGCGACATCCTTGCCGACCTGGACCAGACGGATCTTCTCGGCGTCCGTCAGCGTGCTCGTCTCACCCGTGGTGCCGGTGACGACGATGCCGTCGGCACCAGCGCCGATCACGTCGTCCATGTGCTTCTCGACGGCCGGCCAGTCGACCTCGCCGTCGGCCGTCATCGGAGTGACCAGCGCGACGAGCACCTGACCGAAGGGATTGCCGGTGTGCGTCATTGCCTCAGGCTATCGGCTCGGTGCGGGGCGGTCATCCGCGGACGGCTGTCGCGCCGGGGCCGGTTAGATCAGCGCCCGCGCTCGGCCGCCCTCGAGACCAGGCCGGCCGGCACCAGACGCGTGAGCGCGAGGATCGCCTTGTACCGCAGCGACGGCACCGAGACCGCCTTGCCGCGGGCGACGTCGCGCAGCGACTCGGCGACCACGTCTCGGGCATCCAGCCACATCCAGGGGGCGACGCCCTCCTGGCCGGGCGGCAATCCGATGCGCTCGTGGAAATTCGTCTGCGTGAAGCCGGGGCACACCGCCGTGACGGTCACGCCACGGCTCGCGTACCGGCCGTGCGCCCAGCGGCTGAAGCTGATGAGCCAGCCCTTGCACGCCCCGTAGGTCGAGCGCGGGATGAAGCCCGCCACCGAGGCGATGTTCACGATGCGTCCGCTCCCCCGCTGCAGCATCGCACCCAGCGCGGCGTGCGTGAGTCGCATCGGCACCTCGACGTGGAGGCGGAGATGCCGGACCTCGTCCTCGATGTCGTTGCGCTCGAATGCCAGGGGCAGCCCGAAGCCGGCGTTGTTCACGAGCATGTCGACCGGATGCTGCGGGTCGGCCAGCCGCTCCGCCACCCGCGAGAGCTGCTGCGCGTCGAGCAGATCGGCGACGAGCACGTCGACGGCGACGCCGTGCTCCGCGGTGAGTGCGCGGGCCAGGTCGTCCATCGCCTGGCGGTCGCGCGCCACGAGCACGAGGTGGGTGCCGCGGGCGGCGAGCTGCCGGGCGTACTCGGCACCCAGACCCGAGCTCGCGCCGGTGATCAGTGCTGTTCGGGCCATGCGCACGAGCCTAGTGACGCCCACCGGTGATCCGGCCGGTGAGACCGGCCGGCAGCACGCGGCCCAGCAGGACCGCCAGCTTGTAGCGCAGCGTCGGAACCGACAGCGACCGGCCGCGCGCGATGTCGCGGAGCGACGCCGACACGACATCGCGCGCGTCGAGCCACATCCACGACGGCAGCCCCATCTCGCGGGTGGCCAGCCCCATCCGCTCGTGGAACCGGGTGCGCGTGAAACCGGGACACACCGCGGTCACCGTCACGCCTCGGCTGCCATATCGGTCGTTCGCCCACCCGCTGAAGTCGATGAGCCACCGCTTGCAGGCGCCGTACGTGGAGAACGGGACGAATCCCGCAACGGACGCGATGTTCACGATCCGGCCGCTCCCCCGCTCGAGCATCGGCTGCAGAGCGGCGTGGGCCAGGCGCATCGGCACCTCCACGAGAAGCCGGAGATGCCCGACCTCGTCGTCGATCTCGTTGCGTTCGAAGCGCAGGTGCAGCCCGAATCCGGCGCAGTTGAGCAGCGTGTCGACCGGTCGATCGGGATCGGTCAGCCGCGTCACCACGGCCGCGAGCTGAGGTTCGTCCAGCAGATCGGCCACCAGCACCTCCACCGCCACGCCGAACCCGGAGATGACCGCATCGGCCAGCTCGGTGAGCTCCTCCTCCTCGTTCGAGACGAGCACGAGGCGCGCGCCACGCGCGGCGAGCTGACGCGCGTACTCCGCCCCCAACCCCGAACTCGCACCGGTGATCAGCGCTGTGGGGGGCATGCCGCCGAGCCTATTCGGACGCTGCGCGCTCGTACCGGACGAATCGATAGCGGATGCCGCTGCGCGAGGTGCGCGCACCGACCGGCGGATCGGCATCCGCGACGACATACGCCGAGGAGTCGATCCTCGGCGCCCGCACATCCCCCTCGAGCGGCGCGAAGCCCTGGGGGTGCACGAGCTCGGTCACCTCCAGGCGGTCGGCGCGCTGCACGGTGTGGGCGAAGATCGTGCCGCCGCCGATGACCCAGATCCACTCCGGCTCGTCGTCGGCCGCGAGCCGAAGCGCCTCGTCGACCGACCCGGCCCGCTCCGCTCCCCGTTCGGCCCAGCCCTGCTGCCGGGTGATGACGATATTGCGCCGACCGGGCAGGGGTCGCCAGCGGGGATCGAGCGAATCCCACGTCGCCCGGCCCATCACGACCGGCGAGCCGAGGGTGATCTCCTTGAAGTGGGCGAGGTCTTCGGTCACGTGCCACGGCATCCCGCCGTCGCGCCCGATGACGCCGCCCTCGGCCTGTGCCCAGATCAGACCGATCTGCGGAGCATCCGTCATACCGCGACGGCGCCGCGGATCGCGGGGTGGTGCTGGTAGCCCTCGACCACGAAGTCGTCGTACTCGTAGTCGAAGATCGAGTCCGGCGTACGGGTGATGCGGAGGTTCGGCGCGGCGAAGGGTTCGCGCTCCAGCTGCAGCCGCACCTGCTCGAGATGGTTGTCGTAGATGTGGCAGTCGCCACCGGTCCAGACGAAGTCGCCCACGTCCAGACCGGTCTGCTGAGCCACCATGTGCGTCAGCAGCGCATAGGAGGCGATGTTGAAGGGCACGCCGAGGAAGAGATCGGCGCTGCGCTGATAGAGCTGACACGACAGGCGCCCATCGGCCACGTAGAACTGGAACAGCGCGTGGCAGGGGGCGAGGGCCATTTCGGGGATGTCGGCGGGATTCCAGGCCGAGACGATGAGCCGCCGCGAGTCGGGGTTGCGGCGGATCTGGTCGATCACTCCGGCGATCTGGTCGATCGTCTCGCCCGACGGCGTGGGCCACGACCGCCACTGCACGCCGTAGACCGGCCCCAGCTCGCCGTCCGCATCAGCCCATTCGTCCCAGATCGTCACGCCGTTCTCCTGCAGCCAGGAGACGTTCGACTCGCCGCGCAGGAACCACAGCAGCTCGTACGCGATCGACTTCATGTGCACGCGTTTCGTCGTCACGAGCGGGAAGCCCTGCGACAGATCGAAACGCAGCTGCCGGCCGAACACGCTGCGGGTGCCGGTGCCGGTGCGATCGGTCTTGACGGTCCCGTGCTCGAGCACGTCGCGGAGCAGGTCTTCGTAGGGCGTCGGGATCGTCTCGGACATCGACTCGATGGTATCCCTCCCCTCCGTCGCCCGGGTGGAGACCCACGGGCGAGGGGCGGGATTACGCGCAGCGCGTCATAATCGCCACATCACCGTTCATTCAGCAGCAAGCAGTTAGCCTGGGATGCTGTGACCATCGTCAACGCCCTCATCGGCCTCGCCCTCCTGCTGGCGGCCACCGTCGCGCTCGGCGCCTTCGTGCAGTGGCGCCAGGGCCGCCCGCGCCGCCACATCCCGCACGAGGTGATCCAGCCCGGCCGGCTCGGCGCCGACTCGCTCGGCGAGACGGCCACGCTCCTGCAGTTCAGCACCGAGCTGTGCTCCCGCTGCCCCGGCGTCCACCGCACGCTGGCGGCCGTCGCAGAAGGGCGCGACGGGGTCGCACACCTCAATATCGACGTGACCCACCGGCCCGACATCGCCAAGCACTTCCACATCCTGCAGACACCGACGACGCTCCTCCTCGATGGCGACGGAATCGTGCAGACCCGCTTCGGCGGCGTCCCCACCAGGGACGTCCTGGAACTCGAGCTCAATCGCCTCACGACCGAGACGGCCCGTGTCTGACGGAACAGATGCCGCTCGCCGGCCGCGCGGCATCGACCCGCGCGGACCGCGGTTCGCCGCCGGCATCACCGCAGTCCTGCTGCTGGTCGACGTGTTCCTCGGCCTGACCACCCCGATGGGCGCGACTGTCGCCGATCGTGCCGGCGAGCCGGCGTTCCTGCTGCTCTTGGCCATCGCACTCCTGTTCCTGTGGGGCGTCCTGTCGCCACGCACGGCGCCCTGGGGCGCCCTGTACCGAGCTTTCGTCCAGCCGCGTCTCCGCCCGGCCACCGAGTTCGAAGATCCACGCCCGCCGCGCTTCGCTCAGGGAGTCGGCCTCTTCGTCGCGATCATCGGTCTCGTCCTGCACCTGATCGGCGTGCCCTGGGCGCTGCCGATAGCGGCCGCGGCGGCGTTCGTGGCCGCCTTCCTCAACGCCGTCTTCGGGCTGTGCCTGGGGTGCCAGCTCTATCTGCTGCTCCAGCGCGCCGGGATCGTCGGACGAGAGCGACCCGCGGCCGCCTGAGACCCGCGAACCTTCCCGATTTCGTCGCGCGCCGCCGGCGTCGCGATTAGGCTGACCGCGAGGCGCCCGGCGCGCGGGTGCACGACGACCAGGAGGTATTGATGACCGCCACGAGCGAAGCCACGGCCAACTGGAAGGGCGGTCTTATCGACGGCTCCGGGAACGTCACCCTGCAATCGTCGGGCAGCGGAACGTTCGACGTGAACTGGAAGGCGCGCAGCGAGGGCTCGACGTCCGTCACCACGCCGGAAGAACTCATCGCGGCGGCGCACTCCTCGTGCTTCAACATGGCTTTCTCCCTGGCCCTGGCCGAGAACGGCACTCCGCCCGAGTCGGTCGAGACGACGGCATCCGTCACATTCAAGCCCGGCACCGGGATCACCGGGAGCCACCTGAACGTCAACGCGGTGGTGCCCGGACTCGAGCGCGAGGACTTCGACCGCATCGCCGCCGACGCGAAGGCGAACTGTCCGGTCTCGCAGGCCCTCGCCGGCATAGAGATCACGCTCGAGGCCACGCTTGCCTGACCCTGGCGGCGGCCGCAGGGTCGTCGTCCACGGTGCCTCGGGCCTCGTCGGCTCCGCCCTCGTGGACAGCCTGCGGGCGGACGGAATCGCGGTCACCACGCTCGTCCGCCGGCCGGCTCAGACCGCTGACGAGGTCGAGTGGCTCACAGACGGCAGACCGCTCGATCCTGCCGTGATCGAGGGGGCGGATGCGGTCGTCGGTCTCAACGGTGCGTCGATCGGGCGTTTTCCGTGGACTCGGCACTACAAGAACACCCTGCTGTGGTCTCGCATCACACCGACCCGGGCGCTGGCGCGCGCCATGCGCGAACTCGGCGCCGGCGCTCCACCTTTCGTGTCCGCATCCGCGGTCGGCTACTACGGATCGGCGCCCGGTGCCGTCCTCGACGAATCGTCCCCCCGCGGTGAGACGTTCCTCGCCGACCTGTGCGGCGAGTGGGAGGCGGCCGCCTTCGCAGCGGGCGATCAGGCACGGGTGGCCGTGCTGAGGACCGCTCCGATCGTGCACCCGAGAGGGGTTCTGAGGCCCCTCGTGCTGCTGACGCGGTTCGGAGTGGGCGGACCGATCGCGCGCGGGACGCAGAAGTGGCCGTGGATCTCGCTCGACGACGAGGTGCGCGCCATCCGCCACATCATCGATTCCGACATCGTGGGACCCGTCAATCTCGTCGGTCCGACGATTGCCAGCGCCAACGATCTGGGGTTCGCTCTCGCCGTGCGGATGAACCGCCCGTTCCTGGTGCGCGCCCCGGAGTGGGCTCTGAAGCTCGTCCTGGGTGTCGACGCGACGGAGGGGCTGCTGACGACGGATGCGGCGGTCCGGCCGAGGGTTCTCGAGTCATCCGGATTCACGTTCACTCACACGACGGTGGAACAGGCGGTGGATGCCGCCGTCCCGGCGCCCGGCGACTAACCGCGGCGCTCCTGCGTCTCGAGCCGGATGGCCTGACGCACCGCCGCCCGTGCGCGCCGCCGGTCTCCCGCCGCGTCGTATGCGAGCCCGAGCCGATACCAGGACCGCCAATCGTCCGGGCGCGCTTCGACGTCCGCGCGGTACGCCGGGAACACCGCATCCGCGTCCTCCCGCAGAACACGGCCGCTGGGGCGTACCGCCACCGCCTCGTCCGGAAGGCCGCCCTCGCTCTCGAGCCGGCGCCCGAGCCCCTGCGCCCGCACACCGAACCACAGCTCGCGACCGAGGACCCACGCCGCGAGGATCGGCAGCACCACGAGCCCGACGCCCATCGCGATCGCGACCGGCTGGCCGCTCGTCAGCAGCAGCCAGGCCCGCTGCGCGACGAGCACGATGTAGAGCGCGAGCAGCACCGCCATGACGGCGACGCCGACGCGTGCGCTCATGCGCCGGTCGCGCGCGCGACCTGTCCGGGCACGCCGCCCTCCTCCATGAGGCGCTCGGGCGCCGGGCGGGGCACGCGGATGCCGATGTCGAGGAAGCTGTCGAGGCCGACCACCACTCCCCGCGCATCCCGTGCGGCGGCCAGGGCGACCCGGATGCCGGGGGCGTAGGCGAGCGCGGGCTCGACGGTGTCATGGGTGAGCGTCAGCGACTCGCCCGGGCCCGACAGGACGACCTCCTGCCGCGCGACGACACCCGGCCGACGCAGCGAATGGATCGGCACGCTCGCGACCTGCTGGCCGCGCGCGCGCTGGTCGACGTGGGGCGACTCGACCGGGCCCACCTCGGCCCGGGCGGCCGCGATGAGCTCGGCGGTGCGCACCGCGGTGCCGCTGGGCGAATCGACTTTCGTCTCGCGGTGCGCCTCGATGATCTCGATCGAGGGGAAGAACGGGGCGGCTGCGGCGGCCAGGGCCGAGCCGAGAACGGAGCCGAGCGAGAAGTTCGGGATGAAGACCGCGCCGGTTCCGGCGGCATCCACGAGGGGCCGAACCAGCGCGATGCGCTCGGCCGACCAGCCCGACGTGCCCACGAGCACATTGATCCCGCGTTCGACCGCGGCGCGCACGACGTCGATCGACACGGCGGGCGTGGACGCGTCGACCACGAGATCCGCGCCGTCGAGCTCGGACAGCTCGGACCGCGACGACAGCGTCGCGACGATCTCGAAGCCGGGCTCGTCCCTCACCACGTCACGGATGATGCCGCCCAGCTTGCCTGTGCCGCCGACAATGGCCACGCGCGTCGTCATTGCTCCATCGTAGGTGCGGCGACCGCGAGCCCGGCTCCGACCGCCCGCGGGACGGCTACGCTCGTGCGCATGCCCACGATCTCCCCGGTCCCGGTCGACTCCCCCGAGGGCCACGAGCTCCTTACGGACTACTTCGCGATGCGCGCCGCCAACTTCCCCGGTCACTCGTACACGACCGTGTTTCCCGCGCCCTCCGTCTTCGAGCCGCCGGCCGGCGTCTTCGTGCTCGTTCGGGACGACGAAGGCGATCCGGTCGGGTGCGGCGGCATCCGTCGCATCGACGACGGTCCCCAGGGGCCGCGCTACGAGGTGAAGCACCTGTACCTCCGGCCCGAGACCCGCGGCCGGCGATGGGGGCGTCTGCTCATGGACGACCTCGAGCGGCGCGCCCTCGCGTTCGGCGCGAGCGAGCTGGTCCTGGACACGCATCACACACTCGAGGCGGCGGGCGCGCTGTACGCGGCATCCGGATTCGAGGCGATCGATCCGTACAACGACAACCCGAACGCGACGCGCTGGTACGGGAAGCCGCTCCGCGCGGGCGACTAGACCGGGTACACCTCGGGAAGACCCGTGCGCAGCTCGACCGGCAGGTGCGCGAGGTCGTTGTGCGAGAGCAGCGTCCAGGGGCGGCCCTGCTTCTGGGCGATCACCGTCAATCCGCAATGGGCCTGATTGAGGGTCATCCACCGCCATTCGGGCGCCTGCAGCACTTCGCGGACGATCCATCCGATGACGAAGTTGTGGGTGATCAGAAGCTCGTGCACCTCGCCGCTCTTGCGGACGAGGTACTCGCTGGCCGCATCGGCCATCTGGGCACTGCCCGCCTCGACCTCGGCCTCCGTGACGCCGCCGAAGAAGGGCTCGAACGCCGCGGGCGTCAAGGGCGTCATACCGCTGGGAACGCAGTCGAACAGCAGGGCGGACGGCTGCGGCGACAGGGACGGCATCCGCTCGGCGACCGCCCGGGCAGTCTGGCTGGCGCGCTCGAGCGGCGAATGCCACACGGCGTCGAACGGCACTCCCGACAGCCGATCGGCCAGGAGCGCGGCCTGACGTCGACCGCGCGGAGACAGCGGACCATCGATCAGGCCGTGCTCGGCGTCCTGGTGCTCACCGTGCCGCACGAGATAGATGTAGTGCGTCACACCAGCTCACTTCGTCGAGGATTCGGCACCTGGAAGGCCCTCCCAGCCTAGGACACCCCCCGCACAACGGACGGGCGGGCGCCCCGTGCCGGGCTACTCGGAGGCGCGGGCGATGTCGGTCAGCTGACTGCGGCTGAGCGGCACCCCCACGCCCTGCACGAGCTCGTCGACGTGCTGCGCCGCGTATGCGTTCACGATCGGAGCCGTGACGAGCTTCTGCGCGAGCAGCCACGCAACCGCCACCGCGGCATCGGGCACGCCGAGATCCTTGCCCACCGCGTCGAGTGCCCGGAGCGTGCGGCTGCCGCGGCGGTTGATGTTGGCGGCGATCTGCGCGCCGCGCACCGAGAGGCCGCCGCGCAGTCGGGTGCGCTGCCGCCCCGCCAGGAAGCCGTGCTCGAGTGCATGCGAGGGAGTGACGGCCATTCCCTGAGCGCCGGCGACGAGTCGGAGGTCGGCATCGAATTCGTGACGGCGCAGCACGTTGAAGGGGACGTCGAGCACACTGATGCGCGGGTAGCCGGCGGAGACGTAGATGCGCGCCTCGACGAGCTGGGCGGCCGTGAAGCCCGCCGCGCCGAGCGCGCGGGCCTTGCCGGATTCGACGAGCCACTCGGCCGTCGCCAGGGTCTCCTCGAGATCGGTGCCGCCGGTCGCGGCGTCGAGGTAGAGCACGTCGATGCGATCCGTGCGCAGTCGCGTGAGCGATGCCTCCACCGCGCGCACGAGGTTGACCGGGCCGAGACCCGGGTTGTCGGGGTGCCCGCCGACGCGGACCGCCAGCGTGATCTCGTCGCGCAGGCCCCGCGAGTGCAGCCACTGCCCGATGATGTGCTCGCTGCGGCCGCCCGAGAAGCTGTCGGCGGTGTGCAGGGCGTTGCCGCCGAGCTCGACATACGCGTCCATGATCTCGTGGCTGGATTCCAGGTCTACGTTCCAGCCGAATTCGGCGCCGCCGAGGATGAGCGGGAAGATCTCTGCGCCGGACTCGCCGAGGGCGACGCGGACGCCATGGCCGACGGGCGGTCCCTGAACGGGGATCGGGGCGGACGGGTGCACCGCACCGGGCGCGGAGACGAGCGGCGTGCTCTCCGAAGAGACCGCCGAGCCAACGCCGAATACAGCCATGTCCCACCCCCTCACGTCGACTCCGGGACGAAGCCTCCGTGACTGCGAAGTTCGCGCCCCCCGGCGCTTGATACGAGGTTAGGCCGTGGATCGTCCGAAGCCGGTCATTCCGGCGACCTGTCGGTAAATATTGGATAACGCTTGGGTCACAAAGGGCGCTATGATGCCCGTCCTGTCCCCCGTTCGGGGGACAGATCAGTCGAAACGGATGCCCGCCCCCTCCGGAAGGAGGAAGCGGGCATCCGCGTGTTCGGTCAGCTCAGGCCTGCGCACCCTCCGGGGTGCCGGCCGAGACGAGGGCCGCCTCGTCGGCGGTCTCCTCGAGCACGGGCTCGAGCGACAGCTTGCCGCGGTCGTCGATCTTCGTGATCTTCACGAGGATCTTCTGGCCGACGTTCAGGACGTCTTCGACGTTCTCGACGCGCTTGCCGCCGGCGAGCTTGCGGACCTCGCTGACGTGCAGCAGTCCGTCCTTGCCGGGCAGGAGCGAGATGAACGCGCCGAACGTCGCGAGCTTGACGACGGTGCCGAGGAACTGCTCCCCGACCTCGGGGTTGGTCGGGTTCGCGATCGCGTTGACCTGCGCGCGCGCGGCCTCGGCCGACGGGCCGTCCGTCGCCCCGATGTAGACGGTGCCGTCCTCCTCGATGGAGATCTGGGCGCCGGTCTCGTCCTGGATCGCGTTGATCGTCTTGCCCTTGGGGCCGATGAGCTCGCCGATCTTGTCGACCGGGATCTGCACGCTGATCACGCGCGGGGCGGTCGGCGCCATCTCGTCGGGTCCGTCGATCGCGGCGTTCAGCACGCCGAGGATCGTCAGACGCGCCTCACGGGCCTGCTGCAGCGCGGCGGTGAGCACCGACGACGGGATGCCGTCGAGCTTCGTGTCGAGCTGGATCGCGGTGACGAACTCGGACGTGCCGGCGACCTTGAAGTCCATGTCACCGAGTGCGTCTTCTGCACCGAGGATGTCGGTCAGCGCGGCGTAGCGCGTCTGACCGTCGACCTGGTCGGAGACCAGGCCCATCGCGATGCCCGCGACGGCCGCACGCAGCGGCACGCCTGCGTTGAGCAGCGACAGGGTCGAGGCGCACACCGAGCCCATCGACGTCGAGCCGTTGGAGCCGAGAGCCTCGGACACCTGGCGGATCGCGTACGGGAACTCCTCGCGGCTGGGCAGCACCGGCACGAGGGCGCGCTCGGCGAGGAAGCCGTGCCCGATCTCGCGACGCTTGGGGCTGCCCACACGGCCGGTCTCACCGGTCGAGTACGGCGGGAAGTTGTAGTGGTGCATGTAGCGCTTGTGCGTCACCGGCGACAGCGAGTCGATCTGCTGCTCCATCTTGAGCATGTTCAGAGTGGTGACACCCAGGATCTGGGTCTCGCCGCGCTGGAAGATCGCCGAGCCGTGGACACGCGGGATGACCTGCACTTCGGCGTCGAGCGGACGGATGTCGGCCAGGCCGCGCCCGTCGATGCGGACGCCCTCGGCGAGGATCCGGCCGCGCACGATCGTCTTCGTGACCGACTTGTAGGCGGCCGAGAACTCGAGCGTGGCGACGGCCTGCAGCTCGCCGGACTCGACGGCCTCGAGCAGCTGGCCCTTGACCTCGTCTTTGAGCGCGTCGTCCGCGTTCTGGCGCTCGACCTTGTCGGCGATCTGGTAGATCGACACGAGGCGGTCGTACGCGCGGTGCGCGACGAAGTCGTAGGTCTCCTGGCTGTACGGCAGGAAGACGGGGAACTCCTTGATCTCCTTCGCGGCGATCTTGGCGACCTTGTTCTGCGCAGCGACGAGCTGCTTCAGGAACGGCTTCGAGGCCTCGAGGCCCTCGGCGACGACCTGCTCGTTCGGCTTGACGGCGCCGCCCTTGATCAGGTTCCAGGAGCCCTCGGTGGCCTCAGCCTCGACCATCATGATCGCGACATCGTCGTTGCCCTCGGCATCGGTGATGACACGACCGGCGACGATGAGGTCGAACACGGCCTCCTCGAGCTGGGTGACGGTCGGGAACGCGATCCACTGGTCGGCGTTGTCACCGTGACCGGGGATGAGCGCGAGGCGAACCCCGGCGATCGGACCCGAGAACGGCAGACCGGAGATCTGGGTGGACAGCGACGCGGCGTTGATCGCGAGCGCGTCGTAGAACTCGCCGGGAGCGATCGAGAGGACGGTGACGACGATCTGGACCTCGTTGCGCAGTCCGTCGACGAACGACGGGCGCAGCGGGCGGTCGATCAGACGGCAGACCAGGATCGCCTCGGTGGAGGGGCGGCCCTCACGGCGGAAGAACGAGCCGGGGATCTTGCCTGCGGCGTACGAGCGCTCTTCGACGTCGACGGTCAGCGGGAAGAAGTCGAAGCCTTCGCGAGGGTGCTTGCCGGCGCTGGTGGCCGACAGGAGCATCGTCTCCTCGTCTAGGTAGGCGGCGACGGCGCCCTGCGCCTGCTGGGCGAGGCGTCCGGTTTCGAAGCGGACGGTGCGGGTGCCGAAGCGGCCGTTGTCGAGAACGGCTTCTGCGGCGGTGATTTCTGGACCTTCCAAGAGGTCTCTCCTTCTTTGTTTAGTCTCGCGCGTCCGTGTGACGGGCGAGATCCATGCGAAGGAGCAGGAACAGGCAGATTATCGGCGCGCGACAGTCCGTCGCGCTTCACCTGCGCTGGTCACCAGTAGAAGACCACCCGGCGAACGATCGACGGGGAACCCACCACAGGGGACCAGCTTGCTGCCGGCCTGCTCCACTGTGCCCATAACAGGCGTAGTGCTCGTGTTCAATTGAGCGGATGCCCGGAGGCAACCCGAACCAGCCTACCAGTGCGGGCTGTCCTCACGCGGATCGGCCTCGTCCGAGGCGAGCCGAGGGTGGCGTGCGCGGCGAGCGGATGCCTAGGGTGGGGAGCATGAGCACCGAAGAAAAGCCGGCCGACGAGGCAGCAGAGATGAAGCGCAAGTTCAAGGAGGCGCTCGACAAGAAGAACGCGAAGCACCGCGACGGCGAGGCGCATCTGGACGGCGACTCCGCGGTGCACGGCACACACGGAGCTGTGCAGACGAAGCGCGAGTTCCGCCGCAAGAGCGGCTGACAGGAGCAGAGATGGTTTTCGACCCCACGTTCCACGAGATCTCGAAGGACGCCGACGATCTGCCGGATCTCGACGGATCGGATGAGGATGCCGAGCCGCTGGGCGCCGACGTCGAGGCCGACGACCTGCCGCCCGAGGGCGCGCAGTAGTCCGACCTGCACGAAGCCCGCCTGCGGATCGCAGGCGGGCTTCGTGGTGTCCGCGGGTCAGCCGCGCAGCGCGACCTCGCGCTCGCGTGCCCGCTCCGCCTTCGCCTCGGCCTCGGCGACTGCTGCCTCTTCCAGACCCTGCGTGCCGACCGCATCCTTCGCGTCGGACATGCCGTCGTGGTCGTCGCCCGACAGCGTCGTCTCGTCGAAGGGGATCTCGCCGCGGAGGACCTGGCGCGCTCGTGCGGAGTCGAACTCCTTGACCCAGGTGCCGATCAGCACGGTGGCCACCGCGTTTCCGGTGAAGTTCGTGATCGCGCGGCCTTCAGACATGAAGCGGTCGATGCCGACGATCACGCCGACGCCGTCGACCAGGTCGGGGCGGTAGGCCTGCAGGCCGCCGGCCAGCGTCGCGAGCCCGGCGCCGGTGACGCCCGCCGCACCCTTGGAGGCGATTACCATGAACAGCAGGAGTCCGATCTGCTGCGGGATCGACATCGGCGTGCCCATGCCCGCGGCGATGAACAGCGAGGCCATGGTCAAGTAGATCGCCGTGCCGTCGAGGTTGAACGAGTAGCCGGTGGGGACCGTGATGCCCACGACGGGCTTTGCGACGCCCAGGTGCTCCATCTTCGCGATCAGGCGCGGCAGCGCGGACTCCGAGGACGACGTGCCCACGATCAGCAGGTACTCGCGCGCCAGGTACTTCATGAGGCTGAAGAGGTTGATGCGGGCGACGGCGAACAGCAGAGTGCCGAGGATTCCGACGATGAAGATCGCGCAGGTGATGTAGAAGGCGATCATCAGGACGCCGAGGCTCAAGATCGCCGCGAAGCCGGTCTTGCCGACGACGGCCGCGATCGCGCCGAATGCCCCAAGCGGGGCCAGCCACAGGATCATCCCGAGGATGCGGAACACGAGCGCCTGCAGGTGCTTGACCGCGTTCATGATCGGCTCGCCCTTCGAGCCCATCTGCTGCAGCGCGAATCCGACGAGCAGGGCGATGAACAGCACCTGCAGGACGCTCTCGCCGGTGAAGGCGGAGAAGAACGTCGTCGGGATGATGCCGAGGATGAACTCCTGGGTCGTCTTCGCCTCCGTCGTGCCGGCGTCGTATGTCGAACCGGTCATGTTCAGGCCCTCGCCGGGGTGGATGAGGTTGCCCACGACCAGACCGATCGCCAGCGCGAAGGTCGTCATGATCATGAAGTAGAGCAGCGCGAGACCGCCGATCTTGCCGACCGTCGCCGCCTTGGCGATCGAGCCGACGCCGACCACGATCGTGCAGAAGATGATCGGCGCGATCATCATCTTGATCAGCGAGACGAAGCCCTTGCCGATCGGCTCGAGCGCGACGCCCACTTCGGGCCAGACCAGCCCGATGGTGGCGCCGAGCACGACCGCGATGATGACCGAGATGTACAGCCAGGTGTGCTTGTCCCAGGCTGTCTTGCCTCGTCGCCAGTTGTAGCCGGGGAGCTTGAACGATTGCGTATTGGGGATCTGAAGAGCCATCTTCGCCTCCGTAGGGGATCGAACTTCGTTGTCTCGGGCCGCCGATACGGCATCCCGTCCTGGGAGTACTCTCGGCGACGGATGCCGCAAGCCCTCGGTTGTGGTCGTATTGGTCGTGACGGATCGGAACGCGAGGAGGCGTATGGCTGCCAGACCCGGCACGAGCGCCGCGTCGCGGGTGTTCCTCGCCTTCCTGGGCGCCGTGGTCGTCATCACCGCGCTGCTCGTGACCCTCCTGGCCTTCCAGGCGCAGGCGACGGAGCGGGCCGAGGCCGAAGCGGTGACGCTCGCCGTCGCCCGCACGATCGCCGAGATGCCCGAAGTGGCCGCGGCGGTCACGAGCGGGTCGGACGCGTCGGCGTCAGCGGAACTGCAGCCGGTCGCCGAGCGGATCATGGAAGAGACCCCGATCGACTTCGTGACGATCATGACGACCGACGGCATCCGGCTGACGCATCGCGATCCGGCCGAGATCGGCAAGCCATACCTGGGGACGATCGGACCGAGCCTGGAAGGCAGGACCCTGACTGAGGAAGCCGTCGGGACGCTCGGACCGTCGTTGCGCTCGGTGGTGCCCGTGACGGCCGACGGCGAGGTCGTCGCGCTCGTCTCGGCCGGGATCACCCTCGGCAGTGTCGGGAGCGGCGTGCTGCGGCAGGTGCCGTTCGTGATCGCGATCGCCGTGGCGCTGGCCGCAGTCGGGCTCGCCGCCGCATGGTTCGCCGGACGGTTCACGCGCAGGATCGCCGGGGACCTGCCGGCCAGCGCGGTGCGGGATGCGGTCTCGTCCTACGAGTCCGTGCGCACTCTCGGGGAAGCCCTGAGGGCCCAGACCCACGAGCACGGCAACCGCATGCACACGGCTGTCGCCCTGCTCGAGCTCGGCCGCACCGAGGAGGCGATCGGCATCCTCACGGAGACCTCCCGCCAGAGCCAGGCTCTGGTCGATCAGGTCGCCGCCCGCCGAGACGGCGACCCGACGGTCGGGGCGCTGCTCCTGGGAAAGGCCGCGCAGGCCCGCGAGCGCGGAGTCGACTGGAACGCCGAGATCGATCCCACGGCTCCGCGCAGCGCCCTGACGCCGGTCGATGCCGTGTCGGTCGTCGGCAACCTCATCGACAACGCGCTGGATGCCGCAGCGGCGGGTGCCGAGCCGCGCTGGGTGAGAGTCGTCTTCGCTCCCGCCCCCGGCGGAGCGCTGGCGCTCTCGGTCTCCGACTCGGGGCGCGGCGTGCCCCCCGATCTGCGGGAACGCGTCTTCGAGCACGGATTCTCGACCAAGCCGGCGGGCGCCGAGGGACGCGGGGTCGGCCTTGCGCTCGTGCGATCGATCGTCGAGGCGTCGGGCGGTGCGGTGGACCTCTCCGCCGATCCGACCACGTTCCAGGTCGTCCTGCCTGGGAGGCGAACGTGATCTCCGTGCTCCTGGTCGACGACGACGCGCTCACGCTGGAGCTGCACAGGACGTACTTGGAGCGGCTCGACGGCTTCAGGGTGGTGGCGGAGTGCACGGGCGCACGTGCGGCCGTGTCGGCGATCCTCGAGCGTCCTCCCGCGGAGGGCATCGACCTGGTGCTGCTGGACATGACGATGCCCGACGGAACCGGGCTGGACGTGCTGCGGCACGTCCGCGCGCGGGCGGCCGATGTCGACGTGATCGCAGTGACCGGCGTGCGCGACGCCGAGGTGGTCCGGCAGATGGTGGCTCTGGGCGTGGCCCAATACCTCATCAAGCCCTTCCCGTTCGCTGTGTTCCGCGAGCGGCTCGAGCAGTACCGCGCGTATCGCGAGCGCGCGCGGGAGGCCTCGGGTCCGGCGACCCAGGCGGAGATCGACGCGATGCTGGGCGCACTGCGGCCGAGCACGCCGGCCGCGGTGCCCAAGGGCCTGTCGTACGACACGCTCGAACGCGTGACGGCGGGCGTGCGCGAGCACGGCCCGCTCTCGGCCACCGAGGCCGCCGCGCTGCTCGGCATGTCTCGGGTGGCTGCCCGCCGCTACCTCGAGCACCTCGCCGAAGAGGGACGCGTCCTCCGCTCGCCCCGCTACGGCACGCCCGGCCGCCCCGAGACCGAGTACCGCTGGCAGCAGTGACCCGGGGGACGGCGATGACAGCGGACGGGACGGGATACGACACGGAGTTCCTCTCCGTGCCGGTGAGGATGCCGCGGCCCCTCGATGACCGTGGACTCGTGGCGCTGCCGTACCTGCGCTTCTCCGTGACGCTTGACCCGCGACGGCGCCTGGCGGCGGTGACGGCGGTCAACATCGACGGCAGCACTCTGCAGGATCTCCCCCGCACGGGCGACTGGGACCTCGACCCTCGTGTGCCGGCCGACCAGCAGGCGGGCCCCGCGCTGTACGCCGACAACGACCTCGATCGCGGCCACCTGGTGCGCCGCCGCGACCCGGGCTGGGGGTCGGCGGCCGAGGCCCGCGCGGCGACGGAGGCGACCTTCGTGTACACGAACGCCGCCCCGCAGGCGTCGGTCTTCAATCAGTCGAAGGAGCTCTGGGTCGGCCTCGAGGATCACGTGCTCCGCTACGCCGATGCGACCGACCAGCGTGTGTCCGTGTTCACCGGACCGGTGTTCCGGCCGGACGATCCGGTGTACCGCGGTATCCGCATCCCTCGGCGCTTCTGGAAGGTCGCCGCCTGGGCTGAGACCACCGGACGTGATCCTGTGCTGGCTGCCGCCGGGTTCATCCTCGACCAGTCCGCCTTGATCGAACTCGCCGACAGCGCCTTGGCGATCGCCCCGCTGGGAGCGTTCCGCACCTTCCAGGCCCCCATCGCAGACATCGCCGACGTGACCGCGATCGATTTCGGACCTCTGGTGGCGGCTGACGTCATGCCGGCCGGGCCGGGCCTCGGCCGGCGGTGGACCGAGCTGGAGTCGGCCGCCGACATCCGCCTCTAGACGGACAGGACCGGGTACGGCTTCTCGGCCGACCGGTTCTGGAACTCGAGGATCGCGGGATTGCGCACGTCTCCGTCGCTGACCTCGATCGCGCGGGCGATGGTGTCGCTGCCCTCCCACGCCTCCGGACCGCCCATGACGATCGGGAGGAAGCCGAGCAGCGCCTCGCTGATCTCCCAGCTCGCCGAATTCCACAGATAGGAGGGGCTGTGGTCGACGGCGTAGTAGTTGATGCTGCCGCCGACCGTGAACATCGGATCGGCGAAGCCCGTGGGCCGTGCCCACTCGAAGGCCATCCCCTCGTCGCACGAGACGTCCACGATGAGACTCCCGGGCCGGAAGGCGGCGAGATCCGCCGTCTTCAGATACAGCAGCGGACGGTTCGGATCCTGCAGCGTGCAGTTGACGACGATGTCGCTCTCGGCCAGGAACGGGGCCAGCGGCACGCGCCCGTCGTCGGTGATGACCTCGCTCAGATACGGCCCGTCGTCATGGTCGAACTGGATCATCCGCGCGGCGTGGATCGGGGCGGCCACGGATGCCGTGCGCCGGTTCGTCAGGACGCGGACGTCGTGCACCCCGTGCGCGCGCAGAGCCGTGACCGCGCCGCGCGCGGTGGCCCCGAAGCCGATGACGACTGCGGTGAGTCGACGCCCGTAGTCGCCCGTGGAACCGCACAGCTGGAGGGCGTGAAGCACCGAGCAGTAGCCGGCGATCTCGTTGTTCAGGTGGAAGACATGGAGTCCGAACGTGCCGTCGCTGCCCCAGTGATTCATCGCCTCGAAGGCGATCGTCGTGAGCCGCTTGTCGAGCGCGATCTGGGTCATCACCTCGTCCTGCACGAGATGCGGCCAGCCCCAGAGCACCTGACCGTCGCGCATGTCTCGAAGATCGTCGTGCTGCGGCTTCGGGAGGAGCAGCACATCGGAGGCTGCGATCAGCTCGGCGCGGTCCAGGATGCCGCCGACCAGGGGCCGCAGGTCCGCGTCGGGAACCCCGAATCTCTCGCCGTATCCGGTCTCCAGCAGCACGTTCGGACGCAGCTCGTGCGGGATCCGGTCGAGGTGGCCGGGGTGGAGCGGCACGCGCCGCTCGTCCGGCTTGCGCGAGGCGCCGACGACGCCAAGCACCAGGGGTGTGGAGGCAGCCATGATCGTCTTCTTCCCTCAGCGGGGGCCGAACCGACTCCGTGGTCCCGACGCTATCAGGCGGCGATGTCGGCTACTCCCCCGCGAGGCCGCCCAGCAGGTGGCCGAACGAGCGTCCCTCCCCGAGGTAGCTGGAAGGGTCGAAGGGGTCCGCCTCGACGGTCGGCGACCGACGCGCGATCGCCTCGGCCAGTTCGCTGGCACCGCGCTCGACGCGCTCGCCAAGCGGTGCGACCTGATCGCCGGAGGCGCCCCAGTCGCTGGATGCCGCGAAAACCCCGGTCGAGACGGGCTCGGCGTGCAGATACGTGAACAGAGGCCGGATCGCGTAGTCGATCGCGAGCGAGTGCCGGGCCGTCCCGGCGTTCGCGCCGATCAGCACCGGCTTCCCGTTCAGGGCGTCCGGGTCGAGGATGTCGATGAACGACTTGAACAGGCCGGAGTAGCTCGTCGAGAAGATCGGAGTCACGGCGATCACGGCATCCGCCGACACGACCGTGTTGATCATCGACTCGAGCGCCGGCGGGGCGAAGCCGGTCAGCAGGTTGTTCGTGATGTCGTGGGCGTAGTCGCGCAGCTCGAACACGTCGACCTGTGCGTCGATGTCGCGCTCGGCGAGCCGGCGGACCGTGGCGGTCGCCAGGCGGTCGGCGAGGAGGCGCGTCGAGGAGGGGTTGGACAGACCGGCCGAGACGACGGCGATGCGGCGCGTGGCCATCTCAGGCGTCCTTCCTCATCGCGGCGGCACCGAAGGAGGATCCGGCCGCGACGGCCACCTCGCGGTAGGGCGATCCGCCGGTCAGATTGTCGCCGCGGTTCGCGTTGGGCACCTTGGCCTGCGGTGTCCGGTCGCCGTACTTCTCCGCGACGAGCGATGCGTGCGTCGGGGCATCGGGCACATCAGCCGGGCGGTTCTGCGCAAGTTCCTTGCGGAGGACCGGTACGACCTCGCCGCCCAGGATGTCGAGCTGCTCGAGCACGGTCTTCAGCGGCAGGCCGGCGTGGTCCATCAGGAACAGCTGGCGCTGGTAGTCGCCGAAGATGTCGCGCATGCCCGCGTAGCGATCGATGACCTGCTGGGGCGAGCCGACTGTCAGCGGCGTCATGTCGGTGAAGTCCTCCATCGACGGGCCGTGGCCGTAGACCGGCGCGTTGTCGAAGTAGGGGCGGAATTCGCGGACCGCATCCTGCGAGTTCGAGCGCATGAACACCTGGCCGCCGAGCCCGACGATCGCCTGCTCGGGCGTGCCGTGCCCGTAGTGGGCGAACCGCTGGCGATAAAGCGTGATCAGACGCTGGTAATGCTCGGAGGGCCAGAAGATGTTGTTCGCGAAGAACCCATCGCCGTAATAGGCGGCCTGCTCGGCGATCTCGGGCGTGCGAATCGAACCGTGCCAGACGAACGGGGGCACGTCGTCGAGCGGACGCGGCGTGGAAGTGAAGCCCTGCAGCGGAGTGCGGAACTTGCCCTCCCAGTCCACGACGTCCTCGCGCCAGAGCTTGTGCAGCAGCGCGTAGTTCTCGATCGCGAGCGGCAGACCCTGACGGATGTCCTGGCCGAACCAGGGGTAGACCGGACCGGTGTTGCCGCGTCCGAGCATGAGGTCGGTGCGGCCGCCCGAGACGTGCTGCAGCATCGCGTAGTCCTCGGCGATCTTCACCGGGTCGTTCGTGGTGATGAGCGTCGTGGCGGTCGACAGGACGAGGCGCTCGGTCTGCGCGGCGATGTACGCGAGCGTCGTCGTGGGAGAGGACGACCAGAACGGCGGGTTGTGGTGCTCGCCGAGTGCGAAGACGTCGAGCCCGACTTCTTCCGCGTGCTTGGCCATCGTGATCGTGTTGCGGATCTTCTCGGCCTCGCTCGGCGTGCGGCCGGTGGTCGGGTCCTCGGTGATGTCGCTCACGGTGAAGATGCCGAACTGCATGGCCGGCATCTCGGGTGTGGGTGTGGTGTCGTTCACGATCGCTCTCCGATTTCGGGATGCCGCGGCATCCGCTTCTATTCAGGTGAATGTATTCGGTAGAACACCCTCGAGTCGAATCTATTCCCGCATCCTCGGATGCGACTGAGCGGGTGATGCCGCGGCGTGCTGCCGGCCGCGTCCTGCGTCTCCTCAGGCCCGCATCTCCTCACGATAGGGTGGCGATCGCCGCCATGACCGAACCGTCCCGCCCGGCCGCCCCCGCGGCATCCTCCTCCCCCGGCGCACCCCCGACCGGGACGACCGGCGTGCCCCGGCCGAAGCGCCGCGTGCCGTTCTGGGACAACGCCCGTTTCGCATGCATCGTGCTCGTGGTGCTGGGGCATGCCGTGCAGCGCCTGACGTACGACTCCGATGTGGCCTTGGCCCTGTATCTGCTGATCTACGCGTTCCACATGCCTGCCCTCGCGATGATCTCCGGTTACTTCTCGAAGTCGGACGCGCCGGGCCGGCGTCAGATGGCCCGGGTGATCACCGACATCCTGCTTCCCTATGTGATCTTCGAAGCGCTCTGGACGCTGACGAAGTGGATCGTCGAGGGACAGGCCAACCCGAACCTCACCCAGCCCTCCTGGACGCTGTGGTTCCTCCTCGCCCTCGGCATCTTCCGGCTCGTCCTGCCCTATCTCGCGCTGCTGCGCTGGCCGCTGCTGTGGACGGTGCTGATCTCGATCGGCGCCGGCTACCTGCCGAACATCGACTCGACGCTCTCGTTGTCGCGCACACTCGGCCTGCTGCCGTTCTTCGCACTGGGCTGGTGGCTCCGGGATCGCGACATCGTGGATCGTCTCGGGCTGTTGCGAGATCGCGCCTGGTGGGTGTTCGCGGCGTCCGCCGCCGTGCTGGCGGTCGCCGGATGGTCCGCCTGGTTCTTCGTCGACTCCTGGCGGGCGATGGACCTCCGCGCGTGGCTGTTCTACGACGAGAACTACTCGGCGATCGGCGGCACGGAATGGTGGGCCGGCGGTGTCCGGCTCGCGCTCATGGGGGTGGCCCTGGTGCTGTCCGCCGCGTTCTTCGCGCTCCTGCCGCGCCGAACCCACTGGTGGACGCATTTCGGGCAGTACACGATGTACGTCTACCTGCTGCACTCGTTCGTGCTCTACCCCTTCCGCGAGTCCGGCGCGCTGCGCGACCTGGAGCCCACCTGGCTCTGGCTGCCGATCGTCATCGTCGCCTCGGTGCTGATCGCGCTGGGGCTCGCCACGAAGCCGGTGCGGACACTCTTCCGGCCGCTCATCGAGCCGCGACCGGGATGGCTGTTCGCCGATCCGACGCTGGCCGGGCGCGAGGGCCGCCGCTCGGACCCGACCGGATCCCGTCGCCCGCGCGACGCAACACGCCCGGCGCGGGTGGATCCGCGGCAGAACGGCTGAGCAGCCCGCCGAGAAGTCCGTTCGGACCGCCCCCACTGCCGCAGCCTCCGCATATCACGGACGATCGGTAATCCGCGGCAACATACCGGCGGGATGCCGCAGCCCGCGCCTATCGTCGGTCCATGGCTGATCTCAACCTGCCCATCCTCGACCTCTCCCGACTGGACGACGGTCCCGACGCAGCAGCCGCGTTCCGCGACGACCTGCGAGCGGCAACCCACGACGTGGGGTTCTTCTACCTGACCGGCACCGGCATCTCCCCCGAGCTCGAGCAGCGGCTGCACCGTGCGGCCCGAGACTTCTTCGCACTGCCGGATGCCGACAAGCTCGCGATCGAGAACGTGAAGAGTCCGCACTTCCGCGGGTACACCCGCGTGGGCGGCGAGCGCACGCAGGGGCGGGTTGACTGGCGCGAGCAGATCGACATCGGACCGGAGCGCACCGCGAACACAGACGCCGCCGCGCCGGACTACGCGAGGCTGATCGGCCCGAACCTCTGGCCGGAAGCGCAGCCCGAGCTGCGCGACGTGGTCTCGGAGTGGCACGACCACCTCTCCGGCGTCGCGCGCAAGCTGCTTCGCGCATGGGCCGCGGCGCTCGGCGCGCCCGAGTCGTACTTCGACCAGCACTTCGGGGAGCCGTCGACGCTCATCAAGATCGTGCGCTACCCCGGGAAGGACGACCCCACGCCCCAGCAGGGCGTCGGCGCCCACAAGGATTCCGGAGTCCTCACCCTCCTCTGGGTGGAGCCCGGCAAGGGCGGCCTGCAGGTCGAGCGCGACGGCGAGTGGGTCGATGCTCCGTCGGTGCCCGGGGCCTTCGTCGTCAACATCGGCGAACTCCTCGAGTACGCGACGCAGGGCTATCTGATCGCGACGAACCACCGCGTGATCTCGCCGCAGTATCCCGACGACCGGATCTCGGTGCCGTTCTTCTTCAACCCCGCGCTGGATGCCCGGCTGCCGATCATCGAGCTTCCGGCGGCGCTCGCCGCCGGAGCACGCGGCGTCACGCAGGATCCGGCGAACCCGATCCACTCGCTGTACGGCGAGAACGCGCTCAAGTCACGGCTCCGCGCTCATCCCGACGTGGCAGCGATCCATCACTCCGACCTGGTGGCGGCCCGGGCCGCGTCACCCGCCTGACAGACCCCAGACCACTCGACCGCCGAGCCTGCCGAGGCGTCGTCCCCCCGGAGGACGCTTCGACAGGCTCAGGCTTCGACAGGCCAGGCTTCGACAGGCTCAGCCGATCAGCTTCGCTTTCGCGGCGGCGAACTCCTGGTCGCTGAGGATGCCGGCATCCTTCAGCGCGGCGAGCTTCTGCAGCTCCGCCACCAGATCGGTGCCGCCCGCCGGTGCCGCGGGTGCCGCCTGCGCCGCCGCGGGCTGCGCGTACTGCGCCGCGGCCTGCTGCGCCGCCGCGTCGATCTGAGCCTGCTGCTGCGCGGCTTCGTACTGCTGCTGGTCGTACTGGCCCTGGGCCTTCTCCTGCTGGCGCCGCTGGACGTTGCCGCTGACGGCGGTCGCCGTTCCCGCCACGACGGCGGTGCGTGCGGCCATTCCGATCAGGCCAGGGCGACCCCTCCTGCCTAGAGGCATGTGCTTCTCCTTTTCTTCCTCGCGGCGTGCGCCGCATCCTGATTGTGGTGTGGTCTGGCTGCGTCGTCAGCGGGATTCCGACTGCGTCTGGTCGATCGATACCGGGTTGACCGAGACGACCTGCATGTGCAGATCGTCGAATGCGGCGAGAAGCCCGAGCAGCCGGGGCTGATCCTCCACATTGCCGACCACACGCGTGAGTCCGTCGTCGCGGGTCTCGACCGTGAAGCCGTGGAGTGCTGCCATCAGCTCGTCGCTCATCCGCCCCCGGACGACGACTTCGAAGACGTGCGATGTCATCTCGACTCCTCACGCGATGCGGCCGGACCTGCTCGTGATCCATACTGGTCTCCGAGCCTCGACGGATCCTCATCCCGAGAGGATGATTCATGTAGCGCCTTATTTGGGGATAGGGGCGGAGATGCCGATCGTGGATGCGGTGCCGAGCGCACCTGCGCACGCCGTCGATCGAGCCGGATCTCCGCGCGCACCTCGACGGGGCTCTCGACGCCCCCCTCACACTCGTCGTCGCGCCGGCCGGATCGGGCAAGACGGTGCTGCTGTCGCAGTGGGCCGCATCGCGCGATGATCTGGACTTCGTGTGGATCGACGTCGAGCGTGCCGACGACGATCCGATCCGCTTCGCGCGCAAGCTGCTCGGGCTGCTCAGCTCGCTCGACCGGTCCGCTGCCGACCTCGCTTCCCTGCTGCGGATCGGCGGCGGCGGGCTCGGCAGGCCACTGCTCGAGTCGCTCGGCACGCTCCTGGACGGTCGACCGGGAGCCGTCCTCGTCTTCGACGATCTGCACACGCTGACCAATCGTGCGATCCTCGACGATCTCTGGTGGCTCGCGGACCATCTGCCGGCCACGGTGCACATGGTGTTCTCGTCGCGCGGCGATCTGCGGATCGCGCTCAGTCGGCACCGCCTGCGGTACGCGCTGCTCGAGCTGCGCGAGGCCGAACTGGCCTTCGACGCCGAGACGGCCGCGGAGGTGCTGCACCGGATAGCTGGCGTTCCCGCCACCGCGGCGACCGTCGCGTCGGTCATGGACTCCACCGAGGGCTGGGCGGCCGGCGTGCAGCTCTCAGCGATCAGCATCCGCAATCACAACGACCCGGAGCAGTTCACCCGCCGTCTCGCGGGCACGGACCGGCTCATCTCCGACTATCTGAGCGAGGAGGTGCTCAACGCCCAGTCCGACGAGCGCCGCGATATTCTCCTGCGGCTCTCCGCGCTGGACAGGATGTCACCCGCCCTCGTGGAGCACACGCTGCACGTTCCGGACGCGGTGAGCCTCTTCGACGAATTGGAGCGCGACTCGATGTTCCTCGTCGCGATCGACGGGGACCGCGAGTGGTTCCGCTTCCATCACCTCTTCCGCGACCTGCTCCGCTACCGGCTTCGGGCCCGGCACCCGGACGAAGAGGTGCGCATCCTCACCGCGGCCGCCACCTGGTTCCTCGAGCGGGATGACCTGCCGTCTGCGATCGAGTGCCTTCTGCACGCCCGGTCGTGGGATCGTGCGCTGGATCTGATCATGCGGGGTGGCCGCGAGGTGTACGAGCGGGACCAGGCCGCCTCGGTCGGGCAGTGGCTCGCCCAGGTCCCCGAGCACGCGCGCATCGCCCGACCTGCGGCAGACGCGCTGTACGGGATCGTGCTCGGCATGAGCGGCGAGGCGGTACAGGGCGAGGACGTCCTCCGCGCACTCGTGACGCGAGAGGGCGTGGACCCCGGCGTGGTGCTCGTCGCCCAGGCATATGTCGCGGCGCGCGTGCAGTTCCGGCCGGAGGTCGCGGTCTCGCTGGCTGCGTCGCAGGAGGCGCTCCGCCTGCTGCGCGTCCACGCCGATGCCACGCCGCCGGACATCATCGGCCTGACGCAGAGGCCGCTGCTCGAAACGCTCGCTCTCGGCTCCCTCGGGCGGGCGCACCTGCTGGCCGGCGACCTCGCCGAGGCGCGCCGGGTCCTGCAGCTCGCGGTGCAGTCGCCCGGTGCGCAGTACACCGTGTACCGCGTCCACCTGCTGGGATCCCAGGCGCTCGTCGAGGCATGGGCGGGCCGGCTGGCCATCGCGCAGAAGCTGGCCGACGAGGCCCTCCTGCTGGCGCGCGACGTCCGTCTGCTGCTCCACCCGGCTCCGGCGGACGCGTACCTGGCGCTGTCGCTCGTCGCGATCCACCGGGGCCGGCCCCAGGTCGCGTCGTTCGCCCGGCACGAGGGTGCGGTGCGTGCCGCATCGAACCGGCGCTCGCAGCTCGAATGGATCGCCTACCTCCACACGATCCTGGCCGGCGACCCGCCGTTCACCGCGAACGAACCGGTCAAGCCGCCTCCCCCCATCGTGCGGGAGTCGCTGGACGTGGCCGCGCGCCGCGCGCTGCGCCTCGCCGGCGAGAGCGGCACCACCACGCGCCTCCCGCGATCATGGTCGCCGCTGCTGGTGGAGAGCGTCTCCGACGCCCTGGCGCACAGGCGCGTGGGCGAGGCCCGCTCGATGCTGGATGCCGCACCGTTCGCGCCCTTGCCCGAACAGCCGCTCGCCACCGTCGAGCACGCCATCCTCACCGCCTGGCTCGCCCACGCCGAGGGCCGCGCGGTCGATGCGCGGCGCCGCCTGGGTGAGGCGCTGGAGCTCGCGGAGGAGCACGGCATCGTGTCGGCGTTCGTGTGGGCGGGTCCGGAGGTGATCGGGCTCGTCGAGACACATCCCTCCCCGCCGACGCCGTTCCGCAGCGAACTGCTGTGGTGCGCGCGCGAGCAGCTGCACACCGCACCCGACGAGAGCCTGACCGAGCCGCTGACGGACCGGGAGCGGGAGCTCCTCGCCTACCTGCCCACGCGGCTGACGAATGCCGAGCTCGCCGCGCGGTTCTTCGTGTCGGTCAACACGATCAAGACGCACATGGCGCACATCTACCGGAAGCTCGACGCACCGAACCGCAGTGCCGCCGTGTCGAGGGCCACCGAACTGCACCTGCTCTGAGCCGGATGCGCGGCGCGCATGCGAAAGGCCGCCCCACACCTGGGACGGCCTCTCGGAAGAAGTGCGATATACGCTCTGCGACTAGCGTCGCAGGCCGAGACGCTCGATCAGCGACCGGTAGCGGTTGATGTCGATGTCCTGGAGGTAGCCGAGCAGACGACGGCGCTGACCGACGAGCAGGAACAGCCCACGACGCGAGTGGTGGTCGTGCTTGTGCTCCTTGAGGTGCTCGGTCAGGTCCTTGATGCGCTGCGTCAGCATGGCGACCTGCACCTCGGGGGATCCGGTGTCACCGGGGTGCGTCGCGTACTCTTCGATGATCGCCTTCTTGACGTCTGATTCGAGTGCCATAGATGGGATCCCCTTTCTCCTCATTGCGCGGTGCCCGTCGCCTGATGCGCGAGCGCTCTTTATCCGCGGCCGATCGAACGGCAACCTGAAGAGTCTACCAGCCGACCCGCGCCGCGGATAATCGGTGCAGATCCCGGGATAGCCTCGAGGGATGCCCGACCCGCGCCGCAGCCGACTGATCGGTCGCCGGCACTTCATCGATCTGAGTCCCTTCCGGGCGAGTCCCGCCTTCACGCGCATGTGGATCGGCTCGACGCTGGCCGGGCTCGGCGGTCAGCTGACCGTCGTCGCGATCATGCTGCACATGTACGACCTGACCGGTTCGACCTTCGCGGTGGCGATGATCGCCGTGGCGGGCCTGGTGCCGATGATCATCGCCGGCCTCTACGGCGGCATGCTGGCCGACGCATTCGACCGGCGTCTCGTCGCCCTGATCGCCGCCACCCTGACGCTCGCCTCGACGGTGGTCCTGGCCGCTCTGGCATGGGCCGAACTGGAGACGGTCTGGTGGCTGTACGCGCTGAGCATCGTGAATTCCGCCGCGAACACCATCGTCATGGCCGCACGCCAGGCGATCGTGCCGCGCCTGATCCCTCGAGAGCTGCTGCCGGCGGCCTCGGCGCTGAACGGGATCACCTTCGGGATCATGGTCATGGCGGGTCCGGCGCTGGCGGGTGTGCTCGTCGCCTTCGCGGGCTACGCGTGGACCTACTCCATCGACGTCGTGCTCATGACGTCGCTGTTCCTCGGATTGTGGACGCTGCCCAGCATCCGCCCCGAAGGCGAGCTCGTTCGGCCCGGACTCGAATCTCTGCGGGACGGCTGGCGTTTCCTGAGACGCGCGTCGAACATCCGGCTGCAGTTCATCCTCGACATCACCGCCATGACGTTCGGCCAGCCTCTGGCGCTGCTTCCCGCGATCGGCGCCGTCCTGCTGGGCGGCGGCCCGATCACGACCGGAGCCCTGACAGCGTCCGTGGCCGCGGGTGCGTTCCTCTCGAGCCTGTTCTCCGGCCCCACCGGACGCGTGCGCCGTCAAGGCCTGGGGATCGAGCGGGCGATCCTCGTCTACGGCGGGTCGATCGCCGCGTTCGGCATGGTCCTGGGTGCCGCCGCGCTCGGCTGGTTCAGCCCCGCGACCGTCGATGCACACACGCCCAATCTGGTTCTGATCATCGTCGCCGGACTCACGCTGGCCGTCTCCGGGGCGGCCGACAACGTGAGCTCCATCTTCCGCAACACGATGGTCCAGGCTGCCGTTCCGGATGCCATCCGCGGCCGGCTGCAGGGGGTGTTCATCGTGGTGGTGGCAGGCGGACCCCGGTTGGGGGCACTGTACGCGGGGACGCTGGCGACCCTCACCGCGCTGTGGTTCCCGCCCTTGCTGGGCGGCTTCATCATCATCGGGCTGGTCTCCATGCTCGTGCGGCTGAACCCCCGCTTCCGCCTCTACGACGCCGAGCAGCCGGTCCCCTGAGCAGGGCGAACACCGGCCGGCGCGCGCGGACCGTAGCCGGACGGCCGTCCTTCGGCGGATTTCGGACGCGGCATCCCGAGCAGCGCCACGGCGTCGGATGCCGGGAATAGAGTCGCCGGGTGCCCACCGAATCGCCGACCGCCTCGCTGCCGACCCGCGATGTCGCGCGGGCGGCCAGCGGCCGCCCGCTCTCGCAGGGGTGGATCGCGGTCCAGTTCGTGCTCACCGGGATCATCTGGGGGTCGAGCTTCCTCTTCATGAAGGTGGCTCTGGTCGGCCTCTCCCCCGCGCAGGTCGCCTGGTCGCGCCTGATCCTCGGAGCCCTCACCCTCGGCCTTTTCGTGGCGATCCGCCGCGACAGCCTGCCGCGCAGTCTCGCGGTGTGGGGCCATATGACGGTGCTGGCGATCTCGTTCTGCGTCGTGCCTTTCCTGCTCTTCTCATGGGCGCAGCAGTACGTCACCTCGGGCCTGGCGAGCATCTACAACGCGACGACGCCGATCATGACCGCCGTCATGGCCGGGCTGCTGTTCCGCGTCGAGCGCCTCAAACTGGTGCAGATCGCGGGCATCGTGGTCGGCATCCTCGGAGTGATGGTCATCATCGCGCCGTGGCAGGGCCTCGATCTGAACCAGAGCCTGATCGCCCAGTTCGCGATCCTCGGCGCCACCGCGTGCTATGGCTTCAGCCTCGCCTACATGCGCAGGTTCGTGGCTGACTCCGGCATGAGCGCGCTGGTGTTCTCGTTCCTGAACATCGGGATCGCCGCGGCGATCATGGCGGTGCTCACTCCGGCGATCGCGCTCACACCGGTCGCGCTCGACCCGTGGATCGTCGGCAGCGTCCTGCTGCTCGGCTGCCTGGGGACGGGCGTGGCGTACATCTGGAATCAGAACACTCTGCGCGCGTGGGGTCCCACCCGGGCTTCGACCGTGACCTACATCACCCCGGTCGTCGGCGTCGCGCTCGGCATCCTCGTCCTCGGGGAGCGCATCTCGTGGAACGAGCCCGTCGGGGCGATCGTGGTCTTCCTCGGGATACTGCTCGCGCAGGACCGGCTGCGCCTGCGGCGTCGAGCGCCGCTGCCGTCGGCGTGACCGTCTCCTGAGACGACGAAGAGGGGATGCCGCGGCATCCCCTCTTCGTGTGCGTCGCGCGTCAGTCCTGGAAGGCGCCCTGCAGGTCGAGCGTGATCGTGACGTCCTTGCCGACGAGCACGCCGCCGGTCTCGAGCGCCGCGTTCCACGTCAGACCGAAGTCCTCGCGGTTGATGACGGTCTTGGCCGTCGCGCCCGCCTTGTAGTTGCCCCAGGGGTCTGCTCCGAAACCGCCGAAGTCGAACTCGAACGTGACCGGCTTGGTGGTGTCGCGGATGGTCAGGTCGCCGTCCACGAGCATCTCGCCGCCCTCGACGCGCACACCGGTCGACACGAAGTCGATCGACGGGTAGCTCTCGACGTCGAAGAAGTCCGCCGAGCGCAGGTGCGCGTCGCGCCCCTCGTCCTTCGTGTCGAGCGACGCTGCGTCGACGTGTGCCTCGACCTTTGCCTCGAGCGGGTTCTCAGGGGCGATCAGGGTCGCGCTCTTGATGCCGAAGTGCCCGCGGACCTTCGAGATCATCATGTGGCGGACGGTGAAGCCGACCTCGCTGTGGCTGGGGTCGAGCACCCAGGTGCCTGCCTTGTAGCCGGGAATGTCGATCGTGGTGGCGTTGCTCATTGTCATCCTTCGTGTCGGTCGTCGTCGCGTTGAGCGACAAGCTCAGAACGGTCCAACAGCGAACGGGGTCTCATCTATTCCCGTGAATATAAAAAGCCGAGGGGCGGATGCCGCTGTGCGGCATCCGCCCCTCGCGGCGGTCGTCGGGGAGGCGTCAGCCGACCGAGATGAGGTCGATCACGAAGATGAGGGTCTTCCCGCCGAGGAAGTGACCACCGGCAGGACCGTATGCCAGGTGCGGCGGGATCACGAGCTCGCGACGACCGCCCTCCTTCATGCCGGGGATGCCGTCCTGCCAGCCCTGGATGAGGCCGCGGAGCGGGAACTGGATGCTCTCGCCGCGGTTCCAGGAGGAGTCGAACTCCTCACCGGATTCATACTCGACGCCGGCGTAGTGGACGGTCACGGTGTCGCCGGGCTTGGCCTCGGCACCGTCTCCCACGATCAGGTCGCGGATGACGAGCTCCTCGGGGGCTGGGCCAACGGGGGCGTCGATCTCGGGCTTGGTGCGGTCATCTGTCATGAGTCCATCCAACCCGAGCGCCCCGCACCGGTCAACGCGAGCCGCGCGCTTGACACATCGGCGCCGCCAAGGCACGCTGAGGACAGACCAACTCAGCGCCCGGTTGACACGCAGGCATTGCCGCGGCACCGGGCGCTGAGTCTTCCCCGGGAGTGTGTCAGGGAGCGAACATCGCGGCCCTCGCGGCGGTCGTCTTGGTCAACAGGGCATGCTCGTCGTCGCGGGCGTGGGCGTCCCGACCGCTGATCGCCCGCTGCCGCGCAGCGGCCAGTGCGGTGGCATCCACGATGAACTCCTTCATGATGGCGGTGCGGTCGCCCCGCAGTCCCTTCGCCCACTCCAGCGCGGCTCTCCGGCCGGCACCGGTCGCGAGCATGTCCACCTCCTGCGGAGTGAACCATCCGGCCGCCGCGTAGTCCCCGAGCCGAGATCGGGTGAGCCGAGCCTCCTCCCGCCGCAGCGCGATGATGCCGAGGATGAACCCGACGAACAGGGGCACCTGCAGTGTCAGGTACAGCACGAAGAAGTCCCCGAACACCGCGGAGCCGTTCCACAGCGCGTGCAGCGCGATCGCGCCGATCATGCCCAGCACCCACGGTCCGATCGCGCGGCCGGCGCTCGCGCCGCGACGCGCCGCCAGGCCGAGGGCGAATCCGGTGACGCTCGTGAACATCACATGCGCGAACGGCGAGAGGATGCCGCGCACGAAGAACGTGGTCGACACGTCGACGACGCCGCCCTCGATGAGGCTGATGGCGAAGTACTGGATGTTCTCGGTGAACGCGAATCCCGCCCCGACGAGCGCGCCGTAGACGACCCCGTCGATCGGTCCGTCGAACGCGCGGCGCGCGCTCACGAAGATCAGGTACACCCCGAGACCCTTCGCGAACTCCTCGACGATGGGTGCCTGCACGACGGCGGTGAAGGCGTCCCGCATCGGCGAATCGTCCACGCCCACCACCATCGTGATGAGCAGGTCCACGCCGAGCGTGATCCCGACGGCGGCCACCGCGCCCCAGGCGACGGCCAGCACGAGCAGACCGCGCGGCTCGGGTTCCCAGCGATCGACGATGCGGACGGCGAACAGCACCGCCACGAGCGGGACGATCGCCAGCAGCATCCCGATGATCGAGGCGGCGGGACCGATCGCGTTGAGGAAGTAGCCGACGAGTCCGATCAGGATCAGCACGATCACGCCGATGATCCAGACGGGCGCGGTGCGGCCGGCGCGGGGCTTCACCGGCACGGCCGCGGGTGGGGCGGGTGCCGGTGCGATCGTCGCCCCCGGCGCCACGCGCGGCTGCGCGAGCGCGGAGGCGAAATCGGGCGGGGTGAGGGACGGGCGGGTGGACCGGTTCTGGGCGTCGGGCTGACCCGGCTCATACGTCATGCGCACAGCATAGGGCTGCGTCACTCCGCGCCGCGCAGTGCGCGGCAGCCCGGTAGCGTGGAGCAATGCGCTTCGCCCACGTGTACCTGCCGGGGTTCGAAGTGCCCCGCCTCGCCGTGGTGCAGGACGCGACCGCAGTGATCGTGGAGGACCTCTTCGCCGACGCGCCGAGATACCTGGAGCAGCTGATCGACGGCGGCGACGAGCTGCTCGAACGCGTGCGCAACGCCGTCGCGGACGGCGGGCAGCGGCATCCCCTCGCCGACGTGCGGTATGCGTCCGCGCTTCTCACTCCGCCCGTGATCCTGGCGATCGGCTTGAACTATGCGGCGCACTCCAGCGAGCTGGGCCTGAAGACCGACTCCACTCCGACGGTGTTCGTGCTCTGGCCGAACTCCCTCAGCGCGCACGACGCGACCACGACGTGGCCGCGCGCGCTCAGCGAATCGGTGGACTACGAAGCCGAGCTGGGGGTGATCATCGGCTCGCCCGCGAAGGATGTCTCACCCGAGGAGGCGCTGTCGCACGTGTGGGGCTACACCGTGGTCAACGACATCACCGCCCGCGACATCCAGTACTCGGAGGCGCAGTGGTCGCGCTGCAAGTCGTTCGACGGCTTCACCCCGACCGGACCGTTCGTGGTGACGGCGGATGAGGTCGCGGACCCGCAGGATCTGCACATCTGGACCGTGCTGGACGGCCGAACGCTGCAGGACGCGTCGACGGCTCAGATGGTGCGGCCGGTCTCGGCGCTCATCTCGCACCTGTCCGAGTCGGCGACGCTGCTGCCCGGCACGCTGATCTCGACGGGCAGCCCCGGTGGTGCGGGATACTCCCGGGATCCGCAGGTGTTCCTCCGCGACCGCTCGACGGTCACCGTCGGGATCGACGGCATCGGCGCGCTGACGACCCACTGCCGCATCATGGACTGACGGCTCGACGAACGCCCACCACGAGCGCGGCGGGCGTTCGTCGAGTGGCGTCAGCGGGTGATGGTGGCGCAGTCGACGGGACGTCCCCTACTGTGACCGTTCCCGTGAAGTCGACCGCCTGGCACGCCTGGTAGACCTCGTTCGCGAAGCCGGCGCCTGCCGCCAATGCGGTGAACACCAGGATCGCGATGATGATGCCCACGACGGTGAGGATCGCACCGACGACGATCGCCGCGACCGCCCAGCCGTTCTTGTACCCGGCTTTGCGGCTCTGCACGAGCGCGACGATGCCCAGGATCAAGCCGACGACGTTGAAGAAGATCGCCACGACGAAGGCCACGATTCCGAGCGTCTTGCCCGGCACCGCGGCGTTGGCCGGGGCGCCGTAGGGCGCCGGCGGAGCCGAGGAGTACGTCGGCTGTGCGGCGGGCGGAGGGGTCGCGCCGTAAGACGGAGGCGGCGGCGTGACACCACTCGCGGGCGGGGGCGTCTGCCCGTAGCCGGGCGGCGGGGTGGGAACGTCGGGGTTCTGCGGATCAGACATGCGAGGTCCTTTCGAATGGATGCTGCCCTCGAACGCTAGCGGTCCTCCGCGTCGGTCGGCAATGAGCAGCGCGGCCGCCGATCAGGGGTGGGTCTCCCCGTCCGGCACGACCGAAATCGCCGCCGTCACCGTCTCCAGACCCGAGAGGCGGGCCGGGGAGAGCTGCTTCATGCATTCATCGCGCGACATGAGACCTGCTTCGACGACGAGGTCGGCGACGTTGCGTCCGGTGAGCAGGGCGGTCTTGGCGAGGGCCGTGGCCGCCGCGTAGCCGATGAACGGAGTGAGTGCGGTGATGACGCCGACGGAGGATCCGACCATCGCACCGAGCCGCTCCGTGTTGGCGGTGATGCCCTCGACGCAGTTGACGCGCAGGGTGTACATGCCGCGCCGCATCCAGGTGATCGACTGGAACAGCGAATGCGCGATCACCGGCTCGAACGCGTTCAGCTGCAGCTGACCGGCCTCGACGGCCATCGTGACGGTCATGTCCGCGCCCACGACGGCGAAGGCGACCTGGTTGACGACCTCGGGGATCACCGGGTTGACCTTGCCGGGCATGATGCTCGAACCGGCCTGCCGCGCCGGCAGGTTGATCTCGCCGAACCCCGCCTGCGGACCGGAGGAGAGCAGACGCAGGTCGTTGCAGATCTTGGACAGCTTGATCGCGTTGCGCTTGAGCGTCGACGAGAACGACATGAACGCGCCCGTGTCGCTCGTGGATTCGACCAGGTCGGTCGCGGTGTCCAGGTCGAGGCCCGTGATCTCGCGCAGGTGACGCAGCACCGCCCTGCCGTACTCGGGGTGGGTCGTGATCCCGGTGCCGATCGCGGTGGCGCCCATGTTGATCTCGCACAGCAGGTAGGCGTTCTCCTTGAGCCGGCTGTGGTCCTCGCCCAGGGTGGTGGCGAAGCCGTTGAACTCCTGCCCGAGGGTCATCGGCACGGCATCCTGCAGCTGCGTGCGGCCCACCTTGAGGATGTCGTGGAACTCGACCGCCTTGGCCAGGAAAGCCCGCCGCAGCAGATCGAGCTCGTCCAGCAGCGTCAGAAGGTCCAGCCCCAGCCCGACCTTGATCGCGGTCGGGTACACGTCGTTCGTCGACTGGCTGCGGTTGGTGTCGTCGATCGGCGACAGGAACGCGTAGTCGCCCTTCTCACGGCCGGCGAGCTCGAGCGCGACGTTGGTGATCACCTCGTTCGCGTTCATGTTCGTCGAGGTTCCCGCTCCGCCCTGGATCACCCCCACCACGAACTGATCGTGGAACCGGCCGTCGATGACCAGCTGCGACGCGCGGTCGATCAGGTCCGCCTTCAGGGGGTCCAGCGCGCCGATGTCGCGGTTCGCGCGAGCCGAGGCCTGCTTGACCATCGCGAGGCCGCGGACCAGGTCCTTGTAGACCGAGATCGGACGCTTCGAGACCGGGAAGTTCTCCAGTGCCCGCGCCGTGTGGATGCCCCAATAGGCGTCGGCGGGGATCTCGAGGGATCCCAGTGAATCGGTCTCGATGCGGGTGCGCGTCATTGCGTCGACAGCCATGTGTGTGTCCTCGTGGGTCGGTCACGGCGATGTGAAGGGATGTTTCGAGGTTACTCGCGCCGCCCTCGAAGAAACCCCTCCGCCACGGACAACCCCACTCCCGCCGCTATACGCGACGGCGACCACGCGCACGAATTCAGCGCGTCAGCGGGCTCATGTCCGCGTACCTGTCGCCGGCAGGCGCGTCGAGCGCGTCGAGCGCCGTGAGCTGCGCGGCCGAGAGCACCAGGGCGTCTGCGCCGACGTTCTCCTCGAGCGCCGGGATGCGGCGGGTTCCCGGGATGGGTGCGATGTCATCGCCCTGCGCCAGCAGCCACGCCAGCGCCACCTGCGCCGGTGTCGCGCCCACTTCCGCCGCCACGGCATCCACCTTCTCGACGATCACCATGTTGGCGTCGAGATTGCCGCCGGCGAAGCGCGGGTTCGTTTTGCGGAAGTCGCCGTCATCCAGCTGGTCGAGCGAGCGGATCGCGCCCGTGAGGAATCCGCGCCCGAGGGGCGAGTAGGGGACGAACCCGATCCCGAGTTCGCGGACCGTCGGCAGGATCTCGGCTTCGGGGTCGCGGCTCCACAGCGAGTACTCCGTCTGCACGGCCGTCACGGGGTGTACCGCGTGGGCGCGCCGGATCGTCGCAGGTGCGGCCTCGGAGAGCCCGTAATGCAGGATCTTGCCCTCGGCGATGAGCTCGGAGAGCGCGCCGACCGTCTCCTCGATCGGCGTGCCGGGATCCATCCTGTGCTGGTAATACAGGTCGATCCGATCGGTGCCGAGGCGGTGCAGCGAGCCCTCCACCGAGAGCCGCACGTTGGCCGCGCTGCCGTCCAGGCCGGCCGTGCCGTCGCTGCTGTGACGGATCGTCCCGAACTTGGTGGCGATGACCACCTCGTCGCGTCGGCCGCCCAGGGCCTGGGCGAGCAGTTCCTCGTTGAGGTACGGGCCGTAGATCTCCGCCGTGTCCAGGAACGTGACACCGAGATCGAGGGCGCGCTGGATGGTGCGGATCGCCCCTGCGTCGTTCTTCGTCGCGCCCGTGTAGAACGCGCTCATGCCCATCAGGCCGAGGCCGATGCGCCCGATGACGAGTCCGTCGGTGCCGAGGGTGATCTTCTTCATTCGTGTGCGGCTTTCTCTTCGTAGACGGCGATCTTGATGTCGATGGCGGCGAGGCTCGCGGTGATGTCGTCGAGCTGGCGCAGCACCGCGATGCGGTGCCGCACGAGCAGCTCGCGGCGGGCGTCGACGGTGTGCTCGCCCTGGCGGACGAGCTCGGTGTATTCGCGGATCGTCGCGATCGGCATACCGGTCGAGCGCAGCCGGGTGAGGAACTGCACCCACGCGATGTCGCTGTCGGCGTAGCGGCGATGTGTCGAGGACGCCCGGTCGATCGGCTCCAGCATCAGCCCGGCGCGCTCGTAATAGCGCAGCGTGTGCGTCGACAGGCCGGTGGCGGCAGCCGCCTCGGAGATCGCGACGCCTTCATGGGTGAGGGTCATGTCCCCACGGTAGAACTTCGAGCGCGCTCTCAGTCAAATGGTGGGCAGACTCACCGGCCGGGCTTGCGCGAGAACGCCTCGAGCCGACCCTCCGGACTGAGGGATGCCATCTTCTCGACCCAGCGCGCGGAGAAGTACTCGCCGGTCTGCGCGTCGACGACCGGAACCACCGAAGAGGTGATCGTCTCGTCGTAGACGTGCACCAGATGGAACGACTGGCCCGCGTCCATCCCGTTCACCTCTTCGGCGGGTCGCGCGAGGTTCATCGTGTAGCACGTCGCAGCCGCGACACTGACGGGGATGCCGGCGAACGTGCCGCTCGTGGAGTAGTGCAGGTGGCCGGCGAGGATGGCGCGGACGTCCGTGCCCGCGAGCACGTCGGCGAGGCGACCCTGATCGCGCAGCTCGAGGATGTCGAACAGCGGGATGTGCGACGGCAAGGGCGGATGGTGCATCGCCAGGATCGTCCCGAGCGGCGCGGGCGTGGCCAGCACGCCGCGGAGCCAGTCGAGCTGCGCCTCGTCCAGGTCGCCGTGGTGCCATCCCGGCACGGTCGTGTCGAGCGCGATCAGGCGCAGGCCCCCGAGGTCCCGCACGGTGGTGACCGGCTCCTCGGTCGGCGCGAGGTCGAGCAGATCGCGCCGCAGCGCGGGGCGCTCGTCGTGGTTGCCGGCGACCCAGATCACCGGCGATCCGAGACGCTCGGCGACGGGTTCGATCAGTCCTCGGAGCGCCCGGTAGGCGTCCGGCTCACCGAGGTCGGTCAGGTCGCCGGTGAACACGATCGCGTCGGGGCGGATGCGCAGGTCCTCGACCGCTGCGAGTGTGCGGCGCAGATTCGCGGCGGTGTCGTAGTGTCCCCCGAGAGGAACGTCGCCGGCGAGCAGGTGGGTGTCGCTGAGGTGCAGGATCGTCCGCCGCGCGGGCGGGTACTGACCGAACTGCACGGATGCCGCAGACCCCACGCGCCCGGAGACTCCGGCCGTCGCGCCGGCGGCGTCGGGAGTGGGCGTGGCGGGCATGCCCTCAGCCTACGGGCGAGGTCAGTGGTTGAAGATGATCAGCAGGAGCCCGCCGAGCACGACGAGCGCGCTGACGCCGAACGCGATGTACGCGCCGATCGCGGCGACCTGCCGCTGGCCCGCGGTCAGGGGGTTCTTGCGGGCCGCCTTCGCGGCGGCTTTGGCCGCGCGCTGAGCGTCCTTGACCGTGATGACAGTGATGGCATCGGTGAACTCGGCCGGGGTGACGACGGGGACCCGGCCGGCCCGCACAAGGAGCCGAAGGCCGATCGAGTAGAAGCCGACGACGAGCATCGCGGCCACCAGCGCGGCGACGAAGACCTGGACGAACGCTATCCAGTCGATCGAGATGCTCATTTCGATGCCTCCTTCTCGCGACGCGCCTCAGCCCGCATGGCGGCACGCTGGCGGCGTGTCGGCGGCGGGTTGCGCTTGACCTTGACGGCCGTGCCCGACTCGGCCACCTCGCTCATCGCGTTCGCGGCCGTGACCGCGTTGCGACGCGAGAGCATGAAGATCGCGAGGATGACGACGGCGGCGAAGACCGCGTCGATCAGGATGCCCCAACCGCCGAGCCAGGCCACGAGGAGCGCCATGACCCCGCCGACGGCGCCGGCGGCCGGCAGCGTGAACAGCCAGCCGATCATGATGCGACCCGCGGTGCGCCAGCGGACGGTCGATCCGCGCCGGCCCAGACCCGATCCGATCACGGAGCCGGAGGCGACCTGCGTGGTCGACAGCGCGAACCCGAGCGCGCTCGAGGCGAGGATCGTGGCGGCGGTGGACGATTCGGCGGAGAACCCCTGAGCGGGCTTGACGTCGGTCAGTCCCTTGCCCAGCGTGCGGATGATGCGCCAGCCGCCCATGTAGGTTCCCAGCGCGATCGTGATCGCGCAGGCGAAGATCACCCAGGTCTGCGGGTCGGGGTTCGCGCTGCTCTGCCATCCCGCGATGATCAGGGTGAGGGTGATCACGCCCATGGTCTTCTGCGCGTCGTTCGTGCCGTGGGCGAGTGCGACGAGCGATGAGGTGAAGATCTGGCCCCAGCGGAAGCCGTCGCGGCCGTCCGGCTTCGCGTCGTAGCGGCGCGTGATCGCGTACGCCAGGCGGGTCGCCGCGAACGCGATGATCCCCGCGGTGAGGGGCGCCAGGACGGCGGGGAGGATCACCTTGCTCAGCACCACGCCGTAGTCGATCGCCATCCAGCCGGCGCCGACGATCGTGGCGCCGATCAGGCCGCCGAACAGCGCGTGCGAGGAGCTGGAGGGCAGCCCGAGCAGCCACGTGAACATGTTCCACGTGATCGCGCCGATCAGGCCCGCGAAGATCAGCGGCAGGAACGCGTTCGGATCTATCTGGTCCTCACGGATGATGCCGTTCGAGATCGTCTTCGCGACCTCCGTCGAAAGGAACGCGCCGACCAGATTCAGGACCGCGGCCAGCAGCACAGCGACCTTGGGCTTGAGCGCCCCGGTGGCGATGGGCGTGGCCATCGCATTGGCCGTGTCGTGGAAGCCGTTGGTGAAGTCGAAGAAGAGTGCCAGCGCGATGACCAGCACGACGATCAGGGTTGCGGTTTCCACCGATTGCTTTCCGTTGATGGTGAAAGAAATGGGGTGCCGACGGAATCGGCGTTGCGAACGAAGAGTTCACCGTTTGTTCAGGAACCGGCAACCGGCCAGAAGAATCCTTACACCGCCCCTGCGTCCGGTCAACTCAGCGAACGGCCAGGAAGTGCGCGGTCATGCCGCAGGGGTGACGCGATCGGGACTGCGGAAGGTGTTGAATGAGCGCGGATGCCCCTCCTCGCCGGGGCGAAGGTCGGGTGGCAGATGAAGAAGTGGTTCGTCGTTCTGATCCTGGGCGCCGCCCAGTTCGTCATGGTGCTGGACAGCACCGTGATGAACGTGTCGATCTCCACCGTCGTGGACGATCTCGACAGCAGCGTCACCGCGATGCAGACGGCGATCACCTTCTACACGCTCACGATGGCCGCGACGATGCTGGTCGGCGCCAAGCTCGGCGACATCTGGGGTCGCCGTCGGGCGCTCGTCATCGGGTCGATCGTCTACGCCATCGGATCTCTCATGACGGCTTTCAGCCCGAACATGACCGTGCTCTTCCTCGGATGGTCGATCATCGAGGGCCTGGGCGCGGTGCTCGTGATCCCCGCGATCGCGGCCCTGCTGGCCGACAACTACGAGGGGCGGGACCGGATCACCGCGTTCGCCGCAATCGGAGCCGTCTCGGGTGGGGCGATGGCGGCCGGACCCCTCATCGGCGGGTTCATGACCACCTACTTCAGCTGGCGGTACGTCTTCGTGGCCGAGGTGCTCATCATGGCTGTGGTCGTCGTCCTGTCCCGGAAGATCGTCGAGAAGTCGGCGCGCCGGAGCATCCGCATCGACGTGCTGAGTGTCGCGCTCTCGGCACTGGGGCTGGTGGCCGTCGTCTACGGGATGCTGCAGAGCAAGGTGTGGGGCTGGATCATCCCGCTGCATTCCCCTGAGATCAACGGCTACGAGATCGCGCCGCTGGGCATCTCCCTCACGGCCTGGCTGATCGTGATCGGTCTTGTCCTTCTGGTGCTCTTCTTCGCGCGTCAGCGCCGGCTCGTCGCCCTGGGCCGCGATCCGCTGGTGCACGTCGACCTGCTGTCCATCCGGCAGCTCCGCAGCGGCTTGAGCGTCCTGGGCGCGCAGTACGCCATGATCGCCGGACTGTTCTTCATGGTGCCCGTGTACCTGCAGATGACGCTCGGCTTCGACGCACTCGAGACCGGCATCCGCATCTTCCCCCTGTCGGTTTCGCTCATCCTGTTCTCGTTCGTCGGCACACGGCTCACCACCCGGTGGTCCCCACGACGCATCGTGCGGGTCGGCCAGTGGATCCTCGTCGTCAGCTCGATCGTGCTGCTCTCGGCGATCGAGCCGGAGCTGGCGAGCCCGGCCTTCGTCATCGGGATGTTCTGCGCCGGCGTGGGACTGGGCCTGCTCGCCTCGCAGCTGGGCAACGTCAACCTGTCCGCGGTCACCGCCAAGGACACCAGCGAGGTGGGCGGGCTGCAGGGCGTCCTCCAGAACCTCGGCTCGTCGCTCGGCACCGCGCTGATCGGGTCGATCCTGATCGGGGCGCTCGCCACATCGTTCGCGAGCGGCGTTGCGGAGAGCACGCTCCCCGACGACGTGCAGGCGATCGTGAACGAGCGCACCGAGGGCGGGGTCGAGATCGTCCCGGCATCCACCGTCCAGGGGATCGCGACGGATGCCGGTCTCGATGAGGCTCAGGCCGTCGAGCTCGAGGCGGTGTACGTCGAATCCCAGCTCTCGTCGCTGCGGACCGCATTCTTCGGCCTCATCCTGCTCGCCCTGCTGTCGCTGCTGGTCTCGCGCGGCATCCCGAACGAGGTTCCGCTGCCGCGTCCGGCTCGCGCGCGTGCCGCCGACCCGTCGCCCTGAGCGCTCCGGCCGTCGGCGTGGGCGCGTCGGCTAGCGTGGGACGGTGACCACCGACGCCGCACCCGCCACTCCTCCCGTCGCCGCGCGCAGGCCGATCGTCCGCAGTCATCACGGCGACGACGTGGAGGACTCCTACGAGTGGTTCCGCGCCAAGGAGGACGCGGCCGTGATCGCGCACCTCGAGACCGAGAACGCGTACACGCAGGCGCGCACCGCCCACCTCGCCGGGCTGCAGGACAGGATCTTCGACGAGATCAAGGGCCGCACCCTCGAGACCGACCTCTCGGTGCCCACGCGCCGTGGCGACTGGTGGTACTACGGACGTACCGTCGAGGGCAGCCAGTACGGCATCCAGTGCCGCGCGCCACTTGCGTCGCCCGGCGACTGGACTCCGCCCGAGCTCTCCCCCGACGTCGCCGTCGAGGGAGAGCAGATCCTGCTCGACGGCAACATCGAGGCGGAGGGGCACGACTTCTTCTCGCTCGGCAGCTTCGAGGTGACCACCGCCGGAGACCGGATGCTGTACGGCGTCGACGTCGCCGGCGACGAGCGCTACACCGTGCGCGTGCGCGACCTCGCGACCGGCGAGCAGCTGCCCGACGAGATCCCCGGCACATTCGCCGGGGCCACGTTCTCGCCCGACGGTCGCTTCATCGTCTACACCACCGTCGATGACGCGTGGCGGCCCGACACCGTGTGGCTGCACGAGCTCGGCACTCCGGTCGAGGACGACGTGAAGCTGTTCCACGAGCCCGACGAGCGGTTCTGGCTCGGCGCCGGCTTCACCCGCAGCGACCGCTACCTGGTCATCGGCATGGGCTCGTCGATCACCTCGGAGGAATGGCTCGTGGATGCCGCCGACCTCCGCTCCGAGCCCCGCCTGGTCTGGCCGCGCACCGAGGGTGTCGAGTACGACTCGTCGCACGCGGTGATCGACGGCGAGGACGTGCTGTTCATCCTGCACAACGACGGTGCACTGGACTTCGAGCTCGTCCGGGTCTCGGCATCCGACCCCACCGGTCCGCGGCAGGTCGTCGTCCCCCATCGCGCGGGCGAGCGGCTGCTGGGCGTTTCGACCTTCCGTGACTGGGGCGTGCTCGGGTACCGGCGCGGCGGGCTCGCACGGCTCGGGATGCTGGACTACGCAGACGGCTCGGTCAGCGAGCTGGAGTTCGACGAGCCGCTGTACTCGGTCGGCTCCGGCGGAAACCCCGAGTGGGCACCCCCGCTGATCCGCCTCGGCTACGGCTCGTTCGTCACCCCCGGCACGGTCTTCGACTACGAGGTGGCGACCGGCGAGCTGCTGCTGCGCAAGCGTCAGCCGGTGCTGGGCGGCTACGAGCCCGACGACTACGCGCAGGCGCGTGTGTGGGCGACCGCCCAGGACGGCACGCGGATCCCCATCTCGCTCGTCTGGAAGCGCTCGTTCGGCGACGCCGGCACCTCTCCCCGCCCGCTGCACCTCTACGGCTACGGATCGTACGAGCACTCGATCGAGCCGGGGTTCTCGGTCCCCCGCCTGTCGGAGCTCGATCGCGGCGTGATGTTCGCGGTCGCCCATGTGCGGGGCGGCGGCGAGATGGGGCGGCAGTGGTACGAGGACGGAAAGCTGCTTCACAAGCGCAACACCTTCACCGACTTCGTCGACAGCGCCCGGCACCTCGTCGACCAGGGCTACACCACTCCCGACCGCATGGTCGCGGAGGGAGGTTCGGCCGGAGGCCTGCTGATGGGCGCGGTGGCGAACCTCGCGCCCGAGCTGTTCGCCGGCATCCTGGCCGACGTGCCGTTCGTGGACGCGCTCACCTCGATCCTCGATCCGTCGCTCCCCCTGACCGTGATCGAGTGGGACGAATGGGGCGACCCCCTGCACAACGCCGAGGTCTACGCGTACATGAAGTCCTACTCGCCCTATGAGAACGTGCGGGACGTCGCGTATCCGAAGATCCTCGCGGTGACCTCGCTCAACGACACCCGTGTGCTGTACGTCGAGCCCGCGAAGTGGGTCGCCCGGTTGCGGGAGGTCGGCGCTGACGCGCTGCTCAAGTGCGAGATGGTCGCCGGTCACGGCGGCGTGAGCGGCCGCTACAACTCCTGGAAGGAGCGGGCGTTCGAACTCGCCTGGTTGCTGGACGTCCTGGGCTCCGCCGAGGCCTGAGTTGCGGCATCCGCTGTCCGTGTCCCGGCCGTCCGTCTAGCCTCGCCGAAAACAGGCGTTCCGGCGGAGACAGGACCTCCGGCGGCATTTCCTCCTGTGGCCGCCGGAACACCTGTTTCCGGGCGATTTCCCGGGCTCGCAGCTGGAGTGCGGTCGGCTCCTCCACAGGCGCTGCGGGTGTGTCGTTTGCTCCCATTTGCGGCGCCACGCTCTCCCGCCCGGTGTGACGCGCGCAGGATCTCGCCATGCTCGATGCGCATCAGTCCAAGGTCGTCAGCCATCAGCGGGAGCTGCTCGCGTGGATCCGCACGCGGCACGGTGTCGCGCATACCTCCGATGCGCGCGCGGCCGGCTTTCGCCCTTATGAGATCGCGCGTGCCGTCGGCGCCGGAGGACTGCTCCGCGTGCGCCGATCGTGGCTCGTCACGCCGGACTGCGACCGACGCCGAGTGGATGCCGCGGCCGTCGGCGGCCGGGTGACCTGCGTGAGCGCCGCGGAATTGTGGGGCCTGTGGATACCGCCCGGAAGGGGTGAAGCGTTCGGCAACGCCGGCATGCCGACCCACATCGCCGTGCCGGGCACCTCCTCACGCCACGAGCCGGCGAATCACCGGCTTCATTGGGGTATCGGCCCCGCACCCATCGGCAGGAACGCGAACGAGGACGCGGTCCTCAACGCACTGTTCCACATCGCGCACTGCCTCCCCCGCGTCGAGGCGCTGGCGGTATGGGAGTCGGCGATCCGCAAGAAGCTCACCGATCCTGCTGTCCTCCGTCAGGTCGCGTGGCGCCGCGCCGAGGCGTCAGTGATCGCGGCTGTCGCCTCCGCGCTGTCCGACTCCGGATTGGAGAGCCACTTCCTGGCGGGGCTCCGGGCAGCGGGGATCGTGGCACGGCAGCAGGTGTGGGTCGACGGGCACCCTCTCGATGCACTCGTCGGGAACTCGCTCGCCCTGCAGATCGACGGCTTCGCCCATCACAGCATTCCGTCGCAGCGGCGACGCGACATCGCGGCCGACGCGCGCCTCGTGACCAGGGGCTACGTCGTCCTTCGGTTCGACTACCACCAGATCCTGTTCGAATGGGACCGCTTGCTGGAGACCGTCGTCACCGCCATGGCGCAGGGCGCACACCGCCGTCCAGTGATTCAGCACAGGTGATCCGGCGAGCGCAGGCTCGGCTGGCGCACGACGTCCTGCCTGCGACGGAACTCCTGTCCTGGATCACGAACAGAGACCGGATGCCGCAGCGCGGCATCCGTCAGCCGAAGAGCGCCGCGGCCTCTTCGTAGCGGTACAGCGGAACCGTGTTCAGCTCGCCCAGCGCCTCGGCGAAGGGAACCCGCACGATGTCCGTCCCCCTGAGCGAGACCATCTGACCCCAGGCCTGATCCATCACCGCGTCCGCGGCGTGCAGGCCCAGGCGGGTCGCCAGCACCCGGTCGAAGCCCGACGGCGAACCGCCGCGCTGGATATGCCCCAGCACCGTGGCGCGGGTCTCGATGCCGGTGATGCGCTCGATCTCGGGGGCCAGCACCTCGCTGATCCCGCCGAGACGCGGGCGGTTGAACGCGTCGAGGCCCTTGTCGCTGTACGCCTCGTCCATGCCCTTGAGCGTGAAGCCCTCCGAGACCACGACGAGCGGGGCGCGTCCCCTGTCGTGCGCCTTCGAGACGAGCTCGCAGATCTCGTCGATCGTCATCGGAACTTCCGGGATCAGGATCGCATGGGCGCCCGCGGCGATGCCGGCGTGCAGCGCGATCCAGCCGACGTGGCGGCCCATGACCTCTGCGACCATGCAGCGCTGGTGCGAGTCGCCGGTGGTGCGGAGGCGGTCCATGGCCTCGGAGGCGATGTTGACGGCGGTGTCGAAGCCGAACGAGTAGTCGGTGGCCCGGAGGTCGTTGTCGATCGTCTTCGGCACGCCGATCACGTTGATGCCGTCCTTGGCCAGACGGTCGGCGGCGGCCAGCGTGCCCTCGCCGCCGATCGCGATGATGCCGTCGAGCCGGTGGCCGTACATCGTCTTGGCGATGTTCTCAGCGCCGCCGCGGGGCCCCTCGTACGGGTTCGTGCGGCTGGTGCCGAGGATCGTGCCGCCGACCTTCGACAGGCCCTTCACCTCGTGCCGCGTCAACGGGAAGAAGTCGCCGTCGACGACGCCCCGCCAGCCGTCGCGGATGCCGACGAACTCGAGGTTGTAGGCGGTCGTGCCCTTGAGTACGACGCCGCGGATGACGGCGTTCAGCCCGGGGCAGTCGCCGCCGCTGGTCAGGATGCCGATCTTCATGCTGTGATCCTCGCTGTCGGGTGAGAGAGTCGGCGACGCTGCCTCTCCGAGGTTAGCGCCCGGCGCCGCGCGCCGCGCGCCGCGGTGATCAGTCCGCGCCGAGCGCCTGCCTCACCAGATGCATGAGCGCCGACAGCTGCACGGAGTCGCTCGACTGCGGGTCGACGGCTTCGCCGTCGAGAGCTCGCTGCGCGAGACCCTGCTTCGAGTCGATGAGCTCGGCGATCTTCGTGTCGATCGTGTGCGCGGCGATGATGCGCCACGCGGTGACCGGCTCGTCCTGGCCGATGCGGTGCACCCGGTCGATCGCCTGCGTCTGCTCCGCCGCCGTCCACGACAGCTCCGCGAGGACGACGTTCGACGCGGCCTGCATGTTGACGCCGACGCCCGCCGCGGTGAGCGAGCAGACCGCGATGCCGACACCCGGGTCGTTGTTGAACGCGTCGATCGCCTCCTGGCGAGCCGGCGTGGTCTGGTCACCGCGCACCGAGATCGTGCGCAGCCCGGCGCCGGCGAAGTGGGCCTCCGCGGCATCCATCACGTCGATGTGCTTCGCGAAGAACACGACCTTGCCGACCGAGCGCTGCAGCTGCACCGCGTAGTCCGCCGCGAGAAGGGCCTTGGCCTGACCGATCTTGCGGACCATCGTGAAGACGTTCTCCGCGCCGGTGCCGGCGGCCTTGGACTCGTCGAGCTCGTTCTGCGCGACCAGCCGCACGATGTCGGCGTCGACCTCTCCGGGAGCCAGTCCCCGATCGCCCCGTGCGTCGATGATGCGCTTGTAGCGGTCGGCCAGTCGCGCGCCCAGTTCGCGCTCGGCCTGGCGGATCGAGCGGCCGAACTCGTCGTCCAGCTCGACGGGCAGGTCGGCGATCAGCTTGTCGGGCAGGTCGGCGGCGACGTCCTTCTTCTTGCGCCGCACGATTCCCATGGAGATGACCGCGTCACGTGCCTCCGGGTAGAACGCCTTGTCGGCCGGGGTCAGCCCGGTCGCATCCAGCCGCTCCATCAGCACCGGCCCGGGCTTCTCGCCCGTCGTCCACCCGAGGAACCGCCAGATCGCATCGAAGTCCTCGACATCGTTGATCAGCGGCGTTCCGGTCAGGGCGAGCAGCAGCGGGTTGCGGACCTGTTCGCGGATGCGCATGGCCAGCGCGAGCACGTTCTGTGACCGCTGCGACCCCAGGTTCTTGATGAAGTGCGCCTCGTCGACGACCATGCCCTTCAGGCCGATCGAGCTCAGCCACGACAGGTGCCGGTCCAGGATCTCGTAGTTCACGATGAACACGTCGGCGAAGGCATCGACGTCCTCGCCGTCGCCGGAGATCACGGTCGCTCGTCGCTGCGGCGTCCACCGCTCGACCTCGCGGGCCCAGTTCATCTTCACGACGTTCGGCACGACCGCCAGAAGCGGGTACGCGCCGGCGACGGATGCCGCGAGCACGGATTCCGCCGTCTTGCCGAGGCCCGGCTCATCGGCCAGGAGGAAGGTGCGGTGACCCGCGCGCACGGATTCGAGGAACCGTGACTGGTGGACCATGATCTCGGAGCCCTTGGGTGAGAGCCGGTCGAACTCGGGCACCGGGGGCAGCTCCATCGATGCCTGACCGCCGCCGGCGCCGGTCTCGAAGGCCTTGTAGAGGGGGCCCATCAGCTCCCAGCCGTCAAGACGGCGGCGAGGTGTCTCCTTCGAGACGCGCGCGCCGAGGTCGGGGGCGAGGAACGGGTTGGACATCTGGCGCGACTCGATCGTCGGCGGCACGACCTGGCGCTCCGCCAGCGCCGCCGGCACCACGTTCGCCTGCTGCGGCGCGACGTCGGTGATGATCAGCTCGTCCGGCGCGAGTTCCGCGCCCGACTCGAGCAGCCAGTCACGGCGCATCCGCCGTGCGACCGGACTCGCGGCCTGATCCGCCTCGAGGAGCTGGATGAGCGACGTGTCGCGGGCGGCGGTCTTCGCCAGAATCGTCGCGACGCCGTCGAGGCGCTTGAGCAGCTCCGCACGGGCTGAGTCGGCCAGGGTCGTGTCCGCCTTCACCCGGGCGCGCTCCTCGCGCACCAGGAAGGCGATGACCTGGAACTTCACGCGGTTCGTCGGGCCGAGCTTGCCGCGCTGGGCCTTGGCTTCGACCTCGCGCACCTTGCGAGCGAGAATGGGGATGATCGGGGCCTCGTCGTCGCGGCGCGACGACGAGGGCTTCCTGCGCCGCTGGCTCGTCGAGCCCTGGGCCGTCGAGCCCTGGCCCGTCGACTTCTGCGCGGCAGATGCCGTGGTCGGCATGCTCCTCCTGAGCGTGAGTGCCGGAATGCTCCGGCGGTGACCGGTCGGGACCGGTGAGGTCGGCGTGCTCCGCGGGGGCGGCAATGCCGTCACGAACGCGGGACGGGATGTCGTCTCCTCCGGCCGCTGGCACTCGCTTCTGCGAGCTGCGGTGATGTCGGCGACGAGATCCTCGGTGGTCAGTCTAGCGGAACGTCGCCTGATTCAGCCCCAGAGCGTCGCAACGATGTCTTCGGTGTAGCCCGTGGACTCGAAGTTGATCGTCGCAGTGGAGACCCAGGCGTTCCCCCGCAGGACGTGCGTCTCGGTGAGCAGCACCTGGTCGTCATCCTGCGTGATCATCGTCTCCTCGAACCGGCAGACCGTTCCGCCGTCGATGGGCTCGCACGCGAACCCTGCGTTCAGCAGGGCATCGGAGATCGCGGCCGACTGATCGGCGTCGACGATGGACACGTTGGTGGCGAGCCCCGTCTCGCTCGGCGCACCCCACGTGCAGCGGATCGTCGGAATCCCCGATGTCAGGATCTCGAGCGCGCCGACGTTCTGCGTCGAGGTCATCGTCACGCCGGGATCGTTCAGCGGACCCCTCTCCTGGAGCGACGCCAGCATCGTCGCGGAGTACAGCTGCTCGCACGCGGTGGGAAGCTCGATGTCCTCACCAGCCTGAGGGGACTCGGTCGGCGTCGGCGAGGGCGTCGGCGAAGCTGTTGCCGAAGCGGATGCTGATGCGCTCGCAGACGGTCCGGGAACGGGTTCGGGTTGGCATCCGGCGAGGGCGAGGCACAGCAGGAGTGCTGCCGCTGAGCCCGAGGCGAGGCGCACCGACGCGGTCGGATGCGGGAACGCGCTGGACATGGCACCTCCGGATTCGCGATCCCGGCGAGGCTACTGCTGGCCTGCGACGCCCTGCTGCCACATCGACAGCGTCGCGGGATCGTCGGTCACGATACCGTCCACACCGAGCGCGGTGACCGCATCCCACTGCGTGTCGCTGTTGAGCGTGTAGACGACCACGCGGATGCCGGCGGCGTGGAGCTCGTCGACGACCTCGGGACGCTCCAGCAGCGCCCGGCGGGCGATGATGAGTCCCCGCACGGTCGCCTCGGTCGCCGCACGGACGACGTCATCGGGCAGCTGGCGCAGGATGAACAGGCGCGGCAGCACGGTCGAGGCGGCACCGGCCATCGCGAGGGTCCGCGCATCGAAGCTGGACACCGCGACGCGGCGCTCGAGGTTGCGGGCCGTGAGCTCGGCCACCGCGGCTTCGACGGCCGCGGCATCCCACTGGCCCTTCATCTCGATGAGCGCTCGGTGCCCCGACGCGGCCAGCACGTCGAGGAACTCGGCGAACGTGGGCACCGGCGTACCGGCGTACGCGGGATCCAACCACGAACCCGCATCCAGTGCCTTGACCTCGGCGAGCGTCAAGGTGGACAGTCGGCCGTGGCCGTTCGTCGTGCGGTCGACCGTCGCGTCGTGCATGAGCACGGGCTGCCGGTCGGCGGTGAGCGCGACGTCCACCTCGACGTAGTCGAAGCCCGCCGCGAGCGCCGCCGATATCGCGGGCAGCGTGTTCTCGGGCGCCATGGCTCCGCCACCCCGGTGGCTCGCGATGAAGGCCGCCTCGCCGGCCGCCCGGCTCTCGCCGAGCAGCTCGGTCGCGCTGACGCGGGCAGGGGTCGCACCGAGGAAGGCGATCACGAGGCTCGCCACGGCCAGCACGCAGACGATCAGGAGCGCCTGCGCCCGGTCGCGCGCGGGAGTGGCGGCGCCGTCGAAGGACGCTGGGTCGTCGGGCATCGGGCATGTCCTTCGGTGGTCCACGCGTCGTCATCGACACGTGGGTCCACACTACAGGTGCCGTTACCTCTTCGTTACCGAATTTCGGCTCAGGATCGACCGCTGCTCACACCATGCTCTTGGTGTGCCAGACCGTCTTCGTCTCGGTGAACGCGCTGATGCGCTCCAGGCTCGGCGCGGCTGCATCCACGCCGTCTTCGGGCGGGAGCACGCGCTTGAGCGTGTCCGCGGCGGCGATCTGCAGATCGATCCAGTCGAGCGCCGAGGCGCCGACCAGGTCGAGGGCGTTCACGTCGGCGTGCGAGGCGAGCCACGGTGCGATCTCGGCGGGCGATCCCGTCAGCACGTTCACCACACCGCCGGGCACGTCGGAGGTCGCCAGCACCTCGGCGAGACTGATCGCCGACAGCGGGAACCGCTCGCTGGCCACCACGACGACCGTGTTGCCGGCCACGAGCGGCGGTGCGACCGCCGACACGAAACCGAGCAGAGAGGAGTCCTGCGGCGCGATGACCGCCACCACGCCGGTCGGCTCGGGAACCGAGATGTTGAAGTACGGCCCTGCCACCGGGTTTGCGTTGCCCGCCACCTGGGCGTGCTTGTCGGTCCACCCCGCGTACCAGATCCAGCGGTCGATAGCCTCGTCGACCTGGGCGGTCGCGGCGGCGGCGGTGACGCCCTCGAGCCGGACGATCTCGTCGACGAACTGGGCTCGGCGCCCTTCGAGGAGCTCGGCGATGCGGTACAGCACCTGGCCCCGGTTGTATGCGGTCGCCCCTGCCCAGGCCTTGAGAGCTCCTCGGGCACGCGACGATGGCGTCGCGTGCGTCCTTCCGGGACGCTTTGGCGACGTTCGCGACGAAGTCGCCCTTGGCGTTCTCGATCTCGTACGTGCGGCCGGATTCGCTGCGCGGGAACTTGCCCCCGATGTAGAGCTTGTAGGTCTTCGGCACGGCCAGGCGGGTCATCGCTTCGCCTCCTTCTTCGCCGCCCGGGAGGCCCGGGCAGAGGCTGGTTTCGCGGATGACGTCGGACCGGCGGCGATCGCGGCCGGCCGCGTTCTCGCGGCGGCGGACGAGGGTGCGAGGTAGGCCGCCAGACCGTGGCGTCCGCCCTCCCGGCCGTAGCCGGACTCCTTGTAGCCGCCGAACGGCGACGCGGGGTCGAACCGGTTGAACGTGTTCGCCCAGACCACGCCGGCACGCAGGCGGTCGGCGACGGCGAGGATGCGGGATCCCTTGTCGCTCCAGATGCCGGCCGACAGCCCGTATGGCGTGTTGTTGGCCTTCGCGATCGCCTCGGCGGGGGTGCGGAAGGTGAGCACCGACAGCACCGGGCCGAAGATCTCCTCGCGGGCGATCCGGTGGCTGGCCTGGACGTTCGTGAAGATCGTCGGAGCGAACCAGAATCCGCTCTCCGGGATGACGCAGTCCGCGCTCCAGCGCTCCGCGCCCTCCTCCTCGCCGACTTTCGACAGCGCGCGGATGCGGTCCAGCTGCTCGCGGGAGTTGATCGCGCCGATGTCGGTGTTCTTGTCGAGCGGGTCGCCGAGGCGCAGAGTCGACAGGCGGTCCTTCAGCCGGTCGATCACCTCATCGTGCACGTTCTCCTGGACGAGCAGGCGGCTGCCCGCGCAGCACACGTGGCCCTGGTTGAAGAAGATGCCGTTGACGATGCCCTCGATCGCCTGATCGATCGGCGCGTCGTCGAAGACGATGTTCGCGGCCTTGCCGCCCAGCTCGAGGGTCAGCTTCTTGCCGGAGCCCGCAACCTCCTTGGCGATCGCGCGCCCCACGCCGGTCGAGCCCGTGAAGGCGACCTTGTCGACATCGGGGTGGGCGACCAGCGCCGCGCCGGTCGGACCGGCGCCCGTGACGATGTTCACCACGCCGGGCGGAAGCTCCGCCTGCTGGAGGATCTCTGCGAAGACGAGCGCCGAGAGGGGCGTCGTCTCGGCGGGCTTGATCACGACCGTGTTCCCGGCCGCGAGCGCCGGTGCGATCTTCCACGCCAGCATGAGCAGCGGGAAGTTCCAGGGGATCACCTGGCCCGCGACGCCGAGCGCTCGGGGGTCGGCTCCGAGACCGGCGTAGTCGAGCTTGTCGGCCCAGCCGGCGTAGTAGAAGAACCAGGCGGCCACCAGGGGCACGTCGACGTCGCGGCTCTCCTTGATGGGCTTGCCGTTGTCGAGGCTCTCGGCCACCGCGAGCTCGCGCGCGCGCTCCTGCACGAGCCGGGCGATGCGGAAGAGGTACTTGCCGCGATCGCGACCGCTCATCTTCGACCACGTCCGGTCGTACGCGCGGCGGGCCGCGGCGACGGCGCGGTCGACGTCGGCCTCGCTCGCCGAGGCGATGGCAGCGATGTGGGTCTCGTCCGCGGGCGAGATGGTCGCGAACGACTCCCCCGTCCCGTCGACGAACTCGCCGTCGATGAAGAGGCCGTAGGCGTCTCGCAGGTTCAGGATGGCGCGCGACTCGGGCGCCGGCGCATATTCGAGAAAGCTCATGATGTGGGGTCCTCAGTCACCTGTCTTTAATCGATCGTCACGTAGTCGGCGCCGGAGTACGCCCCGGTGCGCAGCTTCTGCCTCTGCAGCAGGACGTCGTTGAGCAGACTGGACGCGCCGTAGCGGAACAGATGCGGCTGCAGCCACTCCTCGCCCACCGTCTCTGCGACGGTGACGAGGTACTTGATCGCGTCCTTCGACGTGCGGATGCCGCCCGCCGGCTTGACGCCGATCTTCTCGCCCGTAGCGCGGTGCCAGTCGCGGACCACCTCGAGCATGAGCAGTGTCGTCGGCAGGGTGGCGGCAGGCTGAACCTTGCCGGTCGAGGTCTTGATGAAGTCCCCGCCCGCGAGGATCGACAGCCAGGACGCCCGCTTGATGTTGTCGTACGTGTTCAGCTCGCCGGTCTCGAGGATCACCTTGAGCGAGGCGTAGGTGCCGTCGGCACGACGGCACGCCTGCTTCACCCGGGCGATCTGATCGAAGACCAGGCCGTAGCGGCCGGCCAGGAACGCACCGCGGTCGATGACCATGTCGATCTCGTCCGCCCCGCCCGCGACGGCATCCGCGGTGTCGGCCAGCTTGATCTCCAGCGACGCGCGACCGCTCGGGAAGGCGGTGGCGACGGCAGCGACCGAGACCAGACCGTCGTCGGGGTCGCCGTGGGCCGTGCCGAGCGCAGCGACCGCGTGCGGCACCATGTCGCCGTATACGCACACGGCGGCCACCCGCGGGCACGTGGGGTCTGCGGCATCCGGTTTCAACGCCTTCGCGACCAGCGAGCGCACCTTGCCGGGGGTGTCGGCGCCCTCGAGCGTGGTCAGGTCGATGAGCTCGATGATCCGGTCGAGCGCCCACGCTTTGGACGTGGTCTTGATGGAGCGCGTGCCGAGCGCCGCCGCACGCTGCTCGAGCCCGACGGCGTCGACGCCCGGGAGGCCGTGCAGGTACCTGCGCAGGGTGGTGTCGTCCGGCTCACCGCCGAGCAGTTCGACGGCGCGCTCGGGCAGCGTCTGCAAGTCGGTTCGGCTCATCGCTCTCTCTTTCCGTTCTCGGCGCTGCGGGAGGGTCCTCCCCCGCACCGCTTGAGGCGTCTCGCCCCTGCGTGATCCACGGCGGTGAGGGGTCACCCGCCGACGTGCGGACCGATGCCGGTCGTCGCCCGCGAGTGCCGCAGCATCACGATCACTCCGATCGCGACGACGATCACGAACGCGATCGTCAGGCACGTGAAGGCGAACCAGTTCTCATCCAGCGCCAGGACGATCCCGGCCGAGATCACCGCGATCGCGGCGGCGGCGAGCTTCGATCCGAACTTCAAGCCTACCCCGGGGGTGAGCCGTCCCGCCGGGGCGTCGTCGCGCGCGAGGATGAGGTCGGCGAAGCCGTCCAGGGTCGCCAGCAACGCCGCGGAATAGGCGACAGCGCAGCCGAGTGCGCCCCACAGGTTCACAGAGTTCGCGGGAGCGGCCTCGGCCGCGACGACGAGCATGCGCAGGGCTTCCACGTCGTCATCGTAGGCGCGCCGGGCGGCGCGGGTCTACGGCCCCGTTCGGCCTAGGTCAGTGCGGCCCGCACGCGGCCGACGTCGTCGGCGATCTGCGCGATGAGCGCGTCGACGCCTTCGAATGCGGCCATCCCCCGGATCCGCCGGACGAACTGCACCTCAACGCGATGACCGTAGAGGTCGAGGTCGGTCTCGTCGAGCACATAGGCCTCGACCTGCCGGACGGACACGTCGTCGAAGTGCGGGTTGACACCGACGGAGATGGCCGCGGGATAGCGCGTGCCGGAGCGCAGGCCGTCGGCGGAGGCCTCATCGATCAGCCATCCGGCATACACGCCGTCGGCGGGCACGAAGCCCTCCAGGTCGGGCGAGAGGTTGGCGGTGGGAAAGCCGAGCTCGCGGCCGCGCTTGAGTCCGTGCACGACCTCGCCCCACACCGAGGCGGGGCGGCCGAGGAGCTTCGCCGCGGTCTCCACGTCGCCTTCGGCCAGCACTTCGCGGATCCAGGTGGACGAGACCCGTCGGCCCGCTCCGATCGCGCGGACGTCGTCGACGACGTCGACGTCGAACCCCAGTTCGCGACCCAGCTCGCGCAGCACGTCGGGGTTGCCGGCTCCCCCGCGCCCGAAGCGGAAGTCGCTGCCGACCATCACGGTCCTCACGCCGAGCGCGTCCACGAGCACGCGCTGCACGAACTCCCGTGCGGTCAGGCTCGCGAGGTTCTCGTCGAAGCGCAGCACGAGCGTCGCGTCGATTCCGGTCTCGGCGAGCAGCTGCACCTTCTGATGCACCCCGATGAGGTCTTCGGGGCAGATCTCGGGCCGCAGCAGCGCGAGCGGGTTGCGGTCGAAGGTCACTGCGACGACGCGGGCGCCCCCGGTCGCCGCGTCGACGCGCGCGCGGTCCAGCACGGCACGATGCCCGGAGTGCACTCCGTCGAACTTGCCGATCGCCACCACGGACGGACCGAAGTCGGCGGGCACGTCGGAGGGCTCGCGGAACACGATCACGGCGCCACCGCCGCCGGCACGGCATCCGTCGCATCCGCGGATGCCGTCGGCCGATGCGTGGCGAGCCACCAGATGCCGAAGAACGGGAGGACGAGCGGCACGAACAGGTATCCCATGCCGAACCACGACCACACCGTCGGATGGGCGAACAGCTCGGGGATCAGCAGGCTGAGGGTGCCGATGACGAGCACGCCCGCGAGTTCGAAGCAGATCGCGATCCACGCCGTGATGTACCAGCCCCGCGACCCGGCGAACACGAGCGCAAGTGTCGCGAGGATGTACACGACCGCGGATGCCGCCGACAGCGTGTAGGCGAGAGGAGCCTCGTCGAAGCGCTGCACGATCTGGACGAACGACCGACCGGTCGCGGCGAGCGCCATGATCGCGTAGACGATCACGAGCACGCGTCCGATGCCGGTCATGCGAGGGCGGGATGACGACGACATGACTGATCAAGCTTACGCGGTGGCTCAGGCGACCTGGATCGTCCAGATCGCATGCATGCGCCACACCATGACGCCGACGGACAGCGCCGCGATGCCCATGATCACAGTGCTCCAGCGGCTGCGCTCGATCAGGGCCCAGGCGACTGCAGCCGGCGGGATGAGGGCTGCCGAGATCAGGTAGACCCAGAACTCGAGCAGGCTGCCCGTCGGCGGATTGCCGGCGAACGGAGCGATGATCGCGATGACGATCTGCACGATCAGCAGCAGCTCGAGAAGGGCCAGCCCACCCACGCTGAGATCGCTCGGTCGCCGACCGGCGAGTCCGAGCACCATGCACAGCAGTCCGGCGGCGACGGCGACCACGACCTGGGCGATCGTGAACCACAGGATCACGCGGAGGCCTCCTCGGGCAGGTTCATCACGCTCTTGACGTCGTCGCCGCGGCGCTCCACGATGCCGACGAGCACGCCGGCGGGGTCCAGCGCCGCCGTCGGGGTGCCGGGCAGGCGCGCCGCCGCGCCGGTGAGCCGCTTGCCGTGGCGCAGATCGCGAGCCTCCTCGGTCGAGACCGCGAAAGTTCCGAGCACGGCGGTGGCGACCTCGGCCGGATCGCGCAGCGGCGCGGCGCCGATCGCGTCGGCCGCCACCGCGGTATCGACTCCGAACGGACCGATGCGCGTCCGGCGGAGCGCGGTCAGGTGCCCGCCGACGCCGAGCGCGGCACCGAGATCGCGGGCAAGGGCGCGGATGTAGGTGCCGCTCGTGCAGTCCACGACGACGTCCAGGTCGAGAAACCGGCCTGTCCTCGAACCGTCCCCCGTCCCCGAGCCGTGCCCGGTCACCGTCGTAGGGCGACGTTCGCGCAGCACTTCGAAGCGCGAGACCGTCACTGTGCGCGCCGCGAGCTCGACCTGCTCGCCTGCGCGGGCCAGATCGTATGCACGGCGACCTCCGACCTTGATCGCCGAGACGCGGCTGGGCACCTGGGCGATCTCGCCGGTGAGGTCTCCGATCGCGGCCGCGACCGCCGCAGACGTCACTGCCGCGGCATCCGTCGTCGTCTCGATCTCGCCGTCGGCGTCGTCGGTGTCGGTAGTCGCGCCCAGTCGGATCGTGGCCTCGTAGGTCTTGTCGAGTCCGACGATGAAGGTCAGCAGCCGGGTGGCCGCCTCCACGCCGAGGATCAGCAAGCCCGTCGCCATCGGATCGAGGGTGCCCGCGTGGCCGATCTTGCGGGTGCCGAGCGCCTTGCGGGCACGGGCGACGACGTCATGACTGGTCATGCCGCCGGGCTTGTCCACCAGCAGCACGCCGGGTGCGACCATCAGCAGTAGTCCTGGTAGACGCGGCGGGGATGAGCGAGGTCGGTGTTGTCGACGATCGCGGATGCCTCGCTGCGGGGATCGGCGTCCTTGAGGTACAGCTCCTGACCGCCGCGGTAGCGGGCGTGGGCGGGCGCGGCCGGGTTCGGGTCAGATCCGTCGCGCAGCGCCAGGCGCTGGGCGGCCACGTCGATGGGCACGTCGAGCCAGACCGACCAGTTCCACAGCCCCCGCAGTTCGGGGCGGTGCAGGAAGATCCCGTCGACGATGAGGACGGCATCCCTCGGTGCGGTCGTCCACGCGGACTCGACCGGGGTATCGCGCGCGGCGTCGAACGCCGCGAGCTGGAATCCGGTGGTGCCGCCGGTCTGGACGCCCTCGCGGAACGGGTCGATCAGCACGCGGCGGAATGTCGCGTAGTCGTACGAATCGCGATAGTGCCCCTCCGGTGACCGGCGACCGCGCGCGTAGCGCTCCATGCGCGGGCGATGGAAGTCGTCGATCGACGCGCGGAAGACCGCCGACCCGTCCTCGGCGAACACCTCCGCCAGCGCATCCGCGAAGACCGTCTTGCCCGCCCCGTCGATGCCGTCGACGGCGATGAGGATGCGGCCGCCGCGGTAGTGCTGGCGCACCTCGTCCCGCAGTTCACGCAGGAGCGTGGTGGCGGGAGTGATGGGAAGGCGCATGGCTTCCAGCCTAGAGTCGCTGCGCCCTTCGCCGCGCATAGGCTGGTCCGCATGCCCGACCTCGCCGCGCCGCTCATCGCGTGGTACCGGCAGAACGCGCGGAAGCTGCCGTGGCGGGAGCCGGGATTCGGCGCGTGGGGCGTGCTCGTGAGCGAGTTCATGCTGCAGCAGACGCCGGTAGCCAGGGTCATCCCGCATCTGGAAGCGTGGCTCGTGCGCTGGCCGACACCCACCTCGCTGGCCGCGGATGCGCCGGCTGAGGCGGTCCGGCAGTGGGCGAACCTCGGCTACCCCCGGCGGGCGCTGTGGCTGCATCGGGCGGCCGTCGAGATCCGCGACCGGCACCGCGGCGTGGTGCCCGCGCGATGTGGACGCGCTGCTGTCCCTCACCGGGATCGGCGAGTACACCGCGCGGGCGGTCGCGGTGTTCGCGTACGGCGACCGGCATCCGGTCGTCGACACCAACACGCGGCGGGTGATGGCGCGAGCGGTCGACGGACGGTCGCAGCCGGGGCCGCCGGCGCGTGCGGACCTGGTCGCGATGGCGGAGCTGCTTCCCGCAGACGACACCGGCGCCGCGATCGTCGACGCCGCGATGATGGAGCTCGGGGCGACGGTGTGCGTCGCCCGCGGGCCGCGCTGCGACGCTTGCCCGATCGCGCATGCCTGCGCATGGCGCTCAGCGGGCTATCCCGACACGGGCGACCGCCGCCGCAGGCAGGCGCGCTACGACGGCAGCGACCGGCAGACTCGCGGCGCGGTGCTGAGGGCGCTGCGGGATGCCGCGGCCCCCGGCATCCGGTCGGACGAGGTCATCGCGGACTGGCCGGACGCGCTGCAACGCGACCGCGCGATCACGTCACTCGCCGACGACGGGCTCATCGAGCTGATCGACGGCCGGGCGCGGCTGCCGCACTGAGTCAGTCCTCGGTGCGCGCCAGGCCCTCGGCGTCGGCCTCTTCTTCGGCCTCATCGAACTCGCGCGGCTTCACGTACGGATCGGCGTCGCCGGCGTACTGAGCGGATGCCGCGAGCCCAGCAACCGCTTCGTCCCGCTCCCGCGCTTCGCGCAGCAGCGCGGCGATGTGATCCGCGTTCTCGGGGATCGCATCGAGGAAGAACTCGAGGGTCGGGGTGAGCCGCGTGTTGAGGTTCTTGCCCACCTCGGTGCGCAGCAGTCCGGTCGCCGACTTGAGCGCGGCGGCGGTCTCCTCGCGGTGCGCCTCATCACCCATGACGGTGTAGAACACGGAGGCGTGCTGGAGGTCTCCGGTCACCTTCACGTCGGTGATCGTGACGAAGCCGAGGCGCGGGTCGCGCAGCCCCTTCTCAAGTCGTTCTGCGAGCACCACGCGGATGCGATCCGCGACTCTCGCCTGCCGTTCTCCAGCCATTTCTCCTACCTTCCGCCCGAAGGACCCGACCGGCGAAGGCCCAGAGCGGTGCCCTGAGCCTTCGCCGATCGAATGTCAGCTTCGCGGCTTCTCGACGAGCTCGGTCGTCTCGATCTCGTCACCGATCTGGATGTCGTTGAACTTGCCGAGACCGATACCGGCCTCGAAGTCCGTGCGCACCTCGGTGACGTCGTCCTTGAAGCGACGCAGCGATTCGATGGCCAGGCCATCGGCGACCACGACGCCGTCGCGGATGACGCGCGCCTTCGCGTTGCGCGTGATCGTCCCGGAGCGGACGATGACACCGGCGATGTTGCCGAACTTGGAGGAGCGGAACACCTCGCGGATCTCGGCCACACCCGACTGCACCTCTTCGAACTCCGGCTTGAGCATGCCCTTGAGGGACTGCTCGACGTCGTCGATCGCGTTGTAGATGACCGAGTAGAAGCGGGTGTCCACGCCTTCGCGCGACGCGCGCTCGCGAGCCTTCGTGTCGGGGCGGACGTTGAAGCCGATGATGATCGCGTTGTCGATCGTCGCCAGGTTCACATCCGACTCGGTGATCGCTCCGACGCCGCGGTGGATGATCCGCAACTGCACCGACTCGTCGACCTCGATCTTGAGGAGCGACTCCTCGAGCGCCTCGACGGCACCGGACACGTCGCCCTTGATGATGAGGTTGAGCGACTCGACCTTGCCCTCCTGGAGAGCGCGGGTGAAGTCCTCGAGCGAGATGCGCTTGCGGGCCTTGGCCAGCTGGGCGTTGCGCTCGGCCGCTTCACGCTTCTCGGCGATCTGGCGGGCCAGGCGGTCCTCATCCGTGACGATGAAGGTGTCGCCGGCGCGGGGGACGGAGTTCAGGCCCTGCACCTGCACGGGACGCGAGGGGTAGGCCTCGAGCACGGCATCGCCGTTCTCATCGGCCATTGCACGCACACGGCCGTACGCGGTGCCCGCGACGATCGCGTCGCCGACCCGGAGCGTTCCGGACTGGATGAGCACGGTGGCCACCGAGCCGCGACCCTTGTCGAGCTTCGCCTCGATCGCAACACCACGGGCGGCCTTGTTCGGGTTGGCCGTGAGGTCCAGACCCGCGTCAGCGGTGAGCAGGACGGCGTCGAGCAGCTCCTGGATGTTCGTGCCCGCGCGGGCCGAGACATCCACGAAGATGACGTCGCCGCCGTACTCCTCTGCGACCAGACCGTACTCCGTGAGCTGCTGGCGCACCTTGGCCGGGTTGGCGTCGGGCTTGTCGATCTTGTTCACCGCGACGACGATCGGCACACCGGCCGCCTGCGCGTGGTTGAGGGCCTCCACCGTCTGCGGCATGATGCCGTCGTCGGCTGCGACCACGAGGATCGCGAGGTCGGTCACCTGCGCACCACGAGCACGCATGGCGGTGAACGCCTCGTGACCCGGGGTGTCGATGAAGGTGATCGCGCGCTCGATGCCGTCGTGCTCGGTCCAGACCTGGTACGCACCGATGTGCTGCGTGATGCCGCCGGCCTCGCCCGCGACCACGTTGGTCTGACGGATGGCGTCGAGCAGTCGGGTCTTACCGTGATCGACGTGACCCATGACGGTCACGACCGGAGGACGGATCTCGAGGTCTTCCTCGTTCTCGTTCTCCAGCTCGGCGTCGAGGTCGAGACCGAAGCCCTCGAGGAGCTCCTTGTCCTCGTCCTCGGGCGAGACCATCTGGATCTTGTAGCCGAGCTCGGCGCCGAGGACCTCGAAGGTCGCCTCGTCGAGCGACTCGGTCGCCGTGGCCATCTCACCCAGGTTGAACAGGATGGTCACGAGCGTTCCGGGCTGCACGGTGTAGCCGGTCAGCGTCTCGATCTTGTCGGCGAAGTCCGAGATCGATGCGCCACGGCGCATGCGGATGATCTCGCCGTTGCCGCGCGAGACGTTGACGCCACCGACGACCGGCGCATCCCGCATCTCGAACTCTTGACGCTTCGCCCTGCGCGACTTGCGCTGCTTGGATTTGCCGCCGCCCTTGCCGAAGGCGCCGGCGGTACCGCCGCCCGGGCCGCGGCCACGACCGCCGCCACCACCGGGGCGACCGGCGAAACCACCCGCGGGAGCACCGCCGGGCGCGCCGCCGGGACGCTGGAATCCGCCGCCACCGCCGCCGGGACGACCGGGGCCGCCGGGGCGCTGCTGGAACGGCGCGCCGCCGGGACGACCGGCGCCGCCGGGACGACCGGGGCCGCCGGGGCGCGCGCCGGGCGCGCCGGGACGCGGGGCGCCGGGGCGCGGTGCCTGAGGGCGCGGGATGTTCCCCGGGCTGGGACTGGGGCGCTGACCCATCCCCTGCGCGCTCGCGAAGGGGTTGTTGCCCGGACGCGGGCCGGCCGGGCGCTGACCCATGCCCTGCGCGCTCGAGAACGGGTTGTTGCCGGGCCGGGGCGCGCCGGGCGCACCGCCCGGGCGCGGCGCGCCGGGGGCAGGGGCGTCGCTCGAAGGCGCGGCCGGGGCGGCGGGAGCCGCCGGAGCGGCGGGCGTGGATGAAGCGGGCGCCGGCGCAGCCTCAGGCGCGGCCGCCGCGGGGGCGGCGGGGGCCGGCGCAGGAGCCGGGGTCGCCGCTGAGGGGCGTGGCGCCCCGGGACGTGCGGCGCCCGGACGCACGGCGGTGCTCGTCGCGGAACCGGCAGCCGCGGCAGCCGGGGCCGCAGCGGCCTTGCCCGCGCCGTCCGCCTCGAGGGCGGCGCGCAGCTTGCGAGCCACGGGCGGCTCGATGGTGGATGAGGGGCTCTTGACGAATTCGCCGAGCTCCTTGAGCTTTGCAAGAGCGATCTTGCTGTCTACACCGAGTTCGGATGCGATCTCGTGTACGCGTGGTTTGGCAGCCACAATTCTCCTGTCTGGGTTGGCCTACCCAGGCAGGGCAGACCTCAGTTGCGGACGGGTCTCATTTCGAGCCGTTCACTTTGTTTCCATAGCCGTTCAGCCGTTTCTCGAAGGTCTGCGTATCCAGAGGACCTGACACACGCAATGCCCGCACGAAGGCGCGGCGCCGGATGGCGGCATCCACGCATTCACGCGTCTCATGCACCCACGCACCCCTGCCCGGCATCGACGCCCGCTCGTCCGGGACGAGAGTGGAATCGACGGCCACGACTCGCAGGAGTGTGGACCGGGGGGCACGCGCGCGGCAACCGACGCACGTTCGTACGGGAACCATCTTACACCTCTGGGCTGGGCGCTCGTCTGACGGCGGGCGGGTCAGCTCTCCAGGACGCTGTCGGGCTGGATGTCGATCTTCGCACCGGTGAGCTTGGCGGCCAGCCGAGCGTTCTGGCCCTCCTTGCCGATCGCCAGCGACAGCTGGTAGTCGGGCACGAGCGCGCGCACGGCCTTCGTGGATGAATCGAGGATGAAGCTCGAGGTGACCTTGGCGGGCGAGAGCGCGTTCGCGACGAACTTCGCAAGCTCGGGGTCGTAATCGACGATGTCGATCTTCTCCCCGCCCAGCTCCTCGGTCACCGCACGGACGCGCCGGCCGAGCTCGCCGATGCAGGCGCCCTTGGCGTTGATCGTCGGGTCGTTCGCCCGGACGGCGATCTTCGTGCGGTGCCCCGCCTCGCGGGCGAGCGAGACGATCTCGACCAGGCCCGCGTGGATCTCGGGAACCTCGAGCGCGAAGAGCTTGCGCACGAGACCGGGGTGGGTGCGCGAGACCGTGATCTGCGGTCCCTTCGTTCCCTTCGCGACGGAGGTCACGTACACGCGCAGGCGGGACCCGTGGGCGTATTCCTCGCCCGCGACCTGCTCCTCGGGGGGAAGGATCGCCTCGACGGTGCCGAGGTCGACGTGCACCATGCGCGGGTTCGGACCCTGCTGCACGACGCCGGCGACGATGTCGCCCTCCTTGCCGCGGAATTCGCCGAGCACGGCGTCGTCGGCGATGTCGCGCAGGCGCTGGCTGATCACCTGCTTCGCGGCGAAGGCGGCGATGCGGCCGAAGTCGTCTGGCGTGGTCTCCTCCTCGCCGATGACCGCGCCCTCGTCGTCGATGAGCGGCACGAAGACGGCGACGTGGCCGGTCTTGCGGTCCAGGACCGCGCGGGCGCCTTCGGGCAGCTCGCCCGTCGACGGTGGTGTGCTTCGCATAGGCGGTCAGGATCGCCTGTTCGATGATGCGCACGAGCTCATCGAAAGGGATCTCCTTCTCTCGCTCAATCGTCCGCAAGAGTGACAGATCGATGTCCACAAGTGACCTCCCTATTCAGCTGTCGCCGTCGCGCGTCACGCGCTCGGCATCTGACAACGGTACCGGATGCCGCCTCGGCGCGGTCTGGGAGATCTCCGTCAGCTGCCGTCGGCCGACAGCTGCCAGCAGTCGGACACGAGACGCGCTGCCCGATCGAATCGCGCCTGCGTCCAGCGCATCAGGGTGTTCAGGAACGGGGAGGACGGCACGATGAGCGACCGATGGTCGCCGCGCTGATACGGCACCCACCGCACGGCGACGCCGTCGCGGCACATCCGCTCGACGAAGGCCTGCGGAAGCTCGGGCGGGATCACCTCGTCCTGCTGCGACCAGCCGATCAGCAGCGGCGCCTCCCAGGGTCCGGCGGCGATGTTCTGCTCGAGGCGGCGCCCCATGGCTCCGCCGGTGAGGTTCGCGGGATACAGCGGCTCGTCGGCGGAGACGCCGAGCGACGTGATCGCCGAGACGAACAGCCCCGGTTCGCTCAGGCAGCGCTGCGTCATCTCCCGCACGATCGCGCGACCCGAGGTCGCGACATAGTCCTCGACGTTCACGTCGGGGTAGGTCTCCGCGTACGGCACGAGCACCCACGACACCATGATCGACAGCTCGGCGGACGCGTCGCGCTCCGTCAGCTCGTGCGCCATCGCGAGTGGATCAGTCAGCGGCGAAAGAGCCGCGGTGCCGAGGATCTGCAGCCCCGGCGCGTATTCGGCCGCCACGGGTTCGGTGAACAGCGCGGCATGGCCGCCCTGCGAGTGCCCCCACACGACCACGTCCGAGGAGAGTCGCAGGCCGTCCAGCTGGCGTGCCGCGCGGATCGCGTCGATGCTCGACCGCGCCTCGCCCTCGCCGATCAGGTAGGGGAAGCGCCCGTCGGCGCCGCGACCGCTGTAGTCGGACGCCACGACGACCCACCCGCGGGCCAGCGCCTCCTCGACGGCGGGGATCGCGAAGCGCGTCGCCGTCGTATCCATGAGGCTCGGCGCGCAGCCCCGGCTGACGCCGGTGGTGCCCCAGTTCCACGAGATCACAGGCCGGGGCCCGGAGGGCGGATCGATGGGCGAGATCACCAGCGCGCTCGCGATCGCCCTCACGCCGACCGCATCCGTCGTGCTGTACAGGATCCGCTGCACCCGGCCTCCCGCCGGTGCGTTGCCGAGGTACTCATCCGCGCGGATCAGGATGCCCGGCTCGTCGGGCGGATCGGCGGGGGCGTCATAGAACGCGTCGACGACGGGCGATCCGTCAGCCAGCCAGCTGTTCACCCACCATGCGGAAGCGGCGAGCACGACGAGAGCGACCGCGAGGGCATAGCGGCCGGCATCCAGCAGCAGCCCGCGGCGCCGATCGTTCCGCTCGCCGCCCGATTCGGGCTTTCCGGCGAGGCGGCGCCCGGCCCTCCAGATCAAGACGGCGCCGTAGATCACCGTCCGCACTCCGAAGAGCACCGCTGCGATGAGCAGGGTCAGATCCGGCCAGAGCAGCGCGAGAATGCCGAACACGATCTGGGCCGCGGCGGATGCGACCGCGAGCACGCGCTCGCTGACGCGCCCGCGCGTGACGCCGGCGAGCGAACCCAGCCCGCCCAGGACGAGCAGAACGCTCAGGACCGCGGGCAGCAGCTCGATGCTGCGGCCCAGCCACACGAGAACGGCCAGCCCGCCGACGATCCAGATGATGCAGATCAGCCGGTTCCATGTGCGCGGCCATCGCCGAGCCTCGGGCGACTCCGCGGACTCGCCCACGACCCCGCCCTCACCCTCGGCCAGACCCAGGACACCCGAGACGATGGCGCTGAGACCCACGAGCACGGCGAGCAGCCACAGCGAGGTCAGCGGCCTCGTGACGATGAACACGCCGAGGAAGAGGACCACGATCCCGATGACGAGCGAGGCCGGGGCAGGAGCGCTCTCGAGTAGACGGAGCGCACGGCGCAGGCGCGGCCTCCGAACAGCGGGCGCGCGCTCGACGGTCATCCGGGCCATCCTAGGTCGGCGGTCACTGCCACCGCGGCCCCGTAGGCTGACCCGATGGACTCCGCAGCACCCAAGCGCGTCGCCCGGGAGGCGGAGAAGAACGCGCCGCTGCGCGCGCTCGCGCGGGGGGGCTACGCGGCGAACGGCGTGGTGCACATCCTCATCGGGGCCATCGCCATCGTGGTGTCCGCCGGCGGCGACGGAGCCACGGACCAGTCCGGCGCGCTGATGGCGATCGCCTCCGTCCCGCTCGGTTTCGTCGGGCTGTGGGCGATCGCGATCGTGCTGTGCGCGCTCGGCGTGTGGCAGATCCTCGAGGGCATCCTCGCCCCCAGCCCGACGGATGACCGTCGCGGGGTCGCGCGGATGTGGGGCCTGCGCATCGGGGCATGGGGTCAGGCCGCGATCTTCATCGGTCTGGGATTGATCGCGGGCTCGGTCGCCCTCGGGGCGAGGATCGACACGGAGCAGGCTGTGGAGTACGCCAGCAGAGGGCTGTTGGCGATCCCCGGCGGTCCGATCGTCCTCACCCTGATCGGCGTCGGCATGGGGATCGCGGGCGTCGTGTTCATCATCATGGGTGCGCGGCGCTCATTCCGCAGCAAGATCACGATCCCCCCGCACGGCTTCGGGACGAATCTCGCGGGCCTCGGCCTGGTGGGCTTCATCGCAAAGGGCATCGCACTCGTCATCGTCGGCGTGCTGCTGGTCGTCGCTTCGCTGAGCGGCGACGCCGACACCGCGGGCGGGCTGGACGGCGCGCTGAAGGCCCTCCTCAGGCTCGACCTGGGTCCCCTGCTGGTCGGGATCGTCGGCGTCGGCTTCATCGCCTACGGGGTGTTCTGCCTGTTCCGCGCGCGCTTCGCCCGACTGACGGCGTAGGACGCGGCATCCGGCGTGTCAACCCCTTGGGACGCCGCCCCCGAGGTGTGAGCCTCGAGTCATGGCTGACGAAGTGATGACGCAGACCGATGCGATCGCGCGACTCAAGGAGCTCGTGGAGGACATCGACTTCACGATGATGACGACGCAGGATGCCGCCGGCAACCTCGTCGCGCGTCCCATGAGCACGCGTCAGATGGACGAGAACGGAGCGATCTGGTTCTTCACCGCCGAAGACACCAAGAAGGTCGACGAGGTCGAGGCCGACCACGACATCGGCCTGGCCTACCTCGACTCCAAGGGCATGCGGTTCGTGTCGGTGGCCGGGCGCGCGAGCGTCGTGCACGATACGGCGAAGATGAAGGAGCTCTACACGCCGTCGCTCGACATCTGGTTCGAGGACGGGTTGGAGACTCCCGGGATCGCGCTGCTGAAGGTGACCCCCGTGGAGTGCGAGTTCTGGGAGCCCAAGCACGGCAAGATCGTCATGGCCGCGGGCATGCTCAAGTCCCTCGTCACCAAGGACACCCCCGACGACACCATGCGGCACGAGAAGATCAGCTGCTGACGGACGCCCGGCCGGCCGGACTCAGCGCCGGCGGAGGCGGGTGACCGCGTCGGCGACCGACACGAGCTCGCGATCGCCTGAGCGGCGGTCCCACAGCTCCACCTCCCCCGTGGCGGCGCCGCGGCCGACCACCACGATCTGGGGAACGCCCACGATCTCCGCGTCGCCGAACTTGACTCCCGGAGACACCTTGGGCCGATCGTCGTAGAGCACGTCGAGCCCGGCGTCCTCGAGATCGGCCGACAGCTGCGCGGCGACCTCGAACGCCACCGCGTCGCGTCCGGCGGCCACGACATGCACGTCGAACGGCGCCACCGACGGCGGCCAGATCAGGCCCTTCGCGTCGTTGTTCAGTTCGGCGATGATCGCGATGATGCGGGTCACCCCGATCCCGTACGACCCCATCGTCACCGTCACGAGCTTGCCGTTCTCGTCCAGCACTTTGAGTCCGAGCACGTCCGCGAAGAAGCGGCCGAGCTGGAAGACGTGCCCGATCTCCATTCCCCGCGCGAGTTCGACCGGTCCGGAGCCGTCCGGCGCAGGGTCGCCATCGCGTACCGTCGACACCTCGACGAACCCGTCGGAGTCGAAGTCCCGGCCGGAGACGAGCGAGTGCACGTGCTTCTGGTCGATGTTCGCTCCGGTGATCCAACTGGTCCCCTCGACGACGCGAGGATCGAGCAGATAGCGGATGCCGGTCGCCGACTCCTCGCCGAGGATCGCGCCCGTCGGAGACCAGGGTCCGATGTAGCCCTTCGTGAGCATGGGGTTGCGCTCGAAATCCTCCTCGGTCGCAGCCTCCACCGCGGCGGGGGCGAACGCCACTTCCACCCGCTTGTCGTCGATGTCGCGGTCGCCAGGCAGCCCGACGATGACGAGCTCGCGGCTGCCGTCGAGGTGCGTCAGGGCGAGGACGACGTTCTTCAGGGTGTGCGCTGCGGTCCACTCCCCTGCCTCGGGAGCCTCGAGGTGCGCGTTGGCGTGATCGACGAGGGTGGCGATCGTCGGCGTGTTCGGCGAGTCGAAGATCACGGGGTCGGGCAAGCCGTCGAACGGGATCGGCTCGGGAGCCACCGTGGTGAAAGCCTCGACGTTGGCGGCATACCCGCCAGCCGAGCGGACGAACGTGTCCTCCCCGATCGCGGTGGGGTGCAGGAATTCCTCGCTGCGGGCCCCTCCCATCAGTCCGTTGTCGGCTGCGACGATCACGTATTCGAGACCGAGCCGCTGGAAGATCCGCTCGTACGCGTCACGTTGGGCCATGTAGGAGGCCTCGAGTCCAGCATCCGTGTAGTCGAAGGAGTACGCGTCCTTCATCGTGAATTCGCGTCCGCGCAGGAGACCTGCGCGGGGTCGCGCCTCGTCGCGGTACTTGTCCTGGATTTGATAGATCGCCAGCGGCAGGTCCTTGTACGACGAGTAGAGGTCCTTCACGAGCAGGGTGAAGAGCTCCTCGTGCGTGGGAGCGAGGAGATAGTCGGCATCCTTGCGATCTCTCAGCCGGAAGATGCCGTTGCCGTAGGTCTCCCAGCGACCGGACTGCTCGTACGGATCACGCGGCACGAGTGCAGGGAAGTGCACCTCGTACGCGCCGGCCGCTGCCATCTCATCCCGGATGATGGCCTCGACCTTGGACTTGACCCGCAGGCCCAGCGGCAGCCACGCGAAGATCCCGGGAGCCTGGCGGCGGATGTACCCGGCGCGGACGAGCCAGCGGTGCGAGGCGACCTCGGCGTCTGCCGGGTCTTCGCGCAGCGTTCGGAGGAAGAAGTGCGAGAGACGTGTGACCACGAGGGTCAAGCTTAGACGCGCGCAACGGCGCCTCACGGTCGGGGTGAGACTGCTCGGCGAGGACCGTGCCGGAAGCCCGCGTGATTTGACATTGCACCGCTCGGGGCGATGCAATATATTGCATGCCGGTTCCCACCACGTCGCTGCCCCGACGACCCCTGCTGCGCGACGAAGTGTACGAGCGGTTGCGCGATGCGATCGTCGACGGCACTCTCGCACCCGACGAGCAGCTGCGTGACACCGAGTTGGCCACCTGGCTCGGTGTCAGTCGCACCCCGGTGCGCGAAGCGCTGCTCGAGCTGAGTCGCAACGGACTGGTCAGGGCGCTGCCCGGTCGGTCCACGGTCGTCGCACCGCTCGCGGAGGCCGATGTCCGCGACGCGCAGACGGTGGTCGCTGCGATGCACCGCCTCGCCGTCGAGGCGTCGGTCGGCCGCACGACCCCCGCCGATCTCGAGCGCATGCGCACGGCCAACGCTCGTTTCGATGCGGCTCTGCGAAGCGGCGATGCGGATGCCGCGCTCGCGGCCGACCAGGATTTTCATGCCGTCGCCCTCGAGGTGTGCGGCAACGCCGCGGTGCGATCGGTGATCGCCCAGTACGAACCGATCCTGCACCGCGCAGAGCGACTGCGGTTCGGCTCACAGGAAGGCGATGCGTCGGTCCGCCGGCACGCCCGGCTGATCGAGCTGTTCGAGGCCGGAGACGCCGCCGGGGCCGCCGAGCTCGCCGAGCAGACCTGGCGGAGCCTGACCGTCGATTCCGCCGCCGCCGGCGACCGAGCCGAGGACCCGTCATGAAGCTCGCCGAGTTCCCCCGCCACCCCCTCACCTTCGGGCCGAGTCCGCTCCAGCACCTCAGGCGACTGACCCAGCATCTGGGTGGCGCGCAGGTCTGGGCCAAGCGCGAAGACGTCTCCAGCGGCCTCGCCTTCGGCGGAAACAAGGTGCGCAAGCTCGAGTACATCGTCCCCGACGTGCTGTCCTCGGGCGCCGACACGCTCGTCTCGATCGGCGGGTATCAGTCCAACCACACCCGGCAGGTCGCCGCGGTCGCCGCCCATCTCGGCCTGAAGGCCCGACTGGTGCAGGAGAAGTGGGTGCCGTGGGATGACCCGGTGAACGACAAGGTCGGCAACATCCTGCTCTCGCGCATGATGGGCGCGGACTCTCGCCTCGACGACGCCGGGTTCGACATCGGCGTCCGCGACTCATGGAGGAACGCCCTCGCCGAAGTGGAGGCATCCGGGGGCAAGCCCTACCCCATCCCCGCCGGCGCGTCGGAGCACCCCCTGGGCGGCCTCGGCTTCGCGAACTGGGCCTTCGAGCTCTCCGAGCAGGAGACGGCGCTGGGCATCACGTTCGATACGATCATCGTCTGCACGGTCACGGGCTCCACCCACGCCGGCATGATCGCGGGGTTCGCTGCGCTGGAGGACCTCACCGGGGTGAAGCGGCGCGTGCTCGGCATCGACGCGTCGGCCACGCTGGACAAGACGACGGCCCAGGTCACCCGCATCGCCCGGAACACGGCCGCCCTCATCGAGCTCGGCCGCGACCTTCGCGATGACGAGATCCGGGTGCTCGAGGGGTGGGCGGGAGATCTGTACGGCATCCCGGTCCAGTCCACGATGGAGGCGATCGCGCTCGGCGCAGAGCTCGAGGCGATGATCACCGACCCCGTGTACGAGGGCAAGTCGCTCGCCGGCCTCATCGACCTCGTGCGGGGCGGCGAGATCCCGAGGGACTCCCACGTGCTCTACGCGCATCTGGGCGGTCAGCCCGCGGTCAACGCGTACCACTCGCTCTGGCCGCAGTCCGCCTGAGTGCGGCAGGCGATGCCGGGCAGGATCAGCTCGTGACGACCTGCGCGGTGCCGATCCCGGCCTCAGGACCCATCTCGGCGGCCAGGCGATTCGCCTCTTCGATGAGCGTGGCGACGATGTCGCCCTCGGGCACGGTCTTGATGACCTGGCCCTTGACGAAGATCTGCCCCTTGCCGTTGCCCGAGGCGACGCCCAGGTCGGCTTCACGGGCCTCGCCGGGGCCGTTGACGACGCAGCCCATGACCGCGACGCGCAACGGGACGGTCATGTCCTTGAGACCTTCGGTCACGTCGTCGGCAAGAGTGTAGACGTCGACCTGCGCGCGACCGCACGACGGGCACGAGACGATCTCGAGCTTGCGCTCGCGCAGGTTCAGCGACTGAAGGATCTGGTGGCCGACCTTGACCTCCTCGGCGGGAGGCGCGGACAGCGAGACGCGGATCGTGTCGCCGATGCCCTCGCCGAGCAGGATCCCGAACGCGGTGGCGCTCTTGATCGTCCCCTGGAACGCGGGACCCGCCTCGGTCACTCCGAGATGCAGCGGCCAGTCGCCCATCTCGGCTAGCAGGCGGTACGCCTGCACCATGATGACGGGATCGTTGTGCTTGACCGAGATCTTGAAGTCGTGGAAGTCGTGCTCCTCGAACAGGCTCGCCTCCCAGCGCGCGCTCTCTGCGAGCGCCTCCGGCGTGGCCTTGCCGTACTTCTGAAGCAGCCGGGGGTCGAGCGATCCCGCATTGACGCCGATGCGCAGCGAGACGCCGGCATCCTTCGCCGCCTTTGCGATCTCGCCCACCTGGTCGTCGAACTTGCGGATGTTGCCCGGGTTGACGCGGACCGCGGCGCAGCCGGCGTCGATTGCCTGGAAGACGTACTTCGGCTGGAAGTGGATGTCGGCGATCACCGGGATCTGGCTCTTCTTCGCGATGATGTGCAGCACATCGGCATCGTCCTGCGAGGGCACGGCGACGCGAACGATCTCGCAGCCGGATGCCGTCAGCTCGGCGATCTGCTGAAGCGTGCCGTTGATGTTCGTCGTGGGGGTCGTGCACATCGACTGGACGCTGACCGGGGCGCTGCCCCCGACGAGGACCTTGCCCACTCTGATCTGCCGGGACTTGCGGCGGGGGGCGAGGGTTTCGGGGACCTTGGGCATCCCGAGATTCACTGCTGGCACATGCTCCAGCCTACGCCGCCGGGCCTGAGGGAAGCCCGCGTGGCAGGGGCAGCCCGCCATCGTCCGGCGCGGCCGATGTGGTACGTTCGGCCCATGCGCGCGAACCCCACCTGGTGGCCCGCCTTCTAGGCGGTGTGTTCGCGCGACCACAGACCGCCTCCGGGCGGTCTTCTTCGTAGGGCGACCGCCCCCACGACGAAAGACCGACGATGACCGGGTCTGCACTGCCCCCCTCGCACGAACTCGCGACGCTGTTCGAGCTCGCCGAGCGCGGCATCCCGTTCGCGCTCATCGCGCGGCAGGGTGCGACGATCGAAGTGCTCACCGGTGACGTGGTCGACGTGGATCTGCTCGCCGACATCCCTCTCGAGGATGCCGCCGGCGAGCCGCAGGAGGTGCTGGCGCTCGTGCCGTTCCGGCAGGTGCGCGAACGCGGCTTCGAGTGCCACGACGACGGCGCGCCGCTGCGCTGCCTTCTCGTCCGCGACCGCGCCCTGATCGACCGGAGCGAGGCGCTGGCCCAGCTTCCCGCTGCCCCGATCCCGCTGAACGGGGCGGGCTTCGACATCGCCGACGACGACTACGCCGCGATCGTGCGACGGGTGATCGCGGATGAGATCGGGCTGGGCGAGGGGGCGAACTTCGTCATCCGGCGCGACTTCACCGCGGGCGTCGACGCGGATGCCGCCACCGCGGCGCTCACGTGGTTCCGCGCTCTGCTCGAGCACGAGCGCGGAGCGTACTGGACCTTCGCCATCGTGACGCCCGGTCATGTCGCCGTCGGCGCGAGCCCCGAGGCGCATGTCAGCGCGCGCGACGGGATCGTGACGATGAATCCGATCTCGGGCACGTTCCGCCATCCGGCGGGCGGGGCGACGGTCGAGACGCTGACGGAGTTCCTCGAGTCGACGAAGGAGACCGAGGAGCTCTTCATGGTGGTGGACGAGGAGCTGAAGATGATGAGCGCCGTCTGCTCCGACGGCGGACGCATCACCGGCCCGCACCTGAAGGAGATGTCGCGCCTCACGCACACCGAGTACGTCCTGCGCGGACGCAGTCGGCTGGACCCGCGCGACATCCTGCGCGAGACGATGTTCGCACCCACCGTGACCGGCTCTCCCATGCAGAACGCCTGCACGGTCATCACCCGGCACGAGACGACGCCGCGGGGGTACTACTCGGGCGTCGCCGCCCTCTTCACTCCCCGCACCGACGCGATCCTCGCCGGCGAGTCGACGCACGACCTGGACGCACCGATCCTCATCCGCACGGCCTACCTCGAGGACGGCCGGCTGCGCGTCCCCGTCGGGGCGACGCTCGTGCGCCACTCCGACCCGTACGGCGAGGTGAGCGAGACGCACGGCAAGGCGGCCGGCGTGCTCGGCGCGATCGGAGCCGTTCCCCGCGACAGCGCCCCCGCACTGCCGGCCGCCATCGACGCCGCCGCGATCGACGAGGACGCGCCGACCGCCGACCCCCGTCCGCTCGCCGACGATCCCTCCATCGCGTCGCTGCTCGCCTCGCGCAACGCGCGGCTCGCATCGTTCTGGCTCAATCCGCAGGACGCGCTCGCCGCCGGAGGACCGTTCCAGGGGCGCACCGCGATCGTGGTGGATGCCGAGGACCGCTTCACGACGATGCTCGCCCATCAGCTGCGCCACCTCGGTCTGGGCGTGCAGATCGTGCACTGGAGCGAGGTCACCGACGCGCAGGTCGACGACGCGGAGCTCATCGTCTCCGGTCCAGGACCCGGCGACCCGCGCGACCCGCGCACCCCGCGCATGCGGCGGATGCGCGAGGTCGTCGCCCGTCGCCGCGCCTCCGGGCGTCCGCTCCTGGCGGTGTGCCTCAGCCATCAGATCCTCGCGGATTCGCTCGGCATCCCGCTCGCCCCGCTCGAGGCACCCCACCAGGGTCTGCAGAAGACCGTGGACGTCTTCGGGACGCCCGCATCCATCGGCTTCTACAACACCTTCACGGCACGGGTACCCGCGGGTACGACGCGCGTCGGCATCGTGGAGATCGCGGCCGATGCGGTGTCGGGTGATGTCTACGCGCTGCGCGGTCCCGGATTCGCCTCGATCCAGGGCCACCTGGAGTCGATCCTGTCGCGCGACGGGATGGCGACGCTCGAGAGACTTGTCTCCGCGGCGCTGTCTCCTGTGCAGGTCTGACCGCCGCTCAGCGGCCCGTGCGACCTTCCAGCAGCCGACGCTCGGCCTGATTCGCGGTGAGCTCGAGCGCACGCAGATCCTCTGCGAGCGCCTCGCCGTCCCGCCCGAGGCCGCGCAGCATGCGTGCTCGTACGGCGTGCCACAGGTGGTAGCCCGTCAGGTCCCCCTGGAGCGCATCCACCTCACGCAGAGCCGCCTCGGGACCGTCGATCTCCTCCAGCGCCACCGCTCGGTTCAACCGGACGATCGGCGACCGGTCGTACGCGAGCAGCATGTCGTACAGCGTGAGCACCTGCAGCCAGTCGGTGGCATCGCCGGCTGGAGCGTCGGCATGGCAGGCGGCGATCGCGGCATGCAGCTGCCAGCGGCCCGGCCGGCGGAGCATCGCCGCGCGCTCGAGCGCCGCCTGCGCCTCGGCGATCAGGGGGCGATCCCAGCGGGCGCGATCCTGTTCGGCCAGCAGGACGAGGTCGCCGTCGACCGCCCGCGCGCCTTCGCGGGCTCGATGGAACAGCAGCAGTGCGAGCAGACCTTGCGCCTCAGCCTCGCGCGGCAGGGCGCGGGCGACCACGCGCGCGAGCCACACGGCGTCGTCCGCGAGATCGCGATCGGCCGACGCGTCACCTCCCGGGACGAGGTGCGCCTCGCTGTACATGACCGACACGACGGTGAGCACGATGTCGAGCCGCTGCGCGCGCTCGGCCCCCTCAGGGATGCGGAGCGGGATGCCGGTCGCTCCGATCTTCCGCTTGGCGCGGACGATCCGCTGAGCCACGGTCGACTCGGAGGTCAGGGTGGCCCGCGCGATCTGAGCGGTGGTCAGACCGCAGATCGCCCGAAGCGTCAGAGCGAGTTGCGCGTCAGGAGCAAGCGCCGGATGGCAGCAGCCGAACAGCAGCGGGAGCCGATCGTCCGGCTCGTCCGCATGCGCAGAAGACGCCGTTCCGGCCGGGTCGGCGAGCAGGGGCAGCTTCTCGCGGTACCGCTTCTCTCGCCTCAGGCGATCGAGCGCGTTGTGACGGGCGGCCTGCGTGAGCCATCCGCCCGGGTTGGGCGGCACGCCGCGCACGCGCCACTCGCGCACAGCCTCCTCGATGGCCTCGGCGACCGACTCCTCGGCCAGGTCGAGGCTGCCGAGCCGGCCCGTGAGCGCCGCGACGATCCGCGCGGACTCCTCTCGGATCACCCGCGCCAGGAGGCGATCGGATGCCGCGGCCCGGTCCTCACCCGGGCCCGGCACCGCGGCATCCGTCTCGCTCACTGCTCCATGTGGCTGTAGTCCACCACCATCGGGCGGATCTCGACGGAGTTTCCGGGCAGATCGAGCATGGGCCAGGTCTTCACCATCGCGATCGCGGCGTCGAGGTCGTCGACATCGATCACGCTGAAGCCTCCGATGACCTCCTTCGCCTCGGAGAAGGGCCCGTCGGTGACGACCGGCGCACCTCCGCCGTGGGCGACCGTGGTCGCGGTGGTCACCGGCTGCAGCTCTGCCCCCGAATCGGTGATCTTGTCGGCATGCGTGCCGAACCACTCGTACACACGGCGGTAGACCTGCTCGGCGTGCTCGGGCGAGACCGCCGCGTCGAGCTCCGGAGTGGAAGTGAACATGATGACGTACTTCACGGTGGTGGTCCTTTCGTCAGGGGAACCGTTTCATCCCTACAGCGAACGGACAAGCCCGAATTCGACACCCGCCGAGAAAAACTTCGCTAGAGGATCGAGACCGGGTTGACGATGTCGGCCAGGATCAGGACCGCACCCATCACGATCAGGGCGATCACCACGACGAAGGTCACCGGGACGAGCTTGGTCGCATCGACCGGCTTGGGCGGCGGACGGTGGAAGAGCTTCGCCCACGCGCGCTTGATCCCTTCCCACAGCGCCACGACGATGTGGCCGCCGTCCAGCGGCAGCAGGGGGATGAGGTTGAAGACGAACAGTGCGATGTTGAGCGAGGCGAGCAGGCCCAGGAACCCCGCGACGCGATTGAGGATGGGTGCGTCGGCGGCCGCGACCTCGCCCGACAGGATGCCGGCGCCGACGACGCTCAGCGGACCGTTCGGGTCGCGCTCTTCGCCGGTCACCAGGGTCACCGCGGTCTCGTAGACCTTGACGGGAAGCTGCCAGATGATGCCGGCGACGGCGCCGACGTTCTCGAGGGCGGCGGCCGGGCCCGCCCAGATCGGCTGATGCAGGTACTCGACTTCCTGTCGGATGCCGGCGAAGCCCACTTCGCGGGTCTGGACCTCGCCGTTCGCATCGAGGACCGGCCGTCCTGCAGCATCGGTTACTGGCTGCTCGATCGCCACCGGCGTCAGCGTGATCGACTGCGGCACCCCGTCGCGCTCCACCACGATGACCAGCGACTGCCCCGGCGACTCGCGGATGATCGCCGATGCGTCGGCGAATGTGCTGATCCGCTGTCCGTCGACCTCGACGATGACATCGCCAGGCTGCAGTCCGGCAGCGGCAGCCGGAGCGACCGGGTCGGATGCCGCGCACTCGGTGCGGTCGGCGTCGGCCGGGATGATGCACTCGCTCACGCTGGAGACGGTCGTCGTCGCGGTCTGCACGCCGATGCCGGAGAGGAGGATCGCGAAGAGCACCATCGCGAACAGCAGGTTCATCACGGGCCCGCCGAGCATGATCACGACGCGCTTCCACACCGGAAGCTTGTAGAAGACCCGGTCATCGTCCGCGCCCGCCAGCGTCTCGTCGTTCGCAGCCCGCGCGTCCTGCACCATCGTCGCGAAGAAACCGCCACCCGCGCGGCCGGTGCGATGACCCGCCTCCGCCGCTACCCGCTCCCTGGGGGACGGCGGGTACATGCCCGCCATCGAGATGTAGCCGCCGAGGGGAATGGCCTTGAACCCGTACTGCGTCTCACCGATCCTGCGCGACCAGAGCGTCGGACCGAATCCGATCATGTACTGCCCGACGCGAACCCCGAATTTCTTGGCCGGCACCAGGTGGCCGAGCTCGTGCAGAGCGATCGACACGGCCAGCCCCACGACCAGGAGCACGACTCCGATGACGAACGCGATCGCTTCCACACCCACACGCTACCCCCGGCGCCTTTGAGTTCGCCGAGCAGGCCTGGATGAGAAGATGGATGCGCCATGGCGACTGACGCTCCTTCCCACCTTCCCCCCGTCCTGCGGCCGGACGATCCCCCGGTTCACACCCTCGCGGACCTCGCCGCCCGATTCGGCCGGGAGACCCGCGGGGATCTGACCGGGGCGACCTTGACCGGGCTGACCCTCGCGACGGCCGACCTGCGTCCCGGCGACGTCTTCGTCGCGGTGCGCGGCGTCAACCGCCACGGCGCCGAGTTCGCAGGCGCAGCCGCCGAGAAGGGTGCCGTGGCGGTCGTGACGGATGCCGAGGGCGCCGACGCCGCCGAGGCGACCGGCTTGCCGGTGGTCGTCGTGGAGGATCCACGGGGTCTGCTCGGCGATCTCTCGGCATGGGTCTACGGCACCGGCCGCGACGACCATCTCCCGATCCTGTTCGGCACGACCGGCACGAACGGCAAGACCAGCGTCTCGCACCTGCTGGAGGGCATCCTCGGCCAGCTCGGCCTGGTCACGGGGCTGTCCTCGACAGCCGAGCGGCACATCGCCGGGCAGGTCATCGTGTCGCGCCTCACCACCCCCGAGGCCTACGAGATGCACGCACTCCTCGCGCTGATGCGCGAGCGCGGAGTCGAGGCGGTCGCGGTCGAGGTCAGCGCCCAGGCGCTCAGTCGCCGCCGCGTGGACGGACTCGTCTTCGACGTCGCCGCCTTCACCAACCTCAGTCATGACCACCTCGACGACTACGCGGACATGCGCGAGTACTTCGAGGCGAAGCTCCCGCTGTTCCTGCCCGACCGCGCCCGTCGCGCCGTGATCTCGCTCGACTCCGCTGCGGCGGTCGAAGTCATCACCCGGTGCGAAGTGCCCTTCGTCACGGTCGGCACACCCGCGATCGCGAGCGATCCGGACGCTGCCGCCGATGCCGACTGGGTCGTCGAGATCCTGGACGAGCGGCAGATCGGCACCCGGTTCCGCCTCACCGCGACCGACGGCCGCTCACTGACGACGATCGTCCCCGTGATCGGACGTCACATGGCCGCCAACGCCGGGCTCGCGATCGTGATGATCCTCGAAGCAGGGTACGGGTGGGACCGCCTCGTCGACGCACTCGAGCGCGACGGCGGCATCCGGGCATACCTGCCCGGTCGCACCGAGCGGGTCTCCGGCGAGCGCGGGCCGGCGGTCTACGTCGACTTCGGCCACTCCCCCGACGCGTTCGAGAAGACCCTCGCCGCGGTGAGGCGCGTGACTCCCGGCAAGGTGCTCATGCTGTTCGGCGCCGACGGCGACCGCGACGCGACCAAGCGCCACGACATGGGCCGCACCGCGGTCGAGGGGAGCGACATCCTCGTCGTCACCGACCATCACCCCCGCTTCGAGGACATCGGCTCGATCCGCGCGACGCTGATAGAGGGCGCGCGGCGCGCGCGGCCGGATGCCGAGATCCACGAGTACTCACCGCCGGAATCGGCCATCGTCGAGGCGGTCCGGCTCGTGGGCGACGGCGACGCGATCCTGTGGGCGGGTCCGGGGCACCAGGATTACCGCGACATCCGCGGCGTCCGGACGCCCTACTCGGCCCGCGAGCTCGCCCGTCGGGCGCTGCGTGACGCCGGGTGGCCGGTGCCGGAGCCGCACTGGCCCGTGCCGTACCCCGACTGACCGACGCCTACGCCGCCGCGATGGCGCGGTCCGCGGCGTGCCGCGCCCAGCGCTCCGCCTCGGCGAGGGAGCCCCGCGTGATCGCGCCGCCGGAGGTCGCCTCGGGGTCGTGCGCGTCGACCACGCGCTCGATGAGCTCGACGATGCCGACGAAGCTCAGCCGTCCCTCGTGGAACGCGTCGACGGCCTGCTCGTTGGCCGCATTGAAGACGGCGGGATAGGTGCCGCCCGCGCGCCCGACCTTCTTTGCCAGTCGCACGGCGGGAAACGCCGCCTCGTCGAGCGGCTCGAAGTCCCACGACGCGGCGACCGTCCAGTCGATCGGCTGGCCCACGCCGCCGACCCGGTTCGGCCAGTCCAGGCCGAGCGAGATCGGCAGGCGCATGTCGGGTGGCGAGGCTTGGGCGATGGTGGATCCGTCGACGAACTCGACCATGGAGTGGACGATCGACTGCGGGTGCACGACGACGTCGATGTGGTGGTAGGCGACGTCGAAGAGAAGGTGCGCTTCGATCACCTCGAGGCCCTTGTTCACCAGCGTGGCTGAGTTCGTCGTCACCACGCGTCCCATGTCCCAGGTGGGATGCGCAAGAGCCTCGGCGGGCGTCACGCTCTCGAGCGAGGCGCGGGATCGGCCACGGAAGGGCCCGCCGGATGCCGTCAGGACGAGTCGCCGTACTTCGGCACGGTCTCCGGCGCGCAGCGCCTGCGCGATCGCGGAGTGCTCGGAGTCCACAGGCACGATCTGTCCGGGCTTCGCGATCGCGGTGACCAGGTCACCACCCACGATGAGCGACTCCTTGTTCGCCAGCGCCAGCGTCCGTCCCGTCTCCAGCGCCGCGAGCGTCGGTCCGAGGCCCACAGACCCGGTGATGCCGTTGAGGACGACGTCGGCCTCGACGTCGCGCACGAGCTGCTCGGCCTCGTCGGCGCCGAGCGCCGTGTACTCGACCTGGAACTGCTCGGCCTGCGCCTCCATGGCGGTACGGTTCTCGCCGGCCGAGAGCCCGACCACCTCGAACCGCCTGGGGTTGGCGCGGATCACCTCGAGAGCCTGCGTGCCGATCGAGCCGGTGGATCCGAGGACGATGACGCGGCGCATGAAGTCAGACTAGTGACTTGATGGGCGGCATCCCCCGCCTACTGCGCCGCGGCCGCGTGCTGGGTCCCGAGGATGTCGACGACGAAGACCAGCGTCTCACCGGCCAGCTCGTGCTCCGACGAGCCCTCTTCCCCGTAGCCGGAGGCCGGCGGGATGACCACGACCACCTGGGAGCCGACGGTCTGACCCTCGAGCGCCTGGCGGAACCCGTCGACCACTCCAGTGGTCTGGAAGGAGGCCGGGGCTCCCGACTCCCAGCTGGAGTCGAAGACGGAACCGTCCGACCACTTGACACCCGTGTACTGGACGAGCACCGTGTCGCCGGGCGCGACGGTCGCCCCGTCACCCTTCTTGAGCGTCTCGAGCTCGACCGCGGTCGGGGCATCGCCTTCGGGCAGTTCGATGGTCGGCGCACCGTCCTCGTCGAGGGTCACGGTCGGCATGCCGTCGACCGGCTCCTGCGGCTCGCCCCAGGCCGCATTGGGCACGATGTCGAGGAAGTCGAAGACGTACACCTCACCGGCGTTCGGGTCGCTGGGAGGGAAGGTGGCCACGACTCGGGCTCCCGGCGATGCGCAGCCCAGGACCTGGCCGATCGGGTTGTCGGGCGAGATCTGCGCGGGCAGCGTGGGGTCCTCGCCGTAGCCGACGGAGCCCAGCTTCTCCCCCGTCTCGGCACTGAAAGCGGTGAGGGCGAAAGCGACGAGCTGACCCGACTCGACGGCATCCCCCGAGCCCTCGTCGATCACGGTGGCCTGGAGCTCGGAGATCTCGAGCGGGAACTCGAATGTGGCGGTGGACTCTTCGCCCACCGTCCCCTCCACGGTCACCGCGTCGGATGCCGCGCCCGAGGGTGCGGCCGCGTCGCACAGGTCGCCCACCGGCGGACCCGTGGGGCTCACCTCCGCCTCGGGCGTCGCCGCAGCGCAGCCGGCGAGGAGGACGGCGGAGAGCGCGATGGCGGACAAGGCGGCGAAGGGGCGAATGCGCACAGTGAACCTCAAGACGAAAGGGAAGGGGGAGTTCCCATCTTCCCCCATGTTTCCTCTGTCCCTGCTGGGAAACGGTCATGCCCGCGTGGGAATGGATTCGGGAGTACCCTCAACGGGTGACTTCCGCGGAGCCTCCCGAATCCCGAGAAGCCGACTCCTCGCAAGAGCCTGCCGTACGGCAGATGGGTGCGACGTATGGCTTCGGGCGCTTCGTCGTCGCTCCTCTGGCGCGGCTCGTCTACCGTCCGCACGTCGAAGGCCGGGCGAACGTGCCCCGCACGGGGCCCGTCATCTTCGCGAGCAACCACCTCTCTTTCATCGACTCGATCGCCATTCCGGTCGCCGCGCCCCGGCCCGTCCACTTCCTGGCCAAGTCGAGCTACTTCGACGGGTCCGGCATGTCCGGCTGGTTCTCACGCCAGTTCTTCTCCGCGATCGGTGCCGTTCCCGTACAGCGCGGTGCCGGACAGGCCGCCCTGGACGCGCTCGACCAGCAGCGTCAGCTTCTGGTCGAGGGCAACGCGGTGGCGCTGTATCCCGAAGGCACCAGGTCGCTGGACGGCCGACTGTACAAGGGGCGCACCGGCGTCGCCTTCCTGGCGCTGCAGACAGGCGCGCCGGTCGTGCCGGTCGGCCTCATCGGAACCGACGAGGTCATGCCCGTCGGCGCCCGGTTCCCGTCGCTGACGCAGCGCGTCACGGTCAGGTTCGGCGAACCGCTCGATCTCGCCCATCACGGCCCGGCGCAGTCCGGCAAGGCGCGGCGACTGGCCACCGACGACATCATGGCGGCCATCCACGCCCTCTCCGGCCAGGAGCTGGCCGGCGCCTACAACGAAGCTCCCGCGCACAATCCGCTCGAGCGCATCAGGCAGGTCCTTCCGCACGAGCGGCGTTAGCGACCGCGATCGTGGGCTCGTGCCGCACGGGGAAGTTCACCGAGTTGGCGATGAAGCACCACTGGTGCGCCTTCGCATGGGCGGAGGTGGCGGCATCCACCATCGACTCGTCCGCCACCACCACGTGCGGCCGGAGCACGACCTCCCGGAACGCGCCGCCGCCGCGGCCGTCCTCGATCATGACGCCGGACGCATCATCGGTGTAGCCGACCACGGTCACTCCCGCCTGCACGCACGCGTGCAGATAGGACAGCAGGTGGCACTCGCTGAGAGCCGCCAGCAGGAGGTCCTCGGGATTCCAGCGCGTCGGATCACCGCGGAAGGGCTTGTCGGCCGAGGCGAGCAGGTCGGGCTTGCCCGGTACCTCGATCGTCACCCCGCGGTCGTAGTCCCGATAGCCGCTCGTTCCCGTACCGCGGTCCCCCGTCCACGTGGAGCGGAGCTCGTACCGATGCTCGCCGAACATCCCCTCAGTCTCGCACGCCGGAATGCGCTCCCTCGCGGCGGTAGGCTGGCGTCGTGCCGCAGACCTTCGCCGCCGACGACGCCGTCGAACTGGCCGTCGTCGAACGCAGCGGGTTCATCGAGTCCCGTCATGTGGGCTCCGCGATCGTCCTCGATCCGGACGGCACGCCGATCGCCACGCTCGGCGACTCCACCACGCCGATCCTTCCCCGCTCGAGCCTGAAGCCCGTTCAGGCACTCGCATGCCTCACCGCCGGCGCCCCGCTCGAGGGAGAGCGGCTGGCCCTCGCGACCGCGAGCCACGCGGGCACCGACCGGCACGTGTCGGTCGTGCGGGACATCCTCGATGCCGCCGCCCTCAGCGAGGAGGCCCTCGAATGCCCGGCCGCGTGGCCGGCCGACCAGGCGACCCGCGACGCCGTGGTGCGCGAAGGCGGCGAGCCCACGCGCATCCGCATGAACTGCTCGGGCAAGCACGCCGCGATGCTGCTCGCCTGCGTCGTGAACGGCTGGTCGACGGGCGACTACCTCGATCCCGCGCATCCGCTGCAGACGCACATCCGCGAGGTCGCGGAGCGCCTGGTCGGAGAGCGCTCCGCCGCCACGGCGATCGACGGATGCGGCGCGCCGGTGTTCGCGATGAGCCTCGCGGGCCTCGCGAAAGCGATCCACCGGATCGGCACCTCCTCGGAGCGCTCGCCGTTCGCGCTCCACCGCAGCGCGGGTGCTCTCGTGCGCGCTGTGCGGGAGAACGCGTGGGGCATCGACGGCCCCGGCCGGGCGGACACGGTCGTGATCGAGCGGCTCGGGCTCTTCGCAAAGGGCGGCGCTGAAGGAGTCCTGGTGATGGTCGCGCCGAACGGCACCACCGTCGCGCTGAAGATGCTCGACGGCAGCGGGCGCGCCGCCACCGTGGTCGGCCTGCGCCTCCTCGAGCGCGAGGGCGCTCTGGCCGCATCCGATGTCGCCTCTGCGATGACCGAGCTTCCCCTGTCCGTCTCCGGCGGGGGTCGGGTTGTCGGGGCGATCCGCCCCGCTCTCTAGAAGCGCTCCGACCCGGAGCGGAAAGGATCACGCGATGAGGATCTGCGTCCCCACCGAAGTGAAGAACAACGAGTATCGCGTGGCACTGACGCCCGCGGGCGTCCACGACCTCGCGCAGGCAGGGCATGAGGTGTTCGTGCAGCGCGGCGCGGGCGAGGGCTCGTCGATGCCGAATGCCGAATACGAAGCGGCCGGAGCGACACTGCTCGACGACGCCGCCGACGTCTGGGCCCGCGCCGAGCTGCTTCTCAAGGTCAAGGAGCCGATCGCGAGCGAGTACGGCTACTTCCGCGACGATCTCGTGCTCTTCACCTATCTTCACCTCGCTGCGGACCGTCCGCTCACCGACCGCCTGGTGGCGGACCGTGTCACCGCGATCGCGTATGAGACCGTCCAGCTCACCGGCGGGGGCCTGCCGCTGCTCGCGCCGATGAGCGAAGTCGCCGGCAGGCTCGCCCCGACGGTCGGCGCGGCCACCCTCATGCGCTCGGCGGGCGGCCTGGGGCTGCTCATGTCGGGCGTGCCGGGCACCCGGCCGGCCCGGGTGACGATCATCGGCGGCGGGGTGGCCGGCGCCAACGCGGCGATCATCGCCGCGGGCCTCGGCGCGGACGTGACGATCTTCGACACGAACATCCAGCGCCTTCGCTTCCTCGACGACCACTTCCAGGGACGCATCAAGACCGCGGCATCCAATCCTCTCGATCTGGACCGGGCCGTCGTCGATTCCGACCTCGTCATCGGATCCGTCCTGATCCCCGGCGCGAAGGCACCCAAGCTCGTGACGAACGACATGGTCGCGCGGATGCGCCCGGGCAGCGTTCTCGTCGACATCGCCGTCGATCAGGGCGGCTGCTTCGAGGACACGCATCCGACGACGCACGCGGACCCGACATTCCCGGTGCACGGCAGCGTCTTCTATTGCGTCGCGAACATGCCGGGCGCCGTGCCGAACACGTCCACGTCCGCGCTGACGAACGCGACGCTGCCCTATATCCGGCAGATCGCGCGCCGCGGGTGGAAGGACGCGCTGCGTGCGGATGCCGCCCTCGCCGCCGGCCTGAACACCGTGGGCGGAACGATCGTGAATCCGGGCGTGGCCACGGCGCACGAGCTGGACCTCGCGCCGCTGGAGCCCGCGCTGGCGTGAGCGCCTGCGCGAGCTCTGCCCGTTTCAGACGCCGCCGTCCACCGAGCGGACGTACTCGGTCGGGTCGTCGGGGACGAGCACCTCGGTATCGCGATTGAGGCTCTCGCCCCGGAAGAACGGCTTCGACCGCGGGAACGCGAACCAGATGAGCATGAGCACGACACCGAAGACGAGCGCACCGATTCCGAGGACGAAGGTGCCGCCGATGCCGAGCAGCACCGTGTACCCGTAGTCGACGTCGTACATGTCGATGGCCGACTGCACGAACGCGTATGTGAGCATGAGGGCGCCCAGCAGCGGCAGGAGACCCTTGTAGAAGAAGTTCCGCGCCGACGTGAAGATCTCGCGGCGGAAGTACCAGACGCAGGCGTAGCCGGTGATGCCGTAGTAGAACGCGATCGCGAGACCGAGCGAGAGGATCGAGTCCTGCAGGATGTTGTCGCTGATCAGCGTCATCCCGACGTAGTAGATCGACGCCACCACGCCCATGACGAGCGTGGAGAAGGACGGTGTCTTGTAGCGCGGGTGCACCGTCGCGAATCTCCTGGGCAAGGCCTTGTACGCCGCCATCGCGAGCGTCCCGCGCGCCGTCGGCAGGATCGTGGTCTGGGTGGATGAGATCGCCGAGATCATGACGGCGACCACGAGCACCCACCCGACGGGCCCGAGAAGGCCGTCCTTGATCGCCAGGAAGAAGTCGTCGGCGTTCGCTTCGTTCCCGAGGCCGGTGCCCGTCTCGCCGAGGCCCGCGTACATCATCGCCGCGACGGTCACGCCGACGTAGGTGACGAGCAGGATGACCGTGGTCAGCAGTGCTGCGCGACCCGGGATGCGCTTGGGGTCCTTGGTCTCCTCGTTCAGCGCGAGGCACGTGTCCCAGCCCCAGTAGATGAAGAGGGCCAGCAGGATGGCCTCGACGAAGCCGCTCCACTCGGTGAATGCGAAGGGGTTGAACCACGACCAGTCGAACGGCGTAGGGTCCGGCGCCGTTCCGGCGAAGAAATGCCACAGCGCGGCGACCACGAAGATGGCCAGGGCGAGGTACTGGATGCCGAGCAGGATGTTCTGGATCCGCTCGCCGATCTCGACACCGCGCCAGCTGACCCACGTCATCGCCGCGATGAAGACGACACCCGTGGCCGTGACCAGCGGGACGTTGTCGGAGAGCAGGGCATCTTCGGGCGTGCGCAGGATGCCGTCGATGAGGGCCCAGAAGTAGATGCCCGCGATCTGCGCGAGGTTGGCGAGCACCACCATGCCGGCGACGGCGACGCCCCAGCCGCCGAGCCACCCGACCCAGGGACCGAACGCCTTCGTTCCCCACGTGAAGGTGGTGCCGCAGTCGGGCACGGCGTTGTTCAGCTCGCGGTAGGCGAAGGCGATGAACAGCATGGGGATGAACGCGATGATGAACGCGATCGGTGCTTGCGCGCCGACCGCGAGGACGACGAAACCGAGCGTCGCGACGAGCGAGTAGACCGGCGCCGTCGAAGCGAGGCCGATCACCGTCGAGCCCCACAAACCGAGTGTGCCGGCTGCGAGACCTTTCCCGTCGGGTCGAGTGAGGTCTATCGGGGTTGTGGCCACACAGAGAACGTATGGGTGCGGCTCGACGGGGTCAAGGACCGCGCCGTCGTCCCCAGCTCGACGCTCAGCTCGGAAGCACGATGCGACGGGGTGCACCGCCCGCGCTCATCAGCCAGGCGCGTGCACGACCCGGCTCGCAATAGGGAGGCAGTCCGCGCTCGCCCGTCAACGGGCGGAACTCCGCGGCACAGGATGCGTCGACGGCGAGATCGTGATCGGACCGCAGCGACGTGAGCGCCCGCCAGTGGCGCTGCCATTCCTCGGGGTCGCCTGCCACCACGACGGGCCGCCCCGCGTCCCACTCTCCGGCACCGGCGAATTCGTCGAGCGTCAGGACCCGGATGCCCGCGCGCTCCCACGCCGCCAAAGCGGCTCGGGATCCGGGCGACCGCCTCAGAACGAACCCCGACAGCGGTGCCCGCGGCTGCCATGGCTCGGGCGGCTGCACGGGCGTCGGGTCGCTCCGGGACGCGAGCGCGACCTGCACCGCGCGTCCGTCGAGCCGCCCGCGCCCGGGAGGCCCGTCGGGCGTGTAGTGGGACGGGTCTCCGCCGGCCGCGATGTGGTCGGCCCGCGATGTCGCCGCAAGCACGAGGCGGCGAGGCAGCAGGTCCGCAAGTCGTGCGGCACCTCCGCTCAGCCGCTGAGCCGCCGCCAGCACGAGGAACCGGTTCTCGCCCGCGCCGCGGATGATCCGCTCCAGCAGCTCGAGGAGTTCGCGCGCATAGTCGCCGGGCAGGACGCCGCCGAGCGCATCCAGGTCGTCGATGACGACGACCGACCCGGGCGCCGGCGAGCGATCGGACAGGTCGAGGACGGCATCCCACGCGCCTTCGCCGCTCGTCGGCACCCACACGACCTCGCCGCGCGCCTGAGCCGCCAGTGCATGCAGCGCGTTCGTCTTGCCGCTGCCGGCCGAGCCGACGACGAGCAGGCCGCGCCCATCGAGGCCGATGCCCACCGGGCGCTGACGCTGAGCATCCGGCTCATCGGCGAGTCCGACAAGCAGGGCGTCGTCGCAATCCTTCGCGATGGACAGCAGGTCCTCCAGATCGATCCGCGCCGGCAGCTCGGGCAACCAGGGTCGACGCGGAGGCGGTCCGTCGGCCGCGGCGGCAACCGATCGTGCGTCCGCACCCGATGAGAGCGCGATCCGCACTCGTCGCGGGGAGGCGTCGGACGCGCCGCGCACGAGCGCCAGTCCGCGGCAGTCCGCACCACCGGGAAGCGCGGCGGCTTCGTCGGTCCCGAGGAGCGCGCGGCTGTCGGTCGGATCCGTCACTCGGAGGCTGATGCGCAGCGGGCAGTTGGCCAGCAGGCTCTCCCGCACCACACCCGCGGGGCGTTGCGTGCCCAGCACCAGGTGCATGCCCAGTGCCCGCCCGCGCGCGGCGACGTCGGTGAACACGGCGTGCAGCTCCGGATGTTCGCCCAGAAGCGCGGCGAACTCATCGACGACGATGACGAGGCGTGGCACGTCGACTCGGGGGTCGGTGATGTCGCGGGCGCCGACACGCGAGAGCTCCCTTTCGCGCCACCGCACCTCGGCGCGCAGGCTCTCGATGGCCCGTCGGGCTCCCGCGCCGTCCAGGTCGGTGATCACGCCGGTGACGTGCGGCATCCCCGCCAGGGCGTCGAAGGCGGTGCCGCCCTTGAAATCGGCCAGCAGGAAGTTCACCTCCCGCGTCGAGTGCGCCGCGCACAGCGCGAGGATCCAGGTGACCAGGAGCTCCGACTTGCCCGAACCCGTGACACCGGCGACGACCGCGTGCGGTCCGTCGACCACGAGGTCGAGGGAGAAGGGGTCGCCCGCCTCGAGTCCGATCACGGCAGGCAGCCGATCGCGCGAGGTCTCGGGAACGCTCGTCAGCAGTGCGTGCAGCAGCACCGGCTCGGACACGTCATCGATCCCGAGCAGCCCCGAGGCTCGTTCCGCCAGCTCCGACGCGAGGCTCTCCGCCTGCCCACGAGACAGGGCCTCGGCGATCACCTCGCGCACCTCGCCGCCCACGTCGACGAGGGCGGCGCCGAGCGACGAGGCCGTGATCACGATCCCGCAGCCCGTCGGCGGTGCGTCGGACGGCTCCGCACGCACGATGACGATGTCCGAACCGGGCGCAGGCGAATCACCCGGCGCGACCAGAGCCAGCGAGACGCGCCCGGCGGACCGTCGGTGCGGCAGCTTCTCGGCCCACGCATTCTCCGCCCGCAGAGCGCCGATGATGCGCAGCTCCCCCGGTGGCAGGCTCATGCACAGCTGCATCACGAGCGCGCGGACGACCGCGCCGGCCAGCACGGCGCTGCCGGTGACGGCGATGCCCGCCGATGTCGGCACGACGATCGGCGCGCTTTCGAGGCGTGCGGCGCGCGCCCGCAGCTCAGAGGACTCCGCGTCGTCCCCGCCTCCGGTCACCCGCACCTCGCTGGTATCCGCGCCCGATCCGAGAACGATGACGTCGCCTCGTCCGTCCGTGGGCCGCCAGATCTCCCCGTCGCGGGCGACGAAGGCGGCGACATCCGGATGCCGCGCCCAGCGGCGTGCGCGTTCGGCAGCGTGTCGCTCGGTGATCTGACGGGCTGCTCGGGCGCGCGCGAGGTCGGCCGCCGCTTCCGCGCGTCTGCGACCGCGGCGGGCGTCCCGCGCGCCGTCCAGCATCGTCGCACCGGCGATGAGCGGGCCGAGCGCGGCGAGCCAGAGAGCCAGCACCGAACCGGTCACCAGCCACAGCGCGACGGCTCCGAGCACCGGAACGACCGAGGCCAGGAGCGGCACCGCCGGTCGTGCGGGCGGACGCCACGGCGGGGGCAGCTCGAGCGGCTCGGCGGTGGGGGGAGGCGTTTCGCGCGGGCGAAGGCCGGGTCGCGGCGCGGGGGCGAACAAGGCGGTCACTCGCACAGCCAACTCCGACGGCTCGCTGGCGGACCACCGCTCCGCGCGGGCGGTGGACGGTCGTGCGATCGCTCAGGCTGGGGAGGAGTCGGCGACCGGAACCGTGTCGCGTCCGGCATCCGCCGCCGCATGCACCGACACGTCGAGCACGATGATCGTGATGTTGTCGCGTCCGCCGTTCTCCAGCGCCGCATCCATCATCGCTGCGACGGCATCGGCGGGATCGGGGTTCTCGGCGAGGAAATGCCGGATGCCGTAGTCGGTCAGCTCCTTCGTGAGGCCGTCAGAGCAGATCACGAACCGGTCGGCGTCCACGACGTCAAGCCGCACGTAGTCCGGCGTGACGGTCTCGCTGGGCCCGACGGCGCGCGTGATGACATTGCCGTACGGGTGGTTCTCGGCCTCCTCAGGGCTCAGGCGCCCCGCGGCGATCAGTTCCTGCACCACGGAGTGATCGGTCGTGATCTGCTCGATCTCGCCCTCGCGCAGCAGGTAGACGCGCGAGTCCCCGATGTTGAGGGTCACCCACTGCGGCGGCCCGTCGCTGAGGTCGAGATACACGCCCGTGAGCGTCGTCCCGGTGCCGTCGTCGGTCGTCTCCGGGTGCGATGCGATGTCCTTGACCGCGCGGGCGAGAGCCTTCTCGATCGTGCGGGGGGTCACCGGACCCGCCTCGACGATGCTGCCCAGGCGCTCGACCGTGCTCGCGCTGGCGATCTCGCCGCCGATGTGGCCGCCCATGCCGTCGGCGACGATGAAGAGCGGATAGCTCGCGAGCAGCGCGTCCTGGTTGATCTCGCGCCGGCGCCCCGTGTGCGTCGCACCGGCCCAGGTCAATTCGATCGTCCCGCCCGCCACCGTCACCGATTCGGAATGGGTGGATCTCTCGGGCACGCCGTACCCTTCCCGTAAGCCGACAACAGCGGCGACGTGACCCGGACGGGTCTGTCGACGTGCTCACATCCTAGTCGACTCCATCGAGCCGGCCGAGGCGGCGCGTCTTCGCCCCCAACTCCTGATCAGCCCCATGGGTTCGCTGACAGCGAACAGGATCAGACCCGGGCGGCGGGGTCCTGCGGGAGCGGGAAGAGCTCGTCGATCGCGCGGAGATCCTCCGCGGACGGGGTCCATGCCCCGGCCGCCGCGGCGTTGGAGCGCACCTGTTCGGCGCTGGTCGCACCAGCGATGACGCTCGAGAGCGAACGGCGCGACAGCAGCCAGCCGAACGTCGCCTCGAGCATCGTGATGTCGCGTGCGTCGCAGAACGCCTGGAACACCTCGAGCGCATCCCACGGCGCGTCCTGCCACACGTGCCGGCGCTGCATCATGATGCGGCTGCCCTCCGGTCCGCCCTCACGCGTGAACTTGCCGGTCAGCAGGCCGTTGTGCAGCGGGAAGAACGGGAAGAAGCCGAGGCCGAATCGTTCGACAGCCGGCAGCACTTCCCGCTCCGCGGCCCGCGCGAGCAGGCTGTAGTGGTTCTGCGCCGAGATGAAGCGGGCACCTCGGTCGCGAGCGGCGTAGTCGGCTTCTGCGATCTGCCAGCCCGCCAGGTTGGAGTGGCCGAAGTAGCGGATCTTGCCTTCACGGACCAGATCGTCGAGCGCCGAGGTGGTCTCTTCGATCGGCGTGGCGGGGTCCGGAACGTGCAGCTGGTACAGATCGATCCAGTCCGTCTTGAGGCGGGTGAGTGACGCCTCGACCGCGGAGCGGATGTACGAGCGTGAGGTCTTCGCCGCAGTGACGGCGTACCCCATGTCCCGGCCGGGATGCCCGAACTTCGTCGCCAGGACCACCTGGTCCCGTCTACCCTGAAGCGCCTCCCCCATCAGCGTCTCGCTCAGGCCGGGCTGGCCACCGTACATGTCCGCGGTGTCCAGGAACGTGACACCGGCGTCGATCGCGGCATCGAGCACCTCCACGGTGCCGGCCAGGGACTCGCTCCTGGTGCCGGGGCGGCCGAAGTTGTTGCAGCCGAGGCCGACTGCCGAGACGAAAAGGCCGGACGCGCCGACACGGCGCTGGGGAACGGGGCTGTCAGAGGCAGTCATCACTCAACGCTAATGCGGTCCGGGCGGTCCGGCGAACCCGCAGCCGAAGAGCCCCCACCGGGTGCGGTGAGGGCTCTTCGAGATCGCAGGGGCGGGTCCTACGGCGCGGGCGGCGTGGTCGGCCCGGCGGGCGGCGCGGTCGGCGGCGCAGATGCCGGCGGCTCGGGAGCGGCTGCGGGCGGAGCGGCTGCGGGCGGAGCGGCTGCGGGCGGAGCCGCAGCAGGCGGCGCCGCAGCCGGCGGCGGCGCGTACCCGGCCGGCGGCGCGGGAGGCGTGTAGCCGGCAGGCGGCGCGTACGCACCCGGCGCGACCTCGGCCGCCGGATATCCTCCCGCGGGCGCCTGGCTCGGGATGCCGGCCCACACCGTGCGGTCGGCGAGGAAGGAGTTGCCCGCCCACGGGGCGGGCGGGATGGCGGTGTTCCAGCGCGACTTGTCGAAGGCCAGGATGCCGAGCCACACGATGCTCAGGAAGAAGTAGAGGATCAGCCAGACTGCCTCCTTCTGCAGCTTCAACCCGACGCGCCAGGCGGCGAGCATGGTGACCACCAGCGGCAGGAGACCGACGACCCACCCGATCACCGGGATCCAGCTCAGCAGGATGCTGGCGCCGATCGCGATCAGGATCAGCCACGGGTTGAGATCGCCGAGCTTGCTGAAGACCATGTAGTTGTAGATCGGCACCCAGGCGCGCCACTTTCCCTGCACGCCCGCCTTCTCGAAGATCTTCATGAGGAAGATGGAGCTCAGGATGTAGAAGCCGATGGCGAAGATGGTCCAGAAGAGAGCAGCGGCCGCGAGGAGCGCGAGTCCGGAGCCGTCGATGTTGTCGGACATGGGGTCCCCCCAGAGTACGAACGACGACGTGCGGCGCACGTCGGCGCGGCATCGCCGCGCGATTCACATGCTAGCGACGGGGAGCGCTCCGTGACATGCCATTCGCGGATACTCGCCACACGTGTCGCCGCTCGCTAACCTTGCGGGACACCCGTCATCACGCGGAAGGACTCCCATGAGCGCGTCGAATCCCCCCACTCCCCCGCCCCTGCCCGCGCAGCCGGCGGATGAAGCCGCCCGCGCCGCCGAGCCCGTGGGCTCCACGGCCTCGGCGCCGGCGCACTCCCCCGCGGGTGACCCGGACAACACCGGCGTGCCCACGTCGCTGCGCGGCGAGTTCGACGACGTCGGTCGCGGATTCTTCCGGGCGCTGTTCGACCTTTCGTTCCGAACGTTCATCACCCGGCGCCTGGCGAGCGTGTTCTACGTGGTCGGTCTCATCGCGATCGCGATCGGGTTCATCGTGTACTTCGTCTCGGGGCTGGTCAGCGGGATCAATGCGCTGAACTTCAACCTCGGCGCAGGAATCTCGCTCATCGTCGCGACCCTGATACTGGTGCCGATTGCGACGTTCCTGGCGATCGTGATCCTCCGGTTCGTGATCGAGGCCGTCGTCGCGCTCATCGCGATCGCGGAGAACACCGAGCGCACGGCGGAGCACACTCGCGGAGGCGGGCCGCACTGACCGCACAGGTCACGCGAACAGCTCGATCTCGCCGTCGCGCGACCCCGTCCGCAGGAGCACGCCCTGCGCATCGGCCCAGGCGCGCAGCGCCCTCAGCGATCCGATCCGGGGTCGCTGCCGCGCCAGGGCGCGCACCAGAGCGCCCTTCGCGTGCTTGTTGAAGTGGTTGAGCGCTCGCACGGCTCCGTCCGAGCCCTGGGTCACGACCCGCACGTACACCGAGCTGACGGATGCCGGAACCGGGCCGAGCGCAGTGTAAGCCTCCGAGCGGAGGTCGAGCACGAACGCCGGCGACAGCTCGGCGATCGCCGCGGACACAGGGCCGGACCAGACCCGACGAAGGGGCGGGGATCCGGGCAGCGACACTCCCGCGCCCAGCCGGTAGGCCGGGATCCGATCCAGCGCGCCGACCGGCCCGAGCGGCGCCGTGTGGATCAGGACGTTCGCGCCGAGCCAGCGCCGCGCGGGCGCGTCGAGGGATGCGGCATCCAACGCGTCGTACAGCACGCCCGTGTAGCGATCGACGGCTGCCATCGTCCGCGACGAGCGGATGGCGGCGTTGGCCGCGATCTCGTGAAGCTGGCTCGGGCCGAGCTTGAGCACCCGCGCCGCCACGAGGGGATCGGAGGACAGGTCCTCGAGCGCCGTCAGGACCCTGCGGCGCTGCGTGTCGAGTCCCGCGAGCGCGAGGCCGTCCAGTCGCAGAGGTGCAGAACCCCCTCCGGAACGCTTGGTCTCGGAGGGGGGCAGCAGGACGAGCAAGTCAGCTGATCAGTGCGGCGTTGCCGGCGACGATCGTGACGACGTCGCCCTCCACCGAGAGGAAGCCGTCCCGCGCGTTGGCGACGATCTTCTTGCCGTCTTCGAGCGTGATCCGCACCTCGCCCGCCGCGAGGACGCCGAGAATCGGCTCATGACCGGTCATGATGCCGATCTCGCCGATGACCGTCTTCGCGACCACGAGGCTCGCCTCACCAGACCAGACCTCGTGGTCGGCCGCGACGAGGTTCACCGTGAGCGCCATGATCAGCCGTTCTCCTTCTGGATGCGGGCCCAGTTCTCCTCGACGTCGGAGATGCCGCCGACGTTGAAGAAGGCCTGCTCCGCGACGTGGTCGAAATCGCCCTTCACGATGGCGTCGAACGACTCGATCGTCTCGGCGATCGGGACGGTCGAGCCCTCGACGCCGGTGAACTTCTTCGCCATGTAGGTGTTCTGCGACAGGAACTGCTGGATACGGCGTGCGCGCGAAACGACGACCTTGTCCTCTTCGGAGAGCTCGTCGACACCGAGGATGGCGATGATCTCCTGCAGCTCCTTGTTCTTCTGCAGGATCTGCTTCACCGCGGTGGCCACGCGGTAGTGGTCGGCGCCGATGTAGCGCGGGTCGAGGATGCGGCTCGTCGAGGTGAGCGGGTCGACGGCCGGGTACAGGCCCTTCGACGCGATCTCGCGGGAGAGCTCGGTGGTCGCGTCGAGGTGGGCGAACGTGGTCGCCGGCGCCGGGTCGGTGTAGTCGTCGGCGGGGACGTAGATCGCCTGCAGCGAGGTGATCGAGTGACCGCGGGTCGAGGTGATGCGCTCCTGCAGCACACCCATCTCATCGGCGAGGTTCGGCTGGTAGCCCACCGCGGAGGGCATGCGGCCCAGAAGGGTCGACACCTCGGAGCCCGCCTGCGTGAAGCGGAAGATGTTGTCGATGAACAGCAGCACGTCCTGGCCCTGGACGTCGCGGAAGTACTCCGCCATCGTCAGCGCCGACAGCGCGACGCGCAGACGCGTCCCGGGCGGCTCGTCCATCTGACCGAAGACCAGTGCCGTCTTGTCGAAGACGCCGGCCTCCTCCATCTCGTGGATGAGGTCGTTGCCCTCACGGGTGCGCTCACCGACACCGGCGAACACCGACACACCGCCGTGGTCCTGCGCCACGCGCTGGATCATCTCCTGGATGAGGACGGTCTTCCCGACGCCGGCACCGCCGAACAGGCCGATCTTCCCACCCAGCACGTACGGGGTGAGGAGATCGATGACCTTGATGCCGGTCTCGAACATCTGGGTCTTCGACTCGAGCTGGTCGAAGCTGGGAGCCTGGCGATGGATGCCCCAGCGCTCGGTGATCTCGATCTTCTCGCCCGGCTCGGCGTTGAGGACCTCGCCGATCACGTTGAACACCTTGCCCTTGGTGACGTCTCCGACGGGCACCGTGATGGGCCCGCCGGTGTCGCGAACCTCCTGGCCGCGGACGACGCCGTCGGTGGGCTTCAGCGCGATCGCACGAACCAGGTCGTCGCCGAGGTGCTGGGCGACCTCGAGCGTGATCTCGTTCGCCTCGTCGCCGATCGTGATCGTCGTCTTGAGCGCGTTGTAGATGTCGGGGAGCGAGTCGTGCGGGAACTCGATGTCGACGACCGGACCGGTGACGCGCGCGACGCGTCCGACGACCGTGGTCTCTTCGGCGGTTGCGGTGAGGGTCATTGTCTTCTTCTCTTTCGGAGTGGTTTCTACTTCGCCGACGACAGCGCGTCGGCGCCGCCGACGATCTCGGCGATCTGCTGGGTGATCTCGGCCTGTCGCGCGTTGTTGCGCAGCCGGGTGTAATCGGTGATGAGCTTGTCGGCGTTGTCGCTGGCCGACTTCATCGCCTTCTGCGTCGCGGCGTGCTTGGCCGCGGACGACTGAAGGAGGGCGTTGAAGATGCGGCTCTGGATGTAGACCGGCAGCAGCGAGTCCAGCACGGTGGCCGCGTCCGGCTCGAACTCGTACAGCGGGAACGCGAGCGTGTCGGCCTGCTCTTCGGTCGCCTCGACGACCTCGAGAGGCAGCAGACGGACGGTCTCGGGCGACTGGGTCATCATGCTGACGAAGCGGTTGTACACGAGGTGGATCTCGTCCACACCGCCGCGCTCGGAGCCGCGCTCGAACGCCTCGAGCAGCGTGTCGGAGATCTGCTCCGCGAAGCGGAACTCCGGTGTGTCGGTGTCACCCGTCCACTCCGCCGCGCTCTGGATGCGGCGGAACTGGAAGAACGCCACCGCCTTGCGCCCGACGAGGTAGTACGTGACTTCCTTGCCCTGCGACTCGAGCAGGGCCGCCAGCTCCAGGCCTTCGCGCATGATCTGCGAGTTGAACGCGCCGGCCAGGCCGCGGTCGGACGCGAAGATGACTATCGCCGAGGTCTTGACGTCGCGATCAGCGGTGAGCGGGTGGTCGATGTTCGAGTGCGTCGCGACGGCCGACACGGCGCGCGTGACGGCACGCGCGAACGGCGCCGAGGCGCGCACGCGCGCCATCGCCTTCTGGATGCGCGAAGCCGCGATGAGCTCCATCGCCTTCGTGATCTTCTTGGTCGTCTGAGCAGTGCTGATCTTCTGCTTGTAGACCCTCAGTTGTGCGCCCATGGTCCGTGTCCGTCGCCGCCTTACTTACGGCGGCCCTTGACGATCTGCTCCTGGTTGACGTCGTCGGCGTCTGCGGCCTTGAACTCTTCGCGACCGGGCTCGTCGATGTGCTGACCCCCGCCGCCCTGGAACTGGACGACGAAGTCGTCGACGACCTTGCCGAGCTCGGCGACGGTGTCATCGTCGAGCACGTTCGTGTCACGCAGGCGATCGAGGATCGTGGTGTGGCGGCGAACGTGATCGAGCAGGTCGCGCTCGAACCGCAGCACGTCCTCGACCTCGATCGTGTCGAGCTTCCCGTTGGTGCCGGCCCAGATCGAGACGACCTGCTCCTCGACCGGGTACGGCGAGTACTGCGGCTGCTTGAGCAGCTCGGTCAGTCGCGCGCCGCGGGCGAGCTGGCGACGCGAAGCCGCATCCAGGTCGCTCGCGAACATCGCGAACGCCTCGAGCGAGCGGTACTGCGCCAGCTCGAGCTTGAGCGTTCCGGAGACCTTCTTGATCGACTTCACCTGGGCGTCACCGCCGACGCGCGACACCGAGATGCCGACGTCGACCGCGGGACGCTGGTTGGCGTTGAACAGGTCGGACTGGAGGAAGATCTGGCCGTCCGTGATCGAGATCACGTTGGTCGGGATGTACGCCGACACGTCGTTTGCCTTCGTCTCGATGATCGGAAGACCGGTCATCGAACCGGCGCCGAGGTCGTCCGACAGCTTCGCGCAGCGCTCGAGCAGACGCGAGTGCAGGTAGAAGACGTCGCCCGGGTACGCCTCGCGGCCCGGCGGGCGGCGCAGGAGGAGCGAGACGGCGCGGTAGGCCTCGGCCTGCTTGGTCAGGTCGTCGAAGATGATCAGGACGTGCTTGCCGTCGTACATCCAGTGCTGGCCGATGGCCGAGCCGGTGTAGGGCGCCAGGTACTTGAAACCCGCGGGGTCGGATGCCGGGGCTGCGACGATCGTCGTGTACTCCATCGCACCGGCGTCCTCGAGCGCGCCCTTCACGGAGGCGATCGTCGAACCCTTCTGGCCGATCGCGACGTAGATGCAGCGAACCTGCTTCTCGACGTCGCCGGACTCCCAGTTGGCCTTCTGGTTGATGATCGTGTCGATCGCGATCGCGGTCTTGCCGGTCTGGCGGTCGCCGATGATCAGCTGCCGCTGGCCGCGGCCGACCGGGATCATCGCGTCGATCGCCTTGATGCCGGTCTGCATCGGCTCGTGGACGCTCTTGCGGGACATGACGCCCGGAGCCTGCAGCTCCAGCGCGCGGCGGCCGTCGGTCGCCACCGGGCCGAGGCCGTCGATCGGGTTGCCGAGCGGGTCGACGACGCGGCCGAGGTAGCCGTCGCCGACGGCCACGGAGAGGACCTCGCCGGTGCGGCGGACTTCCTGCCCGGCCTCGATGCCCGAGAACTCGCCGAGGACGACGACGCCGACCTCGTGCTCATCGAGGTTCAGGGCGAGACCCGAGGTGCCGTCCGCGAACGTGACGAGCTCGTTGGCCATGACGCCGGGGAGCCCCTCGAGGTGCGCGATGCCGTCGGCCGCGTCGACGACGGTGCCGACCTCGGTCGCTGCGGCCCCGGTCGGCTCGTAGGCGGCGGCGAAGTCCTTCAGCGCGTCACGGATGACATCGGGGCTGATCGTTAGTTCTGCCATTGTGTTCCTTCGTTTCGAGGGGCCTGGGCCCGAAGCTTCCGCTCGCGCGGGAAATCTGGTGTCTAGCCGGCGAGCCGCTGGCGCAGGTCGCTCAGACGCGCCGCGACGCTCGCGTCGATCACGTCGTCGGCGATCTGCACGCGCAGTCCTCCGACGACGGAGGGGTCGATGACCGCATTGAGTCCGACCTTCTTGCCGTAGCGCTGCGTCAGCACGGCGCTGAGACGCTCGGACTGGGCGGCGTTCAGCGGCGTCGCCGTCACGACCGTGGCGACCATGCTTCCGCGCTGGTCGGCGACGAGGTCCATCGCGTGGGCCAGAATCTGGCGCACGCGACGCTCCCGCGGCTGCTGCACCAGAGAGGAGACGATCAGGATCGTCGCATCGCTCGCGCGGCCGCGCAGCAGGGTCTGGACGAGCGCTCCCTTGGCGGTGTCGTCGCCGAGGCGGCTGCCGAGGGCGAGCTCGACCTCGGGGTTGTCGGCGATCATCCGCGCGGCGCTGAACAGCTCGCGGTCCACATCCACGCCGGGGGCGGAGATCGCCGCCGCGCGCACGGCCAGCTCCTCGATGCCGTCGAGCAGCTGGCTCGAGTTCGACCAGCGCTGCCGGACCGCCGTGGTCAGCAGCGAGAGCGCGGTCTTGCCGAGCGCGGCGCCGAAGACGTCGGCGACGACGCGCGACCGGGCGGCCGGTGCCGCGGCGGGGTCGGCGAGCGCACCGCTCAGCTGCGGCGAGCCGGCCACGATCCGTGCCGCGGCGAACAGCTCGCGGGCGGTGTCGAGGTCGACCGACGACGCGGAGTTCAGCGCCGCCGTCGTCGCCGCGAGGGCCTGAGTGGTTGCGCTGCCCACTAGCTCTTCGCCTTCTCGGATGCCTCGAGCTCGGCGAGGAAGCGGTCCACGACGGCCTGCGCCTTGGCGTCTTCGGAGAGGGTCTCACCGATCACCCCGCCGGCGAGGTCGAGTGCCAGCGTTCCCACGTCGGACTTCAGCGACGCGAGCGCCGAGAGGCGCTCCATCTCGATCTGCGCCTTGGCGTTCGCGGTGATGCGGGCGGCTTCGGACGACGCCTGCTCGCGCATCTCGGCGACGATCGCCGAGCCGTCCGCGCGTGCCTCCTCGCGGATGCGCCCCGCTTCGGCCCGCGCGTCGGCGAGCTGCGCGGTGTACTTCTCGAGCGCGGCCTGCGCCTCGGCCTGGGCAGCCTCCGCGGAGTTGATGCTGCCCTCGATCGCCTCGCTGCGGGCGTCGAGCATCTTGTTCAGATTCGGCAGGATCTTCCAGATGAAGAGCGCCAGGATGATGAGGAACGCCAGCGTGCCCCAGACCAGGTCCGGGAGGGTGGGGAGCAGCGGGTTGATCTCCCCCTCGTGGCCTTCGGCGAATGCGGTGAGCATTCGGACTCCTTCGGTCGGCAACGGGTGGTTACGGCGCGGGGAACGGGATGAAGGCGACCGCGATCGCGATGAACGCGAGTGCCTCGGTCAGTGCGATACCGAGGAACATGAGGCCGCTGAGGCGACCCTGCAGCTCAGGCTGGCGCGCGACCGATTCGATGGTCTTGCCGACGATGATGCCGACGCCGATACCGGAGCCGATAGCGGCGAGACCGAAGGCGAGGGGTGCGAGCTGTCCGACGACGTTCACAGGGATTTCCTTTCGAAGGGGTTGATGGTCTGGCAGCCGGGGACGGGTCAGTGTCCGTCGGCGAGCGACATCTGGATGTAGATGGCGGTGAGAATGGTGAAGACGTACGCCTGGAGGACGGCGACGAACAGCTCCAGGACGGTGAAGGCGACGCCGAAGGCGAAGGTTCCGATGCCGAGCAGGCCGATGAGGTTGCCGTTTGCGAGCACCGTGAAGAAGAAGAAGTGCGTCGCGGTGAAGCAGAGCACCAGCAGCATGTGCCCGGCGACCATGTTCATCAGAAGTCGGAGGGCCAGCGTGATCGGGCGGAGGATGAAGGTCGAGAGGAACTCGAGCGGGATCAGCAGGATGTGCAGCGGCCACGGCACCCCGGGGATGACGAGCGCGTTCTTGAGGTAGCCGAGCGAGTGCTTGCGGAAACCGGCGTAGACGAACATCACGTACGCCACGAGCGCGAGGATCAGCGGGAGTCCGATGACCGCGGTGCTCGCGATCTGAAGTCCCGGGATGATGCCCGTGAGGTTCATCCCGATGATCAGGAAGAAGAAGGTCATCAGGACGGGCAGGAACCGCTTGCCGTCCTTCTCGCCGAGCGTGTCGAACACGATCGTGTTGCGCACGAAGCCGAGCATGTACTCGAGGGCGGCCTGCCCGCGGGTGGGGACCAGCTTCATGTTGCGGGTCCCGATCCAGAGCCAGATCACCAGAACGGCGACCACCAGCAGACGGATCAGCATGACCCGGTTGAGCTCGAACGGCGTCCCCACGAACAGGAGGCCTTCGGGGACGAATTCGCCGATCGAGGGACCTACGAATCCACCATCTGATTCGTCGGCCGTGACGAGCGACAGTGCGGGGAGGAGCATTGCGGTAATCAGGAGATTCTCCGGCGTCGGGCGTCCGAGACGTGGCGATCAGGGGGAGCGTATTCCCTCAGCCTAGCAAACCTCTTCCGGCTCCGAAGACACGCTCGAGGCCCAGCGTAGCGCCCGCAGGGCGGCTGCGGGGCGGGGTCGGCGGGCCCCTCAGGGAGCGTCGTCGTCGACGGTCTGAGGCAGCTCCACGTCGCCCACATACGGCACGCGCGCGCGCTGGAATGCGATGACGTCGAAGACCAGCGATCCGATCACGGCGATGATCACGGTCACGAAGAAGACGGTCGGATCGAGCCACGGCTGAGAGCGCAGCCAGATCGACAGGACGACGAACAGCACGAGCTTGAGCACCCAGGATCCGAGCACGATCGCGAAGAACACGGGAGAGCCCGGATCGTCCTTCGTGGCGCGGATGGCGACCTGGATGCTGATCGCCGTGAGCGCCAGGAAGACGAGCCACATCGCTGCCCCGAGCAGTCCGCTGATCATTCCGGGGATGCCGGAGACCAGATAGCCGACCACCGCTCCTGCGACGGCGAGGATCGCGATGACGATCGCCGGCCACTTCAGGCTCGAAAGGACGTGGAAGCTGCGGGGGGTGGACGGGGCACTCATCGTGCGGCCTCCAGGGGTGTGGGGTCGAGGCGCGGGTCGGCGTCGACGGCGGGCTTGCGCCGCCGGGAGGGCAGCAGGGTGACGACGAGACAGGCGGCCGCGCCGAGCACGCCGAACGCGACGCCCAGCCAGTACTGCCCGGGCCAGTTCTCGCGGGTTCCGATGTACATCAGGAGCACCGCCAGGCTGAACACCGCGGTCCATGCGTAGAAGATCAGGACGGCGCCGCGGTCGGTGTGCCCCATGTCCAGCATCCGGTGATGGAGGTGCTTGCGATCGGGTGAGAAGGGCGACTTGCCGGCGCTCATGCGCCGGACGACGGCAAGCCCGAAGTCCAGCAGCGGCAGGAGCACGACCACCACCGGCAGCAGGATCGGGATGAAGGCACCCAGCAGCTGCGAGCGGCCGAACCCCTCCGGGTCGAGCGCCGCGGGGTTGAGCTGACCGGTGATCGCGATGGCCGAGCAGGCCATGAGGAGGCCGAGCATGAGCGCGCCGGAATCCCCCATGAACAGCTTGGCCGGACTCCAGTTCAAGGGCAGGAAGCCGATGCACGCGCCGATCAGCACGGCCGCGATGAACGAGGCGAGGTTGAAGTACGTGCTCGCGCCGGTGTCGCGCACGAGGATGTACGAGTAGGCGAAGAACACCCCGTTCGCGATGAGGCAGACGCCCGCGACGAGGCCGTCCAGCCCGTCGATGAAGTTCACGGCGTTCATCACGACGACGATCGAGAAGACCGTCAGCGTGAAGCTCACCCAGCTCGACCAGAGCGAGATGCCGCCGATCGGCAAGGCGAAGATCTGCAGCTGACCGAACCACGCGATGATGCCCGCGGCCAGGAACTGAGCGCCGAGCTTGATCATCCAGTCCAGGTCCCACAGATCGTCGGCGACTCCGACCACCACGATCAGCAGCGTCGCGGCGAGGATCGCGTAGACGGGCGCTGGATTCACCCAGAAGATCGCGAAGTACGGATGCTGCGACGACACCGTGAACGCGGCCACGACGCCGAGGAACATCGCCACTCCGCCGAGGCGGGGCGTGGGCGTCTTGTGCACGTCGCGCTCGCGGATGCCGGGATACAGCTTGTACTTGAGGCTCAGCCGCCAGACCGCCCACGACAGCGAGAGGGTGACGGCCGCCGTGAACAGGATCGTGAAGACGTACTGCTTCACGCGACGCCGCCGGGTGGCGGCCCCTCCCCGTGGCCGGCGACTGCGGGATCGGCATCCGGTGCCCGCTCTGCCGACACGGCCGCCGGATCGTCGCCCCGCACCGGATCGGGTTCGAGGAGGTCGCCGAGGACCTCCCGCAAGGCCGGGCGATCGACCGCGCCCTCGCGCAGGACGCGGACGAGCGGTTCGGCACCGGTGACCAGACTCGTCGCGTCGATGATCGTCGAGGCGACGCCGGTGGCGGATGGACCTCCGTCGAGGTACACCGAGACGCTGTCGCCCAGCATGTCCTGGGCGTCGGACGCCGTGATCGCCGCCGTCATGCCGGTGCGGTTGGCGCTCGAGACGGCGAGCGGGCCGGTCTCCTCCAGCAGTTCGAGCGCGAGGTTGTTCGCCGGCATGCGCACGGCGACGGTGCCGTGCGTGTCGCCGAGGTCCCACGACAGGGACGGCTGGGACGGCAGGACGATCGTGAGCCCGCCGGGCCAGAAGGCCTCGACGAGTCGCTCGACGGCCTCGGGCACGTCGGCCACGAGCGCGCGCAGGGTGGCGACGCCGGCGACCAGCACGGGCGGCGGCGACTGACGTCCGCGTCCCTTGGCTTCGAGCAGTCCCTGGACCGCCCTGGCGCTGAAGGCATCGGCGGCGATGCCGTACACCGTGTCGGTCGGCAGGACCACGAGCTCGCCGCGGCCGATCGCCTGGCGCGCCTGGCGCATGCCGGCGAGCAGCTGCGCCTCGTTCCGGCAGTCGAATACAGGGGACATGTCCTGCTCAGTCTATCCGGCGGACCCTGAGCACCCGTGCGGGCTCAGGGGTGGATCGCGGTCGTGGCGCGGTCGCGCATAGTCAGGTCCGGATGCGTCGCCGCGGCCCGCCAGCCGTCGGCGGCGAGGAGGTCCCGGATCTCGGCGCCCTGCCACTCGCCGTGCTCGATCACCACCAGCCCGCCAGGATGAGCGAGGCGCAGCCCGGCGCGACTGACGATGCGCACCACGTCCAGCCCGTCCGGTCCGCCGTACAGAGCGGCGGGAGGATCGAAGAAGCGGACTTCGGGGTCGCGCGGGATCGCGGCATCCGGCACGTACGGAGGGTTGGAGGCCACGACCGAGACCGTGCCGTCCAGTTCGGGGAAGGCCCGCTCGAGGTCGATGAAGGCCAGCTCCGCGTTCTCGGCGCCGACGGCGTCGAAGTTCGCGCGGGTCCACACGAACGCCTCCAACGAGTTCTCGGCGGCGAACACCCGCGCGTGCGGGACTTCTGTGGCCATCGCGAGCGCGATCGCGCCGCTGCCGGTTCCGAGGTCGACGCCGATCGGCGAGGGGGATGCCGCGGCCGCCAGCGCGTCGATCGCGAGCTGCGCGACGATCTCGGTCTCGGGCCTCGGCACGAAGACGCCCGGGCCCACGCGCAGTTCGAGGTGCCGGAACGGCGCGGTGCCCGTCAGGTGCTGCAGCGGCTCGCGGCTCGCGCGACGCGCGACCAGGCCGTCGAAGCGCTCCGCGTCCGCGAGGGCGAGAGCGTCGCCGCGGATCGCCGCGGCCTGGACCGCTCCCCTGCCGGTGCCGAGGACATGCGCGGCGAGGAGCTCGGCATCCACCACGGGGTCGGGGATGCCGACGCGCGACAGGCGGTCGACGGCGCGGCGAAGGGCAGCGGAAAGCGGGAGCGCGTCGGGGGGATCGGCAGACATGAGCGGCACCCAGCATAGGCGCGGGGGCGCGGTCGCCGTCGTCACAGAAGGACTCACACGCGCGGAGCCCCTTTAGGCTGTACCCGCACCCGACGACCCTCGAAAGGCCCGACATGCCCGGCATCCACCCCGACATCACCTCTGCCTTCGGAGACACCCCGCTCGTCCGCCTCAATCGGGTGGCGGAGGGTGTCGAAGGCAACATCCTCGCGAAGCTCGAGTTCTACAACCCCGCTTCGAGCGTCAAGGATCGTCTGGGCATCGCGATCGTGGATGCCGCCGAGGCGTCGGGCGAGCTCAAGCCGGGCGGGACGATCGTCGAGGCCACGAGCGGCAACACCGGAATCGCGCTGGCGATGGTCGGTGCGGCGCGCGGCTACCGCGTCGTCCTGGCGATGCCGTCCTCGATGTCGGTCGAGCGGCGCCTCCTGCTGAAGGCCTACGGCGCCGAGCTCGTGCTCACCGACCCCGCCGGCGGGATGAAGGGCGCGCTCGCGAAGGCGGACGAGATCCTCGCCGGTATCCCGGGCGCGGTCCTCGCGCGCCAGTTCGAGAACCAGGCGAACGTCGAGATCCACCGCAAGACGACGGCCGAGGAGATCATCCGCGACACCGACGGCGACGTCGACTACTTCGTCGCCGGCATAGGCACCGGCGGCACGATCACCGGCGTCGGCCAGGTCCTCAAGGAGCGCGTGCCCGGCGCGAAGGTCATCGCCGTCGAGCCGGCCGACTCGCCTCTCCTCACGAAGGGCACCCCCGGCCCGCACAAGATCCAGGGCATCGGCCCCAACTTCGTTCCGCCGATCCTCGACCAGAGCGTGATCGACGAGGTGATCGACGTCGAGTTCTCCGACGCGATCGAGACCGCACGCGCCGTGGGCACGAAGGACGGAATCCTCGTGGGCATCTCCTCGGGAGCCGCCGTGTGGGCCGCCCTGCAGGTGGCCGCGCGTCCCGAGGCGGCGGGCAAGAACATCGTCGTGATCATCCCGTCGTTCGGCGAGCGCTACCTGTCGACCGCGCTCTACGATCACCTGCGCGAGGACTGAGCAGCACCTCCGAGAAAGGCGATCCGTGGCCCGGATCCACTCCGACATCACGTCCGCCGTCGGCGACACGCCCTTGGTGAGACTTCACGCGCTCACCGACGGCCTCGGGGCCGAGGTGCTCGTCAAGCTGGAGTTCTACAACCCGGGGGCGAGCGTGAAGTGCCGCCTCGGCATCGCACTCATCGACGCCGCCGAGGCATCGGGTGAGCTCCAGCCCGGGGGCACGATCGTGGAGTCCACGAGCGGCAACACCGGTATCGCGCTGGCACTGTTCGGCGCCGCGCGCGGGTATCGGGTGATCCTCACGATGCCCGCGTCCATGTCCAAGGAGCGGCGCACGCTGCTGAAGGCGTACGGTGCCGAACTCGTGCTCACCAATCCGCACAAGGGAATGACCGAGGCCGTGCAGACCGCGGAGCGCATCGCCGCCGAGACGCCCGGAGCGGTGCTCGCCCACCAGTTCGACAGCCCCGCGAACGCCGAGATCCACCGCCGCACGACCGCGGAGGAGATCTGGCGCGACACCGACGGACGCGTCGACTACTTCGTCGCCGGATCGGGGACCGGCGGCACGATCACGGGCGTCGGAAGTGTGCTCAAGGAGCGGAATCCCGACGTGACCATCGCCCTCGTCGAGCCGAAGGACTCTCCCGTGCTCACGGAGGGCCGCGCGGGCGGGCACCGCATCCAGGGGATCGGGCCGAACTTCGTCCCCGAGGTGCTCGATCGATCCGTCGTCGACGAGATCTTCGACGTCGAATTCGACGACGCCATCCGCGTCGCGCGCGAGCTCGCCACGCGCGAAGGCATCCTGGCAGGGATGTCGGCCGGAGCGGCCGTGTGGGCCGCCCTGCAGATCGCCGCGCGCCCCGAGGCGGCGGGCAAGCGGATCGTCGTCATCATCCCGGATGCCGGGGAGCGCTACCTGTCCACTGCGCTGTACGAGCACCTGCGCGACCCTGAGGAGGCCACGGCATGACGACCGAACGCATCGGATTCCGTCGCCGGCTCCGTGAAGACCTCGTGGCGGCGAAGCTCCGTGACCCGGCGGCCCGGAGCGGGCTGGAGATCGCGCTGCTGTATCCGGGCCTGCACGCCGTGTGGGCGTACCGGCTCTGGCACGCCCTGTGGATCCGGCGCGCGCGCTTCGTCGCGCGACTGGGCTCGCAGGTGACACGCTGGCTCACCGGCGTCGAGATCCATCCCGGAGCGAGGATCGGCCGGCGCTTCTTCATCGACCACGGCATGGGCGTCGTGATCGGCGAGACGGCCGAGGTCGGCGACGACGTCATGCTCTACCACGGCGTCACACTCGGCGGTCGTCAGCGGGAGGGCGGGAAACGGCATCCCACGATCGGCGACGGCGTGGCCGTCGGTGCGGGCGCGAAGGTCCTCGGTCCGATCACGATCGGAGCCGGGTCGGTCATCGGCGCGAACGCCGTCGTGACGCGGGACGCCCCGGCCGACAGCATCCTGGTCGGGATTCCGGCGAAGCCGCGCGCCAAGCGCGAAGGGCTCGACACGCGCGCGCTGCTCACGGTGCCCGAGTACAGCATCTGACCGGATCGGTCAGTCGGCGCCGCGCTGCGCGACCTCTTTCTTGAGGAACACCATCGGCAGCAGCCAGGTGGCCAGCGCGGTGACGATCCAGACGATCACGGGTGCCAGGACCCACGCGAGCGGCTCGGAGATGCCGATTCCGGCGTTCGGGATGAGCACCACGATCAGGATCGCGAGGAAGGTCGAGATGATCCCGATGCCGCCGAGCAGCGGCGCCGCGTGCCTCCGCGTGAGCCGGAACACCCACGGCGCCAGGACGCTCTGGATGACCGCGAAGATGACCACCGCGAGCAGGAACCCCCACCAGTCGGTCCAGTCGATGTGGAAGCCGGGGAGGATGAGGTCGGCCACGATGAGTCCGACGGCTGCGGAGACGAGGAAGATCATCGCGCGGATGAGGAACGTGATCACGGCCCGAGCCTAGCGTCGCGGCCCCGTCCCGTTCCGCGCCGAGCAGGAGTATTCGCCGACACAGGGGACGACGACACCCGGTTCGGGGCCGATCCGCCGTCTCAGCGCGTGAGGAGAGCTACGCGTCGGCGCCGAGAGCGGCGAGACGCTCCTCCTCGTCGGCGGCGATGCACGACTCGATGATCGGGCCGAGGGCGCCGTCCATCACCTGATCCAGGTTGTACGCCTTGTACCCGGTGCGGTGGTCGGCGATGCGGTTCTCGGGGAAGTTGTACGTGCGGATGCGCTCCGAGCGGTCCATGCCCCGGATCTGCGACTTCCGCGCGGCGGAGGATGCGGCATCCAGCTCTTCCTGCTGCTTGGCGAGGATGCGCGCACGCAGCACGCGCATGCCCGCCTCGCGGTTCTGCAGCTGGGACTTCTCGTTCTGCATGGACACCACGATGCCGGTCGGCAGGTGGGTGATGCGCACCGCGGAGTCCGTCGTGTTGACGGACTGACCGCCCGGGCCCGAAGAGCGGAACACGTCGATCTTCAGATCGTTCGGGCTGATCTCCACCTCGTCGGGCTCGTCGACCTCGGGGAAGACGAGCACACCGGTCGTGGACGTGTGGATGCGGCCCTGCGACTCGGTGGCCGGCACGCGCTGCACGCGGTGCACGCCGCCCTCGTACTTGAGCGAGGCCCAGACCCCCTGCGCCGGGTCGGAGGAGGACCCCTTGATCGCGACCTGGACGTCCTTGTAGCCGCCGAGGTCGGACTCGTTGCGTTCCAGCAGCTCGGTCTTCCAGCCGCGGGACGCCGCGTACTGCAGGTACATCCGAAGCAGATCGGCCGCGAACAGGGCGCTCTCCGCGCCGCCCTCGCCGCCCTTGATCTCCATGATCACGTCACGGGCGTCGTCCGGATCCCGCGGGATGAGCAGACGGCGGAGCCTCTCCTGCGTCTCCTCGACCCGCTCCTCCAGGCCGGGGACCTCCTCCGCGAACGCAGCGTCCTCCTTGGCGAACTCCTGAGCCGCATCGAGATCGCCCGTGGCGAGCAGCCACGCCTCATGCGCCGCGACGATGCGCGAGAGCTCGGCGTAGCGTCGGTTGACGCGCTTGGCGCGCGCCGCATCGGCGTGCACGGCCGGGTCGGAGAGCTCCTCCTGGACGGCCTTGTGCTCCTCGATGAGGGTCTTCACCGATTCGAACATGATGCTCCGAACGGCTCAGGTCAGCGGATGCTGTTCTCGTGCCCGTGGCTGTGGCCACCGCCGGTCGGCGTGGGGATGGACTTCTGCATCTGCACGAGGAACTCGACGTTGGACTGCGTCTCCTTGAGCTTGCCGAGCACGACCTCGAGGGCCTGCTGGGTGTCCAGGCCCGCCAGGGCGCGACGCAGCTTCCAGGTGATCTTGACCTCGTCGGGCGAGAGCAGCATCTCCTCGCGGCGGGTGCTCGACGCGTTCACGTCGACGGCCGGGAAGATGCGCTTGTCGGCGAGCTGACGCGACAGGCGCAGCTCGCTGTTGCCGGTGCCCTTGAACTCCTCGAAGATGACCTCGTCCATCTTGGAGCCGGTCTCGACGAGCGCGGTGGCGAGGATCGTGAGCGATCCGCCGTTCTCGATGTTGCGCGCTGCGCCGAAGAACCGCTTCGGCGGGTACAGCGCGGACGCGTCGACACCGCCGGTGAGCACGCGGCCCGATGTCGGCGCAGAGATGTTGTACGCGCGGCCGAGGCGGGTGATCGAGTCGAGGAGGACGACGACGTCACGACCCAGCTCGACCAGACGCTTGGCACGCTCGATCGCGAGCTCGGCGACCGTGGTGTGGTCTTCCGCCGGGCGGTCGAACGTGGAGGCGATGACCTCGCCCTTGACCGTCCGCTGCATGTCGGTGACCTCTTCAGGACGCTCGTCGACGAGCACGACCATGAGGTGGACCTCGGGGTTGTTGGTCGCGATCGCGTTGGCGATCTGCTGCAGGACGATCGTCTTGCCGGCCTTGGGCGGTGCGACGATCAGGCCGCGCTGGCCCTTTCCGATCGGGGCGACCAGGTCGATGATCCGCTGCGTCAGCTTCTCGGGCGCCGTCTCCAGGCGCAGGCGCTCCTGCGGGTAGAGAGGCGTCAGCTTGCCGAACTCCACGCGCTCTGCGGCGTCTTCGACGGACAGGCCGTTGACGGCGTCGACCTTGACGAGAGCGTTGTACTTCTGACGGCTGGACTGCTCGCCCTCACGGGGCTGCTTGATCGCGCCGACGACGGCGTCGCCCTTGCGGAGGTTGTACTTCTTGACCTGACCGAGCGAGACGTACACGTCGCTCGTGCCGGGCAGGTAGCCGGTGGTGCGTACGAACGCATAGTTGTCCAGGACGTCGAGGATGCCGGCGATCGGGATCAGGACGTCGTCCTCGCCGATCTCGGTGTCGAACTCGTCGGCGCCACCCTGGGTGCGGCGCTTGTTGCGCTGACGGTTGCGGCCGGAGGCGCTGTCGTCGTCGGCGTCGGATGCCGGTGCATCGGCCTTCGCGCCGGCCTGGGCGCCCTGCGGCGACTGACCGCCCTGCGCGTTCTGGCCGCCGGTCTGGCCGCCCTGCGCGTTGCGGTTGCGGTTTCGGTTGCGGCTGCGGCTCCGGCCGCGCGACGGCGTTCCGTCGGCGCTGCCCTCGGCGGAGTCGGCGTCCTCGCCCTCGGTCGACGGCTCGGCTGCTGCCTCGCCGCCGTCCTTCGCTGCGGGCTGGTCCGTCGCGTCGGGGGTCGGCTGCTCCGCTGCCTCCGCAGCCGGGGGCTCGATCTCGGCGGCCGACTCGGCATCGGCCGGAGCGGCTTCGCTGGGAGCCGCGGCAGCATCGGCGGGTGCCTCTGCGGCCGGAGCGGCGGCACCGGTGCTCTTGGCCCGGCGCGGGGCGCGCTTGCGGGGCGCCGTCGCAGGAGCGGGCTCCACAGGCGCCTCGACAGCGGCCGGGGTCGCGTCGACCGGGGCGTCGGCCGGGGCCTCCGCCTCGATGGCTGCGGTGGCGGCGTCCGCTGCGGGCTCCGCCTCGGCTTCGGGCTCGACGGCCGCTTCGGGCTCGGCGTCGGGTGCCGGCTCCTCGTCCGCCGCCGGCTCGGCCGGCGCGTCCGCGGCGGGCTCGATCGGCGCGTCGGTCTCCCGCTGCGCGGGCACGTCGTCGGTGGTGTCGATGGTGGTTCCGCCCGCGGTCTCGAGCGACTCGGGCGCTTCGGTGCGCTCGTCCTCGGTGGCGTCGGCGGACTGGATCTCGGAGATGGACTCCACGAGTTCTCCCTCATGAAATGTGGATGATCATGTCTGCACGAGACGTCCGCCACAAACGGCCGTCATCCCGCGCCGCGCTTGCGCAGCCGTGCTGATTTGCGAAGGCGGGGGGTCGTGCAGGGTTTCGCAGAATGCGATAGGAGGCCAGATTCACGTAGCTACGTGGAACCCTCCGTTACGTCTTTCACTGTACCACCCTTGAAGTCGACGGCCAGCATCAGCGCCTCCCACGGGGTGTCCGTCGAGCGGGCTGCGAGGTCGGCCGCCTCCAGGCGCCGACCCGGTCCGTCGGCCAGCACGAGCACGCTCGGACCCGCGCCGGAGACGACCGCCGCGAAGCCCGCGGCGCGCAGCGTCTGCACGAGGCGATCGGTCTCGGGCATCGCCTGAGCCCGGTAGCTCTGGTGCAGCCGGTCGGCGGTCGCGGCGAGCAGCAGCTCGGGACTCTGCATGAGCGCCGCGATGAGCAGGGCCGAACGCGAGACGTTGAAGACCGCGTCCTCCCGCGGCACCTGCAGGGGCTGCAGGCTGCGGGCGACGCTCGTGGACATCGTGAACTCGGGCACGAAGACGAGCGGCGAGACACCGCGGTGCACGAGCAGCTTCTTGTGCTGCGGGCCGGACTCGTCCACCCACGCGATCGTCAGCCCGCCGAACAGCGCCGGCGCGACGTTGTCGGGATGCCCCTCGAGCTCGGTCGCGAGCCGCAGCAGCGCCTCGGAGCCGAGCTCCACGTCCCCGGCGAGCAGCCCCTTCGCCGCCAGAAGGCCCGACACGACGGCGGCGCCCGAGGAGCCGAGCCCGCGTCCGTGCGGAATGACGTTGCGGGCCTCGAGACGGAGCCCCGGCATCCGTCGCCCGACCGATTCGTACGCGTGCGCGATGGTCTGCACGACCAGGTGCGACGCGTCGCGCGGCACGGCATCCGCACCCTCGCCGCCCACGATCACCTCGAGGCGGTCGTCCTCCAGTGCCGTGACCACGAGCTCGTCGTACACGCTGAGCGCGAGGCCCAGCGTGTCGAAGCCCGGACCCAGGTTGGCGCTCGTCGCAGGAACCCGCACCGCGACGGCGCGCCCCTCGCCCGGCTCGCGCCGTCGGCTCGGGGCGGTTCCGGTCACGCGCGCGATCCCGTCGGCACGAGGCCGAGGACGGATGCCACGTCGGAGGTGGTCGCATCGACGACGGTGGGCTCGACCTGCGAGCCGTCCGCATTCCGCAGCGCCCACTGCGGGTCCTTCAGGCCGTGACCGGTGACGGTGAGCACGACGCGTGCTCCCTGCGGCACGACACCGGCCTCCACTCGATCGAGCAGGCCGGCGACGCTGATCGCCGAGGCCGGCTCGACGAAGATGCCCACCTCGCCGGCGAGGAGCTTCTGCGCGGCGAGGATCCTGTCGTCGTCGATCGCGCCGAAGTAGCCGTCCGTCGCATCCCGCGCCTCGAGCGCGAGCTCCCACGAGGCGGGGTTGCCGATGCGGATCGCGCTGGCGACCGTCTCGGGGTTCTTCACGATCTCGCCGCGGACGAGCGGCGCGCTGCCCTCGGCCTGGAAGCCGAACATGCGCGGCACCCGCGTCGACTCGCCGCGGTCGGCCTCCTCGCGGTAACCGCGGGAGTACGCCGTGTAGTTGCCGGCGTTGCCGACGGGGATGAAGTGGAAGTCGGGGGCGTCGCCGAGCGTCTCGACGACCTCGTACGCGGCCGTCTTCTGGCCTTCGATGCGGTCGGGATTCACGGAGTTCACCAGGTGGACGGGGTACTGGTCGGCGAGTTCCCGTGCGATCTCGAGGCAGTCGTCGAAGTTGCCGCGGATCTGGATGAGCTGTCCGTTGTGCGCGACCGCCTGGCTGAGCTTGCCCATCGCGATCTTGCCCTCGGGGACCAGCACGGCCGCGGTGATGCCGGCGTGCGCGGCATAGGCTGCGGCGGACGCCGAGGTGTTGCCGGTCGACGCGCAGATGATCGCCTTCGCGCCGTGCTCGACGGCGCGAGAGACGGCGACGGTCATCCCGCGGTCCTTGAACGAGCCGGTCGGGTTCATGCCCTCGAACTTCACCCAGACGTCCGTGCCGGTGCGGCGCGACAGAGCGGGCGCCGGAAGGAGGGGTGTTCCGCCCTCGCCGAGCGTGATCACGGTCGAGGCGTCGGTCACGCCCAGACGGTCGGCGTACTCGCGGAGGACTCCGCGCCAGAGGTGTGCCATGGTCAATCTCCTTCTACGCGCAGCACCGACACGACCCGCTCCACCACGCCGCTGGCGGCGAGGCGGTCGACGGTGTCGCTGAGGTCCTGCTCTCGGGCTCTGTGTGTTCCGATCTCGAGTCGTGCGACCGGAACGCCGAGCGTCGGATCGTCGATGACCGACTGCTCGACCGTCGCGATCGACACGCGGCCGTCGCTCAGGATGCCGGCCACCGTCGCGAGCACGCCCGGCTCATCGTCGACTTCGAGGGTGATCTGATAGCGCGTGGTGACGTGGCCGATCGGGACGATCGGCAGGTTCGCCCGGGTGGACTCCCCCACGCCGACGCCTCCGGCGATGTGGTGGCGCGCAGCCGAGACGACATCGCCGAGCACGGCGGACGCGGTCTGCACGCCCCCGGCTCCTGCGCCGTAGAACATGAGGTTGCCGGCGGCCTCGGCCTCGACGAACACGGCGTTGTTCGCGCCGTGCACGCTCGCGAGCGGGTGATCGCGGCGGATCAGGGCGGGATAGACGCGTACCGAGATCGACTCGGGTGCGTCGCCCTCCGCGGTCAGGCGCTCGCACACGGCGAGGAGCTTGATGACGTGTCCGGCATGGCGTGCCGAGTCGATCATCGCCTTGTCGATCGAGCTGATGCCCTCGCGGTGGACGGAGTCGAGCGGCACGGTGGTGTGGAATGCGAGGCTCGCCAGGATGGCCGCCTTCTGCGCCGCATCGTAGCCCTCGACGTCCGCGGTCGGGTCGGCCTCGGCGTAGCCGAGAGCCTGCGCCTGGGCGAGCACGTCGCCGAAGTCGGCGCCCTCGGTGTCCATGCGGTCGAGGATGTAGTTCGTCGTGCCGTTGACGATGCCCATGATGCGCTTGACGCGGTCGCCGGCGAGCGAGTCGCGCAGCGGGCGGATGATCGGGATCGCCCCTGCCGCGGCCGCCTCGTAGTAGACCTGCGCGCCGACCTGGTCGGCCGCGTCGAAGATCTCAGGGCCGTGCGTGGCCAGGAGTGCCTTGTTGGCCGTGACGACATCCGCTCCCGAGTTGATCGCCTGCAGGAGGTAGGTCTTGGCCGGCTCGATGCCGCCCATGAGCTCGATCACGATGTCGGCGCCGACGATCAGGGATTCGGCATCCGTCGTGAACAGCTCGCGCGGCAGATCGGCCTCACGCGGCGCGTCGAGGTCGCGGACGGCGATCCCGACGAGCTCGAGGGCGGCGCCGGCGCGATCGGCCAGTTCGTCCCCGTGCTTGAGCAGCAGTGCGGCGACCTGCGAGCCCACGGCTCCGGCGCCCAGCAGGGCCACCCTCAGTCGGCGGTAGTCGATCATCCGGCTCCCTCAGTCGTCTCGTCGCCTCGACCCTGGGTCGAAGAGCGGTGGTCCAGCCCGGCGTCGTGGGCCAGGAGGTCGTCGATGGACACGCCCCGCACGATCACGCGGGCGGCGCCGTCGCGCACCGCCACCACGGGCGGACGCGGCACGTAGTTGTAGTTGTTGGCGAGCGAGAAGCAGTACGCGCCGGTCGCCGGCACGGCGAGCAGGTCTCCCGGCGCCACATCGCCCGGCAGGTAGTCTGCATCGACGACGACGTCGCCGGACTCGCAGTGCTTGCCCACCACGCGCACGAGCGCGGGCTCGTCGCGGCTTGCCCGCGATGCGATGCGGACCGAGAAGTCGGCGCCGTACAGTGCAGGCCGCGCATTGTCGCTCATGCCGCCGTCCACGCTGACGTACAGGCGCTGAGCGCCCTCGCCGATCTCGACCGGCTTGGTCGTCCCGACCTCGTACAGGGTGACGCCGGCCTGGCCGACGATCGCGCGGCCCGGCTCGAACGCGAGGTTCGGCATCGGGATGCCGCGCTGGGCGCACTCGGAGGCGACCGCCGCCACGATGCCCGAGGCGAGCGCTTCGATCGGCGTCGGGTCGTCGACCGAGGTGTAGGCGATGCCGAATCCCCCGCCCAGGTTCAGGACGGGGATCTCGCCGCCCTCGAGAAGCGCGGCGTGCAGCGCGACGATCCGCGCGGCCGACTCCTGGAAGCCGGCCGTCCCGAAGATCTGCGAGCCGATGTGGCAGTGCAGCCCGGCGAACACGAGGGACGGACTCTGGCGGATGCGGGCGACGACGTCCGGCGCCTCCTCGAGCGTGAAGCCGAACTTCTGGTCCTCGTGGGCCGTGGCGAGGAAGTCGTGCGTCTCGGCGTGCACCCCGCTGTTGACGCGCACGAGCACCTCCTGGGTGGTGACACCGCGCTCGGCGATGGCGAGCAGCCGCTCGAGCTCGAACCAGCTGTCGATCACGATCGAGCCGATTCCGACGGCGACGGCGTTCTCGAGCTCGACGACGCTCTTGTTGTTGCCGTGGAAGCCGAGCCGAGCGGGGTCGGCCCCGGCGGCCAGCGCCACGGCGAGCTCTCCGCCCGTGCAGACGTCGACCGCGAGTCCCTCGCCGGTCACCCATCGGACGACCTCCGCGCACAGGAACGCCTTGCCGGCGTAATACACGCGCGTCTGCACGCCGTGCGGCTCCACTGCCGCGCGGAAGGCGGCGAGCGTGCGACGGGCGTGCTCACGCACCTCCACCTCGTCGACGACATACAGCGGCGTGCCGAATTCGTGGCGCAGCTGCGACGTCGAGACTCCGCCGATCTCCAGCACGCCGTCCGCGTCGCGATGAGCGGATGCCGGCCACACGCCGGCGGCGAGCGCGTTCGCGTCATCCGGAGGCAGGAGCCAGTCCGGCGCGAGCGAGGGAGAGGCGGACAACTCGGACCAATCGTGGAAAGGGTGCTTCGGCGCGACTGCTGCGGGCGGGAAACCCGATCTCAGCGGTGGAACCGCGGCAGCGGCGGACTCACGCGCCGGGCGGTTCCCAGAAGTCTATGGCACGCCGTATGCCGCGCCCGGCTTGTGTGACGCGGCGCCTCGGCGCGCCCGGCTGCACGCCGACTACGCGCACACGCCCGTCTCCTGCAGCGCTGGGTCGCTGACGATGGCGCCGTCGACATCCAGCTGCGCGATCACCTGATCGCCGGTCACCGCGATGCTCGACAGCAGCACCCCCGCCGGAATGTACTGGGCGATGCAGATCGTGTAGTCGCGCAGCACGGCATCCGTGAGCCGGCCGAAGCGGTCGCTCAGCTCTTCCGCGGTGAACTCGCTGCCCGCGAGCTGCAGCGATGCGGGCGTGAGGACGATGTCGCCCTCGACGGCGGTCGGCGTGAGGGCGATGCCGATCGGCACGGTGGCGCCGAACAGGCTGAGCTCGGTGCTCATCGTGACGTCCGGCTCCGCAAGCCCCAGCGAGTCGGTCGGGAAGTCCTGGATCGTCGACAGGAGGGTCCGCAGCTGCTCGAGATCCAGCACGACTGTGGCGGTCGCCGCTCGAGCCGCCGCCTCGCCGCGGATCGCGATGTCCTGAGCGTGCACCGTGACGTCGCCGACGAACGCCTCGAGCGCGACGTCCTCGGACGAGACGGTGACATCGTCCAGACTGCCGCGGATCAGCTGCGGGAGCACGGCACCCTCGACCACGACGTCGACGTCCTGATCGGCGGGAAGCGACAGCTGGGTGACGACCTGGTCGCGGATCGTCTTGGTGACGATCCCCTGGGCGATCCACTCGCCCGCGAACCACGCCGCGACCGCGAGCCCCGCGACGACCACGATCACGATCACCCACGGCCACGCGCGCCGGCGCTTGCGCGTCGGCGCGGGCGGCGCGTACGCGTACGCCCCCGAAAGCGGCTGGGTGGGCTGCGTGTCGCCGGAAGCCATGCCGTCTACATCCGTTCCGGCGCGTCCACGCCCAGCAGGTCGAGCCCGTTGCGCAGGACCTGACCGGTCGCGTCGTTGAGCCACAGGCGCGTGCGGTGCACGTCCTCGATCGGCTCGTCGCCGAGAGGGATCACGCGGCAGTTGTCGTACCAGCGGTGGTACAGCCCGGCGAGCTCCTCGAGATAACGGGCGACCCGGTGCGGCTCGCGCACCTCGGCGGCGAAGGCCACGATGCGCGGAAACTCCTGCAGAGCGCCGAGCAGGGCCGATTCCGTCTCGTGATCCAGCAATTCCGGGGCGAACGCGCTGCGGTCGACGCCGGATGCGGTCGCATTGCGCGCCACGTTGTGGGTCCGGGCGTGCGCGTACTGCACGTAGAACACCGGGTTGTCGTTCGTGCGCTTGCGCAGCAGCTCGGGATCCAGCGTCAGCGGCGAGTCGGCCGGGTACCGCGCGAGCGAGTAGCGCAGGGCGTCGGCGCCGAGCCATTCGCGCAGGTCGTCCATCTCGATGATGTTGCCCGCGCGCTTGGAGAGCCGCGCGCCGTTGATCGAGACGAGCTGCCCGATGAGCACCTCGATGTCCTTGTCGGGGTCGTCGCCCGCAGCGCCGGCGAGCGCCTTCAGCCGGTGAACGTAGCCATGGTGGTCCGCACCCAGCAGGTAGATCTTGTGTGCGAAGCCGCGATCGCCCTTGTTGAGGTAGTACGCGGCGTCGGCGGCGAAGTACGTGTACTCGCCGTTGGAGCGGCGGATCACGCGGTCCTTGTCGTCGCCGAAGTCGGTCGTGCGCACCCAGACGGCGCCGTCCTCGTCGAAGACGTGGCCCTGCGCGCGCAGACGGTCCACCGCCTCGTCGACCAGGCTGGGCTCTCCGTCCGACCCCGGCGCGTGCAGGGTGCGCTCGGAGAACCAGACGTCGAAGTGCACGTGGAACCGGGTCAGCGACGACTGCAGCTCGCCGAGCTGGAAGTCGTAGGCGAGATCCCGGGCGACGGTGACCTGCTCCTCGGCATCCCGCTCGAGGAGGTCGGGCCGCGCCTCGAGCACACGGCGGGCGAGGTCGTCGATGTACGGGCCGGCGTAGCCGCCGTCGGGCGTGGGCTCACCCTTGGCTGCAGCCAGCACCGACTGCCCGAAGCGCTCCATCTGCGCGCCTGCGTCGTTGATGTAGAACTCCCGGGCCACCGTGGCACCGCTCGCCAGCAGCAGACGCGCGATCGAGTCGCCCAGCGCCGCCCACCGGGTGTGGCCGATGTGCAGAGGACCGGTGGGGTTCGCACTCACGAACTCGACGTTGATGGTGTTGCCGCGCTGGGACTCGTTCGTCCCGAATGCGGCGCCGGCATCGACGATCCGCTTGGCCAGCGCGCCGGCGGCCGCGGCATCCAGCCGGATGTTGATGAATCCGGGACCGGCGACCTCGACGCTCGCCACGCCCGGTGTCAGGGCCAGGCCGGCGGCGATCTCGGTGGCGAGCTCGCGGGGGTTCGCGCCGACCGCCTTCGACAGCTTGAGTGCCGCGTTGGAGGCCCAGTCGCCGTGATCGCGGTTCTTGGGCCGGTCCAGGAGGAAGTCCGCGGTGGTCCAGCTCGCGCTCGATCCCTCGCGTCGCGCCTCGGCGAGCGGGGTCACGACGGCGAGCAGAGCGGCGGATAGTTCTTCGGGATTCATGGCCGGACCAGTCTACGTTTGCGGGCCGTGCGCCTCGGGCCGCCGGGCGCCGACCCGGGTGCGCGCTCGCCGGTTCGCCGATCGGAGCGCCGGATGGATCAGGCGAGCTGGATCAGGGCGGAGAAGTCGTCCGAGGCGGGGTCGGATGCCGCATCTCCCGCTCCCAGCGCGCGCTCGAGCGCATCCGGCCGGCCCTCCCCCTCGAGCCCGACCTCCGACGCCGCGTCGGGCATGACCCACGCGTCCACGCGCATGTGGGAGAGGCCCACATGCCCGCCGTGATAGCTCAGGAACGCGCAGTCCGCGGCATCCCGGCCCGTCGCGATGCGCACGAGCGAACGCCGGTTGGCGAGTCGGGTCGCGTCGATCACGTACCAGGCGCCGTCGTGGTAGGCCTCGGCGACCGCGTGGAAGTCCATCGGCTGCAGGCCCGGGGCGTAGCAGGCGGCGTAGCGGGCGGGCATGTCCATCGCGCGCAGCAGTGAGATTACGACGTGCGCGTAATCGCGGCAGACGCCCTGACCGGTCATGAGCGTGGTGACCGCGCTGTCGGTGCCCTGGCTGAGACCCGGGGTGTAGGTGGTGCTCGTCGAGACGAACTCCGCGACCGCGGCGATCAGATCGTGGCCCTGCAGACCCTTGAACTGGCGCCGCGCCTGACCGAACACCTCGTCGGACTGGCAGTAGCGGCTCGGACGCAGGTATGTGATCGCCTCGAGGTCGCTCGTGCGGCCGCTCGTGGTCTGCCCGTCGACGGTGGCCTCGTAGCGGACTTCGAGGCGGCCGGCCTCGCCGGTGAGACGGTGCAGGCGGCTTCCGGACTGGTCCACGATCTCGGTCGGGGTGTACACGCGCTCGCCCTGGATGAACGTCAATTCCTCGCTCACGATGGGCACGTGCTGCGCCGCCGCGACCTGGAAGATGAGGTCCACGGACGACCCCAGTTCGAGGTCCAGTTCGGCGGTCACGACGCGTTGCACCGAAGTATCCTCGCACGCCGGATCGGGTGCTCCGCACGGCAGGGTCGAGTCGGATGCCGCGACCCTCGGAAAAGGTCGGTTCCGCCGCGGATTCACGGCGTTCTCGCGGCGATCGGATGCCGCCCGGACGCGCACTCGGGACGCGCATTCGGCGCACAGGCGAACTTCGCCTACTCTCGCTACGTGACCGTGCCCGCCAGCCCGCCTGCGACCCCGAGGACGACCGCCCGCGCCGCGTCGCGTCGGGTGCGCCGATTCTGGCCGCTCGCGCTCGCCGCGCTCGCCATCGCGGCGGTGTGCGGGGTCGCTGCCCTGCGCCCCTGGGTGGAGGCTCCGAGTGCCGTGGTGGCGACCGCTCAGGATGCAGCGCCGGCAGTGATCGCCCCCGCCGCGCTCGCGCTGCCCGAGCAGCCCCGTGTGCTCGTCTTCGGCGACTCGTGGACGTACGGCTCGGCGGCATCCCTGCCCACGCTCGGGTACGCCTACGTGCTCGGCGAGCGTCTCGGCTGGGAGACCACGGTCGACGGCGTCCGCGGCAGCGGCTACCTCAAGCCGGGGCTGGACGGCGGCTCGTACGGCGAGCGCATCGCCGCGCTCGACCCGGCGCTGGATCCGGATCTCGTGATCGTCGAGGGATCCATCAACGACCGGCGAATGCCGGCGGCCGGATACCGGGATGCCGTGGCGGCGGCGTGGGACGCGCTCGCGGCGCTGTACCCGGAGGCTGCCATCGTGATCCTCGGGCCGGCGCCGCAGGTGCTGCCGGTGCAGGAGACGACCGCCCGCATCGACGCCGATCTGGCAGCCCTCGCCGCGGTGCGGGGATGGTGGTACATCTCCCCCATCACGGAGAACTGGATCACTCCCGACAACTACGCCGAGGTGATCGACACGGGCATCGGTCGGGACCACCCGTCGACGAACGGGCACGGCTACCTCGCGACGCGGGTCGCCGAGGCGCTGGAGGCGATGAGCGAGAGCACCGACGTCGTCGCCGACGCTCCGCACGAGGCGGCATCCCCCAGCCCCTGAGGCGCGGACGGACGTGACGCTGGTGATAACCTCGATCGGTACGCCTCCGTAGCTCAGGGGATAGAGCGTTGGTTTCCGGTACCAAAGGTCGCAGGTTCGATTCCTGTCGGGGGCACTGACGCGAGAAGCCGTCCCGAAGGGGCGGCTTCTCGCGTCTTCCGGGCACACGTAAGATCGGCCCGGAGCCGAGGCCCCGGGCCGATCATTCGCGAATTTCGGTCTCTGTTTCTCTTTCCCTTGCAGGTCCGATCTGTTTCCGTTTTCGCTTCGCAGGACCAAAGATACTCGTCGCCGGACGCCCGTCAAGGGTTCATCGAGAAGTCACCTCACCGTGAGCATGAAGGTGAAGATCTCCCGGCATCCGGACCGTCATTCGTGGCCGACGAGCTTGAGCCCGATCACGCACCCGACGAGGCCCAGGATGAGCAGCATCCGCACGATCGAGAACGGCTCGGCGCCGGTGATCATCGCGTAGGCCACGGTCAGCGCGGCCCCGATCCCGACCCAGACGGCGTACGCGGTGCCGGTCGAGATGTCGCGCATGGCCCATGCCAGGCCGCCCATGCTGGCGACCAGGGTGACGCCGAAGACGACGCTCGGCCAGAGCTTGGTGAACCCCTCGGACTTGCCGAGCGCGGTGGCCCAGACGGCTTCGAGGATGCCGGACAGAACAAGGATGACCCACGACACGGGACTCGCCTCCATGGCCAGTCTTGTCGCTCACCGGGTACTGATCCCTCGTCCGGGGATCCCTGTCCGGGATCCACCCCCAGGCTATCGAGTCGGTCTGTGCACCCCCTGTGCACCCGTTCATCCGTCACCTGCGCACGCACGGACGCCGCCCACGCGTACACCGGTGACGGATGAACGCGCGGTGCCGGTCAGACCAGGAACAGACCGTCGAGCAGCCCGGGGTTGTGCGCATGCACCAGCACGAGGAACACGACCGCGTCGAACAGCAGGTGCACGGTCACGACGTAGGTCAGCGACCGCGTGCGCTTGAAGATGTACGCCTGCACGAGCGCGAACGGGATCGTCAGCAGCGGACCCCAGGCCTGATAGCCGAGCTCCCAGAGGAACGACACGAACACGGTCGCCTGCAGCAGGTTGGCCTGCCAGTCGGGGAAATGCCGGCGCAGCAGGGTGAACACGATGCAGATGAAGAACAGCTCGTCCCAGATGCCGACCGCGCCGACCCCGATGAACAGGCGCGCGATGAGTTCGGGAGTGTCCACCACCGGCCAGTTCATGTACACGCCCGACGTGATGAAGTAGAACGGCAGGATCAGCCAGCCGAGCGCGAGCACGGCGAACAGCCAGGTCCACTGGAACGTCGTCCAGCGGCCTCCACCGCGCCAGGGGAACCGGATCGCGTGGTCGCGGAACACGAACCGCGAGATGACGTACGGCACGACGACCGCGCCGCCGAGCGCGAGGCCGAACCGCAGGAACGCGAGGTTGTCGAGCTCCGCCTTCAGGTCGATGAGGCTGACGATCAGCAGGCCGATGCAGATGAGCGAGAGGTCGCGTACGAGGCTCGGAGTTCGCGTCGGCGCAGCCTCCGGCGCGGTGCTCACCGACGCGCGCGCCGCCTCGGCCTCGGCATCCGTCCGCGAGCGCACGAGGTAGGCGACGAGCATGCCGGCGGCCAGCAGCACCCACCCCAGCCAGGGGATGCGGAGGACGAAGAACGCCGGCGCCGCGAGGCAGACCAGCAGGGCGGGCACCAGGCCCACGGATACCTTCGGGCGGACGCCGAGAACGACTGCGGGGTGAGCGGGCACCCTCTCAGTCTTCCAGGGGATGGGCGATCTCATCCTGCGGCATGCGCGCGGCGAAGATCGCGATGATCCCGAAGGCCAGCGTGAGGATGCCTGCGGCGGTGAAGATCACCTGCAGGGAGAGCACTTCGGACAGCGGTCCGGCGAGCGCCATCGACAGCGGCATCAGGGCGAGCGAGACAAAGAAGTCCAGGCTCGAGATCCGCCCCAGCATGTGCCGCGGGACACGCCGCTGCAGCAGGGTTCCCCAGATGACGTTGCCGTAGCTGAAGCCGAAGCCGACGACGAAGAGCGATGCCATCAGGAGCCAGTACTGGTCGGTGAAGCCGACGATGATGAACGGAAGGGTGCTGATGCCCCACACGAGATTCATCGTGGTCAGGTAGCGTCGCGGCAGCTTCCTGGACGACACGAAGATCGATCCGAGCACGCCGCCTGCTCCGTAGACGGCGAGCAGGAATCCGAAGAGCCGTGGATCCTCGCCGATCCGCTCGCGGATGAGGAACGGCAGCAGCACCTCCTCGGGCCCGACCACGACGAGCACCCACAGTGTCGCGTAGAGGAGCGTCCACAGCAGCCATGGTGTGCGCACGGTGAACACGATCGCCTCGCGGAGGTCGTGGAAGACGCTCTTCGCCGAGTGGTCCGCGATCTCGGCGCCGTCGGTGTCGGAGCGCTCCCCCACGTGCTGCGCGGGCTCGGGGCGCAGGAACATCAGGATCACGAACGCCGCCCCGTGCGCGATCGCGATCGCCACGGCCGCGTGGGCCGGGATCAGCGCGGCCAGCAGCATTCCGGCCGCCGCCGGGCCTGCCGCCTGCTGCAGTGCGGGGCGGATCGCTCCCTCGAGCCCGTTCGCGGCGAGGAGCTGCCCCGGCGGCAGAAGGCGCGGCAGGATCGCGCTGTAGGCCGGGAAGAAGAAGCCGGCCCCGGCGCCGAGGATGAATGCGACGATCACCAGCTGCGGGATGCCCACCGGACCGTATGCCCCGACGACGACGACAGAGGTGATCGCGAGGAAATCCGCGAGGGACACCGCGCGCACGATCATCCGACGCGACACCCGGTCCGCGACGATGCCCCCGGGAATCGCGCACAGCAGCAGTCCGGTGGCGTTGGATGCGGCCACGAGCGAGAGGTCGACCGGTCCGCCGCCGATCGCGATGACCGCGTAGACCATCACGACCGCCCACATGCCCGCCGCGAAGATCGACAGCACGACCGCGCTGAACAGCGCCCGGAAGTCGCGGTGCGCGAGCGGACGCAGGATCCGCCAGCGGTCGCGCGGACCCGTCGCGCCGGTCGCGCCCACGGGCGCGATGGATGCCGCCTCCTCGGGCTCGGTCATCCCCGGGGCCGCCGCACGTATGCCAGATCGCGGATCGCCCGGCCGGCTCGGGCGCCCTTGCGCTCGAACGCTGTGAGCACCCGCCCGTCGAAGCGCTCGGCCCACTCGCCCGCGAATGCCCGCGCGAACGCCGGCGCGGCATCCATCACGTCCCGCATCTGACGGGCGTACTGCTCCCAGTCCGTGGCGATGCGCACGACCCCGCCGTCGCGCACGGCACCGGCGGCCGTCGCGGCGAACTCCGGTGTGACGAGCCGTCGCTTGTTGTGCTTGTTCTTGTGCCAGGGGTCGGGGAAGAAGATCCAGAGCTCGTCGAGGGATGCCGGGGGCAGCAGGTGCGCGAGCACTTCGGGCGCGTTCGCCTCGACGAGCCGGAGATTCCGCGCGCCGGCCCGCTCGGCGTTGAGCATCGTGCGGGCGAGCCCCGCGGTGAACACCTCGATCGCGAGGAAGTCCACCTCCGGCCGCGAGGAGGCGGCGTGCACGATCGCGTGCCCCTGGCCGGAGCCGATCTCCGCGATGAGCGGCGCCTCCCGCCCCCAGACCTCGCGCGGATCGATCGCCGCGCCGGCACGGACGCTCGTCGCGGCATCGTCGCGGGGCGGATCGATCACGTAGCGGGGAGCGAGGTCGGTCCAGGCGCGCTCCTGCCCGTCGGTCATCCGTCCGTTGCGGCGGACGAATGACAGCGGACGATCGCGGAACGCGGCGGGCTCGGGCACTCCTCCAGGCTAACGAGCCGCGCCGACGGCGTTCAGCCGCTGACGAAGTCGATCAGCTCTTCCACGCGACCGAGCAGCGCCGGATCGAGGTCGCGGTAGCTGTGCACACGGCCGAGGATCCGCTGCCAGGCACGCGCCAGATCGGCGGGCGTCTCGGACGGCCAGCCGAGCGCCCGGCACGTTCCGACCTTGATGTCGGTGCCTCGCGGCACCTCCGGCCAGCGCGGGATGCCCATCGCGCGCGGCGTGACGCACTGCCAGACGTCGACGTGCGGGTGGCCGACGATGCGCACGTGGCGGCCGTGCGGCCCGCGTGCGACCGAGTCGGCGATCCGGGACTCCTTGGATCCCGCCACGAGGTGATCCACCAGCACGCCGTAGCGGCGCTCGGCCGAGGGCGGTTCGGCGTCGAGGGCGGCCTGCAGCAGGTCGATGCCCTGGAGGTATTCGACGACGACGCCCTCGGCCCGCAGGTCGTCGCCCCAGACCTTCTCGACGAGCTCGGCGTCGTGGCGCCCCTCGACCAGGATGCGGCTCGCACGGGCGACCCGCGCACGTGTCTCGGGAGCGGCGAACGAACCGGATGCCGTCCGCCGCGGCCCTCGTGAGGCGACCGGCGCCGGCGGGGTCAGGACGACGTCGGCGCCGTCGACGAGAAAGCCGGGGCCGAGCGGGAACATCCGCCGCCTGCCGTGCCGGTCCTCCAGTTCCACCACGCCGGACGCGACCCCGACCACGGCGCCGCAGAACCCGTCGACGGCGACCTCGACGACCACGTCGGCGGTGGCCTCCACCCGGGGCACGGCAGGGCGTCCCTGGGTGCGCCAGCCGTCCGCGAGCACGTCCGTGCCGTACCGATCGTCCACGTGTCCTCCCGAGATCGACAGGCTATCCGCGTGACGCGCGCCGGAGCGGTGCGACCCGCCCTGCGCGCAGGAGCCGGAGTGCTACCGCCTGCGCCTCGCGCGTGAATAGACTCGATCTTCGGGGCCTGCACTGCGCGTCCCCGAGGAGGGGAACAATGCGTGCGCGATGGGCACTGGCGCTCACCACGGCTCTCACGATCGTGTTCGCCGGCGCCGCCGGTGCCGCCTCCGCCACGGACCCGGTGGACCTCGGCCAGGGCTACGTCCTCGACGACGTCGGCGTGCTGTCCGGCGGCGAGGAGGCCGAGGCGCAGACGCGGCTCGAACAGCTCGCGTCCGACACCGACCTGGACCTGTGGGTCGTCTACGTCGATGAGTTCACGAATCCGTCCAACTCTGAGGAGTGGGCCAACACCACAGCCGAGCAGAACGGCCTCGGCCCCACCCAGTACCTGCTCGCGGTGGCCACGGAAGGGCGACAGTACTACCTGTCGGGCGACTCCACCGGTCCGGTTTCGCAGGACGACCTGGCCGCGATCGAGCAGCAGCTGATCCAGCCCGAGCTGGCCGCCGAGAACTGGCTGGGCGCGATCGATGCAGCCGCCGCCGGCCTCACCGATGCAGCCGGAGGAGGCTCTGACACGGGCGCGGGCGGTGGCGGCGGCTTCCTCGTCGGTCTCATCGGGTTCCTCGTGATCGCCGCGATCGTGATCCTGGTGATCGTGCTCGTCGTGCGCAGTCGCCGCAAGAAGGTCGGCGGCCCGTCGGGGCAGGGTGCGCCGCCGGTCGAGCAGATCGACGTGGAAGAGCTCGAGCGCCGCGCGGCGTCGGCCCTCGTGCAGACCGATGACGCCGTCAAGACGAGCGACCAGGAGCTGGGGTTCGCCCGCGCGCAGTTCGGGGATGCCGCCACGGTGGAATTCCAGCAGGCGCTGCAGACCGCTCGGGAGAACCTGAACAGGGCGTTCACCATCAAGCAGCAGCTCGACGACGCGACCCCCGACTCGCAGGAGCAGGTCCGGTCGTGGAACGCCGAGATCATCCGGCTGTGCGAAGAGGCGAACGCCGGCCTCGACGACAAGGCGGCCGACTTCGACGAGCTGCGCCGGCTCGAGCAGAACGCCCCCGAATCGCTCGCCCGCGTGCAGGAGCAGCGGGCGCAGGCCGCGGCATCCGTCGACGCCGCCGACGAGCAGCTCCGGGCGCTCGCAGCGAGCTACGCCCCCGAGGCGCTCGTGACGGTCGCCGACAATCCGGCGCAGGCGCGCCAGCGCATCGCGTTCGCCGACGAGCAGCTCGCCGCCGCCGAGGTGGCTCTCGGCGCGGGCAAGGGCGGCGAGGCGGCGGTGAGCATCCGCGCCGCCGAAGAGGCCGTCGGCCAGGCGGTCCTCCTGGAGGACGCGATCGACAAGCTGGGACGCGACTTCGCGGAGGGCGAGCGCAGCGCGGCGGCGCTCATCACAGAGCTCGAGAACGACATCGCCGCGGCATCCGCTCTTCCCGATGCCGACGGGCGAGTCGCCGGCGTCGTCGCCGCCACGCGCCGGCAGATCGACGCCGCTCGGACCAACCTGGCCGGCACCGCCCGCCGCCCGCTGATCGCCCTGCAGAGCCTGGAGGCGGCGAACACCCAGATCGACGGCGTCATCAGCGGCGTGCGGGATGCCGCCGCCAAGGCTCAGCGCGCGCAGCAGATGATCGGCCAGCAGATCATGCAGGCGCAGGCGCAGGTCTCCGCGGCCGAGGACTACGTCGTCGCGCGCCGCGGGGCGATCGGCGCCGAAGCACGCACGCGGCTCGCCGAGGCTGGCGCTGCGCTCGTGCAGGCGCAGCAGCTGCAGATGGCGAACCCCGAGCAGGCGCTGCAGTACGCGCAGCGCGCCAACCAGCTCGCCGCCCAGGCGATCCAGTACGCCCAGCACGATGTCAGCGCGTTCCAGGGCGGGGGCATGGGCGGCATGCTGGGCGGAGGAGGGGGCGATTCGGGCGGCGGGATGATGGGCGCGATCCTCGGCGGCATCGTCATCAACTCCCTGCTCGGCGGCGGAGGCGGCGGCTCATCGGGCGGCCTCGGGGGCGTGTTCGGCGGAGGCGGCGGTTCAAGCCGCGGCGGCCGCATGAGTCCCGGCAGCTTCGGCGGCGGCGGCACGCGCGGCCGCCGAGGAGGTGGTCGCTTCTGAGCAGCTCCGACGGCCGGCACATCGCACTTCACGACACGTACGTTCCGCACCACCGATAGGAAGGAAACACGGATGGCCAAGCAGTCCATCTTCGGTCGCATCTCGACCCTCTTGAAGGCGAACATCAACTCGATGCTCGACTCCGCCGAGGATCCCCAGAAGATGCTCGACCAGCTCGTCCGCGACTTCACGAACAGCATCGCCGATGCCGAATCCGCGATCGCCGAGACGATCGGCAACCTCCGCCTGCTCGAGCGCGACCACGAAGAAGACCTCCAGGAAGCCACTGAGTGGGGCAACAAGGCGCTGGCGGCGAGCAAGAAGGCCGACCAGCTGCGCTCCGCCGGCAGCACAGCGGATGCCGACAAGTTCGACAACCTCGCCAAGATCGCGCTGCAGCGGCAGATCAGCTCGGAGCGCGAAGCGAAGGCGGTCGAGCCGACGATCGAGTCGCAGACGGAGATCGTCGGCAAGCTCAAGGACGGCCTCAACGGCATGAAGCAGAAGCTGGAGCAGCTCAAGAGCAAGCGCAGCGAACTGCTCGCGCGGGCGAAGACCGCCGAGGCTCAGGTCAAGGTCCACGACGCGGTCAAGTCGATCGACGTGCTCGACCCGACCAGCGAGCTCGGGCGCTTCGAAGACAAGGTCCGTCGCCAGGAGGCCCTCGCGGCCGGCAAGGAGGAGCTGGCCGCGTCGAGCCTGGACGCGCAGTTCAACAGCCTGGACGACATGGGCGAGCTGACCGAGGTCGAGGCGCGCCTGGCCGAGCTCAAGGCCGGCGGCGCCCCCGCGCAGGCCGCGATCGACGCGCCGACGGCTCCGTACACCCCGTAGCCGTACCGCACCACCGCACCGCGACGGGCGGGGTTCCCACCACCGGTGAGGACTCCGCCCGTTCGCGAGCGGGTGTGCTGTGAGCGAAGATGAGCACATGGCCCGATTCGTGATCGTTCCGCAGTGGCAGGGCTCGCCCTCATCCCGCGCGATGCAGCTCATCGACGGAGCGCAGGCGATCGCCGGCGACCTGCCGCGCGCCTCCTGCACCACCGTGGAGATCCCCCTCGAGGCGGGAGAGTCGGTCGAGACCGGCGTGCTGCGGTTCAGCACCCTGCGCCGCACCCGCGAACTCGTCGATCTCGAGCTCGCTCCGCTCACCGAGCCGGTCATGCTGATCGGCGGCGACTGCGGCGTGGCGGTCGGCGCCGTCGGCCACGCAGCCCGCCGGCATCCCGACCTCGTCGTGGTGTGGCTGGATGCGCATCCCGATCTGCACACGCCGGATTCCTCTCCTTCGGGCGCGTTCAGCGGCATGGCGCTCCGCGCGATCCTCGGCGACGGTGCGGACGGACTCGTTCTCGAGGCAGGAGCCGTCGGGCGCGAGCGCCTCGTACTCGCCGGCGCCCGCGAGTACGAACCGGCCGAGGAGCAGACGGCCGCCGCCCTCGCGCTCAGCGTGATCGACGCGTCGGCACTGTCGGACCACGACGCCCTCGCGGCCGCCGTGGTCGCCACCGGGGCCGATGCGCTCTACATCCACGTCGACCTCGACGTCCTCGATCCCGCCGCGATGAGCGGGGTGACGGCATCCGTGCCCTTCGGGGTCTCGCTCCCCGACCTGCTGACCTCGATCTCCCGTGCACGGGCCGCGCTCCCGCTCGTGGGGTCGAGCATCACGGGCTTCGCGCCGCCCTCGCCGGCGGCAGCGGTCGACGACCTCGGCACGATCCTGAGGATCGTCGGAGCGCTCGCGTGAGTCCGATCCCCACGCCGCCGGACGGCTGGCGGGAGGTGGCTGACCGCGCCATCGCGCGCGGGCGCCGCGTCGACCGGTTCCTGCCGTTCCTCGACTCGCGCGTGAGCCTCGCCGGATACGCGTGGGGCACGGCCGTGGGCTGGGTGTGGGGCTCGATCTGGAGCACCGGACGCGTCGAGAGGCGCGACGGTCTGTGGATCTTCCGCGGGATGCCGCGCTGGGCGTTCCGCCGCGGCGGGGTGTGCGTCGGCGGCTGCTATCTCACCGGCGACGGCACCCTGACCGATCGCGTGCTGCGACACGAGGCCGTCCACGCGCGCCAATGGCGCCGCTACGGCTTCCTGATGCCGCTGCTGTACCTGCTCGCGGGACGCGATCCCCTGCGGAACCGGTTCGAGATCGAGGCCGGCCTCGAGGACGGCAACTACGTGCCGCAGCGCGTCTAGCATCGCGAAGTCGCGAGGACAGGGCCTCGGCCGAGCGAGCGGCGATCAGCGCGCGGTGGAGAGCCCGAAGCGCTCGGGGGTGTGGATCGCGCCGGCCGGGATGCCGCTGCGGGTGGTGAGGTGGTCGACGATGTCGGCGGTGCCGAGGTATCCGCCCAGAAGGAAGATCCGGGTGTGGTCGTCGTCCTCGCACAGCATCTCGTCTGCCCACGCAGTGACGGCGCGCGCGAGAGCCTGGCCGGGGGCGCACGAGCGGCCCGAGCCCGGCTCGCCGGTGCGTGCCGCGCGGTCGAGCCAGGTGACCACCATGCGACCGGGAACCGTCAGCTCCGTCTGCCATCCCGCATCCGGCACCTCGACGAAGACACGGCCGGTCGAGCAGATGGGCAGCGTCGCCAGCAGCACCTCGAGCTCGGCGAGCGAGGACTCGTCGGCCGTGATCAGGTGCTGAACGCGGGTGTGCCGTGAGGAACGGCAGGCTGCGGCGTTGTGCTCGGTGGTGTGGCTCATGACGTCCCCACTATACCGCGAAGCAAGGGTTGCCTAACCTTCGTTTCGCTGTGAGACCACGGAGGGGTCCGGGATCAGGCGGGGCCGAGGAGCACGCGGCTCAGCTCGACCAGCTCGTCGTCGGTCATGCCGTTCGCGCGCAGGTAGTCGGCCGCAGATCCGTAGCGCGCGGTGATCCCCGTCAGCAGGTTCCGCATCACGGGCGCGGGCGATCGGGTCGCGAGGTCTTCCAGATTCACCGCGTCCGGGTGCATCGACCGCAGCGCCGCGACGACGCGGGTGTTGCGCCATTCGGGCAGCAGCGTCTCGGTGCGCGCATAGTCGGCGATCACCGCCTCGCTCTCGACACCGGCCGCCGCGAGCGCGAGCGCGACGGTCACGCCGGTGCGGTCCTTGCCGACCGTGCAGTGCACGAGCACCGGCTGGTCGGCGACGATCCCCCGCACGACCTCGACCACCAGGCCGGCCGAGTCCTCCACGAGTCGGCGGTACATCTCGTCGAGCGGGATGTCGTCCGCGAAGAAGGATGCGACGGATCCCAGGAAGAGCGGGACGCGCTGCGTCCGCACCGGCAGATCCGCCACGCGGCTGGGCGCGTGGGCCACCTCGTCATCGGCGCGCAGATCGATGATGCGACGGATGCCGAGGGCTCCGAGTGCCGCGGTGCCGTCGTCGTCCAGCTGGGCGAGGTTGCCCGAGCGGTACAGCACGCCGGACCGCGTGCGGCGAGCGCCCGCGGGCAGCCCGCCGACGTCGCGGAAGTTGACGGCGCCGGGGACGATCGGATCGACGGGTGGGATCACCAGGCGGCGCCCGACGCGGCGTCGCTGTCCTCTCCGGCCAGGTCGTCGCGCGGCGGCACGCTGTAGCGGCCGGCGATCGCGACCCGGTTGAACGCATTGATCGAGACGAGGATCCAGCTGAGGCCGATGTACTCCTGCTCGCTGAGGATGCCGCCCACCCGGTCGTACACCTCGTCCGAGACGCCCTCCTCATGGATGAAGGTGAACGCCTCCGCGAGCTCGAGTCCGGCGCGCTCCCGCTCGGAGAAGACCCCCGACTCGCGCCACACCGGAAGCTGGGCGATGTCGTCCGGCGTGATTCCCGCCTTCACGGCCCGCTCGACGTGGACGCGCACGCAGTATGCGCACCCGTTCAGCTGCGAGACGTGGATCTGCACGAGCTCCTTGAGCCGCGCGTCGATGCCCGCTCCGTCGGCGATCCCGCCGACCGTCTTGGAGAAGGCGGCGAGCGTCTTGTAGGCGTCCGGGGCTGATTTCGACAGGTGCACGCGGGCCAGTTCGCTCATGAGGCAAGCCTACCGATCGGCTCACGGGCACACGGTTGCGGGCAGAATGACAGGGTGAGCGAACCGATCGACGAGTTCTCCTTCCTGCCTGGCCAGGCCGCCGATTTCGGCATCGACGGCGCGATCCCCGGGGCCGAGCGCGTCAGCCTGACGCTTCCGGACGGCCGCGCGCTGAGCGCGCTGCGCTACGGCGACGCGGCTCCGGTCGTCACGTTCCTGCACGGAGCGGGCCTGAACGCGCACACGTGGGACACGACGATCCTGGCCCTGGGCCTTCCCGCCCTGGCGATCGACCTCCCCGGCCACGGCGACTCATCATGGCGGCCCGACGCGGCCTACACGGGCCGAGTCCTCGCACCCGACGTCGCCGCGGGCATGGACGCGTGGACGTCCGGCCCGCAGCTGCTCGTCGGGCAGTCGCTCGGCGGCCTCACCGCCGCCGCGGTCGCGGCATCCCGGCCCGATCTGGTCCGGGAGCTCGTCGTCATCGACATCACTCCGGGCGTCGATCCGAACGCGGGACCGACGCAGATCCGCGACTTCTTCGCCGGCCCCACCGACTGGGCGAGCCGCGACGAGATGGTCGACCGCGCGCTGAGCTTCGGCCTGGGCGGCTCGCGCCGCGCGGCGGAGCGCGGGGTCTACCACAACTCGCGGGAGCGTCCGGACGGGCGCTTCGAGTGGAAGCACCACTTCGCCCACCTGTCCGCTGCGACCTCGCGGGCCGGCGCCGGCCCGGATGCTGTCACGCGGGTGCTGTCCGCTCCCGGGTGGGACGATCTGGCGGACGTGACAGCGCCGGTGACCCTCATCCGCGGGGAGCGCGGATACGTCACGGATGCCGATGCCTCGGCGTTCCAGGAGCACCTGCCCGCGGCATCCCTCGTCGTCATGCCCGCCGGACACAACGTGCAGGAGGAGCTGCCGGTCGAGCTCGGCCGGCACCTGCGCGACCTGGCGGGGAAGGGTTAACGCTTGTGTTGCGTTCCGGGTAGCGGGCGTCTGAGCAGGTTCGCCGGTTCTCTAGGCTGGACTATCGGGCAGACCTCAGAACATCGCAGTCGCCCGCCCGAGGCATCCGCACAGCACGGATGATCTTCCGAAAGGACACCCATGCCCCGCCGCCCCGCCCTGGCCGCCCCTGCATTGCTCGCCGCCGCGGCTCTGCTGCTCTCCGCCTGCACCGGCGGCGGTTCCGCACCGGATCCGACGAGCACGCCCGAGCCCGACCCGGACGCATCGGCGATCATCCGGCTCGTGCTGGAGCCCGGCAACCTCGACATCCGCGAGACCGCGGGCGCGGCGCTGGACCAGATCCTCGTCGACAACATCTATCAGGGCCTCGTCTCGCGCACGCCCGAGCAGGAGATCGTCCCGGCGCTCGCGGAGGATTGGGAGATCTCTCCGGACGGCCTGACCTACACGTTCACGCTGCGCGAGGGCGTGACCTTCCACGACGGTCAGGAGCTCACCCCGCAGGACGTGGTGTGGTCGCTCACGACGCGCAAGAACTCGCCCGAGTGGCGCGATTCCGCGCGGCTCGCGAACGTCGCCGCGATCGCGGCGAACGGGCAGGAGGTCACCCTCACCCTCACCCAGCCGGACTCGAGCCTGCTGTGGAACCTCACCGGGCGCGCCGGCATCGTCCTGAAGGAGGCCGACACGGTCGACTATCAGACCGAGGCGAACGGCACCGGTCCGTTCGTGCTGGACACCTGGCGCCAGGGCGACAGCATCACGTTCACGCGCAACGAGGAGTACTGGGGGGATGCCGCGCAGGTCGCCGAGGTCGTCTTCGACTACATCCCCGACAACCAGGCCGCTCTGAACGCCGCCCTGGCCGGCGAGGTCGACGCCGTGACCGGGTTCGACGCGAACCTGAAGGAGCAGATCGAGGCGACCGGGGAGTTCACCCTCGAGCTCGGCCAGTCCACCGACAAGGGCACGCTCGCTTTCAATCAGACCTCCGGGCCCCTCGCCGACCAGCGGGTGCGGCAGGCGATCCGGCAGGCCATCGATCACGACGCGTTCGTCGAGGCGCTCGCCTCCGGCGAGACCCTCTACGGACCGATCCCCTCGCTGGATCCCGGCTACGAGGACCTCGCGGACGTCGCGCCGTACGACCCGGAAGCAGCCCGCGCGCTGCTGGCGGAGGCGGGCGTCGAGGACCTCACGCTCGAGCTGACCATCCCGAGCTTCTACTCCACGACGATCCCGCAGATCCTCGTCTCGGATCTCAATGAGGTCGGCATCACCCTGGAGGTCAACTCGGTCGACTTCCCGACGTGGCTCAACGACGTCTACATCAACAAGGACTACGACCTCAGCTTCGTGCTGCACACCGAGGCGCACGACTTCGAGAACTGGGCGAACCCGGACTACTACTTCACGTACGACAACGCCGAGGTCCAGCGGCTGTACGCGGAATCGCTCGCCGCCACCGACGAGGCGGAGGCGGCCGACCTGCTCGCGCAGGCCGCGAGGATCGTGTCGGAGGACTCCGCCGCGGACTGGCTGTACAACGGCGCCTCGGTCGTGGCGGTCGGCACTAGCATCACCGGTATGCCCTCGATCAACGTGAACGAGCGCCTCAACCTCGCAGAGCTCGCCAAGAGCAACGGGTGATCCGCTACACGCTGACGCGGCTGGCCCTGCTCCTGCTCGGGCTGCTCGTCGCCAGCGTGCTGATCTTCCTCACGCTGCGGGTCCTGCCGGGTGACATCGCGCAGCTGATCGCAGGGACCAACAGCACACCCGAGCAGATCGAGGCGATCCGCGAGCGCCTGGGGCTGAACCAGCCGCTTCCTGCCCAGTACCTGGACTGGATCGGCGGGGTGTTCCGCGGTGATCTGGGGTCATCGCTGCTGACCGGGTCGAGCGTGGCCTCGGAACTCGCCGAGAAGGCACAGGTCACGGTCCCCCTCGGGATCATGTCGCTGGCGATCGCGCTGCTGTTCAGCCTGCCGCTGGGCGTGCTCTCGGCGATGCGCCGCGGGCGGTCCGATGGCACCGCGCTGAGCGTCGGCGCGCAGACGCTGGCCGCCGTGCCGGTCGTCTGGGCCGGGATGATGCTCGTCGTCGTGTTCGCCGTGTGGCTAGGCTGGCTGCCCGCGCAGGGATTCCCGCGCGCGGGCTGGGACGATCCGGCCGCCGCGTTCCGTTCTCTGCTGCTGCCCGCACTCACGATCGGCATCGTCGAGGGCGCGATGCTCCTGCGGTTCGTGCGCAGCGCCACCCTGCAGGCGGTCGGCCAGGACTATGTGCGCACGGCCGCCGCGAAGGGACTGACCCGCCGCGCAGCGCTCATCCTGCACGGGATGCCGAACGTCGGGCTGTCCGTCGTCACGGTCCTCGGCCTCCAGGTGGCCGGCATCATCGTCGGCGCGGTCGTGATCGAGCAGCTCTTCTCCCTGCCCGGCATCGGACGGATGCTGGTCGCCGACGTCAGCGCGAGGGACCTGCCGAAGGTCCAGGGCGAGCTGCTCGTGCTCACGGGCTTCGTGCTCGTGGTCGGCTTCGTCGTCGATCTCGTTCACCGGCTGATCGACCCGCGGCAGCGGGAGGCGACGTGAGCCCCGCCACGCGATCCGGAACGACGTGGCTGCGGAGGCTCTGGCAGCTCTCGACGGGGCGATTCGGCCTGATCGTCGTGACGGTCGTGGTGCTCACGGCGCTGGTCTCGCTGTTCTGGACGCCGTTCGATCCGCGTCAGGTCGAGATCTCCAACCGCTGGGCCCTGCCGGGCTGGCCGCACCTGCTCGGCACCGACGGGTCGGGACGCGACATCCTGAGCCTGCTCATGGCCGGCTCGCGCACGACCGTGCTGGTCGCCGTCGGCGCAGGGGCGATCGCCACGGTGATCGGCGTGTCGCTGGCCGCGCTCGGCGCGCTCACTGCGCGCTGGCTGCGCGAATCGGTGGCGGTGCTGGTCGACATCCTGATCGCCTTCCCGGTGCTGATCATCGCCATGATGATCAGCGCCGTGTGGGGCGGCTCGCTCGCCGTCGTCATCTGGTCGGTCGGCATCGGCTTCGGCGTCAACATCGCGCGCGTCACCCGACCCGAGCTGCGCCGCGTGCTGCACAGCGACTTCGTGCTGGCCGGGCGCGCTTCCGGCCTCTCGCCGCTGCAGAACCTCTGGCGTCACCTGCTGCCGAACGTCGCACCGGTCTTCATCGTGCAGCTGTCGTGGGGCATGGCGGTGGCGGTGCTCGCGGAGGCGGGTCTGTCGTACCTCGGGTTCGGCGCACCCGTGACGGAGCCCTCGTGGGGTCTGCTGCTGGCCGAGCTGCAGCAGTACATCAGCGTGTATCCGCTGTCGGTGCTGTGGCCCGGTCTGGCGATCACGTTCACCGTGCTGGGGCTCAACCTTCTGGGCGACGCGCTGCGCGAGGCCACCGACCCGACGCTCTCGCGCGGCCGCGACCCCCTGCATCCGCCACGGGGAGCCATCCGGCACGTGCCGGAGGTGGTCGCATGACCCTGGAGGTCACCGACCTCACCGTCGACATCGGCGAGCGGCGGGTCGTGGACGGCGTGTCGTTCGCGGTCCCCGACGGTGCTCGCGTGGGACTGATCGGCGAATCGGGATCGGGCAAGTCGCTCACCGCTCTGGCGATCCTCGGTCTCCTCCCGGACGGCGCCGAGGCGGGAGGCAGCGTCCGATGGGACGGGCGCGAGCTGATCGGCCTGCCCGACCGCGAGCTGGCGACCCTCCGCGGCGACGAGATCGGCATCGTCTTCCAGGAGCCGCGGACCGCGCTCAACCCCATCCGCACGATCGGCCGGCAGATCGGCGAGTCGGTCCGCATCCACGAAGGCGTCTCGCGCAGCGAGGCACGCCGCAGGGCCGTGGCCGAGGCGGCTCGCGTCGCCCTCCCCGACCCCCAGCGGATCGTCGCGCGCTACCCGCACCAGCTGTCAGGCGGTCAGCGGCAGCGCGCCGCGATCGCGATGGCGCTCGCCTGCCACCCCCGCCTGCTGATCGCCGACGAGCCGACCACGGCGTTGGATGTGACGATCCAGGCCGAGATCCTCGAACTGCTCCTCTCGCTCGTCGAGGACGACGGCATGTCGCTCGTCTTCATCACCCACGACCTGGCGGTGCTCTCGCAGATCGCGACGCACGGCGTCGTGCTCGATGAAGGACGCGTGGTCGAGACCGCGCCGGTCTCCACGCTGCTATCGGCGCCGGCATCCGAAGTCACGCGCGGACTGCTGCGCGATGCCACCGCGACCCTGTGGCGGCCGGAGGGACTCGCGTGAGCGCCGCCCGTCCGCTCGGCGCCGACGCCCGATCGGCGGAGCCGCTCCTGCACGCCCGTGGCCTCACGCGACGCTATCCGGTCGCCAAGACGAGCCTGTTCGAACCCACGGCCTACACAACCGCGCTCGATGACGCCGACCTGGACGTGCGCGCGGGCTCGGCGGTCGGCATCATCGGCGAGTCCGGCTCGGGAAAGTCCACGCTCGTGCGCCTGCTGCTGGCGCTGGACACCCCTACGGCGGGCACGATCCGCTTCGACGGACGACCCGTGGATGCCGCGGCCAGGGCTCGCGACCTGCACTGGCTGCGCCGCGAGACCGGCATCGTGTTCCAGGACCCGTACGCGTCGCTGGATCCCCGGATGAGCGTCGGGCGCATCATCGGCGAGCCCCTGTGGGCGCTGGGGATCGAGGGCGACCGTCGGGCCCGCGTGCGCGAGGTGCTGCAGGAGGTCGGTCTGGAGGCGTCCATGGCCGACCGGTTCCCGCACGAGTTCTCCGGCGGACAGCGTCAGCGGATCGCGATCGCCCGCGCCGTCGTGCACCGCCCCCGGCTGCTCGTCGGCGACGAGCCGCTCTCTGCCCTCGATGTCACCGTCCGCGCGCAGATCCTCGACCTCCTGACCGAGCTGCGGTTCCGCGACGGGCTGACGCTCCTGCTCGTCTCGCACGACATCGGCGTCGTGCAGAATCTGTGCGACGAGGTGGTCGTGATGAAGGACGGCCGCATCGTCGAGGAGGGACCGACCGAGAAGGTGCTGCTGCAGCCGCAGGTCGCCTACACACGCCGCCTGCTCGCCTCGATCCCGGCCATCGACTCGCGCGGAGGGTGAGCAGCCCGATGCGGCTGGGTGTCGTGCGCGCGGGCTAGCCTCGGAGCATGACGCACGCGATCGTCCCCCCGTATCTCCTCGCCCGGATCGCGGCGGCACGCGAGCCCACATGGGCCCACGCGGCACAGGCCGCGCGCGCCACCCTCGAGATGCCGCGGCAGTACCGTCCGGTCCGCTCCCGCATCCGGATGTCGGTGGAGGAGCCAGGGACGCTGGTGTTCGAGGGCGGGCCTGCGCCCGACCGCACGATCTCAGACGCCCGCCATCGGGAGGACCTGCCGGGCGTCCGGGTGCGCGGCGAGGACGATCCGCCGACCGGTGACGCGGATGCGGACGAGGCGTTCGACGGGCTGGGGGCCACGTTCGACTTCTTCTGGGACGCCTACCGGCGCAACAGCATCGACGCCGCGGGTGGTGAGCTGCTGGCCACCGTCCACTTCGGCCGCGACTACGACAACGCATTCTGGAACGGCGAGCGCATGGTGTTCGGGGACGGCGACGGCGAGGTCTTCGTGGGATTCACGGAGTCGATCACCGTGGTCGCTCACGAACTGACGCACGGTGTGACCGAATACGAGGGCGGGCTCGTCTACCAGGGCCAGTCCGGTGCCCTCAACGAGTCACTGTCCGACGTCTTCGGCGCCCTCACCGAGCAGCATCATCTCGGTCAGAGTGTCGACGAGGCCGGCTGGCTCATCGGCGCGGGCATCTTCAGCTCCGCCGTGCAGGGCGTCGCACTGCGGTCGCTCGCCGCGCCGGGCACCGCGTACGACGACGACGTGCTCGGTCGCGACCCGCAGCCGGCGCACATGGACGACTACGTGCAGACCACGGACGACAACGGGGGCGTGCACATCAATTCCGGCATCCCGAACCACGCCTTCTACCTGACCGCGACGGCCCTCGGCGGCAGGGCCTGGGAACGCGCGGGGCTGATCTGGTACCGGACGCTCACGTCGGGCACCCTCGCGACGACGTCGGATTTCGCGGCGTTCGCACGCGCCACGGTGGTGGCGGCGACGGCGGAGTACGGTGAGGGATCGAAGGAGGTCGACGCGGTCCGGGCGGGCTGGACGGGCGTCGGAGTGTTCGATGAAGGAACCGACGGAGCCTGAGGGCGACGCGCCGCAGAGCGACCCCGGAACCGGCCGGGGCGGCGATCCGGATGCGCGGAGCGGAGAGTCGCGGATCGTCGCGATCGCGGTGACGGTCACCCGCACGGGCGGATTCGCAGGTCTGCGGCGCACCTGGCGTGCGCAGCCCGACACGGCGGAAGCCCCCCAGTGGATCGCCCTCATCGACGGGTGTCCGTGGGATGCCGCGGACCCGAAGCGCGACATCGCGCCCACCGGAGCCGACCGGTACATGTGGCACGTCGATGCGCGCTGCGGCGACGCGGAGAGGGAAGCGGCCCTGGCCGACCCCGAAGTGCAGGGTCCGTGGCGCGATCTCATCGACGCCGTGCGCGCGGTGAAGAAGGACGACTCTCCGCACCGGCCGCCGCGCTGATCACCGACCGAACAGGCGCCTGCGCCCCTTCGGCTTCAGGTGCTTCTGCAGGTAGATCGTTCCCAGCCAGCGACCGAACTTGAAGCCGACCCGCCCCATGCGTCCCACTTCGACGAATCCCAGCTTCTCGTGGAGGGCGACGGACGCCTCGGCACCTTTGTCGCTGATCACCGCGACGATCTCGCGGATCCCGACCTGCTCGCACGCGTCGATGAGCGCCTCCAGCAGCGCGCGCCCGAGCCCCTTGCCGGCGGCCGCGTGCCCGAGATAGATCGAGTTCTCGACGGAGAACCGATAGGCCGACTTGCTCGACATCGGCTGCACGAGCGCGTAGCCGAGGATCTGACCGGACGGCGACTGCGCGACGAGGAAGGGCAGGTTCAGCTTTGCGAGGAAGGCGGCCTTCTCTCGCCATTGCGCGAGCGTCCACTTCTTCTCGTCGAAGGTAACGACCGAATTGGTCACGTAGTAGTTGTAGATCTCGCGGATGTCGGGGATGTCGCGATCCTCGATGGGCCGGATCGTGTACGCGAATCCCGGCTCGGGCGGTGCCGGTCTGCGCAGGTGGCGCGGCAGCCGGCGACGGTCGCGATCGTATTCCTCCTCGAGCATGCCGACAGCCTACGCTCGGGCCGGAACCCGCCAATCGACCGGCGCCGCCCCCTGCTCCTCGAGCAGGGCGTTCGCGCGCGAGAACGGCCGCGAGCCGAAGAAGCCGCGGCTCGCGGACAGCGGCGACGGGTGCGCGGACTCGATGATCGGCGTGCTCCCGAGCAGGGGCCGCAGGTTCGCGGCATCCCTTCCCCAGAGGATCGCCACCAGGGCGCCGTCGCGCGCGACCAGCTCGCGGATCGCATGCTCCGTCACCTTCTCCCAGCCCCACCCGCGATGGGATGCCGGGGACCCCGGTGCGACCGTCAGCACTCGGTTCAGCAGCATGACGCCCTGGTCGCTCCACGCCGAGAGGTCGCCGTGCGATGCCGGCGGGATGCCGAGATCGGCGTTCAGCTCCTGATAGATGTTCGACAGGCTCCGGGGCAGCGGTCGGACGTGCTCCTCGACCGCGAACGACAGACCGATCGGGTGACCGGGCGTCGGATACGGGTCCTGGCCCACGATCAGCACCCGCACGTCGGCGAGCGGGCGCTGGAACGCCCGCAGAACGTGATCACCGGCGGGAAGGTAGCGGCGTCCGGCGGCGACTTCCGCGCGGAGGCGGTCGCCGAGGGCGGCGATGTCGGGGCCGACCGGCTCGAGCGCGCGCGCCCAGCCCGCGTCGATCAGTCCGGCCTGCGCCAGATCGGGCAGGGACCGAGCCACGCGTCAGCCTCCGCCGGCGCCGGTGACGGTGCCCTGCCACGACCACGGGAAGTCGATCCACAGCGATGTCTCACGCCAGAAGTAGTCGGGCGTCGCTATCGAGCCGGGCTTGGTGTACACGGTGACCGAGCGGACGTCCGCTCCGCGGTCGCGCAGCAATGCGACCGCGAGCGCGAGGGTACGACCGCTGTCGGCCACGTCATCCACGAGCAGCACGCGGCGCCCGCCCAGATAGGCAATGTCCAGTGCGGGCGGCAGCACCTCGGGCGCGTCCAGCACCGTGCCCACGCCCGTGTAGAACTCGACGTTGAGCGCTCCGCAGTTCTTCACCCCGAGCGCGTACGCGATCGCGCCCGCCGGCAGAAGGCCGCCGCGAGCGATGGCCACCACCACCTCGGGCACGAATCCGTCGTCGAGGATCGCGCGCGCGAGCTCCCGCGACGCCTCGCCGAACTGCTCCCACGAGAGTCGTTCGCGCTCGTCGGTCGCATCTGCCATGCGGATGCCGCCTTCCAGGTCGGGATGAATGCGAGCGGGTCGCGTCTCAGTCACCGCCGCCCCGCACGCGCAGCGGTCCGCGCGCGAGCAGGTGCTGGGCCGACTGGGCGACGGGACGCATCGTGACGAGGTCGAGGTTGACGTGGCCGGGTGCGTTCAGCGCGTAGGCGATCACGTCGGCGACGTCCGTCGCGGTGAGCGGGTTCTGCACTCCCTCGTACACCCGCTCGGCCGCCTCCCGGTCGCCGCCGAGCCGGTTCAGCGTGAACTCCTCGGTGTGGACCATGCCCGGCGCCACCTCGATCACGCGGATCGGCTCACCGTTCAGCTCCAGCCGGAGCACCTGGGCAACCATCCCCTCGCCCGCCTTTGCGGCGTTGTATCCGGAACCGCCCGGGTACGCCGTCACTGCTGCGGTGGAGGTGACGAAGAGGGTGTCGGCATGTCCGTCGGCTGCGGCCGCCTCGCGCAGCAGTGGCAACAGGGCGGCGACGAGTCGCTGGGCGGACAGCACGTTGACCTCGAACATCCACGCCCAGTCCGCCGGGTCGGCGTCCTCGACCCGATCGGTTCCGCGAGCACCGCCGGCCACATGCACGAGCGAATGCACCGGACCGGTCTCGGCGAGCCAGGCGGCCAGCGCGTCGACGTCCTCCTGGCGCGTCAGGTCCGCCGCGAACGCGACGGCGCCGGTCTCCTCCTCGAGCGCCCGCAGGCGTGCGGCCCGGCGGGCGACCCCGACGACGTCCCAGCCGGTCGAGCGCAGCGCCCGCACCGTCGCCTCGCCGATCCCGGAACTTGCCCCCGTCACCACTGCACGTCGCGTTCCCATGCCGTCCACGCTACCCAGGATCGCGCGCCCGTGACGGCGCCGCCTCGATGCCGAGCGAGCGCTCGAGGTGTTACGGCACATTTCCCGTCCGTTGTCGGGGGTACGCGGCGTGCCTAGTCTCGAAACAGGCCGTGGCGTCCGCCGCCGCCGATCGACATACCCGATGGAGCACGCACATGTCCGCACCCGAGAACTGGCGCTTCGAGACCAAGCAGATCCACTCCGGCGCCCAGCCCGACCCGGTGACGAAGGCACGCGCCACGCCCATCTACCAGACCACGTCGTACGTCTTCGACAACACCACCCACGCGGCGAACCTGTTCGCGCTCGCGGAGTTCGGCAACATCTACACCCGCATCATGAACCCGACGCAGGCCGTCGTGGAGGAGCGCGTCGCGGCGCTCGAGGGTGGTACCGGCGCCCTCCTCGTCGCCAGCGGGCAGGCCGCCGAGACGATCGCGGTGCTCAATCTCGCCGAAGCCGGCGACCACATCGTCTCGTCGAGCTCCATTTACGGCGGCACGTACAACCTGTTCAAGTACACGCTGAAGAAGCTGGGCATCGACGTCACCTTCGTCGAGAACCAGGACGACGCCGAGGAGTGGCGCGCGGCGGTGCGCCCGAACACGAAGCTCTTCTTCGCCGAGACCATCGGCAACCCGAAGATCAACATCCTCGACATCCGCCTGGTCGCCGACATCGCGCACGAGAACGGCATCCCGCTGATCGTGGACAACACGATCGCGACCCCATACCTGATCAAGCCGTTCGAGTTCGGCGCCGACATCGTCGTGCACTCGGCGACGAAGTTCCTGGGCGGTCACGGCACGGTCATCGGCGGCGTGATCGTGGACGGCGGATCGTTCGAGTGGTCCAAGAACGTCGAGAAGTTCCCCGGCCTGACCGTTCCCGACCCGAGCTACCACGGCGCGAGCTACACCGCCGCCGTCGGCGACGGGCTCGCGTACATCATCAAGGCGCGCGTGCAGCTGCTGCGCGACATCGGCGCCGCCATCTCGCCGCAGAGCGCCTGGCTGCTCATTCAGGGGATCGAGACGCTGTCGCTGCGGATCGAGCGCCATGTGCAGAACGCGCAGGAGATCGCGGAGTGGCTGGAGAACCAGCCCGACGTCGCCTCGGTGAACTACTCCGGCCTGCCGACCTCTCCGTGGTACGCCAAGGCCAACGAGTACGCGCCCAAGGGCGTGGGCGCGGTGCTCTCGTTCGAGCTCAAGGGCGGCGTGGAAGCCGGTCGCGAGTTCGTCAACACGCTGACGCTCTTCAGCCACCTCGCCAATATCGGCGACGTGCGCTCGCTCGTGATCCACCCGGCATCCACCACCCATTCCCAGCTCACGCCCGAGCAGCAGCTGACCACCGGCGTCACGCCGGGCCTGGTCCGCCTCTCGCTCGGTCTCGAGAACATCGAGGACCTCAAGGCCGACCTGGAGCAGGCGCTGGCCGCCGCACGCCGGGTCAGCGAGGCCGCCCGCGCCTGAGAATCGGACGCACCGGATGCCCCGGCCCTGCGCTGCTCGTGCGCGGAGGTCGGGGCATCCGTCGTGAGGGCCCGGTGGGGTTCCTCAGCCGCGCTGCTTGGGACGCACGTGGGAGAGGCCGCCGTCGATGCCGAGCACCTGTCCGGTGATCCAGTCGTTCGCGGGGTCGAGCAGGAACGCCACGCCCCGCGCCACGTCCGCGGGCATGCCCAGCCGGCCCAGCGCATGCATGGACTCCGACACCTTGCGCGAGCCCTCGGTCGCAGTGAGCGCGGCGGTCAGCGGCGTCTGCGTCAGTCCCGGTGCGACCGCGTTGATCCGCAGGCCCTGCGTGGCGTAGCTCGCCGCCGCCGAGAGCATGAGTCCGATCACTCCGGCCTTGGCCGCGGCGATCGCGTCGTGGTTCGACAGTCCCGCCATCGCGGCCGCCGATGAGACCAGGACGACCGATCCGCCCCCGCGCATGTGCCTGCCGGCCGCCCGGACGGTCGCGAATGCGGTCGTCAGGGATGCCGCGATCACCTCGTCGTACTGCTCACGTGTGGTCAGATGCGCCGGCTTGAGGAGCATGGACCCCGCGAAGCACGCCACGCCGTCGAGTTCGCCCGACTCGGCGACCGCGCGGTCGACCGCGTCGAAGTCCGTCGCGTCGAGCGCCATGTCGGACGCCCCATGCGCGGCATCCCGCGCGGTCGTGAGCACCTCGTGGCCCGCCGTCCGCAGCAGCTCGCACGTGGCCGTTCCGATGCCGCTGGATGCGGCGATGATCAGGTATCGCGCCATGAGCAGCCTCCCCGGCCAGTCTGGCGCCCGCAGGGCGGCCAGGGGCCGGATCTGCCGGATCGTGCGACCGTGCGCCGCCGCGGATCTCAGTCGCCGTCCCACCAGCGCAGCACGCGCAGCGCACGCAGAGTCACCCAGCGACTGGGGAAGCCCTCGTGCTCTCCGTCGAGGGAGAACAGCGTGGGCCCCTGATGGGTCAGTTCGAGCTTCCAGAGCCCGAACGGCAGACGCTTGGCGCGGACCAGCTCGACCGCCTCCGCGCACCGGGGGTCGCGCTCGGGACGCGCCACCCGGAAGTAGTCGAGCGCACGGAGCACGTCGTAGTACCAGCGCGTCGGGAACGAGAGCATCGTGAATCGCGGATCGACGAGTTCGCCGGTCGAGCGCCGGGTCATCAGATGCCGGTCCAGCAGATACTCCTCACCCTTCGCGCGAGCGCCGGCCACCGCATCCGATGGTGCCGTCGCCTGCTCCCACGCCAGCAGACCCTCCAGCGCGCAGATCGTCGAGTGGAAGGACGAGCGGCTGGTCCCGTCCTCGTCCCAGCAGTTCCACCCGTCGTCGGGCAGCTGACCGGCCAGGAGGGTCTGAACGATGTGCGAACCGTCCTGACCGAAATAGGCCGAATTGGCCAGCGCCCCGCCGTTGATGCAGGGCTCCACTTCTCCGTCGAAGTAGGGCTGGCCGTCGTGCTCCCAGCGCACGTTCTCGCGCACCCGCGCGATGGCTCGGACGACGTCGGGGCTCTCCGGTTCGGCGCCGAACGCGCGGAGGAGCTCGAGGGAATGGTGGGTCGCCGTCCAGGAGTCGTAGAACGGCCGGCGCTCATCGGCCCAGCCCGGTCGGTAGGTTCCGCCGTCCCACCGGCCGTCCTCAGCCTGTTCGGCCAGGAGGCGCGCACCCCAGCCCTCCGTCGCGACGCGCGCCCGCGCCGCGCGGACCTCCTCGTCGGATGCGTCCGTCAGATCACGGAGCACCTGCCAGCGCACGGCCGGGTCAGCATCGAGCAAGTAGGCGATCACATCCATGCGGAGCACGGTACACGCGCCTGCAGACAGGCGAACAGGAAATGCCGGCCGAGTGCATCCAAACCCTCCCTGGGCGGAGAACTACATGCTGTCGGGTGAACACGCACCCGCCGTCAGAAGGGAAAGTCCAATGAAGCGCATTCTCGCCATCGGGTCCATCGTCGCTCTCTCCACCTTCGGCTTCGCCGGTGCGGCCAGCGCTGCGCCGAACGAAGCCGCCTGCTTCGGCGAGACCCACAAGGCCATCAACACCGAGAGCTTGCTCGGGTTCGACAACGTCGGCCAGGCCGTCCAGTTCCTCGGCGGCGGCCAGGAGAAGAAGGCCTTCGCCAAGGGCTGCTGAGCGCCCGCCCCTTCCGCCTCTGTCTGCGGCTCGGAACCCTCGGTTCCGGGCCGCCGACTCGTTCCTGGAGAACGGGATTGCCTGTTCCACGCGTGACCGGCGACGTAACAACCACCTGCGCTGACCACCTCCCCGGATAGCCTCGTGTGAACGCCCCTCCCGAAACAGGAGCCCCGTATTGGACTGGCAGACCTCCGAAGACACGGTGCCGAGCGCACCGATCACGGAGGCCGACGCGCGCCAGCTGCTCGGACGCCCGCCCGCCACCGGCGCGTGGCGCGACGGAGACGCCCTCGGAGAACGCCACTTCGCGGCCTTCGGCGCCTTCCGCACCGAGGGCGGCCGCGAGCTGCCCGGCTACCGGCTCGCGTACGAGACGTGGGGCGAGCTCTCCCCCGCGCGCGACAACGCAGTGCTCGTGCTGCACGCGCTCACCGGCGACAGCCATGTCCGCGGCATTGCGGGGCCCGGGCATCCGACCGAGGGGTGGTGGCACGACATCGTCGGCCCGGGTGCCGCGATCGACACCGATCGGTGGTTCGTGGTCGCGCCGAACATGCTCGGGGGCTGCCAGGGCTCGACCGGCCCGTCGAGCATCGCCCCGGACGGCTACGAGTGGGCCTCGCGCTTCCCCTACCTCACGATCCGTGACCAGGTCGCCGCGCAGGTGCGGCTCGCCGACGCACTCGGCATCGACGTGTGGGCCGGCGTCATGGGCGGCTCCATGGGCGGGATGCACGCGCTCGAGTGGGCCGTGGGTCATCCGGAGCGCGTGGAGCGCGTCGGCATCCTGTCGGCTCCGCCGGTCAACACCGCCGACCAGATCGCACTGAACTCCGTACAGCTCGAGGCGATCCACATCGACCCGCGCTTCCAGGGCGGCGAGTACTACGACGCGGGTGACGGTGACGGCCCCCACCGCGGCCTCGCGCTGGCGCGGCGGATGGCACTGCTGAACTACCGCTCGCCGACCGAGCTGAACCAGCGGTTCCAGCGTTCCTGGCAGTCCGGCGTCAGTCCCCTCGGCCACGGCGGGCGCTTCGCGGTCGCCTCGTACCTCGACTTCCACGGCAACCGCTTCACACGCCGGTTCGACGCGAACAGCTACATCGCACTCGTCGAGGCGATGAACTCCCACGACGTCGGCCGCGACCGGGGCGGCGTCGAAGATGCGCTCGCCCGCGTGACCGCGACGACGCTCGTGCTCGGCATCGACAGCGACCGGCTCTTCCCCGTCGAGGGCCAGCACCGCATCGCACGCGGCATCCGCACGACGCTCGACGACGGCGCGGTGGTGCTGGCGAGCGACTTCGGGCACGATGGCTTCCTCATCGAGACCCACGCCGTCGGAGCGCACCTGAGGCGACTGCTCGAGACTTCGACCGGCTGAGGCCCGTCACCCGGTGCGGGTGAAGACCCACGGCAGAGCGGCGAGGTCGAGACGATGCCGGGATGCCGCCACCCCGGCGTCACCGGCGGATCCCGCGTTCTCGTACTCCGAGTCGCCGTGCCACAGCAGGAGAGGACCGCCGGTGCCGCGGCGCGCGACGGTCTCGTACCGCCGGAAGCCGGATACGCGCACGAGTGCGAAGAGCGCCGCGGTGTCCGGCTGACCCGCGAGCTCATGCAGCGTCACCCACGTCGGCGGGTACAGGGTGACTACACCCTTCGCGTGGCGCTCCATCATGTCGGCCGGCCGCACCCACTGTCCGGCGAGGACCTCGTCGGGCGCGAACGTCAGCTCGCCTCCCGGGTCGGCCGACAGGTAGAACCAGGTGCGGATCCGGAGGGGAAGACCGGGCGGCGGATCCCAGCACGACAGCGTCAGCAGACCTGCCGCGTCCAGTTCGAGGCCGGTCTCCTCGCGGCTCTCGCGCACGGCCGCGTTCCGCGCGACCGCTGCCTCGTCGCCGTCTCCGTCGGCCGGCTCCCGCTTGCCGCCCGGAAACACCCAGGCTCCCGCGAACGAACCGCGATCGGGCCGCTCGATCATGAGCACCTGCGGCCCATCCGCAGCGTCGCGCACGATCACGGCCGTACCGGCGACCGGCACCGCCGGATCCGCACCGTCCTCCGGGCGACGGACGCGCGCTTCGCCCGCGGCCTCTGCGAGCACGCGCACGGCGGGATCGGCGGGGACGGCATCCGAACGGCGATCGGCGCTATCCACGTGGCATCCGCATCTGGGCAAGGGGCAGGGGATGCAGCGGCTCGGTGATCCATCGCGCGGTGAAGGTGCCGAACGCGTCGGGCCCCGGGCTGCACTCGATCCGCAGTCGGTGCGGCGTCTCGATGAAGATCGCCTCGACCGCGAGAGCCCCCGAGGCGGTGACTCCCCCGGACGCGACGATCCCGTCGGTTTCCAGCCAGCGGCCGATCCCCGCGTCGAACTCGATCGGCGCTTCGCCGCCGCTCGCGGTCAGGGTGATCCGGTCCGCGTGCGGTGAGACGGTCACCCCGGTGATCTGAGGGACGGCGTTTCCCGGTCCCGCCGTGAAGGTGCGATCAGGGCCGGCGAGCGCTGAGCCGGGGGTCGGGGGCAGCGCCACCGCGGCCAGGCGCTCCGCGAGCTCGGTCTCCGCGCCGGGATCCCCGCCTGTGCCCAGCGCGGGCAGGAGGTGCTTCCAGGCCGCGTCGAGCACGGCCTGCATGTCCACGCTCTGGCCGGTGACGGCCAGCACGGCATCCTGATCGGGCAGCACCACGCAGAACTGGCCGTACGCCCCGTCGCCGCGATACCCGTGCCGGGCAATCCAGAACTGGAACCCGTAGCCCTGCTGCCAGTCGGGGTTCTCCCCCTGGGGGTTGTCGATGTGCGACCGCGTGGCCTCGTCGACCCACGCCGGATCCAGCAGCTGACGCTCACCCCACCTGCCGCGCTGCAGGTGCAGCTGGCCGAGTTTCGCAATCGCCTCGGTGGTGGCGTGCAGGCCGCTGAAACCGAGCTCACGACCGTTGCCGTCCGTCAGCCAGCCGACCTCGCCGATACCGAGCGGGTCGAACAGCCGGGGCCGGAGATACTGCGAAAGCGGCATCCCCGCCGCGCGCTGGATGATCGCCGCGACCGAGAACGTGCACGGCTGGTTGTAGGCGAACACCGAGCCGGGATCCTCATCGGGCGGGATCAGGAGGAAGCCGCGGACGAGGTCGGCGGGGTCGAGCTGCACGGCGCGGTCGAGGGTGTCGATGACGTGGCCGCTGGCCATCGCAGCGACGTGGCGGACCAGGATGCCGCGCGCGCGGGTGTCGGTGATGGCGGCATCGAGCTCGGGGAAGTGCGAGAGCACGGTGTCGTCGAGCCGCACGAGACCCTCGGCGACTGCGAAGCCGAGCGCCGTCGACGTGAAGCTCTTGCTGAGCGAGTACAGCAGGTGCGGACGATCCGGGCCGTACGGTGCCCACCATCCCTCCGCGACGACGACGCCGTGGCGGAGCAGCATCACGCTGTGCGTCTCGACATCGGCTGCGGCATCCAGCTCATCGAGGAACGAGAGGATGCCGCGCGCGTCGACGTCCTGAGCGGAAGGCGTGCTGCGCGGCAGCGTCATCGAGGTCACTCCGGCATGCTACCCGGCCGGAATCCGACGCCCTCAGACGGTGGCGGGGACCCGTGGGCGCTCCAGGCGGATGCTCACCGTCGCGATTCCCAGGCCCGCCAGCGCCAGCACCACACCGACCCACGCGGGAGCGACGAAGCCGAGCCCGAACGCGATCACGGCGCCGCCCAGGAAGGCCCCCAGGGCGTTGCCGATGTTCAGCGCCGAGTGGTTGAGCGCGGCGGCGATCGACTGGTTGTCCTCGGCGACATCCATCATGCGGGTCTGGATGGTCGGTGAGAGCACCGACGCCACGAAGCCCGTCGCGAGGACGAAGACTCCGAGCGCGAAGATCCACTGGGCGGTCAGCGCCACCAGCGCGAGCACGATCGTGAGTGCGACCAGCCCGCCGATCAGGGTGCGCCTCAGGTTCACATCCGCAAGGTGCCCTCCGACGAGATTGCCGACGGTCATGCCGACCCCGATCAGCACCAGCACAATCGGCACGACCCACTCCGCAGAGCCGGCGACCTCGGTCACCATGGGCGCGACATAGCTGTACACGGCGAAGAAGCCGCCGAACCCGATCGCGCCGACGCCCAGCGCGAGCCAGACCTGGCCGATCCGGAAGACGCCCAGCTCCGCGCGCAGCGTGCGACCGGGCTCTCCCGGGTGGGACGGAACGAAGAGCGCGATGAACACGGTCGCGACCGCGAAGATGGCCGTGACCACGACGAAGGCCGCGCGCCAGCCGACCTGCTGCCCGAGGAATGTGCCCAGAGGCACGCCGATGACGTTCGCGACCGTGAGTCCGGTCAGAACGAAGGCGACCCCCTTGGCGCGATTGCCTGGACCCAGCACGTCGGCCGCCACGAGCGCGCCGATCCCGAAGTAGGCGCCGTGCGGGAGTCCGGCCAGGAACCGGGAGGCGGCGACCAGCTCGAAGGTGGGCAGGATGACGGTCAGCCCGTTGAAGATCGTGAGGGCGAGGGCGAGTCCGATCATGACCCGGTGCCGCGGAAACCTTGCGACGGACCCGGCGATCGTCGGGGCGCCGACGACCACCCCGAGCGCGTACAGCGTGATGAGCCAGCCGGCCTGCGCGATGGCGTCGCCCTCGCTCGCGGCCCAGGATCTGGGCAGCACGTCGGCCGCGATGTTCGGCAGGAGGCCCATCACGACGAATTCGGTCATGCCGATGCCGAAGCTGCCGATGGCGAGGGAGAGGAGCGCCCACATCGCCGCACCCCTCGAAGGATTCGAGGAGGTCACCCGGTCATGCTAGCCGAGGCGGACGCGTTTCGTCGAATCGATTCGAAACGTGCTGCTCAACCGGCTTCACCCACGGGCGGGGCATCGAGGGCGCGTTCCAGTCGCTCGACCTTGCCGTCGAGTTCGCCCGTCCAGCCCGGGCGGATGTCGGCCTTCAGGACGAGCGAGACACGGGCGCCGAAGGGCAGCACCGCCTCGGTCGCGCGCTTGACTACGTCGAAGACCTCGTCCCACTCCCCCTCGATCTCGGTGAACATGGAGGTGGTCCGATGCGGCAGACCCGAGTCGCGGACCACGCGGACCGCCGCCGCGACGGCGTCGTGCACGGAGGCGTCGTGCGCCGGCGAAGACCCGGACGCAGCGGGCGCACCGCTGGGTGCGACGGAGAAGGCGACGAGCATGGGAAACCTCCGGATCAGGGTGGGGCGGTGGCGGGCCGCACGAGCGTGGGAGCGCGGTGCGGAAGGCGGGCGAGGCGTACGACGACCCACACGAGCAGGACAGCGACGAGCGCGTTGCGCACGGTGAGCAGCGCGGCCGGAAGGGCACCGGCGCTCAGCAGACCGCCGTACAGCAGCGGATAGACGATCTGGGTGATCAGGGCCATTCCGAGACCGAGGATCGCGGGACCCCACCAGCGGCGGCGATCGATCACGAGCCCCACCGCGAGCGGCGCGATGAGCCAGCTCATGTACTGCGGCGAGCCGACCTTGTTGAACAGGATCAGCACGAGCACGAATGCGAGCGACAGGGGCGGGAACAGCCACAGGAAGGTGGCGCCCCGCCAGGCGCGGTACGCGCCGAGGGCCGCCACCGCGGCCGCTCCGAGCACCAGCAGCGGAGTCATGATGGCGCTCACGACCTCGACTCCCGGACCGGTCACCTCGAAGGTCAGCATGTCGTGGTCGTAGAAGATGGCCGAATCACGGATGCCGAGCACCGCACGCCAGAGCCACCACGCGCTGACCGGGGCCTCGAGCTGAAGCCCGCGGTCGGTCTGGTCCGTGATGAAGCCGAACGCGTGACCGCCGGCCCCCGCCGCGAAGACCGCTGCCAGGGTGAGCCCCGAGATCACGAGCGCGCCGCCGACCACCGCCCAGCGCCGCCGTACAGCGAGCACAGCCGCGGCGAGGAGGGCGACCGGCCATACCTTGATCCACGTGGCGACCGCCAGCAGGATCGAGCCGAGCCACGGGCGCCCGACGAGCCACAGGCTGCCCGCCAGGGCGAGGGGCACGGTGAAGCCGTCCAGCCGGTACATGCCCACCGGACCGAGGAGCAGGATGAATGCCAGCCAGAACCACGCAGCCGCGAGGCGCCCCCGCGAGCGCCCCCGGCCCACGAGCATCGCGAACGCCAGAGCATCGGCGAGCGTGATGAGGATCGCCCAGGCGACCTGGTAGTCGACGATCCAGCTCAGTCCCTGCGCGAGCACCATCGGGATCAGGGCCAGCTGCGGATACACCCACGGCTCGGTGATCCCGACGATCGCCTGCCCCTCGAAAGCCCACGTCGACCAGGGGTCGTACACGTTGTGGACGTCACCCATCGGCTGGTTCGGGAAGACGAATCCCGACGCCGCGACGGCAAGGTGCACGATCACGAACGCGATCCACAGTCCCGCCCGCCTCGACACCCGTCGAGTCTAGGGCGCGAGCGCCTCGGCGACGGCCCGCGGCAGGAAGGCTGCGACGTCCGCTGCGGTGATCGGTCCGCCGCCGCCACCCAGGTCGCCCACCGCCAGGCTGGCGGCACGGCCGTGCAGCCAGACGGCGGTCGCGGCGAGCGGCGCCAGAGCGTCGGCCGTCGCGCTCTGCGTGCCGCCTGCGACGACGGCGCCGATCGCCCCGGCCAGCACGTCGCCCGTACCGGCCGTCGCCAGCCACGGCGTGCCCGCTGAGACCGTCCGGACCCAGCCGCCCGGCGACGCCACGACCGTGACGAAGCCCTTGAGCACGACCGTCGCGCCCAGCGCGGAGGCCGTCTCGAGGGCGGATGCCGCACGCTCGGCATCCGTTTTCGGCGAGTCCTCGGTCAGTCCGAGCCACGCCCGAAGCCGCGCGTGCTCGCGATCATGCGGGGTCACCACGAGCGGCGCCGAGGCGGCCGGGGCCAGGTCGAGCGCGCCGGCATCCACGACGACCGGAAGAGTCGACGACAGGATGCCGCGGAGCGCGTCGGTCTCGGCATCCGACCGATGGCCGGCATCCGTTCCCGATCCGATGAGCCACGCCTGCACGCGCCCGTCGACCGTCACGGTCTCGGGGCGGCGCTGGAGCACGAGCGATGTCGGCACGGACGGTCCGAGATAGCGGACCATCCCGATGCCCGCACGCCACGCCGCCTCGACACCGAGCACCGCGGCGCCCGGGTACGCGTCCGAGCCCGTGCGGATCCCGAGTACACCGCGCGAGTACTTGTCGTCGGCTTCGGTCGGCCTCCGCAGAACGTCCGACGCGTCCTGCACCCTCCACGCGCCCACCATGGGCGACACCCTACCCGCGCGGATCGCTGGCCGCCGGGGGTCGGCGTCGCTCACGCCCGGCGCCGCGTCGCGTCCTGCACCTCCCCGATCAGCTCCTCGATGATGTCCTCGAGGAACAGCACGCCGGTCGTCTCGCCGTCGGCGTCGCGCACCCGTGCGAGGTGGCGGCCCGCCCGACGCATGAGCGCGAGCGCGTCCTCGAGGTCCGTCTCCTCCAGCACCGGCACCATCTGGTGGATCCGCTTGCCGGGGATGGGCCGCACGACATCCGTCGCGGCATCCGGTCCCTCGGCCGCGCGCAGGATGTCCTTCAGGTGGACGTACCCGAGCGGCAGTCCTGCGGCATCCACGATCACGTAGCGCGAGAAGCCGTACTTGGCGACGGCGCGCTCGATCTCGTCGGGAGTCACCGACTCGGGCAGGGTCACGAGCTGCGAGAGCGGCACCGCGATGTCCTTTGCCTGCTTGTCGGTGAACTCCAGAGCGGCCGACAGGGTGCCGGCCGCGTCGTGCAGCACGCCTTCGATGCGCGACTGGTTGACGATCGTGGTCACCTCTTCGAGCGTGAACGTCGAGGCGGCCTCGTCCTTCGGCTCGACGCCGAAGAGCCGCACCGCGTGATTCGCGATCCAGTTGAGGACGAAGATCACCGGGTGGAACAGGCGCGACACCCACACGAGGGGTGTCGCGAGCATGAGCACGGCCCGGTCGGGCACCGAGAAGGCCAGGTTCTTCGGAACCATCTCGCCGAACACCACGTGCAGGTACGACACGAGCACGAGCGCGATCACGAACGCGATCACATCGACGGTGCCCTCGGCCATGCCGGTGAGTCCGAGGGGCTCGGCCAGCAGGTGGTGGATCGCCGGCTCCGAGACGTTCAGGATCAGCAGCGAGCAGATCGTGATGCCGAGCTGGCTCGTGGCCAGCATGAGCGTCGCATGCTCCATCGCGTACAGCGCCGTCCTGGCTGCGCGGGATCCCTTCTGGGCGAGCGGCTCGATCTGCGACCGGCGCGCGGAGATGACGGCGAACTCGGCGCCGACGAAGAACGCGTTGAAGGCGAGCAGGACGAACAGCCACGCGATTCCGGCCCAGTCGCTCATGACCGCCCGCCTTCTTCGGCGGCGTGCGGTTCATCGGGCATCGGCGGGGGCGTGTACCGCACGCGGTCGACCCGGCGGCCGTCCATGCGCTGCACGTCCAGCATGCCGTCCTCGATCGCGAGGGTGTCGCCGACGACCGGGATGCGTTCGAGCACGCTCATGATGTAACCGCCGACGGTGTCGTAGACGTCGCCCTCCGGGATGCGGATGCCGGTGCGATCGAGCACCTCGTCGGGTCGGAGGTTCCCCGGGAAGCTGACCGAGCCCTCGCTGCGCACGATGCCCGCACGCCGCCGATCGTGCTCGTCGAGCACTTCGCCGACGATCTCCTCCACGAGATCCTCGAGCGTCACGACTCCCGCCGTCCCGCCGTACTCGTCGACGACGATCGCCATCTGGTAGCCGCGGGCGCGCAGCTCGGAGACGAGCGTGTCGAGATGCACCGCCTCGGGGACCCGCAGCGGCTCGGTCGCCAGGGCGGCCGCCGGCACATCCGAGCGACGATCGCGCGGGACCCCGACTGCCGCCTTGAGGTGCACGATGCCGACGATGTCGTCCATCGACTCGGCGTACACCGGAAAGCGGCTGTGCCCCGTGCGACGGGCGAGCTGGATCACGTCGTCGGCGGAGTCGTCGTCAGCGAGCGCGTGGATGCTCGGCCGCGGAGTCATGACGTCGGCGGCGCTCAGGCGCGCGAAGGTGAGGCTGCGGTCGAGCAGGGACGCGGTGTCCTCCTCGAGCACGCCGGCGAGCGCCGACCGGCGCACGAGGCTGGAGAGCTCTTCCGCGGTGCGGGCACCGGAGAGCTCCTCCTTCGGCTCGACGCCGATCAGGCGCAGGACGCCGTTCGCGCTGCCGTTGAGGACCGCGATCGCCGGACGGAAGACGGTGGTGAAGGCCACCTGGAACGGCATCACGAGCTTCGCGGTCTGCCGGGGGATGGCGAGGGCGAAGTTCTTCGGGATCAGCTCACCCAGGATCATCGACACGATCGTCGCCAGGGTGACGGCGATGATGACCGCGAGGGGCGAGACGAGGCCCGCGGGAAGGCCCCATGCGGTGAAGACGGGGCGCAGCAGGCTCGAGATCGCCGGCTCCAGCGCGTAACCGGTGAGGAGAGTCGTCAGTGTGATGCCGAGCTGCGCGCTCGAGAGGTGCGTCGACGTGATGCGCAGAGCGTTGATCGTCAGTGAGAGGCGCGATTCGCCGGCATCCCGACGCGCTTCGAGATCCGCGCGGTCGAGGTTGACGAGCGCGAATTCGCTCGCCACGAACAGGCCGGTTCCGACCGTGAGCAGAAGCCCCACGCCCAGCATGATGAACTCCATCACGCATCACCCCCCGCTGCGGCGGGTGCGGGTCGATGGGGCCAGGGTCTGCAACTGGGGGGGTCGTCCATTGTGCCGACAAGTCTACGGCCCCGCCTCTTCCGCCGACCGCTACTCACACTGGCGACCGCCGCTGTACCCCTACGCGAGGTCGCCAGCGTGAATAGCGGTCGTCGAGGGAACGGGCTCTCCCCAGGCCCGACAGGACCCCCGTTCTCCACACTCGCGGACGGATGCCGATGCAATGCACCCAGGCCCCGTGAAGGTGTCAGGATGACGGGCTGGATGTACGAACCGGACGAACTTCTGGAAGCGTGGGGGTTCGATGACGCACGCGTGATCCTCTCCCGGTATGCGAAGGATCTCGAGGCGCTGACGCGCTTGCGTCGTCGAGAACGGCATGGCGAGCTCATCCGTCTCACTGACGGCGTTCGCGTGCCGGCACCCACTTTCGGTGCGCTGACGACGCAGCGCCAGCAGCTGCTCAGGATCGTCGCGGTCGCCTTGACCTGGACGGTCGGAGGTGTCGTCTCCCACGAGTCGGCTGCGCTCGTTCACGGATTGCCCGTTTCGCTCGCGGGCGCTCGCCGCGTTCACGTCATCGTGCCCCCGTCCAACGGAGGACGCTCGAGTGGAGTGGTGCGTCGGCACGCCATCATCCTTCGGCCAGACGAGGTCACGGTGGTGAACGGCCTCCGCGTCACGAACGTCGCGCGGACGGTCGCCGACCTTGCGGCCACGCTGCCGCGCGCGTCCGCAGTTGCCGTCGCGGACGCGGCAATGAATGCGCGCCGGTCCGCTCCGCTGGTGATGGAGGAGCTCATGCAGCAGGTCGCGCGGCGGCGCGACGACAATTCGCGCCGGGGCGTTCTGCGGATCGAGGCGGTCGCGGCATTCGCCGACGGGCGAGCCGAGAGCCCCAAGGAGTCGGAGAGCCGGGTCGTGATCGCCGAACTGGGCTTTGCCGTACCGGAACTCCAGTTCGAGGTCTTCGACGAGGAGGGCCTGGCTGGGAGAGCGGACTTCGGATGGGAGGAGTGCCGAACGCTCGGCGAGTACGACGGGAAAGGAAAGTACTTCGACCAAGACCTCGCTGGCGGCCTGAGCCCCGAGCAAGTCCTCTGGAGGGAGAAGCGCCGCGAGGATCGCCTCCGCGCCGCAGGGTTCGGAGTTGTCCGATGGGATGCCGAGGACCTGGCGAACCCGTGGCAACTGGCCGCGAAACTCCGCCGCGCCGGCGTCCCGCGGGCCTGATTCATCGTCGAGCGCTACTCACCCTGGCGAGAGCGCATGCACCCTCAGGCGCAGTCGCCACTGTGAGTAGCGGTCGGCGGAAGACGCAGCGGCTACCAGCTGACCGGCAGCGCCTTGCCCTCCTCGTAGCCGGCCGCGGACTGCAGACCGACCCGGGCGCGGTCGCGGAACTCGGCGACCGAACCGGCGCCCGCGTAGCTGAACGAGGAGCGCACGCCCGACGTGATCATGTCGACGAGGTCCTCGAGACCGGGGCGCAGCGGGTCGAGATAGATCTTCGACGACGAGATCCCCTCGGCGAACAGCTCCTTGCGGGCGAGTTCGTACGGATCCAGCCTGCCGAACCGGTCGTGCACGGCCTTCGTCGACGCCATGCCCCACGATTCCTTGAACGCGCGTCCGGCGCCGTCGACCTGCAGTTCGCCCGGCGCCTCGATCGTCCCGGCGAACCACGAGCCGATCATGACGGATGCCGCTCCCGCCGCGAGCGCGAGAGCGACGTCGCGGGGGTAGCGCACCCCGCCGTCCGCCCACACGTGCGCCCCCAGCATCCGCGCCGCCTCGGCGGTCTCCAGCACCGCGGAGAACTGCGGACGCCCCACGGCGGTCATCATGCGGGTGGTGCACATCGCGCCCGGGCCGACGCCCACCTTGAGGATGTCGGCGCCCGAGCGCACCAGATCGTTGACGCCCTCGGCGGTCACGATGTTGCCGGCCGCGATCGGGATGCCGAGTCCGAGGTCCGAGACGGTGCGAAGGGCGGCGAGCATCCCCTCCTGGTGTCCGTGTGCCGTGTCCACGACCAGCACGTCCACGCCCGCGGCGGCGAGGGCCCGCGCCTTCGAGGCGACGTCGCCGTTGATGCCGACCGCCGCTGCGACGCTCAGGCGCCCGGACGCGTCGACGGCCGGACGGTAGAGGGTGGAGCGCAGCGCGCTCCGGCGCGAGAGGGTGCCGACCACGAAGCCGTGGTGCAGAACGCACACGGTCTCGGCTCCGGCGGCCACGATGAGATCGAACGCGTGACGGGCGCTCTCGACGTCGTCGGCGTCGATGGACGCCGTCCGCCCGCGCGCCAGGTCGCCCAGGCGCGCATCCTGCAGCGCCGTTCCCAGTCGCATCGCCGGCACGACACCGAGCACGGCGTCGATGTTGAGGTGGCCGGGCGACGCATCCGACACGACGATGCCGTGGCCTTCGGTGGCGGGAAGCAGGCGCGCGGCATCCGCGACGGTCGCCTCCGGTGGGAGGACGAGCGGCGTGTCCCATCGCACGGGCTGGGCTTTCACCCAGCGGATGGCCGCGTCGAGCTCCTGCAGCGGCATGTCCTGGGGCAGTACGCCCAGCCCGCCGCGGCGCGCCAGGGTCGCGGCCAGCCGCGCGCCCGTGACCGAGTTCATGTTGGCCGAGACCAGCGGAATCGTCGCGTTGGTCCCGTCTCCGGGAGACAGATCCACGTCCAGGCGGCTCGTGATCGACGAGTGCCGTGGAACCAGGAAGACGTCCGAGTACGTCAGGTCGACGTCGGGCTGCTCACCGTAGAATTCCATGCTCGAAAGGTTAGTGACTCTTTCTGTACGGATAACGATGCCCAATTGTGCTCGGGGCGGCCTTTCGCTCCCCCGCGACGGCGGACCAGACTGGGTTAGGCTTAACAGTCGTGCGTGGGGGCCGTGGAACCGGCTCCGCACGCTCCTACAGTCCTCACGAAAGCAGGCGATCGAGCGTGTCGAGCCAGGTCACGGGCGTCGGAGTGTCGAGCGAAGGCGAGTTCGGAGCCAACGAATGGCTCGTCGACGAGCTCTACGAGCAATACAAAGTCGATAAGAACTCGGTCGACAAGGCCTGGTGGCCCATCCTCGAGGCCTATCAGCCGGTCGACACGACCGCATCCGATGCAGCGCCCACAGCACCCCCGCCCGCCGCGGCACCGGCAGATCAGGCAGCCGCACCGGCAACACCGGCACCTGCGCCGGCGGCTCCGGCTCCGGCCGCCCCCGCACCGGCCGTCGCTGCCCCGACGGCGGCCGCTGCACCCACGGCTCCGGCGGCTCCCACTCCGCCGGCGCCGACTCAGTCCGCGACCGAGGGCGCCCCGCCGAGCGCGCAGTCGCCCGAGTCGCACCACCCGGTCACCGCACCCGTCCCCGTCATAGGGGCCCAGCCCGTCGCGCGGACCACCGCCCGGCCCGCCGCCCCGCAGCCGATCCCGGCTCAGGCTCCTGCGGTCGCCCCGTCGGCGAGCGCGGAGAACCCCGAGGACGACAAGGTCACCGTCCTGAAGGGCATGACCAAGGCCCTCGCCGTCAACATGGACGAGTCGCTCACGGTCCCGACCGCGACGAGCGTGCGCACCATCCCGGCCAAGCTGATGATCGACAACCGCATCGTCATCAACAATCACATGTCCCGGACGCGCGGCGGCAAGATCAGCTTCACCCACCTGATCGGGTGGGCGCTGATCCGCACGCTCAAAGAGTTCCCCAGCCAGAACGTGTTCTACGCGGAGATCGACGGCAAGCCCTCCGTCGTCGCTCCCGCGCACGTCAACCTCGGCATCGCGATCGACCTGCCGCGGCCGGACGGCACCCGGGCCCTCCTGGTGCCGAGCCTCAAGCGCGCCGACATGCTGACCTTCAGCGAGTACCTGGCCTCCTACGAGGACCTCATCACCCGCGCCCGCAGCAACAAGCTCACCGCGGCCGACTTCCAGGGCACGACCATATCGCTGACCAATCCGGGCGGCATCGGCACCGTGCACTCCGTGCCGCGGCTCATGAAGGGGCAGGGCTGCATCATCGGCGCCGGCGCCCTCGAGTACCCGGCCGAGTTCCAAGGAGCGAGCGAGAAGACCCTCAACGAGCTCGCGATCGGCAAGACGATCACGCTCACGAGCACCTACGACCACCGGGTGATCCAGGGTGCGGGCTCGGGCGAGTTCCTCAAGAAGGTGCACGAGCTGCTCATCGGCCAGCGCAACTTCTACGAGGACATCTTCGCCGCGCTGCGGATCCCCTACGCACCCATCCACTGGGGCAACGACATCAACGTCGACCTCGCCGAGCGGGTCGACAAGACGGCGCGCGTGCAGGAGCTCATCAACTCGTTCCGCGTCCGCGGGCACCTCATGGCCGACATCGATCCGCTCGAGTATGTGCAGCGCACCCACCCCGACCTCGAAATCGAGCAGCACGGCCTGACGTTCTGGGACCTCGACCGCGAGTTCGTCACGGGCGGCTTCGGCGGCCGCCGCCAGATGAAGCTGCGCGAGATCCTCGGCGTCCTGCGCGACTCGTACTGCCGGACGATCGGCATCGAGTACATGCACATCCAGGATCCGGCGCAGCGTCTCTGGTTCCAGGAGAACGTCGAGATGAAGTACCAGAAGCCCGGGCACGACGAGCAGCTGCGCATCCTCAGCAAGCTCAACGAGGCCGAGGCGTTCGAGACCTTCCTGCAGACCAAGTACGTCGGGCAGAAGCGCTTCAGCCTCGAGGGCGGCGAATCGCTCATCCCGCTGCTGGACGAGATCCTCCAGGGTGCCGCCGAAGCCGGCCTCGACGGCACCGCGATCGGCATGGCCCACCGCGGACGCCTGAACGTGCTCACCAACATCGCCGGCAAGACCTACGGTCAGGTGTTCCGCGAGTTCGAGGGCTCCGTCGCGATCGGCAGCAAGAGCGGGTCGGGCGATGTCAAGTACCACCTCGGCACCGAGGGCACGTTCGTCGACGATCGGGGCGAGGAGCTCCCCGTCTACCTCGCCGCCAACCCGTCGCACCTCGAGACCGTGGACGGCGTGCTCGAAGGCATCGTCCGCGCCAAGCAGGACCGCAAGCCGATCGGCACCTTCTCGTGGCTGCCCATCCTCGTGCACGGAGACGCGGCCTTCGCCGGACAGGGCGTCGTGGTCGAGACGCTGCAGATGTCGCAGCTGCGCGGGTATCGCACGGGCGGAACGATCCACGTGGTCGTGAACAACCAGGTCGGCTTCACGACCGTGCCCCAGGACGCACGCAGCTCGGTGTACGCGACGGACGTGGCCAAGACCATCCAGGCACCCATCTTCCACGTGAACGGCGACGACCCCGAGGCCGTCGTGCGCGTCTCGCAGCTCGCGTTCGCCTACCGCCAGCGCTGGCACCGCGATGTCGTCATCGACCTGGTCTGCTACCGCCGACGCGGCCACAACGAGGGAGACGACCCCTCGATGACGCAGCCGCTCATGACGAACCTCATCGAGGCGAAGCGCTCCGTGCGCCGCCTGTACGTCGAGGCTCTCGTCGGCCGCGGTGACATCACCGAGGAGGAGTACGAGCAGGCCAAGCGCGACTTCCAGAACGGGCTCGAGATCGCCTTCGCCGAGACGCATGCGGCAGAGACGGGCACGTCGCCGGTTGTCGAAGAGGCTCCGGTCGAACCCGCCGTCGGCTCGCCCGAGACGACGGGCGTGTCGCGCGAGATCGTGCGGAAGATCGGCGAGGCGTTCGTCAACAAGCCCGAGGGCTTCACTGTCCACGGCAAGCTGCAGCAGCTGCTCGAGAAGCGGCTCGACATGAGCCGCAACGGCGGGATCGACTGGGGCTTCTCCGAGCTGCTGGCCTTCGGCTCGCTGCTGCTCGAGGGCACGCCGGTCCGCCTCGCCGGGCAGGACTCGCGGCGGGGGACGTTCGTGCAGCGCCACTCCGTGCTCCACGACCGCGCGAACGGCCAGGAGTGGATCCCCCTCGCGAACCTGAGCGAGAACCAGGGTCGATTCTGGGTCTACGACTCGCTGCTCAGCGAGTACGCCGCCCTCGCGTTCGAGTACGGCTACTCGGTCGAACGTGCCGACGCGCTCGTGCTGTGGGAGGCGCAGTTCGGCGACTTCGCGAACGGCGCCCAGTCGGTCATCGACGAGTTCATCTCGTCGGCCGAGCAGAAGTGGAGCCAGCAGTCGAGCGTCGTCATGCTGCTCCCCCACGGCTACGAGGGCCAGGGGCCCGACCACTCGTCGGCGCGCATCGAGCGCTACCTGCAGATGTGCGCGCAGGACAACATGACTGTCGCGCGCCCGTCGACGCCGGCGTCGTACTTCCACCTGCTGCGGCGTCAGGCGTACATGCGGCCGCGCCGCCCGCTCATCGTGTTCACCCCGAAGGCGATGCTCCGTCTGCGCGGAGCGACGAGTCGGGTCGAGGACTTCCTCACCGGGCGGTTCGAGGCGGTGCTGGATGACGAGCGGGATCTCGACCGGTCCGCCGTCAAGCGGGTCCTTCTTCACGCCGGCAAGATCCACTGGGACCTCAAGACCGAGCTCGACAAGAACCCGAATCCCGAGATCGCCCTCGTTCGGCTGGAGCAGTACTACCCGGCGCCGATCGAAGAGCTCAACGCGGTGCTGGACAGCTATCCGGATGCCAAGCTGTTCTGGGTTCAGGACGAGCCCGAGAACCAGGGAGCCTGGCCGTTCATCGCGCTCGAGGTCGTCAAGCACCTGCACGGACGCACGATCCGCCGCATCTCACGGAAGTCCGCGGCCTCGACGGCGACGGGCTCGCCGAAGGTGCACGCGACCGAGCAGGCCGAGATCATCAAGAAGGCGCTCACGCTCTAGCAGCCGACGGAACGAGCGGATGCTGCGACCCGCTCAGTACCAGAGGCTCAGGTACGGCGCCCGCGTCGATGCGAAGAGGCTGTCCAGCGACCGCACAGCACTCTCGTCGGCCGTGATCAGACCCGCCTCGCGCAGGGTGGCGGCGCGCACACCGCCGAGCAGGATCGACGACAGGGCTGACACGCTCAGCGTCACGTCGGCCGGTCCGTCCGCCTCGACCACCTCCGCCGCGCCGGATTCCCCGGCCGCGAGGCGCCAGGTCCCCTCCGCGAAACCGAGGTGGTCCGTGACCCTCAGGGTGATCGCACCGGGCGCCGCGTACGCCCGCGCCGTGAGAACGGCGGGCACATCCAGGATGCGCAGCCAGCCGTGCTCGCCGGTCTCGACCTTCGCGCCGCGCTGATCTGCGATCATCCACCGCAGCGGCTCGTCGACCGAGCGCAGCGACGCCTTCACCACCGCCACCAGGTCGTGCTCGAGGACGAACCGCCAGAGCGCGGCGTATGCGTCGGCGGTCTCGCTCAGCAGGTAGTTCAGCTCGAGCTCGTGCTTGGTGAAATCCGAGCCCTCGTCGGAGAGCCGGTACACGGCGATCCCGCGGGTGGTGCCGCCGGCATCCGCATACCGGACCGCGCGCAGCTTTCCACCGCCCTCCTGTCCCGGTGCCATGCCCGACATGCGCCGCCACAGCCCGGGCCACGCCTCGATCTCTCCGGGCCGGGTCGTGCGGACGCGATCGTGCAGCTCAGCCAGCTGCTCGGGCACCGTGTCGCGCGAGACGAAGTCCAGGCGTCCGTCCGGACGCGGTCCGACCCATGCCGCCCGCTTGGTCTCGATCTTCCAGTCGGTCGCGTACGTGGCCGGTGAGAAGCCGAAGCGCCCGTAGATGGTGGCCTCCGAGACGGTCAGCCCCGCGAGCGCGATGCCGGCGTCGGCGGCGGTGCGCAGCTCCCCCTCGAGCATCGCGCGCGCGATGCCCTTGCGCCGATGCGTCGGGGCGACCGTGACGCCGCTGATCGCCCACATCGGGATCACGCCGCCCCCGGGGAGCGTCATCTCGGTGACCCACGAGTTGACGGTGCCCACGGGCTGGAGGAGGTCGAGCGACCCGGGGTCGTAGACGCCGGCGAAGCGGCGGAACGCGAGGCCGTCGCGAGCTCCGCCGATCTGCTCGGCGCTCTGCTCGCCGGCGAGGAAGCCCCGCATCTCGGCCTGGAAATACGGGTCGAACACCGCTGCGTCCGCGGTGTCCACCAGGCGGTACTCGAGGCCGGCGGCCGCGACGGCCTCGGCGGCAGCGCGGTCGGCGGGGGCGTTCTTCCAGTCGTTCGCGGGCATGCGACCCACCCTAGCGAGCATGCCCGACAGCGCCGGGGTCAGCGCTCGAACGCCGTCGCGGCGGCATCCATCGAGGCCTCGCGGTCCGCCGCGACCAGGCCCAGCCGCGTGCGCCGGTCGAGCAGATCGTCCACGTCGAGCGCTCCCTCGACGGCGACACCCCAGCGCAGCTCCTGCGCGGTCACCCCGCGGGCGGCCGCCGGGCCGTCCGGCAGGGCGGCCACGAAAGGTGCCTCCGCCCCGTACCGGCGCAGCAGACGGGGCGCCGCGGCGATCTCCGCCGACCGCTCGCGCGGCCAGCCGCCGACGAGCGGCAGCGATCGCGTGACGGATGCCGCCACCTCGCGCCGCCCGAATCGCCGGGCGACGGCCGCATCCACCCCGTCCTCGGCCATCCGACGATAGGTCGTGAGCTTGCCGCCGACGACGCTCAGCACGCCCGTCGACGATTCCAGGATCGCGTGCCGGCGCGACAGGTCGCTCGTCTCTCCGTCGGCGGGATCACCGTCGGGGGCCCGGGTGAGCAGCGGGCGCAGGCCCGCGAACGTCGCGAGGATGTCGGACCGGCCGAGCGGGCGCTGCATCACGGTGTTCACCGTCTCCAGCAGAAGGTCGATCTCGGGCTCGCTCGCGTGCGGCACGTCGGGAAGCGGGCCGTCGGCCGGGACGTCGGTGATGCCGATGTAGGACCGGCCGTGCGGGGCGGGCACCGTGAAGACGAAGCGGCTGCTCGATCCGGGGACGGGAACGGTGAGGGAGACCTCCGACCCGCCCAGACGCGCGGACTCGACCACCAGGTGGGTTCCGCGACTGGGCCGCAGGTGGACGTCCGGGTCGACTTCGCCCGCCCACACCCCCGTGGCGCTGAGGACCGCGCGTGCTCCGACCTGGAGCTCCTGACCCGTCAGCACGTCGCGGAGGAGGGCGCCGTCCCCGCGAACGTCGACCGCCTCCACCCGAGTGAGGATGGACGCACCGTGGCCTGCGGCCGTGCGGGCGACGGCCACGACGAGGCGCGCGTCGTCGATCAGCTGACCGTCCCAGCCCCGCATCCCGCCGCGCAGCCCCTCCGCACGCACCGCGGGAGCCAGGCGCAGCGTCTGATCGCGCCCGATCGGCCCCGGCGCCCGAAGCACGGCGTCCGGCGTGCCGACGAGACGGCGCAGCCCGTCCCCCAGTCCGAACCCGACGCCGACGTATGCCCCCCGCGTCATATGCCCGGGTGCGTAGAGCGGCATCACCTGCGCGAGCTGACGCGTCAGATGCGGAGCGATGCGCGTCATGAGCAGATGCCGCTCCGACGCGCTCTCGTGCGCGATGCCGAACTGCCCCGTCGCGAGATAGCGCAGGCCGCCGTGCACGAGCTTCGAACTCCATCGGCTGGTGCCGTGCGCCAGATCCCGGCGCTCCACGAGCACGGTGCGCAGACCGCGGCTCGCTGCCTCCAGTGCCAGACCCACGCCGGTGATGCCGCCGCCGATGACCAGGACGTCGACGGCAGGATCGTCGCCGAGCGCGGCGAGCTCTCGGGACCGCCGGCCCGCATGGAGCGCGGTCGAGTGCGGTTGCCTGCCGACGATGCGGCTCATGGCCTCGCTCCGTCCGGACGGAGGTACCCCACGACCGCGACGCGCAGCTCCCGCCTCCACGCCTCGCCCTGCAGCCACTCCGCAACGAGCGGCGCGGACTGCACCGCCGACTGCGCGATCAGCAGCAGCATCGCGGCGAGCTCGGTGGGCTCGCCGGGCCGCAGATAGCCTCTGACCTGCCCGTCGGCGATGCGCGCGGCGATGTCGCGATGGATGCCGCGCTGACTCGTGCCGAGCCGTTCGAGGATGTACCGGGCGAACAGCTCGGGGTCGGTGTCGCGCAGCCGGTCCAGCAGCGGCAGCGCGCGGATGCGGTCGGCCGTCTCGACCAGGCCCGCCGCGAACTCGTCGAGCGAGGACGCCGGTTCACCCCCCGGGATGACGGCGAACAGCTCGCGCGTCACGAGCGCGGCCAGCAGCGCCTGCACGTCGGGCCAGTAGCGGTACAGGGTCTGCCGAGAGACTCCGCCCCGGCGCGCGATGTCGGAGGCGGTCGTCTTTCGGATCCCGTGGGCGAGCACCTCTTCGAGCGCCGCGTCCAGAAGTGCGGTCCGGGTGTCTTCCTCCGCCATGAGACAACCATACAGAATGTGTCATACTGTCGCGATGGATGCGCCGCCGCCCCCTCCGGACCCGTCGATGGCCGTTCCGCGCCCGCGCGCCCGTTCCGCGTGGGATGCCTGGGGGAACGAGCCCGCGAAGCTTCCTCCCGGTGCGAAGGCGCTCGTCGCCACGATCCTCCCCGGACGGCCGCACCCGGTGCCGCGGCGGTCTGTGCCCGACCTCACGGTCTCGCGTCTCGAACCGGCCGACCTGCGCGCTCTGGCGGCCGTCACGGGCGGCGAGAACGTCACGGCCGATGACGACGTGAGGTCACTCCACCTCGGCGGCAAGAGCACGCCCGACCTCCTCGCGCGCCGCCTCGACGACCCGCAGGCCGCGCCGGACGCCGTCGTCGCGCCGGCCTCGCACGCAGAGACGCTCGAACTGCTGCGGATCTGCGACGAGCGCGGCATCGCCGTCGTGCCGTTCGGCGGCGGGACGAGCGTCGTGGGCGGCCTCGAACCGCAGGCCGGATCGCACACGCGCGTCATCGCCCTCGACCTCGCGCGCACGGCCGGTCTGTGGGATCTGGACGAGGTCTCGCTGCTGGCCACTTTCGGCGCCGGCACCACCGGTCCGCAGGCGGAGGAGCTGCTGGGCGCCCGCGGCTACACGCTCGGCCACTTCCCGCAGAGCTTCGAGTACGCCTCGATCGGCGGCTACGCCGCGACGCGCTCGAGCGGCCAGGCATCGCGCGGGTACGGCCGCTTCGACGACCTCGTCCACGCCCTGCGCATCGCGACCCCGGTCGGCGAGCTGCGGCTCGGGCGGGCCCCGGCGAGCGCGGCCGGACCGGATCTGCGCGAACTGTTCCTCGGGTCGGAGGGCGCCTTCGGCGTGATCACCGACGTCACCGTGCGCATCCGGCCGCTGCCCGCGGCGACGGCGTACGGCGCGTGGACCTTCCCCGACTTCGCGGCGGGGGCGGCGGGACTGCGCGAGCTCACGCAGCGCGGCATCCGCCCCACCGTGCTGCGACTGAGCGACGCGAGCGAGACGCGCGTGAACGCGCTGATGGGCGGGCACCTCACCCGCGCGCGGGGCTGCCTCGCGGTGGCGACGTTCGAGGGCTCGGACGCGGCGGAGTCCGACGCGGCACTCGCCGAGACGGACGCCGTCCTCCGGCGTCACGGCGGAGCCTCGCGCGGTGAGGAGCCTGCGCGCTCCTGGGAGCGTGGGCGGTTCGCGTCCCCGGCGCTGCGGGACACGCTGCTGGACATCGGTGTGCTCGCCGAGACGCTGGAGACGGCGACCACCTGGGCGAATCTCGACGCGCTCAAGTCCGCGGTGACCGCGGCGCTGACCGATGCGCTCACCGCGGAACGCACGAAGCCCATCGTGCTGTGCCACATCTCGCACGTCTACCCCGCGGGAGCCTCGCTCTACTTCACGGTCGTGGCGGCGCTCACCACCGATCCGGTCGCGCAGTGGGGACGGGCGAAGGATGCCGCCTCCCGCGCGATCGGCGGCGCCGGTGGCACGATCACGCATCACCACGCGGTGGGACGGGACCACCGCCCATATCTCGAAGCCGAGATCGGCCCGCTCGGCGTCGCCGTGCTGCGTGCCGTCAAGGACACGCTCGATCCGCACGGCATCATGAATCCGGGCGTGCTGGTCCCGCCCCTCGTCGCCGCACCGCCGCGGAAGGCCGGATGAACCTCACCCTGCTGGTCAACCCCGCCGCCCGCGGGGGTGCGCACACCGGCTCCGCGATGCGGGCCGCGGAGCGCCTGCGCGCACACGGCGTGCGGACCACGATCCTGAGCGGCGGCAGCGCGGCCGAGTCGAGCGAACTCCTGCGCACCGCGATCGGCCTGGGAACGGACGCCGTTGCCGTCGCGGGCGGCGACGGAACGGTGCATCTGGCGATCCAGGAACTCGCCGGCAGCGGCATCCCGCTCGGCATCATCCCGGCGGGCACCGGCAACGACATGGCCACCGCGCTGGGCCTGCGCGAACTGCATCCGGAGGCGGCGGCGGACGCCATCATCGGCGGCCGAACGCGGCGCATCGATCTGGCCCGTGTCATCCGAGACGACGGGAGCACGGTGTACTTCGGCACCGTGCTGGCGAGCGGCTTCGATTCCCGCGTCAACGACCGGGCCAACGCGATGCGCTGGCCGCGCGGCGGATCGCGCTACAACATCGCGATCCTGATCGAGTTCGCGACGCTCGCCGGAATCCCGTACGACGTCGACCTCGTGCTCCCGGGCGGCGCGCGGAACCGCATCTCCGGCGACCTGGTGATGGCGACCGTCGGGAACGGCAGCCACTACGGCGGCGGCATCCCGATCTGTCCGGACGCCGACATCTCCGACGGGCTGCTGGATGTCGTCCTGGTTCGACCGGCGGGTCGGGCGCGCCTGCTGCGACTGCTGCCCCGCGTGTACCGGGGGACGCACACGAGCGTCCCGGAGGTCTCGACGCACCTGGTCCGCTCGGTGCGGCTGTCCTCCCCGGGGGTGACGGCGTATGCGGACGGCGACCCGATCGGCCCGCTGCCGCTCACGATCGAAGCGGCGCCGGCGGCACTGAGCGTCTTCACCCCGTAGCCGCGGACGTCGTCGGTCAGTGGGTGGCCTGAACGGCCCGCAGCCGCTCGAGCACCTGGTCGCGCAGCTGCTCGGGAGCCGTCTCCTTGCATGCGCGCGCGACCACCTCGGTCAGCGTCCGCGAGACCAGCGCCTCGTCCGAGCAGCTCGCGCAGTTCTCGAGATGCTCGGCGATGTCTGTCTGCGATGTCTTGCACACCTCGTGACGCAGGTACTCCTCGAGGTCGCGCCGCGCCTTCTCACAGCCGCAATCGGTCATTTCGTGCCCCCTGTGGCGGCCGCGCTGATTCCGCGCTCGGCCGCATAGTCCGCCAGCAGGTCACGGAGCATGCGCCTGCCACGGTGCAGGCGGCTCATGACCGTGCCGATCGGTGTCTTCATGATGTCGGCGATCTCCTGATAGGCGAAGCCCTCGACGTCGGCGAGGTACACCGCCAGCCGGAAGTCCTCGGGGATCGCCTGCAGCGCGTCCTTCACGACCGACGCGGGCATCCGGTCGATCGCCTCCGCCTCGGCCGATCGACTGCTGGTCGCCGTCGTGGACTCCGCGCCGCCGAGCTGCCAGTCCTCGAGCTCGTCGATCGTCCCCTGATAGGGCTCACGCTGCTTCTTGCGATAGATGTTGATGTAGGTGTTCGTCAGGATGCGGTACAGCCACGCCTTCAGGTTGGTGCCCTGCGTGAAGGTCCCCCACGACGCGAACGCCTTGACGAAGGTCTCCTGCACCAGGTCCGCGGCATCCGCGGGATTGCGCGTCATGCGCATCGCGGCGGCGTAGAGCTGATCCATGAAGGGAAGCGCCTGCACTTCGAACTGCGTGCGTGCGTCGGTGGCGGCATCTGCCTCGTCGTTCATCACCCGCCAGTCTACGGCGGAGGGGTCCCACGCCCGGACGGCCTCGGTGAGGTCGTCCACGTCGGGGCGATCGAGTGTGGCGATCATCCGGCTCCACTTCAGCGGGTTGTAGGCGGCGGTTCAGTAGGGTAGAACCCGATGACAGGCGCACGGTATTCCCAGGATTCTGCACCGGCCCTACGCGGCCGGTGGGCCGCGCCGACGGCGGGCGGTCCGCTGCGCGCGACGGTGACCGTTCCCGGCTCGAAATCGTTGACGAATCGCGAGCTGATCCTGGCCGCCCTCGCCGACGGGCCGACCCGCCTCGCCGCCCCTCTGCACTCCGACGACTCGGTGCGGATGGTCGAGGCGCTGCGCACTCTGGGAGTCGGCATCGAGCGGAGTCCGGGCGCCGGGCGGTACGGCGACGATCTCGTCGTGACGCCCGTCTGGCCGCTGCAGGGCTCCACCGTGGTCGACTGCGGCCAGGCCGGCACCGTGATGCGCTTCGTCGCGGGACTGGCGGGCTTCGCCCGCGGCGACGTCACGATCACCGCGCACGAGAGTGCGCTGCACCGGCCGATGGGCACCATGATCAAGGCGCTGCGCGACGTCGGCGTCGACATCGACGACGGCGGCCATTGGGCCCTGCCGTTCACGGTGCGCGGGCACGGCCACGTGCGCGGCGGCGAGGTCGTGGTCGATGCCAGCGCGTCCAGTCAGTTCGTCTCGGGTCTGCTGCTGGCCGCCCCGCGGTTCGACGTCGGACTGCATCTCATCCATCGCGGCGAGCGCCTGCCCAGCATGCCGCACATCGACATGACGATCGAGGCGCTCGGACACCGCGGCGTCCACGTGGAGCGCCCCGCGCCGGGCGAGTGGGTCGTCCCGGCCGGAGCCGTCCGGGCGAAGGACGTCGCGATCGAGCCGGACCTCTCCAACGCCGCACCGTTCCTGGCGGCGGCCATGATCGCCGGCGGCTCCGTCTCGGTGACCGGCTGGCCGGCGCACTCCACTCAGCCGGGCGCCATGCTGACCGAGATCCTCCCGCTGATGGGGGCGCGCGCCGTGCGCCGCGGCGGAGCGCTGACCGTCACCGCGGGCCCCGCGATCGGCGGCATCCATCTCGATCTGTCGGCCGCCGGCGAGCTCACCCCGACCCTGGTCGCCCTCGCGGCGTTCGCGGACTCGGAGAGCACGTTCTACGGCATCGGGCACATCCGCGGGCACGAGACCGACCGCATCGCGGCGCTGGTCAGCGAACTGCGCGCACTGGGCGGCGAGGCGCACGAGCTCGCGGACGGCATCCGCATCATCCCGCGCCCGCTGCACGGCGGACTGTGGCGTGCACACCACGATCACCGGCTCGCAACCACGGGAGCGCTGATCGGCCTGGCCGTCGAGGGGGTCGAGGTCGATGACATCAGCACCACCGCCAAGACGATGCCCGAGTTCCCGCAGCTGTGGCAGGAGATGCTCGCCGGCTCCCCCGACGACGCACGCTCCGAGCCGTTGCACAACCTGGCCTCCTGACGTGGTCCGGCGACAGTGAGCTGGCTCGAAGACGACGACGACGACGAGCCGGAGTTCGACGAGACGACGCTCCGGGCGCGCCCGAATCCGAAGGCCAATCGACCGCGGACCAAGCGCCGGCCGGCGCACGCGGATGCCGAGATCGCCCGGGTCCTCGGAGTCGACCGCGGCCGCTACACCGTGCTGGCGGATGAGGACGGTCCGGACGAGCGTCGCGTGCTCGCCACACGCGCGCGCGAGCTGCGCCGCATGCCCATCGTCACCGGCGACCGCGCGCGGATCGTCGGCGACCGATCCGGCGCGGAGGGCTCCCTCGCGCGCATCATCGGCATCGAGGAGCGCACGTCCCTGCTGCGCAGGTCAGCCGACGACACCGACCAGGTCGAGCGGATCATCGTGGCGAACGCCGATCAGATGCTCATCGTCGTGGCCGCGGCCGATCCGGAGCCGCGGGAACGTCTCGTCGACCGCTATCTCGTCGCGGCGCTGGACGCCGGGGTGCGCCCCCTGCTCGTGGTCACCAAGACCGACCTGGCCGACCCGGGCGAGTTCCTCTCGCACTTCGAGGGCCTCGATCTCGAGGTGTTCACCAGCGCGCAGGAGGAGATGCCCCTCGAGCGCATCGGCGCACAGCTGAGCGGGCACTCCACGGTCTTCGTCGGCCACTCGGGGGTCGGCAAGTCGACCCTCGTGAACGCCCTCGTCCCGAGCGCGATGCGCGCGACCGGGCACGTGAACGTCGTCACGGGCCGCGGACGCCACACGTCCTCCTCGACCGTGTCGCTGCGCTACCGCGGAGAGGCCGGCAACGGATGGGTGATCGACACCCCGGGTGTGCGCTCGTTCGGACTCGGTCATGTGGATCCGGCCCACATCCTCGGCGCCTTCACCGAGCTCGCGCAGATCGCGGAGGACTGCCCGCGTGGCTGCACGCACCTTCCCGATGCGCCGGACTGCGCGATCGTCGAGGCCGCCGCGGAGGGCCGCCTCGGACCGAACGGCGAGGCGCGCCTGGACTCCCTGCAGCGGCTGCTGCTGACGTTCGGCGACAAGCCCTGAGGCGACCGCCCGACCGCCCTATCCTGGAGCGATGAGCTCAGTCGTCCTCCAACCCGGATCCCCCGCCCCCGATTTCACGCTTCTCGATCAGGATGAGAAGGCGGTCTCCCTCGCCGACCTGCGCGGCACGGGCGTCGTGCTGTTCTTCTACCCCGAGGCGATGACCCCCGGGTGCACGACGGAGGCATGCGATTTCCGCGACAGCCTCGCGCCGCTGCAGGCCGCCGGCTACACCGTGCTCGGCATCTCGCCCGATCAGCCCGAGAAGCTCCGCCGCTTCCGCGAGCGGGACGGGCTGACGTACGACCTGCTCAGCGACCCCGGCCACGACGCGTTGAACGCCTACGGCACGTGGGGCGAGAAGACGAACTACGGCAAGACCTACGAGGGCGTCATCCGCTCGACCTTCGTGATCGACCCGGAGGGCCGCATCCAGGAGGCGATGTACAACGTGAAGGCGACGGGTCACGTCGCTCGGGTGCGTAAGCTCCTCGGCGTCGACCCCGCCTGATCGAGGCGGCCGCGCGCATTCCTACGGGGATGCGGCGTCCCGCGCTGACCGCCCGGCCGCACGCACCGAGATCACCAGCAGCACGAGGGTGACCAGCGCCGGCAGCGCCAGGAGAAGGCCGGTGCCCGTGTCGGCGTACGCGCCCGTCACGGCGCCCAGCGCGACGGCGAGGATCAGCAGCTGCGTGACGATCCCCCCCGAGCGGCCCCACGACAGCCCTCGCCAGGTCGCGACCGCGAAGGCGAGGACGCCGGCGGCGCCGACCGCGGTGAGGACGACGAGGGCGATCGCGGTTTCGATCGACTCGGTGTCACCGGCGACGAGGGCGGCAACCTGCCAGATCACCAGTGCCACGATAGCCAGGCCTTCGAGGGCCAGGAGGGCGGCCGCGAGCCGGCCAGCCGTGTGTGTGCGCATCCGCCACGAATCCTTTGTCGCGCTGTCGAGGGGTTGTCAGTTCCCGCCATGCCGTGGAGCGAATGCTCAGCAAGACCGCACATATCGGAGCGGTGGACCCTTGATTCGCACCCACCCCTGTGGGACGATTATCAGAGCAGTGTGCTCCCACAGCGAGGTGGGGCGAGCAGAACTCGCATCTCCCACAGGGTATCGGACCCGAATCCGGGCCCGGAACCACCCGATCATCATCAAGGAGCACCACCATGGACTGGCGCGATAAGGCCGCGTGCCTGACCGTCGACCCCGAACTGTTCTTCCCCGTGGGGAACACCGGACCGGCCGTCGATCAGATCGAGAAGGCCAAGTCGGTCTGCGCTCGCTGCACCGTGACGGAGATCTGCCTGCAGTACGCCCTCGAGACCGGCCAGGACTCCGGCGTGTGGGGCGGACTGTCCGAGGACGAGCGTCGCGCCCTGAAGCGGCGCGCGGCCCGCGCCCGCCGCGCCTCCTGACCCGAGCCCGCTTCGTGCCGCGTCCGGCCCGCAGCGCCTATCCCGACTCGCGCTCGATGTAGCGCATCGGTATGTCGATCGTCACTTCGGTGCCGCTGCCCATGAGCGTGTGCCAGTCGATCGTGCCGCCCAGTTCGCCCTGGATCAGCGTGCGCACGATCTGCGTGCCCAGTCCCCGGCCGACCTGACCCTCCGGCAGGCCGGAGCCCGTGTCGCGCACGCGCACGGCGAGATTGTGCTTCCCGCGCTCGGCGATGATCTCGACGTCGCCTTCCTGGCCGGCCAGGCCGTGCTCGACCGCGTTGGTGACGAGTTCGGTCAGCGCGAGGGCCAGCGGCGTCGCGTACTCGCTCGGCAGGGTGCCGAAGGTGCCCGAGGAGCGCGTACGCGCGCGTGTGTTGGGCGCGGCGGCCACTTCGGCCACGAGCTTGAGCACCCGGTCGAAGACGTTGTCGAAGTCGACGGTCTGAGACAGCCCCTCCGAGAGGGTGTCGTGCACGACCGCGATCGCCGCGACGCGCCGCATGGCCTGGGTGAGCGCCTCGCGGGCTTCGTCGGAGTGCGACCGCCGGGCCTGGATGCGCAGCAGGGAGGCGACCGTCTGCAGGTTGTTCTTGACCCGGTGGTGGATCTCGCGGATGGTCGCATCCTTGGTGATGAGCTCCTGCTCCTGGTGACGCAGCTCCGTCACATCGCGGCACAGCACGATCGCGCCGATGCGGTTGCCGCGGTCGCGGAGCGGAATGGTCCGCAGCGACACCGTGACTCCCCGCGCTTCGATGTCGGTGCGCCAGGGTGCGCGACCGCTCACCACGAGCGGCAGCGACTCGTCGAACTGGCGCTTGGCGGGCAGGATGCGCGTGGTGACCTCACTCAGGGACTCGCCCTCCAGCTCTTCGTCGAAGCCCATGCGGTTGAACGCCGAGAGGGCGTTCGGGCTCGCGAAGGTGGTGATTCCGTCCACGTCGAGGCGGATGAGACCGTCGGAGGCGCGGGGAGCCCCGCGGCGCGGTGCGGTCGGCGCGGAGAGATCGGGGAAGTCGCCGGAGGCGATCATCCCGAACAGGTCGTCCGCGCAGTCGTTGAACGTGATCTGCTGCCGGGACGGTGTGCGGGTCTCGCCGAGGTTGGTGTGCCGCGTCAGGACGCCGATCGTGAGCGCCTGCTCGGCGTTGCGCGACCGCACGATCGGAACGGCGCGGACGCGGGTGGGCGTCTCCTCGAACCAGTCCGGCGACGCGGAGTCCACGATGCGCGCGCTCTGGAACGCCTCGCGCACCTGCGTGCGCCACTGCGGCCGCACGCGGTCGCCGACGATGTCGCGATAGAAGAGCGTCGCCGCGCCGCCGGGTCGCGTGTGCGCGACGGCCACGAACGAGTCGTCCTCGGTGGGCACCCAGATGACGATGTCGGCGAATGCGAGATCGGCCAGCAGCTGGCCGTCTCCGGCGAGACGGTGCAGCCACTCGACGTCGGCTTCACTCGACCGACCCTGGGCGTAGACGAGATCGCTGAGCGTCGACACCCCTCAAGCCTAGACGCGGCGGGATGCGCTCCGATCACGGGACGGCGGGCTCGGGCAGGCGCCGGCGGGAGGACCGACGGATGCTGCGCCGCTCGCCTGCGGCCGGGGCCACGGCCTCACCCACGAACCGGCGCAGCGCCAGAGTGATGGGCGACCGCGGGGCGATGTCCGCGATCGGGCGGGCGGCGAGGAGGGCCGCATCCGCCGCGCGCGGATCCGTCGGCACGAACCAGACGTCGGCGACTCCGCCGAACCGATCGAGCGTGCGGCGCACCTGGCCGCGCGCGTCGATGCCGAGCGCGCCGGGCCGCAGGCGGTTCGCGACGACCGCGATCGGCGTCGCGCCGATCGTCGCGCGCAGCTCGGAGTGCGCGCGCAGGAAGCGCGATATCCCGAGCGGATCGGCGGCGGCGACAGCCACCACGAGGTCCGCGCTGCGGAGTGCGGCGAGAGTGGCGGCGTTGCGGCGCGGTCCGTCGAGGTCGCTGACGATCTCCTCGTCCCGCTCCAGGGACGCCGCGACGTCGACCACGGTGTAGTCCGCCCATTCGCGGCACGCGCTCAGAGCGGCCGCGACCCGCGAGCCGCTCAGCTCCGGCCAGCGCGACGGGCGGTTCAGGCCGGTCAGGACGTCTACGCCCGTCGTCCCGAGAGGAGCGCTGATCCGCGTCAGCTCGCGGGAGTCGAGTCCGCCGAGCTCGGCCTGCCGGCAGGCCGCCGCGAACCCCGGTGCCTCGTCGGCGAGACCGAGCGCCAGGGCGATCGACGGGGCGTGGGAGTCGGCATCCACCAGCCCGACGTGGCGGCCGCCGCGTGACAGCTCGACCGCGAGCTCGATCGCGACGGTGGAGCGCCCGGGCGAGCCTGCCGGCCCCCATACCGCGATCAGCCGCGGCGACGACGGGGCAGCGGGGCGGGCATCGGGCGCCGCGCTCTTCGGACGCAGGCCGGCCGGGGCGGTGAGGTGCTCCGCCAACTGCCAGGCCTCGATGTCCAGCGGCAGCGCCGGCTCGAGACCGAACGTCTCGGCGACCCGGTCGTCGGAGGGCGCGGCGCTGAGCGGCACGATCCGCACTGCGCGCCGGTCGCACGCTGCGACGACCGCCGCATCGATCGTGGCGCGGGTGGTTTCGAGCACGACCGCATCGGCGTCGGCGAGCATGTCCGCGGTGCCGTCGGACCCGCGGATCGCGGCGGCATCCGCCGCCTTGGCGAGTGCGGATGCCGCCACCACCGCCACGACCGCGACACCCTCCGCCTCGAGACCGCGGCCCAGGTCGCTGCCGTGCGGTTCGTTCACCGCGACGAGAACCCTCACGGCGTCGCACCGGACGCAGGGACGATGGACAGCGCGGACCCGTCGGCCATCGCGGCCAGTGTCGCCGCGACATCCGCGCGCGGGATCACGACCTCGAGCGACGCGGACCCGCCGCCGATCATCGAGTCGTCCCGCGTCACGGAGACGACCGTCGCGTCGGCGACCAGGATGCGGGGCACGTCGTAGCTTCCGCGCTCGATCAGCGGGGCGGCCCAGACCTCGACGGTCGAGCCGGCTCCCACGGAGCCTGGCACGTCCACGGCGCTGCGCAGCACCACGCTCGTCGTCCGGACGGCCGAGGCGTCGCCGACCGCGCTGTGCGGAACCAGTTCGCCGGACTCGATCGTGCGTGTCGCCACCAGCCCGTCCGCGAGGGCGTCGGGATCGAGGTAGGCATCACCGAGCTGGCCGAGCGACACATCGACGAGCCGCACGTCGTCGTTCGAGATCGCCTCGCCCGGCACGATCGTGCGGCTCGCTGCGAAGGCCGGCACGGTCTGACGGGACGCCGCGACCACGAACCACACGCCGGCGACCGAGGCGACCACCAGCAGGATGCCGAGGAAGAATCGGACGTCGCCCCAGAAGGCGCGAGACCGGGGGCGGGCGGTGTCGATTGCGGTCATCACACCATCGTCGCCCAGACCGCCGAAGAGGCGCCGCGGTTATCCACAGCGCCGGCGGCACCCGGCCGACCCCTGCGGTCTGCGCCCATAATGGGGGCATGCCCGAGATCCCGACGTCCGACGTGCGTCTGCTGGCACTGGCTCAGGTGGCCGAAGTGCTCGGCGTCTCCGTCGACGAGGTCATGGCGCTCGTCGAGTCTCGCCGTCTCCGCGGGATGCGCGTTGGGTCGCCCGCCCGATGGCGGATCGAGGAGGCGAGCGTCGCGGAGTACCTCGACGAACAGGCGGAGGAGGCGCGCCGGATGGCACTCTGGCGCCAATCCAACGAGGCGAGCTTCCCCGAGCTGTGGGGCACCGGCGCAGTCCGCAACCCGGACTGAACAGAGGGTCGCGGCGCCCGGGCACACGCGTCAGAGCAGCAGCGCTCCGGAGTCCAGCCGGATCCACGCCACGGCGGTGAAGGGGACGAGCCGATACCCCGTTACCTCGCTCGCACGACGCGGCGATCCGGGCTCGTGGAGCGCCAGGTCGAGGTGATCCGCGCCGGCGCGGTCGATCGTGCCGGTCAGCATCCGTCCGTGCGTCAGATGGACCGTCACGGCGACGCGGCGGCGCACCATGTCGCGCACGACGAATCCGAAGGTCATCCGGTCGGCGAGCGACGATCTCGCGGCGGCGGGGCGTGCACTGCGCAGCACGTCGGCGTGCGGCATCCCGATCGCGGTGATCGCCGTGAACGGAAGGAGAAGGGCGACCGACCGCGCGCCCTCCAGCGCCACCCAGTCCGCTCCGACGCCGGTCACCTCGGCGGAGAGCACGGTGCCGTCCACGATCTCGAACGAGGGAAGCGCAGCGTTGCGATCGCGGTCTTCGAGCAGGGCGAGGCGCTCGCGGAGCGCGACGCGCGAGAGGCGCAGTCGTTCCGCTTCGGTGTCGAGCGCCGCGCGCTCGGCCTCCCACTCGGAGGCGAGCTGACCTTCGAGGTCGTCGAAGAAGCGATCCCAGCGCACCAGCCGAGGTTAGGGCACTTCGTCACGAGTCGATGAGAAGTTCTCCACAGGTGCTCCGCCGACTTTCCTGGGAGATTGCCGCATGTTGTAATTTTGCGCAGGACATCCCCCCGTCGAGATTGGCACCCATGGCAACGTCGCCTTCGCGCACCCCTCGCACCTCCGCCGCACCCGTCGATGCACGCGATCTCTCCGACTTCTTCGCACCGCAGCGGACCCCCTCCACGCAGCTCCCCGATCCCGAGCCCTTCCTGCGCAACATCACGCGCGGCGTGCTCGAGGTCTTCGCCGGAGTGCGCGAGGTGGATCAGCTCGCCCGCTGGCTCACCGAGGATGCCTATCGCAAGCTGATGACGCGCGCGAACCTGGCCGCACGGGCCCGAAGCGCACGCGGCGTGCCCGCCATCCGCCCGGTGCACACGCTGCTCTCGGTGCGGCACTCCTCCCCCGCCGACGGCGTCGTCGAGGCGGTCGTCGTCGTGCAGGGTCCTGCGCGCACGCGCTCGGTCGCGCTGCGGCTCGAGGGGATGGACGGCCGCTGGCGCACGACGTCGCTCGCGCTCCTCTGACCGACGGCGGGCCGTCCCCAGCGTCGTGGTCGGTCCGCTCGTCATCCCCTCGCCGGGAGCCGACGGTCACTCGTCGTCGATGAGCTCCAGGAGCTTCTTGAGCGCGTCGCGGATCTCGGTGTGGTCGAATTGTGCGGCGCGGACCTCCCCCGCGATCACCCCCGAGCGATGCACCTTGCGGAAGTCGCCGAACGGGAACGAATACGCATCCTTCGTCTCCCGGTCCGCGCTCTTGTCGATGCCCATGTGCCAGTGCGCGTACTCGGTCCAGCCGTCGCGCTCGATGAAGGAGTTCTCCTCGTCGGGTGTGGGCTGTGCCTCCGACCAGTCTCCCTGCCCGTCCCGCACGATCTTCCCGTCGCGGACGAGAGCGCGAGCGTGCCGAAGAGCCGGCTTGTTCAGTTCGATCGTCATGGCGCCACGATACGACCGGGCGCGCCGCGACGGAACGGGCTTGACGGCGGCCTACTGGCGGTAGGACGAGAGGAAGTTGCCCAGCCGCTCGATGGCCTCGGAGAGCACGCGCGCCTCCGGCAGCGTGACGATGCGCAAGTGATCGGGGGTCGGCCAGTTGAATCCCGTGCCCTGCACGAGCAGGACGTGCTCGGCGACGAGGAAGTCGTAGACCAGCTTCGCATCGTCGCGGATCTCGTACACGTCGGGATCGAGTCGCGGGAACGCGTAGAGCGCACCCTCGGGCTTGACGCAGCTCACGCCCGGAATCGCCTCGAGCGCCTCCCAGGCCGCATCCCGCTGCTCATGCAGGCGCCCTGCCGGCGCAATCAGTGCGTCGATCGACTGCACCCCCGACAGCGCGGCCTGCACGGCGTGCTGGGCCGGCACGTTCGGGCACAGGCGGGTGGAGGCCAGCAGGGTGATGCCCTCGATGAAGCCACGGGCATGGTCCTTGGGGCCGGTGATGACGAGCCAGCCGGAGCGGTAGCCGGCCACCCGGTACGTCTTTGAGAGTCCGTTGAAGGTGAGCACGAGCAGGTCGGGCGCGACGGAGGCCATCGGGATGTGGTGCGCGCCGTCGAAGAGGATGCGGTCGTAGATCTCATCCGAGAGCACGAGCAGCGAATTCTCCCGCGCGATGTCGGCGATGCCCTCGAGGATCTCGCGAGAATAGACCGCGCCGGTGGGGTTGTTCGGGTTGATCACGACGATCGCCTTCGTACGCGGCGTCACCCGGGCGCGGATGTCCTCGAGGTCAGGCTGCCATGCGTTCTGCTCGTCGGCGTGGTAGTGCACCGGGGTTCCGCCGCCGAGGCTCGTCATGGCCGTCCACAGCGGGTAGTCCGGCGCCGGGATGAGGACCTCATCTCCCTCGTCGAGCAGCGCCTGCATCACCATGGTGATCAGCTCCGACACGCCGTTTCCCAGATACACGTCGTCCGGGCCGAACGGCGGGAACGTCGGATCCTGCTCGTAGCGGTAGACGACCGCTCGACGGGCCGAGATGATGCCGCGGCTGTCGCTGTAGCCGTGGGCCTGCGGCACCGCCTCGATCATGTCGCGGACGATCTGGAACGGCGCGTCGAACCCGAACACGGCCGGGTTGCCCGTGTTGAGTTTGAGGATCGTGTGGCCCTCGTTCTCGAGCCGGTCCGCCTCGACGAGCGCCTGGCCGCGGATCTCGTACAGGACGTCCTTGAGCTTGCTCGACTGGTCGAGAGGGCGGAGGGGGCTCATCGGATCAGGATAGTGCGCACTCGACGCGGCCAATCGCCGGCGTCTGGACCGGAGGTGGCTGATCCGCGGACCTCAGCGCTTGAGACGGCTCGCCCGCCGCGGCGAGACGACCTGGAGGACGAGCGTCGCGGCGATGGCGATCAGGAGCTTCGACATCCTGGCCGAAGTCGTCTGCGAATCAGACGACGATCTCGTCGAACTGCTCAACAGCCGCATCCGGCCGCTGCCCGGCGTCATCTCGTCCGAGACCTTCGTCTACCTCGGGCTGCGCAAGCAGTCCTACGACTGGGGTACGCGGTAGGCCGCTACTTCCGCTTGTCGGCAGCCCGGCGCTGAGCCCGGTTCTGCGGAGCCGCAGCGGGGGCCGGGGGCGCCTCGGTGCGCTGACCGAAGGCACCCCGCGGAGCCTCGGCGACCGGCGCGGCCGCCGGGGCAGCGGATGCCGCGGCCTGGCGCAGACGGCTGGTGGCCGCCTGCTGCACCTGACCTCGGTCGTTGCGCACCTCGACCTCGCCGGCGTCGTTCGCAGCCGAGTACTGCAGCCGCTGGCCTTCGACCGGCGTCGCGCCGAGGCCCTTCGCCTCGACCTCAGCGGGCGCGTCCTCGCCTTCGGCGGGACGGCGCACCTCGACCTCGAGGTTGTAGAGGTAGCCGACCGACTCCTCCTTGATCTGCCCCATCATCGCCTGGAACATCTGGTAGCCCTCGCGCTGGTACTCGATGAGCGGATCGCGCTGGGCCATCGCCCGCAGGCCGATGCCGTCCTTGAGGTAGTCCATCTCGTACAGGTGGTCGCGCCAGCGGCGATCGAGCACCTGAAGGACGACACGGCGCTCGAGCTCCCGTGTCGCCGCGGCGCCGAGCGACTCTTCGCGCTTGGCGTAGGCGATCATCGCGTCCGAGAGGATCTCGCGCTTGAGTCCGTCGGCTGTGATGCGGCCCTTGGTGCCCGCCTCGGAGACGACCTCGTCGATCGTGACGCTCACCGGATAGAGCGTCTTCAGCTCGGTCCAGAGCGCGTCGAAGTCCCAGCTCTCGGTATGACCGCTGCCGGTGTGGTCGTCGATGACGGCGTTGATCGCATCCTCGATGAAGTGCTGCACGCGGTCGGCGATGTCGTCGCCCTGCAGCATGTGCCGGCGGTCGGAGTAGATCGCCTCGCGCTGCCGGTTCAGGACGTCGTCGTACTTGAGGACGTTCTTGCGGATCTCGGCGTTGCGGCCCTCGACCTGGGACTGCGCGCTCTTGATCGCGCGGCTGACCATGTTCGATTCGATCGCGACGTCATCGGGGAAGTTCGTGCGCGAGAGGATCGCCTCTGCCGCGCCGGACTGGAAGAGCCGCATGAGGTCGTCGGTCAGCGACAGGTAGAAGCGGCTCTCGCCGGGGTCGCCCTGACGCCCCGAGCGTCCGCGCAGCTGGTTGTCGATGCGGCGGGACTCGTGGCGCTCCGTGCCCAGGACATACAGCCCGCCGGCCTCGACGACCTTGGTGGCCTCCTCGGCGACGCGGTCGCGGGTGCCCTGGTACACGGCATCCCACTCGGCTTCGTAGTCCTCGGGAGTCTCGATCGGATCCAGGCCCTTGGCCTTCATCTCCTGGACCGCGAGGAACTCGGCGTTGCCGCCGAGCATGATGTCGGTGCCGCGACCTGCCATGTTCGTGGCGACCGTCACCGCGCCGAGGCGCCCGGCGCGGGCGACGATCTCGGCTTCGCGAGCGTGGTTCTTGGCGTTGAGCACCTCGTGCTTGATGCCCTTCTTCGCCAGCAGCCGCGAGAGGTACTCGCTCTTCTCGACGCTCACGGTGCCCACCAGCACCGGCTGGCCGTCCGCGTGGCGCTTGACGATGTCCTCGACGACCTGGTCGAACTTCGCCTGCTCGTTCTTGTAGACGAGGTCCGACTGGTCCTTGCGGATCATCGGCTTGTTCGTCGGGATCTGCACGACGCCCAGCTGGTAGGTGGACATGAACTCGGCCGCTTCGGTCTCGGCGGTTCCGGTCATGCCCGAGAGCTTCTCGTACAGGCGGAAGTAGTTCTGCAGGGTCACCGTGGCGAGGGTCTGGTTCTCGGCCTTGACCGGCACCGCCTCCTTCGCCTCGATCGCCTGGTGGATTCCCTCGTTGTAGCGGCGGCCGACCAGGATGCGGCCGGTGTGCTCGTCGACGATCATGACCTCGTCGTTCATCACGACGTAGTCCGCGTCGCGCTTGAACAGCGCCAGCGCCTTGATCGAGTTGTTCAGGAACGAGATGAGCGGAGTGTTGGCCGATTCGTACAGGTTGTCGATGCCGAGGTAGTCCTCGACCTTCTCGATGCCGGGCTCGAGCACGCCGATCGTGCGCTTCTTCTCGTCGACCTCGTAGTCCACCCCCGCCTCGAGCGTCTTGGCGATCTTCGCGAACTCGACGAACCAGCGATTCGCCTCGCCGGAGGAGGGACCCGAGATGATCAGCGGCGTCCGCGCCTCGTCGATGAGGATCGAGTCGACCTCGTCGACGATCGCGTAGAAGTGACCGCGCTGCACGAGGTCCTCCTTGCGCCAGGCCATGTTGTCGCGCAGGTAGTCGAACCCGAACTCGTTGTTCGTTCCATAGGTGATGTCCGCCTCGTACTGCTGGCGTCGCACGTCGGGGGTCTGCCCGGCGACGATCGTGCCCGTGGTCATGCCGAGAGCGCGGTAGATGCGGCCCATGAGCTCGGACTGGTAGGACGCGAGGTAGTCGTTCACGGTGATGACGTGGACGCCCTTGCCCGCGATCGCGTTCAGGTACGCGGCGAAGACGGCCGTGAGCGTCTTGCCCTCACCGGTCTTCATCTCTGCGATGTTGCCCAGATGCAGGGCGGCGCCGCCCATGATCTGCACGTCGTACGGGCGCTGCCCGAGCGTGCGGTTGGCGGCTTCCCGGACGGCGGCGAACGCCTCCGGCATGAGCTGGTCCAGCGTCGCGCCGGCCTCGAACCGGGCGCGCAGCTCGGCGGTCTCACCGCGCAGCTCCTCATCGGTGAGGTGCTTGTAGTCCTCTTCGAGGGCGTTCACCGCCTTCACGACCTGCTGAAGCCGCCGGAGTCTCTGGCCCTCTCCGGCGCGAAGCAGTTTCTCGAGAACGTTGGCCACGAACATCTCCATCTGTCTGAGTTCGGCGACAATCCGCGCCGATGCCGCCCGGCGCCGAGCGCGCAGGCATACCCCGCCATGTTATCCGCCTGTGACCTTGGAGTGCGCTGGGTAGTGGGGAGCGGGCGCACCGACACGCGGGCGTCGGCCTCCCGGATCGTTTTCCCGGTATGCATATACTCGGCAACTGCATACGCGGTATGCACCACGAAGGGACGAGGACATGTCGGTGCGACACAGCCTGCTGGCGATCCTCGACCAGGGCCCGTGCTACGGCTATCAGCTGCGGACGGAGTTCGAGCGCCGCACGGGGTCCACCTCGTCGCTGAACGTCGGTCAGATCTACAACACGCTCGACCGGCTCGAGCGCGACGGCCTCGTCGCGAAGGGGTCCCCCGACGCGCAGGGTCACGTGTTCTACCAGATCACGGATGCCGGATCGCTCGAGGTCTCCGCGTGGCTCACGTCCCCCGTCGAACGCGAACGGCGGACGCGGGACGAACTGGCGATCAAGATCTCGGTCGCGGCGACGCTGCCCGGCGTCGACGTGGAATCGCTGCTTCGAACGCAGCGGCTCGCTTCGCTGGCGCACCGGGACGCTCTGGCGCGCACCGTCGACGCCGGAACGGCGGACGGACCCGAGGAGCTCGCCCGCGTCCTGGTCGTGGACGCGATGCTCGCGCAGGCCGAAGCCGAGCTGCAGTGGCTCGACCGCACCGAAGACCGTCTGGCGCGGCATCCGGAGCACGCGATGGCGCTCGGTCTGGCGACCGAGCGACCGCGGCGAGGTCGCCCGGTGAAGGAGCCCGCTGCCCTGAGGTGAGAGCGAGCGGATGCCGGACCCCACGGCATCCTGTCGCCTCTCGGCGCCGCGCACTAACCTGAAGCGTGACCTCTGCAGCTGCCCCCGTTCCGTCCGAGGCTCCCGTCGAGCCCGCCGCGACGACGTTCTCCGACCTCGGCCTGGGCGAGCCGGTGCTCAAGGCGCTCGGCGACGTCGGGTACGAGATCCCGTCGGCGATCCAGGCGGCGACGATCCCGACCCTGCTGGCCGGGCGCGACGTCGTCGGCCTCGCGCAGACCGGCACGGGCAAGACGGCGGCCTTCGCGCTGCCGATCCTGGACCGCCTCGACGTCTCGCAGAAGACACCGCAGGCGCTCGTGCTCGCCCCCACGCGCGAGCTCGCCCTGCAGGTGTGCGAGGCGTTCGAGAAGTACGCCGCGCACGTGCGCGGCGTGCACATCCTGCCGGTGTACGGCGGGCAGGGCTACGGCGTGCAGCTGTCGGCGCTGCGCCGCGGGGTGCACATCGTGGTGGGCACGCCCGGGCGCATCATGGACCACCTCGACAAGGGCACGCTCGACCTGTCGGAGCTGAAGTACCTCGTCCTGGACGAGGCGGACGAGATGCTGAAGATGGGCTTCGCCGAGGACGTCGAGACGATCCTCGCCGACACGCCCTCGACCAAACAGGTCGCGCTCTTCTCGGCGACCATGCCGGCCGCGATCCGCCGCATGTCGCAGCAGTACCTGCACGACCCCGAGGAGATCACGGTCAAGACCAAGACCACGACCTCCGCGACGACCGCGCAGCGGTACCTGATCGTGTCGTACCCCCAGAAGATCGACGCCCTGACCCGAATCCTCGAGGTGGAGAACTTCGAGGGCATGATCGTCTTCGTCCGCACCAAGAGCGTCACCGAGGAGATCGCCGAGAAGCTGCGCGCTCGCGGTTACTCCGCCGCAGCGATCAACGGCGACGTCGCCCAGGTGCAGCGCGAGCGGACCGTGAACCAGCTGAAGTCGGGGAAGCTCGACATCCTCGTCGCGACCGACGTCGCCGCGCGCGGTCTCGATGTCGAGCGCATCTCGCATGTGGTCAACTTCGACATCCCGACCGACACCGAGTCGTACGTGCACCGGATCGGCCGCACCGGACGCGCCGGTCGCTCCGGCGACGCGATCAGCTTCGTGACCCCGCGCGAGCGCGGGCTCGTCAACGCGATCGAGCGCGCCACCCGCCAGCCGCTCACCCAGATGCAGCTGCCCACGGCCGACGACGTCAACGTCACGCGCCTCGCGCGCTTCGACGACCGGATCACCGCTGCCCTCGCGCAGTCGGAGCGCATCGACGGCTTCCGCGACGTGATCGCCCACTACGTGCGCAACCACGACGTGCCCGAAGTCGACGTCGCCGCCGCGCTCGCGGTGGTGGCCCAGGGCGAATCGCCGCTCCTGCTGGAGCCGGAGCCCGAACAGCAGCGCCGCGGCTTCGAGGACCGCGAGCGCGGCGACCGGCCGGGAAGGTTCGACCGTGACGGCGGCGACCGGCCCGAGCGGCGACAGCGTCCGTCGGGCGGCCGGATGGCGACGTACCGGATCGCGGTCGGCAAGCGCCACCGCGTCGAGCCGCGGCAGATCGTGGGCGCGCTCGCGAACGAGGGCGGCCTGAGCCGCGGCGATTTCGGTGCGATCCAGATCCGTCCCGACTTCTCGCTCGTCGAGCTGCCCGCCGACCTGCCTCCGGAGACGCTCGACCGCCTCGCCGGCACGCGCATCTCGGGCAAGCTCATCGAGCTGCGGCCCGACACCGGCGGTCCGCGCCGCGCGCGGGACGATGACCGCCCGGCCCGCAAGCCGCGCCACAAGGGCTGAGCCCCCGCATCCCGGCAGTTCCGGTCGCGCGGGCCTCCGGCATCCACTTGCCGCATCTGCCGCTCGGACCCGGCGTGTCGACGGCATTCAGGGCGCGTCGACATCGGCGACGCGGGGTTCCGAGGTGACGCTTCTCCGCCTGCCGCGAACCCGGGCGTTCCCTCCGCCCGGCGAACCTAGGATCGACTCATGGCTGGATTGTGGGGCAAACGCAAGCGGGAAGAGCAGGCGGCGCTCGATGCGCAGGATGCCGAGCTCGCCCGACGGGCACGGATTGCGCTCGTCGCGGTGGACGAGCGCATCCGCACGACGACGGATGAGCTGGACTTCGCGGTCGCCGAACTCGGCGAGGGAGCGACGAAGGAGCTGCGCGACGCATTGACCGCGGTGCGGACGCACCTCGGCGAGGCGTTCCACCTCAACCAGCTCAATCACGACGAGATCCCCGACACGCCCGACGAGCTGCGTACCCGCAACGCTCGCATCGCGCAGCTCTGCGAATGGGCGGACGAGCTGCTGGATGACCGCACGAGCGCACTCGCGAAGGACATCGAGCGCGTGCGCCGCGCGCCCGAGATCCTCGCGCAGGTGCGCGGCGACATCGTCACACTCAATGAGCGGCTGCCCCACGCGCGCTCGACGCTCGAGCGGCTCGCGCTGCGCTACAGCGAGTCAGCTCTGCGGCAGGTCTCCGAGGGGGCCGACGAAGCCGAGCAGCTGCTGATCTTCGCCGCGCACAGCGCCGACGTCTCCGCACGCCGCCGCGACGCCGGGCGCCGCGAGGAGGCGAACCTCGCCCTCGAGACGGCCACGGAAGCCGTCCGCCGGGCGGCCGCGATCATCGACGGCATCGAGGACTTCGAGATCGAGGCGCTGCGCGCCGAATCGACGCTCGCCGACGTCATCGCGGACTCGCGAGGAGACCTCGTCGCCGCCCGCCAGGCCCCGCAGGTGCCCGCCGTCACCGCGGCGGTGACCGCGCTCGAGGCTGCCCTCGCCGCGCTCCCCCCCGCGCGCGAGAAGGCCGATCCGTTCGCCGAGCTGTCGCAGCTGCGCGAAGCCAATTCGGGGCTGGATGCCGCGATCGCCGTCGCCCGGGAGCGCGCCGCGCGTCCGATCCCGTCCGTGCAGCACGTCCGCCACGCGCTGGACGACGCCGACCGGCAGATCGCGGTGGCCCGCAATGTGATCGCCGGTCACCGGGGCTGGATCGGCGCCGACGCGCGGACCCGCCTGGCGGAGGCCGAGCGCACCCGCACCGACGCCGAGCCGCTCGCGGGCGACGAGGACACCCGCGAGACCGCGATGGGACTGGCCCGCCGTGCAGGCGCCCTCGCGAGCGAGGCCCTCCAGCTCGCCCAGCGCGACATCGACTCATCGCGGCCGCAGGATCCGGGCTGGGGCGGTCCGCAGTACGGCGGGCGCCGCGGCGGCATGAGCGACGGGATGGGCGGCATCCTGGGCGGTCTCGTGATCGGCAGCCTGCTCGGCGACTTCTTCGACGGCTGAGCCTTGCGCAGAGGACGCTGAGCCCCCGCGCAGACAAAGGCGAACGGGATGCCTCGGCTGAGGCATCCCGTTCGTCGTGCGTGCGGCTGGTCTACGCGACGGCCACCGGTGCGGTCTGCGTCGTCAACGAGATGACGCCGTAGTCCCACCCTTTGCGCCGGTAGACGACGCTCGGGTGGTCGGTGCGGGCGTCGATGAACAGGAAGAAGTCGTGGCCGACCAGCTCCATCCGGTCGACGGCCTCTTCGACCGCCATCCACTCGGGCTCGAACTCCTTCGTGCGGATGACGACCGGGGTGTAGCCGGCTTCCTCCTCGTTGCCGGTGATGATCGGGATCTCCCCGGTCGCCACCGCGCGTATGACATCGAGGGATGCCGGCTGCACGTCGATTCCGGACAGCGCGCCGCTGCCCTTTTCGAACTTCGCTCCGCGGGGGTGGTTGCGGGCGTCCACGCGCTTGTCCTTCGCGCGCCGGAGCTGCTCGCACAGCTTGTCCACCGCCATGTCCAGGGCGGCGAACTTGTCGGCATCCGTCGCCTCGGCGCGAACGAGAGGACCCTTGCCGGTCAGCGTGAGCTCGACCGTGTCGTCCTCCATCCGGCCGTTGTGATAGGCACGGTGGGTCACTTTGATATCCACGCGTTGCGCGCGTGGTGCAAGGTGCTCTATCCGGGCGGCCTTGTCTTCGACGACCGAGCGGAAGCGATCGGTGATACCCACTCCCACGCCGACGATGCTGGTTTCCATCCCTGACCTCCTTGTTCCGGTCCACCCGGTCAAGGGCGGACCCTGAGTCGCCTTGTCATCCTCACGCTAGTCGGGTGGTGGTCCGGTGTCACGCGATAGTCACATGAGAGTTTCCGATGATTCACCTCCGCCGCCCGTGGCGGGGTGTCGCCGCGATCGTCGCGGCGCCGACGACCTCCGCCCCGCCCGCGCGAAGCGCGCGGACCGCTTCTTCGAGAGTGGCTCCGGTCGTCACGACGTCGTCGATCACGACCACCCTGCGGCCCTGCGCGCCCCGTGCGCGCAGCGATCCGGCGACGTTCCGACGGCGTCCGGCGCGGTCGAGGCCGCGCTGGTCGGCGGTCGTTCGCGAGGTGACGAGCAGCCGGGTCGTGTGCACGCCCGCGCGACGCGCGACCAGCTCGACGACCCGGTATCCCCGCCGCCGGTAGGCCGCGCGGGAGGTGGGGATCGGCACGACCAGGACCGGGTCGCTCGACGGGACCGCGGACGCCAGCGCCGCATCCACGGCGGCGCGCAGAGCGGGAGCGAGGTCGCGCGCGAGACCCGTGCGCCCGTCCTCCTTCACAGCCCGCACGACGCGCGCCGGAACGCCCTCGAACGCCAGTCCGCTCCAGACCGCGTCGCTCATCCGGCTGCGGGTCACCCGCGGGTTCAGCAGGATGCCGCACGCCTCGCAGAGCGCGACATCGGGCTCGTCGCAGCCCGCGCACGTGACGGGCACGACCAGCGCGAGCGCTTCGGCCAGCGCCGCGCGTACCACCGCGACGATGCCCTCCGCGCTTCCCATGGGCACATCGTGGCCCGCCGGAGCCCGCGACGAATCCGAGAGGCCGGCGAGGGGGACAGGGCCGGCCGCGGGAGACCCTGGGGAGGAGTCGCTACTGCGGCGACCCCTGCTGCGTGGCGAGGATGAGGATGCCGCTCGTGGTGCGCTGCCAGTTCGCACCGCGCTTGACGTACAGCGACCCGTCCTGGGTCCGCAGCCGGACCGTCGAGATGGACGTCGCGCCGGCGACCGACGCGGCGCCTTGCGGCGCATCCGAGGTGGTGGCCGGGCCGCCCACGAGCTGCTCGGTGAACAGCGGACCTTCCACCGGCCCGCTCAGCACGCCGACGGTGGTGTCGTCGATCCACGCGAGTCCGGCGCCGCCGCCGGTCAGGGCGCCCAGCGGCACGGCCTCGCCGATCCGGACGGGCAGGGTATCGGTCCCGCGCACGATCCCGGCGATCCACACCTCCGAACGGCCGCCGGTCACGAGCAATCCCGCGATGCGGGCGCCGTCGCGCGAGACGGCTATGGCGACGACCTCCGACGCCCCGGGCCAGGCGTCGGCAACCGCGGACCGTTCGCCGGTCGGGGAGAACGCCTCGATCGCCGTCGGCTGGTCGCGCGGCACGCTCCAGATGAAGCCGAACGGGTCGGCAGTCGGGTCGACCAGATTCGCACGCGTATCGACCACCGCGATGTCGCCCTCCGCGGGGACCCTCGCGACACCGCCGGTGACGAGCCGCACCGCCGCGAAGTCACGGTCGGGCGCGACCTGGATCGCCACCGGGGCGACGAGCTCCATCGTCTGCGACAGGCCCGGCACGGGGGTCAGCTCGTCGCCGGCCAGGAACCCGAAGCCGTCGTCCGTGAGCACGAGCGGGGGGCCGGTCACGCGCGTCGACCGGGTGGAGACCGGCTCTGCCTCCAGTGGCGTGGAGGCGACGGACATCTCGGCGCCGGAGGCGCCCGCGGTGGCCAGGCTCGCCGTGAGCTGGGTCTGCATGCGGTCGAGCGTGGTGGATTCGACCAGGAGCGCGTCGGCGCTCAGGGTCACCTGAGCGATGCCGGACTCGAGCGGCACCGATGGCCGCGCGAGCGAGACGCTCTCGGGGAAGGCGCTCAGCACGGACTCTGCCAGCCACGCGCTGGGCGTGCCGTCGATGAGGGCGTCGGCGACTCGGGTCGCGGCGTTCGTCGTCGGGAACCAGCGCACATCGGGCACCAGGAACTGCCACGTGGGGTCGAAGTACATGAGCGAGTAGCGATGGAACACGTTGGCGAAGACGTCGCGATCGATCACGACCCCGTCAGGCGCCTCCGTGATGCGCCACTCGCCGTTGTCCTGCTGGGCCAGGCGGAACGAGAGCTGCGTCACGCCGGCATCCGGCTGGTAGGCGCCGTTGTGGTCGACGGTCGCGACCGCCACGAGTGACACGTCGACCGCGCCCTCGCTGGGAGACACGGGCTGGCGTTCGTCCGGCAGGTCGATCGTCACGCTCGCCTCGGGCTTCCACGACTCGCGGATCGAGGGGGCGAGGAACATCCGCGCGACCTCCCAGTTCGCCGCCGGGCCCGGGCCCGAGCCTGCGCGGATGAATCCATCGACGATCTGCTCGGGCGTCGCGCCGGGTTGCGGCTCGTCCGGTCGGAAGAGGAACTCCGGCGCCCCGGCATCCTCGCCCACGCGCAGGCCCGGGTTGACCCGGGAGCTCGTGGGCAGGCCGGCGCACGCGGCGAGCGCCAGCACCGCGATGACCGCCGCCGTCGACAGGATGCCGCGCCGAAGCCTCACCGCGCGGCGTGGGCGAAGGCCCCGATTCACGACGCGCCCCCGCGGGCGGGGGCGCCGGCCGCCGGGTCGCCGGTCAGCACCTGGATCGGCTGGGTCAGGCCGAGGTCCTCGTTCGCGGCGATCGAGTCATCGCCGGGATCCACCGGAACAGGCGAAGGAGCCGTCAGTCGGCCGCCCTGCCGCGGCAGCGTGAGGACGAAGTTGGAACCACGCCCGAGGTCCGACCAGACGGCGAGCTCGCCGCCGTGCAGCTTCGCGTCGCCCAGCGCGATCGACAGTCCGAGACCGGTCCCGCCGATCGTGCGGGTGCGCGACGGGTCGGCGCGCCAGAACCGGTCGAAGACACGCTCGACGTCGCTCGGCTTCATGCCGAGACCGTAGTCGCGCACGCCCAGGGCGACCGCCTGCTGATCGCTGTCGACGGTGACGACGATGGGCCGCCCCTCGCCGTGCTCGATCGCGTTGCCGATCAGGTTGCGCACGACCCGCCGCACCCGACGGGGGTCCATCTCGACCGGCGAGTATCCTCCCGGTGCGACGAGGCGGATGTCCGTGCCGTGCTGCTCGGCCAGCTGGTGCATCGAGCCGACGACGTCCTCGGCGAGATACGCGAGGCTCGTCGGCTCGAGTTCGAGCTGCACCGACCCGGCGTCGTATCGGCTGATCTCGAGAAGGTCGGTCAGCAGGGTCTCGAATCGCTGGACCTGCGCGTTGAGCAGCTCGGCCGCCCGTGCGGTGGCCGGATCGAACTCGGCGCGCTGGTCGTTGATCATGTCCGCTGCGAGGCGGATCGTCGTCAGCGGTGTCCGCAGCTCGTGCGAGACGTCCGAGACGAAGCGCTGCTGCACGAGCGACAGGTCGGCCAGCTCCTTGATCTGAGACTCGATGCTGTCGGCCATCGCGTTGAAAGAGCGGCCGAGGGTCGCCAGCTCGTCCTCGCCGCGCACCGGCAGGCGCACTCCGAGCTCGCCGGAGGCCAGCTTGGCACTCGTGTCGGCGGCCTCGCCGATCGGGATGGTGACCGACCTCAGGACGAACCACGAGATCGCGCCGATGAGCAGGACCAGGGAGATGCCGACGATCCACAGCGTCGTCTGCACGAAGACGAGGGTCTGGGAGGCGCTGTCCAGGTCGTACGCGAGATACAGCTCGTAGCCGCCGAAGTCGGGGACCTCCAGCTGCTGGCCCACGATGATGCCGGGCGACTCCTCCCCCAGGCGCTGCAGCACGACGGACTGCCACCACTGCTGCTCCGGGTCCGACTGGACCGCCTCCCTCAGGCCGGCGGTGATGACGTCCTCGGTCAGCCCTAGCGTGTTGAAGTTCTGCGGCGCGAGCTGGGACGGCGCGCGATCGATCCGGAACGCCGCGATCATGTCGCTCGAGGACTGCTCGGCGAGCGTCTCCTGCACGCCGCGCCAGAGGTTCTGGATCTGGATGCTGTCGCCCTGGACGGCGGCGGCGTCCAGGCTCGTCTGGGCGACCTCCGTCGCGCGGCGGGAGTCGGCGAGCACCTGGTCCTTGCGCGCCTGGAAAAGATCGTTCTGGATGGCCAGCGCCATCCAGATGCACGCGACGAGGATCGCGAGCGCGGTGAGCGCGAGGGTGACCAGGATCGTGCGGAAGCGCAGGGAGCGCCGCCACAGGCTCGTGAGGCTGTCGGGCCACGAGCGCCAGTCCCGCAATGCCGTCAGAGGTGGGCGGGATGCTGCGACCGCCCTCGCGGGAGGCATCCTGGCCTCACACCACGGCGCCGGCGCGGTAGCCGACGCCGCGCACCGTCGTGACGATCTTCGGGTTGTCGGGGTCGAGTTCGACCTTCGCGCGCAGACGCTGGACGTGCACGTTCACGAGCCGGGTGTCGGCCTTGTAGTGGTAGCCCCAGACCTGCTCGAGCAGCATCTCGCGGGAGAACACCTGCTGCGGCTTGGAGGCGAGCGCGACCAGCAGCTCGAACTCGAGCGGTGTCAACGCGATCGGCGCGTCGTCTCGGCGCACCTCGTGGGCGGCGACATCGACGGTCAGGTCGCCGATGCGCAGCGTCTCGTTGACGGGCTGCGACGCCGGCCGCAGACGCGTGCGTATCCGGGCGACGAGCTCCTTCGGGTTGAAAGGCTTGACGATGTAGTCGTCGGCGCCGGACTCCAGACCCTTCACGACATCGGCCGTGTCGGTGCGGGCGGTCAGCATGATGATCGGCACCCCGGACTCCGCCCGGACCCGATTGCAGATCTCGATGCCGTCCATGCCCGGCAGCATCAGGTCGAGGAGGATGAGGTCGGGACGCTCGGCGCGCCAGATGTCGACCGCCTGTGAACCGTCGGCGCAGAACACCGTGTCGAACCCCTCCGTGCGCAGCACGATGCCGATCATCTCGGCCAGGGCGGTGTCATCGTCGACCACCAGGATGCGTGATGTCATCTCGCGCGATACGTCCTTTGCGTCCGGCCGGGGGCGCGACGCTTCTCGCGCGTCCCCGTGCGCTCCCCACAGAGTAGTGGACCGCGGCTGTGGGCACGCCGAACACCGGCCGAGCGCGCGCCGTGGGACCGCGGACGCTGCGGCGCGGTGTGACACGATAGGGACTCTCAGCCCGACGGGCGACGACTGCACGAGGAGGGGCATCCGTGACCGCCTATCCGGCCTGGACGCCGGCATCCCGCCCCGGGATCATCCCGCTCCGACCACTCACCTTCGGCACGATCCTGGGCCGCTCGTTCGTCGCCCTCCGCCAGAACCCGCGCGTGCTTCTCGGGTTCGCGCTGTGCGTGCAGACGGCCGCCTACCTCCTCGTCCTCCTCGGCGTCGGAGCGGTGGCGATCGCCTCCTTCGCCCGGCTGGACACGCTCCAGTCCGGCACCGACGAGTTCGACGCGGTGATGGCCGGGTCGATCGCGCTCACCACGATCGCCGCCATCGTGCTGGGACTGGCCGCCGGCGCGCTCGCGGTGATCGTCCAGGGCGTCGTCGTGACCGAGGTGGCGCACGCCGCCGTCGCCGAGAAGCTCACACTGCGTGCGGTGTGGCAGCAGGTCAAGCCGGTGGTCTGGCGGCTGATCGGCTACTCGTTCCTGCTCGCGCTCGCCGCGCTCCTGCTCATCGCGGTCGTCGCGGCCGGAATCATCGCGATCGGCGTCGCGGCGCTGCCCGTCGCGGTGGGGCTCACGGTCCTGGTCCTGCTCGCCGCGATCCCGTTCACCCTGTGGCTGACCACCAAGCTGCTCCTCGTGCCGGCGGCGATCATCCTCGAGCACGCCACGATCCGCTCGGCGATCGCGCGGTCGTGGACGCTCATCCGCGGCCGGTTCTGGCCGGCGCTCGGCATCATCGTGATCATCTCGCTGGTGTTCGGCGCGATCGCCCAGGTGGTCAGCATCCCCTTCTCGTTCCTGACGACCGGACTGACGACGATCATCGCCCCCACGGGCGATCCCGATCCGAGCGCCATCATCGGCGTCATCGTCGCCGTCGTGCTGACGCAGGTCGTGACCCTGCTCATCCAGTCGGTGGCGGTCGTGGTGCAGGCGACGGCCACGGCGATCATCTACATCGACTGCCGCATGCGGCGCGAGGGCCTCGACATCGATCTGCTCACCTACATCGAGCGGCGGGATGCCGGGGGCATCGGTCTCGCGGACCCCTACCGGGAGAACATCGGGCGCGTCATCGCCCCGCGGCCGGTCTACCCCGCGGGAGCCGGCTATCCCGCACCCCCGTACCCCGGTCAGGGTTACCCGCCCCAGCCCGGCTACGCACCCCAGCCCGGCTACGCACCCCAGCCCGGCTACGCACCCCAGCCCGGCTACGCACCTCGCCCGCGCCGCAGCCCGGCTCATCCGCCGCAGCAGCCGACGTACCCGCCCGCTTCCGCGCAGCCCACCCCGCCGCCGTAGTGCGCCCCCGCCGCCGCCCCGCGACACCGGCGACAAGCCGCCCGCTCGCGACGAGGGCGATGTGCCGCCCGCCGCGGACCGGTGGACGGCGCCCGGCGCATCCGCCGACGCGGTCGACCCCGAGTCGCCGTGGTCGTAGCCGGCGAACTCGCCCGACTCGCTGCATCCGTGCCGCCGCTGACCCCGGACGGCGACGAGGCGCGCGAATGGGCGGAGCAGGAGCTGTCCGATCCGGTGTACGCGGCCGCCGAGCCCACGCCGCTGGACCGCATCGCCCAGGCGATCGGCGAGTTCATCGAGTCGCTGTTCGGCACGCAGCTGTCCGGCGCGTGGGGCCCGTGGGTCGCGCTCGTCGCGGCGATCGTCGTCTTCCTGGTCATCGCGGCGGCGTTCCTGGTCTGGGGCATCCCGCGCGCTACCGGCCGGGCGCGGGCGAACGTCCCCCTCTTCGGCGAGGACGAGCAGCGCAGCGCCGCAGAGCTGCGCCGCGACGCCGCCTCCCTCGCGGTGAAGGGCGACTGGGACGCCGCGATCGTCCTGCGCTTCCGCGCCCTCGCGCGCGGGCTGGTCGAACGCGGCGCCGTCGACACTCCACCGGGCGCCACGGTCCACGCCTTCGCCCGCGCAGCCGCGCGGGCCTTCCCCGCCTCCGCGGACGACCTCGAATCGGCCGCCGCGGCCTTCGACGACGTCCGCTATCTGCGACGGCCGGGAACCGAGGAGCTCTACCGCCGGATCGCGGCGGTGGACGAGACCGTCAGCGCCGCGCGGCCGCTGCTGGGCGAGCTGTCGGGGGCGACATCGTGAGGCGGGCGCCGTGACCGGGTCCGCGTCCACCGAGAGCGACGTCGCCGCGTCCGACGCGGCCGCCGTCCCCGCATCAGACCCGTCCACGACCGGCCGCCGTCGCCGGGTCGCCGCATGGATGGCGATCGGCGCGGTGCTCGTCGGTGTCGGCATCGCCGGCTCCCTGCTCGCCGGCATCGGCGAGTGGACGCAGCGGGACGTCCTCGACCCGGAGTCTGCCGGTCCCTCCGGAACCCGGGCGCTCACCGAGATCCTGCGGGAGCGCGGCGTCGAGGTCGTCGTCGCGCGCGATCGGGCTTCCGTGCAAGCCGCCCTCGCCGACGGCCCGGCGACCCTCGCCCTCGCCGATGCGCCCGCGCTGTCGGATGACGCGCTCACGGCGGTGACGGATGCCGCCGACGATGTCGTCCTGATCGATCCGCGCGCCCGCACACTGCGCATCCTCCTGCCCGGCGCGACCACGTACGGAGTGGGCCCGGGCGGCGCCGTCGATCCGGACTGCGAAGTGGCCGAGGCCGATCGCGCCGGTGCCATCGCCCCGGGGGCGATCTACCGACCCGGCGGGGAGACCACGGCCTGCTACCCCACGGGCGGCGGGTTCGGGCTCCTGCTGACCGAACAGGCCGGCTCCCGCGTCGCAGCGATCGACGGCCGCGCCGTCTTCACCAACGATCACCTGGCCGAGGAGGGCAACGCCGCACTCGCCGTGAATCTCCTGGGGCGGCATCCGACCCTCGTCTGGTACATGCCGGGGATCACCGACACGGACCTGCCCGCGGGCGACCCGACGCTGGGCGAACTCACGCCCCCCTGGGTGAGCCCGGTCATCACGCTGCTGCTCGTGGCCGGCGTCGCGGCAGGCATCTGGCGGGGTCGTCGGTTCGGACCGCTCGTGGCGGAGCGGCTCCCGGTCACCGTGCGCGCCGCGGAGACCACCGAGGGCCGCGCGCGACTGTATGCGCAGGCGCGGGACGCCCTCCATGCCGCCGACCAGCTGCGGATCGGCGCACTCGGACGCCTCGGACGGATGCTGGCGCTCGGCCCGTCCGCGTCCGCCGAGGAGGTCGCGGACGCCGCGGCCGCGCGGACAGGGATCGACCGCGGCGCTGTGCGCGGCATCCTGATCGACGACCTGCCCCACACCGACGCAGAGCTGGTCGCGCTCGACCAGCGGCTGCGTGCACTCGAGGAGGCCGTCCATGCGGCCGTGCGTCCCGAAAGGAACACCCGATGACCGACCCCACGCCGAACGAACCGCCCCACGGCGCGGCCGCCGCACAGGCGGCGCCCGACGACAGGGCGCTCCGCGAAGCGATGAATCGCGTGCGCCTGGAGGTCGGGAAGGCCGTCGTCGGACAGGACGGCACCGTGACGGGATTGCTGATCGGCCTTCTGGCGCGCGGGCACGTCCTGCTCGAAGGTGTTCCCGGCGTGGCGAAGACGCTTCTGGTGCGGTCCTTCAGTCACGCTCTCGGGCTCGACACGAAGCGCATCCAGTTCACCCCCGACCTCATGCCGGGCGACGTGTCGGGGTCGCTCGTCTACGACGCGCGCGCGGGCGAGTTCGAGTTCCGCGAGGGTCCGGTCTTCACGAACGTGGTGCTGGCGGACGAGATCAACCGCACGCCGCCCAAGACCCAGTCCGCCCTGCTGGAGGCCATGGAGGAGCGTCAGGTCTCGACCGACGGCGTGACGCGGGCGCTCCCCGACCCGTTCATGGTCGCGGCGACGCAGAACCCGATCGAGCAGGAGGGCACCTACACGCTGCCCGAAGCGCAGCTGGACCGCTTCCTGCTCAAGCTCATCGTCGCGATCCCCGCGCGGGAGGCGGAACTGGCCGTGCTCCGTCGTCACGCGGAGGGCTTCGACCCGCGCAATCTCGCAGCCGCCGGAGTGCGCCAGGCGGTGACCGCGGATGAGATCCGCGCCGCGCAGCGGGCCGCGGCATCCGTCACGGTCGCCGACGACGTGCTCGGCTACGTCGTCGATCTCGCGCAGGCGACGCGGCGCAGCCCGTCGGTGCAGCTGGGCGTCAGCCCGCGTGCCACGACCGCACTGCTGGCCGCAGCCAAGGCGTGGGCGTGGCTGGGCGGCTACCCGGCGATCACGCCTGACCACGTGCAGACGATGCTGGTGCCCACGTGGCGCCACCGCATCCGCCTGAGGCCCGACGCCGAGCTCGAGGGCGTCTCTGTGGACGCCGTGCTCGGCTCGGTGCTGCAGCAGACCCGCGTGCCCATCTAGACGATGTACCTCACCGGCCGTCTTCCTCTGCTCGTCGCCCTCGGCGCCGCGCCCGTCGTGCTGCTGTCGATCGCCGGCGTGGACGCGTGGATCGCTGCGGCCGGGTGGATCGCGCTGTGCGCACTGGTTGCGCTCGGGGATGCCGCGGCGGCGGCCGATCCGCGCCGCATCCGCGTCCAGCGGCGCATCCCGCGACGCGCGCTGCTGGGTCAGGCCGTGGAGACGGAGCTGTGGCTGCAGAACACCGGCGGGCGCCGGATCCGAGGGCGCGTGCGCGACGGGTGGCAGCCGACCGCGGGCGCGCCGACGGGCCGGCCCGTGATCGACCTGCCCGGCGGCGAGCGGCGACGCCTCGTCGTGCCGCTGCTTCCGCGGCGCCGCGGTGAGCTGCGCTCGGAGTTCGTCGCCGTGCGCTCCGACGGGCCGCTTCGGATGGCCGGACGGCAGGCGCGACTCCCGTCGCTCGGCGTCCTGCGCGTGCTGCCGCCCTTCACCTCGCGCCGGCATCTGCCCTCTCGGCTCGCACGCCTGCGCGAACTGGACGGCAACACGAGCGTGCAGGTGCGGGGGCAGGGCACCGAGTTCGACAGCCTCCGCGAGTACGTGCGCGGCGACGACGTGCGCTCGATCGACTGGCGGGCGACCGCGCGTGCCGGAACGACGATGCTCCGCACCTGGCGGCCCGAGCGGGACCGCCATGTCGTGATCGTGATCGACACCGGTCGCACCGCCGCCGCGCGCGTGGGCGACGGGGTGCGGCTGGATGCCGCGATGGAGGCCGCCCTGCTGCTGGCAGCCCTCGCCACCCGTGCGGGAGACCACACGCATCTGCTGATGTTCGACCGCGTCACGCGCGCCCGGGTCACCCGCGTGGACGGTCCCGCGCTCCTGCCCGCCCTGGTGGACGCGATGGCCCCCGTCGAGCCGCAGCTGATCGACACCGACTGGGACGCCGCATTCGCCCAGATCCGCGCGCTCACGTCGCGTCCCTCGCTGGTCGTGCTGCTCACCGCACAGGACGCCCCTGAGGCCGCACGCGGTTTCCTCGGCTCGCTGCCGGCACTGTCCCGTCGGGCGCACGTCCTGGTCGGGACGGTGACGAATGCCGAGCCGGGGGGCGACGAGCACCGCGATGCCGCGGCGGTCTATCGCGCGGCCGCGGTCGAGCGCGGCGAGCGAGACGCCGCGCAGGTCGCCGCCGCGATCGGACGGGCGGGAGCCGAGGCGATCGCCGCCGATGCCGAAGCGCTCCCTCCTCGGATCGCCGACCGGTACCTCGAGCTCAAAGCGACCGGCCGGCTCTGACCGCCGACTCCCCGCGCACGGATGACGCCGTGTTTCCGGCATCCGCGCCCTGCCGGGGATGGTCCCTGGGAAGATGCTGAGCATGCCCTAGGCTCTCGCAGGGCGGACATTCCACCCCTACGACACCGAAGGAGGCTCGAGTCATGAGCGACCCGCGTCCTGAGAAGCCCGTCGAGCCTACCGAGCTCGACCACGCCCCCGCCACGAGCGACCCCCGTCCTGACAAGCCGGTCGAGCCCACTGAGCTGCACCACACCCCCGCAGACGTCCCCGCGGGACCGTCGACCGCGGCCACTCTCATCGCCGAGGCGTTCGGCACCCTGCTGCTGGTCCTCGGAGTGGTCAGCACGGCCCTCTTCGCCGCCGGCTTCGGCGAGGGCACCGAAGCGGCCAACAAGGGCGTCGGCTTCGTCGGCGTCTCGCTCGCCGTCGGCATCACCGTGATCGCCGGTGCCTACGCGTTCGGCCCGATCTCGGGCGGCCACTTCAACCCTGCCGTCACGCTGGGTCTCGCCGCCGCCGGCCGGTTCCCGTGGAAGGGCGTGATCCCCTACATCATCGCCCAGCTCATCGGCGGTGTCATCGCCACGACGCTCGTCGTGCTGATCGGCATCTTCGGGCCCGACGGCTGGCTCGCCGCAGCCCAGGACGGCGGATTCGCCAGCAACGGCTGGGACGAGCTCTCGCCCGGCGGCTTCGGGATCGGCGCCGCGATCATCGTCGAGGTGCTCTTCACCGCCCTGTTCGTGATCGTGATCCTCGGGGTGACCCACTCCACCCGCGGGTCGAACTTCGCCGGACTCGCGATCGGTCTGACCCTCGTGCTCATCCACCTCGCGATCATCCCGATCGACAACGCGTCGGTGAACCCGGCCCGCTCGATCGCGACGGCCGTCTACGGCGGCCCGCTCGCGTTCAGCCAGGTCTGGCTGTTCATCGTGTTCCCGATCGTCGGCGCCCTGATCGCCGGCTTCGCCTACCGCGCCCTGTTCGACGGGACGCAGAACAAGTCCTGAGCCGACGCGCTCACGGGAGGGCCGGTCGCTTCGGCGGCCGGCCCTCTCCCGTGCGCCCGACGTATCCGCCCGTCGCCCCCGAGCTCGTCGCCCCCGCCCCGGTGCTCAGCCGGCGACGAGGGTCGGGGTGCCGGCCTCGTACTCCGTGAGGTCGCCGGTCTCGCCCCGCCGGTACGCGCGCCCCCCGACGAAGACCATGTAGAAGATGAACGCCGCGAGGGCGACCGCGCCGATGCCGATCTTGACCGGCCACGGCCAGGGCTGAGCGGTGACGAACCCCTCGATCGCGCCGGCGACCGCGAGGGCGATGATGAGGCCGACCGCTATCGTCGCGAGCGAGCGCCCGGCGGCGGCGAGAGCCTCGCCGCGCGAGCGCCGTCCCGGCGCGACCCACGCCCAGAAGATGTGCAGGCCCGCCGCGCCCGCCACGAAGATGCACGTGAGCTCGAGCAGGCCGTGCGGGAGGATGAACAGCAGGAAGACGTCGCCGCGGTCGAACGCCAGCATCACCGCCGCGGCCGTCCCCACTCCCACGGCGTTCTGCACGAGCACCATGATCGGCCACACCCCGGTGATGCCGAACAGCACGCACTGCGCGGCGATCCAGGCGTTGTTCGTCCATACGGTCCCCGCGAACACCGCCGCGGGGTTCTCGCTGTAGTACTCGGTGAACTGGTTCTCGGCGTAGTACTCCAGCTGCGCCCGGCTGCCGAGGGATGCGACGAGGGCCGGATCGCCGGAGACCCAGGATGCGACCACGGCGACCACCGCGATGAAGGCGACCGCGATCACGAGGGTCGTCCACCTCACCCGGTAGAGCGCCGCAGGCAGCTGCAGGGCGAAGAACCGCGGGATCTGGCGGGCCACGTTCTCCGGCGCGCCGGTCAGGCGCAGGCGCGCGCGCGCGAGCATGGTCGACACGTGGTCGCCCTGCGCAGTGCGGCCGGCGGAGGTCTTGATGTCGGCCAGGTCAGCGGATGCCGCGCGGTAGCGCGTCACGAGCTCGTCGACCTCCGGCCCGCTCAGACGGCGGTTGCGGCTGAGCTCGTCCAGCCGGGCCCACTCCGCGCGTCGCGCGGCGGAGAGGGCGTCGAGGTCCATTTGGTTTACTGTACCCATGCCCGCACAGGATTCCGCGCCCGCTCCCGTCCGGGTGATCGAGATCCATCAGGATGAGGTGCTCACCGGCGAAGCGGTGGCTCTGGACGTGCAGCCCGTCGGCTTCTTCCTTCGCGCGCTCGGCACGCTGATCGACGTGCTGCTGGGCATCGGCGTGTTCATCCTGTTCGCCCTCGTGACCTCATGGCTCATCGGCCAGAGTGTCGTCGACGTCGTGACGCTCCCGATCCTCACCGTCACGATCCTGGTGACGGTCATGGTGGTCATCCCGACGGTCGTCGAGACGATGACGCGCGGTAGGAGCCTCGGCAAGCTCGCCGTCGGCGGGCGTATCGTCCGCACCGACGGGGGCGCCGCGGGCTTCCGCCAGGCCTTCATCCGCGCTCTGGTCGGCGTGTTCGAGATCTGGCTGACGTTCGGCGCGGTCGCAGCCCTCGTCGGCGCATTCACGCCACGCTCGCAGCGGCTCGGCGACCTGATGGCGGGGACCTACTCCGAGCGCACGCGCACGCCCAAGCTGCCCCCTCCGGCACCGCCCGTTCCGCCCGTACTCTCCGCCTGGGCGGCGATCGCCGACGTCGCGCGACTGCCCGACCGGCTCTCCCGGCGCATCGCGCAGTTCGTGCAGAACGCCGATGCCATGCAGCCGCCCGCTCGGGCGCGGCTGGCCGTCTCGCTCGCCGCCGAGACGGCCGCGCACGTCTCGCCGGTCCCCGACGTGGACGGCGAGACGTTCCTGCGCGCGGTCGTGGCCGTCCGGCGGGATCGAGAGCTGCGCGCGCTGCTGCTCGAGCAGGAGCGCGTGACCGCGCTCACGGCCACCGCATCCGGCATTCCGCGCGGCTTTCCTTCGCGCTGACGCGGCCGTCCGCGGGGCCTGCGTCAGTAGCGGTAGTGGTCGAGCTTGTACGGCCCGTCCACCGGCACGCCGATGTAGTCGGCCTGATCGGGGGTGAGCTCGGTCAGCTCGACCCCGAGCGCACCCAGGTGCAGCCGCGCGACCTTCTCGTCGAGCGCCTTGGGCAGCGTGTAGACGCCGACCGGGTAGGCCTCGATGTTGGTGAACAGCTCGAGCTGGGCGAGCACCTGGTTCGTGAAGGAGGCGCTCATCACGAACGACGGGTGCCCGGTGGCGTTGCCGAGGTTCATCAGGCGGCCTTCGCTCAGCACGAGCACGCTGCGACCGTTCGGCATCCGCCATTCGTGCACCTGCGGCTTGATCTCGATCGACTCCGCACCGGGCAGCGACTCGAGGCCGGCCATGTCGATCTCATTGTCGAAGTGGCCGACGTTCGCAACGATCGCGAGGTGCTTGAGCGCCTGCAGGTGCTCGACGGTCACGACGTTCTTGTTGCCCGTGCCGGTCACGACGATGTCGATGTCGCCGAGCACCGCCTCCAGACGCGCGACCTGGTAGCCGTCCATCGCGGCCTGCAGCGCGCAGATCGGGTCGATCTCGCCGACGATGACGCGTGCACCCTGACCGCGCAGCGCCTCGGCCGCGCCCTTGCCGACGTCTCCGTATCCGACGACGAAGGCGACCTTGCCGCCCATCAGCACGTCGGTTGCGCGGTTCAGTCCGTCGGGCAGCGAGTGGCGGATGCCGTACTTGTTGTCGAACTTCGACTTGGTCACCGAGTCGTTGACGTTGATCCCCGGGAAGAGCAGATCGCCGGATGCCGCGAGCTCGTACAGGCGGTGGACACCGGTCGTGGTCTCCTCGGTCACGCCGATCAGATCCTCGGCCAGTCGGGTGAACCGCTGCGGGTCGCGCGCGAGGCTGGCGCGGAGGGTGTCCAGGACGATGCGGAACTCGGCCGACTCGCCGGGCGCGGCATCGGGCACCTGCCCGGCCTTCTCGAACTCCACTCCCTTGTGCACGAGCATGGTCGCGTCGCCACCGTCGTCGAGGATGAGGTTCGGGCCGGCGAAGCCTTCGGCCGACCAGTCGAAGATGCGGTCGGTGCAGGCCCAGTACTCCTCGAGCGTCTCGCCCTTCCACGCGAAGACGGGAACGCCGGCGGGCGCATCGACCGTGCCGGTCGGGCCGACTGCGACGGCGGCGGCCGCCTCGTCCTGGGTGGAGAAGATGTTGCAGCTGACCCAGCGGACCTGCGCGCCGAGCGCGACGAGGGTCTCGATCAGGACGGCGGTCTGCACGGTCATGTGCAGCGAGCCGGCGATGCGCGCCCCGGCGAGAGGCTGCGTCGGGCCGAACTCCTCGCGCAGGGCCATGAGGCCGGGCATCTCGTTCTCGGCCAGGCGGATCTGGTGGCGACCCGCCTCCGCCAGTGAGAGGTCGGCGACCTGGTACTCGAGGGCTCGGTGCGCGTCAGCGCGGGACTCGCCGAGGACGACGGCGCTCAGATCTGTGCTCATCCCGCCATTCTCTCAGACCTCCGCGCCTCCGGCGCTCGCGTCTCAGCGGTGCGAGATCGTCTCGTGGCGGACGACGACCCACCCTTTCGGCATCGACAGCCGATCCGTGTGGATGGCGCACAGATCGTGCGCATGCGGATCGCCGCCGCCGCCGAGGGGGCCCAAGGCCGCCATCTGGTCGGGGTAGTCGTACGTCAGCGTGGAGACGGCCTCACGGGCGCATCCCACTTTCGAGCAGAGTCTTTCGCGCATCGGGCCAACGCTATCCAGCCGCGGGGTTGCCGCCGCGATGCCGCGCCGCCGAGGCGCCAGGCGGGTCTCTAGGATGGGACTCATGGCGTGGCGCAGGAGCAGGGAGGCGGCCTCGCCGCCGCGTCGTCCCACGCGTCACGGCCGTCACGGCCGCGAGGGGCGCAGCCCCATCGTGCGGCCGCCGCTGCCCCCGCTGGAGACCCGCGTCGACAGGTTCGACCTGGCCGTCGGCACCGCGGCCGAGTTCCTCCGCTCGGCATGGCCCGAACTGCGCGACGTCAGCTTCGAGGTCGGCGACATGCCGCCCGAGGCCGACGACGACGGCATCCCCCGCTGGCGCGCCCTCACCGACGAGAAGCGGATCATCCTCTACCGTCTGCCGATCGAGCGTCTCAGTCACCTGCACCGAGACGACGACCTGCATCGGCGCATGATGGTCGAGAGCAGCGTGTTCCGGGCGGCGGCGGAGTATCTCGACCGCGACCCGTGGGACCTCGGCCCGGAGAGGTTCAGATTCTTCTGACCATCACGGGTAGACCGTGATCTCCTGCGCGGCGGCGTCCGACGACCACACGGGGTAGCCCGCGAGCGCGCCGTCGCCGCTCTGCGAGACACCCGCTCGGATGCTGCCGCCTCCGGCATCCAGCAGGTAGACGGTCCGCGCCGTCAGGCGGACGACCTCGCTCGATCCGGGCGGGACCGTCACCTGCGCCGTGGACGACCCGTCGACGGCGTCGACGACGACCGTCACCGGCTCATCGGTGGGGTTCGCCAGTGTGAGCACGGGCACCGGCCCCGGCGGGGCGGCGAACAGACTCGGCGCCGACACCTCCGGAGCGGCGGTGTACCACGCGAAATCAGCTCCCTCCCCGAACCCGGTGGTCTGCCACACCGCAGCCAGCACCGGGGCGCCGGCCGAGACCTCGATGGTGTACTGGCCGACCGGCAGACCCCCGAGCTCGACCTCGGTCGGGACGCCGGCCGCGAGCGGCACCGTCGTCGGGGGCGAATCCTGCTGCGACGCGCCGATGGGAGATGCCGTGATCGTGGCCGTCGTGTCGGCGTTCGGCGAGAGCACGCGCACGAGGGTCGCGGCACCCGACGCGCCCTCCGCGCCCGGATTCTGCGTGACGGTCACGCCTGGGACCGACTGGAGCGCCTCGGCGACCGCGATCGCCCCGACCTGGTCGACCCCGCCCGGCAGGAGCGTCCGGGTGATGCTCGCCTGGAGTGCAGCCTGCACCGGCGCGCCGGTCGCGGTGACTCGGATCACCGGACTCTCCTCTCCCAGCTGCAGTCCGGCCAGCGGAACGACGATCTGCACCCCGGGCGGAACGACGACGTCGGTGCCGCCCGCCGGCACCTGAGCGCCGCCGGCACCGTACACGGTGAGCTGCACCGTGGCCGGGACCGTGCCCGGATTGGCGAGCAGCACCACGTCCGCGGCGCCGGTCGCGGCCGACCCGCCGACGAGCCAGGACTCCATGAGAGCGGGCCGGCACGCGGAGGCGGCGAACCCGCGGAGGTCGTCCGCGCTGACGGTGGATGAGCCCGAGGCCGCCACATCGGTCCGCGCGCCATCAGCAGGCTCGGCGACGACCGCGACCGGTGGAGCGATTCCGTCCGCTGTCGGGGGCGCCAGCGGCGAGGTGGACGGCGCCGGGGCGCCCGCGGACACCCCGCTGGTCACGGTCTGCGGCGCGGCGGTCACGACGCGGCCGACATCCTCTGCTTCGCGGCCGAGTGCCAGCAGTCCCCCTGTGCACACCAGCACGCTGGCCGCCGGCGCGGGCGCCTGGGCGATCGCGACCGGCTCGCGGTCCACGGTCGGCCACGGCACCGAGACCGCCGTGACGACGCCGACGACGAAGGCGACCGCGACGAGCGTGCCCGCGAGCAGGCGCGCGCTCGTGGTGGCCCAGCGGAACACACGACGATCGCTCATCGGCCCTCCTGCCAGTGCGGCCCGACCACGCGCGGACTGCGGCGCGCCTGCCGCCGCGACGCCGCCGTCGGGATCGCCAGCAGCAGTGCCACGGCCACCGCGGCGACCTGCACGAGAGCGATGCCGCGGGCGAGGTCCGTCACGGCAGCGGGTGCGTCCGGTCTCGGCTCCACGTCCTGCGTGACACGCCAGAGCACTCCCTTGTCCGTCTCACCGACGGCGTCCAGCCCGTCGCGCTGATCGAGCGCCGTCGCCGCGGAGAGCCGGAAGGCCCGGGCGACTTCGGACTCGGGCGGGGTGGAGGGCGCCAGCAGCACGAAGCTCACGCCGAGCGCTGCCAGTTGACCGACGACGTCGTCCGCCGCCGAGGTGACGAGGTTGGCGGTGAGCGTGGCGACCTCCTGATCGGATGCTGTTCCCGAGGTGCGCGAGGAGATGATCGTCGCCTGGCCGTTCAGCGTCTCGCTTCCGCCCCACACGACACGCGAGGACGTTCCGCCCTCGTTCTGAGGCGTGATCACGATCGTGCCGACATCGGGATCCTCCCGGCCCGCCGCGCTCACGTACGCGGGCAGGGTGCTCATCGGCCCGTTCGTCAACAGGGAGGTCCCCCGCGCCATCGAGGTGAGCGCGGGCACCGCCAGCACGACCAGCGCGAGGATCACCGCGACGGCGGCGGCGCTCCGCACCGCCGCGAGGCGCGGCGCCAAGCCGATGTCCAGCGTGACGAGGGCTCCGCCCAGAGCGCCGAGCCAGGCCAGGCTCAGACCGGTGCCGGGCCAGAGGGGCACGGGGAGCGACTGCGCGAATGCGACCGAGATGCCGACGGCGGCGAACGCGGTCGCCAGACCCAGCGCCGTGATGACCAGGAGCGCGATGCCCGCCGCCCAGCGCTGCGTGAGCGGCGCGATGAGCGCGAGCACGGCGACGGGTGCGGCGAGCAGCGGCACCCACCAGGTCGGGCCGGGCATCAACCCGACCCAGCCGACCAGGTCGGGGGTGGGGATGCCGGCGGCCAGCAGCGCCCTGCCCGCGGCATCCGCGCTCGCCTGCGCGCCCGCCCACGTCACCCCCGGGTCGGCGAGCAGGCCCCACCCGTTCCCGGCGCGCAGCTGGTGCCAGACCACCGGCGCGGCCAGCAGCACTGCCGGCACGACGACCCAGATCAGTCGCGCGAGTCCGCGCCCCCGACGGATCACGACCGCCAGCACGATCGCGCCGGCCCAGACCATCGTGAGCGCGGGCGCCAGGGACGGCGCGCACGCCACGACGGCGGCGAAGAGCAGGGATGCCGCACCGGCGGCGACCCAGGAGCGATGGGCGACCGACCCGGCGTAGAAGAGCCACGGGAGCAGGAGGTGCGCCATCACCGCACTCGGACGGCCCTGGGTCAGAGCCGCGAGGAGAGTCGGGGCGAGCGCCCAGATCGCCCCGCCGGCGAAGCGCAGCAGGGACCGGTCCGTCACCCGGGTGGCGGCGAACCAGCCGCCGAGAGCCGACAGCGGCAGCGCCAGCAGCCACAGGATCACCAGCGCGCGCGACGGCTCGAACGGCCATGCCGTGCCCAGCAGCGCGAGGATCGCCGCGAACGGATCGGCCGGGCCGATCGTGTCGAGACCGGACGCGCGCAGGCCGTAGGCCGCATTCGCCCAGAGCTGCGCGGCGTCCGCCGCCAGGGGCTGGAGCCCGCCGCCGCCGAGGACGGGCCATGCCGCCAGCGCCGGAAAGGCGGCGATGGACACGACAAGGGTGCCGAGCACCAGCCATGCACCGCCCCCGGTGAAGAACCTGAGGTCTCCGCGCCGTGTGGGCGCTGCGGAGTCCGCGTCGTCCTCGAGCTGTTCCCGCAGCTCCCGCTGCGACACGCGCAGCGGTGCGAGCTGAGGCCATCCGGCGGCGCGGGACGTCCGGATGCGGGCCCGTGCGCGCGCGATCGACGGCAGGCGGACGACGGCCACCGCGGCGGCGCCCCACTCCGGCAGCACCAGCCCGGGCTCCTTCCGGACGATCTGCAGCACGGTCCGCCAGAGCGCGGTGGGAAGGATCGCGAGCCAGAGGAACGGCACGGCGGGCGGCGCGGCGTACGCCAGGCGGCGATGCAGCTGGGCGGTGCGCGACGCGAAGGCGCGACGCCGTCGGCGCGCGGCCGTAAGCGGCGCGGGCAGCCCGGCGACCCCGTCGCCGGAGACCGCCACCAGCGCCGTCGGGACCACCAGGACCCGAGCGCCGGTCAGCCGCGCCCGCACCCCGAGATCGAGCCCTTCGTCGGCACCCACCAGCGCGCGGTCGATGCCCTCGAGCTCGCGCCATGCATCCGTTCGCGCGAGGATGCCGCGGATGTCCGCGCCGAGCACGTCCTCCCGCGCATCGTGCTGGCCCTGGTCCAGCTCGTCATCGGCCAGGCCGACGGTCCGCCCGAGCGCGGTCATGCTGACCCCGAGCGAGACGATCTCGGTGCGGTCGTCCCAGCGCACCAGCTTCGGAGCCACGAACGCCACCGAGGGTCCGAGCTCGAGCGCACCGACCAGCCGGGCGAGCGCCTCGGGCTCCGGTGCGGTGTCCTGGGCGAGGATCCACACCGCGTCGCCCGAGACCCGGAGCGTCGCCATGGCGGTCGCCGCGGCGAAGCCCGTCGACGCGGGTGCGGTGATCACCGATTCCGCATCGGATGCCGCGGCCACCGCGGCGACACCCTCGTCGTCGCCGCACACCACGATCGTGAGCGCGTCCGCGCGCCGGGTCTGGTCGGCGAGGCCCGCGAGAGTGCGCCGCAGGTGGTGTGCGGCCGGTGTGCGCCCATCGGGGCGCACGACGAGGATGGCGTGGACTCGGGCGGGCATGACGTGGTCAGCCTAGGCGGCCGACCATGACCGGCCCGGCTCACGCGCCGCTGAGGGCGGGAACGGATGCCGTGCATCCGTCCGCCATGGCGATGCCCCCGGAGTCAGCTCGCGCGACGCTTGAGCTTGCGACGCTCGCGCTCGCTGAGGCCACCCCAGATCCCGAAGCGCTCGTCGTTCTGCAGCGCGTATTCGAGGCATTCGCCGCGAACGTCGCACGTCGTGCAGATCTTCTTCGCGTCCCGCGTCGAGCCGCCCTTCTCAGGGAAGAACGCCTCCGGATCTGTCTGTGCGCACAGCGCATCGGTCTGCCATCCGAGCGGATTGCCGTCTTCCCCCTCAAGAGGACGGCGCACCCCCGGAACCCCCAGCTGGACCGGATCGACGAACCAATTGTCGGGAACGCCGGAACGGTAACCCGTCATCTCGCTCTCCCACCTCTTACCCCCACGCTGGTCCGCGTGTACGAGTAATTACACCCGTGTAGTTCGCCAGGGTCAAGTCGCAGATCGTAAAGCCTCACCTCGCGCTTGAACGTTTACGACGCGCCGTCGGCGTGTCGCGTGCGGTCACGATGCGGACACGGAGTCCCATCCGGCCCCCGGCTCGGCCACGAAGACCTCGCCGTCGCCCGCCACGATGAGCGGCGACTCGTCCTGCGTGACCAGCACCGCCCGACCCGGGCGGAGACCGATGTCCTCGCCGGTGCGCCCTCCCTGCACGGTCACGGTGCCCGCGGTGGCGAGCGCGATCGCGACCGTGCCGATCGGCAGGACGACGTCCTCACCCGTCACCGTGACGTGCGTGAGTGCGAAGTCCGGCACGTCGGGGGCGAAGCGAGCGACGCCGCCCGCGATGTCGGGCCGCAGCACAGGCACGGGCCCCGGGGTGGGATCGAGCACCCGCAGCAGTTCGGGCACGTCGACGTGCTTGGAAGTCAGGCCGCCGCGCAGAACGTTGTCGCTCGCGGCCATGATCTCGACGCCGAGGCCCTCCTGGTAGGCGTGGAGCACTCCGGCCGGCACGAACAGCCCCTCCCCGCGACGGAGGACCACGAGGTTCATCAGCAGAGCCACGCCGAGACCCGCGTCGCCCGGGAAGTCCCTCGCGAGCCTGCGCAGCAGCGCGAGCTCCGCGTCGAACCCCTCCGATGCGGCGGACGCGGCCGCGGCCGAGATCGAGGCGATCTCGTCGGTCGCCTCCCCCGAGAGCAGCCATGCGATCGCATCGCGGACGCACGTCGCGGCATCCGGCCCCGACAGGCGCGCAGCCAGCGCGGCACCGCCGGTTCCGAGCAGCGACAGAAGCCTGCGCGTCGCGTCGAGGTCGCGGATGCCGGCCAGCGCGGTGAAGGTCTCGCTCACCGCGACGATGAGCTCGGGCTTGTGGTTCTCGTCCCTGTACGTCCGCTCCGCTGCGTCGCGCGGGATGCCGGCGGCATCCTCGCGCGCGAACGCCTCGACCGCCTGCGCCCGCGACGGGTGCGCCTGGATCGAGAGGGAGGATCCCGCCGCCAGCAGCTTCAGCAGGTAGGGCAGCCGCGCCGGCGCCCCGGCCTCGGCGCCCTCCCCGGCGAGCCACGCGCCGAGCGGTCGGCCATCGGGCACGACAGAGGGGCAGCCGTGGTGGTCACCGAACCAGATCTCCGCTTCGTGGGCGCCCGTGGCGGGCCTGCCCTCGAGGTCTGCGAGGAGCACGGTGGAGCCCCAGTCGTAGTCGCGAGGGGTGTTCGTCACAGTCGTGAGCATGCCTCCAGGGTAGGGGCGCTTCCGCGGTAGCCTGATCTCACGATGGCCGTCTATTCGAAGCACCCGGCGTCGGCGCCTCCGGCAGCCCCGGTCCGCGAGAAGACGGGCCATCACCTGCTGCGCGGGTGGTGCATCTTCCTGCTCTTCATGGCTCTGTCCGCCACCGCCTGGATCAACGCGATCGGCGAAGTGCCCACGGCCGTCATCACGATCGGCGGCGGCGTGCTCTCGATAGGGCTCTGGCTCGCCATCCGGCCGCCCGTCCAGTGGCGTCGCCTGCCGTGGTACACGATCGCGTACGTCGTGTGGGCCACGCTGTCGATCATCTGGTCGCAGTGGCGCGAGGCGACCGCCCTGACGCTCCTCCTCCTGGTCATCACGACCCTGCAGGGGCTCTTCATCGGCAGCGTCCTGACCTGGCGCGAGATCGTCCGCGTGATCGCCTCGGCGCTCAAGTGGGTCATGGCCCTGTCGCTCGCGTTCGAGCTGTGGGTTTCGGTCTTCATCGGCGGGCCGATCCTGCCGCGCTTTCTCATCCCCACCGAGCCAGCGGACGATCCGATCGTCTACTGGTCGCGCGACAACCTGTTCGACGGCGGTCGGATCCAGGGCATCATGGGCAACGCCAACCTGCTCGGGCCCGTCGCCCTGCTGGCGATCATCGTCTTCGCGATCCGCTTCGCCTCCGGCGCACCGCGGCGCGTCCTGCTCGGGGTGTGGATCGGCCTGTCGGCCTACCTGTTCTTCCGCGCCTCTTCCGCGACCGCGTACGTCGCGGCTCTCGCCGTCGCGATCGTGCTCGTGACGGTGCTGCTGATGCGCCGCGCCGGTCGTCCGGGCGAGCGCACTCGCTATTACGTCGCATACGCGATCATCGGGCTCGGCGGCGCCTTGGCGTTCTGGGTGTGGCGCGACCCCCTCTTCGCGGCTTTGGGCCGCAGCTCCGACCTCACCGGCCGCGAGGCGATCTGGCAGGCCGTGCTGGAGCGAGCGTTCCAGCATCCGCTCATCGGGTGGGGCTATTCGACGCCGTGGATCACGGGGGACCCGTCGTTCGACGGCTGGATCATCGACCACGGCCAGACCGTCATGCAGGCACACAGCATGTGGATCGACGTGTTCTTCCAGCTCGGCCTCGTGGGCGTCTTCCTGATGGCGATGGTGTATTTCGCATTCATCTGGAGGTCCTGGTTCTTCGCCGTCGATCGTCCCCGCTGGGATCTGCGCGCCGATCGCCCCTATTCGCCGCTCACGCTGCTGCCGACGCTGGTGGGAGCCATCCTGCTCGTCCAGGGTTTCGCCGAATCCAGCCCCTTGCTCGGCTGGGGCTGGCTGTTCGTGGTCATGCTCGCGTTCAAGATCAAGCAGTCCCCCCATATCGGCGAAGGCGCCGCGGAGTTGCGCATCGCGATCGAGCGTGGCGATCTGACCACGCGGGAATCGTGACGGACACGCCCTCCGGCGCCGCGCCTGCGCGCTGGGTGGCGCTCCTCGCATCCGCTGCGCTCGCACGCGCCTACACGATCGCCGTGCTCGGTGCCGTCTTCTCGGCCTTCGCGATCGAGAAGATCGCCGGTCGGGTGACCTACGTGTCGATCATCGCCGGGCTGTGCGTGATCGGCATCGCGATGCTGATCGCCCGTCGTCGCGAGATCTCGCTCGTGCGCCTCGTTCCGACGACGGTGGTGCTGTTCGTCGCGTGGGCGCTCGCGAGCGTGTTCTGGAGTCAGGACGGGACCGGCTCGTTCTGGAGCTGGCTGTCCACCGCCGGCCTCGCGTTCCTCGCCGTCACGATCGGGCATGTGCGCGACACGCTGCAGACCGCCCGCGCGCTGGGCGATGTGCTGAGGGTGCTCCTGATGATCTCGCTCGGTGTCGAGATCCTCGCGGGCGTCCTCCTCGACATGCCCTTCCGCTTCCTCGGGATCCAGGGAAACATCGCGCAGCTCGGCCCGATCCAGGGTATCTTCGGCACGCGCAACCTGCTCGGCTTCGTCGCGGTCATCGCGCTCATCACGTTCCTGATCGAGTACCGCACGCAGTCCGTGCGAGTGGGCATCTCGGTCTTCTCCGTCGTGCTCGCGGGCGGGCTCGCGGCCCTGAGCGACTCCCCCACCGTGCTGGTCCTCGCCCTCGCCGTCGGGCTCGCGGTCGGCGCGCTGGCACTCGTGCGGCACACGCAGCCGGAAGGACGCTCGGCGCTCCAGTGGACACTCGGCGGGATCGTGGTCGCCGGTCTGGCGATCGGCTATGCCGCCCGGCATCCGATCATCGCCCTCCTGGGCGCCGGATCCGACTTCTCCATGCGGGTCGACCTCTGGAACACGATGGTCGACTACCTCCGCTCCAAGCCGGTGCAGGGATGGGGGTGGTTCGGCCCGTGGAACCAAGGCGAGTTCCCCTTCAGCGCGATCAATTACGGCCTGCGCACAAGTCACGCGACCGGTCTGAACGCCTACTTCGACGTGCTGCTGCAGCTGGGCTGGGTCGGCCTGCTCCTGTTCACGGCGTTCGCCGGCGTCGCCCTCGTGCGGTCCTGGCTCGATGCGAGCGAGCGGCGCTCGGTCGTCTACGCGTGGACGCCGCTCGTGCTCATCGCCCTGCTCGTGGACTCGATGTTCGAGAGCTTCACTCTGTCCGGATTCGGCTGGCTGCTGCTCGTGCTGTGCGCCGTGCGGGCAGGTCAGTCCCGGTCATGGCGGGAGCGGATCGATTCCGGCGAGGGCGAGCCGGTGCTTCCCCACGTCCAGGAAGGCCCGGGGGAGCCGCGGTAGGATGCTGAGGCCATGCCCTTCACAGCCGACAGCCCCCAGATGACGTCGACGATTCCCTCCCAGATCTCCGCCCCGTTCGACCCGGCCAGCGCGACGATCGCGATCGTCACCTACAACCGCTCGCGTCTGCTTTCGCGCCTGCTCGAGAGCATCACGCGTATGGACCCCAAACCGGGTCATGTGGTGATCATCGACAACGCGTCGGTCGACGACACCACGGAGCTCGTCGAGTCCTTCCGCGACCGCCTCGGCACCGAGCTCGTCTACCGGCGACTCGAGACCAACACCGGCGGGTCCGGGGGTTTCAGCGAGGGCATGCGGACCGCCTTCGAACTCGGCTCGACCTGGATCTGGCTCATGGACGATGACGTCGAGGTGATTCCGGACGGACTCGCCCGCATGGGGGTCTGGGCGCCGCGGTTCAAGAGCATCCAGGGTCGTCGCTACGACTACGACGGCAGCGAGTTCTACTGGCAGTACCGCGTGGCGGAGCCCCTGGGCATCCCGATCCCGTTCGCGCCCGCCGGCTTCGACGAGTCCGGCTTCAAGCCGATGAACTCGGGCTGCTTCGAGGGCATGTTCATCCACCGCGACATCGTCGAGCAGATCGGGCTTCCCGATCCCCGGTTCTTCATCTACTGGGACGACCAGATGTACGGATGGCTCGCCTCTCGCAAGACGACATCGGTCATCGTGAACGAATTCGTGCTGCGACGCACCCGTGAGATCAAGCAGTGGGACATGGGCATCCGCCACATGAACGCCTCGAGCAACGCCTACCGCTACTACATCATGCGCAACCGAGGGCACATGAAGAACTACTACCGTTCGCTCGACGTCTACAACGCTCCCCTCTTCGCACTCGGAACCGCGCTCACCTTCGGCAAGGAGCTCATCCGGCTTCTGGCCGTCGAGCGCACCGTCAGGGGGACGAGCAACCTCTTCCGCGGCCTGCGCGATGGGCGGAAGATCGCCCGTGACAGGTCGTGGCGGCCGATGCCGCCGCTGACCGCCGAGGGCCGCTGACCACCGCGGCTCAGCCCGCGTTGTAGTCCGCGTTGTAGCGGTCGAGCACCTGTGTGATCGGCGCGTCCATCGCCAGCCCGCCCTTGTCGAGATAGAGGCCGCGGGTACAGAACCGTCGCAGATCCTTCTCGTTGTGGCTGACGAAGAAGAGCGTGCGTCCGTCCGCAAGAAGCTCGTCGATGCGCGTGTAGCACTTCTCGCGAAAGGCCTTGTCGCCGACAGCCAGCACTTCGTCGACGAGCAGGATCGGCTCTTCGAGCTGGGAGACGACGGAGAACGCGAGGCGGACCTTCATGCCGTTCGAAAGGTGCTTGTACGGCGTGTCGATCGATTCGTGGAGTTCGGCGAAGTCGATGATGCCGTCGAATCGCCGCGACACCTCGGCCCGCGACATGCCGTGGAGGCCAGACGTGAGACGGACGTTCTCGCGCACGGTGAGGTCGCCCACGAACCCTCCGGTGATCTCGATCAGCGGGGCGACGCCGCCGTGCACCGTGACCTCGCCCTCGTCGGGGAGCAGCACGCCGGCCACCAGTTTCAGAAGCGTGGACTTGCCCTGGCCGTTGCGGCCGACGACCCCGATCGACTCGCCGGGCTGGACATCGAAGGAGACGTTCCGCAGCGCCCAGAACTCGCCCGGCTTGGAGCGCCGCGACGAGTCCGAGAACAGGTCCTTGAAGCTGCGCCTGCCGCGACGGTTGCGGCGGAACCGCACGCCCAGATCGCGCACCTGGATCGCCGGGCCCGCCATCACAGCTCCTTCAGCACGGGGCGCTCGAGTCGGCGGAACACCAGGATGCCCAGCGCAAGGAAGAGGAAGCTCATGACGGCGCCGACGATGACACTCAACGTGTCCCACTGGTCGGGGAAGAAGCCGACGCGATAGAGGGTGAAGATGCCGGCGAGGGGGTTGAAGGCGGCGATCTCGGGGAAGGGCGCAGGCAGGTCGGACACTCCATAGATGATCGGCGACGCGTAGAACAGGGCCCGCAGGATGAGCTTCGTCGTCCTCTCCAGGTCGGAGTACAGCACGCACAGCGGCGCGACCAGGAGTCCGAGACCGATGAGCAGTGTCGTCTGCAGAAGCACGGCGACCGGAAACCAGAGCACGCCCCAACCGACGGTCGCCCCGGAGAGGACGGCGAACAGCACGAGCACCGGGATGGAGAAGAGGAATTCGACGCCCTTGCTCAGCACGATGCGGTTGACCCAGATGGAGCGGGGGATCGCTGTCGAGCGCACCAGGCGGGCGTCTTTGTTGAACGCGCGCGTGAAATCGGAGACCGCCGCGTTGAACCAGACCCACGGCAGCAGCGCGGTGATCAGGAACACGATGTACGGCTCCTCTCCCACGCCGCGCCCGAAGACCTGGGTGAAGACGAACCAGTAGATCAGGCTCATGACGAGCGGATCGAGCACCGACCACAGGTAGCCCAGAGCGCTGGTGGCATAGCGGACGCGCAGATCGCGCGCCGAGAGGAGCCACAGCGAATGCAGGTAACGCCGGGGCGATCCGGGGGCGCCGACGGCGGCTGAGGTCACGGAACCGAGTCTATTGGTGGCGCAGCGCTGGACCGCTCGCGGCGAGGTAGTGCTCGATGACGTAGTCGGCGATCGCGATCGAGGAAGTCGCGGCGGGCGAGGGGGCGTTGCGCAGAACGGTGACGGGTCCGACCTGGTCGACCGCGAAGTCGTCGAGCAGCTCGCCGCCCCTGCCCCACGCTTGCGCCCGCACACCGGCGGCGCTCTTGTATTCCAGATCCGACATCTTGAGCTCGGGCACGAAGCGTCGTGCCTTGCGGAAGTACAGCGGCTTGATGAGTGATCCGCTGACCTCGTCGAAGCCCATGCGCCAGTGCTGCCTCGCCAGGGGCCAGGCTCCCGGCCACCTCAGTGACTCCCACGTGTCCTTCATCGAGATCTGCAGCCACTTGTAGCCCTCGCGGGACAGCGCGGGCACCGCGTTCGGTCCGACGTGCACGTTGTCGTACACCCCGCGTGTGAAGTGCACGCCGAGGAAGGGGAACCGGGGATCGGGCACCGGATAGATCATCCCGTTCACAAGATCCGTGCGCTCAGGGGCGAGCTCCCAGTACTCGCCGCGGAAGGGCAGGATCTTCGGCGAGGGGTCGGCGCCGACGAGCATTGCGACCACGTCTGACTGCAGCCCCGCGCAAGCGATCACCTTGTCGAACCGGTGGTCCCCGAGCGGCGTGATGACCCGTACCTTTCCACTCTCGAGCCGGATGCCGGTCACCTCGCTGTGAAGCAGAATCCTTCCGCCGGCGGCCCGCACGTCCTGCGCCATCGCTTCCGTGATCGCGGCATAGTCGACCGCTGCCGTATGCGGAGAGTGCACCGCGGCGACTCCGGCGACATGAGGTTCGATCTCCCGCAGGCGCGCGACGTCATCGATACGGGTCAGATGCGGGACGCCGTTCGCCAGCGATCGCCTCTCGATCTCCGCGAGGGCACCGAGTTCGGACTCGTCGACGGCGACGACGAGCTTGCCCACCTCACGATACGGAAGGCCCTTCTGCTCGCAGAACTCGCGGATTGAAACCCGGCCCGCCGCGCAGAGCGTCGCCTTCAGCGAGCCCGGCTTGTAGTAGAGGCCGGCATGCACGACACCGGAATTGTTTCCGGTCTGGTGCTGAGCGAGCCGCCCCTCCTTCTCGAGGACCGTCACCTCGCCCGCGTCGGCGAGCGCGAGAGACCGCGCCAGGGCGATCCCGACGATGCCCCCGCCGATGATGCCGATCCGCACGTTGGACATGTCTATGCTCATGCCTTCCTAGTCATGGACCCAGGCGTCCGCACCGACGGCGCACGGCACGAGAGACGCTCATCCGTGGCCGACCGGCGACTGCGCGAACGCCCGCGCAACCGAGTCGGGAAGCGTCCAGCGCAGAGCGTCGAAGGGTTCACCGCTCGTATAGGAGCTGTCACATGCCTCGACGGCGGATTCCGCGACGCCCGCGCGCTGCAAGCCTACGCGGTTGGCTCCGCGGATCCGCGCCGGCGAGCCGTAGGCGAGGGCGAACGGTGGCACGTCGCGAGTGACCACAGACCCCATCCCGACCATCGCGCCGGCGCCGACCGCCGTGAACTGGTGCACCGTCGCCCCCATCCCCAGGTTCGCCCCGTCTCCCACGGTCACGTGACCGGCGAGCAGGACGCTCGACGCGAGCGTGACGCGGTCGCCGATCCTGCCATCGTGCGCTACGTAGACCTGGTTCATGATGAACCCGTCGTCGCCGATCGTCGTCGTCCCCTTGTGCCCCTGATGGATCTGCGCGTACTCGCGGATCACATTCCGCGATCCGATGGCGACGCCGCCGGAGACGTCAGCCGCACCGCCCCGTCGCGGGTGGACGAAGGACCGGATCTCCGGAGGTGCGCCGATCACGACGCCCGCGCCGATCCAATTGCCGTCGCCGATCGATACGGGGCCCGTGACGACTGCGAACGCCCCGATGTGGTTCCCTTCCCCGATCTCGACGTCGCCTGAGATGACGGCGGTGGGGTGGATGTCATTCACCGTCGGTCCTTCGGTAGTCGTTGGCCACGTTGGCTGGCGCGTCGGAGTCCTCGGGCAGCGCCTCCACGTCCACGGAGCCCTCGGCAGCGAGGCGCTTGCGCATGATGACCACGGCCAGCACCGCCGCGCCCGCCGCCAGGATGTCGGCGACCGTGAACATCATGCGCGAGACGACGCTCATCGCTGCCGCCTGCGGGAGGGTCAACAGCATGCTCATGGCACCGATGAGCACTGCTTCGCGAGCGCCCAGGCCAGATGGCAGCAGGAAGGCGACGAGTCCGACCGTGAATCCGATCGACATCGCTCCCGTGAGGAGAATCAGCGTTCCGATGTCGGGATCGACCAGTGAATTCACAAGAAGGAACAGGTGGATGCCGTAGCAGATGTACGACGCCACCGCCGCGCCCAGAGAGACGAGAACGACCGAGAACGAGACCTCGTGATCGAGTGGAGGACGCCGGAAGATCTTGAGGGTCAATGACGCCAGCGCGGTCATGACTTTGGGATGCAGGCAGATCAGACCGATCGGCAGGAGCGCGAAGAGCCAGAGTATCTGCGGATAGTCGTCGATCAGGATGGGCAGCGCCAGGGAGCCGAGGATCAGCGACGCCACGACACCCACGCCCGCGGCGTAGAGCGCGGTGATGAGGATGCGGGGCCGCGCGACGCCATACTGCCGCCCGAGTTCCATCTGCATGACGTACGACCAGACCGAGCCGGGCACATACTTGCCCAACTGGCCGACGAGGAGGATCTGCGCGGCCCTGAGAATCGGAATGTGGTGACCCAGCCCGTTCAGGATCGCGATCCAGCTGATGGTGCCGAAACCGAGTCCGAGGGCGACGAAGAGGAAAGAGGCGACGAGGGAAGCCGGAGCGATGAGCTTGATCGCCTGCGAGACCTCGTTCCACTGGGAGACCAGATAGTAGGCCGCGAAGCCCAGAACCACCGCGAGAAGCACATACCGAAGTGTCAGCAGCGCCCAGTTTCGCGCGCTTCGCTTGGCGGTGATGACGGTCCCCTTTCAGGGGTGTGGACGGGGATCGACCCAGACGGGCTGTCGCAGCATCGACAGTATGCTTGTCAGGTTCACCTTCGGAAAGTCAGGCTTGAGTAGGTTTCATGATACCCATCACCGTTGTGGAGTTCGGGAGCGAGGAAGAGGAGCTGGTTCTGGAGGTGCTTCGCTCGGGGCGCGTCGCACAAGGCCCCCTTGTCGCTCGTTTCGAAGAACTCTTCGCCGAGTTGACGGGCGTCTCGCACGCGATCGCGGTGAACAACGGCACCACCTCGCTGGTCGCGTCGCTCCAGGTACTGGACCTGAAGCCCGGCGATGAGGTCATCACGAGTCCTTTCACCTTCGCGGCGACGCTCAATGCCATCCTCGAGGCGGGTGCCGTCGCGCGCTTCGCTGACATCTCCGAGGACGATTTCAACATCGATCCGGACTCGATTCGCGATCGACTGTCCGACCGCTCACGAGTCCTGATGCCCGTCCACCTGTTCGGGCAGATCGCCGACATGGAGCGCATCACCTCGATCGTCAAGGAACACGACCTCCACCTCGTCGAGGACTCCGCGCAGGCCCATGGGAGCACCCAGGGCGGCCGCGCCGCGGGAAGCTTCGGGCTCGGATCGTTCTCGTTCTACGCCACCAAGAACATCACGACGGGCGAGGGAGGCATCATCACCACAGATGACGATGCTCTGGCGGAGCGCCTCCGGATCCTGCGCAATCAGGGTATGCGCGCGAGGTACGAGTACGTGATGCAGGGTCATAACTATCGCCTCACCGATCTGCAGGCTGCACTGGCCATCCCCCAGATCCGGCGATACGCCGCCACGGTTGCGCAGCGCGGCGTGAACGCCGAGAAGCTCAGCGCGGGCCTGGCGGACGTTCCTGGCCTGATCACTCCCCGGGAGCTGCCGGGACGGACCCACGTCTGGCACCAGTACACGGTGCGGATCACCGAGGATGCCCGAGTCAGCCGCGATGAGTTCGTCGAGCAGCTGGCATCCGCCGGCGTCGGCGCCGGTGTCTACTACCCGCGCCTCGTCTTCGACTACGACGCATACCGCAACCGCGACGACGTGGTCATCGAGCCGACGCCGGTCGCCGAGCGGATCGCCGCGCAGGTGGTCTCGCTTCCCGTGCATACGCACCTCACGACGCAGGACATCGACCGCATAGTGTCCTCGGTGCGGCGCATCCTCGGGGCACCCGCGTGATCAACGTCGCGCTGGTCGGCGCGGGCACGATGGGCTCCTACCACGCACGCGTCGTGTCCTCCTCCGGCCGAGCGTCCCTGGCCCGCGTGATCGACGGCTACGAGCCGGTCGGCCGGGCCGTGGCCGACCGCTACGGAGCGACGTGGAATCCGTCGCTCGACGATCTCCACGGCATCGACGCCGTCATCGTCGCGGCCTCCACGGAGGCGCACTACGAACTGGCGAAACACGTGCTCGGGGCCGGCGTGCCGCTCCTGGTGGAGAAGCCGGTCGTCAACGACCTGGAGAGGACGAGTGAGATCATCGCGCTGGCCGAGTCAGCCGGCGTGCCGCTGCTGTGCGGTCTGCTGGAGCGGTTCAACCCCGCCGTCGTCACGGCGCGCCAGCTCGTGAACGAGCCGATCCACATCACGGCGACGCGCCACTCCCCCTATGCTCCTCGGATCAAGACCGGAGTCGCCTGGGACCTGCTGATCCACGACGTCGACCTGGCGATCGGCATCTTCGGGGCCGCGCCCAGCCTGACGACGGGTGCACTCGGGCACTTCCACCCGCAATCCGCAACCGGCGCGGAGGACGTCGCATCGGCGACCATGACGTTCGCGGAGGGCCAGGTCGCACAGCTCTCGGCGAGCCGGATCGGCCAGAAGAAGGAACGCACGATGACAGTGCACGAGCTCGATCGTCTGATCGAGATCGACCTCCTGCGGCGCGACGTCACGGTCTACCGTCACGTCTTCGCCGATGCCGCGCAAGACGACGGTCGAGGATACCGACAGCAGACGACGATCGAGATCCCGGAGATCACGAACGCCCGCGAGCCGCTCGCCGCTCAGTTCGACCACTTCGTGGATCTGGTTGAGGGATCGGCCGACGCCGATGCCGAGCGGCGATCCATTCTTCCTCCGCATGCGGCGATCGCCGGCCTCATCGATCCCGTCCGGTGAGACGTGGGTCCGGTGCCGAGTGGCACCGGAGGCCGACCGTCGCCTCCTCGGCTGACGCCAGGTCTATCAGACGAGGAACTTCGGGTCGCGCGGGTCCGCGAGGTCCACTTCGCCGATCCGTCGCGCGGGGACACCTCCGACGATCGTCCTCGGCGGCACGTCGCGGGTCACGACCGCGCCGGCGCCCACCACCGACTCATCGCCGATCGTCACCCCCATGTTCACCACCGCGTTCGCCCCGATGAAGACGCGGTCGCCGATCTTCACGGGCTGCCGCTCGACCTCGGCGAACCGGCGCCCCGACACACATCGGCGGGCGCTCGAATGGGTGTAGATGTGCACGCCCGATGAGATGTCGCACCCCACACCGATCTCCAGTCCCCCCGAGCCGTCGATGAGGGTGAAGGCGCCGATCCACGTCCCCGCGCCGATGACGGGGTCGCCGATGATCCACGCGTGGGGATTGTAGGGGTTCTCGGGCAGGGCGGTCATCGCACGCGAGCGCTCGGACTCATGAGTTCAGGACGAGGCGGGTCATCCCGTCGTTGACGTCGACCTCTGCCTCGAAGCCGAGCACTTCCTTCGCTCGAGTGATGTCCGCCGCACGGCGGGAGACGAGCACGTCGCGCGGGTTGAACTGCGGCTCCACATCGGCGCCCACGGCGGCGATGAGGATGCGCGCCAGCTCTTCGACAGTCGTGTCGATGCCGGTTCCGACGTTGATCGGCACGTTGCCGGTCTCGGCCGTGAGAGCGAGGACCACGGCGCGGGCGATGTCGGTGACGTGGATGAAGTCCATCGACTGCTTGCCTTCGCCGTCGATGACGGGCGACTCGCCCTTCTTGAGGCGGTTGACGAAGTGGTTGATCACCGACGTGTAGTAGGCGGTCGTCTTCTGGCCTTCGCCGTACACGTTGAAGAAGCGGAGCGCGATCCATGAGAGGCCGGCGCGCCGCTCGTAGTACGCCAGGATGTCCTCCCCCGTGCGCTTTCCGATGCAGTACGGTGTCAGCGGGTTGAGCTTGTCGTCCTCGTGCATCGGCAGCTTCTCCGGGTCACCGTAGACAGAGGCGCTCGATGCGTACACGATGCGCTTGACGCCCAGCGCGGCGGCCGCGGCGACCACGTTGTGAGTTCCGACGACGTTGATGTCGAACGAGGAATAGGGGTCGGCGACGCTCTTGTTGATCGAGTCGGCTGCGAGGTTGATGACGTAGTCGTACCCCCGCATCGCGGCAAGCACCGCCGCACCGTTGCGGATGTCCTGGTCGACGACGTCGACGCGCCCCGTTCCGACGAGGGCGTTCGCCCGATCGCGGTCACCGCGCACCATGTTGTCGAAGATGCGGACGGTCCACCCCTCATCCAACAGCCGCTCCACCACGTGCAGGCCGATGAAGCCCGCTCCGCCGATCACAAACGCTTTCTTCTCAGCCATCTCGGGGGTCTCTCCTCAGTTGTTCCAGGACGAATCGCGAGTCGCTCAACGAGCGCTCGCCACAGCTTCGGTCAGCACATCGACGACTCGGTCGACGTCCTGCTCCGACAGGTTGGCATGCATCGGGATCGCCAGGTGGCGCCGGAACAGGTCGGCCGAGACGGGCAGCGACCCTGAGAATTCGTACACCGGCTGCACGTGCGAGGCGTACGTTCCGAAATTGCACTGCACGCCATTGGCGCGCAGGTGATGGGCCACCTTGCCGCGGTCCACGTCGCGGTCGAGCGTGATGACGTACGACTGCCACGGGTGCACGCGGTCATCGAGGGCAACCGGTGGCGTCACCCCCTCGATGCCGGGGAGCCGCAGGGCGTAGAGCGCGGCGATCTCGCCCCGCCGGGAGACCAGCCCGGGGAGTCGATCCAGTTGGGCGAGCATGATCCCGGCCGCGACATCGGAGAGGCGGTAGTTGTAGCCTGCCTCATCGAAGGAGGGCACGGGGAGTTCGGTGCTGCCCTCACGACTCAGCGCGGGCGCGATGCCGTACGTGTGCAGCTTGCGGGCATGATCGGCGAGCTCGGTCTTGTCGGTCGTGAGCGCCCCGCCTTCGCCGGCGGTGATGCCCTTTCGCCCATGGAAGCTGAAGGTGGCGATGTCAGCGAGACTGCCCGCGGAGCGGCCCTTGTACGAGGCGCCAGCAGAGCACGCGGCATCCTCGATGATCCACAGGCCGTGGCGGTCCGCGATCGCGCGCAGCTCGTCGTAGTCGGCCGCCTGCCCGAAGACATCCACAGCGAGGATCCCGACGGTCCGGGGGGTGATGGCCGCCTCGACGGCACGGGGGTCGACCGTCCAGATATCGGGACGGATGTCGGCGAAGACAGGGGTGCCGCCGGCCCAGAGAACCGAGTGGCCCGTGGCGGGGAACGTGTAGTCGCCCACGATGACCTCATCGCCCGGCTGGACGCCGAGCACCTGCAGCGCGAGGTGCAGCGCGGAGCCGCAGTTGCTCGTGGCGAGGGCGTGCTCCGTGCCCGCCGTGACCGCGAACCTGTCTTCGAACTCACGGCATGTGGGGCCTGCGCCCGACAGCCATCCGGATGCGAAGACCCGGCTCACGGCGGCGAGTTCCGCCTCACCGACCGTCGGCTCACCGAGCGCCACCGTATGCGGCATGAAACGCCTTTCATCAGAGGGGAGTGTCGACCGGGAATCAGGGCGGAGCGACTTGGACATTGTATCCGACCGTCCTCGACGCCTACCGTCAGCGGCCGTCAGCGTGGTGGTCACGGAGCCCGCACGGCGTGAGGGCGGATCATCCTGGCGCCGTCACTTCGTAGATCCTCATCGTCGTCGGGCCCTGCGCGATCGTGGATACGAGCACGGCGCACGACTGATCCAGTTCCGCTTCGGTGAGGACCCACTGAACGTTGTCCTGTGCGAACTCATCGCACGAGTCGAACGTCAGCTGAATCTGGTCCGGTGCGGGGTTGCGCGGCGAGGGGTCGCCGCTTCCTGCCACCCAGGACACATTCGCGAGGCGATTCCAGTTGTCCTCGAATCGCCCCTCCGGATCGATCTCGCCCCACATGTCCTCGGAAGGCGCACTCTGGAAGCCGTTGAGCGAGGATACGCCCGATTCCACAAGCATCATGGTGGGCAGGACGCTCGTGTTGATCCCCACCCACTCGCCCGGCCGAGCGTCGTTGAGCCGTTCGATCTCCGCAACCGTCTGCGTCGTACGCAGGTCCACGACACCGCGATACAGAGGATTCACTCCGGCGGATGAGACGGCGGACAGGATGAGCAGGACGACAGCCCCCCACGTGATGCTGCCCCGCCCGAACAGCCAGACGCTGAGCACGAAGAGGGCGAGGACGACGCCCCCTGCGGCCATCAGGATCACGGGTGTCCGAGCGAGCGCGACCGCCGCATCGAATTCGCGAGCGACGACCCAGACGATGCGTGCTGCGACAATGGCCGCGAGTACCGTTCCCACGAGCGGCACCCACCACGGCAGGCGATTCGCACCCGACTCCGAGCGCTCTCTCACTCGCACGGCGACCAGGACGATCATCACGATGCTCAGCAGACCGAAGCCGAGCCGCATGCGGCCGTATGTCGTTCTATCCAGCAGCAGCAGATGGGCAAGCGAGTCCCATCCCGGTACGAACAGGAAGGCGAGCATCAGCGCGCCCGAAGCCAGGACGCCGATCGAGAGCCAGTCGATGCCGCGCTTCATTCGAACCCGGTCGACGATGAGCCAGATCAGCACGACGAACAGAAACAGCCCGGGCAGGAGGAAGGTGGACGCCTCCGAGCTGTTCGGCCCGAACGGGCGTCCGGCCGTGCGTTCCAAGCCGATGGAGAAGATGCCGCTGAACAGAGCGTTCAGCTCGGCGACGCCCGCGAGTCCCACCGCCTGCAGTCGTTCCCCGGGGTACACCGTGCTGGTGAATCCGACAATGGTCTGCCACCGAGTCAGTGCCCAGATCCCCAGCACCAGCGCACCCACCGCTCCCGCGATGAACACGGGAACCACGCGCCGCAGTCGCTGGCCGACGGAACCATCCACTCGGGTGCGTGTCAGCACCGCACCGACGCTGAATCCCAGTGCGACGACCACGGCGGGGACGATGAAGGGCACGTATATGCCGGTGCCGAGAGCCACCGTGAGGTATGCCAGGAGGCCGGCCAGTACCCATTGTCCGATTCGGCCTCGCGACTTCAGACACCATACGACCGTGGCCATCACGAGGAAGGCCCAGGCAGGCGGGTAGAAGGTGATCGACAGGAACCACCATTGCAGGAATGGCGAGAAGAAGAAGCCCGCCGCGATCAGAATCGCCGCCACGGGGCGGCGGGGCAGGAGCGTCACGGTGAACAGGTAGAGCGCGGCCATCATCGCGAACGCCGGCATCCACCACTTCATCGCCATGGCCTGGTCCAGCGGCAGGAACAGGAACCCGGTCAGATGCGGGCGGAATGCCGTCGACCAGTCGGTGGTGGGCAGGTCGTGCTGGACTGTTGCGTCCATGCCGCCCGGAAAGGTCTCGTTGCGCGGGGGCAGGCCCTGCTCGACCTGTGAGATCGTCCAGCTCGTCTGTACGAACCACTCGTCGCTTCTGATCGCCTGAGGCTCGCCTGCGAGGAGATCGGAGTCCTGCCCGTTGCTGATGAGCGGATGCACGACGCCGGTCGAGGTGCCTGTGATGCCCAGCGCGACGAGACCGACGAACACGAATGCCAGGAGCAGAAGCGGAATCGCGATGACACGTCGGTTCGGAAGCCCGTCCGCTCGCGGTTCGAGGAGAGTGGCCCACCGGTCACGAAGTCGCGTCGAGCCAGAAGAGTCGTTCACCGTGGCCTGACTCGGTGCGGATGCGATCACGACGTGACCGCGGCGAGGCCGGAATGCATCTCCTCGAGCACCGCGAGGTGCTTGTCCCCGACCGCTTCAATCGTGAAGTGATCATCGATGAGAGCCCTGGCGTTCGCGGACACGTGCGCTCTGGCTCCCGCAGGATCATCCAACACACGGCAGATCGTCGCCGCCAAGCCGTCGATGTCGGCCCGCTCGTCATCAGGCCCCCGCGGCGGCACGAGATAAAGCTCGACACCGTCCGTGAGTGAGACCTCGATGAAGTTGTCCGACCGCACTCCCGCAACGACCGGAACGCCTGCCGCAAGAGCTTCGAGGCTGGCCGTGCCGAATCCCTGGCCCTCGAGTTCGTGGACCTCCAGAGCGGCCGCGGCGAGGGTGTCGGGAATCTCACTCTGCGGACGCGCACCGACGGCGAATATGGAATCGCGCACATCGAGCTCGTCGGCAAGCTTCAGGAATTCGTCGTGGTAGACGCCACCGACAACGACCACCAGGGCATCAGCGTGCTTTTCGAGCACTGCCGGCAGGGCCTTGACGAGGGCGATTCTGTTCCGCTGTGGAATCACGTGCCCCAGCGAGACGATGATCGGACGGTCGCCGGTGCCGAGCCGCTGCGGCAGCGTGCGCGGATCGCCGCCGCGCATGCGCTCGGGATCGATCCCGACGGGAATGACGACCTTGCCGGAGATCGCGCGCCGATACCGGCGGTCGATGTACCGGTCCATGAGGCGATCCATGACCACCAGGCGTGGTCGGTGCACACGCATGAGGGGGGTCACCAGGATGGTGTCGGCAACGGCGTATACGAAGGAGTTGAATCGGCTGAGGGGACTCTCCAGCCTGGTGTGGATGCTCAACAGCGTGGGTATGCGTCGACTGCGCGCCCACCACCCCGAGAGCCATGTCAGATCGAAGAACTGTCCGTGCTGGTGTATCGCGTCAGGAGCGAAGGCATCGAGCTCGTCGAAGACGCGCCGCTTCGCGCGCGGCGAGATGGTGAAGGCGATGTCGAAGTTCGCCGCGAACCTGGTCTTCGGCAGCGTCCAGGCAGGAATGCGGACGATGTCGAACCCGTCACGCGACTCGCTGCGCGGCGCATCGCCGTAGGTCGCCGTGACCACCAGAACTTGATGACCCCGCGCAGCGTAATGCTTCGCCAGGTTGTCGGCGAGGTGCGATGAACCGCCCGGGCGAGGGGGGAAGAAGTTGTTGACGACAGCGATTCTCATAGCTCAGCAAACGGTGAAGGGGGCGGAAGCGTCTGCCCGGGACGGTTCATCCTATCCAAGGCGACCTGAGCCGACCCTGTGCCACACGAGACCGCCCTCCATCGACTCGGCCTGACCGTCGGCATCCGCCTCGTCGCCGCCGCGGAACTCAACCCAGCGCACCGCATTGGTCGATCCGATACAGCCGAGCATCACCGTCGGTATCGACCAGCGTGAAGAGTCCCGCGTCGATCGCGGCGTGCGGTCCGGGGAAGTGGTTGCCCGAAGGATCACCCCCACCGAACTCGTGCGGCGCATAGGTGACGTATCTCACGCGCAGCCGGTCCAGCGCCGCGCAGACTTCGGGGTCGGTCTCGATGTCGGCCAGCTTCCAGGCAAGCGTCTGGCGGTCGGCATCCCATTGGCCGTTGACATGCGGGAAGACCGGCTCCCGATCGCCGAAGGCGAGCGTCCACGCCGATCCATCCCACGGGTCGCCCAGGACACGCTGGCCGGCGGGAACGGTCTTGCCCAGCTCGGAGAAGAAGGCGATCTGGCTCCGCGAGACGACCTCACCCTGCGCCGCGGTTCCGGGCATGTGGAAGACGGCGGCCACCGAGCCGCTCATACCGCTGAGAACGAGCGACGCGGCCGAGGTGGCTGTGACCACCCAAGCGGCGATCACGGCGAGGCGACGTGATCGGCCAGCGCCACCTCGACGGGCCCAAGCAGCTGCCGCCAGTATTCCGAGTGTCGCCAGTGGGATGCCGAGGATCGGCAACGCCGAGCTGAGCCGGTACTTGTCCTTGTACCAGAGCGCGGTCACCAGCTTCGTGATGACGTCATCAGTACCGGCAGCGAGGATGAACAGCACAGCGATGAGTGCATAGGAAGCCACGATCCATCGCAGTCGATGTCGGCGGATCGCGACCACCGCTCCGAACAGGACGGCCGCGGCGAGCAGAAGCGAAGGCCAGGTCGCTGCGTCGCCCGTCCCTGTGAGCCAAGACTGACCCAGCACCTGCAGCGCGCCGAGCCAGAGCGGCTGGATCGCATCGGCCTGGGGCCCGCCGAGGCGGTCCTCGAGCGGCCGCTCGAACAGTCCGAGCTGCGTCACCAGGTACCAGAACGCGGCGGCACCGACGAGAAGCACGGCCGTCGCCCCGGCGACCAGGAGGACGCCGACGCTGCGGCGCGCCCTGCCTCCCGCGCGCCAGCCGTTGCGCAGCGCCACCACGATCACGCCGACGACCGGGACGAACAGGATCAGGGCCCACGTGGCCAGCACTCGCGGCTGACCCACTGCGACGGCGGAGGCGGTGATGGCGGTGCCGGCGATCGCGGACGCAGCCACGCGCCCGCGCACCGCCGGTCGGCCGGCGCGCCAGCCGCGCCACGCGAGGACGGGGACGGCGACCGCGGCCGGCAGCAATGCGGTCGCCAGGAACGTGGGATACAGCGTTCCCCACGTGAGGAGGGCGTAGGGCATCGCCCCGAACGCGGCCCCGAGCGGGAGCGACACCAGCGCCGCGGCACCGGGCGGGATGCCCGGCAGACCCACCTGGGTGAGCCAGGCGACTCCGGGCAGCCAGAGCGCGGCGCTGACAGCGAGCCACGCGGCGTTGACGGCGACCGGAATGCCGGCCCCGCTCAGCTGGACGACCAGGACGACGAGGGAATGCCATCCGGCCGGGTAGAAGGCGAAGGAGCGTCCGGGCTCGATCAGCGTGCGCAGCGTCAGCGACGACGCGTCGCCTTGCTCGAGGATCGATGCGATCGCCGAAAGGTGGAAGACGTTGTCATATGTCTGACTGACCAGGCTGGGGCTGGGCACGGCCGCGAATGCGACGATCCCGATGACGACTGCCGACACCGCCCAGGCCGCGCCCGCCGCCCACATCGGCGATGCGTCCCGAGGGGGTGGGACCAGTCGCCGACGCGCGAGCCACACCAGACCGCCGGCGGCAGCGGCCAGCAATGCCGGCTGCCAGACGGCGAAGCCGGCGCGGAACGTGCCGAACACGATGCCCGCGCCCGCGATCGCGACCATCGATATGGGCCCGGCGAGGGCCGCGCGCGCCACCACCCCCATTCGCAGGGGCGCAAGGACCAGGAGCCCCGGACCCCACAGGATCGCCATCGCGACCAGGAGTGCGGGCGCGGCCGAGATCCATCCGACCTCTGCCACGGCTAGGCGAGCTGGTTGTTCCACATGGACAGCGCGGAGCCGATCGCCATGTGCATATCGAGGTACTGGTATGTCCCGAGGCGCCCGCCGAAGAAGACTTCCTGCTCGCCCTTCGCGAGCTCGCGGTAGGCGAGCAGGCCGGCACGGTCCTCTGCGGTGTTGACCGGGTAGTACGGCTCGTCGTCGTGGGTGGCGAAGCGCGAGTACTCGCGCATGATCACGGTCTTGTCGGCGGGGTGACGGTCGGCGCGTTCGGGGTGGAAGTGCTTGAACTCGTGGATGCGCGTGTAGGGGATGCCGGCGTCGGCGTAGTTCATCACGGGAGTGCCCTGGTAGTCGCCGACGGCGAGCACCTCCTGCTCGAAGTCGAGCGTGCGCCAGGAGAGGGAGCCTTCGGCGTAGTCGAAGTAGCGATCCACCGGCCCGGTGTACACGACAGGGACCCGTCCGACGGTCGCCCTCTTGTGCAGCGGCTGCGCATCGTCGAAGAAGTCCACGCCGAGCCTCACATCGATGTTCGGGTGGTCGGCCATGCGCTCGATCCAGGCCGTGTACCCGTGGGTCGGCAGCCCCTCCCAGGTGTCGTTGAAGTAGCGGTTGTCGTAGTTGTAGCGCACCGGAAGGCGACTGATCACCTCGGCGGGCAGATCCTTCGGATCGGTCTGCCACTGCTTCGCGGTGTAATCGCGGATGAACGCCTCGTAGAGTGGCCGCCCGATCAGTGCGATCGCCTTCTCCTCGAGGTTGCTCGCCTCTTTGAGGTCGAACTCGCCTGCCAGCCCGTGGATGAGCTCCCTCGCCTCGTCAGGTGAGTACGCGGCGGTGAAGAACTGGTTGATCGTGCCCAGGTTGATCGGCAATGGATAGACGACGCCGTTGTGGTTGGTGTAGACGCGGTGCTGGTAATTCGTGAAGGTCGTGAAGCGGTTGACGTACTCCCACACGGTGGGGTTCGAGGTGTGGAACAGGTGCGCACCGTAGACGTGGACCTCGATGCCGGTCTCGGGCTCCTCTTCGCTGTAGGCATTTCCCCCGATGTGCTGCCGTCGGTCGATGACCGTCACCTTGCGACCCGCATCCGCTGCCCGCTCTGCGATCGTGAGGCCGAAGAAGCCGGAGCCGACGACGAGGAGATCCATGAATGGTTTGCCTTTCCGGCGCCGCGGCGCCCGTTACAGTCTAGGTATCGCCTGCGGCACTGCCCGTGAAACGGCCGCGCCAGGCGGCCGCCGAAGCCGCGGAAGGAGCGGCAGCGCGATAGCGTCGGGCCATTCCTGGCCACCGCCACCACATCCTCCATCTCAATGCGAGCGCGCGCCGCAGCAGCCGCGCCGCGGTCCTGCGGTCGCGGCGGAAGAGAAACACCCCGTCACCTGCCGCGGAGTCGACCAGCGCACTGTCGAGGACTCCCAGCGACCACCACTTGCCCTCGTCGCGGGAGAGCCTCGCCTGCACGCCGTCGGGCCGCGATCGTCGCAGCTGATGCACGAGCACCGCGGCCGCCCGCGCCGCCGACGCGAAGGCGCCACGAGGGCGTCGCGGTGCGCGACCCGCGGGCGGGGCCGGCGCTTCCGCGAACGGCACGGTCACTTGGCCTGCACGGGTGAGCACCGCCGTCGCCCGCGCCGGACCGCCGCGCAGCACGGGGTCGAGGTGCGCAGGACCGTGCAGAATGTCGCGGAGAGCGAGGTTCCGCAGTGCCGCCGAGCCGTACTGGGCACAGAGGATGTGGTTGACATCCTGCGCGAATGACGACGAGAGGACTCCGCCCCCGCGACGACGGCCATGGATCAGCGCGGTCACGACGCGGTTGCGCAGCTGGAAGTAGGCCTGCCAGTCGAGCCCGTCGTCCTTCGCCGTCCACGGCATGTGCCAGAGCGCCGCGCCGGGAAGGGTCACGGTCGGAACTCCTCGGGCCGCTGCTCGCAGACCGAACTCGGCGTCATCCCACTTGATGAAGAACGGGAGGGAGGCGCCGGCCGCGCGGATCAGGTCGACCGGGATCAGGCACATCCACCAGCCGTTGAAGTCCACCTCGATACGGCGGCTGAGGCTCGGGGTGTTCTCCACCGTGACGTGGGTGAGGTCGACGCCCGACAGCGACGGATCGACCGGTCCCCACCAGAATCCCCGGCGCGAGACCCGCTCGCCGAACGAGTGCAGCCTCGTCGGCTCGGTCAGGCTCAGCATCTGCGCACCCACGATCACCGCCGAGACAGCGCTCTGGGCGAAGACGGCGAGCCGTCGCAGCGACTCCGGCTCGAGGTCGACGTCGTCATCGAGCACGAGCGCATGGGAACTGCGCTCCTCCAGCGCGTCGATCATCCCCCGACTGAACCCGCCGGATCCGCCGAGATTGGGCTGCTCCACGACGCGCAGGAGGTCACCGAGGGCGGCGGAGACGGCCCCGAAGCCCTCGGCATCCCCCACTCGATGCGAGCCCTGATCGGCGACGACGATGCGGTCGATGCGCGACAGTGCATCCTCATCGCCGGCGATCCGTTCGAGCAGCCGCACGCAGTCCGCCTGGCGGTCGAATGTCGTGATGCATACGGTCAGCGACGCAGCCGCGGCTCGGACCGGTATCTCCCACCGCACGTCGTGCACTTCGCCGGCCACTGAGCGGCCGACGACATCGCACCACAGCCACGCGCTGTCGGCGCCGATGGCTACGTCGTACTGCCAGTCGCCCTCGATCGCCTCGACGTGAGCCAGGGTCGAGACCGCACCGGACGAATCCGTGCCTCGAACCATGACATCCGCACGTCCCATCACGTGCAGCGCGAGTCGCACTCGATCGATCCGAGCTGCGGCGGCCCAGTACGCGACCGGAAACGCGCCGAAATAGGTGCCGAACGAAGCCGTCTCGTCCTCGCGCAGAGCCAGTGCGGTGCGAGCGAGGAGCTGGCCGCCGCGCACGTAGAGGAGTCGTCGATCAGCATCCCGCGGGCCGGGAAGGACGACGCGGTGCGCGATGGTCCACCCGACAGACTCCGGTGACGAGTTCATCGCTTCCGACGCTCGCGGCGCCAATCCCGGACGACTTGCGTCATCCGCTGTCCGAGCGAGAGCCGATCGTCCAGCTGACGGCCCACTTCGTCCTGGATGTAGCGCGAGAGATAAAGAGCCAGGCCCGGACCGTGCTCGGTGACATACGCGCGCAGCGCCTCGTCCCGGACGAGCCGGTCGTAGTGCTCGTGCTCCTCGCTGAGCGCGAACATGCTGTTGCCGACCTCCCCGTCGACACCCGCGCGCTGCATCCAGAACGCGCGTGGCTCGCCGTCGATGAAGCCGATGTGGTGGCCCACGGCGGTGCGGAGGTTGAACTCCCAGTCCTCCACTGCGTGCAGGTCCTCGCGGTAGTGACCGACAGCGTCATGCAGCGATCGTCGGTAGAGGTACGAGATCGGCACGGCACGGTTCACCTGCAGCAGGTCCGAGTAGGTGATCTCTCGCATCTCCGGCCAGAACGGAGCGCGGCCGGTCTCCTGGAAGCCGTCTGCGGTCGCCTTTTCGTAGACGATCTCGGTGCGGACCATCACGCCGATGTCGTCGGGGTGCGCATCGAGGTGGCTCACGGTCGCCGACAGGAACGAGGGATGCCACAGGTCGTCGTCGTCGTGCAGCACGACGAACTCGGTCTCCAACCCCCGCACGCCCTGGTTCGCCGCCGCCGAGCGACCCGCTGCCCGGGCATTGTGGACGAGGGCGATCCGCGCGCGCACGTCCGGCGACAGCTCCGCGACACGCGCGTCGACGTCTGCCGCACTGCCGCCGTCATTGACGATGCACACCGCCCAATCGGCGAAGTCCTGAGCAACGACGTCCCGCAGCGCTCGGCCGAGGAACCAGGGACGGTTCTTCGTTCGGATGACGATCCCCACCCGCGCAGGTTCCGCCTCACCCGACACGCGTCCACCTCCGTCCGTAACCACCGCCCGACCCTACCATCGGGCTTCAGAACCGCTCGGCTCCTATACTCGGGAGGATGGTCAGCCGGGCTCGAGTCTTGTGGCGCGCCGCTCGAAGCACTCGCGGTCTGGGGCGGATCTTCGAAGCCGTGGATCGCGCGTGGTGGGCTCACATCATTCGTCGAGCGGATATCGTCGACAGGGATATCGTCAGCTGGCAGGTCGGCCGCCCGATCTCCGCGCGCGCGGCCGTGCGCCGCTATGTGCGGGGAGGATTCCGAGAAGGGTTCGCACTCAACCTGCTCTTCATGGAGAGCACGGTCTCCCGCCAGCTGTCTGATTCTGATCGCGTTCCCGCCCTGTACGCGTACCTGGTCAACGATCGTGCGGAGCTTCGCACGAGTCCGAGCTGGGACGCGACGGCTCTCGTGGCGTCCGAGCCTGATGCACTCGCGCATCGAGCGGGCCCCCTCGGCTTCGCCTGGCATCGAGCCCAGCGAGAGGGCTGGGTGGAACTCGGAGCGGAAGCGCCCACGAGGGTGGCCTGGAAGACTGTCGTGGCATCGGTCATGCGTCCGCCGGTGTCTGAGCCATTGCCTGCGGACGGCACGGTCCTCATCTGCGTCGTCGGAGCCGAGGAGCGGCAGCCGGACGATGGATTGGTTCTCGCGGCGAGAGCCGCATCGGAACTCGACGCGGATGTGGATCTCGTCCTGACCGGATCGGCATTCGATGTGAGCGCTCAAGCCACGATCGTCTCGCTGTGGTCACCGCGCCTGCGGGTCCGTCACGCGCCGCCCGGATCGGTGACCGATCCCCCGGCAGCCACTCGCGCAGGGCTGACGGTCTTTCGTGGCCCCGGCGCGCGACTGTCTTTCGGCGCTCTGCGCGCACTGGTGGATGCCGGAGCGGATGGGTCGGCGGCAGCCTTGTGGCTCGACGGGGACGGCACCGTCGCTTCAGCCGGGACCGTGTACCACTCGGGTCGGAGCGTGGCGCTGCTTGCGGGGCATCCGCCGGAGGACGCCCGACGTGTCGGTCCGGCGATCGACGTTCCGCAGCTCGCGGGTCCCGCGCGAGCTTGGCCCGCCGGCGCCGATCCGTCCGGCCCGGGTCGCACCATCACGTTCGCGGAAGTATGGGCACCGTTGCAGGAAGCGCCGCCCACGCAGGGTGAACGGGCGGACACGGATGTGGACGCCATCCTCGCGCCCGCTGGTCTGGCTGTCGCCCGCTGGGAGAGTGACCGCCCGGTGCTCAGGCGCATCGCGCCCCGGGGGTCCACGGGCCTGCGATGGTCGATCAAGACCGCCGCTCCGGCGGGCACTGCCGGCGCCACCTGGGGCGACACCCACTTCGCCCGGGGTATCGCCGCCGCTCTGACGAGGATCGGCCAGGAAGTGACCGTTGACGCATTCGACGCACGCGCGCGCACGACGACCTATCTCGACGACGTGTCGCTGGTGCTGCGGGGACCTCATCGGATCGACCCTCCCGCCACCGGGCGACGGCTCCTGTGGATCATCAGCCATCCCGACGAGATCAGCGCGGCCGAACTAGACGGATTCGACGCGATCTTCGCCGCCTCGACTCCCTGGGCGAAGGAGGCGAGCATTCGCTTCGGCCGCCCGATCCACCCCCTCCTGCAGTGCACGGATGCGACACGATTCCAGCCGAGCGGGCAGGCGCGCACCGATGAGATCGTCTTCGTCGGGACCGCTCGCGGCATCGCGCGGCCAGCCGTCGTGGGGCCCATCGCGGCAGGCATCCCGGTCGATGTCTACGGACCCGACTGGCGAGGTTACATTCCCGGCTCCAGGATCGCCGGCACCGGCATCCCCAACGACGACCTTCCCCGACTGTACGAGCGGGCAACCGTCGTCCTCAACGATCACTGGCCGGCCATGCAGGCCGCCGGGTTCATCTCCAACCGGCCGTACGATGTGGTCGCGGCAGGCGGTCGAATGCTCAGCGATCGGGTGGCCGGCATCGACGAGTACTTCGGCGGCGCCGTCCGCACCTACAAGGATGTCGACGAACTCGTCGGGATGCTCCGGGGTGACCTGAATGCGCTCTTTCCTTCGGACGAACGTGTGCTCGAGGTCAGCGCGCGAATTCGGCGCGACGACTCATTCGATGCGCGCGCCCGGCGCCTCCTCGATGCAGCACTGGATGCGCAGCAGCGGTGAATCTGCCCGAGCTCGCGTGTCAGCCGTCGATGTGGGGGCTAGCCCAGGCTCACACGGGCAGCGACCGGGCCGATGGTCCCTTGGCCGCCCTCGACGAAGAACGCGGCGCCGTGCGTGAGCGAATGCGATGATGCCACGCTCCTGCCGACCACGTTGGCATTGACGAAGTACTCCCCTGGTCCGAGGCCGACGTCGGCCAGCACGAACTGAACGACGGTGTCCTCGCGGATGGGCTTGAGCGTCGTCTCCAGAACGTCCGAATTGGAGGCCAGTGCCAACTGACCGTGAGGTGTGTTGACACTGAAGCCGACGGCCCACCTCTCCACCGGCGAGATGGCCCGGACGTGGACCCGCAGCGCGATCGACTCGCCCCCCGCGAACCGGTTCGCCGTCGTCCCGTCCTCGCGGCACAACTCGACGCGCGCGACCTCCAGACTGTGAGTCGCCTCTTGGGACTGATCCCCTCTGGTGCCTTCACCGCTGCTCAGCAACTCGCGGAATCGATCGATGGCGGCCTTCGGCGCTCCATCCAGCGCGACCTGTCCCCGGTTGAGGAGGATGACGCGATCGCACATCGCCTCGATCTGGTCCAGGGCGTGGCTGACGATGATGATCGTCCGCCCTTCCTCCTGGAACTCGCGGATCTTGTCGAGGCACTTCTTCTGGAACTGCTCGTCGCCCACAGCGAGCACCTCGTCCACGAGGAGGATATCCGGATCGGTGTGCACCGCGACGGCGAAGGCGAGCCGGACATACATGCCGGAGGAGTAGAACTTCACCTGCGTGTCGATGAAGTCGCCGACCCCCGAGAATTCGAGGATCGCCGCAAAGCGTGACTCGGTCTCGGCCCTGCTGAGTCCGAGCACGGCTGCGTTGAGGAAGACGTTCTCCCGGCCGGTGAGATCCGGGTGGAACCCGGCTCCGAGCTCCAGCAGCGCCGCGACCCGACCGCGATGGCGCACCTCGCCGGTGGTGGGGAGAATGATCCCGCCGACGACTTTCAGGAGCGTGCTCTTGCCCGATCCGTTGTGTCCGATCAGGCCTATCGTGGTCCCCGCGTGAACCTGGAGACTGACGTCGCTGAGGGCCCAGTAGTCCTGACGATGACGGCGTCCGGCGCGGCCGAGGGTGACGATGCGCTCCTTCAGCGACGTGTCCTTCCGGACTGAGAAGCGCTTGGAGACGGCTTCGGCCGAGATCACGACGGGCGCGGGCACGGAAGCTGCGGTGTCGGTCATCGGGTTCTCAGAGCTCCTGCGCGAAGTTGCCCTGCAGCCGCAGGAAGACGCGGTGGCTGCCCAGGAGGAGGACGAGCCCGACCAGAAGCGCGATCACCATTCGCAGCAGCAGATCGTCGGGCTGCGCCATGTCGGCGCCCGCGACCCAGAACGCCTCCTGGAAACCGAGGACCGCAAGGGTCAGCGGGTTGTTGGTGTACACCTCGAGGAGCACCGGGTTCTGAACAAGATCGCTGACCATCTGCCACGAATAGACGACCGGAGATGCCCAGAACAGCAGCATGGTGAACACTTCGACCAGGTACTGCATGTCGCGCAGGTAGACGTTGAGCGCCCCGAAGAAGAGGGCGAACGCCAAGCCGTACACCACGATCAGCGCCAGCGACGGGATGGCGTACAGGATCTGAGGATGCAGGGGCGGATGTCCTGCGATGACCGTCGCAACGATCAAGACGCACAACTGCACCACGAAGTTGAAGAGCGCCGATCCCAGGCTTGCGAGGGGGAACACTTCTCGCGGAACATAGACCTTCTTCACAAGTCCCGCGTTGGCGAGGATCGAGCCGGTGCCGCCCACGGCGATCTCAGTGAACAGTCCCATCGCGGTCAAGCCGGTGAAGATGTAGATCCCGAAGTCCGGGATGCCCCGTGCCGCCCCCAGGAACTGGCCGAGAACGATGAAGTAGATGGCCAACTGCACGAGTGGTCGAGCCAGTGACCAGAGGAACCCGAGCGCCGAGTCCTTGTACTTCGATTTGAGGTCGCGCTTGACCAGCAACCCCAGCATCTCGCGTTGATCGGTGACATCTCTGATCGACTGGGAGATGCCCCTCCACGTGAACGGGTAGGAGCCTCCGACCGCTTCCAGGGGAAGCGCAGCGAGACGCCGGAATCGCGCCTCGACGGCCGATTCGTTGTGCGCAGACATATAGACGATCCTATCGCGGCCTCATCCGCCGCCCTGACCCCGGTCAGCGACCGATGCGCAACCAGGATCGAGGGTGGCGAAGTCGCCAGAAGGCGCCACGCAGCCTCGTCGTCCGGTCGAACCACGCGCTGGCGGCGTCGTAGTCGTCGGGTCGATGGCGGCGGACGTAGATGCGCGCGAAGTCGCCGAGCGTTCCCTTGCCCATATAGCCGAGTGTGCGAAGCAGCGCGATCTGGTCCATCGTGGCGCCGGGGATCGTCTCGGACATCTGATCGAGGTTGTAGTCGAGCGCGGTATAGCTCATGGCGAAGTATTCCGCATTGGCGATCGTGCGGGTGTGGTAGCCGAGCTCGCCGGCGGCATAGGACGGCATCCGTTCCAGAATGTGCGCGAGACCGCCGTCCTGATACGCCTCGGGGCCGCCGAAGTCATCGTAGGTCCACGGGTGGCCGACGAGGAGCCGGAGAGCCTCCGGTCTCGCGAAGTACATCGAGCCGTAGGGAGCGAGCGGCGAGATCCGGTCGATCGGCACACGGATTCCGAGCTCCCGGCAGAGGTCCTTGAACCCGGGGCGGTTCGACCACCACCCGCGGCCGACCGTGGGGTGGCCCAGGTGGATCATCGGAGGGTATGCCAGACCCAGTCCCTTCTCGCGCTGGAAGAGCGCGATGACGTTCGCCGTGTACCCGGGGCTGTTGAGCAGGTTGGTGAACTGCTGCCCGCGGAAATGCCGGCCGACGTGATAGAGGTCCTGGGGTGTCTTCTTGGAATGCAGCTTCACGACGAGGTCGTACCCCCCGTCGAGCACCACGTCGCGGCAGTCGATCAGGAATGCCCCCTGGTCCCGCCCGTTGTTGGACCCCACCACTCGCACCTCAGTGCTTCCCCGGCGAGGACGCGCGTCGATGACCGAGCGGATCGCTTCGGCTTTCTGTTCGTCCGCCGTCGTCACCACCAGGTCGTAATCGCCGGGGAGCGTATCGGCCCGTTCCAGCATCTCTTCGGCCATGTCCGCGTAGAAGATGTGTGCGATCACGACGGTTCGGAGTGGGCGCGACGGGTCGTAGCTCACATCCTGCTCCGGAAGCACCGAGAGCATCGCCGCGTCCGCATTCAGCACCCGCGGCCTCACATTGCGGGCGAGATCCTCGTAGATGAGGTCGATCGGATAGCCGGATTGTTCGGCGAATTGAAGAGTCCACCTCCCGATCACCGCCAGTCGGTCGAGATGTGCCGGCCACTGGAAGAACGGCCGTCGCTTCAAAGTCGGACAGCCGGCTTCGAGAAGCTGCCGCGCGTACAGGACCGGGTAGTTCTCCGCTTCCTCGGTGATGATGGGGAAAGCCACTTCACCGATGAACCCCTCCTGGGTGAAGTGCTCGGTGAACACCCCCTCATGCTTCACGACGGCATCCGAATAGGAAGTCATGTCGGGAAGATCGCGCCAGTATTCCTGCCACGTTGCGCTCAAGAACATCTCCCGGCGCACGGCGACCCAATAGGACTGCAGGTGGTACGGGAGGTAGCCGGTGCGCGTGAACGGGTGGGGTTCGACGCGCGCGTGATCGGTCATTCCCCAGAAGTGGAGCGCCTGCCGATCCATCCGCTCGAAGACGGGTCCGAAAGGGCACACCGGGCCGTACCAGGTGTCGTTCGCGAGGATGACCTCGTCGTACGAGGCGATGGCGTCGCCGACGGAGTCGAGCCCGTCCTTGTAACCCCAGATGTCGAATCCGCGATTCTCTCGCACCAGTATCTCGTCGGCGCACGGTGCGAGCGCGGCGCGCCCCTCGACGGTCAACGCACCATTGACCACGACCAGGATGTGGGTCACATGCTCACGCAGGGAGCGCAGCGCATACGGGATGTAGGTCTCCACCTCGCCCCGGACGTCATACACGACGTACACGAGCAGACGTCGGCCTTCCGCGGGGAAGGCCGTCGCCTCCCTCGACGGGTAGACGACGAGATCGCTGGTCTTGCTCACAGGTCCGGTCCTTCGTCGCCCCGAATGGCACGGCGCATGCCGCGTCGCACGCGTTGCGCGATCGTGTACGCGCGGTAGAACGCGCGATACAACGGCTGCATCGCGCTCGAGATCGCTGGATGGTTCAATCGGAGGTACATGCGAGTCAGTGCCACCACTCCGCCGTGCCCCGTGAAGCCCAGCGTGTGCATGAAACGGATCTGCTCCACCGGGTAGCCGCGGGTCGTGGAGAACATCTGATCCGCCTTGTACTCGAGTGACGTGTGGCTGATGGACGCGTGTTCGCCATTGAGGATCGTCCGGCAGTGGTAACCGAGTTCGCCGGCGACGAGCGGAATGAGCCGCTCCTGGACACGACCCAATTCGACGTAGCGCCGACCCCCGGCCCTTCCGTAGTCGTTGTCGCTCCACCGCTCGCGCGCGAGCGGTCGCAGCGCGGCCGGCCTTCCGAACCACATTCCGCCGAAGGGCGCGAGGGGCGTGACACGGTCGAGCGGAACCCGCACGCCGAGTCGCTCGCACAGGCCGAGCGCGACATCCCGATACGGTCCCCAACCGCGCCCCATGATCGCGTTGCCGATGTGGATCATGGGCGGGAACACGAGACCGAGTCCGGGTTCGCGCTGGAAGAGCCCCAGCACGTTCTCGACATAGCCCGTGCTGCTGAGCAGATTGTCGAGTTGATAGCGCCGCGAGTAGTCCCGCATGTTGTCGGTCTTTCGCAGTGACACGCGGCCGTGGACGGCGAGCAGCAGATCGTAATCGTCGCCGAGGATGATGTCTCTGCAGGCGATCAGGAGCGCCGCTTTGTCCACACCGCGGCGCGTCCACGACACTCTCGTCTCGAAGTGCTCGAAGGGTGGATCCGGATGCTGCGCGACGCGAGTCTCGATCGCGCGCGCTCTGCCGCCGTCCCCCGTGGTGACGACGAGGTCGAAACCGGGGGGCAGGTTCGACAGCCGCAGGAGCAGTTCGTCCACGAAGGCGACGTCGGGCACGAAGGCGACGACAGCGATCCGGAACGGACGTTCCTCGTCGTAGGCGGTACGAGACTCAGGGAGGACCTCGAGCATCCCCGCGATCGAGTTCAGCGCCTTCGGCGGAACCGTACGCGCCAGATCCCGCCAGACCTCGTCGAGCGGAAATCCCTGCTCGGCGACGACCCCGAGCAGTTCACGACCGAAGACGGCATGCCTGTCCAGGAACGGCGGATACTGGGCGAAGATCGCTCGGTTCAGGAAGGGATAGCCATCAGCGATCAGGAGGTCCGGTGCGAACAGCGCCGGGTCGCCACGGGGGTAGTCCGTGGGAGGGAATGCGAAGCCCGTGGTGAATCCGGAGTCTGCAAGAGCTGTGGCGAAGTCCTGCTCCGGGCGCGCGGGGCCGGCCCACAGACGGGACCACTCCGACGAGAACAGCACCTCCTTACGCACCGCCAGCCACTGCCAGACGAGGCCCCGGCTCGGAAAGCCCTCCTCGGGAAAGGACTCCGGCGGGCCGTCGACGTTCCCCGTCATCTGCCACGCATGCAGCTCGCGCGTGTCCATCATCGCGAAGATCGGATCCAATGACCGCACCGGCCCGTACCAGCTGTTCCCCGTGAAGACGATCTCGTCCGCAGTGACGATGTGCGAGCGCAAGGCGCGCAATGCGACAGCGTAAGCCGTCGAGTCGGACGTGGATCCGTCGGTCAGGAAGACCTGGTCGACGCAGGCAGCGAGTCGCGCCCTGTCGGCCTCCTCCGTACCGCTGGAGACGATCGCGACGAGACGATCGGCCCACGGACGCAAAGCGCCCAATGCGGTCAGCGCGAAGTCGCCGACCTGTCCGCGTGCGTCGTCGATCAGATACAGAACGACGCGCCGCCCGCGCTCCGGAAACTTCGAGGGAGGACGGATATCGACCGCAGGCTCGTCCCTCATGCGCGCTGCGCGAGGAGCTTGAGCAGGTAGGCGCCGTAGCCGCTCTTGACGAGCGGCTCGGCCCGCTCGCGCAGTTCGTCGTCGCTGAGGAAACCCAGACGCCACGCGATCTCCTCCGGGCAGCCGATCGAGAGACCTTGGCGCTTCTCGACCGTGCGGATGAACTCGGTCGCCTCACTGAGGGAGTCGAAGGTCCCCGTGTCAAGCCATGCAGTGCCTCGCGGAAGAAGCTCGACCTTGAGAGTTCCCCTCTGGAGGTACTCCTTGTTCACGTCGGTGATCTCGAGCTCCCCACGCGGGGAGGGCGCGAGATGCTTCGCGATCTCGACCACATCGTTGTCGTAGAAATACAGGCCCGGCACGGCGAACTGGCTCTTCGGAACGACGGGCTTCTCCTCCAGCGAGACGACCCGACCTGATTCATCGAACTCCACCACCCCGTAGGCGGTCGGATCATCCACCCAGTAACCGAAGACGACACCGCCCGTCAGTGTGCTGTACTGGCGCAGACGCGTGCCCATTCCTTGTCCGTAGAAGATGTTGTCGCCGAGAACGAGCGCAACGGAATCGCCGCCGATGTGTTCCTGACCGAGGATGAAGGCCTGCGCGAGACCGTCCGGAGAGGGCTGCGTCTTGTAAGACAGCGAGATGCCGAAACGGCTTCCATCGCCGAGCAGCCGCTGGAACTGTTCTGAGTCCTGAGGGGTCGTGATGATGAGAATGTCTCTGATTCCCGCCAGCATCAGCGTCGACAGCGGGTAGTAGATCATCGGCTTGTCGTACACCGGGACCAGCTGCTTCGAGATACCGAGGGTGATCGGGTGAAGCCGCGAGCCGGTACCGCCGGCCAAGATGATGCCACGCATTCGTCTAGTCTCCGGCATTCCGACGGGAGCGACAAACGTGGCTGGGAGAGGGCGACGGTATTCTCGAGGGATGCAGAGACTCCTCGTTACGGGTGGTGCCGGGTTCATCGGCTCGAACTTCGTCCACCACGTGGTGCAGCACACCGATCATCACGTGACGGTGCTGGACGCGCTCACGTACGCGGGCAATCGGGACTCCCTCGCCGGGCTGCCCGCGGACCGGGTGGAGCTGGTGGTGGGCAACATCACCGACGCCGCACTGGTCGATGAGCTGTTCGCGGATGCGGATGCGGTGGTGCATTACGCGGCGGAGTCGCACAACGACAACTCGCTGCACGACCCGCGGCCGTTCCTGGACACGAACATCGTCGGCACGTACACGCTGCTGGAAGCCGCGCGCAAGCACGACCGGCGGTTCCATCACATCTCCACCGACGAGGTCTACGGAGACCTGGAGCTCGATGACCCGGCCCGGTTCACCGAGAACACCCCCTACAACCCCTCCTCCCCGTACAGCAGCACCAAGGCCGGCAGCGACCTGCTGGTCCGCGCGTGGGTGCGCTCCTTCGGCGTGCAGGCGACGATCAGCAACTGCTCGAACAACTACGGCCCGTACCAGCACGTGGAGAAGTTCATCCCCCGGCAGATCACGAACGTGATCCGCGGCATCCGCCCCAAGCTCTACGGCAAGGGCGAGAACGTGCGGGACTGGATCCACGCGGATGACCACTCCTCTGCGGTGCTCACCATCCTCGAGAGGGGTGAGATCGGGGAGACCTACCTGATCGGCGCGGACGGGGAACGCAACAACAAGGACGTCGTCGAGCTGATCCTCACCCTGATGGGACAGCCCGCCGACGCGTACGACCACGTCACCGACCGGGCGGGCCACGACCTGCGGTACGCGATCGACTCCAACCGGCTGCGCACCGAGTTGGGCTGGACCCCCGCCTACGGCGACTTCGAATCCGGGCTGGCCGCGACCATCGCCTGGTACCAGGACAACGAGCCATGGTGGGCCGGCGCCAAAGACGGTGTCGAAGCCTTCTACGCCACCAAGGGCCAGTGACCGGCGTGACCGAATTCGGCAAGGCGCTGGGGCGCACAGAAACGCCGATCCCGGGGCTGGTGGTGTTCGACCTGCCCGTGCACGGCGACAGCCGCGGGTGGTTCAAGGAGAACTGGCAGCGGGAGAAGATGACTGCGCTGGGGCTGCCCGACTTCGGGCCGGTGCAGAACAACATCTCGTTCAACGACGCCGCCGGAACCACCCGCGGCATCCACGCCGAACCGTGGGACAAGTGGGTGTCGGTGGCGACAGGGCGGATCTTCGGCGCCTGGGTCGACCTGCGGGAGGGCCCCACATTCGGGGCCGTGTTCACGGCCGAACTGGACCCGTCGAAGGCGATCTACGTGCCGCGCGGGGTCGGCAACTCGTACCAGACCCTCGAAGCGGACACCGCGTACACCTACCTGGTCAACGACCACTGGTCGCCCGACGCGGAGTACTCGTTCCTGAACCTCGCCGACGAGACCGCCGCCATCGCCTGGCCCATCCCGCTCAGCGAGGTCGAGATCTCCCCGAAGGACCTCGCCCACCCCCGCCTGGCCGAGGTCGTCCCCGTGCCGCCGCGCAAGACCCTCATCCTCGGCGCCGCCGGGCAGCTCGGCCGCGCGCTGCGGAACGAATTCGGCGAGCACCCCCACATCGAATACGCCACCCGCACCGACCTCGACCTCACCCGCCCCGACCTCGCAACGGCGCGGCGGTGGCGCGACTACGGCACCGTCATCAACGCGTCCGCCTACACCGCCGTCGACACCGCCGAAACGCCCGACGGCCGGACCGCCGCATGGGCGGCGAACGCGACCGGCCCCGCCGCCCTGGCCCGCATCGCCACCGCCAACGGCATCACCCTCGTGCACATCTCGAGCGACTACGTCCACGACGGCACCGCCGACCGGCCCTACACCGAGGACGACCCGGTCAGCCCGCTCGGGGTCTACGGGCAGACCAAAGCCGCCGGCGACGCCGCAGTGGCCACAACTCCCCGTCACTACATCATCCGCACCTCCTGGGTGATCGGCGACGGAAACAACTTCGTCCGCACCATGGCATCCCTCGCAGAACGCGGCATCGACCCCAGAGTCGTGGACGACCAGCGGGGACGGCTCACCTTCACCGCCGACTTGGCTGCCGGCATCCGCCACCTCCTCGACACCCGCTCCCCGTACGGCATCTACAACCTCACCGGCAGCGGGCAGCCCGCCACGTGGGCCGACATCGCCCGCACCGTGTTCTCGCTCACGGGGCACGACCCCGACCGCATCACCGGCGTCACCACGGAGGACTACTTCGCCTCCGCCCAGGGACCCGTCGCCCCGCGCCCGCTCAACAGCCGCCTCGGCCTCGCCAAACTCGAAGCGACCGGCTTCACCCCCGACGACCAGAGGTCGTCGCTGGCCACCTACCTCGGCGGCTGACCGACACGGCCATCGCTCCGCGGCCCCTCATGGCCTAGCTGGGACGGGAGATGGGTCCGCCCTCGAACTGCTGGGTGCACACCCCCGCCGCGCACGCCTGATCCGACGTCGGCCAGCCGAATCGTCCCGCCGCGCCGCCCTCGGCGAAGTACGCGTCTCGAACAGGCCCGGTGATCGCGTGGGCGCCCGCCGACGGCTTGTAGAAGATCGCACCGTTCACGAAGGTCTCGGCGAAGCCCCCGCCGTTGAAGGAGTAGTAGACCAGACCCCCGGTGCGTCCGCCGAGCGTGCCGCCCGGCCCGCCGAGAGCCGCATAGGCCGCATCGATAGCGGGGGCACCTACCCGTGAGCCGCTCCCCGAACTCCACAGGATCCAGCCGAACTGGAACTCCTGCCGACACTCCGTCGCGCTCGCACACTCCTGCGCACCCACGGGGTACCCCAGCTTGCCGGCCGCACCGCCAAGGGAGAAGTAATGGCTGCGGATCGCACCCGAGACGAAGAAGGCGTCACCGCCCTCACGGTAGTACGTCGAGCCGTTCGCGAACGCCTGCCCGAACCCGCCGCCGCCGTATGCCACCAGCGCCGATACCGGCACACCCCACGCACCCGTCACACCGCCGGCCGCATCGAAAGCTGCACGCACCGGATCGAACAACGCGAACGAACCACTCGCCGAGGACACCACACTGCCGCCCTCGAACTGCTGGGTGCACACCCCCGCCGCGCACGCCTGATCCGACGTCGGCCAGCCGAATCGTCCCGCCGCGCCGCCCTCGGCGAAGTACGCGTCTCGAACAGGCCCGGTGATCGCGTGGGCGCCCGCTGACGGCTTGTAGAAGATCGCACCGTTCACGAAGGTCTCGGCGAAGCCCCCGCCGTTGAAGGAGTAGTAGACCAGACCCCCGGTGCGTCCGCCGAGCGTGCCGCCCGGCCCGCCGAGAGCCGCATAGGCGGCATCGATAGCGGGGGCACCTACCCGTGCGCCGCTCCCCGAACTCCACAGGATCCAGCCGAACTGGAACTCCTGCCGACACTCCGTCGCGCTCGCACACTCCTGCGCACCCACGGGGTACCCGAGCTTGCCCGCGGCACCGCCAAGGGAGAAGTAATGGCTGCGGATCGCACCCGAGACGAAGAAGGCGTCACCGCCCTCACGGTAATACGTCGAGCCGTTCGCGAACGCCTGCCCGAACCCGCCGCCGCCGTATGACACCAGCGCCGATACCGGCACACCCCACGCACCCGTCACACCGCCGGCCGCATCGAAAGCTGCACGAACCGGATCGAACAACGCGAACGAACCACTCGCCGAGGACACCACACTGCCGCCCTCGAACTGCTGGGTGCACACCCCCGCCGCGCACGCCTGATCCGACGTCGGCCAGCCCAGCGCACCCAGCGCTCCGTTGTACAGGAAGTATCCAGCGCGAACCGGCTCGCGGACGATGTAGGTCCCGCGCTCGCTGGAATACAGCGAACCACCCGTGAACAGCTGGGCTGCTCCGGAGCCCGTCGGAGCCGTCACCACTTGCTGGTTCAGTGCCGGCCACCCCATGTCGCCGGCCGCTCCGCCGCGAGCGAAGTAGTAGTCGCGAAGTGGGCCGATGCGCACAGTCTTGGCTCCGGTGGCGGCGGTCCAGTAGATCGACCCCCCGGCGAAAGCACGCGCGTGGCCGCCGCCGTTCTCTGCGATGGTGAGCACGCCTGACTGCGCGGCGCCGAGCCCTGCGATGCCCCCTTGGGCCTGGTACTCCCACTCGATCTCCGCCGCGGGATCACGCTGCGTCGAACCGAACCAGTCGGTGTAGTACTGGTAGAAGTTGCGGTTGCCGTAGGCCGAGCATCCGTCGCCCTCGCCGTACCCGGCCCGCAGCGCAGCGGCGTTGGGCTGATACGGGGTGTAGTAGTAGAGGTTCGCAGTCGCCTGGTTCTGGATGTACACCGGCGAGCTGCCGCACGACTCGTTCGGGTGCCACCGGACGTTCCACGTGTTTCCGGGAGCGAACCAGGTGAAGTACGCGCTCGTTCCGGGCGGGTTGGCGTAGCGCTTCAGCTGCCAGGCCGCGCCGTACACCTGGTTGAAGAACCCGTAGTAGCGGGTGTCGCACGCCGCGGTGTCCGGGCAGCCCTGACCCATGGCGATCGTGTATCGCCAGTCGCTCGGCCAGGTATGGGTGACCAGCCCCTGCTCCTTCTGGAGCATGACGATGAGCACCTGCGGATTGATCCCGCACGCCTGGGCGACCTTGTAGATGATCGCGGACGCCCGCTCGCGGATGCCGCCCGAGTAGGCCCCGCACATGGCGTCGGCGGTGGTGGTGCGCGAGGTGTCGTACCAGTCCTTGAGGCACACGTAGCCGGACTGGCAGGTGGGAACCCTCGACTGCAGGAACGACTGGATCTGCCCCTCGGTCATCGTCCCGCGGTTGAAGAACGCCGTATCGCTGATGATGTTGCCCGGCTGGAACTTGGACAGATCGGCCGTCTTGACGATCGATCCCTCGATGATCGATGCGGATGCCACCGCAGGGGCGACGGTCTGCGACGGCATCTGCGCCGCACTCGCGGCCGACCCGACCGCGCTGAGGCCGCCGACGAGGAGAGCAGCCGTGATGACGAACGCGGCGATCCGCCGAAATGCGGACGCGCCGCGTGTCCGAGCCCCTGTCATGTGAACAGTGTGACGGAAGTTACAGATGAATACCAATGTTTTCTGAATAACAGCGCTTCGACACGCCGAACACGGCATTCTTCCGGGAAGTGTCGTTCGGTGCTCTACAGCTCGGCGTGGAGCTGCCACACCCTGTCGGCCGACTCGCGCCACGAGAAGGCCCGCCCGCGGTCGGCGGCCAGTACGCCCAAGCGGTCGACCGCCGCCGTGGAGGCCAGCGCTTGCGTCAGCGCGTCAGCGAGCCCGTCGGGTGACGCCTCCACCAGCATCCCCCCGTCGACGATCACCTCGTCGTGGACGGGCGAGGATGCCGCCACGACGGGAACCCCGAGGGCGAGGGCTTCGAGGACGCGCCACGGCAGAGCGGACCGCTCGGATGGTGCGACGAAGGTGACCGCGCCGCCGAACACCGCGGCCCGGTCGGCATGATCGAGAGCGCCGCGGACGTGCACGCTCCGCTCGGGGACGCCGGCCGACGCGGCGAGATCGACGATGGCGGGCTCTTCGCCCTCGCCCGCGCCGATGACGACGACCGGAAGGTCGACGCCGGCGCGCGCGACCGCGGCGAAGCCGATGGCCAGCGCGTCGGTGGGAGCGGCTCGACCGGCGAGCAGCACGAAACCCTCCGGCAGGTCCAGCGCACGCCGACGGCCCACCTCGTCGGTGGGGACGACGAAGCCCTGCGGCGCGGCGCCCGCGATGACCCGGATCCGCTCGCCGAGGTTTGCGATCCGTCCGAGCTGACCGGCCATGGCATGGGTCGGAACGACGACGGCATCCGCATGCTTTACCGCGCGCTTGAGCATTGCGCGATGCCAGGCGAGCGCCGACTTCGGCCATTCGCCGGGCGCATCCCACGGGCCGAGATCCCAGATGGTGACGACCGTCTGGTCGTTCGCGTGCACGCGATCGTGCCGCACGAGGGGGGCGAGAAGCGTCGGCGAGTGGATCATCCCGGCCCCCATGCCGGTCGCGACGCCCAGCTGCAGGGCGGCGGCCAGCTCTCGCCGGGCGAGCGCCGTCCGTCGCAGCCCGGCCAGGCCCGGTATCTCCACCGGTCGGTCCGCAGGGCCGGCCGGGGCGATGCCCTCGACCTCGCAGCCCGCGGGAAGGCCTGCGATGAGGCCGCGGGTCAGCTCGCGGGTGGCGATCGCGAGATCGGGATCGGTCGGAGCGACGAGCTGGTCGAGGATCACCCGAAGCGTTGCGGTCATCCCGCTCAGCCCTCGGGTTCGGGCGTCGGCGTCGGCGGGTGCAGCGCCTGCCGGACGAGCTCCTGGACGTAGGCGAAGTCCGGGTCGAACTCGTCGATGCCGCCCTCCGGGGTCAGCTCGATCGTCGTGACCGGCTGCTCCTTCGCCTTCAGCCCGAGGTCGGCCAGGAAGGGGAGCAGGGATTGCGGCAGATCGGTCTGGATCAGGTCCTGCCCGGCTGCTGCGACGTCGCTGAAGCGGGTGAGCACGACGTCGGGCGTGAACTGCGCGAGGATCGCCTCCTGCAGCTGGCGCTGACGCTTCATTCGGTCGAAGTCCGACGTGGTGTAGCGCGACCGGGCGTACCACTGCGCGGTGTCGCCGTCCATGCGCTGCGGGCCGACCTCGATCCAGCCGGTCGCCCACTCGTCGACCGGCTGACCGTCGTAGGCGGGTCCGCCGCCTTCGGGAAGTCGCTCCTCGACCGTGATCTCGACACCGCCCAGCGCGTCGACGAGAGCTGCGAATCCGTGCATGTCGATGAAGACGTAATACGGGATCTCGATTCCGAGGATGCCTTCGGCCGCGTCCTTGGTCGCCTCGATTCCCGGTTCAGAGCCGTTCGCGACGGCATCCGGATACAGGGCGTCGCCGTCGTCGCACACCTCGACCTCGGTGCGCAGCTGATTGATGCCGCTCCCCCACCCGCACGACGAGTCGGCGTAGCCCTCGTGGCCGTTCGGATACCGGTCCTGCATCGGACCTGCCGAGAACGGGAAGGCGGGCATGTCGCGCGGGATGCCAGTGATCGTGGTCGCACCGGTCGTGGCGTTCACCGAGACCACGGAGATGCTGTCGAACCGCATCGAGTCGCGTCCTTCGCCGCTGTCGGCGCCGAGCAGGAGGATGTTGTAATAGCCGTCGCTCGGAGGCACCGAGGGCCCGCTCGTCCCGAAGATCGCGCCGAGGGTGTCACGGGTCGTTCCGGCGACCTGCGCCGCGTAGGCCGCGACTCCGGTCGAGGCGATCAGCAGGGCGATCGCGAGGCCGAGGATGCCGAAGCGCGCGCCCGTGCCCGTCTTGACGAGCCGCACCAGACGCAGGGTGTCGATCGTCAGCACGATCCAGAGCACCGCGTACGCGAGGATCAGCAGCTGTGCGACCGTCAGCGGGACCCCACGCAGCAGGCTGAGCCACTCGGGCAGCCAGGCTCCCGTCACGACCGAGAACGTCGCGGCCGGCCAGAGTATGGCGCTGAGCCCGCCGAGGAGGAGCGCCACCCACATCGCGAGGGTCGCGCCGAGGCCGAGTCTGCCGAGACGGCGATTGCCCGCGACCGCCTGCGCCGATCCGGGCAGGAGGAAATTGAGCAGGACGAGCCACCATCCGCGCCGGGTCATCATCTCCCGCGAGGACGTGTCGGGATGCCTCAGCGGACGGTCCTCCACGATCTTCGCGGAGGGGACACGCGCCGGAGCCTGGCGCGGCGGGCTTGCGACGCTCACAGCGATTCCCTGAGCCGCCGGTTCTTGTCCTCCACCTGGGACTCGAGCGCGCGGGCGTACGCCTCCACGCGGTCGCCGAGCGCGGCATCCGTCGCCCCGAGGATGCGGATCGCGAGCAGACCGGCGTTCGTCGCGCCCCCGATCGACACGGTGGCGACCGGGATTCCTGCGGGCATCTGCACGATGCTCAGCAGCGAGTCCATGCCGTCGAGGGTGGCGAGCGGCACCGGCACGCCGATGACCGGGAGGGAGGTGACCGCGGCCAGCATGCCCGGAAGGTGCGCCGCCCCGCCGGCACCGGCGATGATCGCCCGGAGCCCGCGGCCGCGGGCCTCCCGTCCATAGCGCATGAGCTTGTCGGGCGTGCGGTGCGCGGAGACCACCTCGACCTCGTGGGGCACATCGAAGTCGGTGAGGATCTGCGACGCGTCGCTCATCACGCGCCAGTCCGAGTCCGAGCCCATCACGACGCCGACCCGGGGCGCGGCGGAGGAATGCAGCGGCACAGCATCCACGGGCAGAGTCACCCGACCAGGCTAGGGGGCCAGGCTGGAAGAAACCCGCAACGGCGCGGTCAGTCCACGAAGAAGGATGCCGCTGCGCGGGCGTGGTAGGCGGCCTCGTCCAGGTCCTCGCCGACCGCGTTCACGTGGCCGACCTTGCGGCCGGGACGCGGCGCCTTGCCGTACGTGTGCACCTTGGCGGCGGGATGCTCCGCCATCGCCGATGCGAACCGCTCGTCGAGCGTGCCCTCGGCAGGCCCGCCGAGGATGTTGACCATGACCGCCCACGCCGCGCTCGGTTCGGGATCCCCGAGCGGGAGATCGAGTACGGCGCGCAGGTGCTGCTCGAACTGGCTCGTGACCGCGCCGTCCTGCGTCCAGTGCCCGCTGTTGTGCGGGCGCATCGCGAGCTCGTTGACGAGGAGCCGCTCGTCGGTCGTCTCGAAGAGCTCGACGGCCAGCATCCCGGTGACATCGAGACCCTCGGCGATGCCGATCCCGATGCGCTCTGCGACCTCCGTCAGCCGCCCGGCCGCATGCGGTGCCGGTGCGATCACCTCGGCGCACACGCCGCCGCGCTGGACGGTCTCGACGACCGGATAGGCGCGCATCTCTCCGGACGGCCGGCGCGCGATCTGCTGCGCGAGCTCGCGAGTGAAGTCGACGAGCTCCTCGACCAGGAGCGCCCCGCCGCGCGCGTCCTCGGCGAGTGCGGCGAACCAGTCGTCCGCCTCCGTCGCCGCGGAGACGACCCGCACTCCCTTGCCGTCGTAGCCGCCACGCGGGGTCTTGACGACCGCGCGACCGCCGTGGGCGTCGATGAAGCGCTGCAGCTCGCCGGCTGCCGTCACGGCCGCCCACTCCGGCTGCGGCATCCCGAGCTCGTGCAGCCGCGCGCGCATCCGGAGCTTGTCCTGCGCGAAACGCAGCGGTCCCGGTCCGGGTCGCACCTGTACTCCGGCCCCGACGAGAGCGGCGAGGACCTCCTGGGGAACGTGCTCGTGGTCGAACGTGAGCACGTCCACATCACGGGCGAAGGCGAGGACGGTGTCGGCGTCCCGATAGTCGCCGACCGCCGTCGCAGCGAGGGCCGCGGCCATCCCGTCCTCCTCGGCGAGCACGCGGAGCTCGATTCCGAGCTCCACCGCCGGTGCGATCATCATGCGCGCCAGTTGACCTCCGCCGACGACTCCGACTCGCAACGCCATGAGGATCCTTCCGTCGCCCGTTCCCCGTCCATCATCGCGCACGCGCGCCCGCGTGCTGCGCGGTGAACGGGGGTCAGGATGCCGCGGGGGCGGGCGGTGCGGGCGGCAGCGACTGCGCGTCGCGGTGGGCGAGGATCTGGTTGACCTCGACCTGGTCGACCAGCGCCTCGTGCACGAGCGCGACGCTCGGCACGTTCGCGAGCCGGAGCGGCTGGTCGACCCCGTTCGAGAGCACGAGCGTGCCCGCACCCCACATGCGCTGCAGGAGTCCGCGGTGCTCCTGGATCGAGTAGCCGCGCACATGGGTGAGCTCACGCCTGCGGGCGGCCAGGACGCCGGAGCGCTCGAGGACCCGCCGGGTGGTGATCGTGTACACGTGCGACCACCACACGAGATACGGGAGCACGACGAGGAAGAAGGCGAGCACACCGGCCGCGGTGAGCAGCATCCAGTCCTCGAACGGCGCCGGCAGGTTGCCGTAGAAGTACCCCACCGCCCCCGCGATCCCGATCAGCACGAGCGCCGACCAGGTCAGGCGTCGGGCATGGGCCCGGAATCGTGCGACGCGCAGCTCAGGCGTGGGCACGCCGGGAACGACCATCGGCGTCCTGCCGCCATACGTGGTCGGCTGGGTCATGCTCCCATTGTGCGGCTCCCCGCCGACACTGGGGGCTGCCACGCCCAGGCTCAGCGGACGTGGACGACGTCTCCCGCCGAGACGGCGGTCTCGACGTCCCCCGACGCCACGACCAGGCGTCCGCCCGGGTCGATGCGCTGCGCACGCCCGCGCAGCTGCGCTCCATCGGGCAGCGACACGACCACATCGGAGCCGAGCGTCGAGCACAGCGCCTCGATCTCGCCGAGGACGCCCGACGCGGCCGCATCCCCGTGCGCGATCGCGAGCGCCCTCAGCTGTGCGTCGAGGGCGACGAGGTAGTCAGCGAGCAGGCGGTCCTCGTCCACGTCGAGGCCGGTCGCGGTGAACGAGGTCGCCGTCTCGACCGGGAGGTCGGCGCGCGTCATGCGCGTGTTCACCCCGGCCCCGATCACGACCGCCGCGGGATCGGCGGGCACGACCTCGGCGAGGATTCCGCTCAGCTTGCCCCCGTCGAGCAGGACGTCGTTGGGCCACTTCAGCGCGGCGGTGTGCCCCGTGCCGCGCAGCTGCTCGATCACGGCGCGGGTCATCGCCGCGCCGGCCACGAGCGGGATCCACGCGCGCGCGGGGGCGGGAAGGTCGGGGACGCGGACGAGCACGGAGACGGCCAGAGCGGTCCCGGGGGGCGTGGTCCAGGCGCGGTCGAGGCGTCCGCGACCGGCGCGCTGGTCGGTCGTGAGCACGACCGAGAGGTGCGGCCACTGCTCGGGTGAGGCGGAGGCGGCCTTGACGAGATCGACGTTGGTCGAGCCGGTCGACTCGACCACCTGCAGGCGGGGTGAGACGGCGGCGGCACGCGGGTACCCCTGGAGCGGTATCGACATGGGCTTCACGATAGCGGGATGCCGCGACGGCCCCCGCGTATCCGCACCCGACAGCGGATGTCACGTGCACTTGTGCGAACTCTCCAACGGTCTCGACGACCCCGCCGATAGGGTGGAACGCGTGACCGATCAGCCCGACCTCTTCACCACCGCCGGCAAGATCAGCGACCTCCGCGCCCGATTCCAGGAGGCCGTCGTCGACGCGGAGAAGACGGCGCAGACGAAGCAGCATGCCAAGGGCAAGCTGACCGCCCGGCAGCGGATCGAGATGCTGGTCGACCCGGGCAGTTTCGTCGAGTTCGACGAGTACGTCCGGCACCGCACGACCGCCTTCGGCATGGACAAGGCCCGGCCGTACGGCGATTCGGTGGTCACCGGCGTCGGCACCATCCACGGCCGTACGGTCGCGGTGTACTCCCAGGACTTCTCGACATTCGGCGGATCGCTCGGCGAGGTCGCGGGCGAGAAGATCGTCAAGATCATGGAGTTCGCCCTGCGCGGCGGGATGCCGTGCGTCGGCATCCTCGACTCCGGCGGTGCGCGCATCCAGGAGGGGGTCGTGGCACTCGGCAAGTACGGCGAGATCTTCCGCCTGAACACCCGCGCCTCGGGCGTGATCCCGCAGATCTCGCTCATCATGGGGCCCGCCGCCGGCGGCGCGGTGTACTCCCCCGCGCTGACCGACTTCGTCATCATGGTCGACAAGACCAGCCAGATGTTCGTCACGGGTCCGGACGTGATCAAGACCGTGACCGGCGAAGACGTCGGCATGGAGGAGCTCGGCGGTGCCTACACGCACAACACCCGCTCGGGAGTGGCGCACTACCTCGCCGAGGACGAGGACGACGCGATCGACTACGCGCGGACGCTCCTCGGCTTCCTGCCCGACAACAACATGGCCGAGCTGCCGCTGTACGAGAGCGGATTCGAGTTCGAGACGACGGACGCCGACCGCTTCCTGAACACGATCGTCCCGGATTCGCCCAACCAGCCCTACGACATCCACCAGGTCATCGCGCACATCGTCGATGCCGGTGATTTCCTCGAGGTGCAGCCGCTGTTCGCCCCGAACATCGTGATCGGCTTCGGCCGGGTCGAGGGCCGGACGGTCGGCATCATCGCGAACCAGCCGTCGCAGATGGCAGGCACCCTGAACATCCAGGCCGGCGAGAAGGCCAGCCGCTTCGTCCGGTTCTGCGACGCCTTCTCCGTGCCGATCCTCACGCTAGTCGACGTGCCGGGCTATCTGCCCGGCACCGACCAGGAGTGGGAGGGCGTCATCCGCCGCGGCGCGAAGCTGCTGTACGCGTACGCCGAAGCCACTGTGCCTCTGGTCACGGTGATCCTGCGCAAGGCCTACGGCGGTGCGTACATCGTGATGGGCTCCAAGCAGCTCGGCGCCGACATCAACCTCGCCTGGCCCACCGCCGAGATCGCGGTGATGGGCGGGCAGGGAGCGGTGAACATCCTCTACCGGCCCGAGATCAAGCGCGCAGAGGAAGCCGGCGAAGACGTGGCCGCTGTGCGCACGCGCCTCGCGAACGAGTACACCTACGATGTGGCATCCCCCTTCCTCGCGGCCGAGCGCGGCGAGCTGGACGGCATCATCGAGCCGGCCCAGACCCGCGTCGCGGTGGCGAAGGCACTGCGGGCCCTGCGGGGCAAGCGCGCCAGCCTGCCGCCGAAGAAGCACGGGAACATCCCGCTATGACCGCCGCGAGCGAGCCCGCACCGTCAATGGACAGCATGCGCGTCGACGTGCTCCGCGGATCGCCCCGCAGCGATGAGCTTGCCGCGCTCCTCGCCGTGGTGACCGAGGCGTACGCCGAGGAGTCGGCGGGCGCGACCGCCGATGACACCACCGCGCGAACCGGCTGGACGCTTCGCAGCGGTCTCTGCGCGAGCCGTTGCGACGCGATCTCGGCTGGGGCCGCTTCGGCGGCTGAGGCGTATACCGGCATACCCATGCGGCCGCATGCGTGTCCCCCGAAATACCTACAGACGCCGCTATGGACGCCGACACATACTTATCTTGCTGGAACGCATTTTGCGTTCGGCTGACCTGCTCACCTTCATGGAGAGCTCAGGTTCGGCCACGCGGACGGTTTTCGGGTAACTGTCCGCCAGGTGAGGGGCGGGCGGCTTCGCCGCCCCTCACCTCCTCCGATCTTCGCTTCCCGCCCCGGCTCCCCTCCCCCGCCGGGACGGGGAGCGAGAACCCTTTCGGGCTGGGCGATGATTCATCGGTCCGTATGCACGACTCCGTCCGCTCCGGGGTGACCGATCTCGCGCCAGAGGTCAACGGCATCCTCCTCCGACAGCCCCTCGCCCGCGGCGGATCGCCCGACGACCGTCACAGCCACACGCTCGTCGGGTGACGTGCGGATGAAGAGGCGGTCCGAGCGCGAGCTGCGCAGCGTCTCGGCGAGCTCCGTCCGGATGATGGCCAGTGACGCCTCATCCAGTCCGTCGAGCCCACCCTCGTCCAGCACGGTGACGTTGGCGCCGCGCAGGCGGGCGCGCTCCAGCTCGGCGTGCACGGCGTCATCCAGCAGGCGAGGACCGCGCATCTCATCGCGCAGTCGCCCCTCGGCCAGTCGGGCCTGCGTGCGCTCCGCCTCGTTGAGCGAACCTCCGGAGGAGACGGTGCGTGTCAGCACCGGACCCGCGACGGCGAGAGCCCTCTGCACCTGGATGCGGCGCTCCCGCTGCCGCCCCGACTGGGACGCCTGCCATGCGGATGCCGCACGCTGCAGCTGCGCGAGCTGCGCGGTGTCGCGGGCCGCGCGGTCCATCGACTGCAGCATCAGCTGGGTTGCCGCCACCCACACGATGGAGCCGAGCAGACCGAAATTGAGAGCGGTCAGCGGACCCATCCACACCATCGAGGCGACCGCGAGCGCACCGATGCCGATCCATGCGATCCAGGGCCGATTGCGCACCATGACGATCGTCATGAGGGCGCCGATCCCCCCGAGATACCAGGTGGCGTAGGGCGCGGTCCGCTGCTCCGGTCCCACGGCGACGGCGACCGCGCTCGGGACGATGAACGCGGAGGCGAGGGCCAGCACCCCGGCCCACGAGGGCAGCGTCGTGCGCGACCCCGCCGTCATGCGGTTGACGCCGCTCCTGCCGTCCGACTCATCGCTCTGCCTGCGTCGCTGCTCCCAGAAGATGCAGAGCCACGTGGTGACCAGGTACAGGCTGAGCGCGGCGATCAGCACCAGCGGCCGCGGCACCGGGGCCGTCCACCACAGCCCGCGGGCGGCCAGATACGCAGTGAAGGCGAGGCCGAGACCGACGATGATCTGCCGCACGCTGATCACGGTGCTCCCTCCCGCCACTCGAGCCGGACCGTCGTGCCGTGCCGATCGGAGTCGATCGAACTCGTGCCGCCCACCGCGGCGACCCGCGCGAAGATCGACGCGCGGATGCCGAGACGGTCGTGCGGCACCCGATCCAGGTCGAACCCCGCGCCGGTGTCGCGGACGGTGATGCGCACCCGCGGCGGCTCGGCGGTCCCGTCGACGGCGATCGCCAGTCCCGATCCGGCGGCGTGCTGCGCGGCGTTCGCGATCGCCTGGGTCGCGGCCAGGACGAGCGCGCGGGCGATGCGCCCCGGCATCGCCGGGGTGAGCGGCTCGATCGTGCGCTCGGCGTGGACCTCAACTCCGAGTTCGAGCGCGGCCCGTTCGATGTCGTCGGCGAGGCTCGCGGCATCCCGCGGCTCGTCACTTCCCTCTTCGGAGTCCTGCTCGGTGTTCGCCAGGCGGGTGAGCGCCTCGCGCGCCATGCCCACCGCGAGCATCCGCTCGCGTGGTGTGTGCGCCCGCTCGGCGGCGATCAGCGCGGCCAGGACGCTGTCGTGCATCAACGCCGCGACGGCGATGCGCTCCTGCTCCGCGGCATCCGCCGCCGCGGCCGCCGCGTACGACTCCACCGCGAGCGCCCGCGTCTCGTCGACGTTCGCCGCGACCGAGCGGAACACCCATCCGAGCGTCGTGAGGAGCCCGCCGAGGATCAGCGCGAAGGAGACATCGAGGGCGACGGGATACCAGTAGTCCTGCTCGAACCCGACCTGGATCAGCCGGACGACGCCGAACAGGATCGGCAGGACGGCCGTCCACAGCACCTGCAGCGGCAAGGCGAACGCGAGGATGCTCGCGACCGTCGCGACGTTGAGCAGGTACCAGATCCACGGCTGACTCGAGGCGTCCGCAGTGCTGCCCGCGGTGGCCGCGGGCCACAAGAGCAGCGCGATGGGGTAGATGATCGCGAAGAGCCCGGCGCACACGCGCACGGCCCGTCCGGCGAAGCACGCGACGACCATCGCGGCCAGCGGCGTGAACGTGATGACCATGAGCGGCACGTGCCAGGCGGCGCCCTCCTGCGCGGGCTGGAGCGCCACGCCGAAGGCCTGGATTCCGAGCGCGAGGCTGCCGAGCCCGACGACGAGCGAGATGATCCGCTCGATGCGCAGACGCGTGAACGAACCGAGGCCGGCCCTGGTCTCTCGGGTCTGCGGGATGTGCCCCCACGCGCCGTCGAGGATGGCGCGCGTGGTCTCAGGTTCGGACACCACCGTCACCTTCGCGATCGCTCGGCTCGGCCAGGATGCCGTCCTCCATGGCTCGGCGGAGGAGATCGACCTTCGTGGGGGCGGGCCTGCCGACCTCGACGTACTTGACGCGGACACGCGTGATGTTCTCCTTCGCCGTGGAGTACGCCACGCCGAGCCGATCGGCGACGACCTTCAGCGGCAGTCCCGCTGCGTACAGCTTCAGCACGTCCCGCTCGCGGGCCGAGAGCTGCGCGTCCGCGAACGCGCGGTCGCCCTCCACGGCGCTGGCCCATTCGACGTTGTTGAGGGGTTCGCCGCTGGCGACAGTGCTGATCGCGGCGATCACATCCCCGATCGGCGAGGCCTTGCTCACGACGCCGGCGGCGCCGGCGGCGAGGGCTTCGCGGACGGCGGCGGGGCGATCGGCGACGCTGTGGATGATGACGCTCGAGCCGTCCAGCACCAGGCGGCGGACGTTCTCGGTCACCGTGGTGCCGTCGCCGAGCGTGAGGTCCAGCACGACGACATCGGCCGGCGGCGATGCGCTGAACGCCCTCCAGTCGACGTAGCCGGTGACGTTGCTGCCTGAGAAGACGACGACTTTCTGCGCACGCGCGCACGCGGCCTCGAGACCGAGCCGGACGGACTCGTGGTCGTCGATCAGTGCCACCCGCGTCATGCCGCCCAGCCTAGCCACGCGGGGACGCAGAACCGGCGGCGCGCACGAACGTGGCGACGGCTTCGATGTGGTGCGAGTGCGGGAACAGATCGTAAGCCGCGACGCGGCGCAGGTCGTAGCCGGACGCGCGGAACGTCGCGACGTCTCGAGCGAGCGCGACCGGATCGCACGCGACGTAGACGACAGCGGACGGCGTCAGCGCGGCCACCGCCTCGACGACTTCTCTTCCGGCACCGGAGCGCGGAGGGTCCAGGACCGTCACCCCGTGCGTGAGGCGATCGCGGTCGCGGGAGGACGCATCGGCGGCGAGTCGGCGGATGAACCGATCCACGCGCGCGGTCTCGGCCCGGGCACCGACCCACTCCGCGAGGTTCTCACCGGCGTGCTCGGTGGCCCGCGGGTCCGATTCGACCGAGGTCACGCGCGTGCCGCCGAGCTCGGCGAGCGCCGCGGCGAACAGCCCCACCCCTCCGTAGAGATCGAGGTGCCAGGCGTCGGGGTCGAGGCCCGCACCGTCGGCGGCGAGGTGGTGGAGCGCGGAGCGCACCGCGTGATCCAGCGTGACCGCGGCGAGGCGGTGCACCTGCCAGAACCCTCCGGCATCCACCCGGAACTCCCGTTCGCCGACGCGCTCGACGACCACTTCGCGCGACTCCCGCGGACCGGTCTTCGCCGAGTCGGGCCGCGCCATCACCCGCACGCGGCCGTCCGCGGGCTGCACGAGGTCGATGCGGCCGGGCCGGCCGTGTGTCAGCCGCAGCGCGGCCCGCTCGACGGCGGGCGTTGCGAGCGGATGGTCCTCCACCGGGATCACGGTGTGGCTGCGGGCGGCGAAGGGGCCGATGCGGCCATCGGCATCCACATGCAGGCCGAGTCGCGTGCGCCATCGTGAACCGTCCGCGGTCTCGGCGTCGATGACCGCGCCGTCCGGCCCACGCACCTCCACCGGCCCCGACAGCGGCACTGTCACATCGAGGCCGCCGAACCGCTTCAGCGCGTCCGTCAGCACCTCGAGCTTCAGCGCCCGCTGATGAGCGAGCTCGATGTGGCCGAAGTCGGCGCCGCCGGGCCGCAGGTGGGGCGGCGCCGTGACGTCGGCCTGCCGCCAGATGTGCGGCCGCCGATGCGGAGAGGCCTCGAGCACCTCCAGCACCTCACCCCGCCAGAACGACTTCTTGCCGACGTCCGTGAGGCGCACCCGCACCCGCTCGCCGGGGATCGCGTCGGGCACGAAGACGACGCGTCCTCCGCGCCCCGTCTCGTCGTCCTCGCCGCCGACCCGCCCGACGAAGACCCCGCCATGCGCCACGCTGCGCACCTCGAGGTCCAGCTCGTCCCCGGCCGCTGCCGCGGTCGTCGAGGGCGTCGCCGAGCCCGTCGGAGATCCTGCCGAGCCTGTCGAAGCATCCACCTCCCGAGCATTCCACAGGCGGACCTCGACGCGGCTACCGTGAACGCATGCTGGTCTGCCTCGCCTCGACATCGCCCGCTCGTCTGATGCTGCTGCGTCAGGCGGGGATCGAACCCCGCACGCTGGCGCCCGATGTGGACGAGGATGCGGTGATCGCCGAGGTGGAGGCGGCGGAGGGCAGGCGGCTCGACGCGGACGAGCACGTGCTGCTGCTCGCGCGTCGCAAGGCGGCGGATGTGGCCGCCCGCGTGGCCGAGCACGATCCCGGCTTCGACGGCATCGTGATCGGCGGCGACTCGATGTTCGAGATCGACGGCGAGATACTCGGCAAGCCGTACACCGCCGAGGCCGCGACCCGGCGGTGGCGGGCGATGCGGGGCCGCACCGGAGTGCTCCACTCCGGCCAGAGCGTGATCCGCGTGCGCCGCGGTTCGCCGCCCGTGACCGCTGACGCGGTGGCGGCGGCATCCGTCACCTTCGCCGGGGACGTGACGGATGCCGAGATCGACGCCTACGTCGCCTCGGGCGAACCGCTCCTCGTCGCCGGAGCATTCACGATCGACAGCCTGGGCGGTCCGTTCATCGAGAGCGTCTCCGGAGACCCCTCCACGGTGGTCGGCATGTCGCTGTCGACCGTGCGCCGGCTCGCCGCCGAGGTGGGCGTGGCCTGGCCGGATCTGTGGAATCGCGCCTGACCGCTCGGAACCGCACAGAACTGCTCGGAACCGCTCGTAGACTCCCCCACACGTTTCCGGCCCTTTCTTGTGCGAAGGACTCAAAAGGGGCCTTTCACGCGTGGGTAGGCTGACATCCATGCCTCAGATCGCCAAGGTTCTCGTTGCCAACCGCGGCGAGATCGCCGTACGCGTCATCCGCGCCGCGCGAGACGCCGGCAAGTCGTCGGTCGCCGTCTACGCCGACCAGGACCGCGACTCGCTTCACGCACGTCTGGCGGACGAGTCGTACGCGCTCCAGGGCGCGACCAGCGCCGACACGTACCTGTCGATCGAGAAGATCCTGTCCATCGCGCGGCGTTCCGGCGCGGATGCCGTGCACCCGGGCTACGGCTTCCTCGCCGAGAACGCCGTGTTCGCCCGGGCGGTGACGGATGCCGGTCTGGTGTGGATCGGACCGTCACCCGAGGCGATCGAGGCACTGGGCGACAAGGTCACCGCGCGCCACGTCGCAGAGAAGGTCGGCGCTCCGCTCGCCCCCGGCACGCCCGGCCCGGTCGCCGACGCGACCGAGGTGGTCGCCTTCGCCGACGAGTTCGGCCTGCCGATCGCCATCAAGGCCGCCTACGGCGGCGGAGGTCGCGGGCTCAAGGTCGCACGCGAGTACGACGAGATCACCGAGATGTTCGAGTCCGCCACCCGGGAGGCGATCACCGCGTTCGGACGCGGGGAGTGCTTCGTGGAGAAGTATCTCGACAAGCCCCGCCACGTCGAGACCCAGTGCCTCGCGGATGCCGCCGGCAACGTGGTCGTGGTCTCCACCCGCGACTGCTCGCTGCAGCGGCGTCACCAGAAGCTCGTCGAGGAGGCGCCGGCGCCGTTCCTGACCGACGAGCAGAACCGGACGCTGTACGAGGCGTCCAAGGCGATCCTGCGCGAGGTCGGCTACGTCGGAGCCGGCACGTGCGAGTTCCTCATCGGCGCAGACGGCACGATCTCGTTCCTCGAGGTGAACACGCGGCTCCAGGTCGAGCACCCCGTCTCCGAGGAGATCACCGGCATCGACCTCGTTCGCGAGCAGTTCCGCCTGGCGGAGGGCGGCACGCTGGACTACCCCGATCCGGTGCCGACCGGGCACTCCATCGAATTCCGGGTGAACGGCGAGGATCCGGGCCGCGGGTTCCTCCCCCAGCCGGGACCGATCCACGTGTTCAAGACGTTCGGGGGTCCCGGCATCCGTCTGGACTCCGGCGTGACCGCCGGCGATTCGGTCAGCGGCGCCTTCGATTCGCTGCTCGGCAAGATCATCGTCACCGGCCGTGACCGCGCGGAGGCGCTCGAGCGCGCACGACGGGCGCTGGACGAGTTCGAGGTGGCGGGTCTTCCGACCGTGCTGCCCTTCCATCGCAAGGTCGTGCGCGACCCCGCCTTCACCGCCGAGGACGGCGCCTTCGGCGTGTTCACGCGGTGGATCGAGACCGAGTTCGTCAACGACATCCCGCCGTGGGACGGTGAGCTCGAGGCGCCCAAGCCGGCCGAGGCGCGTCACACGGTGGTCGTCGAGGTGGCCGGCAAGCGGCTCGAGGTCAGCCTGCCCGATCGCATCGTCGCCGTCCCGGGGGCGGTCGGACGCCCTGCCGCGGTTCCGCCGTCGCGGCGATCGCATGCGCCGACCGTGGTGGCCGGGGCGTCGGGAGACGCAGTCAAGTCGCCCATGCAGGCGACGATCGTCAAGGTCGCCGTCGAGGACGGGCAGCAGGTCGTCAAGGGCGATCTGGTCGTCGTGCTCGAGGCGATGAAGATGGAGCAGCCCATTCAGGCGCACAAGGACGGCGTGATCGGCGCGATCAACGCGACCGCGGGCACCACGGTCTCGGCCGGCCACCAGCTGCTGACCATCAGCTAGGTCGCAGCGCCTTCGCGCAGCCGTTCACGAGAGCGGCGGTCAGCCGTCTTCGTTGGCGCGGTCCACGATGTGCATCGCGCGCGCGGCATCCGTGATGCTGCCGCTCAGGGACGGGTACACCGCGAAGACCCGCGAGAGCTGGTCGACCGTGAGGCGGCGCTCGACCGCGATCGCGATCGGGTAGATCAGCTCCGAAGCCCGCGGGCCGACGATCACGCCGCCGATCACGGTGCCGCTGCCCTGGCGGGCGAGCAGCTTGACGAAGCCGTCCTTGATCCCCATCATCTTCGCGCGCGGGTTGGCAGCGAGCGGCAGCTTGTGAACGACGCCGTCGACGACGCCGCTGACGATGTCCTCCTCCTGCCACCCGATCGTCGCGATCTCGGGTGCGGTGAAGATGTTCGAGGTGATCCGCCGGCGCTCGAGCGGGATCACGACGTCGCCGAGCGCGTGGAAGACCGCCGTGCGCCCTTGCATCGACGCGACCGATGCGAGCGGCACGAAGGTCGTGCAGTCGCCGGCGGCGTAGATGTTCGGCACCGACGTGCGTGCGACCCGATTGACCTGGATGTGACCGGACTCGGTCATCTGCACGCCGGCCTCTTCGAGTCCGAGCCCCTGGGTGTTGGGGGTCGAGCCGACGGCCATCAGGCAGTGACTGCCCTCGACGGTCCGCCCGTCCGCGAGCGTGACCAGCACTCCGTCGCCCTTCCGCTCGACCTTCTCGGCGCGCGACTTCGAGAGCACGGTCATGCCCCCCCGTTTGAAGACCTTCTCGAGCACGGATGCCGCGTCCTTGTCCTCACCGGGCAGGACCTGCTCGCGGCTCGAGACGAGCGTGACCTCGGAGCCCAGGTTCATGTAGGCCGAGGCGAACTCGGCGCCGGTGACTCCCGACCCGACGACGACCAGGTGCTCGGGAAGGGAGGTCATGTCGTACAGCTGCGTCCAGGTGAGGATCCGCTCGCCGTCCGGCGTCGCCGACGGCAGCGTCCGTGGCGACGAGCCCGTCGACAGCAGCAGCGTGTCGGCCTCGATGCGATCGAAGTCCGTGCCCTTGGGGCCCGTGGAGACGACGACCGCGTTGTCGCTGTCGAGCCGGCCGTGGCCCGAGATGATGCGGACGCCGGCCTCCACGAGTGAGGCGCGCATGTCGTCGGACTGCTGGCGCGCCAGCGAGAGGAGGCGCTTGTTGACCGCGCCGAGATTGATCGCGATCTCGGGCTTGAGCGGCTTGCCCTCCTTGCCGCGGGCGAACAGCTGCACGCCGAGCTCCCCTGCGCCGGTGATCGCGACGGCGGCATCCGCGGTGGCGATCAGCGTCTTGGACGGCACCACGTCGGTGATCACGGCCGAGCCGCCGATGCCCGCTCGCTCCACGACGGTCACCTCGGCTCCGAGCTGTGCCGCGGCGATCGCGGCTTCGTAGCCGCCGGGTCCGCCGCCGATGATCGCGACGCTCTGGGTGCGCTCGAAGCTCAAAGACATGGCCCCATCCTCCCAGCACCGGGGCCGCGACACGACATCGCGTGCGCGGTCTGGCTCCCGGGGCCGCGCGTTCCTAGAGTGGGGTGCATGTCAGAGACTCTCGCCCATCCACTCGACGATCTCGCCGCCGACCCGTTCGAGATCGCCGCCGAGGCCGCGGACGACATCGCCCGCCTGACCGGGCTGCCGCGCCACGACATCGCGCTCACCCTCGGCAGCGGCTGGGGCGGCGCGGCCGACCTGATCGGCGAGACGGTCGCGACGTTCCCGGCGACCGATGTCACGGGGTTCAGCACGCCGGCCCTCGAGGGCCACGTGGGCACTCTGCGCAGCGTCGTGACACCCCGCGGCAAGCACGTGCTCATCATCGGCGCGCGGACGCACTACTACGAGGGCCGCAGCCCCCGACGCGTCGTGCACAGCGTGCGCACCGCCGCCGCGACCGGCGCCCGGATCATGGTGCTCACCAACGGCGCCGGCGGGATCAAGCCCTCGTGGAAGCCCGGCACGCCCGTACTGATCAGCGACCACATCAACCTCACCGCCGCGACGCCGCTCGAGGGCGCGACGTTCATCGACCTCACCGACCTGTATTCGATGCGCCTGCGCGACCTTGCGCGCACGATAGATCCCTCGCTCGACGAGGGGGTGTACTGCCAGTTCACCGGTCCGCAGTACGAGACTCCGGCGGAGGTGCGGTGGGCGAAGTCGATCGGCGGGCACATCGTCGGCATGTCGACGGCACTCGAGGCGATCGCCGCGCGGCAGACCGGCATGGAGATCCTGGGCCTTTCGCTCATCACCAACATGGCCGCCGGCATCCAGACCACGCCGTTGAGCCACCAGGAGGTCATGGACGCCGGCCGCGACGCCGGACCGGTGATCTCCTCGCTGCTGGCGCGCGTGATCGGCGCGATGTGACCGCCCAGCCGGACGACGGCGTCCTGGCCGCCGCGCGCGCCTGGCTCGCGCAGGATCCGGACAGCCGGACGCGTGCCGAGCTCCACGACCTGATCGACCGCGCCGCGGAGGGCGACGCCGCGGCATCCGCGGATCTCGCCGACCGGTTCGCCGGCCGGCTCCTCTTCGGCACGGCAGGGCTGCGCGGCGAGCTCGGCGCAGGCAGCAACCGGATGAACCGGGTGCTGGTCGCCCAGGCCGCCGCGGGCCTCGCAGCGTTCGTCCTCGAGCGCACGGCGGGCGGGGATCGCACGCCGACCGTCGTGGTCGGGTACGACGGTCGGCGCAACTCGGATGTGTTCGCCCGCGACTCGGCCGAGCTGTTCGCCGGTGCCGGACTGCGCGCGATCCTGCTCCCTCGGCTGCTGCCGACGCCGGTGCTCGCCTTCGCCGTGCGCGAGCTGGGAGCGGATGCCGGAGTCATGGTCACCGCGAGCCACAATCCCCCGAACGACAACGGGTACAAGGTGTATCTCGGCGGTCCGGACGACGGTGCGCAGATCGTCTCTCCCGCCGACGCCGAGATCGCCGCGCACATCCAGCGCATCGCGGATGCCGGCGACGTCGGCGCCCTGCCCCGTTCGCTCGGCTACGAGACGGCCCCGGAATCGCTCGTGGAGGCATACATCACAGCGACCGCCGCTGTCGCGCCGGCGCCGGAGGGCGCCGCCGGCCTCACCTGGGTCTACACGGCGATGCACGGCGTCGGATGGGAGACGCTCTCGCGCATCCTCGAGGTCGCCGGCTACCCGGCCCCGGTGCCCGTGGCGGCGCAGCTGGATCCGGACGGCGGGTTCCCGACCGTGGCGTTCCCGAATCCCGAGGAGCCGGGTGCGATGGATCTGGCGTTCGAGACCGCCCGCGGCGCGAACGCGGACCTCGTGATCGCCAACGACCCGGACGCCGACCGCCTGGCGGTGGCGATTCCCGACCCGCACGCTCCCGGGGGATGGCGGCGACTCACCGGCAACCAGATCGGACTGCTGCTCGGCTGGCGGGCCGCGCGTCTCGCGCGCGAAGCCGGCGCCGGGCCCGGCGCGTCGCTCGCGTGCTCCCTCGTGTCCTCTCCGGGACTGAAGGCGGTCGCCGACCACTACGGACTCGACTTCCACACGACCCTCACGGGCTTCAAGTGGATCTCGCGCGCACCCGGCCTCGTGTTCGGGTTCGAGGAGGCCCTCGGGTACCTCGTGAACCCCGAGACGGTGCGCGACAAGGACGGCATCTCCGCGGCGATCGCGATGCTCGGCATGGTCACCGAGGCCCGCGGCCGGGGCGAGAGCCTCGCGCGCGTGCTCGCGGAGTTCGACGCGACGTTCGGTTTCTTCGCGAGCGACCAGATCTCGGTCCGCGTGGACGATCTCTCCCGCATCGGCCGGATCATGGCCGCCCTGCGGGAGCGGCATCCGGAGTCGATCGGCGGTCTCGGCGTCGAGCGCGTCGAGGATCTGCTGGCCGGCGTGGACGAGCTGCCGTCGGGGGACGTGCTGCGCCTGTGGATGACCGACGGGTCGCGCGTGATCGTGCGCCCGAGCGGCACCGAGCCGAAGCTCAAGGTCTACCTGGACGTCCGCGGCGAGTCCGCCGACGACGCGAAGGCGCGCATCGGCGCGCTGGCCGACGGCGTACGGGCGCTCCTGGACGAGATCGGCTGACGCACCGGTGACCGACGGCCGTGGGAACGAGGAGGATGCCGCAGCCGCGGCATCCTCCGACGATTCCGTCGGCGCCGTCGAAGCGAGCGACCCGCCCCACTGGCTGCGGAAGGTCATCCTGTTCCTGAGCGGGCAGACCGTGAGCCTGCTGGGCTCGATGCTCGTGCAGTACGCGGTCTTCTGGTACCTCACGATCACGTACCAGTCCGGGGTCATCATGATGCTCGCGGCCCTCTTCGGCTTCCTTCCTCAGGCCGTCGTGTCGATCTTCGGCGGAGTGTGGGCCGACCGGCACAACCGCAAGTACCTGATCATCGTCGCCGACGCCGCCATCGCCGGCTCGACTCTCGCGCTCGCGCTCATCATGCTGGCCGGGTACGACGCGGTGTGGCTCATCTTCCTCACGATGGCGGTGCGCTCGGCGGGTGCGGGCATCCAGATGCCCGCCGTCTCGGCCCTGATCCCCCAGATCACCCCGACCCGCAACCTCATGCGGGTGAACGGCATCAACGGCTCGATCCAGTCGGCAATGGCCCTGTTCGCGCCCGCCGCGGCCGGTGCGATCTACGCCTGGTCGTCGGCCTCGACCGACGGCGCCGCCGCCTCCCTCGTGCCGATCTTCCTCATCGACGTGGGAACGGCGGTCATCGGCATCGGGCTGCTGGCGCTGATACCGGTCGCTGCCGTGCGGCGGGCCGGCGACATCCGCACGGGCTACTTCACCGACCTCGTGGACGGCGTCCGCTACGTCGCACACCATGCGTTCGTCCGGTGGCTGCTCGTGCTGTTCGCGATCATCTTCGTGCTGATCGTTGCGCCCTCCAACCTCACCCCGCTGATGCTCGTGCGGTCCTTCGACGCGGGCGAGCAGCAGAACGTGGTCAATCTTGCGGTGCTCGAGATCGCGTTCAGCGTCGGCATGGTCCTCGGCGGCATCGTGGTGGCCTCGTTCTTCGCCCGGCGCAGCCGCATCGGCATGATCATCGCCTCGTCGCTCGCGTTCGGTGCCCTGTCGATCGGGCTCGGCCTCTCGCCGAACATCTGGCTGTTCTTCGGCTTCATGTTCCTCGTGGGGCTGGGCGTGCCGTTCTTCTCTACCCCCTCCACGACGCTGCTGCAGGAGACGGTCGAACCCGAGCGCCAGGGGCGGGTCTTCGGCTTCCTCGGGATCGTCATGGCTCTGGCGATGCCGCTCGGCATGGTGGTGTTCGGCCCCCTCGCCGACGCCGTGCCGATCGAGTGGCTCCTGGTCGCAGCGGGAGTGCTGACCTTCCTCGTCGTGGGCGGCGCCGTGTGGCTGCCGGCGGGGCGGCGCGCCCTCGCCGCGGCACGCAGGGCATCGGGCGTGAAGGACCCGGCGACCGCCGCGGCGGCCGCCGAGGCGACGATGCGCTCGAAGACCGACTCGTAGGCTCGAACCATGCTGCTGCGCGACCCGATCACCCTGCAGAACGCCTTCGTCCGCCTCGAACCGCTCTCGCTCGACCACGTCGACGACCTCGCGGCCGCCACGACGGGGCTCGAGCATGCGTGGTACACCTCCGTCCCCTCACCCGGCGGCGTCGAGGCCGACATCGCGCAGCGCCTCGCCTGGCACGAGGACGGATCCATGAATCCGTGGGCGGTGCGCCGGCTCGACACGGGCCGCGTGGTGGGGATGACGACGTTCTGCAACATCGATCAGCCCAACAGGCACGTCGAGATCGGCCACACCTGGATCGGCGTCGAGGCGCAGCGCACCGCGGTGAACACGGCCTCGAAGCTCCTGCTTCTCGGGCACGCCTTCGAGCGCTGCGATGCGATCGCCGTCGAGTTCCGCACGCACTGGCACAATCTGCAGTCGCGGGCGGCCATCGCCCGGCTCGGGGCGAAGCAGGACGGCGTCCTGCGCAATCACCGCATCGGCCCCGAGGGCACCCTCCGAGACACCGTGGTGTTCTCGATCCTGCCGCACGAGTGGCCGGCGGTCCGGCTCGGCCTGGAGTCGCGACTCGTCCGCTGATCGACGGATGCCGCGGCAAGAGTCAGAGCGCGTCAGCCGTCGATCACGGCGACGAGTTCGTCGAGGAAGCCGGTGAAGTCCGTCGCCCGCCGCACGATCCGGTGGACGCTGTCGCGCTCGGAGAAGACCTCGACGAACTGCTCGAAGACTGTCTGGAACGCCTCACGATCGGTCTCGGAGAACGCGACGACCGCCACGACCTGCACGCGACCCTCGCCCCACGGAATCGACGGCTCGGCGATGCCGACCGCGATCGCCGTGCGCGTCGCGGTCATGCCGAGCGCATGCGGCACGGCGAGCGCGTCGGTGAACGCGGTGGACGACAGCCGCTCGCGCTCGATCGTCCGCTCGACGTAGTCCTGGTCGATCACGCCCTCCGCGACCAGCAGCGAGCCCAGCCGGCGGATGACGCCCTCCTCGCCGCCGTCGCCGTCGAGTCCGCGCACGAATGCGGAGCGCACGAAGTACCGCTCCAGCTCCTTGCGCAGCCGGGCGAGGCGCCGCGACCGGCGGATGCGGGCGGCGGCCGTCTGCACACGGTCGACGTCGGCGTCCGTGAGGAACGGCTGGATGCGGACGAACCGGTCTCCGGCGACGGGCGGATCGATCGTGGTCAGCACGAGGTCCGTGTCGATCGAGGCCCAGTCCGGATCGACGCGGGTCTCGACGCCCACGACCTCGATGGCCTGTCCGAGGGACCGATCGACCGAGGAGCGCAGCAGCTCGTGCAGCTCGTAGTAGCCGGGGCAGACGATCGTCGCGGTCAGAAGCTGGTCGGCCCGCCGGCTGCGCTCGAGCCGCCCCCCGACGTGCATCGCGATGTAGGCGATCTCGTCGTCCAGGAGAGGGATGCCGAGCCGCTGCTGCAGGCCGCTCGCGATGAAGACCGCCACCTCGAAGATCATCGGGTACGTCGACTTGAGCGACTTCGTCAGCGGATTGCGCGACCAGGCCTGCTCGCGCGCGCGGTGCTGGAGGTTCTGCACGTGCAGCGCCAGGCGCAGGATGAAGTCCTCGTCCGCGATGTCGACCAGGAACTCGGCGGCCGCGGTTCCGACCACATCACGCACCGCGGACTCCACCTCGGGGTCCAGCCGGGACCGCGCGTGCTCCGATGGCGCGGACGCCCCAGGAGCGACGACCCGGGTGAGCACGAGCGTCGAGAGGTGCTGCAGGTCGCCGTCGCCGAGCTTCACCCCGAGATGGCGCTCGACGAGCCGCTCCAGGATCGCCGCGACCTCCTGCTGGGCCGGACGCGCCTCCCCGGCGGTGCCGGCCAGCGCGCGCGCACTCGCCACGCGGTCGGCCGCGATCGCGATGTGCATCACGACGTCGGAGATGCCGAACTCGTTCACGAAGTACCCGAGCGCGCCCAGCTCAGCCACGAGCTCGGTCTTGAACGGACCGAACGCGTGAGCGCCGACCGATCCCTCGCCGAGCGTCCGGCGCAGCGCATCCAGGTCGAACGATCCGGCATCCATCTCGTCATGGGCGAGTCTGCTGAGCAGGCGCCGCTGCGCCATCTCCGTCCCGCGCAGGCGGGCGCGCGAGGCGGAGCGCTCGAGGGTCAGCTCGGTGCCGCCCAGCAGCCCGCGGACACGCGCCAGATCGGCGTCCAGTGTGGCGGGACTGACGTGCAGGGCGTCGGCCGTCTCGAAGACGTCGATGCCGTCGTCGGCGTCCAGCAGCGCGCGCACGAGGGTGTGGAGGCGGTCACGGGGGGTGCCTGCATCCGTCGCCGCCGTCGTCCGCTGGGCGGCCGCGGCGTCCGCACCGGCGCGGTAGCCGTGCGGCCCGGACTCGACCGCCACCCCGTCGGGCACGCGGGCGTTGATCGCCGTGACGTACGAGCGGATGCTGCGGGGTGTCACACCGAGACCGTCGGCGAGCGCCGCAGCGGTCACCCATTCGCCGTCGCGCACGAGCAGGCCGAGGAGTCGGTCCTGTCTCGCTCTGGTCACTGCATCCCCTTGCGCATCGGTGCGGCGTACCCCGCCAGTCAATCACGCACCGGCGCGGCCATGGCGGCGCGGGACGCACCCGCGGTACCGTGATCACGCCACGGAGTCGTGGCCTACCTCGCATAAGGAGTTGACATGGCAGGAGAACGCCCCGTAGGGGTAACCATCGTCGCTGTGATCGCCTGGATCATCGGCGCCATCCAGATCGTCGGCGCGATCCTCGCACTGATCGCCGGCGCCGGAATCGACGCATGGGTGGTGCTGATCATCGGCATCCTGACGATCGCCGTGAGCCTCGGGCTGTTCCGCGGCACCAACGCGGCCCGCATCATCATGGCCGTCGTGTTCACACTGAACCTGGTGGTCGCGGTGTGGGCGATCGCCATCGGAGGCAACTTCTGGGACCAGGTCGTCGCCGCCATACTGGCGATCGTCGGTCTCGTCTTCCTCTTCTCCGCGAAGGCGAACGCTTTCTTCACCCAGTGATCTCATGCGCTGAGGCCCCGGCAACCCGTTAGCAGGGTGCCGGGGTCTCGTGCTTTCCGCCCCTCCGGAAGATTGCCTGGTTGTCGGCTCTCAGCGTTTTCACAAGAATGGCCGAAGGAAGGCGGGTCGATGAGGATCCTGGTGGTCTGCGGTGCGGGTGCGTCGAGCACGTTCGTGGCTCAGCGCGTTCGCCATGCCGCGCACGACCGGGGCCTGCCCTACATCGCCTTCGCCGGCACCGAGCTCTCGCTCCCGATCGACCTCGACGCCGCCGATGTGGTGCTCGTCGGGCCGCATCTGGCTCATGCCGTGGAGCGGATCGAGAGGGATGCAGCACGGCGCGGCACGAAGGTCGTGCTGCTGCCGTCCGACATCTTCACGGACCTGGACGGCACACGGACGCTCGCGCTGGTGCAGGAAGCTGTGGCGGTTCCGGCTGAGTCCGTCCCGGCGCATCGCGGCGAGACCGTCGTTCGACAGGAAGAGGACTGAACATGCCCCCCATGACCCGAACCGTCCGGATCGGCTCCTCCCACGGCCTGCACGCGCGGCCCGCGAAGATGTTCGCGCAGGCGGCGAAGGACTCCGGCATCCCGGTCACGATCGCGAAGGATGCCGGCAGCCCGGTCAACGCCGCCAGCATCCTGGGCGTCATCGCGCTCGGCATCGAGCAGGGCGACTACGTGACGCTCACCGCCGACGGCGACAGCGCGGAGACGACCCTCGACCGGCTCAGCGAGCTGCTCTCGACCGATCACGACGCCGAGTAGACGAGAACTCACCTGACGGAAGGAAGATCATGACCGAACTTCGCGGTGTGGGAATCGGCCTGGGCGTGGCCCAGGGACCCGTCGCCCGGATGGCCGAGCCGCTGCCGGCGCCGAGCGACACTCCGAGCGAACGCAGCGCCGAAGACGAGACGGCACGCGTGCGGGAGGCCGTCGCCGGAGTGGCGCGCGAGCTCGAGCAGCGCGGCGCGCAGGCGGGCGGGGCCGCGCAGGACGTGCTCGAAGCGCAGGCGATGATGGCCGAGGACCCGAGCCTCGAGGCCGAGATCGACACCCGCATCGGCGCCGGGAAGACCGCCGAGTTCGCCGTGCACGACGCGTTCGCCACTTTCCGCGACACGCTCACCGCCATGGGCGGTTATCTGGGCGAGCGGGCCGCCGACCTGGACGACGTCGCGCAGCGCGTCATCGCCCGGCTGCGGGGCGTGCCCGCCCCCGGAGTGCCCGATCCCGGGCATCCGTTCGTGCTGGTCGCGAAGGACCTCGCCCCGGCCGACACCGCGCTGCTGGACCTCGACAAGGTGCTCGCGCTGGTCACGACCGAGGGCGGTCCGACCTCGCATACGGCGATCCTCGCCCGCGAGAAGTCGATCGTCGCCGTCGTGGGCGCCGTGGCGGCGACGGGTCTCGTCGAAGGCGAGATGGTGATCGTGGATGCCGCTGCCGGCGTCGTGACGACGCAGCCGACGGAGGCGGAGCTGGAGCGCGCGCTCCACCGTGCTGCCGACCGCGCCTCGGCGGCATCCGCGCCGATCACCCCCGGGGCTCTGGCCGACGGCACCCCGGTGCCCCTGCTGGCCAACCTGGGCAAGCCCGAAGGTGCGACGGATGCGGTCGCCCTGGGTGCAGAGGGAGTGGGCCTGTTCCGCACCGAGTTCCTGTTCCTGAGCGCCAACCAGGCCCCGACCGTCGAGCAGCAGCGCGAGTCGTACACGCAGCTGCTCTCGGCGTTCCCCGGCAAGAAGGTCGTGGTGCGGGTGCTCGATGCAGGGGCGGACAAGCCGCTCGCGTTCCTGAACGACGCACACGAGGAGAACCCGGCCCTCGGCCTGCGCGGAATCCGCGCCCTGCGCGCGAGCGAGGACATCCTCCGCGAGCAGCTGACGGCACTGGCCGACGCGGATGCCGCGACCGAGGCAGACCTGTGGGTGATGGCTCCGATGGTCGCCACCGTCGAGGAGTCCGAGTACTTCACGGCGATGGCCAGGGACTACGGCATCAAGACGGCCGGGGTGATGGTGGAGGTGCCCTCCTCGGCGCTGCTGGCCGACCGCATCCTGGCCGGAACCGACTTCGCCTCGATCGGCACGAACGACCTGACCCAGTACACGCTGGCAGCCGACCGGCTGCTGGGATCGGTCGCGGCGTTCCAGGACCCCTGGCATCCCGCCGTGCTCCGCCTGATCCGCGAGGTCGGCGACGCCGGACGGCTGCACGGCAAGCCCGTGGGCATCTGCGGCGAGGCTGCGGCGGACCCGCTCCTCGCGGTCGTCCTCGTCGGTCTGGGGGCGACCAGCCTCTCGATGGCCCCCACCGCGCTCGCCGACGTTCGCGCGTCACTGCTCCTGCACTCCCTCGACGACGCCCGAGTCATCGCCGAGGCAGCCCTGGCCGCGAACGATGCGGCCTCCGCGAGAGAGGCCGCACGCGCGGCCGCCACCACCCAGAGAGAAACCGCTGGCCAACAGAAAGTGACACAGTCATGACAACGGCGTCCACCCCAGTGTCCGGAGGAAAGAAGGCGCAGGTTCACGTCCAGCGCTTCGGTACGTTCCTCTCCGGCATGATCATGCCCAACATCCCCGCGCTCATCGCATGGGGAATCTTCACGGCGTTCTTCATCGCGGTCGGCTTCACACCCAACGCCGACCTCGCGACGATCGTCGGTCCGTTCATCCACTACCTGCTGCCGATCCTGATCGCCTATACCGGCGGCAGCATCGTGTACGGCATCCGCGGCGGCGTGGTCGCCTCGATCGCAACCATGGGCGCGATCGCGGGTTCCGACCTGCTCATAGCCAACTTCAACGCGACGCTTCCGGAGGGTGAGGCGCCCCTCGGACAGGTGCACATGTTCATCGGCGCGATGATCATGGCCCCGATTGCGGCGTACACGATGAAGTGGCTCGACAACCTGTGGGAGGGCAAGATCAGGGCCGGTTTCGAGATGCTCGTGAACATGTTCTCGGCGGGCATCTGGGGCTTCGTCATGGCCGTGGTCGGCTTCTACCCGATCGCGTGGCTGGTCAACGGCCTGATGCAGGTTCTCTCCAATGCGGTGAATTGGCTGGTGGAGATGAACCTCCTGCCGCTCACCAGCATCGTCATCGAGCCGGCCAAGGTCCTCTTCCTCAACAACGCCATCAACCACGGCGTGCTGACCCCGCTGGGCATCCAGCAGGCATCAGAGGACGGATCGTCGATCCTGTTCCTGCTCGAGGCCAACCCCGGCCCCGGTGTCGGTCTGCTGCTCGCCTTCACGTTCTTCGGAATCGGTGCGGCACGCGCGTCGGCACCCGGTGCGGCGATCATCCAGTTCTTCGGCGGCATCCACGAGGTGTACTTCCCGTACGCGCTCATGAAGCCGATCCTGATCCTGGCTCTGATCGGCGGTGGCATGACCGGCGTGACGACGAACATGCTCCTGGGCGGCGCCCTGCGCGCACCGGCTGCTCCGGGCAGCATCATCGCCGTCCTCGCACAGACGGCGAGCGGCAAGTACCTGGCCGTGATCCTGTCGGTGATCCTCTCGGCTGCTGTCACCTTCGTCATCGCCGCGGTCATCCTCCGGGCCTCGCGCAGGCGCGACCTCGAGGCGATGGCGGTCACCGACGACGCGTTCGGCGCCGCGATCACCCAGACCGAGGCGGCGAAGGGCAAGTCATCCGACGCTCTCAGCGGCCTGCGCGGTGGCGCGGCGACAGCGGCAGGTGCGGGCCTCGGGGCCGCATTGGCCACCGAGCGCCAGATCAAGAACATCGTGTTCGCGTGCGACGCGGGCATGGGTTCGTCGGCGATGGGCGCGAGCGTCCTGCGCAACAAGATCAAGAAGGCCGGCATCGAGGATGTCACGGTGGTCAACAAGGCGATCGCGGCCCTCGACGGCTCGGCCGACCTGGTGATCACGCAGAACCAGCTGACCGACCGGGCGCGCCACCAGACGCCGGGTGCGGTCCACGTGTCCGTCGACAACTTCATGAACTCGCCGAGGTACGACGAGGTCGTGGAGCTGGTCCGCGACCAGCACCAGAATGGTGCGTAGGAAGAGATCCTGAGACCGCTGTGGAGTCGGGCGGCGCGACGCCCCCGGCTCCACAGCCTTCCGCATCGGCATCCAAACGAAAGGCAACACCATGGCACGTGACGTCCTGAGCCTCGGCCAGGTCCGGATCCACTCCGGCAGGGCAACCCGGGAAGACGCGATGAAGGAGGCCGCCGACATCCTCGAGGCCGCCGGGGCCGTCACCAGCGCCTACTTCGACGCGATGCAGCAGCGTGAGGAGACGGTCTCGACCTACATGGGCAACGAGCTCGCCATCCCGCACGGCACCAATGAGACCAAGCACACGATCCTGGACTCCGCGCTGTCGGTCGTGCGCTACGACGGGGGCGTCGACTGGGGCGGAGAGCCCGTCACGTTCGTCATCGGCATCGCGGGCAAGGGCGACGAGCACCTCGAGATCCTGTCGCAGATCGCGATCCTGTTCTCCGACGAGGACGAGGTCGAGAACCTGAAGCGTGCCCGGAGCCCCGAGGAGCTCTACGCGATGGTGTCCGCGGCGGGCGTGTGATGAAAGCCGTCCACTTCGGCGCGGGCAACATCGGGCGCGGCTTCGTGGGGCTGCTTCTGCACGAAGGCGGCTACGAGCTGGTGTTCTCCGACGTCGCGGCACCGCTGGTCGACGCGATCAACGCGGTCTCCGAGTACACCGTGCACGAGGTGGGCGAAGGCGGCCGCGACTCGGTCGTGACCGGATTCCGCGCGATCAACAGCGCGACCCACCCGGACGAGGTCATCGAGGAGATCGCCGGCGCGAACGTGGTGACCACGGCGGTCGGCCCGACCATCCTCAAGTTCGTGGCCCCGCACATCGTCGCCGGTCTCGCGCTGCGCGATCCCTCGTCGCCGCCGCTGCAGATCATGGCGTGCGAGAACGCCATCAACGCCACCGACCTGCTGCGCGACGAGATCGCGTCCCTCGCGGGCGAGGCGTGGGACGCCCTCGCCGGCCGTGCTGTCTTCGCCAACACCGCGGTCGACCGGATCGTGCCGGCCCAGCCGGAGGGAGCCGGTGTGGACGTGACGGTCGAGCCCTTCTACGAGTGGGCGATCGAACGCCCGCCGTTCGGCGACGAGCCGCCGTCGATCCCCGGCGCGCACTTCGTCGACGACCTCGCGCCCTACATCGAGCGCAAGCTGTTCACGGTCAACACCGGCCACGCGGCGACGGCGTACTTCGGCGCGATCGCGGGAGTCGAGACGATCTCCGCCGCGCTGTCGGACGAGGCGATCGCGGCGAAGGTCTCCGCAGCGCTGGAGGAGACCTCGGCGCTCCTCGTGGCCAAGCACGGCCTGGAGCCGGCCGATCTGGCCTCGTACCGCGAGACGATCCTGCGCCGTTTCCGCAATCCCGCCCTCCCCGACACGGTGTGGCGCGTCGGCCGTCAGCCGCTGCGCAAGCTGTCCCGCCACGAGCGGTTCGTCGGGCCTGCCGCCGAGGCCGCGGAGGCCGGCCTCCCGGTCGACGCACTCGTCGACGCGATGGGCGCCGCCCTCTCATTCGACGACGCCGAGGACGCCCAGTCGGTCGACCTGCAGCGGATGCTGCGCGACGAGGACGCGGCATCCGTCGTGTCGTCCGTCACCGGCCTGGAGCCCGAGCATCCCCTCTTTCCGCGGGTGGAGGCGATCGTCGCCGCCCGCCAGGCGGAGCTCGCGTAGCCCGCTGCCGGCCGCTGGAGGGCGCTGCAGAACTCCACGGATGCGGCGGTCGAAGCGGCGCGGACGGCCCCCGCATGCCCGTCGGACGCGGATTCCGTGGAGTTCGGCGGCCCCTCCCCAGCGCCGAGAGCGGATGACCGGTCCACAGCCCTCTCGCGAGCTGCTCGGCCCGCACTCGTCGGCGCTTGGGTGGGGGGATGCAGACACCCGCGGAGCTGGCCGCCCGCTTTCTGCCGGCGACCTTCCTCAGTCTTCAGGGCCTTGCCGAACACGGCCTGACCCGTCACTCGGTCTCCCGCTGCGTCGCGAACGGGTCACTGATCCGGCTGCGCAACGGCCGCTACGTCCGCGCCGACGTGCCCGATGGCCTCATCCGGGCGGGGCGGCTGGGCGGACGCCTCGACTGCGTGTCGCTGCTCGCCGCCGTCGGGGTCTTCGTGCGTCGCGGGCATCCCCTGCACGCGCAGTTCGAGCCGGGCACGACACGTCTGCCACCGCGATCGCCCGACGTGGTCGCGCATTGGCGCCGTTCATCGACCGTGCGCACCGCGCTGGCCGCCGACCTCGTGGAGGCGCTCGCGCAGTCATGCCGGTGCCAGACCCCGCGGGACGCTGTGGCGACGCTCGACAGCGCATGGCACCACCGTCTCGTGGACGAGGCCGGCATCGCCGCGGTCTTCGCGAGGCTGCCGCGGCGCTACCGGGCGCTGCGCAGCCTGCTCGACCCGCGCAGCGAGTCGGGCGCAGAGACGCTCATGCGCCTCCTCCTGCGCGGCCTGGGAGCCCACGTCGAAGTGCAGTGCAGGATCGACGGAGTCGGGCGCGTGGACTTCGTGGTGGACGGCTGGCTCATCGTGGAATGCGACAGCAGGGCGTACCACGAGGGCTGGGAGGCGCAGAAGCGCGACCGGCGACGTGATCTGGCGGCCGCCGCGCTCGGCTACACGACGGTCCGGCCGATCGCCGAGGACATCCTGTACCGGCCGGAGCAGGTCGTGGTCACGATGCGCGCCGTGCTCGCCACAGGTGGTCGGCGGGGCCTGCAGCAGAACTCCACTGATCCTCGCGCGAAGCGGGTCGTCCGGCCGGCGCTGCGGCCGAACGTGATCGGATCAGTGGAGTTCAGCTGAGCGGGCTACCGCTCGAAGCCCTCGGCGATCAGCTCGATTAGCTCCTCGCGCTCCTCCACCGGCAGGAAGGCGCCGGCGGCGGCGTTGAGTTGGAAGGTCTCGAGGTCGTCGAGGTCGTACTCGAACGTCTCGGCCAGCAGGGCCAGCTCGCGGGTGAGCGACGTGCGGCTCATCGTGCGGTTGTCGACATTGACGGTCACCGAGAAGCCGAGCTGGTACAGCAGGTCGAAGGGGTGGTCGGCCAGCTGCTCGCCCCACGTCGAGATCGCCCCGGTCTGCAGGTTGGACGAGGGCGAGAGCTCGAGCGTGATCTCGCGATCGCGCACCCAGCGAGCGAGGTCGCCGAACTGCACGAGAACTTCGTCACCGGCGCGTGAGACCACCTCGAGGTCCTCGGCGATGCGCACGCCGTGACCGAGCCGGATCGCCCGGCCGTCGATGATCGCAGAACGGATCGAGTCGAGGCCCGCCGCCTCGCCGGCGTGCACCGTCGCCGGAAAGAACTCCGAGGCGAGGTAGTCGAACGCCACCTTGTGCCGCGACGGCGGGAAACCTTCCTCCGGACCGGCGATGTCGAAGCCCACGGCTCCCCGTCCGCGCCACGCGACGGCCAGTTCGGCGATCTCGAGCGAACGGTCGGTGTGGCGCATCGCCGTGATGAGCTGGCCGACGCGGATGTCGCGTCCGGACTGCTCGGCGAGCTCCTCGCCCTCATCGATGCCCGCCTGCACAGCCTCGACGACCTCCTCGAGCGACAGTCCGCGCCCGAGATGCTGCTCGGGCGCCCAGCGCACCTCGCCGTAGATGACGCCATCGGCTGCGAGATCCTCGACGAATTCTCGGGCCACCCGGGTGAGACTCTCCGAGGTCTGCATCACCGCGGTGGTCAGGTCGAACGTCTTCAGGTACTCCACGAGGGAGCCGGAGTCGCTCTTGTCGGCGAACCAGTCCGCGAGCGCGTCGCCATCCGATTCGGGCAGCTCCAGGCCGATGGCATCGCCGAGTTCGATGATCGTCTGCGGGCGCACTCCCCCGTCGAGGTGGTCGTGCAGCGACACCTTGGGCAGGCTCCGCAGCGAAACGCCCTGGAGCGTGGTGTCACCGTGCTGGTCGATCGGCATGTCGGTCTCCTCTGCGTCGAGCGGTTCGCCCGGGCGGTTCGTTTCGGTCGGGTGTCGGGAACGTGATGATCGGATGCCGCGCCTCAGGCGGTGATGCGCTCGAGGACGAGGGGGCCGCGGGCGGGTGCGTCCGCCCCGATCTCCCACGCGCCCTCGACGGCTTCGAGCGCGCGCTCGAACCGGGACTCATCGTGCCCCAGCAGGGTGAACAGCGGCTGACCGGCGGCGACCTCGTCTCCGGGCTTGACGTGCAGGTCGATGCCCGCGGCGTGGACGACCGGGTCTTCGGCGCGGGCGCGACCGGCTCCGAGCCGCCAGGCGGCGATCCCGAACGGGAGCGCGTCCATGCGCGACACGACGCCCGCCTGGGGGGCGGTCACCGCGTGCGTCTCGCGCGGTGCGGGGAGGGCGGCATCCGGATCCCCGTCCTGCGCGCGGATCATCGCGCGCCACGCGTCCATCGCGCGGCCGTCCGCGAGGGCGGCCTCGACATCGGCGTCCGGTCTCCCGGCGAGGGTCAGCATCTCGCGGGCCAGCGCCACGGTCAGCTCGATCACGTCCGCCGGCCCGCCGCCGGCCAGCACCTCGACCGACTCGCGCACCTCGTTCGCATTGCCGATCGCGAGGCCGAGCGGGGTGTTCATGTCGGTCAGGAGCGCCGTGGTCGACACCCCGGAGTCGGTCCCGAGGGCGACCATCGTGCGCGCCAGCTCGCGCGCCTTCTCGACGTCGCGCATGAACGCTCCGGAGCCGAACTTCACGTCGAGCACGAGGGAATCCGTCCCCTCCGCGATCTTCTTCGACATGATGCTCGACGCGATCAGCGGGATCGCCTCGACCGTGCCGGTCACATCGCGCAGGGCGTACAGCTTCTTGTCGGCGGGCGCGAGCCCTGAGCCGGCGGCGCAGATCACGGCCCCGACGTCCCGCAGCTGAGCGAACAGCTCGTCGTTCGACAGCGCGGCGCGCCAGCCCGGGATCGACTCGAGCTTGTCGAGCGTGCCGCCGGTGTGGCCGAGGCCGCGACCCGACAGCTGCGGCACCGCGACGCCGAACGAGGCCACGAGCGGTGCGAGCGGCAGCGTGATCTTGTCTCCCACGCCGCCGGTGGAGTGCTTGTCGACGGTCGGCTTGCCGAGCCCGGCGAAGCTCATGCGCTCGCCCGATGAGATCATGGCGTCGGTCATCACGCGGATCTCGTCGCGGGTCATTCCGTTCAGGAGCACGGCCATCGCGAATGCGGCCATCTGCGAGTCGGCGACATAGCCGCGCGTGTAGGCGTCGATCATCCAGCGCAGCGCGGACTCGGAGACCTGACCGCCGTCGCGCTTGGTGCGGATGACGTCCACCGCATCGTGCGACTCGACGACCTGCCCCTGATCCAGCTCACCGGCCGCCGCGGCGGTCATCTCGCCGCCTCCTCGAGCTCCCGCGGCCCGAAGGCATCGGGCAGCACCTCGTCGATCGTGCGGATGCCGGACACGGTCTCCAGCAGCATCCCGGGGATCGCGTGCTCGTACAGCAGCTGCCGGCAGCGCCCGCAGGGCATGAGCGTGCGGCCCTGTCCGTCGACGCAGACGAACGCCACGAGCTTGCCGCCGCCCGACATGAACAGATCGCTCACGAGCGAGCACTCGGCGCACAATGTCACGCCGTACGAGGCGTTCTCGATGTTGCACCCGGACACGATGCGCCCGTCCGAGACCAGCGCGGCCGCACCGACTTTGAACCGCGAATAGGGCACGTAGGCGAGCTCTTTGGCGGCGGTGGCGGCCGCACGCAGCTCGTCCCAGTCGATGTCGGTCACAGCGCGTCCTCCGATGCGTCGGTGCGGTTTCTGAGCGGATGCCCCGCGAGCGGGGCGGCACACGTCACCCCTTGATGTACGGTTTTCCATCGGCCGCGGGAGCTCTGGACCTCCCGACGACACCAGCCACGACGAAGATCGTGACGAGGTACGGCAGCATGAGCATGAACTCGCTCGGCACCGGCGATCCGATGATGTTCAACGTGTTCTGAAGGCTCGATGCGAAGCCGAACAGGAGCGCGGCGAGAGTGGCCTTGATCGGATCCCACTGGCCGAAGATCACCGCGGCCAGGGCGATGAAGCCAGCGCCGGCTGTCATCTCCTTATTGAAAGCGATGCCGTTGCCGATCGTGAAGACAGTGCCTCCGATGCCGGCGATCCCGCCGGCGAGGAGCACGTTCCAGAAGCGCGTCGCGTTCACCTTGATGCCGACCGTGTCGGCGGCCTGCGGATGCTCGCCGACGGCGCGCAGTCGCAGGCCCCAGCGCGTGTGGAACATCCCGACGTAGACGATCGCGACGGCGAAGTACATCAAGTACACGATGATCGTCTGGCGGAAGAAGACCGGTCCGATGATCGGGATCTCGCTCAGGATCGGGATCGGGATGCGTGGGAACCTCGGCGGAGCGTTGAGCTGCGCGGCGTTGGGCTGCAGCACCTGCGTGAAGAAGAAGCTCGTGAGGCCTACCACCAGGACGTTGAGGACGACGCCGACGATGACCTGGTCGACGAGGTACTTGATCGCGAACGACGCGAGCACGGACGCCACGAGTACCCCCGCGACCGCCGCGGCGACGAGGCCCAGGATCGGCTGGCCCGTGATCGTCGCCACGATCGATGCAGTGAAGGCGCCGGCGAGCAGCTGACCCTCGATCGCGATGTTGACCACGCCCGCGCGTTCGCCGATGACACCGCCGAGCGCGCCGTAGATGAGCGGGACGGCCAGGCCCAGCGATCCCGCGAGAAGGCCCAGCACGGGGATCGTCGCGCCGGCGGCGGCCCACGTGAGGAAGCCGAAGACGCCGACCACGACGTAGACGATCGGCACCCAGAGGGGCGTGCGCCCGCCGGCCCGCACGAAGTACGCCGCCGCGACCGTGAGGAGCACGAGCAGGACGAAGCAGATCCACGCTGTCGGCATGACCGGCACGACGACGTCGGGGAGCCGGATCGCGTCGGCTTCGGTCGACAGACGGAAGGTCGTCACGCCGTCACGCGGCGCGAGGAGCAGCAACAGGCCATAGAGCGCCGTGAAGACCAGCAGCGCGATCGGCGCCTTCCAGCTGCGGATGACGGTCTTCTCGGTCGCCTCGGGCGGCATGAGTCCCTCGACCGAGACCCTGGGCGACGTCACTTCGCCACCCCCTCGAGCTCGGCATCGGCCTTGACCTTGGCCTTGAGCGCCTTGCGCCGCGCCTTCTCCGCTCTACGCCGATCGCGCTCAGGGGACGGCAGGAAGAAGATCGTCCGCACGAGCGGCGGAGCGGCGATGAACAGGACGATGAGCGCCTGCACGACCGTCACGATCTCGATCGGGATCTGCTGCGACGCCTGCATGGCGAAACCGCCCGCCTTGAACGCACCGAAGAGGATTCCGGCCGCGAACGTGCCCCACGCCGTCGACCGGCCGAGGAGCGCGACGGTGATCGCGTCGAACCCGATGCCCGCGTCGATGTCTGCTCCGAAGCCGGTCGTGACCGTCCCGAGCACCTGGTGGACGCCCGCGAGACCGACCAGGGCGCCGGAGATCAGCATCCCGTAGAGGTACATCCTCTTGACGTTGATGCCCGCGACTCGCGCGGCGTTCGGGTTCACCCCGACGGCGCGGAATTTGAACCCGAGGCTTGAGCGGTTGAGGATCCAGGCCACCAGGAAGGTCGCCGCGATCGAGAGGATGAATCCGAAGTGCAGGTTGAACTGCGGACCGAACAGCTCGGGAAACACCGCCGTGTCTTTCATGGGCGGCGTCTTCGGGGTGTTGGTGCCCGGCGCCTGGAGCAGACCTTCCGTGCGCAGCATCCAGGACACCAGATAGAAGGCGATGTAGTTGAGCATGATGGTCACGATGACCTCGTGCGCGCCGGTCTGCGCCTTGAGGAAGCCCGCGATGCCCGCCCACAGCGAACCGGCGATGAGGCCTGCGATCAGCGCGACGATCATGTGCAGCGGGAAGGGCATGTCGAAGGCGAATCCGACGTAGCCGGCAGCGGCCGCCGCAAGGAGCATTTGGCCGCGGCCGCCGATGTTGAACATGCCGATGCGAAACGCGAGCGCGACGCCGAGACCGGCCGCGATGAGCGGGGTCGCGAATGTGAGCGTCTCGGTCAGGGGTCGGATCGCACGAGCGAACGTCGGTGCGCCGAAGTTGTAGATCGCACCCTGGAAGAGCGCGCTGTACGCCCCCCACACGGCATCCCAGCTGGCTGCGAGCGTGTCAGCGGGACGCGCGAAGAAGTACTTCGCGGCCTCCTGGACATCTTGATCCGTGACGGCGATGAGGATGCCGCCTCCGATGAAGGCGAGGAGCACGGCCAGTACCGAGATGATGGCATTGCCCTGCGTGATCTTGAGGAAGGTCTGATGCCACCTCGACGGCGGCGGAGCCTCGGTCGGCTCGGACGGCGTGGTCACGCTGCGGCCCCTTCCCCGGCGGGCGTCTCGCCCGCCATCATCAGTCCGAGCACCTCGCGAGGAGTGTCGCCGGGGACGATCCCGACGATCCTGCCGCGATACATCACCATGATCCGGTCGGCGAGCGCCGCGACCTCGTCGAGCTCGGTGGAGACGACGATAACGGGCACGCCCTCATCGCGAGTCTCGACGATGCGCTTGTGGATGAACTCGATGGAGCCGACGTCGACGCCGCGCGTCGGCTGGGCCGCGACGAGCAGCGACAGGTCGCGGCTCAGTTCGCGCGCGAGCACGACCTTCTGCTGGTTGCCGCCGGACAGCGCGCCGACGGGGGTGTCGATCCCCTGCGCACGGACATCGAACTGCCGGAACTTCTCCTGCGCGAATTCGGCGAGCGTGCGCCGCTGCACAGTCCAGGACTTGACGAAGGGCGCTCCGTTCGAACGATCGAGCATGAGGTTCTCGGCGATGGTGAACGCCCCGACGAGTCCGTCCTCGTTGCGGTCCTCCGGTACAAAGCCCACGCCTTCGTCGAGGATGTGCCGCACACTCTTGCCGACCAGCTCCTGGCCGTCGAGGGTGATCGACCCGCGGACCCGGTCCTGCAACCCGATGAGGGCCTCCGTGAGCTCGGTCTGGCCGTTGCCCTGAACGCCCGCCACAGCGAGGATCTCCCCGCCGCGAACGTCGAAGCTGACGTCGTTGACCACGATCTGGCCGCGCGGGTCGATGACGCTCAATCCCTCGACCACGAGTCCCCGATCGTTCGGCTGGGCTGGGGACTTGTGGACGGTGAGCTCGACGGCGCGACCCACCATCATCGAGGCGAGTTCGGCGTTCGATGCCATCGGAGACGCCTCGCCGACGACTTTGCCGAGCCGGATGACGGTGATCCGGTCGGCGACCTCGCGGACCTCGCGGAGCTTGTGCGTGATGAAGACAATGGATGCCCCGGACGCCTTCAGCTGGCGCATGATCGCCATCAGCTCGTCGGTCTCCTGCGGTGTGAGCACCGCCGTCGGTTCGTCGAACACCAGCACCTTCGCGTCGCGCGAGAGGGCCTTGATGATCTCCACCCGCTGCTGCACGCCGACGGGAAGATCCTCTACGAGCGCGTCGGGGTCGAGGTGGAAGCCGAAGCGCTGCGATATCTCGCGCACGCGCTCGCGCGCCGCGCTCACATCGAGCAGCCCACCGGCCCGGGTCGACTCGTGCCCGAGCATGACGTTCTCTGCGACCGTGAAGACGGGGATCAGCATGAAGTGCTGGTGCACCATGCCGATCCCCGCGCGCATCGCGTCGCCGGGGCCCTGGAAATCCTGCACGTGATCGTCGAGGAGGATGACACCCTCGTCGGCGGTGTACAGGCCGTAGAGGACATTCATGAGTGTCGACTTGCCCGCGCCGTTCTCGCCCAGCAGGCAGTGGATCTCTCCCGGCTCGACGACGAGATCGATGCTGTCGTTGGCGACGAGGGTGCCGAACCGCTTGGTGATCCCGCGGAGTTCGAGCTTCATGGTGCCGATCCTACTGAGGGCGGTGCGCAGGCGCACCGGAGGCCGCTGGACGGGATGCGAAACGGCCCTCCCCCTGGGAACACCCAGGAAAAGCGGTGGGGAGGCCGGGCGCTCCCGACCTCCCCACCGGCGCCTCACTCAGCCCGCGAGGTACGACTCGACCGTGATGGAGCCGTCGATGATGCCGGCCCTGATCTCGTCGAGTTCCGCCTGGAGGTCGGGCGATACCTTGTCTTCGAAGTCGTGGAACGGGGCGATGCCGACTCCATCGTTGTCAAGGATGCCGATGAACGGCGTCGTGTCGAAGTCGCCTTGGCCGGCCTTGAGGACCGCCTCCTCGACGCCGACGTCGACGGCCTTGAGGACCGAGGTCAGCAGGAGCTCACCGACGGTCGGGTCGGTCTCGAACACGTCGGCGTCGACGCCGAGCAGCGCGATGTCCTTGCCCGAATCGCGGATGACGGACGCCGCGCTCTGGTAGATCTCGCCACCGACGGGGAGCAGCACGTCAGCACCCTGGTCGACGAGGCCCTGCGCTGCGTTGATCGCTTCCTGGCCGGCGACGAACGAGCCCGTGAAGAGTCCGTCCTGTTTGGCGCGGTCCCAGCCGAGCACGCTGACGCTGTCGCCCTTCTGCTCGTTCCAATAGTCCACGCCCTGGGCGAAGCCGTCCATGAAGATCGACACCGTGCTGAAGTTGCCACCTCCGAAGGTGCCGACGATCTTCGACTTGCTGTACGACGCCGACGCGTAGCCGGCCATGAATGCGGCCTGGGCGGTGTCGAAGATGACGGGTTTGATGTTCGGGGAGTCCGTGTCGCCGTCGAAGTCCTCGTCGACGGTGGTGTCGACGGTGACGAACTGGACGTCAGGGTTGGCCGCTGCCGCCTCACCTGCCGCTGCGCCGAGATCGAAGCCGGTCGTGACGATGAGGGTGCAGTTCTGGTCCACCAGGCTCTGGATGTTGGGGGCGAAGTCGGAAGACGACGTCGACCGCACGTCGAGGAACTCGACCCCGAGCTCCTCCGCGGCACGCTCCAGACCTTCGTACGAGAGCTGATTGAACGACTTGTCCTGGAAGCCTCCCGGGCTTGCGCCCGATACGACGCAGGGCAGGAAGCCCTCGACGACGTCGGACGTAGCCTCCTCGGTGGCCTCAGTCTCCTCGGGCGCGGATGCACAGCCCGCGAGGGCGACGAGCATGCCGGCAGCGACCAGGCTGCCGAGGGCTCGCTTTCGGGTGGTAATGGTCAACTCTGCCTCCACGGAAGAAGACCCGCGCGACTCGCGGGTGCAGATAGAAGTTACCCACTGTGACGGCGCGCTTGCATACCAGAACGCCGCAGGAGCGGGAATGGTTACAAAGACGCAATGTGGTGACACGCGGATGCCGCATCCGCGGCATCCAGTGCCATCAGAGCACGTCGCCCCGACCGGTGAGCTTGAGGGCGTCCACCACGCCCTTCACACGTTGCGCGTGCTCGCTCGTGGTCACCAGCAGCGCATCGTCGGTATCGACGATCACGATGTCCTTCACGCCGATCACGCTGATGATCCGCTGCGTCTGCGAGACCACGATGCCGCTCGAGGCGTCGGCCAGGATGCGGGCGTTCTCGCCGAGGATCGCGAGGTCGTTGCCGCGGCCGTGCGAATTGAGCTTCGCGAGGCTGGCGAAATCGCCCACGTCGTCCCAGTCGAAGTGGCCCGGGACAACGGCGAGGCGACCCCGGGCGGCGGCCGGCTCGGCGACCGCGTAGTCGATCGCGATCTTGGTGATCGTGGGCCACACTCGGTCGACCACCGGTCCGCGGGCGTCGCGGTCATCCCACACCTCCGCAAGATCCATGAGTCCGGCGTACAGATGCGGCTCATTCTCGGCGATCTCGCCCAGGAGCACATCGGCCCGTGTGATGAACATGCCCGCGTTCCACAGGTAGGAACGGTCGGAGAGGTACTCGCGTGCGGTGGCGAGGTCGGGCTTCTCCACGAAGCGCTCGACGAGGGCCGCCTCGGGCGCCCCGGCGACGACGAGCTCGCCGGCCTTCTTCATGTAGCCGAATCCGACGGCGGGCTCGGTCGGAGGGATCCCGATCGTGCAGATGTACCCCTCGCGCGCGACGGAAACCGCCTGCTGCACGGCCCACTCGAACACCTGCGTGCCGCGGATGACGTGGTCGGCGGCGAACGAGCCGATGATGACGTCCGGCTCGCGGCGGGAGAGGATCGCTGCGGCGAGGCCGATGGCGGCCGCCGAGTCGCGGGGCTCGGATTCGAGGAAGACGTTCTTGTCGGGGATCGACGGCAGCTCTTTCTCGACCGCCGCGCGGTGTGCGCGCCCGGTCACGACGGCGATGCGCTCGGGGCCGGAGAGCGGCTCGAGGCGGTCCCACGTGTCGCGCAGGAGCGAATGGCCCGACCCGGTGAGGTCGTGGAGGAACTTGGGCGCGTCGGCACGGGACAGCGGCCACAGCCGGCTGCCGATGCCTCCCGCGGGGATGACGGCGTAGAAGTCCTTGATCGGCTCAGGCATGCGGCCAGCGTAACCGTCGTCCGGTTCCCGCGAGTATCGACGAGGTGTCCGACATGTGTACCGAACTCTCTCGACGTCGAGAGAGTTCGGTGCCCCTCAGTCGCTTGCCGCGCGGCGGCGGTCATAGGATGGGAATGCGCCTGCGCATGGTCCGCTCAGGCTCGAAGCGACCTCGCACCGATCAGGGAGGACGACCGTGTCCACAGGCACACGCGCGACACCATCGGTATCCGAGACCACCTCGAAGGTCCCGCGCGGCACGCTGTACCGCGGCAACGAGGGCATGTGGTCGTGGGTGCTGCACCGCATCACCGGTGTGGCGATCTTCTTCTTCCTCCTCGTGCATGTGCTCGACACGGCGCTCATCCGGCTCACCCCGGAGGCCTACGACGCCGTGATGAGCACCTACAAGAACCCGATCATGGGTCTGGGCGAGGTCGTCCTCGTCGGTGCGGTCGCCTTCCACGCGTTCAACGGACTGCGCATCATCGTGGTGGACTTCTGGTCCAAGGGCGCCAAGTATCAGCGACAGCTGTTCTGGATCGTGATCGGCGTGTGGCTCGTCACGATGCTCGCCTTCACCCCGCGCCATCTCATGAACGTCTTCGCCGAGATGGGAGGCCAGTGATGACCGCCGACACCATCGCGGATCCGCGCTCCCCCCGGCCCGCCGTCCGCCGCAAGGGGCCGAACCTCGAGAAGGCCGGCTGGATCTACATGCGCGTCTCGGGCGTGCTCCTGGTGATCCTCATCTTCGGCCACCTCTTCTTCAACCTCATCCTGGGCGACGGCATCCACGGCATCGACTGGGGCTTCGTCGCAGGCAAGCTGGCCAACCCGTTCTGGCAGTGGTGGGACATCATCATGCTGTGGCTCGCGCTGATCCACGGCGCGAACGGCATGCGCACGATCGTGAACGACTACGTCTCGCACCGCACCGTGCGCCGCGTGCTGCAGTGGGCGCTCGGCCTGTCGGCGGCGTTCCTGATCGTGCTCGGCACCCTCGTGGTCTTCGCGTTCGACCCGTGCAACGGGGTGACGCAGGACAGCGTCTTCTGGGAGCAGTGCCAGAACCTTCCCGCTCCGCGCCTCTGATCTCCCCCGCCCCGACGACGCAGCACACGAAGAAGGCACCCGCGTGACGACAGCAGCATCCGGATCGACCGTGAAGAGCGGCGTCCACTACCACCAGTTCGACATCGTCATCGTGGGCGCCGGCGGCGCCGGCATGCGCGCGGCGATCGAGGCCGGACCGGGCGCGAAGACCGCTGTCATCTCGAAGCTGTACCCGACGCGCTCGCACACCGGTGCGGCACAGGGCGGCATGGCGGCCGCGCTGGCGAACGTCGAAGAGGACTCGTGGGAGTGGCACACCTTCGACACCGTCAAGGGCGGCGATTACCTCGTCGATCAGGACGCCGCGGAGATCCTCGCCAAGGAGGCGATCGACGCGGTCATCGACCTCGAGAACATGGGCCTGCCGTTCAACCGCACGCCCGAGGGCAAGATCGACCAGCGGCGCTTCGGCGGACACACGGCCGACCACGGCAAGACCCCCGTGCGCCGCGCGTGCTACGCCGCCGATCGCACCGGTCACATGATCCTGCAGACGCTCTTCCAGAACTGCGTCAAGCTCGGCATCAACTTCTTCAACGAGTTCTACGTGCTCGACCTCATCACCGTGAAGGCCGACGACGGCAGCACCCAGATCGCCGGAGTGGTCGCGTACGAGCTCGCCACCGGCGATCTGCACGTGTTCCAGTCCAAGGCCGTGATCTTCGCCACCGGCGGCTTCGGCAAGATCTACAAGACCACCTCCAACGCGCACACCCTCACCGGCGACGGCGTCGGCATCATCTGGCGCAAGGGCCTGCCGCTCGAGGACATGGAGTTCTTCCAGTTCCACCCGACCGGTCTGGCCGGTCTCGGCATCCTGCTCACCGAGGGTGCGCGCGGTGAAGGGGCGATCCTGCGGAACGTGTCGGGCGAGCGCTTCATGGAGCGCTACGCCCCGACGATCAAAGACCTCGCCCCTCGCGACATCGTGAGCAGATGCATGCAGCAGGAGGTCGCGGAGGGTCGCGGCGCCGGCCCCCACCGCGATTACGTGCTGCTGGACTGCACGCACCTGGGCGCCGAGGTGCTCGAGACGAAGCTGCCCGACATCACGGAGTTCGCCCGCACCTATCTCGGGGTCGATCCCGTCGTCGAGCCCGTGCCGGTCATGCCGACCGCGCACTACGCGATGGGCGGCATCCCGACGAACAACGACGCGCAAGTGCTCTCTGACAACACCACCGTCGTCCCGGGGCTCTACGCCGCCGGCGAATGCGCGTGCGTGTCGGTGCACGGCTCCAACCGCCTCGGCACCAACTCGCTGCTGGACATCAACGTGTTCGGCAAGCGCGCCGGCAAGAACGCGGTGCAGTACGTGCAGACGGCCGAGTTCGTGCCGCTTCCGGAAGACCCCGCCGCCGAGGTGCGCGGACTGATCGAGGGCCTGCGCAACGGCACCGGAACCGAGCGCATCGCGGTGCTGCGCAAGAAGCTGCAGGACGAGATGGACAAGGGCGCGCAGGTGTTCCGCACCGAGGAGTCCCTGACCCACGTGCTCGGAGTCATCGAGGAGCTGCGCGAGCGCTTCAAGAACATCCACGTCGACGACAAGGGCAAGCGCTACAACACCGACCTGCTCGAGGCCGTCGAGCTCGGCTTCCTCCTCGACATCGCCGAGGTCGTCGTCGTCACCGCCCGCAACCGCAAGGAGAGCCGCGGCGGCCACATGCGCGACGACTACCCGAAGCGCGACGACGGGGTCTACATGAAGCACACGATGGCCTACCTGTCGGGGGACGCCGGATCGTCTCAGTCCGACGACCACATCCGGCTCGACTGGAAGCCGGTCGTCATCACGCGGTACCAGCCGATGGAGAGGAAGTACTGATGGCATCGACACTCGTCGAGAACACTTCGACTTCGCTCAGCGCGAGGGCGGAATCCGCCGCCGATGTGGACAGCGCGCCGGTCTCCGACACCGGCATCCAGTCCTTCCTCGTCACGTTCATCATCCGTCGGTTCGATCCCGAGGTCGATGAGGAGCCGCGCTGGGTCGACTACGACGTGGAGCTCTATTCCACCGACCGCGTGCTGGATGCCCTCCACAAGATCAAGTGGGAGGTCGACGGGTCCCTGACGTTCCGCCGCTCGTGCGCGCACGGCATCTGCGGATCGGACGCGATGCGCATCAACGGGCGCAACCGTCTGGCGTGCAAGACGCTGATCAAGGATCTCGACATCTCGCAGCCGATCTACGTCGAGGCGATCAAGGGTCTGCCGCTGGAGAAGGACCTCATCGTGGACATGGAGCCGTTCTTCGCCTCATACCGCGAAGTCCAGCCGTTCCTCATCGCGAACTCGACGCCCGAGAAGGGCAAGGAGCGCGTGCAGTCGATCGTGGATCGCGAGATCTTCGACGACACGACCAAGTGCATCCTCTGCGCGGCATGCACTTCGTCGTGCCCGGTGTTCTGGACGGACGGGCAGTACTTCGGTCCGGCCGCGATCGTCAACGCGCACCGCTTCATCTTCGACTCCCGCGACGACGCCGGCGACGTGCGCCTCGACATCCTGAACGACAAGGAAGGGGTGTGGCGCTGCCGCACGACCTTCAACTGCACCGAGGCGTGCCCCCGCGGCATCGAGGTGACCAAGGCCATCGCCGAGGTCAAGCAGGCCATCCTCCGCGGACGGTAGCCCCGGGTATGCTCCGAGCGTGAGCACCCCGACCGCCCCCGCTTCCGCCGTGCGCTCGCGGTCGGCATGAGCACGAACGACGCGGCATCCGTCGATCGCTAACCTGTGACAGTGAGCCAGAAGAGCGCGCGAGGCGACGAACACGCACGCGCGGCGGCCGCGGCAGCGGACGCCGTGCGCGAGGAGGAGACGCTCCGCGAGCGCTGGGAGGCGACGCAGGAGTCGTTCCGCGATCGGTTCAACGAGCCCATCCAGCGTGCGACGCACATCACGAAGGCGACCATGGCCTGGTTCCCGGTCCGGGTCTGGCGGCACTTCCTGATCAACAACGGCTTCCTCCTGGGTGCGGGCATCAGCTACCAGGCCCTCTTCGCGATCTTTGCGGCGATCTATGTCGCGTTCGCCATCACGGGTCTGTGGCTCGGCGGGAACGAGGATGCCGTCAACGCCATGATCGCTCTCATCAACAGCTACATCCCCGGACTGATCAGCGACACCGGGGTGATCACTCCGGCGCAGGTGCAGGAGATCGCCTCCAGCACCACGGGGGTGCTGGGCATCACCGGCATCATCGCCCTCGTGACCGTCATCTGGACGGCGATCGGCTGGGTCACGTACTCGCGACGCGGAGTACGCGACATCTTCGGCATCCCCCCCGACCGGCGCAGCTACGTCCTGCTGAAAGCGCGGGATCTCATCGCCGCCATCGTCTTCGGCGTCGCCCTCATCGTCGGTGCGATCCTCACCTCGATCAGCTCGTGGGCGCTCGCGTGGGTGTTCTCGCTGTTCGGGATCGATGCGGGTCCGGGTGTGCTCAATTCCAGCATCCGCATCGGTTCGGTGATCGTGTCATTTGCGCTGAACTCGGCCGCGCTCGCGGCCCTGTTCCGCTTCCTCACCGGAACCCAGCTGCGCTGGGCAGCGATCTGGCCCGGCGCGCTGCTGGGCGGCGGCGCCCTCACGGTGCTGCAGTTCGGGGCCGGGCTTCTGCTGAGCTACACACCCTCGAACCCGCTGCTGGCGACCTTCGCGATCTTCGTTGGACTTCTGCTCTGGTTCAAGATCAGCGGCATCATCATGCTCGTCGCCGCAGCCTGGATCGCTGTGGCGTCGAAGGACAAGGACATCCCGATCCTGCTGCCCACCGAGGCCGAACGGATCGCGGCCGAGCACCGGGCCCTGCTGCTGGCAGCACAGGTCCGCCTGCGCACGGCCCGAGAGGCGCGCGCGGCTGCTCCCTGGTACCGCGCGTGGCGGGCGGACTACGCGGTGCGCGAGGCGGAGGACGAGCTGGAGCAGGTCGAGCACTCCGCTCCGGCGCTTCCGCCGACCTCCAAGAAAGCCGCGAAGCAGGTCAAGCATGCGAGCGCGGCCGGTGCGGCCGACGAGCCCGAGCCGCCGACGCCCGCCGAGCATGTCAGGGGCGCTCGATAGGCTGGCAGACGTGCCGAAACGCGTTCGCCTTGCCTCGATCAACGTCAACGGGATCCGGGCGGCGGTCCGCAACGGGATGAGCGAATGGCTCGAATCCGCTGACGTCGACATCATCACGCTCCAAGAGGTGCGTGCCACCGCCGCCGACCTCGCCACGGCGCTGCCGGGATGGCACATCGCGAACGACGAGGCGGTGGCGAAGGGCCGCGCGGGGGTCGCCATCGCGAGCCGGGCGGAGCCCGTGGCCGTGCGGCGCGGGCTGGGCGACGGCTCGGTCGACGTGACAGGGCGATGGATCGAGGCCGATTTCGACATCGACGGCGAAGTGCTCACAGCGGTCAGCGCATACGTGCCGACGGGCGAGGCCGGAACCCCGCGGCAGGACGTGAAGTGGCTCTTCCTCGACGAGATGGCGGTGCGGATGGCGCAGATCGGATCTGCGACCCCGTTCGCCGTCGTCACCGGCGACCTCAACGTGGGCCACCGCGAGCTCGACATCCGCAACTGGATGGGCAACATCAAGAAGGCCGGCTTCCTCCCCCGTGAGCGGGCCTATTTCGATCGGATCCTCGGCGAGGCCGGCGCGCGAGTCGCCGCTGTCGACGGTTCGGTGGGCCTCGGGCTGGGCTGGGTCGACATCGGGCGTCGCGTCCACGGAGAGGTCGACGGTCCGTACACGTGGTGGTCCAGCCGCGGCAAGGCGTTCGACAACGACACCGGCTGGCGGATCGACTATCACCTGGCCACGCCCGCACTTGCCGAGCGCGCCTCGGGCTACAGCGTGGTCAGGGCTCCCTCGTGGGACACGCGCTGGAGCGATCACGCGCCGGTGATCGTCGACTACGCGCTCGGCGCGTAAGGCGGCCGGCTGCGCCGCGGGGCGCGGCATCCGTCGCCCGTAGGATTGGCTGGTGAGCAAACCCCGCCTGTACTCCGGCATGCAGCCCTCGGCAGACTCCCTCCAGATCGGCAATTACATCGGGGCGCTCATGCAGTGGCGCGACCTGCAGCAGACCTACGACGCGTTCTTCTCGGTCGTCGACCTGCACGCGCTGACGCAGCCCAACGACCCCGCCGAGCTGCGCGAGAAGACCCGCCGCACGGCGGCGCAGTACATCGCCGCCGGCATCGAGCCGTCGAAGTCGACGCTGTACGTGCAGTCACACGTGCCTGCGCACCCCGAGCTCGCCTGGATCCTCTCGACCATCACCGGCTTCGGCGAGGCCGGCCGGATGACGCAGTTCAAGGACAAGTCGGCGCGGTACGGGTCGGACTCGACATCGGTCGGGCTGTTCACGTATCCGGTGCTCATGGCGGCCGACATCCTGCTGTACCAGACCGACATCGTGCCGGTCGGCGACGACCAGAAGCAGCACGTCGAGCTCACCAGGGACCTCGCCGAGCGCTTCAACGCGCGCTACGGCGAGACGTTCCGCGTGCCGATGCCGGTGATCCAGCAGGACACCGCGCGAATCTTCGACCTGCAGAACCCCACGGCGAAGATGTCGAAGTCCGCAGAGTCGGATGCCGGCGTGCTGTGGCTGCTGGACGAGCCGTCGGTGAGCGCGAAGAAGATCATGCGCGCCGTCACCGACAGCGACGGTTCGGTGCGGTACGACCGGGAGCGCAAGCCCGGCGTCTCGAATCTGCTCGTGATCTATGCCGCTCTGACGGGCCGCCAGATCCCGGCGATCGAGGACGAGTACGCGGGCCGCGGCTACGGCGACTTCAAGAGAGGCCTCGCCGAGGTCGTTGTCGGCGAGTTCGGGCCGGTGCGCGCCCGCGCGCTCGAGCTGCTCGACGACAAGGCCGAGCTCGACCGCGTGCTCGCGGCGAACGCCCGCCGGGCCTCCGCCGTGGCCGACCTTACGCTCAGCGACGTCTACGACAAGGTCGGCCTGCTGCGGCGGGTGCAGTGACCCGGTGGCTCCGGCGCAGGTCGCGGCACCGCCGCGTGCACAACGCAGGAGTCAATCAGCCCGAACCGCCCGTTGAGGCGGTTCGAGGGCCGACCGGCCACATTCAACCTGCGTTGTGTACGGACCGGGATGTAGCACGCTCGTCCGTCTAGGAGCGAGCGGCCAGCAGACCGCTGACCGCTGCGATGAGCACATCGGGCCGGTGGAAGATGAGCTTCGCGGTCGGCCGGATGGTGGTGTATCCGCGCGCGGCGAGGGCAAGATCCCTCTCGCGATCAGCTTCCTGCATGGCCCAACCCTCGTGGTGCGCGCGGCTGTCGCACTCGACGACCAGCCATCCGTCGATGACAAGGTCCACGCGACCAACACCGTCGATCCACTTCTGAAGCTCGACGCGCTTGCCGAAGATTCGGAGCATCAACCGCGCGAGAGTCTCGGACCCAGCCTCCGCGCGGCCGTCGATGAGGGGGCGCAGCGCATGCATGCGGGCCGGGACGAGTGCGAAGATCTCGGCGAGCTGGTCTTCGCCGATGATGCCGAGATTCAGAGCACTGTCGATCGAGGCGATTGCGGCCCGTGGCGGTTGGCAGAGCGTCGCCTGGGCGAGCGCGTGCACGATCGGAACGCTGTGGAGGTCGGGTGGCGCGTCGATCGTGCGCCAGTGGACCGCGACGCGTCCCTTCATCGAGGTCAAGCTCGTACGGCGCGAATATGGAGACCGCAGCCGACCGTCGTATGCCTCGACCTGGACGTGAAGCCGCTTGTTCTCGAGCACGAAGATCCCAGTCCTCTGCAGGACGGAGAGGCAGTCCAACCGTCCACCGACCCGCTGCGCTTGGAGCACGTCCTGCGGTGCCTCGGCGGAGAGATACACGTCCCTCCGTGCCCGCACCAGGCTGCCCGACGCGAGCGCATTCTGCAGACCGCGCCGACTCAGCCCGGTCGCTCGCAGTTCGCGGTAGCTGACGACTCGATCAATCGGCATCCCGAACGCGTCCACATCAGCTGACACCGTCTCACCGTTTCGCAGCGGAGCGGCCGGACTGCTCGAGCCGCTCCTGATTGGGCACTATCGCCTTGACAGCAGAGCTGTGGAGGAGGCTCCGGTACGAATGAGCGTGCACAACGCAGGATGAAGCTCGAGACTGATGCGGAGAGACGGGACCGGCTCGTCGCACCCCGGGTTTCGTCCTGCGTTGTGTACGCGGGCAACGTTGCCCGCCGACGGACAGCAGCACGCCAGTAGCCTGGCCGGGTGGATCCGGTCACCCTGCACACCGCGCGGCTCACCCTGTCGGTGCCCACCACGGCCGATGCGGACGCGATCTTCGAGGCGTGCCAGGACGCCGCGATCCAGCGGTACACCACGGTGCCGTCGCCGTACGAACGGCAGCACGCGGAGGGCTTCATCACGTTCGCGCACACCCGCTGGGCCGAGGGTGTCGAGGCGACGTGGGCGCTGCGGGAGCGCGGCACGCTCGCCGGCATGGTCGGGCTGCACGGCATCACCTTCGGCGGCAGCGGCGAGCTCGGCTACTGGATGGCGCCGGCAGCGCGCGGACGCGGCCTGCTGACCGAGGGCTGTCGTGCGGTGCTCGACTGGGGATTCGACACGTCGGGCGCGGCCCTGCAGCGCATCGAGTGGCGCGCCGTGGTCGGCAACGCGGGCTCGGCACGCGTGGCCCGCGCCCTCGGCTTCCGCTACGAAGGGGTGCTGCGCCGCGCGCTCGCCAACTCGTTCGGCCGCGAGGACGGCTGGATCGCCGGACTTCTGCCGGGCGACGATCGGATGCCGCAGCCCTGGCCCGTGCTGGCGGACTGACCCTGCCCGGTGCAGGTGCCGCATGGAAGGATGGGGAGATGCCGGAGATGCCCGAAGTGCAGGGCCTCGTCGACTTCCTCCGCGGGCGGACGACGGGCCTGACGATCATGCGCGTCACCGTCTCGGCCTTCGCGGCCCTGAAGACCTACGACCCTCCGGTCGACGCGCTGGTCGGCGCCGAGATCACCTCCGCCGCGCGGCACGGCAAGTTCATCGACCTCGCGACGACCACGACGACCGGCGACTCCGAGCCGCACCTGATCTTCCACCTGGCGAAAGCGGGCTGGCTGCGCTGGTACGACCAGCTCCCCTCCACACTCATCCGGCCCGGCAAGACGCCGATCGCGCTGCGGGTGGCGCTCTCGGACGGCTCCGGCTTCGACCTGACCGAAGCCGGCACGAAGAAGTCGCTGGCCGTATACGTCGTGAACGATCCGCAGGACGTGCCCGGAATCGCCCGCCTCGGCCCCGATCCCCTCGAGCCCTCGTTCACCCGCAACACCCTCGCCGGGCTCATCGAGGGTCGCCGCACCCAGATCAAGGGGGTCCTCCGCGACCAGTCGATCCTCGCGGGAGTCGGCAACGCGTACTCGGATGAGATCCTGCACGACGCGCGGATGTCGCCCTACGCGCTGGCGGCGAGCCTCACGCCCGAAGACATCGATCGTCTCTACGCGGCGATGACCGAGACGCTCGCCGAGGCGGTGGCTGCGGCATCCGGCAAGCCGCCTGCCGAGCTGAAGGACGCCAAGCGGCGGGGGATGCAGGTGCACGGCAGACGCGGCGAGATCTGCCCGGTGTGCGGAGATGTGGTGCGCAGCGTCTTCTTCGCCGACAACTCCCTCGAGTACTGTGCGACGTGCCAGACCGGCGGCAAGATTCTGGCGGACCGCCGCCTGTCGCGGCTGCTCAAGTAAGCCTCGGGCCGGCTCAGGACAGCGCGGTCACGTCCTCGTCGACCCAGTCGAGCGACTTGGTGACGGCCTTCCGCCACAGTCGCACCCGACGGTCGGCCTCCTCGACGGGCATCTCGGGCTCCCAGCGACGGCCCTCGCGCCACTGGGCGCCGAGCGCATCGCGATCGGGCCACACTCCCGTCGCGAGCCCCGCCGCGTAGGCGGCTCCGAGCGCGGTGGTCTCGATGATCGCAGGACGCACCACCGGGATGCCGAGGATGTCCGCCTGGAACTGCATCATGAGGTCGTCGCGGGAGCCGCCCCCGTCGACCCGCAGCTCCGTGAGCTCCGTGCCGGTGTCGGCCACGATCGCGTCGATCACGTCGCGGGATTGGAATGCGGCCGCTTCGATCGCCGCGCGGGCGATGTGCGCCTTGTTCACGTAGCGGGTGAGGCCGACCAGTGCCCCGCGCGCGTCCGGCCGCCAGTACGGTGCGAACAGTCCGGAGAACGCGGGCACGAAGTACGCGCCTCCGCTGTCGTCCACGGTCGCGGCCAGCCGGGCGACTTCCGGCGCCGAGCTGATGATGCCGAGGTTGTCGCGCAGCCACTGCACGAGAGAGCCGGTCACCGCGATCGAGCCCTCGAGCGCGTAGTGCGCCGGCTCGTCGCCGCACCGGTAGGCGACCGTGGTCACGAGCCCGTGCTGGGAGTGCACGATCTCGGTGCCCGTGTTCACCAGCAGGAAGTTGCCGGTCCCGTAGGTGTTCTTCGACTGGCCGGACTCGAACGCGGCCTGACCGAAGGTGGCGGCCTGCTGGTCGCCGAGGATTCCGGCGATCGGGATGCCCCGTGCCGCCGGTGGCTCGCGCACCTCCCCCACGACGCCGGACGACGCGACGATCTCGGGCAGCATCGAGCGGGGAATGCCGAAGGCCTCGAGCAGCTCGTCCGACCAGGCGAGCGTCTCGAGGTCCATCAGCAGCGTGCGGCTGGCGTTCGTGACGTCGGTGACATGGATGCCGCCGCGCGTGTCGCCGGTCAGATTCCAGATCAGCCACGTGTCGGGCGTGCCGAAGAGCAGGTGGCCCGCCTCCGCGTCGGCGCGAGCACCCGGGATGTTGTCGAGGATCCACGCGATCTTCGAGGCGGAGAAGTAGGTCGCCAGCGGCAGACCGGTCGTCGCGGCGAACCGAGCCGTGCCGCCGTCCGCAGCGAGGCGGTCGATCAGCGCCTGCGTGCGCGTGTCCTGCCAGACGAGCGCGTTGCCGACCGGGCGGCCGGTGCGTCGGTCCCACACGATCGTCGTCTCGCGCTGGTTCGTGATGCCGACGGCGGCGAAGTCCCGGGGTGAAAGGCCTGCATCGTCGAGCGCCGCCGCGATCACCCACTGGGTGTTGGTCCAGATCTCGATCGGGTCGTGCTCGACCCAGCCGGCGCGCGGGAAGATCTGCGAGTGCTCGCGCTGGGCGACCGCCACGATCCCGCCGCTCGCATCGAACACGATGGCCCGCGTCGAGGTCGTGCCCTGATCGAGTGCCAGCACATGGTCCGTCACGTGAATCCCCTTCGAGTCAGCGCTCGGCTCTTCAGCCGCCCACGGGCGGCCCGGGCCCGTCCGGTCAGGCTATCGCGCGGAGGAAGCGGACGCCGTGGGCGTCCAGGTCGGGTCCGCCGCGTGCACCTTCACCAGCGCCCGGTCGGTCTCCGCGGCGCATTCCGCGGCATCCCACTGCATCACCGGCGCGATGGCGTCGGCGACCTCGCGCGCCGATTCGGCGCTCACGGCGCCGATGAACGCGAGGCTCGTGCGACGCATCAGCATGTCGTCGAGGTGCACGACCGCTTCCGTGCGCGCGATGTGGCACAGCTCGGCGGTGCTGTAGTCGGGGAGGGTCGCGAGCGGCGCATCGTCGGGGTCGTCGGCGAGGGCCGCGATCACGTCGGCCGCCACGGTGCCGTAGCGGTCCAGCAGCATCGCGACGCGCTCGGACGCGAGTCCCTCACCGTGCGCGTCGATCCACTGGCGCCGGGCGCGCTCGGTGGTGGGGTAGCCGCGGCCTCCGCCGATCGGAACGCCCTTGGTCGAGCGCCTGCGCGGCTGCGCGAGCCGCTCGAGCACGTGATCGGCGAGATTCTCCGCGGACGCGCGGAACGTCGTCCACTTGCCTCCCACGAGGCTCAGCACGGTGGCGTCGGTGCGCCCGGCGAGAGGTGCCTCCTCGATGCGGTAGTCGCGGGAGACGAAGCCGGGGGCGAGATCGCCGTGCCCGGGCAGAGGGCGGACGCCCGAGAACCGGTAGACGATCCGGTCGCGCCCCACACTGATGTCGGGCAGCACCGCCCCGATGAGCTCGATGAAGTAGTCGACCTCGGCCTCGGTGCAGACGATCGGGTCGCCCATGTCGTGCTCGAGGTCGGTCGTGCCCACGAGCACGCGACCCTTGAGCGGGTAGATCAGGACGATGCGTCCGTCCTTGTGCTCGAAGAACAGCTCGCGGCCTCCGGTCGCCGCGAGCAGCTCGGGGTGATCGAGCACGATGTGCGACCCCTTCGTGCCGCCCATGTGGTCGGTCGGGTCGCCGCACGCCATATTCACGAGGTCGGTCCAGGGTCCGGCGGCGTTGACGACGACGGATGCCGCGAACGCGAGCTCCTCGCCGCTGTGCTGATCGCGCAGCAGGATCCGGCCGTCGTCCACGCCGACTGCCGCGGTGTAGTTCGCGGCGCGCGCGCGGTCGCCGCCCGCGGCGAGACCGTCGCGCAGGACGTCGATCGCCAGGCGCTCCGGGTCGTGCAGCGACGCGTCCCAGTACGTCGCCGTGTACTTGATGTCGGGATTCAGGTGCGGGAGCTGCTGCAGCGCACGGCGCCGCCCGTGGAACTCGTGGCGGGCCACGCGGCCGCCGCCCCGCGAGAACGAGTCGTAGATGACCAGCCCGATCTTGATGAGCGCGGCGCCGCGCTCGGTGTGCGTGCCCCCGCCATGCCGCAGGAACCGCAGGGGCGCACTCAGAACACCCGAGAACGTCGAGAAGATCGGGATGGTGGTCTGCAGCGGCCGCACGTAGTGCGGGGCGAGCTGCAGGAGCGCGTTGCGCTCGGTGACCGCCTCGTGGACCAGGCGGAACTCGCCGTTCTCGAGGTAGCGGATGCCGCCGTGGATCATGTGGGACGAGGCTGCCGAAGCCCCGCTGACGTAGTCCGCAGCCTCGGCGAGGGCGACGTCCACCCCCTGCATCGCGAGGTCGCGGAAGGTCGCGAGTCCGTTGATGCCTCCTCCGACCACGAGCACGTCTGCGTACGGTCGCGCCGCGAGCGCTTCGAAACCCTGCCGTGCCCCTGCCATGTCGGATGACCCCCTCCCCTCCAGGCTAGATGCCCGCGGGGGCACCGGCTCCGACCGCGCGGGCGCGTGCAGGAATCGTTCAGCTGCCTTTCGTCCGCTGGTCACGTGCGGTGATGTCCATGCACCGACATGGAATGAATGTCACGATCGTGCGTTGACTAGAATCAAGTGCATAACGTGCTCCGGGGTCGGTGGGAATCCGAACCGGCGGTGACAGTCCGCGAGCTGAGGAACCGGCATCCAGAAGGATGTCGCCGAGGCTGATCCGGTGGAATTCCGGAACCGACGGTGATGCAGCAGAAGATCTGCTGCGAGTCCGGATGGGAGGCAGCACGAGCGGCGCGAGCGCGCCGCCGTTCGCCATTCCCGGAGCCTGAACGAAGGATTCGGATGTCGGTGAACGCCGCGGAGCGCAGCGCCATGGGGCGCGCGCTCACGCTCGCCCTCCGAGGTCCGCGCGGAGTCAACCCGCAGGTGGGTGCGGTGATCCTCTCGCCGGACGGCGTGGTGCTCGCCGAAGGCTGGCACCGCGGGGCCGGCACCGTGCACGCCGAAGTCGATGCCCTCTCACAGCTCGGAGACGGCGAGGCGCGCGGGGCGACGGCCGTCGTCACGCTCGAACCCTGCAACCACACCGGCCGCACCGGTCCGTGCTCGGAGGCGCTCATCTCTGCCGGCGTCGCACGCGTGATCTACGCGGTGGCCGACCCGAATCCCGGATCGCGCGGGGGCGCACAGCGCCTGCGCGACGCCGGCGTCGAGGTCGAGGCGGGTCTGCTCGAGGTCGCGGCGACCGAGATGCTCGCCCCGTGGCTCACCGTCCAGAGACTCGGCCGTCCGCACGTCACCGTGAAGTGGGCCCAGAGCCTCGACGGGCGCGCCGCGGCATCCGACGGCACCAGCCAGTGGATCACCGGACCGGAGTCGCGCGCCGACGTCCACCGTCGCCGCGCGGACTCCGACGCGATCGTCGTCGGCACCGGCACCGTGCTGGCCGACGACCCGGCGCTGACCGCGCGGCGTCCCGATGGAAGCCTCTACGACCGCCAGCCGCTTCCGGTGGTGCTCGGTGCCCGCGGCGTGCCCGAGAGCGCGTCCCTGCAGCGGCATCCGCATGCGTTCCTGCGGCAGTCCGGCGACGATCTTCCCGCGGTGCTCACCGCACTCCGCGACCGCGGTGTGCAGCGGGTGTTCGTGGAGGGCGGTCCCACGATCGCGAGCGCGTTCCTGCGCGAAGACCTCGTCGACGAGGTGCTGGCCTACGTCGCGCCCATCCTGCTCGGCGGCGACCGGGTCGCCCTCGCCGACATCGGCGTTCCCACCATCGCCGCTGCGCGCCGGCTCGAGGTCGCTTCCGTCGAGAATCTCGGCGCCGACCTGCTCGTCATCGCCCACCCGAAAGGACGCACCTGATGTTCACCGGAATCGTCGAAGAGATCGGCTCCGTGACTGCGGTCGAACCGTCCGGCGACGGCGTGCGCCTGACGGTGCGCGCTCCCAAGGCGGTGTCGGATGCCGCGCACGGCGACTCGATCGCCGTCAGCGGCGTGTGCCTGACGGTCGTGGACCGCGGCGAGGACTGGTTCACCGCCGACGTCATGAGGCAGACGCTCGACATGTCCACGCTCGCGGGTGTCGATGCCGGACGCGTCGTCAACCTGGAGCGCGCGACGGCGGCTCACGGGCGCCTGGGCGGACACATCGTCCAGGGCCACATCGACGGGACCGGCGAGCTGCGGGAGGTGCGCCCCGGCGCCCGATGGCGCGTCCTGCGCATCGCTCTGCCTGCACACCTCGCCCCGCTCGTGGTCGACAAGGGCTCCATCGCGGTCGACGGCGTCTCGCTCACCGTCAGCGCCGTGAGCGACCCTGCGACGGGCTCAGGGGGCGCGGACTCGCCCTGGTTCGAGGTCTCGCTCATCCCCGAGACGCTCGAGGCCACGACGCTCGGCGATCGCGTCGCGGGCGACCGGGTCAACCTCGAGACGGACATCCTGGCGCGCCACGTTCAGCGACTCCTCGCCTTCGCACCCGCCTCCGCCGCACCGACAGCAGCACCCTCAACAGAAGGAGGCTCGCGATGAGCCTTTCATCCATCACCGATGCCCTCGACGCGCTGCGGGCGGGCAAGCCCGTGATCGTCGCCGACGATGAGAACCGCGAGAACGAGGGCGACGTCGTGCTGTCGGCAGAGCTGGCCACGCCGGAATGGATCGCGTGGACGGTGCGGTGGTCCAGCGGCTTCATCTGCGCGCCGATGCCCGGCGAGTGGGCGGATCGGCTCGACCTGCCGCCCATGGTGGAGGTGAACGAGGACGCCCGCGGCACCGCATACACGGTGAGCGTGGATGCCGCCGATCGCGTCTCGACCGGCATCAGCGCGTCCGATCGCGCCCACACCCTGAACGTGCTCGCCGACCCGGCATCCACGCCGACGAGCGTGATCCGGCCCGGGCACATCCTGCCCCTGCGCGCCGTCGACGGCGGAGTGCGCGAGCGCGGCGGTCACACCGAGGCCGCGGTCGAGCTCATGAGACTGGCCGGGCTCAAGCCGGTCGGCGCGATCGCCGAGGTCGTGGCCGAAGACGGGTCGATGATGCGCCTGCCCGGCCTCGTCGAGCTCGGCGAGCGCGACGGGGTGCCGGTGATCACGATCGAGCAGCTCATCGCCCACCTCGATGAGCACCACCCGGTCGCCGCGCCCGCCAGCGGGCTGCACCGGCGCCGGGTGAGCCTGCGCGCCGAGTCGACCGTGCCCACGTCGCACGGCGAATTCCGCTTCCTCGCCTACAAGGACCGCATCACGGGTACTGACCACCTCGCGGTGGTCTCGGGCGACCTGACCGAGGACGCACCGCTCGTGCGCGTGCACTCCGAGTGCCTGACCGGCGAGGCGTTCGGCTCGCTGAAGTGCGAGTGCGGGCCGCAGCTGGAAGCGGCGCTGGACGCGATCGAGCAGGACGGCGGGGTCGTGATCTACATGCGCGGTCACGAGGGTCGCGGCATCGGCCTCATCAACAAGCTGCGCGCGTACAGCCTGCAGGAGCGGGGACTGGACACGGTCGACGCGAACCTCGCCCTCGGCCTTCCGGCCGATGCCCGCGACTACGCCGCCGCCGCCGGAATGCTCGCCGACCTCGGCGTCGAGAAGGTGCGCCTTCTCACGAACAACACCGACAAGGTGGCGCAGCTGCGCGAGCTCGGCCTCGAGATCATCGAGCAGGTGCCGCTGCTGGTGGGGGTCGGACCCAACAACCACCAGTACCTTTCCACCAAGCGCGACCGGATGGGCCATCTGATCGCCGAGGAGGATCTGACCGACGCGCTCGAGCAGATGCACGAGGGAGCGGGCGCGTGAGCGGCAGAGGCGCGCCGATCGTCGGCGGCACGGACGGCACGGGCCTCGACGTCGTGATCGTGGCGGGCACGTGGCACGACCTCATCACCGACGGCCTGATCGCGGGCGCGCAGCGCGCGCTCGATTCCGCGGGCGCCTCCTGGCAGCTGGTCCGCGTGCCGGGCTCGTTCGAGCTCGCCGTGGCGGCGCAGGCGGCGTTCGCCGCGGGAGCCGACGCGGTGGTGGCGCTCGGCGTGATCATCCGCGGCGGGACGCCGCACTTCGAGTACGTCTCGTCGGCGACCACCGACGGCCTGACGCGGGTCGCGCTGGATGCCGGCAAGCCCGTCGGTTTCGGCGTACTCACCCTGGACGACGAGCAGCAGGGCATCGACCGGGCAGGACTCCCCGGCTCGCATGAGGACAAGGGCGCCGAGGCGGCGGATGCCGCCATCCGGACTGCCCTCGTGCTCCGCCAGCTCCACGCCTGAGTCCGGATGCGGCGATCGGGCGCCGTGAGGCGCGCCTGGCTGGCGGCGGGCGGGCTCCGGCAATAGCGTGATCGCATGGACGCCCTCGAGATCCTCCGCCACATCGTCGTCTTCGTTCACCTCACCGGCTTCGCCGTCCTCTTCGGGGCGTGGGCCGTGGAGGTCTACAACCGGCGGGTGCAATTCACGCCGCTGATGAACATCGGGCTCGCGATCGCGGGTGTCGCCGGCCTCGTGCTGGCGGCGCCGTGGGGCATCTCGTATGAGCTGAACTACATGAAGATCGGCGTGAAGCTCCTCATCCTGCTGATCATCGGCGCCCTGCTCGGCATCGGCATGTCGCGACAGCGCAAGGGCGGCACGGTGGCACCTGCCGTGTTCTGGGCGGTCGGCATCCTGACCCTTCTCAACGCGGCGATCGCGGTGATCTGGCGCTGAGCGCCGACGCATCATGGCAACCGAATCAGCAGTCTCCGCACCCCCCGCTCCGGCCAACCCGCGCTCGCGCGTCATCACAGCGAGCCTGGTCGGAACCACGATCGAGTTCTACGACTTCTACGCGTACGCGACGGCAGCGGTCCTCGTCTTCCCGATCCTGTTCTTTCCGACGGGCAACGACACCACGTCGCTGCTCGCGTCGTTCGCGGTGTTCGGCGCCGCGATGATCGCCCGCCCGATCGGCGCGGTGGTCTTCGGCCATTTCGGCGACCGGTTCGGTCGCAAGGCGACCCTCGTGGCCTCGCTGCTCACGATGGGCATCGCGACGTTCCTGATCGGGTGCCTGCCGACCTTCCAGCAGATCGGGTGGTGGGCGGCGCTTCTGCTGCTGATCCTCCGCCTGGCGCAGGGATTCGCGCTCGGCGGCGAATGGTCGGGCGCCGCGCTCGTGGCGACCGAGAACGCCCCTGCCGGAAAGCGCGCCTGGTACGGAACGTTCCCACAGGTCGGCGCGCCGCTGGGCTTCATCATCGCCAACGGCGTGTTCCTCGCCATCAACTTCCTGCTGCCGCACCCCGACGGCACGGGGCAGCGGTCGCAGGCCTTCCTCGAGTGGGGCTGGCGGGTGCCGTTCCTGTTCTCGGCGGTCATGGTCATCATCGGCCTGTGGGTGCGCCTGCGCCTGGTCGAATCCGAGACGTTCGTGAAGGCCGAGAAGAAGGGTGCGATCACCCGATTCCCGCTCGGAACGGTGATCCGCCTGCACTGGCGCCACCTGATCCTCGGCACCTTCATCATGCTCGCGACGTACGTGCTGTTCTATCTGATGACGAACTTCACGCTCTCGTACGGCACGAAGGCCGGCGACCTGGCGACGGCCTCCGCCGCCGCAGAGGCTGCCGCCGAAGCCAACGGGACGGCTTTCGACGCCACCGCCTTCGCCGCGCAGTTCTACCCGGGCCTCGGTTTCGGGTACACCGACTTCGTGGTGATGCAGATCATCGGAGTCGTGTTCTTCGGGATCTTCACCCTGCTCTCCGGACCGCTGGCCGACCGGATCGGCAGGCGCAAGCTGCTGCTGTGGGTCACCGGCGGAATCATCGTGTTCGGCCTCACCTTCACGCTGTTCCTGCTGCCGCAGGCCGACCCCAAGTTCACCGGGGCGCTCGTGCAGGCGTTCCTCGTGCTCGGGTTCGTGCTGATGGGGGCCAGCTTCGGCCCTATGGGCGCGGTGCTGCCCGAGCTGTTCCCCACGAACGTGCGCTACTCGGGCTCCGCGATCTCGTACAACGTCTCGTCGATCCTCGGCGCCGCCATCGCGCCGCTCATCGCCGTGTGGCTGTGGCAGCTCGGCGACGGCAATCCGTGGCTCGTCGGCATCTACCTGTCGGCCATGTCGGTGCTCACGTTCATCGCGCTGCTGCTGGCACCGGAGACGAAGAACGTCGACTACGACGAGAACCTGGGACTCGGCTCGACCGGGTCGCTGTAGAGCAGCTTCCGCTCAGTCGAGGAACAGTGCGCGCAGACGCTTCGTGGTGAAGACCAGACCCACGGCGATCATCACGACGTAGTACAGGACATGCCACAGCATTCCCCAGTACAGCGCCCCGGTCGTGAGTCCGCGGACGAGCTCGACCCCGTGCCACAGCGGGAAGATCTTCACGAGGATCTGGATGAACTCCGGGTACACGGTGATCGGGTACAGGGTCGCCGAGAACAGGAACATCGGCAGCAGCACGAAGTTGATCCAGTCCATCTGCTGGAACGCCTTCATGTAGCTCGTGACCGCCATCCCGAGGCTCGCGAACCCGAAGGCGATGAGCAGCACCGCGGGGATCGCGAGGATCGCCGTCCAGGCGAGGTTCAGCCCGGCGAACTGCATGATGATCATGAAGCCGGTGGCGTAGAGGAGCCCGCGCAGCAGCGCATACAGGATCTCTCCGAGCGCGACATCGAGCGGCCCGAGCGAGGTGGACAGCATCCCCTCGTAGAGCTTGCCGTAGTTGAGCTTGAAGAAGACGTTCCAGGTCGAGTCGTAGATCGCCCCGTTCATGGCCGAGACGGCCAGCAGGGCGGGCGCGATGAACGCGGCGTAGGACACTTCGAGACCGGTGGTCGTCTCGACCGTGCCGATCAGCGCACCGAGTCCGATGCCCATCGAGAGCAGGTAGAAGACGGGCTCGAAGAAACCCGAGACCACGAGAAGCCAGCTCGAGGAGCGCGCGGCGAGGAGTCCGCGCTGCACGACCGCACCGGGGTTGCCCGCCCACAGGGCGCGCACACCGCCCGCCCGGCGAGTGGCGGTCTCGGGCGCGGTCGGTCCCTGAGCGTGTCGGAGGGTCATTTCGCCAGCCTCCGCTCGAAGTACCGCCGGCCCAGCAGGAACCCGACGACGATCAGCACGGCGAGGTAGCCGAAGTGCACCAGAAGCATGAGCGGCTCGATCGGGCGACCATAGGTGAGCCATCTGCCCAGCTCGGTCGCGTGCCACAGGGGTGAGACCCACCCGATCCACTGCAGCCAGAGGGGGAGGGTGGCAAGCGGATAGAACGTGCCGGAGAACAGGAACATCGGCATGAACACGAATCGCTGGACCATCGCGAACTGTCCCTTGTCGTCTTCGATGGATGCCGCATATGCCATGAACGGGATGCCGAAGGCGAGCCCGGCGAGGATCGCGATGAAGATCGAGAGCCAGCCGGTCGCGGCGTCGGGGATCGCGCCGAAGATGTAGAGGAATGCGGTATAGGCGATGGCGACGATGATCATGCGGGCCGAGGCGCCGAAGACCACGCCGGTCGCGATCTGGCTGGGCGAGAGGGGTGAGGCGCTGAAACCGAAGAAGTAGCGCCGCCACTTGAAGCCCGACATGACCGGGTAGGAGAACTCTTCGCTGGCCACGGCGATCGTCGCGGTCATGAGCAGTGCCGGAGCGACGAACACGAGATACGGGACTTCCACACCGCCCTCGCTGACCGGCGCGTCGATCAGCGCCGCGAGGCCCACCGCGAGACCGAGCAGATAGAGGATCGGCTGCCCGAGCGCGCCGAGGATGATCGTCCAGCCGTATGCGCGCATCGCGCGGACCATGTGCTCGGTGACGTACCACGCGCCGAGGGCGCGCGGCTTGCGCCCCCACTCCATCGCCTCGGCGCGCATCTGCTCGAGCGAGGGCTGGGCGATGAGGGTTCCTTCGTCGCCCGGCCTGCCGGCGGCCGACCTGCTCATTCGATCAGCGACCTTCCGGTCAGACGCAGGAACACGTCCTCGAGGCTGGAGCGGCGGACGAGCGACGTGATCGGCTCGAGCCCGCGTTCGGTCACCCGCTCGAGCGCCTGCTCGCCGTTCTCGGTGTAGATGAGCACGCGGTCGGGGAGCACTTCGACGCGATCGCCGATGCCCTGGAGCTGCGGCTCGATCTGCTGGTTGCGGTCGGACCCGAAGCGCACCTCCAGGACCTCGCGGCTGGAGTGCAGACGGATGAGCGACGCCGGCGTGCCCTCCGCCATGATCCTGCCCTTGTCGACGACGACCAGGCGATCGCACAGCTGCTCGGCCTCATCCATGTAGTGGGTCGTGAGCAGGAGTGTCGTGCCGCGCTCCTTGAGGCGGAACAGCCGGTCCCACAGCACGTGCCGCGCCTGCGGGTCCAGACCCGTCGTGGGCTCGTCGAGCAGCAGGATGCGCGGATCGTTGATGAGCCCGCGGGCGATCGTGAGACGGCGCTTCATCCCGCCCGAGAGCTGATCGACCTTGCTCTTGGCCTTGTCCTCCAGCGCGGCGAAGGCGAGCAGCTCGTCGGCCTTCTGCGCGCAGACCGCGCTCGACAGGCCGAAGTAACGGCCGTAGATGTACAGGTTCTCGCGGGCGTTGAGCTCACCGTCGAGGTTGTCCTGCTGCGGCACCACGCCCAGGCGCGAGCGGATCTCGGGGCCGTAGCGATCGGGATCCAGGCCGAGGATCTGCAGGTCGCCGCTCGTGCGGGTCGAGACCGCGCCGATCATCTTCATCGTCGTCGACTTGCCGGCGCCGTTCGGCCCGAGCAGGCCGAACGACTCTCCCGGCGCGACCTCGAAGGAGAGGCCGTCGACGGCCAGGAAGTCGGGCTTGCCCTTGGCCTTGTACGCCTTCACGAGGTTCGACGCGGAGATGACGGGAGCAGGCACCGAACAACCCTAGCCGCCGCCGGGGACACCCCGGAAAGACCGATCTGTCAACCGAAGTTGACGAAGCGCCAAGTGTCAACTACGGTTGACATCGGATGCCGGACCAGCGGCATCCGCTCTCGAAAGGCGGTGCGCGTGAGCGGCGACGACATCCGGACGCTCATCGGCGCGGCACCCGAGGGAGCGCCGATCGCGGAGCTGCACCGACTCGCGGACGTCCGGCGCGAGCTCGCCAGGGCGGAGGAGGTGCAGGTGCGTCGCGCACGCAACCTGGGCTACTCCTGGCAGGCGATCGCGGGCGCCCTCGGCGTGAGCCGACAGGCCGTCCACAAGAAGTACGGTCGTAAGTGACCCCCGAGAACCAGAGGTGATGACCTTGTCCGTCGACGCGCCCACCCAGGAGACACCACCGACGAGCCGCCGCCGCGGCCGCAGGGTCCCCGAGGGTCCGCGGGCGACCTTCGGCCAGCTTCTGCCGTTCATCTTCGAGCACAAGCGCACCCTCGTGGTCGTGGCGGTGCTGAGCGTGCTCGGCGCCCTCGCGACGCTCGCACAGCCGCTGCTGGTCGGGCAGGTCATCACCCGGGTGCAGCTCGGCGAGACGCTCGGCTCACTCGTCTGGCTCCTCATCGCACTGGTGGTGGTCTCGTCCCTCCTCTCGGGCTACCAGCACTACCTGCTCCAGCGCACCGGCACGGGGGTCGTCTACTCGAGTCGCCGCAAGCTGATCGCCCGCATCCTGCATCTGCCGATCAGCGAGTTCGACGCGCGGCGCACGGGCGACCTCGTCTCGCGCGTCGGAACCGACACGACGCTGCTCTATGCGGTGCTCACCCAGGGTCTCGCGGATGCCGTCGGCAACGCACTCATCTTCGTGGGAGCGCTCGTCGCGATGGCGGTGATCGACCCGATCCTGCTCGCGCTGATCGTCGTGGTGATCGGCGTCTCGGTCATCGTCGTGGTGCTGCTGAGCGGCCGCATCCGCACCGCCTCGACCGAGCAGCAGGCCAAGGTCGGCGAGCTGGCCTCGGGCGTCGAGCGCGCGGTCGGATCGATCCGCACGGTGCGCGCCGCGGGCGCGACGGATCGCGAGGTGGCGTCCGTGTCGAGCCTCGCAACGGACGCCTACGCCGTCGGCGTGCGCATCGCCAAGGTCTCGGCGCTCGTCGTGCCCGTGGCCGGCATCGCCCTTCAGATCTCGCTCCTCGTCGTGCTCGGCGTCGGCGGCTTCCGGGTCGCCTCGGGCGCGATCACGATCGCGTCTCTCGTCACGTTCATCATGTTCCTGTTCCTCCTGATCGCCCCGCTCGGATCCACCTTCGGAGCGATCACATCGGTCAACCAGGCCCTCGGCGCGCTCGGCCGCATCCAGGAGGTGCTCGATCTGCCGACCGAGGAGCAGAGCGACGCGCAGATCGCCTCCGCACTGCGACGGGCTCCGGGATCGGACGGCGGAGGTGCCGTGCCCGCGGCATCCGTTCCTGCGATCGCGTTCCGCGAGGTGCGCTTCCGCTATCCCGAGGCGGTGATCGCGGCACGCGAGGCCGCCGCCGCCGAGGCGCGGGCCGTGCTCGAGCAGGTCCACCTCGAGCGCGCCGCCGACGAGGTGACGGATGCCGTTCCCGGGGTGGACCGCGACGTGCTGCGCGGCATCACCTTCGAGGTGCCGCGCGGGTCGCGGGTGGCGCTGGTGGGCCCGAGCGGAGCGGGCAAGAGCACGGTGCTCTCGCTGATCGAGCGGTTCTACGATCCGACCGGCGGCACGATCGAGCTCGACGGCCGCGACATCCGCTCGCTCGGCCGGGCCGAGCTGCGCGCGCAGTTCGGCTACGTCGAGCAGGATGCGCCGACCCTCGCCGGCACGCTGGCCGACAACCTGCGGCTCGGATCGCCGGACGCGAGCGACGCGGACTGCGAGCGCGTGCTGCACGCGGTGAATCTGACGGACGTGCTCGAGCGCAATCCGCTCGGGCTGCAGGCGCCCGTCGGCGAGGACGGCGTGATGCTCTCAGGCGGCGAGCGCCAGCGCCTCGCGATCGCCCGCGCCCTGCTGGCGGCCCCGCCGATCCTGCTGCTGGACGAGTCGACCTCGTCGCTGGACGGGGTGAACGAGCAGCGGATGCGGGAGGCCATCGATGCGGTCGCCGCCGAGCGGACGCTCATCGTGATCGCCCACCGGCTGTCGACCGTCGTGGACAGCGACCGGATCGTGGTGCTCGATCACGGCGAGGTGGTCGGACAGGGCACGCACTCCGAGCTCGTGGCCTCGACGCCGCTCTACCGCGACCTCGCGAAGCACCAGCTGCTGGTCTGAGCGCGGACGGGTCAGGAGCGCTGCAGGCGGTAGCGGAGCGCGGCGAGCTCCGCCTGAAGAGGCGCGGGGATGCGGCCGCCGAAGGTCGCGTAGAAATCCTCGGTGAGCTCTGCCTCGCGCAGCCACGACTCGCGGTCGATCGCGAAGAGCTCCTCGAGGTCCTCCTGCGGCACGTCGATGCCGTCGAGGTTCAGGTCCTCCGTGCGGGGCAGGCGCCCGATCGGGGTGTCGACAGCCGGGATCTGACCCTCGAGGCGGCGGATGATCCAGTCGATGACGCGGGCATTGTCGCCGAACCCGGGCCACAGGAAGCGGCCGTCCGATCCCTTGCGGAACCAGTTCACCTGGAAGATGCGCGGCGCCCGGTCGAAGCGCAGCTTCTGGCCGACCTTGAGCCAGTGGCCGAAGTAGTCGGCCATGTTGTAGCCGCAGAAGGGCAGCATCGCGAAGGGGTCGCGGCGAAGCTCGCCGACCGTGCCCTCGGCCGCGGCGGTGCGCTCGGACGACACGTTCGAGCCCATGAAGACGCCGTGCGTCCAGTCGGTCGCCTCCACCACGAGGGGCACGTTGGTCGCGCGACGACCGCCGAAGAGGATCGCGTCCAGCGGCACGCCCTCGGGAGCCTCCCAGTCGGCGGCGATCTGCGGGCACTGTCCGGCGCTCACCGTGAAGCGCGAGTTCGGGTGAGCGGCGGGCCGCCCGGAGTCGGGCGTCCAGGGGTTGCCCTCCCAGTCGGTGAGGTTCGCGGGGGCCTGGTCGGTGAGCCCCTCCCACCAGACGTCTCCGTCCGGACGCAGCGCGACGTTCGTGAAGATCGTGTTGCCCCACAGGGTCTCGACCGCGGTGACGTTGGTCGACTCGCCCGTGCCCGGGGCCACGCCGAAGAAGCCCGCCTCCGGGTTGATCGCCCACAGGCGGCCGTCGTCTCCCGGACGCAGCCAGGCGATGTCGTCGCCGAGCGTCTCGACCCGCCAGCCGGGGATCGAGGGGCGCAGCATCGCCAGGTTCGTCTTGCCGCACGCCGACGGGAACGCCGCGGCGACGTGGAACGCCTTCCCCGCAGGGTCGATCACGCGGATGAGGAGCATGTGCTCGGCGAGCCAGCCCTCCTCGCGGCCGATGACCGACGCGATGCGGAGGGCGAAGCACTTCTTCGCGAGGATCGCGTTGCCGCCGTACCCGGAGCCGAACGACCAGACCTCGAGTGTGTCGGGGAAGTGCACGATGTACTTCTCGTCGTTGCACGGCCAGGCGACGTCCGCCTCGCCCGGAGCGAGCGGTGCGCCGACCGAGTGCACGGTCTTGATCCAGTGCGCGCCGGCGGCGATCTCGCGCAGCACATCGGTGCCCACGCGGGTCATGATGCCGATCGAGGTGACCGCGTAGGCGCTGTCGGTGACCTGCACGCCGATGTGGGAGAGGGGGCCGCCGACGGGGCCCATCGAGAACGGCACGACGTACATCGTGCGCCCTCGCATGCTGCCCTCGAACAGGGGGGTGATCGTGGCTCGGATCTCGGCGGGAGCGACCCAGTTGTTCGTCGGCCCGGCATCCTCCTCGAGCTCGGACGCGATGATGGTGCGCCCCTCGGTGCGAGCGACATCGCTCGGGTGCGAGCGGGCGAGGTACGAGCCGGGGCGCCACTCGGGATTGAGCTTGATGATCTTGCCCTCGTCGACCATCTCGCGCAGCAGCGCGTCGTTCTCGGCGCGCGAGCCGTCGATCCAGTGGATGCGGTCGGGCTGGGTGAGCGCGGCGATCTGGTCGACCCACGCGATGAGCGCACTCATGCCGTCGCCCTCGATCGCGGGGCGCTGACCGAACCCGCCGATCTCGGAGCTCAGCGGGCGGCCGCCCTGGGGTGCGGGTCGCGTGAAGATGTCGGCAAGGGCCATGGTCACTCCTGTTCGATCGGGTCAGATCGGTGTTCTTCCTCCACTATGGAAGGTAATCCTCGTAGTTCTCGGACATAGTCGTCTCAAGAATCGACTTTCTTTCGCTACCATCAAAGAATGGCCTCGACCTCACTCGAACTGTCCACACTCGGCCACCGCATCCGTCATCAGCGGGTCTCTCGAGGCCTCACGCTCGACGAACTGGGCGAACTCGTGGGGGTCGCCGGCAGTCAGCTGAGTCTCATCGAGAACGGCAAGCGCGAGCCGAAGCTCTCGCTGCTGCAGGCGATCGCGAGCGCGACGGGCGTGGAGGTCACCGACCTGCTGTCGTCGGAGCCGCCGAACCGGCGCGCCGCGCTGGAGATAGAGCTCGAGCGGGCGCAGTCCAGCTCGATCTTCCGCCAGCTCGGCATCCCTCCGGTCCGGGTCACGAAGGGCATTCCGGACGACACGATCGAATCGATCCTCGGTCTGCATCGCGAGCTGCAGCGCCGCGAGCGGGAGGCGATCGCGACGCCGGAGGAGGCACGGCGCGCGAACACCGAGCTGCGCCTGCGCATGCGCGAGAGCGACAACTACCTGCCCGAGATCGAGCAGCTCGCGGAGAAGCAGCTGAAGGCCGCGGGGCACGTGTCGGGGGCGCTCACCCACCGGACGGTAAGCATCATGGCCGAGCAGCTCGGCTTCGAGCTGCTCTATGTGAACGACCTGCCGCATTCGGCGCGCTCGGTCACCGATCTGGAGAACGGCCGGATCTACCTGCCTCCCGCGTCGATCCCCGGCGGCCACGGGCTGCGGTCCATGGCGCTGCAGGCGATGGCCCATCGGCTGCTGGGCCACCAGCGCCCGAGCGACTACGCCGACTTCCTGGCCCAGCGCCTCGAGATCAACTACTACGCCGCGTGCGCGTTGATGCCGGAGTCCGCCTCGGTGGCGTTCCTCACGCAGGCGAAGCGCGACCGCAATCTGGCGGTCGAGGACTTCCGCGACGCATTCGGCGTGACGCACGAAGCGGCCGGCATGCGCATGACGAACCTGCTCACCCGCCATCTCGGCATCCGGCTGCACTTCCTCCGCGTCGACGGCGCCGGCGCGATCTCACGCGTGTACGAGAACGACGATCTGCCGCTGCCGCACGATGTGACCGGCTCGGTGGAGGGGCAGATCGTGTGCCGGCGGTTCCTGGCCCGGTCCGCCTTCGAGGAGCAGAACCGCACCACCGAGCACTACCAGTACACCGACACCCCCGCGGGCACCTTCTGGTGCTCGACGCAGACCGGCACCACCTCGGACGGGGAGTTCTCGATCACGGTCGGCGTGCCCTTCGACGATGCGAAGTGGTTCCGCGGGCGCGAGACGCAGAAGCGCGCGATCTCGACGTGCCCCGACGAGTCGTGCTGCCGCCGCCCTCCCGCGGTAGTCACGGACCGCTGGCAGGGCAAGGCCTGGCCGAGCGCCCGGGTGCACATGCAGATGTTCTCCCCGCTCCCCCGCGGCGCCTTCCCGGGGGTCGACGACAACGAGGTCTACGCGTTCCTCGACCGGCACGCGCAGGGGTGACGCGTCAGTCGGCGGCGCCGCCTTCCGCCTCACCGGCGGATCGCCCGTCCTTCGGCTCGGCCGACGCGGATGCCGCGACGGGAGCGGATGCCGCCGCGGGACCGGCGACCGCGAGCGAGCCGTCTGGGGCGGCGCGCTCGCCCCGCGTGCCCCATCGCAGCAGCGCGAGGACGTAGATGACGAGGCCGAGCACGAGACCGGCGACGACCCACAGCACGACCAGATAGTCGACCCACGAGCCGATCGGCGGCGATCCGGGCAGGAAGGTGCGGAGGGGGATCGTCGCGAAGAGCATCGCGGCCATCCAGCTCATCAGGGTCGCCTCGACCTTGCGGATGCCGCGGTACGCGACGATCGCGACGGTGAGGCCGAGCACGGGCAGCACCGCCATCAGCCCCAGGATCACGATGCCGAACGCGACGGTGGCGACCGAGCGCGTTGCGGTGACGCGCAGCTGCGTGACCGGCTCGCCGTCCACCACGACCTCATCGGTGCCGGCGACCTCCTCCGAGGAGAAGACCCAGCCGGGGACGTGCGCGGAGCCGCACAGCCGGGTGGGGATCGCGCTGCCCACACCGTCCACCGTCTGGATCGACACGACCGCGAAGTCGACGGTGTGCGCGTCGAACGGCCATCGCTCGACGAACCCGTCGGTGATGAGGCGCAGCGACTGCGGCGAGGGGATCTCGTCCTGTGCGATCGTGAACGACCGGGGCCCGTCGTTGTCGCTGACCAGGATCGTCAGCGGGTCGGAGAGCAGGCCCGAGGTATCCGAGCCGAGCGGGCCGAACGACATCACCGTGAGCGTGGTCGTGAGCCGGTCCTGCACGGCATCGACGGCCTCGGGCGCGAGCGCGAGGAGCACGGCGTCGGACGGCGGGTCCTCCGTACACCCCTCGATGCTCGCGTACCGATCGTTCAGCGCGTACAGGGCGACCACGGCGATGTAGACCAGTGCGAGCACGGCGACGAGGCCGATCACCACGGCCCGCCCGCGGTGAGAGGTCGCGTGGGCGGGCGAGGAGGGTGACGTCACGCGTGCCAGTGTGGCATGGGGGCGCTCAGCCCGCGATGAAGGCGCGGTACCTGTCGAGAGCCGCGCCGACCTCGGCGTCGGTTGCGGCGCCGGGGGCGAGCAGTTCCGGAACCGGCGCGTCCGCGTGCCGGCCGACCGCGAGGGAGTGCGTCCAGATGCCGACCACTCGCCCGCGCGCGACCAGGATCGGGCGGACGATGCCGTTCATGCTGGGCCCGATGCGGGAGAGGAACTCGGGTGCGCAGGGCACGGTGCGGTCGGCGTAGGAGAGGTAGTACTCCTCGAAGGGCGGCAGAGCGAGGACGTCGTGCGCTGCGGCGCTCCGCCGCGGCGCCGTGCCGGCCGCGACGTAGCGAGGCTCGCCGTCGTCGGCGAACACCGTCAGGCGATCGGATGCCGCCTCCGCCGCGGCGCGGGAGACCCCGAGCGGCAGACCCGACCACCAGGCGAAGTCACGGGCGCCGGCGGGGCCGTGCGAGGCGACATACCGCGCGAAGAACTCGGCGAGCGGGTCGGGCGGCGTCGCGGGCGCCGGAATCCACTCATCGGTGCGCACGACGTACTGCTCCCGTGTGGGGCCGCTCTCGCGCGGCACGACCGGACCTTGGCAGATCAGGGCGCGCGCCGACAGGGCGACGAGCACGTGGTAACCGCGCTGACCGTTCGTGGCGATGCCGCCGGCCTCGAGAACGGCGAACAGGTCTTTGCGGGCGAGTCGATCGCCGCCGCGGAGGGCCGCCATCACGACGCGCTCGGCTCTCGCGAGCTCGGCGGCGTCGATGCCCTCCGCCCGGTGCACGGCCGCAGCGGCCCGGCTCTGCCGCTCGCCGGTCAGCGACAGCACCCACGCGAGGTCGCGCGCGGGGATGGCGTGGATCGTGCCGCGCATCGTCCACGAGCGGACGATCTCGCCGCGATCGAATGCGGCGTCGACGGCGCGCACGCTCGGATCGCCCTTCGTCCGCGCCGCGAGCGCCCACCGCCCACCCCAGAACTCCTGTGCCTGGGTGGCGAGCATGTGCTCGGCCGCCGCCGCGATCGTGGCGGCAGGCGCGCTGAGGCGGTGGGAGCGCAGGCGCCGCTCGATCACTGGTGCTGCCGTCATCCCGCCATCCTCGCGGTCACCGCGGACAGCATCCGTCCGCGATCTACGCGTAGGGGCTGGCCGTGAGGGTGTATTTGGTCTGGAGGTATTCGTGGATGCCCTCGGCGCCGCCCTCGCGGCCCAGGCCCGACATCTTCCACCCGCCGAACGGGGCAGCGGCGTTGGAGACCACGCCGACGTTCAGGCCCATCATGCCGGTCTCGAGCCTGTCGATCATGCGCTGACCGCGCGAGAGCGACTCGGTGAACACGTAGGAGACCAGGCCGTACTCGGTGTCGTTCGCGAGGCGGACGGCCTCGTCCTCGGTGTCGAACGGGATGATCGCGAGCACCGGGCCGAAGATCTCCTCGCGCAGGATGTCGCTGCCGGCCTGAACCTCGGTCAGGACGGTGGCCTCGTAGAACGTGCCGCCTGTGAACTGCATGCCGTTGCCGCGCTGACCGCCGGTGAGCAGCTGCGCACCGCGGCCGAGGGCGTCACCCACGAGCTCCTCGGCCTTCGCGACCGCGCGGTCGTCGATGAGCGGCCCGATGATGACGCCGTCTTCGGTGCCGCGGCCCATCTTGAAGCCCTGCACGCGCTCGGTGACGCGGCGGGCGAACTCGTCGGCCACGGCGCGGTGCACGATGAACCGGTTCGCTGCGGTGCACGCCTGCCCGATGTTGCGGAACTTCGCCAGGATCGCCCCGTCCACCGCCTTGTCGAGGTCGGCGTCATCGAACACCACGAACGGGGCGTTGCCGCCGAGCTCCATCGACGTGCGCAGCACGCCGTGCGAAGCCTGCTCGAGGAGCTTCTGACCCACCTGCGTCGAACCGGTGAATGAGAGCTTCCGCAGCCGCGGGTCGCGGATGATCGGCTCCGACACCGCGCCGGAGGTCGACGTGGTGAACACGTTCACGACACCCTTCGGCAGACCCGCGTCCTCGAGCAGCTTCGCGAAGTACAGGGTGGTCAGCGGCGTCAGCTCGGCGGGCTTGATCACGACCGTGCATCCCGCGGCCAGCGCCGGCGCGATCTTGCGTGTGGCCATCGCGAGCGGGAAGTTCCACGGCGTGATCAGGAAGCAGGGACCGACCGGATGCTGCGAGACGATCATGCGGCCGGTGCCCTCCGGGTTCGCCCCGTAGCGGCCCTGGATGCGGGCGGTCTCCTCGCTGAACCAGCGCAGGAACTCGCCCCCGTACGCGACCTCTCCGCGCGCCTCCGCGAGCGGCTTGCCCATCTCGATCGTCATGAGGAGCGCGAACTCCTCCTTGCGCTCCTGCAGCAGGTCGAACGCCCGACGAAGCAGCTCCGCTCGCTCGCGCGCAGGGGTCGCCGCCCACGCCGGGAACGCCTCGGCAGCAGCGTCCATCGCGGCCTTGCCGTCGGCGGGAGACGCGTCGGCGATCTTCTTCACCACCCGACCCGTGGCCGGATCGAACACGCGCAACTGCTTGTCCTCGGACGCGGCACGCCACTCGCCGCCGATGAACAGCTGGTCCGGAACACGGTCCAGAAGCTCCGTCTCGCGGCTGTCGATCACAGCATCCTCTTTCACGGCTTCGTGCGTCATTCGGGACTCCCTGCTCGTGGGGATGCGGCGGCATCCCTCGTTCGTTCTGCGTTGCGGTTCAGTGCCAATTCTGCCCCCGCGGTTCTCCGTGGCACATGTACGTGCTGTACACCTCCGGCTCGCGATTCGCCGCGTCGGACAGCTCAGCCGACAACGGCGTGCGCGGACTGATCGCGCAGCGCGCCCGCGAAGAACGCGGCGAGCTCTTCAGTCGCGGTCAGCGGGAGCACGGCCGCCACGTACTGGTCGGGGCGGACGACCACGACCACGCCGTCGCGCGACAGCTCGCGCTCGGCGAAGATGTCGGCGCTCGTCCATGCGCTCGGGCCGGAGGCGAACACCTTCTCCCAGTCCGTGAGCTCGAGCGGCCCGGTGACGGGGAGGAAGACCTTCGGCACGCGGGCGATGTCGACCTCCTCGAACGGCTTCGGGTAGATCACCTTCACATCGAGGACCGCATCCACATCCGCGCCGGGCGGCGTGTGACGGGCGATCGGCGACTCCGCCGAGGCCATCCACGTCGCCCACTCATCCAGCGCCTCGCCCGCGGCGTCCGCGAACGCATAGACGCGCCAGCGCCCGTCGGCCTTTGCATGGTGACCCAGGTGCACGACGTTGCCGTCGCACACGCGCACCACCTCGACCGACTTGAACCGTTTGCCGAGCGGGAAGCCCGGCGCCAGCGACTGGTTCGCATCGCCACCCACGACGATCGACTGCCCGTACTGGGTCATGAAGCCCGAGGGGAACTCCGCCGTCCCCAGGTAGTAGTTCGCGAGCTCGTTGGGGTCGGAGATCTCCTCGGGCTTGCGCGCCATGAGCGCCGACCACTCGCGATCGAAGTCGATGAGCTGCTGCGCGACCGGCTGGCGCTCGGCGGAGTAGGTCTCGAGCAGCGACTCGGGGCTGAGGCCGCTCAGCACGTGGCCGAGCTTCCACCCGAGGTTGAAGCCGTCCTGCATCGACACGTTCATCCCCTGGCCCGCCTTCGCGCTGTGGGTGTGGCACGCGTCGCCGGTGAGGAACACGCGCGGCGCGCGATCGTCGCCCACCGCGACGTCGTCGAACTTGTCGGTCACGCGGTGGCCGACCTCGTACACGCTGTGCCAGGCGACCTGCTTCACGTCGATGGAATAGGGATGCAGGATCTCGTTGGCCCGGCGGATGATCTCCTCGATCGGCGTCTGCCGCACGTGATGGTTGTCGTCCGCGGCGACCTCGCCGAGGTCGATGTACATGCGGCTGAGATAGCCGCCCTCCCGCGGGATGTGCAGGATGTTGCCCGCCACCGAATTGATCGCGCACTTGGTGCGCCAGTCGGGGAAGTCGGTGTTCACGAGCACGTCCATCACACCCCACGCGTGCGCGGCGAACCGCCCGACGTGCTTGCGCCCGATCGCCTCGCGCACACCGCTGCGCGCGCCGTCGCAGCCGACGACGTACTTCGCCCGCACCATGCGCTCCTCGCCGGCCCGGATGCCGGTGGTGTGGCGCACCCGCACCTCGACCGGGCGCTCGCCGCCGTCGTGCACCGTCAGCCCGAGGAACTCGACGCCGTAGTCCGGCACGATGCGTCCCGGGCCGTTGGCCGCGGCCTCTGCGAAGTAGTCCAGCACGCGCGCCTGGTTGACGATGAGGTGCGGGAACTCGCTGATCTTGAGCGCGTAGTCCTCCGTGCGATTCGTGCGCACGATGTTGCGCGGGTTCTGGGGGTCGGGACCCCAGAAGTTCATGTAGGCGATGTTGTAGGCCTCGGCCACGATGCGCTCCGCGAACCCGAACGCCTGGAAGGTCTCGACGCTGCGCGGCTGGATGCCGTCGGCCTGTCCGAGCACCAGGCGGCCGTCGCGGCGCTCGATCATGCGCGTCGTGACTTCGGGGAACTGCGACATCTGAGCGGACAGCAGCATGCCCGCGGGGCCCGATCCGACGATCAGCACATCCATTTCGTCCGGCAGATCGACAGGGCGATCCACGCCCGTGCCCGCCGCATCCTGCACGCGGGGCTCTCCGGAGACGTATCCGTGGTGATGGAACTGCATGGGTCCTCCTCCGACAGCGGTGTCGAGGTGCATCTTGCGGCGGAGAACGCCCGCGTTCTATAATCGAACACCGCGTTCTTATTCTGAACAGATCGTATACGTTCCCGCGCGCCGCGGCAAGAGGAGGTCACCGATGACGGATGCCGCCTCCCCTCCTCCCTCTCAGACTCTCAGTCGCGGCATCCGGATTCTGGAGATCCTGGCCGACGCGCGCGAGCCGCTCTCGATCGACGAGATCGCCCGGCGGCTGGAGGTCCATCGCTCCGTCGCCTACAGGCTGCTGCGCACGCTCGAGGACCATGGGCTCATCGTCCGCGACAGCTCCGGACGCATCCAGCTCGGGGCGCGCATGGCCGCTCTCGCCGCGGGAGTCGCGCACGACCTGCAAGCTGAGGCGCTGCCCGAGCTCACCGCCGTCGCGAATGAGCTCGGCACGACGTGCTTTCTCGTGGTGCTCGATCACGACGAGTGCGTGACGCTCGTGAGCGTCGAGCCACGGCACGCGGTCGCGTCGGTCGCGCAGCGGCCGGGGACGCGGCATCCGGTCACGGTCGGCGCGCCGGGCAAGGCGATCCTGTCGGTCCTGCCGACGAGCGCATGGCCGGACGATGTGTCGGACCGCCTGCGCAGCGAGGTGACCGATGCCGCCCATCTCGGCTTCGCCACGAGCCACGACGAGGTGATCCCCAGCCTGCACTCGGTGGCCGTCCCGCTCGTCGTGCGCGGACGCCGCCCGTCCTCGATCGCCGTCGTCTACGTGGCGAGTGCGCACGATCCGGCGCGGATCGCCGCCCGGCTGCAGCAGTCGGCGGACGTCATCCGCGACGCGCTCGGCGTCTAGGCGATCTCGGCCACGAAGCGCACGTTGTACTCCGCCACGCGCTGCGGCAGACCGTCGAAGGCCGCCGCACGGTCGTCGGAGGCCAGATAGGTCTTCTCCCGCTCCAGGAACGATGCCTCATCGCCGACGGCGCTGATCGCCCAGACGAACTCGTTCGTCTCGCGCAGGCCGTACGCGAACTCGATCGCGAAGCCGGCCGCCGGTCGCACCTTCGTCATCCACTCCTTCCACCAGGCGAGGAAGGCGTCGTATTCGCCGTCGACGAGCGTGTATCTGCGCAGTTGGATCGTCTTCACGGAACCAGCCTCCCACGCGGTCGGTCGCGTGCCGGTCGTCGGGTCGGCCGTGACAGTAGTGCGTGCTGAGGCGTCGATGCAGGCCCCCGCTCCCCTGCTCCCGACGACCGGTCCGGTACCGCGCCTATACTCGAACCGTCCGGCGGGGCAGTGCAGCCCGCCGGTGCTCGAAAAAGGGGCACGTAGCCGCGGCATCCGGTCGCCGCCGCGAGACACATACGGAACTCACCGTCCGTCCCTGTCTCTGGAGCACCTCATGCCCACCGTCTCCGCGCACGTCGCCGCCACGCTCGCCCGCCACATCGACCATGTCTTCGGGGTGATGGGCAACGGCAACGCGTATTTCCTCGATGCCCTCGAGCGCTCCACCGACGTCGGGTTCACTTCGGTCCGCCATGAGGCCGGCGGCGTCGTGGCCGCCGACGCGTACCACCGCGCCGGCGGGGGCCTCGCGGCGGCGACCGCGACGTACGGCGCCGGGTTCACCAACACGCTGACCGCGCTGGCCGAGGCCGTGCAGGCACACGTGCCGCTGGTGCTCGTGGTGGGCGACGAGCCCACCTCGGGACGCCGACCGTGGGGTGTGGATCAGATCGCGCTCGCCTCGGCCGTCGGCGCCCGCACCTACACGGTGGGCCGGACGGATGCCGCTGCGACGACGGTCATCGCGATCGAGCACGCCCTCACCTACCGCGTGCCGACCGTCCTCGCGATCCCCTACGACGTCGCGGCCCTGGAAGCTGGTGACGTGCCCCACGCCCCCGAGCCCCGGCTTCCGGAGCCGGTCGCCCCGCGCGGACCCTTCGCGACGCAGGCGATCCGTGATGCCGCCGCGGCCCTCGCCGGAGCGCAGCGACCGTTCCTGCTCGCCGGTCGCGGCGCGTGGATCGCGGGTGCGGGCGACGCGCTCGGAGCACTCGCCGACGCGACCGGGGCGCTCACCGCCTCCACGGCGCTCGGGCGCGGCATCTTCCCCCGCGCCGAGTACGACCTCGGAGTGACGGGCGGCTTCGGCGCCGAAGCGGCGATGGAGCTCATCGCGCAAGCCGATGTCGCCGTCGTGTTCGGCGCTTCGCTAAACCAGTTCACGATGCGCTTCGGGGCGCTCTTCGCTCCGGGCACGCGCGTTCTCCAGGTCGACCTCGCCCCCGCGGCGACGCATCCGCACGTCGGCGGCTACATCCGCGGGGATGCCGCCCTCGTCGCCCGCGCGATCGTCGACGAGCTGGCCGCGATCGGTGCGCAGCCGAGTACGTGGCGGGAGAGCGCGGATGCGGCATCCGCCCGCGCGTACGAGCCGGGCGCTGCCCTGGCCTCGGACGGACGCCTCGACCCGCGATCGGCCGCCGCGCGGATCGCCGAGCTGCTGCCCGAGGACCGCGTCGTCGTCTCGGACGGCGGGCACTTCATCGGGTGGGCGAACATGTACTGGCCGGTGGCATCGCCCGATCGCATGATGATGGTCGGCACGGCGTTCCAGTCGATCGGGCTCGGCTTCCCCAGCGTGCCCGGCGCGGCGCGAGCACGACCGGACGCCACCATCGTGCTCACGACCGGCGACGGCGGCGGGCTCATGGCGCTGGCCGACCTCGAGTCGGCCGTGCGCGTGGCCGGCGGGCGCGGCCTCGCGGTCGTGTGGAACGACGCCGCGTATGGAGCCGAGGTGAATCTCTACGGCCTGAAGGGCCTCGCCGAGGAGCCGATGCTGATCCCGCAGGTGGATTTCGCGGGCGTCGCGCGCGGCTTCGGGGCGGAGGGCGTCGTGGTCCGCACTCTCGAGGACCTGGACCGACTCGCGGAATGGACCTCGATGCCGGCATCCGATCGGCCGTTCCTGCTGCTGGACCTCCGCATCTCGGGCGGAGTGATCGCGCCCTACCAGGAGGAGATCATCCGAGTGAACTCCTGACCCGCGCACGCCGCGGCTGACAAACCACTTTCACCCTGAGACACCCCGCAGGGCGTGATGTCCGGGCGTGAAAGTGGTTTGTCGGCGCCGTCGGGCGGGCGTCAGGCCCGCGAAAGCCCGTAGATCGGGCTGACCGTCTGCTCGGCCTCGTGGTCCGGGCCGAGCGGGATGCCGGAGCGGTCACGCAGCAGCAGCGTCGCGACCAGGCCGATGAGCGTCATACCGGCGAGGTAGACCGCGACCGACATCGTGGTACCCGTCGCGGCGACCAGGGCCGCAGCGATGGTCGGCGCGAAGGCGCCGCCGAGGATCGCGCCGATCGCGTACGAGATCGACACCCCCGAGAAGCGGATGGATGCCGGGAACAGCTCCGAGTACAGCGCGGCCTGGGGGCCGTAGGTGAAGCCGAGGCCGATCGTGAGGATCGCGAGCCCGAGGAACAGCAGTCCGACGTCTCCGGTGTTCACGAGCGGGAACAGCGTGAAGACACCGATCAGCTGCAGGATCCAGCCGATGATGTAGGTCGTGCGGCGGCCGATGCGGTCGGAGATCCACCCGGCGAAGAACGTCGAGAGCAGCCAGACGACCGCCGAGCCGGCAACCGCCCACAGGACCGGCTCGCGCTCGAGCCCGACGGGGCCTTCGGGGTTGGTGGAGTAGTTCTGGATGTAGCCGCCGGTGGTCATGTAGCCCACGGCGTTGTTGCCGGCGAACACGAGCGCAGCGATCAGCACGAGCAGCGCATGCTTGCGGAACAGCTGCACGATCGGGGTCTTGGTGACCTCCTTGCGCTCGGCGAGCTCGGTGAACACCGGGCTCTCCTCGACGCGGCGGCGCACGTAGTAGCCGATCAGGATGAGCACGACAGACAGCAGGAAGGGGACGCGCCACCCCCACGCGAGGAACGCGTCGCCGGGTGCCACGATCGTCATGAGCGCCATGATCCCCGACGCCAGGAGCAGGCCGAGCGGCACGCCGATCTGCGGAGAGGCGCCGAACAGGCCGCGCTTGGTCTTGGGGGCATGCTCGACGGCCATCAGGACGGCCCCGCCCCACTCGCCGCCCGCCGAGACTCCCTGCAGGATGCGCAGCAGGATGAGCAGGATGGGGGCCCAGACGCCGATCGCCTCGTACGTCGGCAGGAGGCCGATCAGCGCGGTGGCGACGCCCATCAGGACCAGGGTCAGCATCAGCACGACCTTGCGGCCGTACTTGTCGCCGAAGTGGCCGGCCAGGAATGCGCCGAGCGGGCGGAACAGGAAGCTGATGCCGACGGTGAGGAACGCCAGGATCTGGCCGAATTCCTCGCCGGCGGGCGCGAAGAACAGCTGCCCGAACACGAGCCCGACGGCCGTCGCGTAGATGAAGAAGTCGTACCACTCGACGGTGGTGCCGACGACCGTGGCGAACACGACGCGGCGACGGTCTTGTGTGGTGGCGATCGTGCCGGTGGGGGTGAACCCGGTCGGCGATTGTGCGGACATGTGCGGACTCCAATGTCGTGGACTTCGTTGTCGGGCAAGCCGGTGAGGCGGTGCTTGCCGTGGATTCTCAAATGATATACGATTTCGGATATCACGCAAGAGCGAGGGAGCTCATGATCACATCGACGGATGCCGCGACCGGCGGTTTCGGCGCGCTGCCGGTGCGCCCGGGCAAGATCATCGCGATCCACCTCAGCTACCTCTCCCGCGCCGAGCAGCGCGGTCGCCGCCCCGAGGCGCTCTCGTACTTCTTCAAGCCGTCGAGTTCGGTCGCGGCATCCGGCGAGACGATCGAGCGCCCGGCCGGAACGGAGCTGCTCGCCTTCGAAGGCGAGATCGCACTCGTGATCGGGTCGGCCGCCAGGCGGGTGTCGCTGACCGACGCGTGGAACCACGTCGGGTGGGTCACCGCCGCGAACGACTTCGGCCTCTACGACCTCCGCGCGAACGACAAGGGCTCCAACGTCCGGTCCAAGGGCGGGGACGGATTCACCCCGATCGGTCCGGCCCTGCTCGACGCCCGCGATGTCGATCCCACAGCGCTGCGCGTGCGCACCTGGGTGAACGGCGCCCTCGCGCAGGACGACACGACAGCCGGCCTGCTCTTCCCCCTCGCGCAGATGGTCGCAGACCTCTCGCAGCACTTCACGCTCGAGCCCGGCGACGTGATCCTCACCGGCACGCCCGCCGGCTCGTCCGTCGTCATCCCGGACGACTTCGTCGAGATCGAGGTCGACGACCCGGCCCGCGGCCTGACGACCGGCCGGCTCGTGACGACCGTCACGCAGGGCACGGCATCCTTCGACGCGTCGCTGGGCTCGCTTCCCGCGGTGGATGACACCCAGCGGGCCGAGGCCTGGGGCTCACGCGAGGCGGCCGGACTGCCGGCCGAGTCGCTGAGGACAGGTGTTCCGGCCGAGACAGGACATGACGATGCGGAAGGTCCTGCCTCCGCCGCAACACCTGTTCTGAGCGAATCACTCCGCGAGAAGCTCCTGCGCGTCCCGGTGGCCGGACTCTCGGCGCAGCTGCGCAAGCGGGGCCTCAACAACGTGACGATCGACGGCGTGCGGCCGATGCACCCGGACACGAAGATCGTCGGCACCGCGAAGACGCTGCGCTTCGTCCCCGGCAGGGAGGACCTCTTCGCATCGCACGGTGGCGGGTACAACGCGCAGAAGCGCGCGTTCGACGCGGTCGAGGCGGGCGAGATCCTGGTGATCGAAGCGCGCGGCGAGACCGGCTCCGGAACCCTCGGCGACATCCTCGCTCTCCGCGCCCATGCGCGCGGAGCGGCCGGCATCGTCACCGACGGCGGCGTCCGCGATTACGACGCGGTCGCCGGCATCGGCATCCCGGTGTACTCCTCCGGCGCGCACCCCGCCGTGCTCGGCCGCAAGCATGTGCCGTGGGACGTGGACGGAACGATCGGATGCGGCGGCACGACCGTCCAGCCCGGCGACATCCTCGTGGGCGACGCGGACGGGGTGATCGTCCTGCCGCCGTCACTGGCCGACGAGGTCGCGGATGCGGCGCTCGCGCAGGAGGACGAGGATGCGTGGGTCGCCGAGCAGGTCGCCGCCGGCCATCCGGTCGACGGGCTCTTCCCGATGGACGCGGAGTGGAGAGCGAGGTACGACGCATGGCGCCGGACGAAGTGAGCGCAATGCCGGCTGTTCGAGAGGCCGGCGAGCCGGGCGAACCACAGCGACCGAGCGAGATGCAGGGACCGGACCTCTCGCAGAGCAAATCCCAGCGCGCCTACCACTGGATCAAGGGGCGCATCGCGAAGCAGAGCTTCACCCCGGGCTACCGGCTGGTGCTCGGCTCGATCGCGTCGGAGCTCGACATGAGCGTCGTCCCCGTCCGCGAGGCGATCCGGCAGCTCGAGGCGGAAGGACTCGTCACGTTCGAGCGCAACGTCGGCGCCCACGTGTCGATGGTGGACGACTCGCAGTACCGGCACAGCATGCAGGCGCTCAGCATCCTCGAGGGCGCGGCCACCGCTCTGTCCGCACGCCGCCTCACCGATGAGGACGTCCGGCGCGCGCGCGCCGTCAACGAGCTGATGGTCGAGATCCTCGATCACTTCGACCCGCACTCCTTCACGGCGCTCAACCAGGAGTTCCACGCCATCCTCTTCGAGCGCTGCCCGAACCCGCGGCTGCTCGAGATCGTGCGAGGCGAGTGGGGGCGTCTGGGCAACCTGCGCGACTCGACCTTCAGCTTCGTGCCCGGACGTGCGGCCGAGTCGGTCCGCGAGCACGAGAAGATCCTGTCGCTCATCGAGACGAGCGCTCCCCTCGCCGATATCGAGATGGCCGCCCGGCGCCATCGATCGGCGACCCTCGACGCCTACCTGATCCACGAGCACCCCGACGAGGCGCTCGGCCTCCCCAACTTCTGATCGACCGCAAGAGGAGAGTCATGACCGACACCGCCACCGCGTCGCGCGCGCACCACGTTCCCGCCGACCTGCCCACCCGCATCCAGCACTACATCGACGGCCAGTTCGTCGACTCGGTCGACGGCGACACGTTCGACGTGCTCGACCCGGTCACGAACGAGACCTACCTGCGCGCTGCGGCGGGCAAGAAGGCCGACATCGATCTGGCGGTCACCGCCGCCCGTCGGGCGTTCACCGACGGACCGTGGCCCCGGATGCTCCCCCGCGAGCGCTCGCGCGTGCTGCACAGGATCGCCGACATCGTCGAGTCCCGCGACGCGCGGCTCGCCGAGCTGGAGTCCTTCGACTCGGGACTGCCGATCACGCAGGCGCTCGGCCAGGCGCGGCGGGCCGCCGAGAACTTCCGCTTCTTCGCAGACCTCATCGTCGCCCAGGCCGACGACGCCTACAAGGTCCCTGGCCGGCAGCTGAACTACGTGAACCGCAAGCCGATCGGCGTCGCGGGGCTCATCACGCCGTGGAACACCCCCTTCATGCTCGAGTCCTGGAAGCTCGGCCCGGCCCTGGCCACCGGCAACACGGTCGTGCTCAAGCCCGCCGAGTTCACGCCTCTGTCCGCGTCGCTGTGGGCGGGCATCTTCGAGGAGGCAGGCCTGCCGGCAGGCGTTTTCAACCTCGTGAACGGGCTCGGCGAGGATGCCGGCGACGCCCTGGTGAAGCATCCCGATGTGCCGCTCATCTCGTTCACGGGCGAGAGCCGCACGGGGCAGCTGATCTTCGGAAACGCGGCGCCGTATCTGAAGGGCCTGTCGATGGAACTCGGCGGCAAGTCACCGGCGATCGTGTTCGCCGACGCCGACCTCGAGGCCGCGATCGACGCCACGATCTTCGGAGTGTTCTCGCTCAACGGCGAGCGCTGCACCGCGGGCAGCCGCATCCTGGTCGAGCGGGACGTCTACGACGAGTTCGTCGACCGCTACGCCGCGCAGGCATCCCGCGTGGTCGTGGGCTACCCGCACGATCCGGCGACCGAGGTCGGCGCGCTCGTGCACCCCGAGCACTACGACAAGGTGATGAGCTACGTCGAGCTCGGCAAGACCGAGGGCCGGCTCGTCGCCGGTGGCGGCCGCCCCGACGGGTTCGACACCGGCAACTTCGTCGCGCCGACCGTCTTCGCCGACGTCGCGCCCGACGCGCGCATCTTCCAGGAGGAGATCTTCGGCCCCGTCGTCGCGATCACCCCGTTCGACACCGATGAAGAAGCCCTCGCCCTCGCGAACGACACCAAGTACGGCCTCGCCGCTTACGTCTGGACGAGCGACCTGCGCCGGGCGCACAACTTCGCGCAGTCCGTCGAGGCCGGCATGGTGTGGCTGAACTCGAACAACGTCCGCGACCTGCGGACGCCGTTCGGCGGGGTCAAGGCCTCGGGGCTCGGTCACGAGGGCGGGTACCGGTCGATCGACTTCTACACCGACCAGCAGGCCGTGCACATCACGCTCGGCGAGCCGCACAACCCCACATTCGGCAAGCACTGACCCGCAAAGCAAGGACGCTGACCCATGAGCACCGACAGAACCCTCACCTCCTCCGGCTTCTACGTCTCGCAGGAGGCGCCGATCCACACCGACAACCCGATCGCCACGCCGAGTTCACCCGCGCCCGACATCCTGCGCTGCGCGTACATGGAGATCGTCGTGACCGACCTCGCTGCATCCCGCGCGTTCTACGTCGACGTGCTCGACCTCGTCGTCACGGAGGAGGACGAGAACACCGTCTACCTGCGCTCGATGGAGGAGTTCATCCACCACAATCTGGTGCTGCGCCAGGGTCCGGTCGCGGCCGTCGCGGCATTCTCGTACCGCGTGCGCTCCCCCGAGGAGCTCGACAAGGCGGTCGCGTTCTACGAAGAACTCGGATGCCGCGTCGAGCGGCGCCCGGAAGGCTTCACGAAGGGCATCGGCGACTCGGTGCGCGTCGAGGACCCGCTCGGCTTCCCGTACGAGTTCTTCTACGACGTCGAGCACGTCGAGCGGCTCGCGTGGCGGTACGACCTCTACACGCCGGGGGCGCTCGTGCGGCTCGACCACTTCAACCAGGTCACTCCCGACGTGCCGCGCGCCGTGGCCTTCATGCAGGACCTGGGGTTCCGCGTGACGGAGGACATCCAGGATGACGAGGGCACCGTGTACGCCGCATGGATGCGCCGCAAGCCCACCGTGCACGACACCGCCATGACCGGCGGCGACGGCCCCCGCATGCACCATGTCGCGTTCGCGACGCACGAGAAGCACAACATCCTCGCGATCTGCGACAAGCTCGGCGCGCTGCGCCGCTCGGACGCGATCGAGCGCGGACCGGGCCGCCACGGCGTCTCGAACGCGTTCTACCTCTACCTGCGCGACCCCGACGGGCACCGGGTGGAGATCTACACGCAGGACTACTACACCGGCGACCCCGACAACCCGGTCGTGACGTGGGACGTCCACGACAACCAGCGCCGCGACTGGTGGGGCAACCCCGTCGTGCCCTCCTGGTACACCGAGGCCTCGCTCGTGCTGGACCTCGACGGCAATCCGCAGCCGGTCGCCGCCCGCACCGACACCAGCGAGATGGCCGTGACGATCGGCGCCGACGGCTTCTCGTACACGCGTCCGACCGACGCGCCCGACGAGCTGCCGAGCTGGAAGCAGGGCGAGTACAAGCTCGGCAACCAGCTGTGACCCCGACCTATGCGCGCACAACGCAGGAGATTTCGCCGGGTGGCGCGAGAATTCGCACCCATCGGTGCCGGATGGCTGGACCGGTCCTGCGTTGTGCACGGCTGAGACGGCAGACTGAGCCGAAGGAGGCATGACCGAATGCTGTCACCCGAGCAGATCGCGACGATCGCGGACGAGCTGGCCGAGGCCGATCGCACGCACGGCGTGATCCCGCGCATCACCGCGCGCTACCCGGACGCGACGATCGAGGACTCGTACGCGATCCAGGGCGTGTGGCGCGACAAGAACATCGCCGCCGGGCGGAGGCTGGTCGGGCGCAAGATCGGACTCACCTCGAAGGCGATGCAGGATGCGACGGGCATCACCGAGCCGGACTACGGCGTGATGTTCGAAGACACCGTCTACTCCAGCGGCGCCGAGATCCCGGTCGACGACTTCTCGAATGTGCGGATCGAAGTCGAGCTCGCGTTCGTGCTGAAGGAGCCGCTGGAGGGGCCGGACTGCACCCTCGAGGACGCGCTGGCCGCGATCGACTACGCGGTTCCCGCCCTCGAGGTGCTCAATTCCCACATCGAACTGGAGGGCCGCACGATCGTCGACACGATCTCGGACAACGCCGCCTACGGGGGGATGGTCCTCGGCGACGTGCGCAAGCGGCCCGACGAGATCGACCTCCGGTGGGTGCCCGCGCTGCTGTACCGCAACGGCGAGATCACCGAGACCGGCGTCGCCGCCGGCGTGCTCGACCACCCCGCAACGGGCGTGGCGTGGCTGGCCAACAAGTTCCACCACCACGGCGCGCGGCTCGAGACCGGCGAGATCATCCTGGCAGGCTCGTTCACGCGCCCGATGTGGGTGCAGCGCGGCGACCACGTGCTGTGCGACTACGGACCGATGGGAACGATCACATGCCGCTTCGTCTGAGCCCGACCTTCCGCGACACGCTGGGGGCGGCATCCCGACCGCTGATCGGCATGTGGGTGTGCTCGGGGTCGCCTCTGGTCGCCGAGATCTGCGCCGGCGCGGGTCTGGACTGGCTGCTCATCGACATGGAGCACTCGCCGAACGGGCTGGAGTCGACGCTCACGCAGCTGCAAGCCGTCGCCGCCTACCCGGGCGCGGCGGTCGTGCGCGTGCCCATCGGCGACGTCGTCACGATCAAGCAGGTGCTCGATCTGGGCGCGCAGAACGTCCTGGTTCCGATGATCTCGTCGGCGGATGAGGCGCGCGCCGCGGTCCAGGCGGTGCGCTATCCGCCGCGCGGCGGGCGCGGAGTCGGCTCGGCCCTCGCGCGCTCCGGCCGCTGGAACCGCGTCGACGAGTACCTCGAGAACGCCGACGACCACGTCTCGCTCTTCGTCCAGATCGAGACGACGGCGGGGGTGGATGCGGCGGCCGAGATCGCCGCCGTCGACGGGGTCGACGGCGTCTTCGTCGGACCGTCCGACCTCGCGGCCTCCCTGGGTCTGCTGGGCCGGCAGACCCACCCCGACGTGGAGGCGGCGGTGCTGCGGACGTTCGAGGCGGTGGTCGCCGCCGGCAAGCCGGTCGGAGTGAACGCCTTCGATCCCGCCGTCGCCGACCGGTATCTCGCGGCCGGGGCATCCTTCGTCCTCGTCGGCGCCGATGTGGCCCTCCTCGCCCGTGGCTCGGAGGCCCTGACGGCCCGCTTCATCTCCGACGACAGCGCGCGGCGCGCCTCGTACTGACGCCCGTCCAGCCGCGAGACTGCAGCCGGTCGCCGAGACCGCGGGAGAAGCCCGCAGTCTCGGGTTCCGGATGAGGTCTCGCGGAGGATCAGACGCGGTCGAGCCGCGCGACGCCGATCTTCGAGTCCGCCATGCCGTAGAAGACGTAGTGGACGCCGTCGATCTCCTCGATCGCCGTCGGGAACACCACATTGGGCACGATCCCGCCGCGCTCCTCCTCGGTCTCCGCCTGCAGCAGAGGCTCGGCGGTGCGCGCGATCACGATCGACGGGTCGTCGGCGTCGAGCAGGATCGCCCCGGCCGCGTAGTGGACGTTCTGCTGGTGGGCGAACGCCTTCACGATGAGTCCGGTGACGCCGTGGTGCAGGATGAGCCACCCCTCCGGCACGCGCATCGGAGCCGGCCCGCCGCCGATCTTCGTGACCTCGAACGGGTACTCCGGCCCGGCCACGAATCGGTGCTGGCTCCACAGCACGAGCGCGGACAGATCCTCCGCCACCGCATCGACGGCGACGTAGCTGATCCAGATCGACCCGCGCGGGTCGGTCGTGCCCGCGGGCATGATGACCCCCTGGTCGGCCTTCGTCTCGCTGAGGTCCCACATCGGACGGTGCAGCACGGCGTAGCTGCGCACACCGTCCGGCGCGATCACCGTCTCGGGGAAGAAGACCGCATCCTTGTTGTGGAAGAGGTTCAGGTCGATGTCGAGCGCGTCGTCGTAGGTGAACATCACCGGGCCGAGTCGACGCCACTCGCGCAGATCGGTCGAGACGGCCAGCGCGGTGCGCGGGCCGAGCGGACCGTAGGCGACGTACGTCATGACGTGCAGCCCGAGATCCTCCATCCAGGTGATGCGCGGGTCTTCCACGCCGGCGTTGCCGATGCCCCTCTCCCACGAGCGGTCCGGCTCGAGCACGATGCCCTGGCGCTCGACGCCGACCGGGACGCCGTCCTCCACGATGACGCGGACCAGCCCGATCCGTGAGATGTTCCCCGCCGCGACCAGGCGCGGCAGCAGGTAGAGCTCGCCGTCCGGACCTCGACCGGATGCCGGATTGAGCACGCCCTCGAGCTCGTGGGGGTTGCCCGGCTCGGGCACCATGACGACTCCGATGCGCGTCAGCGCGTAAGGCACCGCCCGCGCCTCCACCGCCACATCGGTCATCCCTTGACCCCCGAGCCGATGTCGGAGCTGGTGAAGTAGCGCTGGAACAAGGCGAACAGCACGACCGGAGGGATCGCCAGCACGACCGCACCCGCGAGGATCGACCCGAACGGATTGGCATCCGAGCCGGACAAGGTCGTGATGTAGTTAGCGAGCGACACTGCCAGTGGTTGCAGCGACGCCTCTTTGGTGATCAGGAAGGGCCAGAGGAACTCGTTCCAGGGGCCGATGAACGTCAGCAGCACCACGGTGAGCACTGCCGGACGCACCAGCGGCAGAGCGACGCTCCAGAGCAACCGCACTTCCCCCGCCCCGTCGATGCGCGCGGCATCGAAGAGCGCCCGCGGTACCTGCAGGAAGTACTGCCGGAAGATCAGCACCGCAGCCGAGTTGATCGCGAACGGCAGGATCATTCCGAAATGCGTGTCAGACAGCCCATAGTCGCGAGCGATCATCACGTAGAGCGGGATCATGAGCAGCTGGAAGGGCACGATTTGCACGAGCAGCACGATCGCGAAGACGACGCCTCTGCCGCGCCAATACAGCACAGACAGGGCGTAGCCGGCCAGGATGCCGAACACGAGGGTGCACAGAATCACGCCCATCGTGAAGATGCCCGAGTTCGCCAGGCCTTGCAGCAGACCGATGCGCTCGTTGATGGTGGCATAGTTTTCGAGTGTGATGTTGGCCGGATTCGGGAACGCGCCGGCGAGGGTGGTGTCGGGGTTGAGCTGGAGCGACCCGACCACCATGTAGTAGAACGGGAACAGGAACACGAGAGCCCCGAGCCCCAGCAAGACGTACCGCAGGATGCTTCCCGCCCGACCGGGATGACCCCTCGCGGTTCGCGCCGCAGCGTTCTCAGTTCGGGCCTCCGCGCGGCTTTCCGCGCGGCTGTCGATGCGGCTCATGATTCGTCTCCCCCCACGAGGCGGCGCTGTATCAGCGCGATCGCGAGTACAAGAACGACGAGAATCACGCCGATGGCGGCCGCGACATCCGGATTGCCCTGCTCCAGGCCCTTCTGGTACATCAGGAAGACCGGCGACGTGGAAGCCCCGTTCGGACCGCCACCATTGGTGAGAAGGTACGGCTCGGTGAAGAGGTTCGCGCCCGTGATCGTCGCAAGCAGCAGCACGAGCACCGTCGCAGGCCGCACGCCGGGCACCGTGACCGCGAAGAACGTGCGCACGGCTCCTGCCCCGTCGGTCGCGGCCGACTCGTAGAGCTCCTTCGGAACAGCCTGCAGCGCCGCCAGGTACAGCAGGATGTAGAACCCCATTCCCTTCCACGTCACGAAGAGCGCGATCGTCGGCATCGCCAGGAAGGGGTTGATCAGCCAGGAGGGGTCGGGGGCGAGCGGGCCGAGCAGCTGATTCACGAGTCCGGGACCACTGAACAGGAACAGCCAGACCGCGACGAGCGCGACTGAGGCCGTCACGTACGGCACATAGAAGCTGACCCGTAGGAATACCCTCGCGTGGACTGCCTTGTTGAGTGCCGTGGCGAGCAGAAGAGACAGCACTACGGTAAGCGGCACGTTGATGATGAGGAACACCCCGACGTTGAAGAACGAGCGCCACACCTCGGGGTCGGTGAGCACCGTGACGAAGTTCTGGAAGCCGACGAATTCGCGCTCAACGTCGGCGCCAGGGGCCGCGAAGAAGTAGTCGTGAAGCGACATCCAGACCGCGAAGATGAGCGGGTAGGCGAAGACCACAGCGATGAAGATCACGTAGGGCGCGCTGAGGAGGATCCCCAACGGGTTCTCGCCGAGCAGCCGCCGGCGGCGCCGGGCGGAGCGCGCGTGCTGCGCGTCCGCCCGGACCGTCGTGGTGCCTGGCTCCGGGGCGACGGTTACCATGTCCGCGACCTCAGCCCTGGCCGACCAGGGTGTCGATTTCAGCCGCGGTATCGGTGAGGAACGACGGGATGTCGACCTCACCGAAGATGACCGAACGCGAGTAGCCGTCGCGGAACGCCTGCCACACTTCGATCGAGTTCGCCACGTTCGGCACCTCGACGACACGATCGGCCTGATCTCCGAACTGCTCGAAGGCGGGATTCGCCTCGAAGAAGTCGGGGTAGGCGGCGGTCAGGTCCTGGCGCAACGGCATCTGGCCGGAGATCTCGAGAAGCTGGCCGTCCTGCTCTTCGCTCGTTGCGAACTTCAGAACGTCCCACGCGGTGCCCTTGGACTCGCACGCTGTGAACAGCCCGACGTTCTTGGCGTCGCTGAACGTGTAGGTCTCCTCGGCCGGTGTGCCGGCCGATGTGGGCACTGGAACAGTTCCCCATTCGACGTCATCGCCGAAGTAGTCGATCGCCCACGGTCCGGCGATCGTCATCGCCGAGTTGCCGTCGACGAACGAGTCGCCCTGGTAAGGCTCCTTCCCGGCGAGGCCTTCCTCGTACATCGTCGCCCAGAACTCCGAGACCGACGCGCCGGCCTCGGAATCGAACGTGGCTTTGCCATCCTCGACGAGCAGCGTGCCGCCGGTCTCCGCCCCGTAGAGCGGGTAGAAGTCGAACCACGACTGGAAGAACTCGCTCGCTGGGGAGGGGTAGATCGCGTAGGGCGCCGCGCCGGCCTCCGTCAGCGTGCGCGAGGTCGCGAGGAACTCGTCGTAGGTCGACAGAGCAGGCGCTTCGGGGTCGAGGCCCGCGGCGGTGAACATCGCCTTGTTGTAGAAGATCATGACGGGGTTCGATTTCCAGGGCATCTGGTAGAACTCGCCGTCCGCCGATGCGTACTGGGCCGCGTTGTCGCCGCTGCGCTCCTCGATGTATGCGTCGCCGTCTTCGAAGCTCGACAGCGATACGAGTCCGCCCGCCTTCTCGAACTGCGGCACGGCTGCGGGCGAAGTGTTGAAGATCAGGCATGGCGCGTTTCCCGCGGTGATCGCGGCGCTGATGACCTCTTCGCTACTGTTGCCCGCGGGGATCTCCTGGGCCTTGACCTGCTCGTCGGGGTGGTCGTCGTTCCACGCCTCGACCATCTGCTTGCCCCACTCGATCTCGCCCGCGTTGTTGGAGTACCAGATCGTGATGTCGCCCCGCGCTTCGAGGTCGCCCTCACCACCGCCGCCGCCACCACCGCCACCGCAGGCGGTGAGGGTGAGTGCTCCGGCAGCGGCGAGCGCCGTGATCGTGATGCTTCTTCGCATTGTTCTTCCTTTCGAGAGGGGAGGCGGTTCCGCCGCATCCCGACGTGGGATCGTTTTGCCTGGATCGGCCAGGCTGCCGAGCGAGGGTGTCACCGACGTGGCGGATGCCGGCCGGGGGCGTGCGTGGTGGATTCCCGCGCGACGAGACGCGCCGGCGCGAGTTCGGTGTCGTCGATGGCGACTCCGGCGATCACGGCGAGCAGGGCGCGCGCGGCGGCGGCGCCCCATTCGACGGCATCCGTGGCCACCGAGGTGAGCGAGGGATAGACGTAGCGCGCGATGTCGCTGTCGTCGAATCCGGCGACCGACAGATCAGCCGGAACCGACAGTCCCGCCCGCTGCGCGACGGCGACGCCGGCGAGCGCCATCAGGTCGTTCGAGTACGTGATCGCGGTGGGTCGGTCGGCGGGATCCGCGAGCAGCGCACGGGTTGCTTCGCCGCCTTCGCGAGCGCTGAAGTCCGTCTGCATCACGCGCGCGTCGACTCCGCGAGAGGCGCACGCGTCGCGGAAGGCGTCCTGACGGCGCCGGGCGTGGATCATGTCGAGCGATCCGGCCACGTGGGCGAGGGATCGGTGGCCCAGGTCCACCAGATGATCGACCGTCGACACGATGCCTTCGATGTCGTCGACCGAGACGGCCGGGAACGGCGAGGCGACGTCCGGGTGCCCGAGTGTCACCGCCGCCAACCCGAGGGACTCCACCAGCGCGAGACGCTCGTCGGCCGCCCGAAGGTCGGCGAGGAAGACGCCGTCGACCCGGCGCTCGACCGCGAGCTTGCGATAGGTGTCCGCCTCGAGAGGACCAGTCGCGACGGAGGCGAGCACCAGGGCCTGACCGGCCTCGGCCAGTTCGCGCTCCACGCCGGCGATGAACGCCGGGAAGAACGGGTCGCCCGCCACGATCTCGGTGTTGCGCTGGAGCACGAGGCCGAGCGCGAAGGAGCGGTTCGTGCTGAGCGAGCGGGCGCGCACGTCCGGCGACCAGCCCATCTCGGCCGCGACGGTGAGGATGCGCTCGCGCGTCGCGACGTTGACGCCGGGCCGGCCGTTGAGCGCGAAAGATACCAGGCCTTTGCTGACGCCCGCGCGCTGAGCGACGTCGGCGATCGTCGGGCGTCGTGCCCGACCCGCGTGCGACTTCTCACTCATGAGGCTACTCTGCCTTCTGAACCGGTTTAATAAACCGGTTTAGCTCAACATAGCGGAGCGCACCGCGCTTGTCGACCGGTCGCGCGGAGAGCATCCGGCTGTCAAGCCCCGCCGACCGTCACGCCGCCGAGACGCGAACGTGCCAGTCTTGTCGGATGAAGAGAGATGTCGCGAGCCGAATCGAACTGGATGTCACCGAGCCCGCGGAGCTCGTGTTCTCGATGGCGGTGAGCGGACACCACACCCCCGTCACCGAGCACGTCTCGTTCACGCTCGACGGGCAGCCGCTCTCGTACGACGTGGTTCCCGACTCACACGGCACCCGCCTGCACAAGGTGACGAGTCCGGCCGGCCGGCTGGTGGCCTCGTACGACGCGTCGATCGCGGGCGAGGCTGCGGCGACCGTGGCGAACTCGACCGATCTGATCACGTATCTTCGCCCGAGCCGCTACGCGGAGTCGGATGCGCTCGGTCCCACTGCGTTCGCCGAGTTCGGGAGCATCGCCGACCCCGCCGAGCTCCTCGCGTCGGTCTCCTCGTGGGTCGGCACTCACCTGTCGTACGTGAGCGGGTCCAGCCTGCCCACGGACGGCGCGATCAGAACCCTGCTCGCCCGGCAGGGCGTGTGCCGGGATTACGCTCACCTCACCGTCGCACTGCTGCGCGCGCTCAACGTGCCCGCCCGGCTGGTCTCGGTCTACGCCCCTGGGCTCTACCCGATGGACTTCCACGCGGTCGCCGAGGCGTGGGTCGAGGGTGGATGGCACGTCGTGGACGCGACCACACTCGCGCCGCGGTCCACGCTCGTCCGCATCGCGACGGGCCGGGATGCCGCGGACTCGGCGTTCTTGACCACGATCTCGGGGCGGGTCGACCTCGTCGACATGCAGATCACCGCGGTGGTCGACGCGCTGCCGAACGACGATCTCGATCAGCTCGTCCGCATGCACTGAGCCCCGCCGTCGCCCACGGGCCGCGGTGGCGCCCCGTCGACGGCCGTGGCAACGTATCAGGTATGAAGAAGTGGGTCGTACGGTTCCTGTCGCTGCTGGTCTTCGACGTCTCCGTGCTGCTCGTGATCGGCTGGCTGACGCCCGCCCGGGTCGGCTGGTCGGCGCTGTGGGCCGGAGTGATCCTCACGGCGCTGACGATCTGGATCAAGCCGCTCATCCACCGGGTGTTCCAGTCGATGGCCGCGAAGTCCGCCGGTCAGCGCACCAGGGCAGGAGAGAAGCTCGTGCAGGGCGCACTGGTCTTCCTCGTCGCCCTCCTGGTGTGGATCGCGACCGTGCTCCTCTCCGGCGTCAGCGTCGGCGGCTGGTTCTGGGGCTACGTGCTCCCTCCGATCATCATCCTGATCGGCTGGGCGGTCTACGACTCGATAGACGACCGGGTCGAAGGCCACGCGGGCGCCCTGTACGACAGGGCGACGGGAACGAGGGTGCCGGGCACGACCGCGACCGGCTCCCCCGCCGCGGTTCCGTCCGCCGAGACGACCGCCGCCCGCCGCGAGCTGCAGGACGGGCTCACCGAGGAGCAGCGGCGGATGCTGGACGAACTCGGCAGAAGCTGATCCACTCCGGCTGTCGATCGGACGCGCACCCGACCGTCATAGGGGTGTCACTGATCGACGAGACGAAGGATGGACACCATGCGATACGCACTTCTGCTGCACTACCCCGAGATGAACGCGGAAGAGCTCGGGCCCGAGGCCCTGGCCGAGGGCATGCGCGAATTCGACGAATACGCCAAGGCGCTGGATGCGGCCGGGGTGCTGCGATCGGCGGAGGTGCTCCAGCCCTCCTCCGTCACCACCACGGTCCGCGGCGGTGAGTCCGACGGCGCACTGCGCGTGCAGGACGGCCCGTTCGCCGACACCAAGGAGCAGCTCGGCGGCACATTCGTGATCGAGGTCGACGATCTCGATCAGGCGATCGAATGGGCCGGCAAGGCGCCGTCGGTGAGGTGGGGCGCCGTCGAGATCCGTCCCAGCGGCACCCGATTCGAAAGCGGCGCCTGGACGCCGTTCGATTACCGGTGAGCACCGCCGACGACGCGCGCGCTGCGGCCGAACACGCCGCGCGCGCGTCGTACGGCCGCATCCTCTCGGTGATCGCCGCCGCCACCCGCGATCTCGCGCTCGCCGAAGACGCGCTCTCGGACGCCTTCGAGAAGGCGCTGCGCTCGTGGCCGGTCTCCGGCATCCCCGACAACCCCGAAGGATGGCTGGTCACCGTGGCACGCAACCGCCTCCGCGATCTTCTGCGGTCTCCCGCCTCGCGGTCGAGCGCACCGCTTCTGGAGGGCGTGCTCGACGCCGCAGAGCCGGATGCCGCGGCGATCGTCGTGGAGCGCGAGCGGATCCCCGACCGGCGGCTGGAGCTGCTGTTCGCGTGCGCGCACCCCGCGATCGACCCGGCGATCCGCACGCCGCTGATGCTCCAGACGGTCCTCGGCTTCGAGGCGGCCGAGATCGCGCGCGCTTTCGCCGTCGAGCCGGCGACGATGGCGCAGCGGCTCGTACGCGCAAAGCGGCGGATCCGCGATGCCGGCATCCCGTTCGCCATCCCGACCCGTGCCGACATGCCGGCGCGGCTGCCTGCGGTGCTGGAGGCGGTGTACGGCGCCTACGCGATCGACTGGCTCGACGCGGCGGCATCCGATCCCGACCGCGTGAGCGAGTCGATCGCCGACGAGGCGCGCTGGCTCGCCGTGCTGCTGGCGAGCCTGCTCGAGACGGAGCCGGAGGCGTGGGGGCTCGCCGCCCTGCTGACCCTCGCGCAGTCGCGCGCACCCGCCCGCGCCGCGCGACCGTGGCCACCGCTGGACGACCAGGACCCCGCGCTGTGGGATGCCGCCCTCATCGCCGAGGGCAGGGCACTGCTGCGGCGGGCGTCCGCGCTCGGACGCCCGGTCGGGCGCTTCCAGCTCGAGGCGGCGATCCAGGCGGTGCACTGCGACCGCGCACGGACCGGCGAGCTGGATGCGGAGACCCTCGTGAAGCTCTACCGCGGACTCGTCGAGATCGCCCCGACCGCGGGTGCTCGGGCGGCGCTCGCGGCCGCGGAGGCGCGACTCTGAGGCACCCGCGATGCGCCGCCGCCGCCGGCGCTCCGGCATGAAGATCGTGTAACAGAGCGACTCGTGACGATCCACCGGTGCCGATCGGCGGTCATGATGGAGGGCAGTGGCCGCGCCGCCAGCACGTGCGCGCCGCTTCCCGAGTTCTGGAGGCACCATGTCCCGTCGTTCCACCTCTCTGCGGGCCGCCGCCGTCGCCATCGCGCTCACGGCTCTGGCTCTCGCCGGCTGCGCGAGCGGGGGGACCGCGGGCGGCGACGCCAGCGCACCCGCCGACGACGGATACATCACACCCGGCAAGCTCACGATCGCGACGGGCGAGCCCGCGTACTTCCCGTACGTGATCGACGACGATCCGTCCTCCGGTGAGGGCTTCGAGGCGGCCATCGCGTACGCCGTCGCCGAAGAGCTCGGCTTCGCCGCCGAGGACGTCGAGTGGGTGCGCACGACCTTCGATGCCGCGATCGCACCAGGACCGAAGACCTTCGACTTCAACATCCAGCAGTACACGATCACCGATGAGCGCAAGGAGAACGTCGACTTCTCATCGCCGTATTACGCGGCCAGCCAGGCCGTCGTCTCGATCGAGGGCTCGGCCGCCGAAGGCGTCACGACCCTCGACGGACTCAAGGACCTCGTGCTCGGTGCGATGGTCGGCTCCACGAGCGCGCAGACCATCGACGAGGTGGTGGCTCCGACCACGCCCGCGCAGCTGTACAACTCGAACGAGGACGCCAAGGCGGCACTGGAGGCCGGTCAGATCGACGGCCTCGTGCTCGACCTGCCGACCGCGTACTACGCGACGGGCGTCTACATCGAGAACTCCTTCATCGTCGGCGAGCTGCCGACCGCCGGCATCCCCGACGAATGGGGTCTGGTGCTCGCCAAGGACTCCCCGCTGACGGCCGACGTGACGGCGGCGGTGGACGCCCTGCGCGAGAACGGCACGCTCGAGGCCATCACCGATGAGTGGCTCGGCGAGGGCGCCGGCGTGACGAAGCTGCAGTGATCGCACCCGCCGAGGGTCTCGATCCCGCCGGCGTCCGCTAGCGTCGGATCGTGACAGGCGCCCCCTCCCCGCCGAGCGCGCTCGAACTCGAACGTCGGGTCTACCGCAAGCGTCAGTCGACGCGATCGGTGTTCGTCGCCCTCGTCTCGACGCTCGCGTTCGCAGCGGTCGTCTGGCTCACGATCCTCAACACTCCCGGGTGGGCGGACGTGCAGCGGTCGTTCTTCGACCCCGAGACGTTCTGGTCGTCGCTCCCTCGCGTGTGGGACGGGTTCCTGCTCAACCTGCAGGTCCTGGGACTCTCCGTCGTCACCGTCGCGGTCTTCGCGACGGTCATCGCGCTCCTGCGCACTCTGCGGGGCGCGGTGTTCTTTCCGGTGCGCGTGCTCGCCGCCGCGTACACGGACGTGTTCCGCGGCATCCCTCTCATCATCGTGCTGTACCTCATCGGGATTCGGGGTGCCTGCGCTCCTGAACGAGCGCGTGCCGCTCATCCTGCTCGGCACCGCCGCGATCACGATCACGTACTCGGCCTACGTGAGCGAGGTCATCCGCGCGGGCATCGAGGCGGTGCACCCTTCGCAGCGCATCGCCGCCCGCGCCATGGGGCTGGGCTACGCGCAGACGCTGCGGCTCGTCGTGCTGCCCCAGGCGCTGCGCAAGATGACTCCGCCGCTCATGAATGACTTCGTCGCGATGCAGAAGGACGTCGGCCTCGTCTCGATCATCGGCCTGGTGGATGCCGTCCGCGCCGCGCAGATCGAGACGTCGCTGTCGTACAACTTCACTCCGTACATCGTCGCGGCGCTGCTGTTCGTGCTGCTCGCGATCCCCACGATCCGCCTCACGGACTGGTACACGGCGCGGCTGCAGCGGCGCGAGCAGATGGGCTCCGTCGTATGAGCGCGCTCCTCGAGGCCATCGACCTGCACAAGTCATTCGGCGAGCGCGCCGTGCTGCGGGGCGTCTCGGTGGAGATCGCGGCGCATGAGGTCGTCGCCGTCATCGGCGCGAGCGGCTCGGGCAAGTCGACCCTGCTGCGCTGCCTCAACCTGCTCGAGACGATCGACGACGGGCAGATCCTGCTCGGCGGCGAGGACATCTCCGACCCGCGGGTGGACGCCAACCGGGTGCGCGCCCGTTTCGGCGCAGTGTTCCAGAGCTACAACCTGTTCCCGCACCTGTCGGTGCTCGACAACGTGACGCTGTCGCTGCGCTATGTGCACAAGGTGCCGCGCGCGACCGCGGATCTGCGGGGTCTGGCGCTGCTGGAGCGGGTCGGGCTGGCCGACAAGGCGCGCGAGCACCCCGACCGCCTCTCCGGAGGGCAGCAGCAGCGCGCCGCCATCGTGCGGGCCATCGCGACAGACCCCGAGATCCTGCTGCTCGACGAGATCACCTCGGCCCTGGACCCGGAGCTGGTCGGCGAGGTGCTCGAACTCGTCCGCGAGCTCGCCGAGGAGGGCACGACGATCCTGATGGCCACGCACGAGATGGCCTTCGCACGGGATGTGGCGCACCGCGTCGTGTTCCTGGACGCCGGCCGCATCCTCGAGCAGGGGCCGCCTGCCGAGGTGTTCGCGGATCCGCGCGAGGAGCGGACGCGGGAGTTCCTGGCCCGCTTCCGCGCCTGAGGCGGGGTGCCGCGGCATCCCTGGTCGCGAGACTGCACCCGCGGGTCGAGACCCCGGGGAGAACCCGCTGGCTCGAACTCCCCGTGCAGCCTCGCGGTCAGCGGGGTTCTGCGACGGAGCGCTCGGCCGCCTCGACGACGTTCGTCATGAGCAGGGCCACGGTCATGGGGCCGACCCCGCCGGGGTTCGGCGACAGGTAGCCCGCCACCTCTGCCACGTCCGGGTGCACGTCGCCGTAGACCTTCGACTTGCCGGTCTCGGGATCGTCCTCGCGTGTCACTCCCACGTCGAGTACGGCCGCGCCGGGACGGACGTCCTCGGCGCGGACGATGTGCTTGACCCCCGCCGCGGCCACGATGACATCGGCCTGGCGCAGGTGGCGGCCGAGGTCGACCGTTCCGGTGTGGGTCAGGGTGACCGTCGCGTTGTACTCGCGTCGGGTCAGCAGCAGTCCGATCGAGCGGCCGATGGTGACGCCGCGACCCACGACCACGACGTCCTTGCCGGCGAGGTCATAGCCGTTGCGCACGAGCAGTTCGATGACTCCCCGCGGCGTGCACGGCAGCGGCGAGGTGATCGGGCTGTTGACGTTGAGGACGAGTCGCCCGAGGTTGGTGGGATGCAGCCCGTCGGCATCCTTGTCGGGATCGATGCGCTCCAGGATCGCGTCGGTGTCGATGTGCTTGGGCAGCGGGAGCTGCACGATGTATCCGTGGCAGGCGGGGTCCGCGTTCAGCTCGTCGATGAGCGCCTCGACCTCGGCCTGGGACGCGTCGGCAGGCAGCTCGCGCTGGATCGAGTTCATGCCGATCTCCTCGGACTGCCGGTGCTTCATGCCGACGTACAGCTGCGATGCGGGGTCGGCTCCGACCAGCACCGTGGCGATGCCGGGAACGATGCCATGGGTCTTCAGCGCGGCCACGCGTTCGCGCAGCTCCTCTTTGATCGCGGCAGCCGCTGCGCGCCCATCGAGCTTGAGTGCGGTCATGGTGCTCTCCTCATCGCTTTCGCGGCCCGGCGTCCTCGCCCGGCGCGTTGCCTCACATCACTATGCCCGTAGGTATACGTCCAGGGCAACCTTCGCGTCCGACGGATCAGGCAGAGCGCCCTACTGCTCGAGTCCGGGGTACAGCGGGAAGGCCGCCGTCAGCGCGGCCACGCGGGCGCGGAGGGCCGGCACGTCGGCATCGGGCAGCAGGGCCTGCGCGATGATGTCGGCCACCTCCGAGAACTGCGCGTCCCCGAATCCGCGGGTCGCCAGAGCGGGTGTGCCGATGCGCAGACCCGACGTGATCATCGGAGGCCGCGGGTCGTTCGGCACCGCATTGCGGTTCACCGTGATGTGGATCTCGTGCAGCAGGTCCTCGGCCTGCTTGCCGTCGATCGCGGCCTCGCGCAGATCGACGAGTACGAGGTGCACGTCCGTGCCTCCCGAGCGGACGGAGATGCCGGCATCCTTCACGTCCTGCTGAGACAGCCGCTCGGCGATGATGTGCGCGCCGCTCAGGACGCGCTCCTGGCGCTCCGTGAACTCGGGTGTCGCGGCGAGCTTGAACGCGGTCGCCTTCGCCGCGATCACGTGCATGAGCGGACCGCCCTGCTGACCCGGGAACACCGCCGAGTTGATCTTCTTCGCGATGTCGGGGTCGTTCGTCAGGATGAATCCCGAGCGCGGCCCGCCGATCGTCTTGTGCACGGTCGACGAGACGACGTGCGCGTGCGGCACCGGGTTCGGATGCAGTCCCGCAGCCACGAGGCCGGCGAAGTGCGCCATGTCGACCCACAGCAGCGCGCCGACCTCGTCGGCGATCGCGCGGAAGGCGGCGAAGTCCAGCTGGCGCGGGTAGGCCGACCACCCGGCGATGATCACCTTGGGCCGGTGCTCGATCGCGAGACGCCTCACCTCGTCCATGTCGATCACCGAAGTCTCGGGGTCGACGCCGTAGGCGACGATGTCGAACAGACGGCCCGAGAAGTTGATCTTCATGCCGTGCGTGAGGTGGCCGCCCTGATCGAGCGATAGCCCGAGCAGCGTGTCGCCGGGGCGGGCGATCGCGTGCAGCACGGCCGCGTTGGCCGTCGCGCCGGAGTGCGGCTGCACGTTCGCGAACGCGGCGCCGAACAGCGACTTCGCGCGCTCGATCGCGAGCTCCTCGGCGACGTCGACCTCTTCGCACCCGCCGTAGTAGCGGCGCCCGGGATAGCCCTCGGCGTACTTGTTCGTGAGAACCGAGCCCTGCGACTGCAGGACCGAGACGGGCACGAAGTTCTCGGATGCGATCATCTCGAGGTACCCGCGCTGGCGCTGGAGCTCGCGGTCGAGCACCTGGGCGATCTCGGGGTCGACCTCCGCCAGCGGCGCGGTGAAGTAATGGTCGGTCATGGCGTTCTCCTCTGACGACGGCTTCGGGTGGTGGAGGCCCGTCGCACGGGCTGCTTCCATCGGTGTTCCGCATCGACCCAGGCGTACGGTCGAGTGCCGTGTCGGTCGCTCCCCGGTGGTGACCCACCTCAACGCCAGTCGCGACACCACGAGCATAACGGATGCCTTCGCCCCTCGACCCGCTGATGACGCCCAGCCGCGTATTTGTTAGGCTCCCTTACATGACCTTCCCGCTCGTGCCGGCTCCCCTGGCGATCACGGCGGATGCCGCCTCTCCTCGCTTCCCCCTCGCGGACGGTCTGCGGCTGTCCGGGGACGCGGAGGCCGCCGCCGCGCTGGCGGCGCTGATGACGGCCCGCACCGGCGGTGAGGTGAACCCCTCGACGAGCTCGGCGGTCGGCGACGCAGTCATCGACCTTCGGATCGCCCCGGGCGGCGCGCCCGAGTCGTACCGGATCTCGGTGGATGCGGCATCCGTCGTCGTGACCGGCGCCGACGCGGCAGGCCTCTTCTACGGCGTGCAGACCCTGGGGCAGCTGATCGCCCGTGACGTCGGCGGTCTTTCGCTGCCGGCCGTTCGGATCGAAGACGCGCCGCGCTTCGCCTACCGCGGCGTGATGCTCGACGTCGCCCGCCATTTCCTGCCCGTGCAGGTCGTCAAGGCCTACATCGACCGGGCGGCGAGCCTCAAGTTCAACGCCCTGCACCTGCACCTCACCGACGACCAGGGGTGGCGCATCCACCTCGACTCCCGCCCGCGGCTCACCGAGCTCGCCTCGACCTCGGCGGTCGACGGCGACGCCGGCGGGTTCTACACGAAGGCCGACTACCGCGAGATCGTGGCGTACGCGGCATCCCGCCACATGCTCGTGGTGCCCGAGGTCGACCTTCCCGGCCATACCCACGCTGTCGGTCTCGCATACCCGGAACTCGCCGAGGCACCTGTGCTCTCGGCGCACATCCCCGACGTCGGCGACCAGCACGGCGGTGCGGTGCCGACCGCCGGTGAGCCGTACACGGGGATGGGCGTCGGATTCTCCTCGCTCCGGATCCACGACGAGGCGACGTACGATTTCGTGGCGGATGTCGCCGGAGAGCTCGCGGCCATGACGCCCGGTCCCTACCTGCACATCGGAGGCGATGAAGCGCTCGGGACGACGGCCGAGGACTTCGCGCTGTTCATGGAGCGCGCGACGGCGATCGTCGCCGACCTCGGCAAGACCCCGGTCACGTGGCACGAGGCCGGTGCCGCGAGCGGCATCGACCCGAGCACCGTCGGGCAGTACTGGGGCTTCACGACTCCCACCGACGGCATGGACGAGAAGGCGCGGACGTTCGTGCGCAACGACGCCGGCGTGATCCTGTCGCCCGCCGATGCGGTCTACCTCGACATGAAGTACGACGCGGACACGCGCCTGGGCCTGACGTGGGCGAACGGCCCGACGAGCGTGGAGCGCGCCTACGCGTGGGAGCCCGCCGCGGTGATCGACGGCGTGACGGATGCCGACATCCTCGGCGTCGAGGCGCCGATGTGGACCGAGACCATCCGCACGCTCGACGACGTCGACGAGATGGCGTTCCCGCGCATCGCGGCGGCCGCCGAGGCCGCGTGGTCGCCCGCGACCACGGCGAGCGAGCTGCGAACCTGGGAATCGTTCCGCGGTCGGGTGGGCGCACTCGGACCGCTGTGGGCGAGCCTCGGCATCCGCTTCCATCGCTCCCCCGAGATCCCCTGGGTCTCGGAGTGAGCACCCTCGTCCACTCGGTCCGGCTCGTTGACGGCGGACGCGTCGTGGACGACGCCTGGGTTCGATTCGACGGGGGCCGCGTCGCCGCGAACGGCATCGGCGAGGGATGGCGCGCCCGGACGCAGCCCTACGACGTCATCGTCGACGGCGAGCGGACCGCCGGCGCGGGAGCCCTGCTGACGCCCGGATTCATCGACATCCACGGCCACGGCGGGGCGGGCGAGTCCTACGACGACGGGCCGGACGCCATCCGCGCGGCCCGGGCGCTGCACCGGTCCCGCGGCACGACGCGCGCGGTCGTCTCGCTCGTGACGGCGCCGCTCGAGGTGATGGAGCGCCGGGCGGCGATGGTCGCCGACCTCGCCGCGACGGATGCCGACATCCTCGGCTCGCATCTGGAGGGGCCGTTCCTGGACCCGGAGCACAAGGGCGCCCACGACGGAACGCTCCTGCGGGCACCCGACCTCGCGGCGCTGCGGCGCCTGCTGGACGCGGGACGCGGAACCGTCCGCCAGGTGACGCTCGCTCCCGAGCTGCCGGGCGGGCTCGAGATGATCCGCATGATCGTGGGCGCCGGAGCGGCGGCCGCGGTGGGACACACCGGCGCCGACGCGGCGGCGAGCGCGGCGGCCTTCGACGCCGGCGCGACGATCCTCACGCACGCGTTCAACGCGATGCCGGGCCTGCACCATCGGCATCCCGGTCCGGTCGGGGCTGCGGCATCCGATCCCCGCGTGACGCTCGAAGTGATCGCGGACGGCGTCCACCTGCATCCTCACGTCGTGCGGATCGCGTTCGCCGCGGCGCCCGGGCGCATCGCGCTCGTCACCGACGCGATGGCCGCGGCCGGGCACGCCGACGGACGGTACCAGCTCGGCGCGCTCGGCGTCGAGGTCGTCGACGGGGTCGCCCGCGTGCGCGGAGGCGCGATCGCCGGCTCGACGCTGACGCAGGATGCCGCGCTCCGCCGCACGGTGGACGCCGGCGTGCGGCTGGCCGACGCCGTCACGGCGCTCACCGCCACTCCCGCGCGGGCGATCGGCCGAGGTGAGGACCTCGGGTCGCTGGCCGCGGGCTTCACCGCGGACGCCGTGCTGCTGACCGAGGCGCTCGAGGTGACCGCGGTCTGGACCGCGGGCGTCGCCGGCTGAGTCCGCGTGCCGGGCGGCTCGTAGAATGGAGCCATGTCCGAGACTCCGCCCGCTCAGCCGACGGCGCCCCTCGAGCCCGGCATGCGCGGTCCGCTGTCGGCGGTCGACGTGCTGGCATTCCTCTGCGAGCTGTTCGCGTTCGCGACGCTCGCGATCTGGGGCTTCGCGGCATGGCCGTTCCCGTGGAACATCGTCGTCGGGGTCGGTGCCCCGATCCTCGCGATCCTCGTGTGGGCGCTCTTCGTCTCGCCTCGCGCGGTCTTCGAGGTGCATCCGTTCGTCCGCGCCCTCGTGGAACTGCTCGTCTACGCGTCGGCGACGCTGGCGTGGTGGAATCTGGGACTCACCTGGGTCGGCCTGATCTTCGGGCTGGTCGCGGTGACGGTCGGCGTCCTCGCGGGCCGGCGCCGCCTCGCGTGAGCGCGGAGGCGCGCGGCGCCGGGAGCGCCTCTCGCGACGCCGTCGCGCTGCTGCGCGCCGCCCTCGGCGATCGCGTCGACACGACGCCCGCATCCCTCGCCGCGGCCCGCGCCGACAAGTCGGGCCATGCGGCCGCCGGAACGCCGCTCGCCGTGGTGCACGCCGCATCGGTCTCGGACGTGCAGGAGACGCTGCGCATCGCGACCGCGACCGCCACCCCCGTGGTCACGCGTGGCGCCGGCACGGGGCTCGCCGGCGGCGCGAACGCCGGCGCCGGCGAGATCGCGCTGTCCGTGCGCGTCCATGGACCGCATCCTCGAGGTGCGCCCCGACGACCTGCTCGCGGTGGTGGAGCCGGGCATCCTCAACGCCGATCTGAATGCCGCTCTGGCCGGGCACGGCCTGTGGTGGGCCCCCGATCCGGCCAGCCGGGCGATCTCCACGGTCGGCGGCAACATCGCGACCGGCGCCGGCGGGCTGCTGTGCGCGAAGTACGGGGTCGTGCGGGATGCCGTCCTCGGCCTGGATCTCGTACTCGCGGACGGCCGACTGCTGCACCTCGGCCACCGCACCGTCAAGGGTGTGACAGGCATGGATCTGACCTCGCTCGTGATCGGCTCGGAGGGCACACTGGGCGTCGTCGTCGGCGCGACGCTCAAGCTGCGCCGGCTCGTGCCCGGAGAGGTGTGCACAGTCGCGGCAACCTTCCCGGACGTGCGGACGGCCGCCGAGGCGTCGGCCGCGGTCACAGCCTCGGGGGCGCAGCCGGCGATCATGGAGCTCATGGATGCCGCCTCCCTCGCCGCGGTCCACGCCCTGCTGGAGCTGGACCCGCCCACGCCGGGGGCGGCGCAGCTGACGATCCAGACCGACGGGCCGGCGGCCGTCGCGGAGGCGCAGGCGATCGCGGACGTGCTGAACCGCGTCGGCGGGGCGGTGGCTGTGTCGCACGACCGGGCGGAGGGCGAGCGGCTGCTCGCGATCCGCCGGTCGATGCATCCCGCGATGGAGTCGCTCGGCACGACGCTCATCGAGGACGTCTCCGTGCCCCGCAGTGCGCTGCCGGCGATGTTCGACGAGATCGCCCGCGTCGAACGCGAGCACGGCGTGGTCATCCCGACCGTCGCCCACGCGGGCGATGGCAACCTCCACCCGAACTTCATCTTCGACGCCGTGCCCGACCCGGCGGGCGTCGTCGAAGTCCCCCCGCACATCTGGGATGCCGCGGACGACCTGTTCCGCGCCGCCCTGCGCCTGGGCGGCACCCTCACCGGCGAGCACGGCATCGGCGTGCTGAAGCGCCGCTGGCTCGCCGACGAGCTGGGCGAGGATCAGTGGGAGCTGCAGCGCCGGATCACTCGGGTGTTCGACCCGGCCGGCATCCTCAACCCCGGCAAGGTCTTCGGACCGTGACGGGTCCGCGCATCTTCGTCAGCGCCGCCGTGATCACGGATGTCGCCGGACGGGTGCTCGTCGTGCGCAAGCACGGCACCTCGGTGTTCATGCAGCCCGGCGGCAAGCCCGAGCCGGGCGAGAGCGCCGCCGAGGCGCTCTCGCGAGAGCTGCACGAGGAAGTGGGACTCGTGGTGGCGCCCGGGGCGCTCGTGCCGCTCGGCACGTTCGAGTCGGATGCCGCGAACGAGCCGGGACACCGGGTCGTCGCCGCGGCCTTCCGCACCACCGCCGAACCGGCGGAGCTGTCGGCGCGGGCCGAGATCGCCGAGCTGCGGTGGATCACCCCGACCGACGTCGCCGCGATGGAGCTGGCTCCGCTGAGCCTCGACCACCTGCTGGCGCTCGCCTGGGGCTGAGCGGCCCACTGGGCCTGCTGTCGCACAGAGTCGGAGATCATGCACGACACGCCGGCTCGGGCGGCGGTGAATCGGCGTGTCGGGTGGGCGATCCGATTCCGTGCACGCAGCGGCGCAGAGGTCTAGAGCCCCTGCCAGGCGGGCTTGTTCGCGAACGTGTAGCGGTAGTAGTCCGCGAAGCGGAGCTCGGATGCGGCGGCCTCGTCGACCAGCACGGTCGTGTGCGGATGCAGCTGGATGGCCGAGCCGGGCAGCGAGGCGGTCACCGGGCCCTCGACCGCGCCCGCGACGGCCGCGGCCTTGCCGGCGCCGAACGCGAGCAGTACGAGGTGCCGCGCGCGCAGGATCGTGCCGAGTCCCTGCGTGATGCAGTGCTTCGGCACGTCGTCGACGGAGTCGAAGAACCGGGCGTTGTCCTCGCGGGTCTGCTGAGTGAGGGTCTTCACGCGGGTCAGTGAGGCGAAGGAGGAGCCGGGTTCGTTGAAGCCGATGTGCCCGTCGGTGCCGATGCCGAGGAGTTGGAGATCGACACCGCCCGCCTCGGCGAGCGCACGCTCGTAGTCGTCGCCGGCGTGCTCGATGCCCTCCAGCGATCCGTTCGGGACGGTCACGCGAGCCGGATCGAGGCCGAGAGGCTCGACGACCTCGCGCGTGAGGACCGAGCGATAGCTCTGGGGATGCGCGGGATCGATTCCGATGTACTCGTCCAGCGCGAAGCCTCGCACCCGCGAGACGTCCACGCCCGCCAGCCGGGCGGGCAAGGCCTCGTACACCGGCAGCGGGGTCGAGCCGGTCGCGAGGCCGAGCACCGCGTCGGGCGTCGTGCGCACGAGCCGCGCGATCTCGTCGGCCACGATCGCGCCCGCGGCGGCGGCATCCGCGACGATGATCACCTCAGCCATGGGTCAGTGCGCCTTCCGGATCCCGCGCCGAGCCGATCAGGGCCGCTCCGAGCGCGGCCGCAGGAGAACCGGCCGGCAGCAGCTCGACCCGGTCGTCGAGGCGCAGCGAGCGCATGAAGGGCGAGGTCTCGGCGCTGGCCGCGAGCTCGGCCGTGACATCCGCCATGAGCCGCGGACCGAGCCCGGTGACGCCGCCGCCGAGGACGACGGCATCCACGTCGGCGGTCAGCACGAGCACGCGCACCGCCGCGGCGACCCCGCGGGCCAGACCGACGCGCAGCTCCCGCGCGCGAGGATCGCCCGCGTCTGCCGCGTCGAACACGTCGCGCACCGGCAGGGCGCCGGGGTGACCCCAGCGCTCGGCGATCGCCCCGCCGCCCGCGAGCGCTTCGATGCAGCCGCGCTGACCGCAGCGGCACAGCGGCCCGCCCGGATCGATCGAGATGTGGCCGACCTCGCCCGCGGTGCCGCGCGCGCCCCGCCAGAGCTCGCCGCCGGCGACGATGCCCGCTGCGATCCCGGTGCCCAGATTGAGGTACGCCATCGACGCGTCGGCGGCGGATCCGCCGGGGCGCAGGGCGTACGCGCCGTAGGCGGCGGCTTTGACGTCGTTCTCGACCCGCACCGGCACGCCGAGTTCGGGGCCCACCGCCGCGGCGAGATCCAGCTCCTCGACGCCGAGGTTCACCGCGTGGACGACGCGGGCGGTGCCCGGCTCCACCTGACCCGGGATGCCGATGCCCACCGATTCCATGGCGGCGGGCTGCGCGACCTGCGAGCTGAGGGAGCGCACGGCGTCGAGGACCGTCCGGATCACGGCATCCGCTCCCCATCCGGTCGCCAGGCGCACCCGCCCGACGATCGTGCCGACGGCGTCGACGGCGACGGCATCCGTCTTCGTCCCGCCGATGTCGAGACCGACCCTCATCCGTCCACCTCCCCGCGGAAGGCGGCCACCGTGCGGCGGCGCATCAGCCCTTGACCGCCCCGGCGACGAGGCCGCCGGTCATCCGCCTCTGTACGAGGAGGAAGAAGACGACGACGGGAATGGCGACCAGGGTCGACGCAGCCATGAGTTCGGCCCAGTTTATGCCGCCGTTCGGGTCGAGGAAGGTGCGGAGCCAGACGGGCAGCGTCATCGCCTCGGGCCTCGGGTTCAGGACGAGGGCGAAGACGAACTCGTTCCAGGCCTGTATGAACCCGAAGATCCCGGTGGCGACCAGGCCCGGCGCGAGCAGCGGGAACGTGATCCGCCAGAAAGCACCGGCGCGACTGAGTCCGTCGATCATCGCAGCCTCCTCCAGATCGGCGGGGACCCCGTTGACGAACCCGCGGAGCGTCCAGATCGTGAACGGCAGGACGGTCGCGATGTAGACGGCGGACAGGCCCAGCACCGTGTTGAGCAGGTGCCACCCGTCCACGAGTCGGAAGATCGAGATGATCATGGCCTCGGCGGGGATCATCTGCACGATGAGGATCGCGATGATGAACCCGGCCCGCGAGCGGAAGCGGAAGCGCGTGACCGCGAGCGCGGCGAGGAATGCGAAGACGAGCGCCACCGACACGGTGATGAGGCTTACAGCGAGCGAGTTCGCCAGCGCCGGCCCGAACGGCGCCCGCGTGTCACCGAAGATGACGTTCGCGTAGTTGTCGAGCGTGCCGTTGTCGGGCCAGAAGTGAATCTCCGAGCCGCGCACCTGCGCGTTGGGCTGGAACGACGTGTTGACCATCCAGTAGACGGGAAAGACCGAGGCGACGAACACGACGAGAGCTGCGACGACGGTGAGGACCGAGGCGACACGACGCCGCAGACGCGGCCGAGGGTCGCGCGATCGCCGAGCCGCCGCGGGCCGTGGGCCGGCCGGCGCCGGCCGGATGACGGTGCTCACAGCGAGTCCTCCTTGACTGTCTGCCGGACGTAGAAGATCGAGACGGCGACCAGCATCAGGACAAGGACGACGGAGATCGCCCCGCCGACGCCGAAGTCACCCGAGCCGAGCGACACCCGATAGATGTAGACGCCGAGCGTGTTGGTCTGCTCGGCGAGGCCGCCGATCGATTGCAGAGCATAGATCTGCGTGAACACCCGCAGGTCCCAGATGACCTGCAGGATCGTCACGATCACGAGGATCGGCTTGATGTAGGGGACGACGACGAGGAAGAACTTCTGAACGGCGCCGGCACCGTCCAGCTGTGCCGCCTCGAGCACCTCCCCGGGCACCTGTGTGAGGCCGGCGTACACCGTGAAGGCGACGAAGGGCACGGCTCCCCACACGATGATGATCGCGGCGACGAAGAAGAAGCTGAGCGGATCGATCAGCCACGAGTGCCCCTCGAAGTCGAGGCCGAACCAATCGGTGAGGATGTGGTTGAGAACCCCGTACTGGGTGTCGAAGATCCAGCCCCAGACGATGGTCGCCGACAGCGGCGGCATCGCCCAGGCCAGCAGCAGGCCCACCGACACGACCGTGCGCAGAATGCCGCCGAGCCGGTCGAGCAGCAGCGCGACAAGGGTGCCGAGCACCATGGTGGTGACGACGCAGACCGCGGCGAAGACGACGGACCGGCCGAGCACGCCCCAGAACTCGGGGTCGGTCAGGATCGCGACGTAGTTGTCCACGCCGACGAACTCGGGAGCGGCGCCGAAGACCTGGGCGCGGCCGTACTCCTGGAACGACATGATCACGAGCTGCAGCAGCGGCCATGCCGTGATCACGAGCAGGGCGATCAGCGCGGGGGTCAGAAGCGCGTACGGCGTGAATCCGCCCGCGCGGACGAATCGCCGTCGGCGAGACGGCGGCGTCTCTCCCGGCGGCATCAGCACGCCGTCGCCGTCGACGGGTAGCACCGCCGGAGTCAGCCGGCTGGACGCGGTGGACATGAGGTTCTCCTGGTGGATGGTGGACACAGCCCGGGCCGGTGGCGAGGTTCACCGCCGGCCCGGACTGTGCGCGGAGCGCCGTGAGGCGCAGTCGCGGCGCCGAGGCGCCGCGGAGGTCAGCCGTTGAGGATGTCCTCGATCTTCGTGTCGACCTCTTCCGCCAGGGACTGAACGTCGCCGCCCTGGGCGATCTTCACGAAGAAGTCCTCCAGAATGCGCGCGGCCTCCACCTCGGCCCAGTTCGGCGATGCGGGGGTCAGCTTCGCGTTGCCGGCGGCTTCGGTGAACGCCAGCGCTTCCGGGGTGTCGCCGAGCGTGGATGCCAGCGACTTCTTCGCGGGAATGAGGCCGTTCTCGCCGTAGATCGTCTGGAACTCGTCACTCAGGATGATCTCCAGGGCACTCTCCGCCAGTTCGGGGTTCGCGGACTTCGCCGAGATGCCGATGTTGGAGCCGCCCGCGAACACCTGTGCGGCGCCTCCGTCGACGCCCGGCAGGGCGTAGACGAAGGGCGCGGCCGGCGGCGTCGGCGTCTCGCACTCGCTCGCCAGACCCAGTGCCCAGTTCGGAGCCGAGAACTGCGCGGCGGCACCCTCGCAGTACGGGGTCCAGGGCTCGGCGTTGTCGCCGTCCTTGGGCGCGAGCGAGGCGTTGGTCATGAGATCCTGCACCTGCAGCAGGCCCTTGACGGACTCGGGGCTGCTGAGCTGCGCATCCCAGCCGTCGCCGTCCGGAACCGCGATCTCTCCGCCGTTCTCCCAGATGAAGGGCAGGGCGTTGTACCAGTCCTGGCCGGCGAAGTAGATGCCGGATTCGCCCGGGTTGGCCGATGCCAGGTCTTTGGCCGCGTTGACGTAGTCAGCGAGCGACTCGGGTGCGGCGGTGACCAGCGCAGGATCGGCGAACACGACACGGGCGCCTGAGTACAGCGGTGCCGCATAGAACGCGCCGTCGTACGAACCAGCCTCCACGAACCCCGGAAGAAGATCGTCGCCGCCGAGCGCGTCGTAGATTCCGGAGATGTCGCGTAGAGCGCCCACCGACGTGAACGCCGGCGCCTGAGTGTTGCCGAACTCGACGATGTCGGGGCTGTCGGAGCTCGACAGACTCGTGGTGAGCTTGTCGACCAAACCGTCCCAGCTCTGCTCCTCGATGACCAGCGTCGAGCCGGGGTTCTCTTCCTCGAAGGTCTCCTTGAGGTAGTCACGAGCCTCCTGGGGCGTGTCGGCACCGACAAGCCAGACTCGGATCTCCGCGCCTTCCGAGCTGTCGGAGGCTGCGTCGCCGGCGCCTGCGCAGCCTGCGAGGACGAGCGCCGAGGCGCCGAGGAGCGCGACCGCTCCAAGCGTCTTGTTCATTGTCTTCCTTCGTGTTTCTCTTGGTGGCTCCGGGGCCGGGTGACCCATCCGGAGGTACTGCAGTGGCACCGGGGCCTACGACACCCCGAGCTGACCGGAGAGGACCATGACGGCCGCGCCGCGCAGGACGATGTCCTGGCCTTGCTCCGTCATCCGCACGCGGACGCCGTCGTGGAACTCGGCGAGCGTCCGTGCGCGGAGTGTCTCGACGGTCGCTTGCGCGAGGGGCCCATCGAGGAGTTCAGGCGGTCCGGAGAGGACGATCTCGGACACGTCCAGCACGCCGACGATGGGCGCCAGCGCGATCCCGAGCCGCTCCCCCGCATCGCGCAGGATGCCGATGCGGGCTTCGTCGTCGGATGCCGCGGCCAGGCGCGCAGTGAGCGCGGGCACCGCCAGCCATGCCTCCAGGCAGCCGACCTTGCCGCACGCACAGGTCGGCCCGCCGTCGGTGCCGACGGTGACGTGCCCGATCTCGCCCGCGGCGAAGTGCGCTCCCCGCATGGGCTGGCCGGAGGCGAGCAGGCCGGAGCCGACGCCGCGGCCGACCTTGACGAGAAGCACGTCTTCGCCGGAGCCGCCGAACGTGTACTCGGCCAGGACCGCGGCGTTCGCATCGTTCGCGACGAGCACGGGCAGCCCGACCGCGCTCTTCAGCGCGCCCTCGAGGTCGAAGCCCGCCCAGCGCAGGTTGGGGGCCGTCAGGATCACGCCCCGGTCATCGACCACGCCCGGGGTTCCCACGCCGATCCCGAGGACGGGAGCGTGCGCGTCACCGACGAGGTCGCGGGCGAGCTGGACGACCGCCTCGATCACATCGCCGCCGGCCGCGATCGGCACTTCTCGTCGCGCGACGATGTCGCCGTCCAGAGTGAGCACCGCTCCGATGAAGGCATCCGCTCCGGACAGGTCGATGCCGACGATGCGGTGACCGTCGCGGTCGAGGTCGACGAGGATAGCGGGCTTGCCCGGTCCGGAGGCCTCTCGCACGCCCATCTCGGCGACGAATCCGTCGGCGATCAGATCGGCGATGAGGTCGGAGATCGTGACGCGGGTCAGGCCGGTCTCGCGCGAGAGATCCGCGCGGCTCATCGCACCCCGGTGGAACAGCGTCTGCAGCAGCAGGGACCGGTTGTGGCCCCGTGCGTGTTCGGGGAGGACCTTCCCGCCTTGGCGCAGCGCACGTCCCGGACCGAACGTCCGGCCGGCCGCTGCGTTCGAGGCGGGCGGTTCGAGTGTCGAAGAGCCGCGTTGCGCTTCCGAGGAGGACATGTTTGTTAGTACACCTTACGAACAATCATCTCGCAAGGGCTTTCGCGGGTTTGCGCGGAGTGTTTACAAAACCGTTACATTCGCGGTCGCATACCCTGGAGGCATGTCCCATCGCCTCGTCGCCGTCGTGCTGGCGGCAGTCTCGGTGTTCGGCGTGAGCGGGTGCACCGCCTCTCCCCCCGCGCCCGGAAGCGGGTCCGCTTCCCCGGGCAGCGACCAGCCAGGAGACGAGGGGCAGTCCACCGCGGAGGCCTGCGCGCTGATCCAGGAGAGCATCCAGGAGGCGACCGAGGAGTTCGAGAGCGCCGCGACCACCGACCCGGCGACCGCTGCGGCGGCGATGACGTCGGCCGCTGAACGACTCGGCGAGAACGTCGCCGAGATCACGAACGACGAGGTCGCCGCGCTGCTGCCTCCGCTGCGGGACATGTTCGCCGAGGTCGGCGCCGTCATGGACGACATCGTCGAGGGGGACGACTCGAAGGTTCCCGAGCTCTCTCGGCTCGGCGCCGAGCTGCGCGAGACGAGCGAAGCCTTCAAGGAGGTCTGCGGCTGACCTCTGCTCGAGATGATGCGATCCATACCTCTCGCGGCATCCGTGATCGTTCCGTTGCCCGACCCGGCCGACCTGTCCCGTACCATTGAGTGACGTGCTCGCAGCCGGGGGGTGATGGCATGACGAATCTGGCCACCAGGCCCGGTGCCGAAGAAGCGCCGATCGACGACTCCGTCACGCCTGAGCCGACGGATGCCGCGACCCCCGTGGACGGCGACGGCGGCGCTCCGAAACCCCAGTGGGCAGCCCCCGAGCCGGCTCCCCGCAAGCGCCGTCTCGCGCTCTGGCTCGGAATTCCCGCGGGCGTCGCCGTCGTGGCGCTCGTAGCCTCTTCTCTCGTCCTGATCGCCCCCGGTACGTCGGTCGCGGGAGTGCCCGTCGGCGGCATGACGCCGGGTGCGGCAGCCGACGCCGTGCAGAAACAGCTCGCTGAGACCACGGTCGTTCTGGCGGGTGCGCCGGGCGACCCCGAGGTGACCGGAGCCGAATTGGGCGCCTTCCTGGATGCGCGGGCGCTCGCCGACCGCGCCTACAGCGAGCACCCGATGTGGAATCTCGGCACCTGGTTCGCCGATCCGACCAGCGCCGCCGTGCGCATCGACGCTGAGGCCGCGACCGCAGCCCTGCGCGAGGCCGCGCCGCAGCTGTTCACCGACCCCGTCGACGCGACGATCGCGTTCGATGCGGCGACCGCGAGCTTCATCGCCACCCCGGACGTGCCCGGAACCGGCGTCGACGTGGAGTCCGTCCGTCTCGCGCTGCAGGCCGCCCTGGCCGACGGCAGCGATCGCGTCGAGATCGACGCCGCACCCGCGGTGGTGCCGGCGCTGACGGCGGCCGCCTCCGCCGACGCGAGTGTCGCCTCGCTCAACGGCATGCTCGACACCGCCGGGTTCTATGTCGGCGCAGAGCGCACGGTGCCGATCGATCGCGCCCTCCTCGCGTCCTGGATCACCGTCGCGTCCGACGGCGAGGGCTCGTTCGAGATCTCGGCGGATTCGACGGCGATCCAGCCCGTCGTGGACGGCCTCGCGCAGCTAGTGAACCGGGCCGCCGAGAATGGGCGGGTCATCACCGATTCCGCGGGCGAGGTGCTCCGCGAAGAGGTTGCCGGCATCTCGGGCCGCGAGCTCGGCGACGTCTCGACCGTTGCGTCGGATTTCGCCACCCAGCTCTCCACGGGCAACGCGGCGTTCACGCTGCCGGTGACGGAGATCGCGCCCGTCATCACGACGCTCGCACGCCGCATCGAGGTCAATCTCAGCCAGCAGCACGCGTACATCTTCGAGAACAACAACGTCGTCGACTCGTGGCCGATCTCGTCCGGCAAGGAAGGGTTCAGCTCGAGCACCGGCAGCTTCCGCATCAGCGCCAAGCTCCTCTCGCAGAACATGGGCAACCGCGACCTGACGAAGGAGCCGTTCTACTTCACCCCGGACGTGCCGTGGGTGATGTACTACAACGGCGACGAGGCCCTGCACGGCGCGTACTGGCACAACAACTTCGGCAACGTCATGAGCCACGGCTGCATCAACATGCCGCTGGGCTCCGCCGAGTTCGCCTACGCGTGGGCGCCGATGGGCACCGAGGTCTGGGTCCACTATTGAGCCGGATCCGCCGCCCGGTGAGCTGAGCCCTGACGCGGCGGTCGAGCAGCGAGTCCTCGCGCGGATCAATACCGCCGCACGATGACGGAGGCGGATGCCGCGGCATCCCTCTCCGTCATCGAACCTGCCTCAGCCGATGCTGTCGATGATCTCGTTGAAGGTCTTCGAGGGGCGCATGACGTCCGCGACCAGCTGCTCGTCCGGGCGGTAGTACCCGCCGATGTCGGCCGGCGAGCCCTGGACCGCGAGCAGCTCGGAGACGATGGTCTGCTCCTGCGCGGCGAGCGCTTCGGCCACGGGCGCGAAGACGGAGGCGAGTTCGGTGTCCGCCTGCTGCGCGGCCAGCTCCTGCGCCCAGTAGAGCGCGAGGTAGAAGTGGCTGCCCCGGTTGTCGATCGTGCCCAGCGCCCGCCCCGGCGACTTGTCGTTCTCGAGGAATGTTCCCGTGGCGGCATCCAGCGTGTCGGCGAGCACCTGGGCCTTCACGTTGCCGGTGAAGTTCGCGAGGTGCTCGAGCGAGGCGGCCAGCGCGAAGAACTCGCCGAGCGAGTCCCAGCGCAGGTAGTTCTCGGAGACCAGCTGCTGCACGTGCTTGGGGGCCGATCCGCCCGCGCCGGTCTCGAAGAGGCCGCCGCCCGAGAGCAGCGGCACGATGCTGAGCATCTTCGCGGACGTGCCGACCTCGAGGATCGGGAACAGATCGGTGTTGTAGTCGCGCAGCACGTTCCCGGTCACCGAGATGGTGTCCTCGCCCTTGCGCAGCCGGTCCAGCGAGTACTGGGTGGCGGCAGCCGGCGGCAGGATCTCGATCGTGAGGCCCTCGGTGTCGTGCTCGGCGAGGTACGTCCTGACCTTCGCGATGAGGGTGGCATCGTGCGAGCGCGCCTCGTCGAGCCAGAACACGGCGGGCGCGCCCGACGCGCGGGCGCGCGTGACGGCGAGCTTCACCCAGTCGCGGATCGCGATGTCCTTGGTCTGGGTGGCGCGCCAGATGTCGCCCGGCTGCACGTCGTGCTCCAGGATCACCTCGCCGGCGCCGTCGAGCACCTGGACCACACCGGGCGACTCGATCTCGAACGTCTTGTCGTGGCTGCCGTACTCCTCGGCCGCCTGCGCCATGAGCCCGACGTTCGGCACCGACCCGATCGTGGCCGGATCGAGGGGGCCGTGCGCTTTCACTTCGTCGATGACGGTCTGGAAGACACCGGCGTAGGACGAGTCCGGGATGACGGCGAGCGTGTCGTCCTCTCCCCCGTCGACGCCCCACAGCTTGCCGCCGTTGCGGATGAGCGCGGGCATCGACGCGTCCACGATCACGTCGGAGGGCACGTGCAGGTTCGTCAGCCCCTTGTCGGAGTTCGTGTACGACAGGCGAGGTCCGCGCTCGAGGTCCGCGGTGATCGCGGCGGCGATCTCGGCCCCGCCTTCCACCGACGGCAGGCCCGAGAGGATCGCGCCCAGACCGTCGTTGGGCGTCAGTCCCGCTTCGGCGATCTTGTCGCCGTAGCGGTCGAACACGTCGGCGAAGTACGCCCTGACGACGTGGCCGAAGATGATGGGGTCGCTGACCTTCATCATCGTCGCCTTCAGATGCACCGAGTAGAGCACGTCATCGGCCGCGGCATCCTGCAGCGTCTGCGCAAGGAAGGCGTCCAGCGCCGCGGCAGACATGAAGGTCGCGTCCACGATCTCGCCGGGCAGCACCTTCAGCCCGGTCTTCAGCGCGGTGACGGTGCCGTCGGCGGTGACGTGCTGGATCGTCAGCACGTCGTCGCTCGGGATCACGACCGACTTCTCGTTCGACTTGAAGTCGTCGTGGCCCATCGTCGCGACGCGCGTCTTCGAGCCCGCGGGGAACGGCTTGTTGCGGTGCGGGTGCTTGCGCGCGTAGTTCTTCACCGAGAGCGGCGCGCGACGGTCGCTGTTGCCCTCGCGCAGCACCGGGTTGACCGCCGAGCCCTTGATGCGGTCGTAGCGCGCCCGGATGTCCTTCTCTTCGAGCGTCTCGGCGTCGTCGGGATAGTCCGGGATGTCGAATCCCTGGCTCTGGAGCTCGGCGATCGCGCTCTTCAGCTGCGGGATGGAGGCGGAGATGTTCGGAAGCTTGATGATGTTCGCCTCCGGCAGGGTCGCGAGGCCGCCCAGCTCTGCGAGCGCATCACCCACCTGCTGCTCGGGCGTGAGCTTCTGCGGGAACGCCGCCAGGATGCGTCCCGAAAGCGAGATGTCCCGCGTCTCGACATCCACCCCAGCCCGGCCGGTGACGGCCTTGACGATCGGCAGGAAAGACGCGGTGGCCAGCGCCGGAGCCTCGTCGGTGTGGGTGTAGAAAATGGTCGATTCGGTCACCGGTGAGTCTCCGTTCGGGTCGAGATTCCACCTTATCGCAACGAGCAAACTATCTTGACATCGAGATACTTTGTGAGATGAACACCGCGTTACAGAAGGACGACGACCGTGACCGAGCCGCGATTCCCCACTACCCTGTGCCTATGGGTGACCTCAGACTGGTGGAACTGTCCGCGGCGACGATCGTCGCAGTCAACAACATGTCTCTGAAACCCGGGCAGGAGCAGTATCTGGCTCCGGTGAGCTACGGCATCGCCGCGACGGTGATCAACCCGCAGACGTCCTGGCAGCGCGTCGTTCTCGACGCCAACGAGGTGGTGGGATTCGTGAGCGCCAACTTCGATCCCGAGGCTTCCGAGGAGCACTTCCGTTCGGTGCTGTGGCGTATCAACGTGGACGCCGACGACCAGGGTCGTGGCGTGGGCCGCTTCGCGGTGGAGGGGTTGCTGGACGAAGCCCGCCGGCGGGGCGTCGACCATGTGGATGTGATCTACGAGGCGGGCGAGAACGGTCCCGAGGCATTCTTCAAGCGAGTGGGATTCACACCGGTCAGCGAGACCGAGTACGGCGAGGTCATCGCCGAGATCCGCCTGTAGTTCTGCTGCGGCATCCTGCGTCGAATTAACGGATTCGGCTGCGGGCGTCGGATTCGGATCGGTAGGCCGTTCGCCCGAATCCCGCGCGCTGATCCGATTCCGATCGACAGGGCGGCTCCTCCCCATGGGCACCAGGTGTGGCATCCGTCCACACGTTCGGTGGAACCGGCGAGCGGATGCCGCGCTCGCGACGCACGGTGGACGGGTGGACATCGCGCAGTGGGTGACTGATCGGGGTGGCATCGTTCACCGGGGTGAGCTGCTCGACCTGGGCGTGTCCGCGCATGCCCTGCGGAGCGCGATCCGGGCCGAGGCTGTGCACCGGGTCCGCAGGTACTGGGTCGCGACCTCCGGCGCTCCTCCGGCGCTGGTCCTGGCCGCTGAGGTCACCGGGGTGCTCGCCTGCGTATCGGCGGCACGGCATCGCGGCTGGTGGATCCCGCCTGACGCGGACGCCGAAATCCACGTGCGGGTCGCCGCGCACGCGGCGAAGCCATCGAGAGAAGTCCGGAGCCACTGGGACCCGCCGATCGTCCCGACCGGGCCACGGGTGCTCATCGAGTCGATCGAGGACTCACTGAACCACATTGCGCGGTGCCTGCCTCGCGAGACCGCAATCGCGATCTGGGAGTCGGCCGCGCGGACCGAGCGTCTGTCGCCGGAGAGCCTGCGTCGAGTGCGCTGGACCACACCCGCCGCGGACGAATGTGCGGCATCCGTCACCGGTCTTTCGGACTCCGGTCTCGAGACGCTGTTCGTCCATAGGTTGAGGCCGTGGGGCCTCCCCATCCGGCAGCAGATCGTTCTGGCAGGCAGGCGCATCGACGTGCTCATCGGCGACCGGCTCGTCGTGCAGGTCGACGGCTTCGCGTTCCATTCGTCGGCCGCCGACCGAGGACGCGACGTCGCGCACGACCGCGAACTGTCGCTGCGCGGGTACACGGTTCTCCGATTCACATATGCGCAGGTCGTGCACGACTGGCCGGCCGTCGAGCGCGCGATCGCCCGCGCGATCGCCACCGGCGCTCACCTGGCCGTATAGCCCCGCGCGCCGACGCCCGCGCTCACCAGATTCGGATGGATGCAGCAGATTCGGACGCGGGGGCGGCCGGGTACCCTGATCCGGCGCCGTCATCCGAATCCGGCAACCCCGAAGACCGCGGATGCCGCAACCCGCGCGTCAGCGCGAGCCGCGGCATCCGTCCCCTGCGTCTAGACCAGCGATTCGCGCCAGGCGGCGTGCAGACGGGCGAAGCGGCCGTCGCCCCCGATGAGGACATCGGGCGTGTCGTCCTCGATGATCCGCCCGTGCTCCATCACGAGCACACGGTCGGCGATCGCGACCGTCGAGAGGCGGTGCGCGATGATGATGGCCGTGCGGTCGGCGAGCAGCGTCTGCAGGGCGTCCTGGATCTGGCGCTCACTCGGGATGTCGAGCGACGCGGTCGCCTCGTCGAGGATCAGCACCGCGGGATCCGCGAGGAACGCACGCGCGAATGAGATCAGCTGACGCTGACCGGCCGACACGCGTCCGCCGCGCTTGTTGACGTCGGTGCTGTAGCCGTCAGGCAGGCGCTCGATGAAGGCGTCCGCCCCCACCGCGCGCGCGGCGGCGCGGATCTCGTCCAGCGTCGCGTCGGGCTTGCCGAGCGCGATGTTGTCGGCGACCGTCCCGCTGAACAGGTAGGCCTCCTGCGTGACCATCACGATCGCGCGGCGGAGGTCCTTCGGGTGCAGCTGGCGCAGGTCGACGCCGTCGAGGGTCACCCGTCCGGCCGTCGGGTCGTAGAAGCGCGACACGAGCTTGGCGAGCGTCGACTTGCCGGCGCCCGTCGTGCCCACGAGTGCGATCGTCTGCCCGGCCGGGATGTCGAGCGTGAAGTCCGGCAGGATCGTCGGGCCGTTGCTGTAGCCGAACATCACGTCATCGAAGCGGATGTGCCCGCGAGCGCGCCACAGGTCGACCGGCTTGACCGGATCGGGAACCGTCGGCTCCTCCTCGAGCACTCCCGAGACCTTCTCGAGCGCGGCCGTGGCCGACTGGTAGGAGTTCAGGAAGAACGCCACCTCCTGCATCGGCGCGAAGAAGTTCCGCACGTACAGCACCGCGGCGATGAGCGTTCCGATGAGGATCGAACCGTCGACGACGCGGATGCCGCCCCAGAGCAGCACGAGTGCGACGGTCACCGAGGCGACCACCATGAGTCCCGGCTCGAACGTCCCGAACAGGCGGATCGAGCGCATGTTGATGTCGCGGTAGTCGCTCGCGATGCCGCCGAACTCCTCGTCGTTGCGCACCTCTTTGCGGAACGCCTTGACCGCTCGGATGCCGGTCATCGTCTCGACGAACTTGACGATCACCTTCGCGCTGACGACGCGCGACTCGCGGTAGACCACCTGCGAGCGCAGGTAGAACCAGCGCATCAGCAGGTACAGCGGAATGCCCATGACGGCGAGGATGACCCCCGACTCCCAGTCCAGCAGCAGCAGCGCGATCAGCGTGAATCCGCCGTAGAGCAGACCGGAGACGAGCTCATTGAGTCCGCCGTCCAGCAGCTCGCGGATCGTGTCGAGGTCGCTCGTCTGGCGCGAGATGATGCGACCCGACGTGTAGGACTCGTGGAACTCCAGGCTGAGGCGCTGGGTGTGCAGGAAGATCCGCTTGCGCAGATCGAGCATGACGGCCTGCGTGAGACGGGCCGCGACGACGACGTACCAGCCGATCAGTCCGGCGCCGCCGATCGCGGTCAGCACGTAGACGGCCACGACGCCGATCGCCGGCATCCAATCCATCTGGTCGACGGCGGCCGGCAGCGCGGTGTTGATCCCGTACGCGATCAGCGCCGGGCCCGCCACCCGGAGCGCCGTCGAGACGATCAGCACGACGGCGGCCAGGATGAGCTGCCAGCGCAGCGGCGCGACGAGCGCGCCCAGCAGCCGCAGCGAACGGCGGCGGATGCTGCGGCTCTCGTCGCGCGTGTAGTCGGAGCGGTCTTCGCCGCTGGTTCCTTCGACGGTCGCCGTGCTCACAGGTTCACCTCCGTCTCCTGGGGCTCACGCAAGGCGGACGGTTCCCGCGCCTGGCGAAGAGCGTCCTCGAGGCTCGAGATGACGTGCCGGTAGTGGGCGCTGTCGCGCAGCAGCTCCGAGTGGGTGCCGACCGCGGTGATGCGGCCGGCTTCGAGCAGCGCCACTCTGTCGGCGAGCGTCACGGTCGAGGGCCGGTGGGCGACGACGAGCGCCGTCGTCGCGTGCAGCACCTCGCGCAGTGCGTCCTCCACCAGGGCCTCGGTATCGACGTCGAGTGCCGAGAGCGGATCGTCGAGCACGAGGACGGCCGGCCGCGCGGCGACGGCGCGGGCGAGGGCGAGGCGCTGGCGCTGCCCGCCCGACAGCGAGAGGCCCTCCTCACCGATCACGGTGTCGACCCCCTTCGGCAGGTCGTCGACGAAGTGCGCCTGGGCGACGTCGAGCGCCTCGCGCAGCACGGCCTCCGCCTCTGGGCTGCCCGACTCGAGGTCGTCGCGGCCGAGCAGCACATTGTCGCGGACGGTCTGCGAGAACAGCGTGGCGTCCTCGAAGGCCATGCCGACGTGGGTGCGCAGTTCGCTCAGCGTCAGGTCGCGGACGTCCACGCCGTCGAGCGTCACCCGCCCGCCGGTCACGTCGTAGAGCCGCGCCGGCAGTGTCGTCAGAGTGGTCTTGCCCGAACCGGTCAGGCCGACCAGCGCCATCGTCTCTCCGGGCCGCAGCACCAGGTCGATGCCGTCGAGCAGATCGCGCTCCTGGGCGGCGGCATCCGGATAGCGGAAGTGCACGCCCTCGAACGCGAGTTCGCCGCGCGGGCGCTGGATGGTCGCGGGCGAGGCGGGGTCGGTGATCGTGTTGGGCGCGTCGAACACCTCGAAGATGCGGTCGGTCGCGGTGCGCGCATCCAGCGTGAACGAGAACAGGAAGCCGATGGACTCCATCGGCCAACGGAGCACCGACGCCATCGCGAAGAACGCGATGAGCTCAGGCACCGTCAGCTGGCCGACCGCCACGAGGTAGATGCCGGCGCCCAGGCACAGCGCGAAGGCCAGGTCGGGCAGCAGCACGAGCCAGAACCAGATCACACCGATCGCGCGCGCCTTGTGCAGCTCGGTCTGGCGGAGCGACTCCGCCTGCGCCGAGAACTTGTTCAGGGCGTGCTTGCCCCGGCCGAACGCCTTCAGGACGCGGATGCCGTGCACGCTCTCCTCGACCGAGGTCGCGAGGTCGCCGGCCTGATCCTGACTCTGCCGGGCGAGCGACCCGTACCGCTTCTCGAAGCGGTACCCGCTGTACCAGAGGGGCAGCGAGCACACCAGGAAGATCGAGCCGAGCAGCCAGTGCCACCGGAACAGGAGCACCGCACCGACCACGATCGTCAGCACGTTCACGACGAGGAGCACGAGCCCGAACGCCATCCAGCGGCGCAGCATGCTCATGTCCTGCATCATGCGACTGAGCAGCTGGCCGGACTGCCACTGGTCGTGGAACGCGACCGGGAGCCGCTGCAGGCGCGAGTAGAAGCCCGTGCGCAGGTCGTACTCGACCTTCGTGGCGGGAGCCAGGACGAACCAGCGGCGCAGCCACATCATGAGCGCCTCGAGCAGGCCGAGGACCAGGATCACGACGGCACCCAGGATGAGCTGGGCGGGGTCGCCCGAGCTGATCGGGCCGCGGACGATGACCTCGAGAACGAGGGGGATCGACAGGGCGAGCAGGCTCGCGATGAGCGCGCTCAGCGCACCCATCGCCAGGCGCGGGAGAACGGGTTTGGCGATCGGAAGGAGTCGGGCCAGCGCACGCAGGGTGGAGGGGCGGCCGTCGTGGGTTGCAGCGGTGGAGGTCATGATCCTTGTGGGATTGGTCGCGCAGGTGGAGAGAGTGGGGTCGTCGCCGGGCACGGCAACGGGCGGTGACGCCTGTTGAACGGAACGCGCGGGGGGTCTGCGCTATGCCGGGGCGGGCAGACCGAGTCGGCTCAGCGGAGGAGCGCGCCGGTTCCGATCGGGTCGCGGAGGATTGCGGCGACCGGCGTGACGGCGACGGCGATCGTGTTCATGGCATCCTCCTACGATGAGTGTCCGCCCGGCGCGGACGACAGCCCTCCAGCCTAGACCCCGCGATCGCGCAGGTGCAACCGGAACTTCGGCGCCGTCCTTCCTCACCGCGAGACTGCAAACGGCCGCCGAGACTTCGGGGATTGCCCACTGTCTCGGACTGGGGATGCAGTCTCGCGGTAGAGGGAGCGGCGGCGCGGGCGAGGCGAGGGGTCAGGCCGCCTCGCGCGCAAGGAGACTGCGCTTGACGTCGAGCCCCCATGCGAATCCGCCGAGCGATCCATCCGAGCGCAGCACGCGGTGGCACGGGACGAAGAGCGCCGGCGCATTGCGCGCGCAGATCGACGCTGCGGCCCGCACGGCGCTCGGCTGGCCGAGCGCGACGGCGAACTCGGCGTACGTGAGCGGATGCCCCGGTGCGATCCCGCGCAGCGCCGCCCACCCGGCGGTCTGCATCGCCGTGCCCTGCTGGGTGACCGCGACGGCGTCGACGGCGGAGATGTCGCCGCCGTAGTACGCGACGACGGATGCGGCGGCATCCGTCTCAGCCTCGCGCACCGTGTCCGGACGCAGGCGCGGGTGGATGCGGGCGATCGCGGCGTCCGCGTCGGCGGTCCAGCCGGAGGCCAGCACGCGGCCGCGGTCGTCGGCGACGATCGTGAAGGCGCCGTCGGGGGTGTCGATGGTCTGAAGGCTGGCGATCATGGCTGGGCTCCTTCGTGGTCGGTCGTCGGGACCGGCGGTGTGAATGTGTTCTGGGGTAACAGGTGGGGCGCCCTGGAAGCTGAGGTTCCGACACCCGGCATGCCATCGCTGCCCGGCCGGCCGCGCGCGGCGCGGGGCGGGACCGCGCGCCACAGGTGCGCGGTGAGGTAGCTGCGCCACGGCGCGGTGCGGGCGGCCCAGGCGTCGAGGGCACGCGCCTCCGCGGGCAGACCTGCGGCTGCGGCGCCGGCGCGCACGGCGACGTCACCCGGAAGGAACACGTCGGTGTCGCCGATCACCCGCATGCGGACGTAGTCGGCCGTCCAGGGTCCGATGCCGGGCATCGCCAGCAGCGTCGCGCGCTGATCGGGGGCTCGGTCACCGGGCCCGAGCGTCAGGGTGCCTTCGGCCAGGGCCGCGGCCGCTCCGACGATCGCGCGCGTGCGCGCGGCGGGGCCGCGGAGCACGTCATGACCGTGCTCTGCGATCGCCTGCATGGTGGGGAAGAGCCGCCCCTCGCGTGACGGTTCGGCGTCGGTCGCGCCCACGGTCACGGACTCCCCCAGCGCCTCCGACAGCGCCGACAGCGCGGTGCGGGCCGCCGACACCGTGATCTGCTGTCCGACCATCGCGCGGATGAGCATCTCGTGCGGATCGGCGGCGCCCGGGACGCGGATTCCGGGGACGCGCGCCACGAGCGGGGCGAGCTCGGGATGCCGGGCCAGTGCGTCGTCGACGGCGATCGGATCGGCATCCAGGTCGAACAGCCGTCGAGCACGGGTGACGAGCGTGGACAGGTCGCCGAGGTGGGTGAGGCGGGCGCGCAGGCGGACCCGGCCGACTTCGTCGACGCGCAGCTCGAACCACACCGGCCCGCCGGCCAAGCGCAGCGTCCGGGCGAAGGAGCCCGGCGATCCCGACTCCACGCCGCTGATCGCACGCGCCGCCATCCACGCGAAGAGGCCGTCCGCGTCGAGGGGCCCGCGGTGCGGAAGGACGAGATCGATCGAGCCCGGGGTTTCGACACCGGGAGCACGTCGCCGGCGCGCGCGCAGTTCGAGCGGGGGCATCCCGAACACCTCGCGCACCGTCTCGTTGAACTGGCGGACACTGGAGAACCCGGCGGAGAACGCCACGTCAGCCGCCGGCAGGTCGGTGCCGACGAGCAGCATCCGCGCCGTGTGCGCCCGGTGCGCGCGGCTGAGGGCGAGCGGCCCGGCGCCGAGCTCGGACGTCAGCAGCCGGGTGAGGTGGCGAGGCGAGTATCCGAGCCGCGAGGCGAGACCGACGACTCCCTCGCGCTCCACCACGCCGTCTGCGATCAGGCGCATGGCTCGTGCCGTGGTGTCGCCACGGAGGTCCCACTCCGGTGATCCCGGAGCGGCCTCGGGCAGGCAGCGCTTGCAGGCGCGGTAGCCGGCCTCGTGCGCGGCGGCGCTCGTCGCGAAGAACGACACATTCGCCGCCTTCGGCGTCCGGGCGGGGCAGCTGGGCCGGCAGTAGATTCCGGTGGAGCGCACCGCGGTCACGAACTGTCCGTCGAAGCGCGGATCACGCGACTGGATCACGCCGTATCGCTCGTCGAAGCTCATGGTGGGGCTGCTCACGGGTCCCAGCCTGCCATGACCGGGAGCCCGTCACTGGCGGAAATCGGACACGGCCCTGCGAGCGCCGCCGAGCATCCGCGGCGAGGGCGGCCGACCGGTTCTCCGGTCGGCCGAATTCTCAGCCGGTCACGATCGCGAATCCCCCACTCGGCACGGGTATCGACCGCGCTCCGCGGAGTTCGAAGCTGTGCACCTCGGCGCCCGACGCGTCGTACACGACGACCGTGGCCTGCTCGCCCTCGCGGCCGACCCGGATCGGCTGCGGTGTCGTGCTGCTCGAGTGCACGAGTTCCGTCGTGCCCCCGTCGCCGGTCAGCACCAGGCGGGACTCCACAGGCCGGACCAGCAGGTCATCCAGCTGCAGCGTTCCGGTGGTGACATCCACGCGGACGTTCCGTCGATCTGCCAGCACGGTCGTGGAGAGCGCATGCGGCAGCAGGACGCCGTCCGTCGGGGAGATCCCCTGCGGGGGCGCGGATTCCACGAGCAAGCCGAGCGGTCGGCGATCGGATGTCCAGGTGGAGCTGCTTCCCCCACCCGGGCTCGACCAGACCACCGGCTCCACCCAGCGGCGCGAGTCGTCGGATCCGATGTCGAAGATCGCGTGCTGTCCCGCCTGCAGGGTCAGTGCGCTCCCCGACCAGCTGGACTCACCCGTCCACGACTCCGGCGTGCTGATGACGCCGTCCGTCTCGACGGCCGCTTCGGCTTCGACGACCCGGAGACCTTCTCGCTCCACGATCGTCGTGACGGACGAGGCGCGGGCGGCCAGTTCGGGCCGTTCGTCCAGCGCGATCATAGTGAGGAGGCCGTGGATCGTGCTCTCGGCTCCGCTGTTGCGGTTGATCGTCCCGTCCGGCTGCAGACCGTCGAAGGTGATGCCGGTCGCAGGGTCGTACATGGCCTCGCCCGCCCGGTTCGCGCCGAAGAACCATGCCGCCTGGATCGCCGCGAGGGACTCGAAGCCGGTCGAGCCCGTCGCATCGGCGACCTCGAGCAGCGACTGCACGCGGGAGTCGGCCCCGTAAGCGATCTGAACGCGGTCGGTGGGACTGGGGAACCAGCCGTTGTCGGGACCGCCGGCGGTCAGAAGCGTCGGCGTGAAGACGGCGGCGTCGGTGATGGCCGGACCCGCCAGGGCCGGGTCGCCGAGCACGACCGCTGCCCGCGCCAGAGCGGCGGGCATCTGCGAACCCCAGGCGTGCCACATGCTGCGCGACTGCGCCCATGGCAGGATCGCGCCGTACGGCCAGGAGCGCACCGTCCCGGCCGACATGGCCGCGATCCCCTCGGCGAGCTTGCGCATCGCGTCGGCCGCTGCCGCATCCTCCGGCGCGGCCTCGACCCGTGCCGCGAGGCCGAGCACGGCCTCGGCTGATGCGTCCGCGCCGTCCACGATCAGCCACGCGGGCACCTGCATGCCGTCCGACTGCGCCCACTCGCCGTAGTCCACCAGCTCCTGCCGCTCCACGGCGGCCAGCGACAGTGCCAGGCGGTCCTCGAGGAATGCGGCGAACTCCGGGTCGGCATCCTGGAACGCGGCGTATCCCTCACCCAGCGCCCAGATCGTGCGAGCGAGCCAATAGCTGGGTCCCGAGTCGGAGGGGTCGGGCAGCTCGACCGGCTCCGCGGAGGGGTTCAGTGTGCCGTCCGGCTGCATCCACAGCACGACGTTGCCCGCGTTCGGGCCGTCGGTCGTCTGGAAGTAGGCGACGGAGCGGAGCAGCTCGTAGGCGTTCTGGCGGCTCGCGTCGTCGCCCGTCAGCGTCCAGTGCCGCAGGTACACCACCGCAGCGCGCGTGATGTCGTCCGCGTTGTACGCGCCCTGGCTCCAGTAGCCCGTCGCCTCGTCGAAGGCGCCGCCGCCGACCCGCTGGAACGTGCCGCCCGGTCGGGCGTCCGCATACGTCCACGGAAGCACGAGCGTCGGCTCCTCTGCGAGCCGATAGGTCGTGTGCCCGGGAACCTCCGCCGACGGAGTGGCTTCATCGAGCAGGAAGTCCAGGTGGGCGAGGTTCGTCAGCGGGCTCGCGGCGACGGCGGCGTCTGCACCGGTCGCGGGGCGGGTCTCGACGATCGCCGAGGCGGGCGCGGCGAAACCCGCGATCGAGACGATCAACGCCAGCACGAGGGCGACCGCGCCTCTGGCCGTCCGCACCGTGCCGCGGCCGGCGTATCGCGGGGGAGCACCGGGACTCGACCCCGCCCACGCGCTCTGATCGATCGTCGGGCGGGTGACGTGTTCCATCGGAACTCCTCGCTGGCGGACCCACGCAGCGGGTCTCGAACCGGTTGAGTTCAGTCAGCCCCACCGGGGTGCGCAGCACTACCCCTTGCATGCCGCCGGCGATCGGTGTACGCGCGACACCTCACGCGCCCGCCGATCCCGCGACCGCATCCGGCGCTAGCGTGAAGGGATGAGCGGACGCGAGTACGACGTCATCGTGATCGGAGCCGGCGCGGTGGGCGAGAACATCGCCGACCGCACGAGACAAGGCGGCATGTCCACCGTCATCGTGGAGGCCGAGCTGGTCGGGGGCGAGTGCTCGTACTGGGCGTGCATGCCGTCGAAGGGACTTCTGCGCAGCGCGGCCGCCCTCCGGATGGCGCGCGACCTGGACGGTGCGAAGCAGGCGATCACCGGAGACCTCGACGTCTCGGGCGTGCTGCGCCGCAGGGATCGCATCACGCACGAATGGGACGACGGATCGCAGGTGGAATGGCTCGCGGGCGCGGGGATCGACCTCGTGCGCGGCCACGCCGAGTTCACCGGCGTCAAGCAGGTGCGGGTGACGGCTGAGGACGGCACCGTGACCGAGCTGGTCGCGCGGCACGCGGTCGCCGTCGCGACGGGGTCCGCCTCGCTCCTGCCCGATATCCCCGGGCTGCGCGAGATCGCGCCGTGGACGAGCCGCGACGCGACCAGCGCCCAGTCCGTTCCGGCCTCACTCGCCGTGATCGGCGGCGGCGTGGTCGCCGCGGAGATGGCCACGGCGTACGCGGGGTTCGGCACCAAGGTCACGCTGGTGGTGCGCTCGAAGCTGCTCGAGAACATGGAGCCGTTCGCGGCGGATCTTGTCGAGGCGTCGCTCGAGAGGCTCGGCGTCACGATCCGCAAGGGCGTCGAGGTCGCATCGGCGCACCGCACGGAGACGAACGCCGTGCTCAGCCTGTCCGACGGCGGTCGCGTCGTCGCCGAGGAGGTCCTGGTCGCGATCGGGCGGACGCCGCGCACCGCTGATCTCGGACTCGAGGCGATCGGCTTCGAGCCCGGCCGCTGGCTCAGCGTGGACGACACGCTCCTCGTCAAGGGCACCGACTGGCTGTATGCGGTCGGCGACGTCAACCACCGTGCGCTCCTCACGCACCAGGGCAAGTACCAGGCACGCGCCGCGGGAGATGTGATCAGCGCTCGCGCGCAGGGCCAGCCGGTCGGCGACGCGCCGTGGGGTGCGCACGTCGCGACCGCCGATCACGACCATGTCCCGCAGGTGACCTTCACCGATCCCGAGATCGCCTCCGTGGGGCTCACCGAAGCGGTTGCGCGCGACCGCGGGCTCAGCATCCGCGTCCTCGACTACGACCTGTCGTGGATCGCGGGTGCGACGACGTACGCCGACCACTACGAAGGCAGCGCGCGGGCGATCGTCGACGAGGACCGCCGCGTCTTGATCGGTGCGACGTTCGTCGGGCCGGATGTCGCGGAACTGCTGCACTCGGCGACGGTCGCGATCGTCGGCGAGGTGCCGATCGACCGGCTCCGGCACGCCGTGCCGTCCTACCCGACCCTCAGCGAGGTATGGCTGCGCTGGCTCGAGGAGTACGGCCGCCCGACCGGCTGACGGCACGGCCGCTTCCCGCGAGACTGCATCTGCACCCCGAGACTGCGGGGTCTGCCCGCTGTCTCGGCTTCCCGGTGCAGTCTCGCGGGAGAAGAGACGGGCGAGGTCAGTGGAAGAAGTGGCGCTCGCCGGTGAAGAACATCGTCACGCCGGCCTTGCGCGCCGCGTCGATGACCTCGTCGTCGCGCACGGATCCGCCCGGCTGCACGATCGTCGAGATCCCCGCATCCAGCAGCACCTGCGGCCCGTCGGCGAAGGGGAAGAACGCGTCGGATGCCGCAACCGAGCCCGCGGCGCGATCTCCGGCCCGCTCCACGGCGAGACGGCACGAGTCGACGCGGTTGACCTGGCCCATGCCGATGCCCACGGTGGCCGAGCCCTTGGCGAGCACGATCGCGTTGGACTTCACGGCACGGCAGGCCTTCCACGCGAAGATGAGATTCGTCATCTCATCGTCACTCGGCTGCTCGCCCGAGACCAGCTCCCAGTCCTTGGCGACGGACTCGATGTCGTCGGGGAAACGGTCGGCGTCCTGCAGGAGCAGGCCGCCCGAGACGAGTCGCACGTCCATCCGCTCCTGCTGCCAGTCGAACGGCAGGCGCAGGATGCGGAGGTTCTTCTTGAGCGCGAAGACCTCGAGAGCAGCGGGCTCGAAGTCGGGCGCGACGATCACCTCGGTGAAGATGTCGCGCAGGTTCTCGGCCATCTTCAGGGTGACGGTGCGGTTCGCCGCGATCACGCCGCCGAACGCCGAGACCGGGTCGCATTCGTGCGCGCGCAGGTGCGCGCTGGCGATCGGGTCGAGGGCATTGGGCGCGGTGACCGCGATGCCGCAGGGGTTCGCGTGCTTGATGATCGCCACCGCCGGCTTGACCATGTCGAACGCGGCCCGGAGGGCGGCATCCGCGTCGACGTAGTTGTTGTAGGACATCTCCTTGCCCTGAAGCTGCGTCGCCTGCGCGATGCCGTGCCCGCCGACGCGCGTGTAGATCGCGGCGCGCTGGTGCGCGTTCTCGCCGTAGCGCAGGGTGGCGAGCCGCTCGGCTTTGATCGTCAGGTGCTGCGGCAGCTCCTGCTCGCCGAGGGTCTGCTCCGCGAACCACGTCGCGACCGCGCGGTCGTACTCGCACGTGTGCGCGAAGGCGCGCGCGGCGAGCTCGCGGCGCTGGGTGAGCGTGGTCCCACCCTGGGCGAGCGCGTCGATGATGGCGGGGTACGAGCCGGGCGAGACGACGATCGCCACGTTGGCGAAGTTCTTGGCCGATGCACGCACCATGGCCGGTCCGCCGATGTCGATCTGCTCGACCACGTCGTCGCCCTGGGCGCCCGAGGCCACCGTCTCGATGAACGGATACAGGTTCACGACGACGAGCTCGAACGGCGCGATGTCGAGCGCGGCGAGCTGGCGCTCGTGGTCTTCCAGCCGCAGGTCGGCGAGCAGGCCGGCATGGACTCCGGGATGCAGCGTCTTCACGCGTCCGTCGAGCGACTCGGGGAATCCGGTCACGGCGGCGACGTCGGTCACGGCGTGGCCGGCGTCGCGGATCGTCGCGGCGGTCGAGCCGGTGGAGACGATCTCGACGCCCGCGGCGGTGAGCGCCTCGGCGAGCCTCAGCAGATCGGTCTTGTCGCTCACCGAGACCAGCGCGCGGCGGATCGGGACGAGGTTGCGGTCGCGATACAGGGACGGGTCGTGGCTGGGGCCGGCCATGGGGGCTCCTCGGATGGGATCGGGGGTCAGTCAGGGCGTGGGCGGCTCACCGCACGGCGGCGAGGTCGAGTTCTCCGGTGGCGATCCGGCGTACGACGTCGATCAGAAGCCGGCGCTCGACCGGCTTGATGCGATCGTGCAGCGAATGCTCGTCATCGCCGGGAAGGACGGGCACGCGCTCCTGCGCGAGGATCGGGCCGCTGTCGACGCCGTTGTCGACGATGATGACGCTCGCCCCGGTCTGCGCGACCCCGGCGGCGAGGGCGTCGCGCACGCCGTGCGCACCACGGAACTCGGGCAGGTAGGCCGGGTGCGTGTTGATGATCCGGGGCGACCACGCGTCGACCAGTGACGCGGGCAGCAGGCGCATGAGGCCGCTCAGCACGACCAGATCGGGCTTCCAGACATCGAGCTGTGCCCCGAGCTCCGCACCCCATTCGTCGCGCGAATCGTACTCGCGCCACGGCACCAGCATGGTCGGGATGCCGTACTCCTCGGCGTGACGGAAGCCCTCGGCTTCGCGGTCGCCGCCGACCACGATCACGCGCGCGGGGAAGTCTGGTTCGGCCGCCGCGTCGAGCAGGGCCCGCAGATTGGACCCGGCGCCCGAGATGAGGACGGCGACCGTGAGCACCGGCCTAGTCTATCGGCGGCAGCGGTCGAGGCCTGCGGAGCCCGAGGTCGGCGGTCTCGGTGCTGTCGGGGTCGGACTCCGTCGGGCGGGGGTCGGGCGGGACGAGCGCGATGGGTGCGGTGTCGGCCTCGGTGAACTCCTGCTCGGCATCCCCCTGGTCCGCATGCGGTCCCGCCGGTGTGGCGAGATCGTGCTCGAGCTCGGGGTCCGCCGGCGCGGCGAGGGTGCCGGGGTGCTCGGCCTCGGCCGGCGCGGCGGGCGTGTCGGCGTGCTCGGCGTCGCCCGGCGCGGCGGGCGTGTCGGCGTGCTCGGCCTCGCCCGGCGCGGCAGGGATGTCGTCGCGCTCGATGTCGGCCGGCGCGGCGGGAGCGGCATCCCGATCGGACTCCGCCGGCCGGGAGGGACGGGATCTCCGGCGCGGCGAGAGCAGCAGGATCGCCGCACCGAGAAGGACCTCGACCCCCACCGCGAGGGCGACGGGGCCCGGCTGCGGGCCCACCTCGGCGAGCCGGGCCGGGCCGAGCGAGCCAGAAGCGACCACCGAGAGCAGCGCGGCCCCCGCGGCCGCGAGCGCGGCGATGCCGAGCGCGAGAACGGCGCGCGCGCCGATCGGGTCGGCGTTCTCGTCGCCGTGCACGGGAGGCGTCGTCGGGTCCCCCCGCTCCTCGGCCGCCGGTCGGTCGACCCCGCTGAGCAACGCCGAGAGTGCTGAGCTGCGTGCCGCGTCGGGCGCGGCATCCCACTCCATCGCGACCGGCGAAACCTCGACGGCGACGGCCATGGGCGTCGCCACCAGGCGCGAGCGGGCGATCCACCCCGCGAGCGCGCCGAGCCCGACCGGCAGCAGGGCCAAGAGCAGCAGCCACGGAGTGGTGGACTCCGGCAGCGCCCCCAGGACCGGGAGGCCGGGGATCACGCCGAGCTGGGTGCCGGCGGGTGAGACCGCCGTGTCGGCACCGACCGCGAAGCCCGGGCCGGCCACGAAGGCCATGCCCCAGATCGCCAGGGTCGGTACGTAGGCCAGCTGCACGAGGGTGACGACGGTCGCGCCGAGCACGTCGACGTCCGCCGCTTCGAAGAGCCCGATCACTTCGCCGCCCCGCAGCACCAGCGACACGGCCGACAGCAGAGCTCCGAGGCCCACGAGGCCCGTCAGGACGACTGCTGCCCCGCGCACGGTCAATCCGGGAACCTCGCCCCAGCCGTGCGGCGCCGCCTCGATGCGATCGCGGACGCGGGCCACGACTCCCGACCCGGCCTCACGCCACTCCGTGACGAACGCGCCGACCAGGAGCGGGATCGCGAAGACGAGCGCGGGGAACAGGATCGCCTGCCAGCGTTCGACCTCGGCGAGCGTGTTCGCCGAGGTCAGCGCGATGACGGCGGCGAGCGCGGCGAAGACCAGCGACCCGGTGAGGACGCCCGTCAGCCATTCGTCCGCCTGCGACGCGCGCACCCCTGAGCGCACGGCGAAAATCGCGGTGAAGCCGGCGAACGCGAGTGGCGAGAGCGAGAGAATGAAGGATGCCGCCGTCGGTTCGATCCCGGCGACGGCGAGGTAGTCACCCGGAAGCGTGACCTGCAGCGGCACCAGATTGCCGAATTGCCACGTCGTGGCGCTCGCCGGCCACAGCGCCGCCCAATCCGCCGTGCCCCCCAGCCCGACCACCCACAGCAGGGTCAGCGGCGCGAGGGTCGCCGCGATGCCGACGGCCACCGCGATGGCGGCGTCGACGGCGGAGAGGATGAGAACGATCAGGCGGTGCATGCCTCATCGACCCTACCCAGCGGGAAGGTGCACCCCTCCCCCGGCACGCGCGGACGCGGCATCCGCTGCGTGGAACGGGTCAGCCCTCGAGCGGCTCCAGCACGAAGACGGCGATGAGGCGATCGGTCTTCGCCTGATACGCGTCGTAGTCGGGCCACACGGCGGTCGAGCGCGACCACCAATCGTCGCGCTCGTCGCCCGAGAGTTCGCGAGCGAGATAGTCCCGCTTGGCCGCGCCGTCCTGCAGCTGGACCTGCGGATGCCGACGCATGTTCTCGGCCCATTTCGGCTCGTCCGGCGCTCCGCCTTTCGAGGCCACGACCGCGTAGCGTCCGTCGTGCTCGACGCGCATGAGAGCCGTCTTGCGCAGGCCGCCGGACTTGGCGCCGACCGTGGTCAGCACGATGATGGGAACTCCGCGCAGCAGGTTCGCCTCGGTGCCGTTCGAGGCCTCGTACCGCTCGGCCTGCCTCCGCGCCCACTCGGATGTCGACGGCAGATACTCTCTGGTCTGTCCCATCTATCCACACTAAGGCCGGCTCGCTAGGGTGTGGGCAGGCGCCGGTGCGGCGACCCAGGCGTCGAACGGGGGGACGTCATGACCAACCTGCCCGCTCCGCACGGTCCGATCGAGACCGACGACGAGACCGGTGCTGCGCCGGACTCCGGCCCGCCAGCCGAGGCTCCCCCGCCGGCCGAGGCGCCGCCGGCAGCCGAGTCTCCGCCGGCAGCGGAGGCGGCACCGGCATCCGCGGCGGCGCCGCTCACGCTGGAGCTGCGCGTGCACGGAGTCAACAACACGACTCCCGCCGCCCTGCTCGACCTCGCGCCGGACGGGGTCTCCCTCGTCGCGGGTGACTCGCTGGGCTCCTTCTGGGTGCCGACAGAGCAGGCGCGCCGGGCCGCTGTGCCGGGCCGTCGCGGACACGTGCCGCCCGGCATCCGTCGCGAGGCGTACTCCTGGGGCGGGATGGTGCGCACCATCCCGATCGCGTCGGGCGGAAGCCTCGGCGGAGCCGTCGCCGGCGTGCTCACGAGGATCGTCTACGCGCTGATCCTGCCCTTCTCCCTCGGCAATGCCGCGCAATGGACACGCCGGCTGACGCAGGAGACCGACAGTCCGGGGCGCCAGGTCTGGACCGCGATCACGTCGGGCCTGATCCGGCTCTTCGGCTTCGTGCTGACGCTGCTGTTCACGACGACGGCGGCGACCCTCGCACTGGACATCGGCGCGGCGCAGTGCGGCGCGCAGCCGGCACTGTGCGGACCGCTGGAGTGGCTGTTCGAGCCGATGGCGCAGTGGAGCCCCGGCCAGCGCCTCGCTCTGTGGGCGCTGCTGCCGGTGGCCGCTGCGCTCGCCCTCTGGGTGCTGTCGTCGATGTCGCGGCTGCGTTACGACCAGCTGCCCGGGATGCTGCGCGATGACTCGGACACGTCCGCCGGCGCCGAGGAGGCACCGGCACCGAGCGAGCGGCGCCGGCGCAGTCCGGGCGAACTGCGCCGCGAGCCGGCGGTGCTGTCCCGGCCCGGCTTCTGGTCCAACCGGATCACCCGCCATCTCGCGCGCGCACACCTGTCGGGCGCCCTGCTGCTGACGGCGGTCTTCGTGGCCACACAGGCATCGATGGGGTGGCGGACCGATTGCGCGGGCCTGCAGGTCGACGCGGAATGTCTCGGCGGTGCGACCGCGGACGGGTGGTTCGGGTTCTTCGCCACCGCCGCGATCGTCGCATTCGCCGGGCTCGTGGGCGCGGGGCTGATCACGGCGGTGCTGCCGACGATGCGCGAGGATCCCGAAGAGGAGCACGCCAGCAGCTGGCCCGACTACGTCACCCGCGTCCTCCTCTGGTTCTCGGTGGTCGTGTTCGGCGCGGTGTCCGCGTTCGTCCTGTTCGCCCCCGCCCCCGCGGTCGGCGTGGACCGGCTGTACGGCGCCGGGATGATCCCCGTCGTGATCACCGCGGCGGGAATCGTACTCGCTCTGGCCGGCGCGTTCTTCCGCCCGTGGGCCACGCGGCGCCGCACGGCGTGGTTCGGAAGCGGCCCGGCCGTCTTCATGACCGTCTCGCTCGGCGTCGCCGTCGGCACGAGTTCGATCGTCCTCGTGGCGATCGGCGACTTTCTGAACGGCTCCCAGGGCCCGGTGGCCCTCGTCGGATGGCTCGGGTCCTCGGCTGGGGGCACGAGCCTGCGCATCTCGTCGAGCTACGTCGCCCTCGGCGCGCTCGTGGTGGCCTGCGTGCTGGTCGCCCTGGCCCTCGTGCTGGTGACGGCGCTCCTGCGCCCTCGGGCGACGACCTCCCGCGCCGCGGCGTGGCGCACCGGTCCCGAGACCGTCCCGGTCACGCCCCCCGACATCCCCATTCCCGAGGGCGGCGTGCTCCCGCCGTCGCCGAAGGTCCTGCTCTCCCGGATCGACGCGAAGCGGCGGGTGGCCTCGCGCCTGCACCTGGTCGAGCCGGCGGTGGCGTGGCTGTCGGTGGCACTGGCGACGGCGATCGTGCTCGGTCTCGCGTGGACCGTCTGGGCGTACAGCCAGGACACCACGCTGTGGGGCGTCGTGCCGCCCGAGGCCCAGCGGCTCGTCGTGGACGCCATCAGCGTGGGGATGCTGCTGCTCGCCGCCCTGGCGACGGTGGTCGTGGCACTGCTCGCGGTGGGCGCCACCGCGGGCACCGGGACGCGGCCGCTGGGCATCGTGTGGGACATCGCGTGCTTCCTGCCGCAGACCGGGCATCCGTTCGGCCCGCCCTGCTACGCGGAGCGGGCCGTTCCCGAGATCGCCGGGCGCATCAACCACTGGCTGCGCACGGACGAGCGTCGCGTCGTGCTCGCCGCCCACAGCATGGGAGCGGTCCTGGCGATGTCGACGATCGGGCTGCTGGCCAGTTCCGAGGCGACGCGCCGGCTGCTGCCGAGGGTCGCGGTGCTGACGTTCGGGGTGCAGCTTCGGCCCTTCTTCGGGCGGATGCTGCCGGAGCTGCTCGGACCGGAGGTGCTCGGCACGGACCCTCTCGAATCGCCTCCCCGCCTGCTGGCGGCGGATCCGTGGGAGTCGGACTTCGTCGCCAGATCGGGCGGGTCGACGAGGCCGCCCGAGACGACGCCCGCAGAGTTGGGGATCGGCCGCATCAGCGGCTCGCTGGCGCCCGCGTGGGAGGCGGGCAAGGTCGATCCAGTGCGGTGGGTGAGCCTGTGGCGACTGACCGACTACCTGGGCTACCCCGCATCGAGCACCGTCAAGTACGACGGCGACGGGGGGATCGCGAATCGGGTCGACCGCTATGCGGCCGAGCTCGACAAGACCGGCTACATGGTGACGGTCGGCACGCACGGCGAGTACTACCGCACTCAGGACTACGAGTCGGCGCTGGTCGAGCTGAAGGACGCGCTCGAAGCCGCCTCCGACGAATTGGAGCCGATCTCGGACCGGTGACGGAAGAGGGGCGGATGCCGCAGCATCCGCCCCTCCCTCGAGCTGTTCGCTAGAGCGAGTGGATGATCTCGCGCATCAGGTCGGCGGTCTCGGACGGCGTCTTGCCGACCTTGACCCCGGCGGCCTCGAGGGCCTCCTTCTTCGCCTGCGCCGTGCCCGCGGAGCCGGAGACGATGGCGCCGGCATGGCCCATCGTCTTGCCCTCGGGAGCGGTGAAGCCGGCGACGTAGCCCACGACCGGCTTGGTGACGTTGGCCTTGATGAAGTCGGCCGCGCGCTCTTCGGCGTCGCCGCCGATCTCGCCGATCATGACGATGGCCTTGGTCTCGGGGTCGGCCTCGAACGCGGCGAGAGCGTCGATGTGCGTGGTGCCGATGACGGGGTCGCCACCGATGCCGATCGCGGTCGAGAAGCCGATCTCGCGCAGCTCGTACATCATCTGGTACGTCAGGGTGCCCGACTTCGAGACGAGGCCGATCGGGCCCTTGCCGGTGATGTTGGCGGGCGTGATGCCGACCAGCGACTCGTCGGGCGTGATGATGCCCGGGCAGTTCGGCCCGATGATGCGCGTCGTGTCGCCCTTGGACTGCGCGTACGCCCAGGCCTCGGCGGTATCGCCCACGGGCACGCCCTCGGTGATCACGACAAGCAGCGGGATCTCGGCGTCGATGGCCTCGATCATCGCGCTCTTGGTGAAGGCGGGCGGCACGAAGGCGATCGAGACATCCGCTCCGGTCGCCTCGATGGCCTCGGCCACCGTCGCGAACACGGGAAGCTCGACGGGCGAGCCGTCGGCGGCGCGGTGCAGCACGGTGGTGCCGGCCTTGCGGGCGTTGACACCGCCCACGACCTGCGTGCCGGCCTTGAGCATGAGGGCGGTGTGCTTCGTGCCCTCGCCGCCGGTGATGCCCTGGACGATGACCTTGGAGTCTTTGTTGAGGAAGATCGACATTTTGTTCCTTTTCGGTCCCTGAGCTTGTCGAAGGGTTATGCGTTCGCGAGCTCGGCGGCCTTGTCAGCGCCTTCGTCCATGGTGTCGGCGAGCGTGACGAGCGGGTGGTTCGCCTCGCGCAGGATCGCGCGGCCCTCTTCCACCTTGTTCCCGTCCAGACGCACGACGAGCGGCTTGGAGGCGCTGTGGCCTAGTTCGGCCAGCGCGCCGACGATGCCCTTGGCGACCGCATCGCACGCGGTGATGCCTCCGAAGACGTTGACGAACACGCTCTTGACCTGCGGGTCGCCCAGGATGACGTCCAGTCCGGCGGCCATGACCTCGGCCGAGGCGCCGCCGCCGATGTCGAGGAAGTTCGCCGGCTTCACGCCGCCGTGGTTCTCGCCGGCGTACGCGACGACGTCGAGCGTCGACATCACCAATCCCGCGCCGTTGCCGATCACACCGACCTGCCCGTCGAGCTTGACGTAGTTGAGGTCGTTCTCCTTGGCCTTGGCCTCGAGCGGGTCGGCGGCATCCTTGTCTTCCAGCAGCGCGTGACCGGCGTGACGGAAGTCGGCGTTCTCGTCCAGCGTGACCTTGCCGTCGAGGGCGATGATCTCGCCGTCCTCGGTGAGCACGAGCGGGTTGACCTCGACCAGGGTCGCGTCCTCGCCCTTGTAGACCGAGTAGAGCTTCACGAAGACGTCGCTGACCTTGTCGACGAGCTCGGGGGCGAACCCGGCCGCCTCGGCGATCTCGACCGCCTTCTGCTTGTCGATGCCGGTCAGCGGATTCACCGCGACACGGGCCAGAGCCTCGGGACGCTCGACCGCGAGCTCCTCGATGTCCATGCCGCCCTCGACGCTGCAGAGCGACAGGTACGCGCGATTGGCGCGGTCCAGCAGCACCGAGAAGTAGTACTCCTTGTCGATGCGGGCGCCCTGCGCGATCATGACGCGCTTCACGACGTGCCCCTTGATGTCGAGTCCGAGGATCGCCTTCGCTGCCTCGTACGCCTCGTCGGGGGTCTTCGCGACCTTCACGCCGCCCGCCTTGCCGCGGCCGCCGGTCTTGACCTGGGCCTTGACGACGACCACGCCGCCGATCTTCTCGGCTGCCGCCCTCGCCTCTTCGGGCGTATCGGCGACGAGGCCGGCGAGCACCGGCACCTCGTACTTCTCGAAGAGGTCGCGTGCCTGGTATTCGTACAGATCCACAGTGCATTCCTTCGCTGGGGCGACAGGGGGAATGACGCGCAAAGCGTCTTGACGTCGAGATATCTCGGCGGAATTCCCAGCCTACTACCGGTCCATCGGCCGTCCCGACCGGGGCAGGCGGGCGAGGTCGCGGACCGCCGGCCCTTCGATCCGCGTCCCGTCCGGTGCGAAGCGGGACGCGTGCAGCGGGCAGTCCCAGGTGCACTCGGCATCGTTCCAGCTCAGGACACCCCCGAGATGCGTGCAGACGACGCTGACCGCGCGCGTCGTCCCCTCCACGGTCGAGACTCCGACCGGACGTCCGCCGCGACTGGCGACCACGCCCTGACCCTCCTCCGGCCGAGGGATCGGAACCGGCATCCGCTGCGCACCGATACGGCCCGCCGTCGCCTCCCACCCGACGCGCAGGTTCTCGACGCCGCCGCGGGCGATGTCGGCGGGGCTCGTCACCCGGTGGGCGATCGACCCCATCCACGCCGGCCGATCCCGCCACGGCACGTTCGTGATCTCGGCGGTCAGGCGCATCGCCGCGGCCGGCCCGTTGGAGAGTCCCCACTTGCCATAGCCGGTCGCGAGTCGCATCCGGCCCAGGCCGCGCGGCATGGCGCCGACGAACGGGATCAGGTTGTGGGACTCGTAGTCCTGAGCCGACCACCACATACGGGGCTCCGCCCCGGGGAAATGCCGACGCGTCCAGGCGACGAGGTCGTCCACGAGCACCCGTTCCTTCTCCGCGCGCCCGACGGGGTGCCCGTTGCCGCCGACCACGAGCCGCGCCCGGTCGCCGGGTCCGTCCGAGGGTGTCACCGAGCGGAGGGACCGCGTCGGATCGTCTGCCGACAGGTACAGACCGTCGGGCACGTCCCCCGGCAGGTCGAACGCCACGCAGTACGAGCGCAGACCGCGCGTCTTGGCGAAGTACAGCCCGCGATAGGCGATCGGCGCGGCCGTCGCCAGGACGAGCTGGTCGGCGGAGATCGACCCGGCCCCGGTATCGACGGCCGCGACCGGTACGACGTGCAGCCGCTTCACGCGCGTGCCCGTGTGGAGGATGCCGCCCTCGGCGACGAACGCTCGGGCGAGGGCGAGGGCGACCGCCTGGGGATCGATCGCCACCTGATCCTCCAGCGCCACAGCGTCGACGAGGGGGAACGGGGTCGCGCCGTCGGGCAGCACACGGCGCACGTCCAGACCCGCCTCGGACGCCGCCGCGAACTCCGCCTCGATGCGCGGGACGCCGGCACCCGATTGCGCGTAGGTGTAGGCGGTCCGGCGCGTGAACGGAACGCCCGCCTCCTCGGCGAACGAGGTCAGCCACTCGGCGCCGTCGCGGTTCGAGTCGACGTAGGCGCGGACCAGGGACGCCGGATGATCTCGCCGCAGCCGCGAGAGCACCGTTCCCTGCAGGAGCGAGAGCTTTCCGGTGTTGGCGCCGGTCGCCAGGTTGCCGACCTCGCCCGCCTCGAGGAGGGCGACGGCCCTCCCTGCCCGGGTGAGCATGAGCGCCGTCGACAGACCGGTGATGCCCGCTCCGACGACGATGACGTCGTACCTCCGCTCGGGTGCGAACGGTGTCCCGGCCACGGACGCGCCATCGGCCCTCCACAGTGACGTCATCGGTCCAGTCAACGCCGCATCGCGTGCCGCGTCCACCGGCTTGACGGCGCGACACCGGCGGGCATGCAGGATGCCGCATCCCGCGTGCGCGCGGGGTCTAGGCTCTGTCGACATGAGCGATACTCCGTCTCCGTCCGCCGCGCGCACGGGCGTCGTCGCGGCCGCACTCGAGCTGTTCGAGCGGCAGGGCTTCGAGGCGACATCGGTCGAGCAGATCGCACAGGCGGCGGGGGTGTCGCGCAGCACGTTCTTCCGGCAGTTCGGCGGCAAGGAGGACGTCGTCTTCGCCGACCACGAAGTCCTGCTCGACGAGCTGCGCGTCTGGCTCGCGCGGGGCCACGCGGACCCGTGGGCGGCGGTGTGCGAGGGCTCGGAGCGCGTGTTCCGGCACTTCGCCGCCGACCCCGAGGTCGCGCGCCGCCGCTACCAGGTCGTGCGCCAGGTGCCTGCGCTCCGCGAGCGCGAGATCGTGACGGTCTTCCGCTACGAGCGGCTCTTCGACGACTACCTCCGCCAAGCCATCCCGGGACTCGATCCGCTCGACGCGGTGGGGTTCGCCGCGCTCGTGACCGCCGTGCACAACCACGTCCTGCGGCGCCTGCTGCGCGGCGGGCGCGTCCGCATCGGCGTCCTCCGCTCCGCTCTCGACGACGTGCGCCGCCGGTACGGCGTGCATCCCGACGGCACCCTGACCGGCCCCGACGACATCGTGGTCGCGGTCTTCCCGCGCCGGATGCCGCCCGCCGAAGTCAGCCGGCGGCTGCGCGACCGTCTCGATCCGGCCCGCTGACATGCAGATCGTCGGCGCGGTGCTCGAGCACTCCGGTGCGGCCGGTCCGTTCGCGCGATCACGGCCCTTCACCGTAGGCCCCCTCGAGCTGGACGAACCGGGACCGGGGGAGCTGCGGGTCCGCATCGAGGCCGCCGGGGTGTGCCATTCCGACCTGAGCGTCGTGGACGGCAACCGGCGACGGCCGACGCCGATGCTGCTCGGCCATGAAGCCGCCGGCATCGTCGAGCGCGTCGGCGACGGCGTGACGGACGTCCCCGTCGGCACGCGGGTCGTGATGACGTTCCTGCCGCGGTGCGGGACGTGCGCGGGATGCCGCACCGAGGGCCGCCTGCCGTGCGAGATCGGCACGGCGGCCAACAACGCCGGCACGCTCGTCGGCGGCGGCATCCGTCTTCATCGGTCGGCACCGGAATCCGCGGGCGAGACTCAGGACGTGCACCACCATCTCGGGGTGAGCGCCTTCGCGTCGCACGCGGTGGTGAGCCGGACCTCGGTCGTCCCGGTCGACGCGGACGTGCCGCCCGAGATCGCTGCGCTGCTCGGGTGCGCGGTGCTCACCGGCGGCGGCGCGGTCGTGAACGCCGGCCGGCCCGAGCCCGCCACGCGCGTGATCATCGTCGGCCTGGGCGGAGTCGGGATGGCGGCGCTCCTGGTGGCCGTCGCCCTGGGACACGAGGTGATCGGCGTGGATGCCGTCGACGCGAAGCTCGCGCTCGCGCGGGAACTCGGCGCGCAGGCCGCGTACGCTCCCGCCGACGCCCTCGCCGTCGGATTGGCCGCTCCCGTGGTGATCGAGGCGGCCGGGTCGGCTCGGGCCTTCGAGACGGCCCTCGACCTGACTGCGCCCGGCGGCACCACGGTCACGGTCGGCCTGCCCGCGCCGGACGCGCGCGCGAGCGTGTCGCCCCTGGTGCTGACCGCGCAGGCGCGGACGATCGTCGGCAGCTACCTCGGGTCCGCGGTCCCGAGCCGCGACATCCCGCGCTTCGTCGAGCTGTGGCGCGCCGGTCGACTGCCGCTGGAGCGGCTCGTGTCGTCTCGCATCCGCCTCGACGAGCTGAACGAGGCCATGGACCGCCTCGCCCAGGGCTCAGAGCTGCGACAGCTGATCACCTTCCCCGGCTGACCTGCGATCCCGGTCGGCCGTGCCTGACCGCTGCGCTGACACTGAGTCCCGCTGGTGCAGACACTCAGTTCCGCTAGGATCGAGGGTGCAGGCATCCGCGGTCGAAGAGGAGTGCACCATGGCCGACGCCACCGAATTCCAGCCGGTCCCCGGACAGCGCGTCGAGGCGTACGACCTCTCCGCACGTCTCGAGACGGATTTCTACGCCGTGTTCCACGACATCCCCTCCGCCGATCGTGCCGCCTGGGACCGGGCGAAGACCTTCGCCGACGAAGTGCTCCCCGTGATCGACGACTACTGGGACCGCGGCGAGTACAACCTGGACTTCGCGCGCCGGATGGGCGAGCTCGACCTCTTCGCGGACGGCATCGACCACGACGGCCTCACGCATCTGTCGCCGCTGGCCGCAGGTCTGGTCAACATGGAGGTCTCGCGCGGCGACGGCTCGATGGGCACGATCCTCGCCGTGCAGGGCGGTCTTGCACTGCGCACGCTGGCGCTGTTCGGCAGCGATGAGCAGAAGAGCAGATACCTGCAGCCGGTTGCGCGCGGCGAGGTGCTGGCCGCCTTCGCCCTGACCGAGCCCGACCACGGTTCGGACTCGGTGTCGCTGGAGACCGAGGCGCGCCTGGTGTCTCGATCAGACGGCGGCGCCGAGTGGGTGCTCAACGGCGCGAAGAAGTGGATCGGCAACGGCGCGTCCGGGGGCATCACGTTCGTGTGGGCGCGGGTGCCCACCGACGACGGCCGCGGCGCGGTGCGGTGCTTCCTGGTGCCGCAGGAGACCCCCGGCTACGACGGCCGGCCGATCCTGGGGAAGGCCTCGCTGCGGGCGATCCACCAGGCCCACATCACCCTGACCGACGTGCGCCTGCCGGCGGATGCCGTCCTGCCGGGCGCGAGAACGTTCAAGGATGCCTCCACGGTGCTCTACGCGACCCGGTCCGGCGTCGCATGGTCGGCCCTCGGCCACGCCACGGCCTGCTACGAGTCGGCGCTGACCTACGCGAAGGAGCGGGTGCAGTTCGGCAGGCCGCTCGTCGGCTTCCAGATGGTGCAGGAGCGGCTGACTCAGATGCTCGACGAGCTGACCGGCATGCAGCTCTTCTGCCGGCGGCTCGCCGACCTCGAGCTGGCGGGTCGGCTCCTGCCCACGCAGGCGTCGCTCGCGAAGTACCACAACACCCGGGCGGCCCGCCGGATCGCGAGCGTCGCACGCGACATGCTCGGGGGGAACGGGATCCTCCTCGAGCACCGCGTGATGCGGCACATGGCCGACATCGAGTCGATCCACACCTACGAGGGCACCGAGAGCGTGCAGGCCCTGCTCATCGGGCGCGACATCACCGGCGTCGGGGCCTTCGCCTAGCTTTTCGCTCCGGGATCTTGCGCGAGGCCCCTCGACGGGTGGATATTCTCCTCAAGCGTCGACGACGACGCAGTGTGATCGGGGATGGGGGTCCTCGTGGACGGGATTCCGTTCGAAGCGCAGCCGTGATGGAGGAGTCCGTCGTTCCGCCGCGACCGGAGCAGCCCGACGCGGAGCCTGCCGGCGCGAAACCGGCCGAGCCGACCCGGCGACGGGGCTTCCTGCAGCGCCTCGTCGGGGTCACGCGGCGCGACGCCATCGTCGTCCTCGTGATCTCGGTGGCGATGTCGCTGAGCGCCTACGCGGTCTACCAGGCGACGCTCGCGGCCGACGAGGCGCGAGGCGCGTACAACGAGGCTCGGACCGTGGATGCCGAGCTCAACCGGCAGTCGTCGCACCTCCAGAGCCTCGTCGACAGCGACCTTCGCGTGCTCAGTCCGTATTGCGACGCCGTGGCGCGAGAGCGCTCGGCGTGGCCGGGTGTGCTGGCGTATGAGACCGACATCGAGCCGCTCGTGTCTGCGAGCCTCGGCGCGTGGGCGCTGTCGTCGCTCCTTCAAGGCGACTACGGCGCCCGATGCGATCCCGACACCGCGTACTCCGTCGAGGAGGCCTTCGAGGCGCTCCGCGACCAGAGCGCCGGGACGGTGGCATCGCAGTCGCGGGCGTCGTCGCTGCTCAGCCAGGCGAAAGCCTTCGACATCTACGAGGCGCTCCTGATGGCGTCGGCTGCCCTCTTCGCCCTGGTCGTGGCGCTGCTCATCACGATCGGCGTCGTCCGAAGCCGGAGGCCCGACACCGACAGCCGGGGCCGGCTGCGCGCACTCCCGGTCGCGCTGGCGATCGCCTGGCCGCTGGCCCTGCTCGGCGGCGCTGCGCTGCTCGCGGTCGCCGCGGTGGACCGGCTCGTCGCATACCTCGTGCTGGGCGCGGCGGTGCTGCTGCTCGCACTCGGCGCATGGTGGGGCCTGCGAGCGCCTGCGCGCCCGGACGACGCCTCGGTAGGTTCGCCCCGTGCACGGCTGCTCGCCGAGCTCTTCGGGGCCCTCGTGCTCGTGCTCTTCTCGGTGGCGGCCGTCGGCTATGCCTTTCTCTCCGTGCAGGAGCGCGACGCGACGGCGAGGGCGGATGCCGCGGTCGCGGTCGCGCATGACGTGCAGCAGACGACGCGGCAGGAGGCGATGCGCGACGTCTCCAACGTCGCGCTGATCGCCAGACTCGACGCGGAGGCCGTCGCGGCGGCGCAGCGCGCGGAGGTCGATCGCGACGCTGAGGTTCCGGCGCAGGCAGACGTCGACGCGCGCCTCGAGCTGCTGAGCAGCGACTTGCGGCGCATCGAGGAGGGGGTGCGGGCCGAGACGCGGGCGCTGTCGCAGGAGCGGGCGGATGCTGCGTGCACGGCGCCGCCGCCGTCCGACACCCCCGACCCGCTCGGGCTGTACCGCCAGGTGCAGGACGACCCGACGGTGCTCTCTGAGCGCCTGCGGGCCGCCCAGGAACCGGCGCGACTGTGCGACATCGTCGCTGCGCTGACCCGCGACGAGGCGCGGACTTGGGCGTCACACGCCTCGACCTTCACGGTGTGCCTCGTTCTCTTCGGCCTCGCCGCATTCATCCTCGCGCTCGCAGCCGATCGCGATCGCACGCGCCAGAGCGCCTGGGTGCTCTTCGGGGTGGGATCGGCCAGCGCCCTCTTCGCGGTCGTCGCGATGCTCTTCGCCGCCCCCGACATCGTCGCCCGGGCGCGCATCACCCCGGCCGAGGTCGTCGAGTCGTTCGCGGGTGATCTGGCGGCGGGGATGCAGCGGCCGTGCGATGCCGCCGACCGGCTGGAACTCGCGATCGCTGCCATCCCGGACTACGCGCCCGCCTATGAGGCCCTCGCGTCGTCGAAGGACTGCTCAGACGACCCGCTCCGTCGCGTGACCTACGACAGCGATCTGGATACCGCGGGAATCATCGCCGATCTGGAGAAAGCGCAGTCGGCCCTCGACGAGCCGAGCCCCACCCTGCCCGCGAACCTCGGGTGGTACCGGCTGCTGCACGGCATCCGCGAGGACGACGAGGAGTCGATCCGGCGCGCACTGGACGACCTGCGGGAGGCCCGGATTCTTCTCGAAGCCGAAGGCGACGGCGCAGGCACGGTGCTCCACTACGTGCGCTTCAATGAGGCGCTCGCGTATCTCGCTCTCGGCGACGAGCCCCGAGCCATGACGGCCTACGAGGATGCGACCGCGTGCCTGGCCGCCGATGGCGGATGCCCCGGCGGGGGTCTTCTCGACGCTTGGCGGCGCGACTGGCTGCGGCTCATGGCGCTGGACGATCTCGAACTCGTCACCGGAGGTACACCGGCGCAGGACGACGGACTCGACGAGCTGCGGCTGGTGATCCTCGGAGCTGAAGAAGCGGCATCCGGGACACCCCCCTCGGGGCTCGAGCTCAGCGCATTCCCCCTCGAGCTCCAGCTGGAAGCGGACCGGGACGACGATGTCCGCATCGTCTGGTACGCGCGCTCGGAGAACGAGACGGACTGGTCGGTCCTGCCGGACATCAGCTGGGCGACCCTGGCGGAGGGCGACCACCTCAACTGGCCGTGGCGCACGTACGCCGACACCCACGGCTACCAGTTCCGCGCCGACGTGTACTCCGGATCGCGGCGCACGGTCGTCTTCGGCGACGGTGACAGTGGCGACCACTACATGGCGGCCTCGTCGCTCATCGGCGCGAGCGCATCGGTGCCGAGCGACTGGACGGAGCAGTCGGAGTCGGCGCTCGAGTGGCACGTCGGACCCGATGGATCCTCGGGACTCTGGATCCGCCGGATCGAGGGGGTGAATCCCGAGACCGAGGTCTACGCGGAGCTGACCGACGAGTTGCGCTCGTGGGTCGAAGGTCGGCTCGGTGCTCCCGCCGACTGGAATCCCGTCGACGGGTGGTTCCTCGGGACCGAACACACCGTCGTCGAGTGGTCGGGCGACACTCTCGCCGGTGCCACGCTGAAGCCGTTCGGGGTTGACCCCTTCTGCGGGGGCACGCAGTTCCTGGCCGTCGTCGGCGGCCAGGGCGTCGGGGCCGAAGTCGCACGGGCCGTTTTCGACTCCATCGTCCTCGACCGCGGAGAGATCGCGTTACCGGAACCGGACGGAAAGATGGCCGAGACCGGGCTGTCGATGACATTCCCCGAGGGGTGGGACGTCGTCGAGTCCCCGACCGGAGACCTCGTCGTCAGCGCGGGCAGCTGCACGGACGTCGCTTTCGTCGACGCGCGCCGCTACGAGATCTGGCGCGAGTTCACCGAGAGCCTCGACAGCGAGGTGGCCTGGCTCGCAGACAACGGGTTCGTCGTCGACGACGTGTATTCCGTCGATGTGCCGGGCGCCGAGGAGGCCGCGGCGATCCACTACACATGGACCTCGTCGTCGGGCGAGTCGTACCCGATGTGGGAGTTGTTCGCGCACACGCAGACGACCGAATGGGTCGTGGGGTTCGAGGACTACCTGCACGAGAGCGGCGACGCACTCCTCGATGCCTACGCGTCCATCGTGTTCGACGACGGCGGGTAGCGGCATCGCGCTTCGCACTCCGGTGCGGGCCCTGCTCATCGGGCGCGACATCACCGGCGTCGGGGCCTTCGCCTGAGCACGCCCGAGTCGGGATGCGCGCATACCCGCGCGGCACCCACATCGCAACCCTGACCCGCACGGCGCGTCAAGGGCCTACGGTCGACGCATGGGCCTGTTCCGCCGCACACCTCCGCGTCCGCCCGCCGGCGCCATCGTCGACAAGATGGTCGAGAAGCCGCCGCTGGGCATGTGGGCCGACGGCTTCGGTCGCCTGGCGACCCGTTCGCTGCAGGCGCTCATCGTGCTCGGCATCGCGACGCTGCTGTTCATCGCGCTGAGATCGGTGACCGTGGTGACCATCCCGGTGCTCCTCGCCCTCATCTTCGCGTCCGCGTTCGCCCCGGCGATGCGCTGGATGCGACGCCGCGGGGTGCCCTCGGCGCTGGCGTCCGTCATCACGCTCCTGACGATCATCGTCATCCTGGGCGGCGTGGGATGGCTCATCGTGTGGGCGGTGCGCGGCCAGTGGGACGAGCTGTACGCGCAGGGCGAGGAGGGCTTCCAGACCCTTCTCGCCTGGGTGCAGGACCTCCCGTTCGCCCCCACCGACGACCAGCTGGAGGGGGCCCGCACTGCGATCGTCGACTTCGTCACGAGCGCGCAGTTCGGCTCGGGAGCCCTGCGCGGCGTGTCGGCGGTCGGCAACTTCCTGGCCGGCTTCGTGCTGCTGGTGACCGTGCTGTACTTCTTCCTCAAGGACGGCCCCCGCATGTGGGAGTTCCTCCTGCGCCCGTTCGAGGGCGAGAACTACGCGCGCGGCAAGCGCATCGGCGAGCGGACCGTTTCGACGTTCGGGTCGTACCTGCGCGGCACCGCGCTCGTCGCCCTCGTGGATGCCGTCGGCATCGGCATCGGTCTGCTGATCCTGCAGGTGCCCCTTGCGCTGCCCCTGGTGGTGCTGACCTTCGTGCTGTCGTTCATCCCGATCGTCGGAGCGGTGGTGGCGGGAGCCATCGCCGCCCTGGTCGCGCTCGTCGCCCTGGGTCCCGTGCAGGCGCTCATCGTCGTGGGCATCGTCGTGCTCGTGCAGCAGCTGGAGAGCAACATCCTCCAGCCGTTCCTGATGGGCCGCACCATGCGACTGAACGCCTTCGTCGTGCTGATCGCGCTGGCCGCCGGCACGGTCCTCGGCGGCATCCTGGGCGCCATCCTCGCGGTGCCGCTCACCGCCGCGGCCTGGGGCATCGTGCAGGTGTGGGACGGCCCGGACACCCCCGCCCGGTGGGCCCGACGGAAGCGCCCCGAGGGCGACACCCGCGAGACGCTGCCCGACCGGGTCGCCCAGCGCTCGCTCGACCGGCGCAGGGCGGAGCGCGCTGCGCAGCCGAAGGATTCCTGAGCGCCCTGGCGCTGGCGAAGCACCCAGCACAGGCGTGACCCGCCCTGTCCCCCGTCGGCGGCCCAGGGCAGGATAGCCCCATGCCGTACGAGATCCCCGCGCCCATGCTGGCGAAGTCCGTGCCCGACGTGCCCGATCCCGAGAAAGTGCCGGGCGGGCTGAGCTACGAGCCCAAGTGGGACGGCTTCCGCGGCCTGGTCTCGTGGGACGGCGAGAGCGTCGAGATCGGGAGCCGCGGCGCCAAGCCGCTCACCCGCTACTTCCCCGAGCTCGTCGATGCTTTCACCCGCCTGCTCCCCGAGCCGTGCCTGCTGGACGGCGAGGTCGTGGTGCCCAAGGGCGAGGCGGGGGCTCAGCGGCTCGATTGGGACTCGCTCACGCAGCGCATCCATCCGGCGGCATCCCGCGTCGCCATGCTGTCCGAGAAGACCCCGGCCATGTTCATCGCGTTCGACCTGCTCGCCCGAGGCGACCGCGACCTGCAGTCGGAGCCGTTCTCGGAGCGGCGGGCCCAGCTGGTCGAGCTCCTCTCGGGTCTGCCGCATCCGATCCACGTGACGAGGACCACGACGGATGCCGACACCGCGCGTCGCTGGCTGAGCGAGTTCGAGGGCGCAGGGCTCGACGGGGTCGTCGCGAAGCCGCTCGCGCAGCCGTACGCGCCGAACAAGCGCACGATGTTCAAGATCAAGCACGCCCGCACCGCGGACGTGGTCGCGATGGGCTACCGCATCCACAAGTCCGGCGAGGGTGTCGGGTCGCTCCTGGTCGGCCTCTACTCGGATGACGGAACGCTGTACCCGGTGGGAGCCGTCTCGGCGTGGACGAACGCGCGGCGCCTCGAGCTCATCGACGAGCTCGCACCGCTCGTCGAGCGCGACGAAGCCGGTGCCGCGGTCAAGAGCGAGGGCGAGAAGTCCCGCTTCTCGGCGGCGGACCGGGACTCATCGTTCGTGCACCTGCGGCCGGAGCGCGTGCTCGAGGTGCGCTACGACCAGCTGGAGGGCTGGCGATTCCGGCACACCGTGCAGTTCGAACGCTGGCGGCCCGACCGCGACCCGGCGTCGTGCACGTACGAGCAGCTCGAGTCGGTCTCGGCGTACGACGTCGGGGCAGTGCTCGACTGAGGGCGGCCCCGCAGCACCGTCAGCGCGGCGTGCCGTCGTCCGACCAGTTGGCGGGGTTGATCTTACTCGGCTGCACGCGCGGCGGCTCTCCGGGCATCTTCGGGAAGTCGGGGGGAACGGCAGCTCGCCCAGCCCGTTCGACAGGTCGCGCTCCCACCATTCGAGCAGCGTGTCGATGCGGCCCGGCGCATCGAGGAAGCCGGCCCACGGATTGCCCACGTCGGCGATCCGCTGCGGCACCGAACGGATTGTGAACGCCGCCGGATCCACCGCGTCCAGTTCCTCCCACGTGACCGGTGTGGCGACGGTGGCGGTCGGCAGGGCGCGCGGGCTGTAGGCGCCCGCCATCGTGCGGTCGCGGTTGGCCTGGTTGAAGTCCACGAAGATGCGCTCGCCGCGCTCCTCCTTCCACCAGTTCGTCGTGACCTTGTCGGGCAGCCGCCGTTCCAGCTCGCGCGCGGCGGCGATCACCGCGTGGCGGACGTCGAGGAACTCGTAGGTCGGCTCGATCGGGCAGAACACGTGGATGCCGCGATTCCCGCTCGTCTTCACCCACGCCTCCAGTCCCGCCTCGCGCAGCACTTCGCGCAGGCCGTGCGCGGCGGGGACCGCATCCGTGAAGTCGGTGCCCGGCTGCGGGTCGAGATCGATCCTCAGCTCCACCGGGTTGTCCGTGTCTCCCGCGAGCGAGGCCCACGGGTGGAACACGATCGTGTTCATCTGCACGGCCCAGACGATCGCCGCGGTCTCGGTCAGGACGAGCTGCGGATGCCGGCGCCCGCTGTTGTAGGTCACCGTGACGGCCTCCACGTAGGCGGGAGTGCCCTTGGGCGGGTTCTTCGAGAAGAACGACTCCCCGTCGACCGAGTCGGGATAGCGCTCGAGCGAGACCGGCCGGTTGCCGTTGGCCTCGAGGAACGGCCCGGAGACCGCGATCGCGTACTCGGCGAGCTCGTGCTTGGTGATGCCGAGCTCGGGCCACAGCACGCGGTTGGGGCTCGAGAGTCCCACCTGGCGATCGCCCTCGGGTCCCGGCACGGTCAGAGTGATGCGCTCGCTCGCCATGGAAGCGAGCCTAGGGCGGGGTTCCGGCATCCGTCACCCGCGTGCATAACGCAGGAGTCACGCAGCGCCTCACCAGGGTGATCATGGTGGCCGTGGTGTTCACGCATGCTCCGCCGCAGGAATGTCCTGCGTTGTGCACGCAGGACCCGTCTCAGCGCAGCACGGGGAACCGCAGGTGGGTCACGCGCCGCGCGGGGATGACGACGGTCGGGTCACCCAGCCGCACGTCGGCGGGATCGATGTCTTCGAAGTAGCGGTGTCCGCTGCCCATCACGATCGGCACGAGATCGATCGCCACCTCGTCGATCAGTCCGGCCGCGAGCGCCTGGCCCGCGATCGTCCCGGCGGCCACACCGACCGTGCCCTCGCCGGCGATCTCCTTCGCGCGCACGATCGCCGACTCCACGCCGTCCGTGACGAAGTGCGCGTTGCCGGTGTGGGCGTGCGCCCAGTCGGACGGCGCCTCATGCGTCACCACGACGAACGGCACGCCGAGCGGATGCTCACCCGTCCACCCGTCGGTGATGTCGAAGAGCGTGCGACCGACGACCAGGCAGCCGAGCTCCCGGGTCCATCCTCTCCAGTAGTCCGCGCTCTCGCGCGTGAGGTGGAACGGCGGGAGCGTACCCGCGTTGACGATTTCGACATCGCCGGCCCCGTACCAGTCGAACAGGGCGCCGGGATCGTTGTCTGCGTAGGCCACGAATCCGTCGAGCGACATCGACGCACTCGTGACCACGAGCCCGCTCATGAGTCCGCCGCCAGAAGCTCGTCCAGCTTCTCGTAGCCCTCGCGCATGCCCTTCTCCATGCCCTCCTTGATCATTCCTTCGAGCATCTCGACGCTCGGGAACACGCTGCGGTCGACGAGGCGCGACCTGCCGCCGGCCAGCTCCTCGAACCGGATGATGTCCATGCTCACCTCGTTGGGCCACCCCTCGAACTCGAACGTCTGGATGATCAGCTCGTTCTCCAGGACGGTGTGGAAGACGCCGCGGAACGCGTACGTCTTGCCGTCGCCCTCCGTCTGCTCGAAGCGGTAGCCACCCCCGCTGCGGAAATCCCAGTGGGTGATGACGGTCTGCTCGGCGCGCGGCCCGATCCAGATCTTGAACAGCTCGGGGTCGGCGTGCGCGCGGAAGACCGCCGCGACCGGCGCCTCGAACTCGCGGGTGATGTCGGCGTACGACTGGCCGGGAGCCGCATCGATGACGACGGGATTGCTCATGATTCCTTCTCCTTCGTGGGTGCGGTCGGTTCGATGGCGGTCCCCGTGCCCTCTCCAGGCGCCGCTGGCGCGTCGCCCGGAGCCTCGGGACCCATGGGCCCGACCGCGACGATCGCGTCGAGCCGGCGGTAGGCGGCTTCGGCGTGAAGTCGATACCCGTCGATCCACGACGTGAGCCGCTGAAGGGCGGCGGCGTCGAGGTGCACGGGACGGCGCTGAGCCTCGCGCGTCCGCCACACCAGCCCGGCCTCTTCGAGCACGCTGATGTGCTTCGAGACGGCCTGGAGCGAGATGGCGAACGGCTCGGCGAGCTCGCCCAGCGTCGACGGTCCCCTGCTCAGGCGCGCCACGATGGCACGGCGCACCGGGTCGGAGAGTGCGGCGAACGCTCGGTCGAGCGCAACCGGGCCCCCGCGCCCAGGAGCTCCGTGCGGCGCGTCAGCGGCCCCTGGACGGGGCGTGGAGACCGACATCGTTATCAACCAATCATTTTATCAATCACTTAGTTGATTAAGGTACACCGCTACGGTCCATGGGTCAATGGGGCGAGGTTGGGACTGGGTTAAAGTTCCCCACCTGCAGAGAGCGCGACTCGCATCGGTTCGCCGGCGAGGAACAGTGCGCTCCAAACAGGCGTCGCGACTTCCGCCTGCGCGGTTATCCGGGTGATCTCCTCTGCGAGCAGACGCATCTCCCCGGGCGCCGCTTCGGCGTGACGGCGGGCCGCGGTGTCGGCGAGGCGCGTTCGCATGACGCGGGTGATCGCGGGAACGAGAATCCACCGTGGCAGGAGTTGGATGACGCGCAAGCGGGCGGGCGTGATGCCCTGGCCGACAGCATCCAGAGCATCGAAATGCTCCCGGATCGCTCGCACCATGTCGCGTACCAGGTCGGGGCGGTCGGAGAGGATCGAGCCCGACGCGCGAGCCGCGTACAGGGCGTAGGCGACGGGGGTCACCCACGCGGCGTGGGACCGATACCAGACATCCATCCTGCGTTCCGTGGCGACGGGAAAGCCCGCGGAGCGGAGCGCGGCGCATAGGTCGCGCAACCTCGCCGTGTCGGTGCCGTCGGGCTCTCCCAGCGTCGTCGGCTGGAGCAGCCGGGGAAGCACGACGTAGGTCACGATGTCCTCGTGTCGGTATCCGCCCGCACCCGGGAAACCGAGCATCAGCCGATCCTGCCCCACCGTTCGGCCGAGGATCTGGTGACCGCCCGGATTGTTGACCATGAACAGGACGCTTCGGCTCACGCTCTGCTCGCCGAGGGTGCGAGCGGCCTCGCCCAGCTGGTCCGCACGCACGAAGACGAGGACGGCGTCGTAGTCGCCGTCGGCGCCGACCACGGCGGTCACCGGAACGGGGATCGTCTCCCTCACCCCGCTGAGCGCGTGCTCGAGCTGAACACCTCTCGCGGTCAGCGCGACCAGCCTTGAGCCCCGGGCGAGCAGGGTGACTGCGTGACCGGCTTGATGGAGCCGCGCGGCGTACAGGCTGCCGAGCACACCTGCTCCGAAGACGAGGATCTTCACGGGCGCGCGCGGTGGGGTCAGGCTTTCAGCGCGAGCAGGGGTGCGAAGTCGGCGCGGGACAGCCGGATCCATGGACCGCCGGGGTCCACGATCGCGCCGGCGATGGCTTCGTCGGCCCGCAGCGCGCTCGCCAGCTGCGCCCCCGTCATCGGCGCAGCCTGATCGCCACGACGCTGCGACGCCACTTCCAGTGGGTGAGAGTACAGCTCGATGAGCCGGGCGCCGTCCTGCGTGCGGGCCTCGGCGACGCCGAAGCGCCCCTCCTGGGAGCGATTCACGGCGACCCAGAACTTGACGCGGGTGAGCGCTTCGGCGACGGCTGCCGCCGTGCCGTCTGTGCGCTCGCCCGCGAGCAGGGTCTTGACCGCGAGCGACGGGTCGGACTGGTCGACCAGCTTCTCGAGCAGCTCGCGCGGCAGCACAGCACGGGCGGGAGCGGAGGAGTTGTCGATGATGAGGCCGGCGTAGGGTCCGGCGAGCACGTATCGGATGACCGCGAGAACGGGCTGTCCCATCGCCGACGTGTCGGTCTCGCCATCGGCCTGGATGCTCTGACGGAGGGCCGTCCCGCTGCTGAAGGCAAGGACGAACTGCTTGCCGCCGACGGCGGCGACGCCGAGCGGCAGATCCCTGCCCTCCGACAGCAGCGCGCGGGCGTCGCCCTTGACCCGCAGGAAGAGATGTCCCTGCATGAGCTGACGCGCGATCTCGAGGAGGTCCGTAGCCGTGGCAGGCGCCGGCAGCGCAGCGAGCGCCTCACGCAGCACGACGTTGTCGCGGAGCCCGGGGATGGTCTCGGTCGGGGGCGGCGCCTCGGCAGGACCGAGGGTGCGGGGGCGCGCCGGCGCAGCAGGACCCTGCGCGGAGGGAGCTTCAATGGGAGCCTCGACGGAGGCGGCGGCAGCTGGAGCCTCGGAACCAAGCCCCTGATACGACGACACCGAGATACCGACGGAGGGCGCGGCGTCACCGACAGCGCCGGTGGGCGCCTCGGGCTCCGTCGACGGTGCGGACTCGGCCGCATCGGCCGTCGGCTCGCTGTCGTCGGTCTTCTTCCGCCGCGAGAAAAGGGCCATTGCTCCAGCGTAACCCGCGGGTCCCCACGGGCTTCGGCCGAGCCGAAGGCGTCAGAGCTTCTCGATCGGCGCGATCTTGATCAGCAGCTTCTTCGGCCCGGCGGTGTCGAACCGCACGTGCGCGACGCGCTTGGCTCCCTCGCCGGTGACGGCATCCACGCGTCCTTCGCCGAAGTCGTCGTGCTTGATGCGGTCGCCGCTCGCCAGCTGCATGTCACCGTTGTCGCGAACCTTGGCCGGGATGCGGTTCGCGAAGCGCTCGATCGAGGTCGACTTCGGAACGAGGTCCTCTCCGTAGCGGCGCGAAGTGCCCGGTCCGCCGGCGCCCGGGCGCCGGGCATTGAGCGCACGCGACTGCATGCCGCCGCGCGAGTTCACGTCTCCCGGCGACTGGCGCCAGTGCACGAGGTCGGGCGGGATCTCCTGGAGGAACCGGCTGGGCATGGCCACCGAGATCTCACCGAACTGCGCGCGCGTCATCGCCAGCGAGAGGTAGAGCCGTTTGCGTGCCCGCGTGATGCCGACGTAGAACAGGCGTCGCTCCTCCTGCGGGCCGCCCGGCTCGCCCGCCGAGATGCGGTGCGGGATGAGATCCTCTTCGACTCCGGTCACGAAGACGGCCTCGTATTCGAGCCCCTTCGCGGTGTGCATCGTCATGAGCGATACCGACCCGGAGGCGTCCTCGAGGTCGTCCGCGTCCGAGACGAGCTGGACCTCGGCGAGGAAGTCGATCACCGTTCCCTCGGGATTGTTGCGCGCGAACTCGCGGGCAACGGCGACGAGCTCGTCGAGGTTCTCGACCCGCGCTTCATCCTGGGCGTCGCGGCTGGCGCGGAGCGCGTCGGTGTAGCCCGTCTTGCCGAGCAGCAGCTGCAGGCCCTCGGCGACGGCGGTCGGCGGGGCGAGTTCGCCGGTAGACGGCAGCATGAGTTCGGTCGCCTCGGCCAGCACGGCGTCCAGGTGCGCGATCGCCGCTTGGATCTTGGGTCCGACGCCCAGCGCCGACGCGTTCGCGAGCGCATCGCGGAAGGTGATCTGCTCGTTCGCCGCGTAGCGAGAGATGGCCTCGATCGTCACGTCGCCGATGCCCCGGCGCGGCCGGTTGATGATGCGCCGCAGCGCCATCTCGTCGGCGGGGTTCGACACGGCGATCAGGTACGCCAGCGCATCCTTGATCTCGGCACGCTCGTAGAACTTGGTCCCGCCCATGATCTTGTAGGGCAGCGCCGCGCGGATGAAGATCTCCTCCAGCGCGCGGCTCTGAGAGTTGGTGCGGTAGAAGACGGCGATCTGCGAGTAGTCGACCCCGCCGCGGTGCAGCGTCTCGATCTCGTCGGCGACGAACTGCGCCTCGTCGTGCTGCGAGTAGCCGGTGAAGCCGATGATCTTCTCGCCGGCCCCGACGTCGGTCCACAGCTTCTTGTCTTTGCGGTCGAAATTGTGGCCGATCACGGCGTTGGCCGCACTGAGGATGTTCTGCGTCGACCGGTAGTTCTGTTCCAGGAGCACGACCTTCGCGCCGGGGTAGTCCTTCTCGAACTCGCTGATGTTGCGGATGTCGGCGCCGCGGAACGCGTAGATCGACTGGTCGGAGTCGCCGACGACGGTGAGGGATGCCGGAACTCTGTCGGGATCGTCAGCCGGGTCTGCTTCGAAGATCATCATCCCACCGGACTCGAACCCTCGGGTACCGGTTGCTGAGCCTGTCGAAGCACCGACCGGCCTGGTCAACTCGTGGATGAGCGCGTACTGCGCGTGGTTGGTGTCCTGGTACTCGTCCACGAGGATGTGCCGGAACCGGCGACGGTAGATGTCCGCGACGTGCGGGAACGCACGGAACAGGTAGACGACCTGACCGATCAGGTCGTCGAAGTCGAAGGCGTTCGCACGCTGCAATGCGCGCTGGTAGTCGTTGAACACGTCGACGAAGACGCGCTCGGCCGGATCGGTCATGTTCGCCGACCGGGCGTAGGACTCGGCATCCGCCAGCTCGTTCTTGAGCTTTGAGATTCGACTCTGGGTGCCCGCCGGGGTCAGACCGTAGGCATCCGCCTCGTGCTCCTTGACGAGCCGCTTGAGCAGCGCGCGTGAATCGCCCGAGTCGTAGATCGTGAACGACTTCGTGAAGCCGAACTGCTCGGCTTCGCGGCGGAGGATCCGCACGCACGCGGAGTGGAACGTCGAGATCCACATGCCCTGCGCGCGGTCGCCGATGAGCTGCCCGACTCGCTCGCGCATCTCGCCGGCGGCCTTGTTCGTGAAGGTGATCGCCAGGATCTGGCTGGGCCACGCCTCTTTCGTGCGCAGCAGCGACGCGACCCGCCGCGTCAGCACGCTCGTCTTGCCCGATCCGGCGCCCGCGACGATCAGCAGCGCGGCCCCACGATAGGTGACGGCCTCCCGCTGCGGCGGGTTCAGCCCCACGAGCAGGTCTTCATCTGGGCGCACGGATCCGGACGCACCGGCGGCGGGACCGCGGTCACCGCCGACGATGATCATGGGCGTGGTGGCGTCGGTCATGTCACTCCAAGTGTAGGCGCGCACCCTGACACCATCGTCTTCGGCCACCGCTCAGCCACGGCCCTCGATCACCCGTCCCGCCGCTAGCTCATCAGATCGACGGCGGCCACGACCTCGGGCTCCCGACCGCGATCGGCCCGCCCGTACGGCAGGGCGAGGAGCACCCCGATCAGGGCGATCGCGAGGCCGAATCCGGCGGCCACCCAGGCGGTGGCAGCCGGGATGTCGAGGTAGACCGTGATGCCGAGGATGCGGGCGAGACCCCAGGGCAGCAGCCCCATCTCGTCGTTCCACGCCGTGAGTGCCGCCTCGAGTCCGATCAGCGCCACGGTGAACGCCGGCAGCGCGAGGCCGGCCCCGACGCCTGCCAGCACCGTCCCCACCGCACGGCGGCGGCCGATCTGGGTCGCGAGCGCCCACGCGGCGGCGACGAACACCCAGGCGAACAGGGCGAACGCGACGGCGATGTACACGGTGCGCCGCGTCGGCTCCGTCCAGAACGAGAACCAGTACCCTCCCGGCCCGGTGACCGACAGCGCCAGCAGGGTCACGATGCAGCGCAGGACTACGACTCCGCCGACCGCCGCGATCACGGGCCACGGCGAGCGCCGGCGCAGCAGCAGTCGGACCACGAGGAGGAACACCGTCCACGCCCCGAGCACGACGGCGAGATGCGTCCACGAGAGGAACGAGGTCTGCACCGCGCGGGTTCCCACCAGAAGCGCCGCCGGGATGAACAGCAGGAGCCACCGATCGAGCGGCAGCAGCCCGAGCGTCGACTCCCGTGCGCGCCAGGGCCGGGTCGCCGCGAGCCACGCGGCCCGCGCGGCGGCGGCACCCGGGCGGCGGACGAGCCGGGTGCGCGAGGAGAGAACGCCGATCACGACCCAGCTCCCGGCCAGGAGCAGCAGACCGCGCGCGATCCAGGACATCGCGAGGTCGCGGTCGGCACGCTGCACGCCGAGCTCCGCTGCCGTGAGGTTGTATGCCGGGTAGTCGACGTCGCCCGCGTACCGCTCGAGATGGGCCGCCGCGAGCGCCTGGTACTCATCCCGGTCCGCCTCCCACGCCGCGTAGGCGTCCGGTGACAGGGTGTCGTGCCACTGGGCCTGGTGGAGGATCATCGCGCGGTACGACGCCAGCAGCCTCAGCACGTCGACTTCGTAGTCCATCGTGCCGACGAAGGCGTCGCGCATCTCGCCGTCGCGCCAGGCCCCGGCATCCGTCGATTCGATGAGCTCGCGCATGCGCTCGGCATCGGCCAGCGCCCGATCGCCGCCCGCGATCGCCTGCTCGATGTCGCCGCCGGTCGCATCCCGGGAGATCGCATAGAGGACGTCGAGCACGGCGGAGTCGCCGGTCAGGATGTCCCACTCGAAGATCCACATCATCGGCGGCGGCTCGAGGCCGATCGCGAACACGCGCTGGGCGGCGAACGGCTCGATGTACATTCCCTGCTCGATCGCGGGCCGAGAGAGCGACATCGCCTCGACGATCGCGGCGAGCGTCGCCGGGTCGTCGGAGAGCCACTGCCGCGCCCATTCCTCGGTGGTGCGGCCGACGTCGGTGTCGGGGTCGCGCGCGAGATCGGCGGCGAGCATCGTGTTGAGCTCGTACAGCTGCCAGAACCCGGCCTTCAGGTACAGCGTCATCGGTCCGGCGCGCCACGGGCCGCCGTCCTGCGTCCACGTCCAGATGCCTTCGATGTTCTCGTTCGCGTCGAGCAGGGTCTGCAGCGCGAACTGGTACTCCGGTCCGAGGTCGTTCGGGAAGGCGCCGAAGTTCTCGAATTCTCGTCGGCTCTGGAACTCCACGATCCGGCGCTGCGCTCCCTGCTCGAGCGTGACGTTCAGCGGCAGCCAGCTGTAGAAGTCGCCGAGAGTGTACTTCGTCGAGACGATGAGCGCCGGCGAGTCGATGCCGCCGAGGACCGCCTCGTACGACGCGTCGTTCGTGTGCATGTCGCCGACCGCACCGACCCCGACGCTCCAGGTGCGGAAGATCACCTCCCGATCGGATGCCTCCGCCTGCGCGGTCAGCGTCTCGAGCATCGTGCGCACGGACTCGACGGAGGTCACGGCCAGCGATGAGTAGACGTCCCACCCCTCGACGTCGTACACGCGTCCCGCCTCGCCGATGCGCACGAGCACGCCGTCGAGCGCCGGTTCGGCGGCGTAGAGCTCGTCGAGCCCGGCGGCGTAGACGTCCCAGAGCTCAGCGTCCTCTGTGTCGAGCGAGCCGAAGCGCTCGGTCAGGTAGTCCTCGAGCGGCGGCGTGAGCGTCAGCATGTCGGTGCGCAGGAACACCCTGACCCCGAGCTCGTCGGCGCGATCCCAGAACGGCCCGAACGCCTCCCGCAGCGCGAGCGCCTTCGCGCGGTGGTCGTCATCGGCGGCGTACACGGGTCCGCCCGGTGCGTCGTCGAAGGTGACGAACTCGACCAGGCCGGGGAACGCGACCGCATTGTAGCCGTTCGCGAGCGAGTGGAGCAGGAACGCGTCGAAGTCGGCGTACGCCTCGCGGAGTGACTCCGGGTCGATGTACGGGGCATCGGGCAGGAGCACGTCGGCGAACGCCTCGGATGCGTGCGAGTAATCGGTGCCTGCCGCCCACGCGGCCGGGTCGGGCGTGACCGCGACGGCGCCCATGTCGACCATCCGGAACGGCAGGCGCGAGGTGACCTCCTGGCCGATCAGCTCGGCGACGGATCGTCCGGCGCGGATGCGGGAGGCCAGATCGTAGATGCCCCGTACGGCGCCGGTCTCGCTGACGCCCTCGATCCGCAGCGCCCCGGGCGTCCCGGACAGCCGATAGGTGTCGTCGTCGGGGTTCCCCCCGCCGGCCACGACCGTGAGCTGGGCGGCGACGGTGGATGCCGCGGCGCCGCCGAACGGATCGTTCTCCGCCGTCGCGGCCTCGAGTTCCTCCAGCGCCGTGTCCACACGCACGGTGTCGGGCGCCTCGATGTCCGTGTACACGGGTGGGATGACGGCCGGCTCTGCGACCGGGACTACTGGAGCCGAAGGCTGCATCTGCACGGAGGGCTCGGTGCGGATGCCGAGCGCGTCGCCGACCACGAAGCCGAGTCCGGCACCCAGCGCGATCAGCACGACGATCGCGACGACGGCGACGACCGCCCGCCGCGTCGCCGTTGTCATGGATTCACGGTAGCGGCTCGGACCCACCAGGCCGCACAGAGGAGGCCCGGCCCGCCGTGGCTGCGGGCCGGGCGTCGTCCTTCCCGAGGACCCGACCGCTCAGCTGCTCTTGCGTATGGCCCGCACCCCGGCCCACAGGCCCAGCGCGGCGAGCACCAGGGCGGCGATCCAGCCCCACAGCACCGTGATCGCTCCGAGATCACCGGCCAGCAACGCCCGCTCCGCCTGCACGACCCAGTTCACCGGGTTGACCGTGGCGACCGCGCGCATCCACGCCGGCGCCTCATCGAGAGGCAGCAGCATCCCCGAGAGGATCAGCAGCGGGAAGATGAGCGTCTGCTGCACGCCCCAGAACAGCCATTCGCGGTCCTTCGTCTTGAGCGCGAGCGTGTACGAAAGGGATCCCAGCCCCACGCCGAAGACCGCGAGCAGCGCGAGCCCGATGATGAGCCCGGGCACGTGGATCGTGAAGCCGAAGGGCCAGGCGATCAGCACGATGATGAGCGCCTGCACGACGATCGGCGCGATCTCCTTGAGGGCGCGGCCGACCAGCAGCGACGAGCGCGCGAGCGGGGCGACGAGAGTGCGCTCGTGCGAGCCCGTCATCATCTCGTACTGCAGATTGGACCCGGTGGCGCCGGTGCCGAACAGCACGATCATCACGAGCACGCCCGGCACGAACCACTGCAGGGTCTCACCCACCGGCTGACCCGACGAGCCGATCAGCAGCGGCGCGAACAGGCCGAGGAACACCAGCGGCTGCACCAGGCTGAAGATCAGCGTGAACGGGTCTCGCACGACCGGCTTGAGCTCCCGGGTCAGCACGTTCCACGTGTCGCGGGCGGTATTGGCGCGGACGGCGGTGTCGGGCCGCGCCCGGTCCTGATCGATTCCGATGGTCATCGCTCGGCTCCTGTCGTGACGGATGCCGCATCCCCCGCGGCATCGCTCTGCTCTGTCTCTTCGCTCGGCTCGCCCTCGCCCGCTTCCCGCAGCGTGCGTCCGGTCAGTGCGAGGAACACGTCGTCGAGGGTCGGCGGCACTCCGGTCGCGCGCTCGACGCGGATGCCCGCGGCATCCAGTGCCCGCACCGCCGCAGGCAGGAGTGCGTCGCCGTCGGGCGCGGTCAGAATGACGGTCCCCACCCCGTCCTCGCGCCGCACATCGCGGTCTGTCAGCCCCTGGATCACCGTCACCGCCCGGTCGGCATCCGCGTCTGAGCCGAACCCGAAGGTCAGCACGTCCCCGGCCAGGTTCGCCTTCAGCGCCGCGGCGGTGTCGTCGGCGATGACCCGGCCTTTGTCCATGACCATGACCCTCTCCGCGTAGCGATCGGCCTCCTCGAGGTAGTGCGTCGTCAGGAACACCGTGGTGCCGTGCTGCTCGCGCAGATCGAGGATGTGCTGCCAGAGATTCGCCCGGCTCTGCGGGTCCAGACCCGTCGACGGCTCGTCGAGGAACAGCAGCGGCGGCGCGTGCATCAGCCCGAGCGCGACATCCAGCCGCCGCTTCTGCCCGCCGCTGAGCTGCTGCACCGTGCGTGTCGAGAAGCTGCCGAGGTCGAGCGAATCAATGAGCTCGTCGGCGCGTTTCGCGGCCACCGGCCGCGGCATCCCGTAGAAGGCGCCCTGGCTGAGCAGTTCGTCGCGCACGCGCTGCGCGAAGCTGCCGCTGGTCAGCTGACCGACGTAGCCGATGCGGGCACGCACCTCGGCCGGGCGCTTCAGGATGTCGTAGCCGACGACGTGCGCCGTGCCGGCGGTCGGAGCGATGAGGGTGGTGAGCATGCGGAGGCTCGTCGACTTGCCCGCGCCGTTCGGCCCGAGGAAGGCGACGAGCTCGCCGCGGTCGACCTGGAAGGTGAGGTCGGTGACGGCTTCGACGGTCTTCTTCTTGACGGTGAAGCGCTTGGTCAGACCCTGTGCTCGGATGATCGGTTCATTCGTCATGCACGCAGGCTACGAGGCATCGCGGTCAGATCCGGTCCGCGATCAAGATCCGGAAGCGAATTTCTTGACATGGATCCCGGAGGTGGGTAATCTATTGCTTAATTAAGGAGTTGCTTACATGTCGGATGCCGCGGACGAGCTCAGTCTGGTCTTCCAGGCTCTCGCCGATCCGACGCGGCGCGCGATCATCTCGCGTCTGCGGAGCGGGTCGACGACGGTCGGCGAACTCGCCGAACCGTTCGCCATGAGCCGACCCGCGATCTCGCAGCACCTCAAGGTGCTCGAACGCGCACGGCTCGTCGAGCGCACCGCAGACGCGCAGTGGCGACGCTGCAGTCTGCGCACAGAGCCGCTCGACGAGGCTTCCGCCTGGGTCGAGCGCCACCGAGACGAGTGGAACGAGCGATTCGATCTGCTCGACGAGCGTCTCCGCGAATTGAAGGGAAGAGGAAGTGTCTGAGCACACCACCACGCAGGACAAGCAGTTCACGATCACCCGCGTCTTCGACGCTCCGCGCGAACTCGTGTGGCGCGCGTGGACCGATCCCGACGAGGCGGCCATCTGGTGGCATCCTCGCGGCATCGAGACGCCGCGCGAGTCCGTGCGCATCGACGCGCGCCCGGGCGGCCGATACGCCTACACGATGATCGCGCCGGATGGCACCGAGTACCCCACCGTCGGCGAATACCAAGAGATCACTCCCCCCGAGAGGCTCGTCTTCAGTTGGGGCTCTCCCGGTGACTCGCGCGAGTTCGTGCCGGTGATCAGCGTTCACCTCGCCGAGCATGGCGAGTCGGGCAGGCAGACCCTGATGACCTTCCGGGTCCAGGGATACGACGGCGCGCCCGGGGATGAGGATGTCTACGACGGATGGGACCAGGCGTTCGATCTTCTGGTCGAGCACCTTCCCGAGCTGAGGCGCTGACGCACCCGGGCGTATTGCGGACAGCATCGGTCCGCGTTCTGCGGCAAGCTGGGCGCATGTCCGATACGACGACGCGCGCGCTGTCGCTCCTGAACCTGCTGCAGACGCATCGCCACTGGCCCGGCACCGAGCTGGCGGAGCGTCTGGGCGTGACGGAGCGCACCGTTCGACGTGACGTGGAGCGCCTGCGCGACCTCGGCTACCGCATCGAATCGACGCCGGGCGTCGCGGGTGGCTACCGGCTCGAGGCCGGCAGCGCCGTGCCCCCGCTGCTGCTGAACGATGAGGAAGCGGTGGCGATGGCGATCGGCCTGCGCGTGGCCGCCGCCCAGCGGCTGGTCGGCGGTCCCGAGACCGCGCTGACCGCGCTCGCCAAACTGGAGCAGGTGCTACCCGCTCCCCTGCGCCGACGCGTCACGGCACTCGCCGATGCGGTGCAGCCGGCCGGCATCCGCTCCGGCGAAGCCGTCTCCACCGAAGTCCTCGGCGAGCTCGCACTCGCCTGCCGCGACCATGAGAGGGTGCGCTTCACCTATACGGCGGCGTCAGGCGAGGTCTCGCGCCGGCGCGTGGAGCCGTACACCCTCGCGCCCGCCGATCGGCACTGGTATCTGCTGTGCTGGGATGTCGAGCGCGAGGACTGGCGCACGTTCCGCGTCGACCGGGTCGGCGGCATCGAGCACACCCGCGTGATCTTCGATCCGCGCCCGCTGACACCGGAGCAGATCGAGGAGTTCATCCTCGTGGCGCGGTCGTGGGTGCGCACCGCCGTCGAGACCGACGTCGTCATGGAGCTGCCGTTCGACGCGATGCGCGCGGCGTTCGGCCAGTGGGGTCAGGGCGCGACCGCGGAGGATGCGGAGCGCACTCGATGGCCGGTGGGCGGCCAGGACTTCCGCGAGACCATGTACGGCATGGCGTGGATCCCGGCGGGGGTGGAGTACACGACAGATCTCGCCGGGGCACCACGCGACGAACTGCGCGAAACGCTCGAACGGATGCTGCGGGCGCTGGATGCCGCGCCGCCTCCGCCCCTGCACCCACCTGAGCGCCCGTCATCAGGGGACGCATAGCGAAACCTCGGTTCACGCTCCTGGCTTCTGTCGGGCGCCGGGGATACGGTGGGCGCATCGCGGCGATCCGGGCGGTCCCGGGCTCCAGTTCATACCTGGCAGCGGTGCGGGTTCGACTCCCGCCGTCGCGTCTGCGAGCGGTTCAAAGTCACAGTGCACTCAGGCCACGCACTCAGGCGACGGAGTGGCCTGTGCGGAATCCCCCCGGAATCCGCACAGGCCTTCGAGGCGCACAATGCGTTGCGTGAGGGTCCCGAAGCCCTCAACTGCCTCGATGAAGCTAGTCCAGTCCATCCTCGCTGTCGGCGATAGAGGCGAAGGTCCCCCGGCTGGTGTGCGGTGTCCGAAGACGGGGTCGTGACGGGGTGGATCAGGAATTGATCGCTTCGACGATCTTCTCGTCGCCCTCGTTGACCGCCTTCACGACCTCGTCGTAGTCGCCCTTGTCGATGGCTTTGCTGATCCTCTTCGTCGCCTGCTCGAACGCGGCGTCGATACGATCCAGGTAGAGGTCGTCGACGACGGCCACGATCGCCGAAGAGTCGGCAGGGAGCCACTCCTGCGCGTCCACGCCCAGCTTCTTCTCGTCGTGGTGCTTGGCGATCTTCGCGACTCCAGCACCGATTCCGGCTCCGACGACTCCCGAGAGCAGCAAGGGCGGGGCGAACAGTCCTACGACGAGCCCACCGACCGCTCCGATCGCCGTGCCGCGTGTGATGAGCCCGCCACCGTGCTCCTTTACCTCGACCTTGCCATCGGCGTCACGCGAGAGAACCACAGCGGCTACGACGGCCACATCGTCCAATTCCTTGATGGTGGTGAAATCCGCCTGCGCGGAAGCCTCGTCGTCGTATGCAGCCACGAAAAGCGTGTAGTTGCGGTCGGTCATCTCTTTCCCCTCTCTCCTGCTCCCATCCTTCGCCGGCTGGTGTCGCGACAGTAGGGCCGTAGGTCCCTTGCTCTCGCCGGTCTCGGTTCGCCTTCACGCGCCACCCGCGGTCTGGATCCTGCGTTCCCGAACCAGCCGGGAAAGCTCGCCGAACGTGACGAAGATGGCGGCGGCGACTGCCACGAAGGCCCAATCGACCGGATCGAGCGGGCCGGTCTTGAACATCGACTGCAGCCAGGGCACATACACAATCGCGAGCATGATGCCGACGCCTGCCAGGCATGCGATCCAGTAGGTCGGGTTCGAGATCGTGTAGCGCGTGAACAATCCGCGGCCGCTGCGCCGCTGAGTGATGTTGAAGAGCTGGCAGACGAGTACGGTCACATAAGTCATGGTGGTCGCGTGCGCGACGACCGACGCGGGAACCTCTCCGGCAAACGGATCGAATCCGGAGCGGTTGAAGATCAGCAGGAAGTTGGCGATAGCCAGCAGGCCCATGACCGAGCCCGCGGACAGCAGGTCGCGGATGCTGTGCGCGTTGAGGATGTGCAGCCTCGGGTCGCGCGGTGGCTGAGTCATCACTCGCCCCTGCTCAGGATCGCGGCCCAGCGCGGCGATCGGCAGCAGTTCACCGAGAAGGTCGATCGCGAGGATCTGCAGCACGTTGATCGCGAGGGGCAGCCCGGCGATCGTCGCCAGGAACAGGCTCGCGATATTGACGACGAGTTCCGCGGCGTTGGAGGTGAGGCAGCTGATCACGCCCTTGCTGATGTTCGCATAGATGACGCGCCCTTGTTCGACCGCCCGCACGAGCGTCGAGAAGCTGTCGTCGAGAAGGACGATCTCGGCGGCCTCCTTCGCGACGTCGGTTCCCGAAACCCCCATCGCGACGCCGATGCTCGCATGCCGAAGTGCGGGGGCGTCGTTGATCCCATCACCGGTGACGGCGACGACATGTCCCGACCGCTTGACCAAGTCCACGATTCGAGTCTTGTCCGCCGGATCGACGCGGCTGAAGACCACCCCTCCTGCCATCGCCAGCGAGATGACATCTTCGTCGCTCATGGCGACGAGATCCGCGCCGCTGACGATCACCAGGCCGCCATCGCGATCGAGTCCTGCCTGGCGGGCGATCGCCTCGGCCGTACGAGAGAAATCGCCGGTGACGATGTTCACCTTGATGCGCGCATCCAACGCGCGGCGCATTGCGTCGGGCACCGAGTCCCGAATCGGGTCGACCATTGAGACGAGGCCCAGCAGAATGAGGTCGGTCTCGACATGTCCGGGATTGATCGTGGCCACCGCCTCGGCGTCCACCGTGCGCACGGCATACGCGAGGTTGCGCAGTCCGCGATCCGATTTCGCAGAGTGGATCGCGAGGAACTGCTCGCGATCGGCTTCCGTGATCGGACGCACCGTCTCACCGTCGTCGATGTGACTCGCTCGGGCGGTGACCGACTCAGGTGCGCCTTTCACATACGCCGTCAGCATCCCATCAGACCCCTGCCGGATGGCCGTCATGAGCTTGCGAGCCGAATCGAACGGGAACTCGCGAACCTTGCGCGCGTCGGTTCTCTCGCGGCGAAGGTCTATCCCGGCCTTCGCCGCCGCTGTGAGCAGCGCCCCCTCAGTCGGGTCTCCGAGAATGTGCCAGCCCGGATGATCCTCGTCGGGCGGGATGAGTCGCGCGTTGCTCGCCAAAGCGCCTGTGCGCAGGAACGCCACGAGGCGCTCACGATCGCGCTCAGTCTCGGGAAAGAGACCGGGCGACACGCATTCGATCGTCCCCGTCGGCGCGTAGCCGATGCCGCGCACGACATATTCGTGGCCCGCGACCATCATTTCGGTGACGGTCATCTCGTTCTTCGTCAGAGTGCCCGTCTTGTCGGTGCAGATCACCTGCGTCGACCCTAGGGTCTCCACCGCGCTCAGCCGCTTCACCAGAGCTTTGCGCTTGGCGAGTGCGGCAGCGGCATCCGCCAGCGCGGTGTTCACCTCGGCGGGGAGCCCCTGCGGGATCACCGCACTCACAAATCCGACTGCGAAGAGCACGGCCTCGTGCCAAGGCAGGTCAGCCCATACCGCCACAACGAGCAGCACCAGAGCCAGGCCGAACGCCGCGTAGGTGATGATCTGGCCGATGCGTCCCATCTCACGCTGAAGCGGACTCGTCGTCCGTGGCGCGGATTGGGTGAGCTGGGCGATGCGTCCGAGCTCGGAATGGGTACCTGTGGCGACCACCACGCCGAGCGCCTCGCCAGTTGCTACCGTCGTCCCGGCGTGGGCCGTATTGTGCCGCTCCGCGACCATCACTTCGGTCACGATGGCATGCGAATATTTCCGCGTCGGATCGCTCTCGCCGGTCAGGGCGAACTCGTTCGTGGAGAACGCACTCGCCTCGATCAGTCGGATGTCTGCCGGTACAGATGCGCCTTCCACCAGGCGGACGACATCCCCTGCGACCAGCTCGGTCGAGTCTGCCTCCGTGAGTCTGCCGTTCCGCATCACCTGGCTCTGCGACTGCGACAGGTGTTGAAGCGCCTCCATGGTCTTTCCGGAGCGGTATTCCTGGAAGAAGCCGATCGAGGTGTTGAGCAGGACGAGCAGCAGAAGCACGCCGGACGTCAGAGCGTCGCCCAGATAAGCGGTGATCGCGGCGCAGACGAGGAGGAGGATGATCATCCAGTCCTTGAACTGGCGTACATAGCGCAGCAGCAAGGACTCGCTCTTCACGCGCACAACGACGTTGTCACCGTACTCGGCGCGGTGTCGAACCACTTGGTCGTCGGTCAATCCCTCGCGACTGGCGTCGAACCGGGCGAGCGCTTCTTCTTCGGTCAGACGATACGCATCCGTCGACGTCTCGGACAACCCGTCTCGAGCGATGCTGTTGTCAGCCCCGTGATTGGACACCCTGGCCTCTCACTTGGATCCGACGGGTCTGCGCAGGGACGCCAGGCCCGCCAGGGCGAGCTTAGCCCTCGTCCCCAGAGCGTCCGCCGCAGCGATCAGGCCGTGAGGATCACCTTGAGCGCCTTCGTCTCGGCCGCGCGGCCGAAGGTGTCGTAGGCGTTCATGATGTCGTCGAGTGAGAAGCGGTGGCTGATGAAGCCGCCCACGTCGAGTCTCCCCTGCGCGAGCAGCTTGATGAGCATGCGCGATGTGTCGGTGTTGACAAGCCCGGTCGTGATCGTGAGGTTCTGGATCCACGCCGTTTCGAGTGGAAAATTCACCGGCTTGCCGTGAACGCCGACGTTGGCGACGTGGCCCCCCGGCCGTACGATCGCCAGCGACATGTCCCACGTCACCGGCACGCCGACAGCCTCGATGGCGACATCCACTCCGAGACCGTCGGTGAGGGCGATGACCTGCTCCTTCCAGTCCGCGTCCGACGAGACGACGCCGTCGCTTGCGCCAAATCGCTTCGCCTGCTCGACCCGGTTGGCGTCTATGTCGATCGCGATGACCCGACTCGGTCCGTAGAGGGCGGCGGTCGTCATCGCGGCGAGGCCGACGGGGCCGGCGCCGATGACCGCGACGACATCGCCCGGCTTGACCCCGCCGTATCTGATGCCGATCTCGTGACCCGTCGGAAGAATGTCGCTGATCATCGCGGCGTCTTCGGCCGCAACGCCCTCCGGCACCTTGTGCAACGAGGTCTCGGCGAAGGGCACTCGAACGTATTCGGCCTGTGTGCCGTCGATGAGATGTCCGAGGATCCAGCCGATCCCTGAAGCGCCCTCGTCGGCGAGGCAGTGGGAGTACATGCCCTCGAGACAGTAGCCGCATTTTCCGCAGGCCGAGATGCACGAGACGATGACACGGTCTCCGACCGCGATCTCGGTCACAGCCTCACCGACCTCGGTGACGACGCCGACCCCTTCGTGACCGAGGATGCGTCCGGGTTGCACCGTGGCGACATCCCCCTTGAGGATGTGCAGATCCGTCCCGCAGATCGTCGTCGTCTCGATCTTGACGATCGCGTCGGTCGGATTCTGAATCCGCGGATCCGGCATCTCCTGCCAGACGATCGAACCAGGGCCCTTGTATACCAATGCGCGCATTCTGCCTCCTAGGCACTCCCGCTTGCTCGGGGTACCCATGGTCCGGCACGCACTCCGGTGACAACAGGGACCTTCGTCCCGCCTTCCGAGGGAACCGGACCCGCCGCTCTCTCGTCGCCGCAACCTGCCTGCGGCTCGGCGACGGGCGTGCGGCGCGACAGGGCACGGGACCTATGGCCCTACGGCAGGCGGGCCCAGCCCCACAGAGTGGACCCATGGTCATTCTGCTGCGCATGCATTCGATGGAGGTCTCGCGATGAACGCTCGGGCGCGTGTGTGCCGTTCGCTGGCCGTGATCCTCGCTGTCGGCATCCTGACACTCGGCACGGGTGCCGCGGCGGTCGCCGCCACCGCCACCCCGCACTCCGGCCTCGCTTCCGCCTCGACCGCGGACGATCGCGAAGGCCCCCAGTTCTACACCGGTGTGTTCGTCGACGTCTCAGGTGACATCGACGGTGACGTGTACGCCTCGGGGCAGAGCGTCACCGTCAGCGGGCATGTGACGGGTGACGTCATCGCCGCAGCTCAGACCATCACGATCTCCGGCACGGTGGACGGCGACGTGCGCCTCGCCGGACAGGACGTCTCGATCAGCGGCGAGGTTTCCCGGAGCGGGACGGTCTTCGCTTCGAACTTCACGGTCCGCGACACGGGCTCACTGGGCAAGGACGTCGTTGCCGCTGCAGGCAGAGTCAGCATCGCCGGCGCCGTCGGCCGCGATGTGCTTGTGAGCGTGGGGCGTCTCATCATCGACGGATCCGTCGGCGGCAGCGTGACGTATGTGAGCGACGACGACGCGCGCATCGCAGACGGAGCGGTCGCCGGCGCAGTGGAGCGGGTCGACCCTCCGCAGACCCCCCGGGTGGAGGTCTCGCCCTGGGCGGTGTTCATCGGCTGGGCCCTCGGGGTTTTCTACGCTCTCGTCGCCCTGAGCCTGATCACCCTCCTCGCGGGTCTGCTCGTCCCGCGCTGGCTGCACCGGGTCACTGATCACCTCGTCCCCTCTCCCTGGAAGGCGCTGCTCGTGGGGTTCGTCGCGTCCATCGCGGTTCCCATCGGGCTGCTGTTCCTCGCCGTCACGATCATCGGCGCCCCTCTCGCGCTGGCGGGCCTGCTGGTGTGGACCCTGCTGGTCCTCGCGACCTTCGTGTACAGCGCGTACTACATCGGCCGCCTCATCTTCCGGGGCAACCAGCATCCGGTGGTCAAATCGCTCGTCGGTGGCGTGATCCTCATCATCGCGCTGCAGATCCCATGGCTGAACATCCTGGTGTGGCTCGCGATGGTGTTCTTCGGCCTCGGCGCCCAGCTGCTGGAGTTCCAACGTCAGCGGCCCTGGCACCTCCCCACGGAGGCGACCATCGCCCCGCAGCTGCCCGCAGATGTGGCTTCAGAGCCGGTGCAGCCCGGGACTGCATACTCGCCGCCGGCGCAGCCGCCCTCCATTCCGGGACCAGGTTCTGGCACCACATAGTGCGCCCTCAGGTCGCCCGGTGCTCGGTGCGGCCGACTTCGTTCCTGTCACCTGTACCTTTGTGCCCGCAGGGAGACGCCGTTCCGCGTGCTCCGACACCGAGGATTGAGCAGGTTCACTATGGCGAAGAAGACGAAGGCCGCGAAGGCGGCCGAGTCCGCGTTGGATGCTGCCGCCGCGGCCGCGAAGAACGCGAAGCGGCTGAGCAGAACGCTTCCGACGAAGGACGCGAAGAAGCTGCGGGCCCTCGCCGAGGAGGCGAAGGAGGCCTCGCGAGCGTCGAAGAAGACGATCGTGCGTCATCCGCGCAAGGTACAGAAGAGGGCCGCCGCCGCGATCGACCGAGTGGAGAAGGCCGCGGACAAGGCGGAGGGAAAGCTGGCGGCCAAGAAGTCGGCAGCCGGGAAGAAAGCCGGAGCGGCGAAGAAGTCGGCCTCCAGGAAGGCGAAGCACGCCCAGAGTGAGCCGGTCGTCGCCACGTCGGCGAAGGCTGATTCTCTTGGCGACCAGAACGCGACGACGGAACCACTGCACGCGGTCATCGAGACGAGCGGCATCGAGCCTGCCGACGGCGTTTCAGACGAGTCGGCCCTGCCGGCCGTGCCCACACGCACACCCACGACGGAAGATCTCTCGTCGTTGACGGTGCTGCAGCTGCGCACCCGTGCCCGCGACGCGGGACACGCCGGCTTCTCCCGATACACCAAGGCGCAGCTCCTCGCGCTGCTGTCTTCCTGACGGCGCACCGAGCTGCTGTCATGGGTGTGATCGAGTTCGAGCTGTCGCGCACGGTCCAGGCGCCCATCGAAGACGTGTTCGCTCGCCTGGCCGACATCGAAGGACACAACGAATGGATGCCGAAGAAGGGCAGCATGCTTCGACGGACTCGGAAGACCTCGCCGGGGCCGACGACGGTCGGGACGACGTATCTGGACGAGACGTCCGCTGGACCGACTCCCGGTGAGGTCGCGGAGTTCGAGCCGCCTCGGACGCTCGTGTACCACTGGTGGGACAGATCCAAGGCAGGCAAGCTCCGGCTCGAGGGGTGGCCGGGGTATGCGCTCGAATCGGTCGACGGCGAGAGCACGCTCGTGCGTCATCACGCGAAGATGCACACTCACGGGCTGTACCGAATGGCCACGCCGATACTCCGCCGCATGGCGATGAGGGAACGCGCCACTACCCTCACGGCTCTCGCGGCGTCGTTCGAGAACCGCGTTCAGCCGGGCTGAGAGCCGACCGCTCGGGCTTCGACGGGCTCAGGCTCCGACGGGCTCCTCAGCCGGCGTTGGCCTGGAGCCATGCCCACGGGTCGACGACGCCGCCGTTGATGTGCACTTCGAAGTGCAGATGGCAGGCGGTGGAGCTTCCGGTAGAACCCACGAGCCCGATCATCTGACCGGCCTCGACGTATTGGCCGGCCGACACCTGTCGGCTGCCGTAGGTCATGTGACCGTAGAGGGTGTCCACGGCCTGGCCGGCGAGATTGTGGTCGATCGTGACCGCTACGCCGTATCCGCCGTAGCTCTCCTGCGAGACGCGCACCGTACCTGCAGCCGCCGCGTAGAGCGGCTCCCCGCACGAGGCGAGCAGGTCGACGCCCTGGTGGTAGCCGGAATCCCAGAGGCCGCGACCGAGGGTGAAGTTCAGGATCGGCCAGCGCACCTCGCCGCTGCCCGGCGAGACCATGCTGACACCCACCGGCGCGGACGAGGCGACCTCCGCGGTGGCACGAGCTCGTGCGGCCGCCGCTTCGGCCGCCGCGGCAGCCGCCGCAGCCGCCGCGGCTGCTGCGGCCTCTTCGGCCTTCTTCTGTGCGATCTCCTCGGGCGTGGTCGCCGAATAGCTGCCGCGCTCGAGGCCGTCGGTCGCCGATTCGGAACTCACGACGAGTGACTGCGCGTCTTCAGCGGCGATCTGCTGAAGCGTCACGGCTTCCCCCGCCGGCCGCCAGGCGCCGTAGGCGGGAAGCGCCACCGCCGCGACGAGGCCGCCGACGATCGCCAGAGCGCCGAGGCTCTTGAGCGAATTGATCGCGCGGCCTTTGCCGGCTGTCTTCGGGCGCGCCGGGGGCGCCTCACTGCGCCTCGCGGCGGACGCCGGCCGGCGTGCGCCGCGTGTGACGGGCGCGGACCGCGCGCGGAGCGCGACGTCGGTACGGTCTTGCGCGGACTCGTTCGGGGACGAGTCGAGTTCTTCAGCCAAGTAACCCTCCGGCGCCTCGGCGCCGGAGCGCCCGGCTCGTCGGCAACCGATGTCGGGGCACGGATGCGGGTTGACCGTTCGGATGACGAGCCGGAGAGGCAGAACCCGAATGGCGTCCGGCGGCGGGCTTCTCGCCTGTGGACTCCCCTACCGTACGTGAAGATAACGAATATGTCACGGCCGAATCATCCCGCACGATCAGCTTTCCGGGCGGAGGACCACCTTGATGCAGCCGTCCTCCTTCTTCTGGAACGTCTCGTACAGGCCGGGCGCCTCCGCCAGCGGAACGTGGTGAGTCGCCAGATCCATCACGCCCAGCGGGTCGGCGGGATCCTCGACGAGCGGCATGAGGTCCGACACCCACCGCTTCACGTTGCACTGGCCCATGCGCAGGCTGACCTGCTTGTCGAACAGCGTCTTCATCGGAAGGATGTCGGCGTCCCCCGCGTAGACGCCGCTCAGCGACACCGTGCCGCCGCGGCGGACCACGTCGATGCAGGCATAGAGGGCGGCGAGGCGGTCCACCCCGGCGTTCTCCATGAGCGGGCGCGCGACAGCGTCCGGAAGCAGGCCGATCGCGTTCTGGGCGAATCGCACTCCCCCGTCGCCGTGCGCCTCGAGTCCGACGGCGTCGACGACCGCGTCTGCACCGCGCCCCTCGGTGAGATCCCGGAGCTCCTGCACGACCGTGTCCGTCAGGTCGAACGTCTCGACGCCGTGACGTCCCGCCATCTCCCGGCGCTCGGGCACCGGGTCGACCGCCAGGACGCGAAGGCCGCGAAGCGCACCCACTCGCGAGACGAACTGCCCGACCGGCCCGAGCCCCATGACGGCCAGTGTGCCGCCGTCGGGCACGTCCGCGTACTCGACGCCCTGCCACGCCGTGGGCAGGATGTCGCTCAGATAGAGGTACCGGTCGTCGGGCAGATCGGTGCCGACCTTGATGTGGTTGTGATCGGCCAGCGGCACACGGAGGTACTCCGCCTGCCCGCCGGGGACCTGCCCGTAGAGCTTGGTGTACCCGAACAGCGCGGCACCGCTGCCGTACTCGCGAACCTGGGTGGTCTCGCACTGTGACTGCAGTCCGCGGGTGCACATGAAGCAGTGGCCGCAGGCGATGTTGAACGGGACGACGACGCGGTCGCCGACGGCGAGCGACGTGACGTCGGCACCCACCTCGACCACGACGCCCATCGGCTCGTGGCCGAGGATGTCGCCCGCGTCGAGGAACGGACCGAACAGCTCGTACAGGTGCAGATCCGATCCGCAGATCGCGGTGGATGTGATCCCCACGATCGCGTCGGTCGACTCCTGGATGAACGGATCGGGCACCTCCTCCACCGTCACCTTGCGCTTGCCCTGCCAGGTCAGTGCCTTCATTGCTGCTCCTTCATGGGATGCGGGGGTCGGTGTGCGACGACGGCGAAGCGGCGGGGACCTTGCGGTCCCCGCCGCTTCGCTGCGCGCCGGTCGCTGTGCTACGCGTTCGAGACGTTCTGCTTCGAAGCGTTCGCCTGGTCCTTGACCTCGCCGGCCGCGTACTGCGCGTCGGCCTTCACCGAGTCGACCGCGTCGGTCGCCGTCGCCTTGACCGATTCCGCCGCCTGGCGGGCGGGCTCCTTCAGGTGCTCGCCGACCTGCTTCGCGGCATCCGTGACCTCGCCGACGAGCGGCTGGGCCTGATCCTTCACGTCCGCGGCGATCTGCTTCTCCTTCTCGGAGGCCGGGATCAGTGAGGAGACCAGCAACCCGGCGCCGAAGGCGATGAGGCCGACGGCGATGGGGTTGCCCTCAGCCTTGGCCACGACCCGGTCCTTCGCGTCGGCGATGCCGTCCCCCACATCGGACACCCGGGAACCGGCGTCATCGGCCGCTCCCATGACGCGATTGCGGAGAGAGCCGAAGGCCTCCTTCACCTTGCCCGTCTGGCGGTCCATGATCTTGGACGGGGTCACCTTGTCGGCGAGCGCGTCCACGTCGGTGCCGAGCTCCCGCCGGGTCTGTTCGATGTCTGCGCGGATCGCGTCGGGTGAATTGCTCATCGGTTCTCCTCATTTCTCTTCAACGTGTCGGGGATTTCTTTCAGGGACTCCACGGTCTGCGGGGCCCCTTCGACCTGCTTGAGCTGGTTGCGCCCGATCGAGTACAGGATCAGAGCGATCACCGCCCAGAGCACTGCGACCACCACGGCGGACCATCCGAGGCCCATCAGGTCCCCGAGCGCCCACCAGAGGGCGATCGACAGGAACAGCACGGCCATGCCCGCGCCGTATGCCGCGCCGCCCAGCATGCCGGCGCCCTTGGCGGCCTTACCGGCCGACTCCCTGATCTCGGCCTTGGCCAGCGCCATCTCCTGACGGATCAGGGTCGACAGGTCTCGGGTCACCTCGCCGAGGAGGTCACCCAGCGACGTGTTGGCCGCCTTGACTTCAGATGGAGTCGGATCGGACATCGCCCACTTCCCTTCCCGGCACATCGGTTCCGCGCGTCGCCGCCGACTGGGTGTACACCGGGGTCTCCTCCACAGTGGGCGGGGTGGCATACAGCTGCGCGCTCGTCTGCGGCATTCCGGTGCCGGCATACGTCGGTCCCGCGGTCACCGCGGTCCTCGAACCGGGAGTGGCGTTGGACGAATCCGACGCGTTGGCGGCGAGCGCGCGCGTCAGCCTGCCGGCGACGACGCCGAGAATGGCCGCCCCGATGATGAAGGTGCCCGGCCGGCGCCGCGCGAACGACTTCACCTCGTACAGCAGCGACCCGGGGTCGCGGTCGCCCAGCCACGTCGCCGCACCGGCCATCCGACTGGATGCCTGGCGGAGAAGGTCGGAGGCCATTCCCGGGTTCTGCGCGCTCGCGGTCATGGAGTCCAGTTCGTCGCTCATGGAGCGAAGACCGGAGGCGACGCGCTGCTGCTGGACCTGCGCCTGGTCCTTGAGCTCGCGCTGGGTCTGGGCGAAGAGATCCTTCGCCTGGTACTTGACTTCCTGAGCGACAGCCTTCGCTTCGCCCTTGGCGGTCTCGGCGACGTGACCCGCTTCGTTGACAGCGGTGTCCTTCAGGTCGCCGGCCTCGTGCTTGGCCGTCTCGAGCGAGCTGTTCCCGTCCCTCGAGGTGGTGTCGGTCGGCACGGTCTGCCCATAACTCTCTGACATGCTGATCCTCTCGATGACCGGCGGTGTGGCCGGGTTGACCACAGTTGTACGCCCACAGACGGCGTTCCACGGGCCCCTTGCCAAAGCGGGCCGACCGTGCATAATGGGTCGCCTCGTGGGCAGTGTCGCGCTGAGGATGCCGCTGGTCGCGCGCGGGATCGTAGGGCCCGGGCCAGGGCGGTGTCCACCCCCGGGACGGCGACCGCCGGACGCTCGGAGGGTGGCCGTACCAACGCGACCCGCCCAGGAGGCAGCCATGTATTTCCACGTGCAGCGACTGATCAACGAGATCGAGCAGGACGAGCCCGATCCGGCCGCCGCCAACGCTCTGCAAGAGGGACTGGGCGGCCAGTTCGGCGAGATGCGCACGATGATGCAGTACCTGTTCCAGAGCATCAACTTCCGAGGCCCCGCAGGCAAGCCGTACCGTGACCTGATCCAGGGCATCGGCACCGAGGAGATCAGCCACGTGGAGCTCATCGGCACGACGATCGCGCGCCTGCTCGACGGCTCCCCCGCCTATCAGGGCAAGAAGACCGGCCCGGTCGATGCACCCGGCGCACGCGGTGCGACCCCGCTGAACATCGCCCTCGACCACAGCAACATCCACCATTATCTGGTCGGCGCCCAGGGCGCCCTGCCGGTGGACGCCGCGGGCAACCCGTGGAGCGGCAGCTACGTCTACAACTCGGGCAACCTGGTGCTGGATCTGCTCTACAACCTGATGCTCGAATCGACCGGACGCCTGCAGAAGTGCCGCCTGTACGAGATGACCGACAACAAGTCGGCGCGCTCGACGATCGCGTACCTGATCGTCCGCGACCAGGCGCACGAGAACGCGTACGCACAGGCCCTCGAGACACTCGGGGTCAACTGGAACGTCGCGTTACCGATTCCCAAGACGAACGCTGAGAGCTTTCCCGAGGTGAAGCGGCTGCTCGAGCTCGGACTGCAGAGCAAGCAGTACTCCTTCGACCTGGACGCGCAGTCCGAGGCGGGCAAGATCTTCCAGGGCATGTCGCCCTCCAAGGACGGCACCACGCTGGACGCCACCGAGCAGGCTCCGGAAGGGGTGCCCTCGGTGATCTCTCCGGAGCGCTTCGAGGAATTCTCGCCGGGCGCGGACAAGGACCTTCTGGCGCTGATCGAGGCCACAGCGGCCATGGAGATGGCGGACATCGACGCCACCTTCGGCCGCCTGCGCTGAATCGGCGCCAGCGGTCCGGCTAGCTTCGCCGGAGCGATGCGTCAAGCCCCTCTGCCAGGGCGGCCGGCGAACGTATCGTCAGCGCCACCGCTCACTTCTCGGAGGTTCGAACATGAGATCTTCACGCCGAATCACGGCCGCCGCGCTCACCGGCGCAGCGTGCCTCGTCTTCGTCACGGGCTGCGCTGTGGGAACGGGCGGATCCGACGACTCGGACGCCGAATATGATGCGGATGCCGAGCTCTCGGGCACCATGACGGTGACGGGCTTCGGTGACCCGGATGAGCTGGGGACGACGCGGATGGAGCTGGCCGAGGAGGCCCTCGGCGACGTCGACGTGAACATGGTCGAGGGTGGCTTCGATGTTCAGCAGTTCCTCTCGGCCGTCGCCTCGGGCGAACCGCCCGAGTTGATCTACGCGCCCCGTGACCAGATCGGGTCGCTTGCCGCACGCGGCGCCATCCTCCCGCTCGACCGCTGCATCGAAGGCGAGGGCATCGACACGTCGGCATTCGTCCAACCGGCGCTGGACCAGGTGACGCTGGACGGCCAGGTATACGGCATCCCCGAGTTCAACACGGTGCAGCTGACGATGGCCAACGCCGACCTGCTCGACCAGGCCGGCTTGAGCATCGAAGACGTGAACGGCTCGAGCTGGGAGGCCATCAGTGCGGCCACCGAAGCACTCATGAAGGAAGAAGGCGGCAAGGTCTCTGTCATCGGCTACGATTCCAAGCTGCCCGAGTTCCTCCCGCTGTGGGCGAAGGCGAACGGCGTCGACCTGATCAGCGAGGACGGCCGCACCGCGCAGCTCGATGACCCGGCGGTCCTCGAAGCACTGACGTGGGCCGTGTCGATCTACGACGCGCAGGGGGGGTTCGCAGCGGTCAAGGCCTACCGCGACGCGGCGGACTTCTTCGGCGAAGGCAACCAGTTCGCGACGAACACGCTTGGCGCGATGCCGTTCGAGCAGTGGTACGTGAACGTGCTGAGCGACGTATCGCCCGACGCGCCGATGGCGTTCGACACCGTGAAGGACCGGCAGGGAGCCACCCTGGCCTACTCGACCGGGTCCGCATGGGCCTTGCCCGCCGGAAGCGGCAACCCCCAGGCGGCGTGCCGCTGGGCACGCGCGATGACCACCGTCGACGCGTGGGAGGCGGCCGCGAACGCGCGGCTGGAGCTGCGAAACGAAGAAGGGAAACCCTTCACCGGCGTCCTGACCGGAAATGCCGAGGCCGACAAGCTCATCCAGGGCATGGTCACCTCTGGAGGCGAGCCCTGGGACACCGCCGTCGCCATGATGTACGAAGCGAATGAGAACACTTTCGCGCTGCCGGCCAATCCTGCGGACGCGGAGTTCAAGACAGCGCTTCAGGATGCCGTGAACTCGGTGCTGAACGGTCAGGCCTCCCCTGAGGACGCACTGGCATCAGCGCAGACCGCGGCGCAGTCGGCACTCGACGAGGCGTGGGCCGACCTCGAGGAAAAGGAGTGACGGTGTCCGCCCAGGCGGCGGTCCACGAGCCACTGGCTGCTCAGGGATCCGACGAGGGCGGGCGGCGACGGTCGCGGCGGCGGGCGGCTCGCCGGAATGTGGGGTCAGCCCTGCTGTTCCTCTCGCCATGGCTCCTTGGATTCGTGATCTTCACCGCATGGCCCCTGATCTACAGCGCCTACCTGTCCTTCACGGACTACGACGTCATCAACGATCCGAACATGGTCGGATTCGAGAACTACGCTCAGCTGTTCGACGACCCGAAGATCGCGCTCTCGCTGAGCAACACGTTCTTCTTCACGGCCGTCCAGGTTCCGCTCTATGTGGTCGTCTCGCTGATGCTGGCGCTGCTGCTGCAGCGAGCCGCTCGATCGGCCGGGTTCTTCCGCACGATCTTCTTCCTGCCGAAGATGACGCCGCCGGTGGCGGTCGGCATTCTGTTCCTGCTGCTGTTCAACGGCCAGAACGGATTGATCAACACGGTCCTCGGATGGTTCGGCATCGACGGCCCGTCGTGGACCACCGACCCTGCGTGGATCAAGCCCGGCCTGATCGTGATGAGCCTGTGGACGATCGGCGCCTCCGTGATCATCCTTCTCGCTGCGCTGAAGAACGTCCCCGAGGAACTGTACGAATCGGCCCGTATCGACGGTGCCGGCTTCTGGCGTCAGGCGATCAGCGTGACGCTGCCGATGATCAGCCCGGCGCTGTTCTTCATCATCATCGTCAACACGATCGCGGGGCTGCAGACTTTCGACGAGGCCTACACCGCGTTCTTCGGCGCGGGCAACACCACCTACAGCAACGATGCGGCGCTCTTCTACTCCATCTATCTGTTCCAGCAGGCGTTCGAGTTCCTCAACATGGGCTACGCCTCCGCGATGGCCTGGCTGCTTTTCGCACTCATCATGATCGTGACCGCGGTGCAGCTGATCGTCTCGCGACGTTTCGTCTACTACGAAGGTGAGGCCCCGAGATGAGCCGCATCCTTCCCGCCGGCGTCCCGGCCGGCACCCCGGATCGCGACTTCGAGCAGGAGCCGGACCCGAGCGGTGAGATCACCAACGCGGAGCGCGCCACGAACGCTCCGCTCCTGAAGCCCCGCGACCCGGAGCCGCGGGACGCGGGCAAGCGCAAGACCGCCAAGCGCATCAAGCGGGTGGTCGTCATCACCGCGCTCTCCGTGCTCGGGGTGGTCTTCGCCTACCCCTTCGTGTGGCTGGTGAGCGCGTCGTTCAAGCCCCGCGGCGAAGTCTTCGACAACAAGCTGATCCCCGAGACCTTCACGTTCGACAACTACATCAATGTGTGGAGTGAGGCGCCGCTCGGCCTCTGGCTGCTGAACACCCTCATCGTGACGGTGCTCGCTGCCGTGACGGTCACCATCTCGAGTGCCATGGTGGCGTGGGGCTTCTCCTACTTCCGGTTCCGGGGGCGCGGAGCGCTGTTCGGGCTGGTCCTGGCGACGATGATGCTGCCCGGCGCCGTGACGATGATTCCCACGTTCCTCATCTGGAATTCGCTCGGGATGGTCGGCACACTCACTCCGCTGTGGGCCGGAAACCTGTTCGGCAGCGCGTTCTACATCTTCCTCATCAGGCAGTTCATGCTGGGGCTGCCCCGCGACTTGTTCGAGGCGGCGCGGGTGGACGGGGCGTCGCAATGGGCCGTCTTCTGGCGCATCGCGCTGCCGCTGACCAAGCCCGCGCTCGCCGTGACGCTGGTGTTCGAGGTGCAGGCCGTGTGGACCGACCTGATGCGGGCGCTCATTTACCTGCGCGATTCGTCGACCTTCACCGTCCCGCGCGGGCTCAAATCGCTCGTCGACCAGTTCGGCTTCGGCGGGGAGTGGCACTGGGAGATCATCATCACGGCGAGCGTCATCGCCACGATCCCCATGATCATCATCTTCTTCCTCGGCCAGAAGCAGATCATGCAGGGTGTCGCGACGAGTGGGATGAAGGGCTGAGGCACACACGCCCCGCGCCGGTGCTGACTATCGGTCCCCTGGATCCTCGGGGATCGGCACGAGGGCGATGGACGAGCCGCGCGTCAGCCAGAGATACGCATCACGCCGTGCGCCCTCGCCGTCGTTGACCAGCAGCCAGCCCCCGTTGTCGTGATAGGAGCTGATTTCCTCCTGCAGGTCGGCCAGTTCACGTCCTCCGACGCTGTAGAGGTGGCCGCCGTAGTGCAGGTCAATGCGCTTCATGGGTCTCGCCTTGGGTCAGCAGGTCGGCGATGCCGGCCATGGCGTCCTCTGCGGGTTCCGGCACGGCGTACAGGCCGGTCGGGGAGTTCGCCGTATAGAGGAGCGCCTCGACCCATGCCCGGTTGATCGTCGGCCGGCGACTGCCGTAGAACTTGTAGACGAGCGAGACGCGCGGGTGGATCCAGACCACGGTGCGACCGTCTCCGATGCTCGTGTCGTCTTTCCAGGTGAAGTGGAATGATTCGCCCCGGCGCAGCTTCGCCCCGATCACCAGCTGCAGATGAGCGAGGAGGCGGTCCTCGAAATCAACTTTGACCATGGAGTCGTAGATGAATTTGCCCATCGGAATCCCCTCCCAGGAACAGCGTCGTGGGCTCGCGGCGAGGCGGGGCGACCCGCTGAGTCGGGCCGTGCCTTCAGTATGCGCCGGTTCCCATGCGCAAACCAGTGAGCACCGAGGTGGTGGCACTCAGCATCCCAAACCGCCCTTCCGGTCCAGGAAAGGGTTGACATACTCTTGCGGGAGGCATTATGTGGGTTGACGCGGCTGCCGCCCACTTTGGATCGCGTCCTGTCAACCCCCTCGGTTGACGGAGGCATCACTGCCTACCGTGTTCCGCCCTCACTGCCCCGGACCCCGGCAGCGTCGACCCGCTGAAGAACTCTCGGAGCCCTTCATGAAGGCATTGACCACCCGCGTAGGCACGTACGTCACCGGTGACGCGGTGGCGGATGCGGTGCTCAGCTATGCGCTCGCTCTCGCACGCGTGCAGGCAGTCGACGTTGTCGAGATCCCCTTTCGACTCGCGACGGGTGCGGTCTCGCATGTGCAGCTGCGGCTGGGATGGCTCGTGGATCTGGATTGCGTGAGCGAAGGGGGGCTGTCCGAACGCGAACTGATCGACCGCGTCGTGGTCACCGACCTTAGGGCTCGCGAACTCGCCCTGCATCCGAGCGGCGACACCTCATTCCGGACAGGCGAGATGCCCGCCGTCATGGGCGGGCTCGACGAGTACTGACCGCCGGCCGCTCAGTCAGCGGCTCCGATCGAAGTCGCACTCGCAGACATCAGCCTTCGTGGAGCCGATCTTCCCCTCGGTGTCTGAGGACTCTTTCCAGGAAGGCGGCGATGGCGCCGGTGACCGCGCGCGGCGCGGTGTGCTGAACGAGGTGGCGGTGGCCGGGGACGACCACGAGGGATGCCGACACCGCCTTGTCGCGCAGGCGGCGAGCCCACTCGATACCGGCGATCGGATCGCGACCACCGCGAACGATCAGGAGCGGCGCGTCGACCTCTCGCACGCGTTCCTCAAGCGGGTAGTTCAGCATCTCCCGCAGCTGGCGCAGATACCAACGCGGACCGCATCGGACGTAATCGGCGAACACCAGCGTGTTGCCGTCGATCGGCTCGCCCAGCGTGTCCACCGCCAGCGCGAGGAACTGGGTGAGGGCGGTGCGATGCCTGTCGTCGGTGACGGGTCCGATGAGGACGACATGCGAGGCGAGCGTCGGGCGCTGCAGAGCCAGCTCGACGACCCACTGCGTGCCCATCGAGTGCCCGACCAGCACGGCGCGTGTCACGCCGATGCGCTCCAGCAGCGACACCAGCGCCGCCGACATCTCCGCAACACCGAGCGGCACCGGCGGCTTCGGCAGCCCACCGAAACCCGGCAGATCAACGGAATGGACGGTGCTCGTCCGTGCGAGTTCGCCATGAAGCCGCGCGAGGTATCGATGCGAGACGCCGATCCCGTGCACGAGGACGTAGGTGACGGCATCCGCCGGATCAGCCGATGTCGACAGCACTCGAAAGGTGCACCCCGCAATGACCTCGAGTCGCGAAAGCGGAATCACGGGCCCGTCGGTCGAGCGGCTGCGACGCCGGTCGCCGACCGGTGAGTGCTCGGCGGCCCGGGGCGGAGGGCCGATCAGCGGAAGCCCTCGTCCTGAGTCGTCTCATCGGCGACACGGACCCCGTAGCGGTAGGCGAGCTTGCCTCCGAGCCAGCCCGAGAAGCCGACGATCAGCAGTCCGAGCACACTCAGCACCATTCCCAGCACGCTCACCTCGTCGTGCCCGTCTGCCGCTCGCACCGCCCAGCTGACGGCGAAGACGGCGACGGCCACGAGGTTCGCGGTCATGTGAGTGAGGGCGGTGCGCCGCGCAGGCGTGCCGGCGGCCAACTGCGACATGTCGAGCAGACCGAACACGGCGGCCACCACTGCGCCGATGATGCCGATGGCGATGAGGATCTGCGCACCCAGCGCATACGGCGTCGGGTCCTCGGAGAGAAGCCCCAGGATGTCGAAGATGACGCTGGCGGTCCAAGTGCCGATCGGGATCGTGACGACGATCGGATGGAACGGATGCCCGTATGGTCCTGCCAGCGGAGTGCGCGGCCGCTTGGCCCGGCCCCGGGTGCGGTTCTCTGTCACTGCTGTCTCCTTCCGTCCGCGCACGCGGGAGCCCCGGTGCGACGCCGGACCGCCACCGTAGGACGCACGTGGCACGCTGCCGAGGGGGTTGACAGCGCCGCACAACCCCTCCGCCCGGCGCGGCGAGCTGCCGGCGCTAGCGGCAACGGCATCCCTTGGCAAGGCCCGTGCCAGGGGCATCCGGACTTCGCAGGATGTGGGTATGGCTGATGAAGCGGACGTGCGTGGCAGAACCGTCGTGATCACCGGCGCCTCGAGCGGTGTGGGCCGCGGCGCCGCCTGGAAGCTCGCGATGGGGGGCGCGAACGTCGTGATCGCGGCGCGCCGCGGACCGGTGCTGCGCGATCTGGGCGAGCGGATCGCCTCGGCCGGCGGCACGGCGGAGCCCGTCGAGACGGACGTCAGCGACCCCGACGCCATCGCTCGACTCACGGATGCCGCACTCGACCGCTTCGGCCGCATCGACGTCTGGATCAACAACGTGGGGATCGGTGCGCTGGGGAGCTTCTGGGACATCCCGGTCGAAGATCACGCCCGGGTCATCGAGGTCAACGTCACGGGGCTGATGTACGGTGCGCATGCCGCACTCCGGCAGTTCCGGGCGCAGGGCGCGGGCATCCTGATCAACGTCGGTTCGGTCGAGAGCGATGTGCCCCTCGCCTACCAGTCGTCCTATGCGGCGTCCAAGGCCGCCGTTGCGACGTTCGGGCGGTGCCTGCAGGAGGAGCTGCGCCTCGACGGGATGGACAAGAGCATCCGGGTGAGCACCATCCTGCCGTGGGCGATCGACACGCCCTTCTGGGATCACGCGGGCAACTACACGGGCAGCACGCTGCGGATGGCGACGATGGAAGATCCGGTGCCGGTCGTCGACGCGATCGTCGCGGCGTGCGCTGAGCCGAAGAGGGAGCACCGCGTGGGCGCGCGAGCCCGTCTCGGCGCTGCATCCGGTCGCATCATGCCCGCTCTCGCCGACCGGCTCTCTGCACGAGTGGCCGACTCCGAATCGCGGAAGGGTGCGCCCGTCGCCCCGACGACGGGGGCGATCCACCGCCCGGTTGCGGCGGGCGTCACGGTGGAGGGCGGCATCCGCGAGCGCATGAGACGTGAGGATGCCGCACGGCACGACGGGGACGAAAGGGGCGCGTGAGCATGTCAAGGAACGTGAGGATGCTGCAGTGCACGCCGGAGGATGTCTTCCGCGTTCTGGCCGACGGCTGGCTCTACCCGTGCTGGGTGGTCGGGGCGTCGCGCATGCGCGAAGTCGAGGATGCCTGGCCGCAGGCGGGTTCCCGCCTGCACCATTCGTTCGGAGCGTGGCCCGCGCTGATCGATGACGTGACGGTGGTCGAGGCGTACGACCCGCCGCGACGCATGGTCATGCGGGCCAAGGGATGGCCGATCGGTGAGGCGCGCGTCACGATCGACGTCCAGCCACGCGGGCGGGGGTCCGCGGTCCGCCTGCAGGAGGAGGCGGTGGCCGGTCCAGGACGCTTCGTGCCCGCCCCGCTTCTCGACCTGGGGCTTCACTGGCGCAACACCGAGACGCTCCACCGGCTCGCCTACCTGGCGGAGGGGATGGCCGTTCCCGCGCAGCCGACGACGGCCGAGCGTGAGATCGCCGATGACGAGGAGTCCGCGTGAGCAGCAGCGCGGCTTCGGCCGGCCGAGCAGCGCTGGACGCCGTCGTCGTCGGCGCCGGACCGAACGGCCTCGCGGCGGCTGTCACTCTGGCCCGGGCCGGTCTGCGCGTCCGCGTGTACGAACGCGCCGACCAGCTGGGAGGCGGCTCGGCCACGCGCGAGCTCACACTGCCGGGCTACCGGCACGACGTCTGCTCAGCCGTGCATCCGATGGCGTTCGAATCTCGCTTCTTCCGCGAGTTCGGGCTGCGACGGAGAGTGGAATTCGTCACCCCGGAGGTCTCGTTCGGCCACCCGCTGGATGGCGGCCGGGCGGGCATCGCATACCGGGATCTCGGGCGCACCGCCGAACAGCTGGGGACGGACGGCAAGGCCTACGCCCGGATGATGGGGCCACTCGTGCGGCACGCGAGCGGTGTGGCCGATTTCACGGGTTCCACGCTCGTGAGGATGCCGCCGGACCCGCTGCTGGCCCTCGCGTTCGCGAGGAGGTCGCTCGAGCAGGGAAGCCTCGCCCGGAACGCGCGGTTCCGCGAGGATGCCGCCCCCGCGATGCTGACCGGCGTCGCGGCGCACTCCATCCTCCCCCAGCCGAGCATCGCGGCGGCCGGGGCCGGGCTCGTCCTCGGGGCGTATGCGCACGCCCGCGGATGGCCGATCCCGGTCGGCGGCAGTCAGGCGATCGTCGATGCGATGGTCGACGACATCCGCGCCCACGGCGGCGAGCTGATCACGGATCACGAGGTCGCGTCGCTGGCCGAGCTGCCACGATCGACGGTGACGGTGCTGGATGTCACTCCGCGCGCGTTCGTCCGGATGGCCGGTACTTCGATGCCGCACCGCTATCGCCGGGCGATGGAGCGATTCCGCTACGGAGGAGGCGTCGCCAAAGTCGACTTCGCGCTGAGTGACCCCGTGCCCTGGGCGAACGCGGAGCTGCGCCGCGCCGGAACCGTGCACGTCGGCGGCACACGGAAGGAGATCACGCTGGCCGAGAACGACGTCAATCGAGGCCGCCTCCCGGATCGCCCCTATGTCCTGGTGGCCCAGCAGTCGCTCTTCGATGCCGGCCGAGCACCGGACGGTCGTCACACCCTGTGGGCCTACACGCACGTGCCGGCCGGGTCCGCCGCCGATCGCCGCGAGGCGGTGATCCGGCAGATCGAGCGCTTCGCCCCGGGATTCCGCGACACCATCCTCGCCACCAGCTCGCGCCACGCTCTGGACGTGGAGCACCACAATCCGAACTACGTCGAGGGCGACATCGCGTCCGGCGCACCCTCGCTGGCGCAGCTGATCCGCCGCCCCGTGCTCAGCACGGAGCCCTGGCGGACGCCCATTCCGGGGGTGTACCTGGCCTCGGCGTCGGTCTCGCCCGGACCCGGAGTGCACGGGCTCTGCGGATGGCTGGCCGCGCTCAGTGCGCTGCGACACGACTTCGGAACGCGCGCACTGCCCGACCTGTCGCCTCGGGATGCCGTTGCGCCGTCAGGCGCGCCGACGGCGTGAGCGTCAGTACTCGTTCGCCCAGGACGGGTCCTCTTGTTCCTCCCGGTGTGAGGAGCTGCCCGCAACGGGCCGATGGACCCTGGTCTTGTCGCGCAGCAGTCGCACGGTTAGGGGATCGACGAGCTCCTCGAACGGGCTGTCGATGTCCTCCGCGACGATCTGGCTGGAGGGACCGACGAGCAGCGTCGCGTGCGATCGATGTCCTTCGGTCGTCAGGACGGGGATCTCCACCGTCTCGGCGGTCTCGGCGTCGGCCAGGGCGGCACAGTAGTCGAGTACGGCGACGGCGATCTCATCGCCCGTCATCAGCCGCGAACCTGCGTAGACGATCAGCTTCATATCCTGATTTCCCACGTGCGACGGTCACCCGGAAACGGGGTTGTGCAAACGGCCGTCGTTCCTGGAACGACGGCCGTCGGGTGACCGCGGATGCGGCCACCCGGGACGAGGTGCTCAGCCGTAGAACCCGCCGTAGTACGTGTCCAGCCGGTCACGGTAGCCGGCGTCGTTCCAATCGGCGTCGGCGTCGAGCTCCGGCGAATTCTTGATCTGGTCCTTGGTCAGATCGACGTACACCGCCTCATCGGCGTCATCGACTCGCTCCACGGTCCCGGCCGGGAGGACGACCTTCCGGCCGAAGATCCACGGTCCGGTGTCGACGACGATACGGCTCATGCCGACATCGTTGCTGGCTTCGTCGATCTTGCCGATCTCTCCGTCCCTGGCGTGGACCCGGTAGCCCACCAGCCCGGCGGACCCGGCTCCTCGCGAGGCCGATTCACGGTAGTTCCATGCGTCCCATGTCGTAGACATCTCAACTCCTTGTGCTCGTGGCCATCGGTTGTCGGCCGACCGATCGGATCGGCCGCCGTTACGGTAATCAACCGCACGCGGGATCCGCCTCCCCCTGGCGAAGTCGTCGAAAATGGCGTATAACCGACTGCCGCCCAAGCGCCGTGTCAGGCGCGGACGGTCCTGGTCATCGAGCGCAGCAGTTCCTCCACCTCGATCGAGTAGACACGGATGCGCGAATCGCCCACGCCGATGGGCACCCACAGCGTGCCGCGGTGCACGATGCCGCCGCACGAGTAGACGACGCGGGGCACGTACCCGTCCACCATGTCGCCCTCGGGTCGCAGCAGAGGCGTCGTGGTCCGCGCGATCACGCGCGAGGGGTCGTCCAGATCGAGCAGCAGCGCACCCAGCGAGTACGTCCGGAGCGGTCCCACTCCGTGCGTGAGGACCAGCCAGCCTTCGGGGGTCTCTATCGGAGCTCCGCAGTTGCCGAGCTGGATGATCTCCCAGACCTCCGTCGGGGTGTAGAGCATGCCGAGGTCCGCCCACACCAGGCCGTCCTCGGAGGCGGACAGGTGGATGTTCTCCCCATCGCCACGGCTGAGCGCGAGCTGACGTCCGCCCACGCGTCTCGGGAACAAGGCCATCCCCTTGTTGCGGGCACCGCTGCCGGTGAGCCGATGGGAATCGAACGTCGTCAGATCCGCGGAGGTCAGCAGCCGGGGAGCGATGTTCCTGCCGTCGTAGGCCGTGTAGGTGGCCCGATAGGGCGTCGGATCATCGGTGTCGGTCGAGAGCGTGAACCGGGCGTCCTCCACGCCGTGGTCCTCGTCCGGCAGCACCGGCATGAGAACTCGCGCGCTGAGCGGCTGGGCGGGCGAGAAGGTCGCTCGATACGCCGATTCGGACATCTCCCGCAGCGCCTGCAGCGGGGCGTGACTGCTCGGGCGCCTCACGAGATCCGAGGGGAGAGTCGCGATGGCGGTTTCGAGGTGGGCGGCGTGGAATCTGTCCGGCAGCGCGAGGAGCACGGCGGTGGCCAGGTCGTGCAGCTGCCCGGCGTCGTCCAGAGCCTCGCCGAGATGCTGTCGAGACCACTCGCCGCCCGAGATCGCAGCCCGGCTGAGAGGTCTGCTCCGCACGCCGAACGTCCACGTGTGATCCGCTCCGATCACGGCCTCCGCGAAGCCGATGGATGAGACGTGGCCCTCGCCGATGCCCCTCACCGCGACCGCGACGCGCAGTTCGCCGTCGCGGAGTCCGTCCTGAGAAGGATGTGCCACGGCGCTGGGATTGCAGAGCGCCGCACCTTCGACCGAGACGAGCGAGGTCACCGCGGATCCGAGGATCGTCAGCTGGGCCGTGGTCAGAGGTCTGTGGGCGACGCGATCCGACACCGCTCGCGCGTGCGCGATGAGCACACCTTCCGCGTCATCCTGAGTCTCCGAGAGGTCGCCCGTGATCCGTTCTGCGATCGGTCCGAGCTGCTCCTCCGGTATCGCCAGGACGCGGTCGACGACGTCGGCCAGGCGGGAGTGGACCGTCATCGTCCCCTCCCCCGGGAGGAAGAACCGGTGGACGACGCGGGACAGGTCGTGATCGAGAGCAGCGGTGTGCGCGGTCAGCATCATGCCTTCACGCTACCGACGACCGACAGCATGCGCGCGTGCTGGAGCACACTCAACGCAGCCAGGGTCGACTCGGCACCGCGGTTGGCATTGCGTCCTTCGGGGGTCAGACCGTCGAATCCGGCACCGGTTTCGGCGTCGAACATGGGCGTGCCACCGTCGTTCAGCCCGTCGAACCACGCCCAGGCGAGGGCGACGGCATCCCGCCATCTCGCTTCGCCGGTGAGCTGGAACGCGCGCGCAGATGCCTCCGCGATGGCCGCCACCTCGATCGGCTGCTGGTCGAACTGGACGTCGCGCTCACCCGGCCCGCGTCCGCCGACACCCGTGACCGACAGGCGACCGTCGCGGGTCTCGATCTCGAGGACGAACGCGAGCATCTCCAGTCCGCGGTCGATGCACCCCTGGTCTTCGAGACACGTGCCGGCGGCGATGAGCCCCTCTGCGAGTGCGGCATTGGCGTACCGCAGACGGGGCTCCGGCCAGGGCCATCGGGCGTCGACTCGCCCTACGAGCGCTGACGAGGCGTCACGCGCCAGGCAGAGCGACGCCGGATCACCGGGATGCGTGGCCATGAACTCGGCTGCGCCGATCGCCGCATAGGCTCGCGCGCGCAGGAAGGGGGATCTCTGTGCCGCTGCGCGCCGGAACAGCTCCGCTGCCCGATGGCGCAGCGCGGGGGTTCGGGCTTGCGAGGCCGTCACACCGAGAGCCCACAGCGCTCGTCCCCACCAGTCGCCGAGCGCCGGTCGATCGACCCACCGCCCGTCCGTCGACATCCGATTGCGGATCCGGCCGTCGGGGGCGACGGCAGCCGCGACGAAGGTGAAGTAGGTGTGCGCGAGTCGCTCGGTCAGCGGGCTCTGCTCGGGCTCGCGGACCGTCACGATCAGCCCTCGAGCCACGTCGTCGACGCAGTACCCGTGCTCGCGCCGCGCCACGTCGAAGAGCGCGTGCTCGAACAGACCGCGATCGTCGGTGAGCGCGTCCAGGTGGGCGAACGAGGGGTCAGGCCCGGGCTGGGTCATGCCGCATCGACGGCCGAGAGCGTCGACGCCAGCAGCCGATACCGGTCCGCCACGGCCGGCCAGCTGGCCAAGTGCGCGTCGCGGAGCCCGGACTCGTGCATCGCGCGAGCGGTGTCATCCGAGGTGAGGATGCGCCGCAGGGCGTCGGCGATGGACTGCGGGTCGGAGTGGTCGACGAGGATCCCCGCCCCACCCGACAGCATCTCGACCGCATGCGGGAAGGGCGTCGCGACGACGGGGATGCCGGCGGCCACGGCCTCTGCCAGGACGCCGGAGGTCGCCTGCTGGTGCGACATGTAGGGCAGCAGCACGACATCCGCGGATGCGCGCAGCCGGGCCAGCTCGCGGGGCGCGAGATAGTGGCCGTCGATCCGCACCGCATCCTGCAGGCCGAGTTCGCCGACGAGCTGCTCGAGCCGGCGGCGGTAGCGCTCGCCCTCCTTCTCGAGCACCTTGGGGTGGGTCCGGCCCGAGATCACGTACTCCACCGGGATCTGCAGGTCCCGCAGAAGCGCGACGGCATGGATACCCCACTCCAGCCCCTTGCCCTCCGACATCAGTCCCCACGTCACGACACGCTTGACGCCGCTGTCGTGAGCGCGTGCCGCCGAGCGCTGCGCGGAGACCCCATGCGGGATCACCGAGACCTTCGCGGCATCCACGCGATAGCCGGAGGTCAGTAGAGCGGCGGCATTGGCCGACATCACCACGACCGAGGCGGATGCCGCGCACACCGCTTCGAGCACCGCACGCTGAGAGGCGGTCGGCGCGGCCAGCACCGTGTGGAGGACGACGATGACGGGGACCGACAGCCGCTGGAGCAGCGGAACGATCTCATCGCCGTCCGGGCCGGCGTAGATGCCGTACTCGTGCTGGACGATCGCCACGTCGCACGCGTCGAGCGCGGCGATCGCGGCGTCCACGCCCTCGGGCCGGCCGGAATGGAAGGCGACGCTCACGGGCGATCGCTGATGCTTCGACCAGCTCTGCGCCTCCGCCGTGTCGAGCACGCGGACGACGATCGCCGTGTCGGTGGCGCCCCTGCTCAGCTGGGCGGTGAGCGCAGCGGTGAAGGTGGCCAGTCCGCAGATCGTCGGGGGGTAGGTGGACATGAGGCCGAAGCGTGTCATCGCGGACTCTTCTCTCTACAGGACGGTGGTCCACCGAGTCGCTGCCGTCGCGGCGCCCGCGTCACCCGGGGTCCACCCACCAAGCGGGATGCCGATTACAGCACGGCCCATGGGGGACGAACGGGGGCTTGACAGAAGCGCTCAGCCGAGCAACGCCTCGTACACGCGCAGGTAGCCGTCGACCATCCGCTCGACATCGAACCGGGCGCGGGCGCGGTCGGCCACGCCGGCTCGGTCCAGTGCGTTCAGGCGTCCGACCGCCGCGACGGCGGCATCGATCCCGTCGACGAGGAAGCCGGTCACCCCGTCGTCGATGAGCTCGGGCATCGATCCGCGGCGGTAGGCGATGACCGGGGTGCCGCAGGCCATCGCCTCCGCCACCGACAGCCCGAACGGCTCATCGAAGTGGATCGGATGCAGGAGCGCGGCCGCCGAGCCGAGCACTTCGGCCCTGCCGGCGGGGCCGACGGACCCGCGATAGACCACCCGGTCATCGTCGATCCACGGCTCCACACGCTCGGAGAAGTAGGCGGCGTCGTGAATGATCCCGCAGATGATCAGCCGACGACCTGCCCGCCGCGCGATCTGGATCGCGTCGGCTGTGCCCTTGTCGGGATGGATGCGGCCGAAGGCCACGAGGTCATCGCCCACCGGTATCGCGGCATCCCCGGCGGGCATCTCCACTCCGTGGTACACCGTCGCGATGTAGTCGAGCTGCGGAGCCCGGTCCGAATCCGAGATCGACACGAACGCCGAACGCGCCCTCGTGTACACGGGCAGGATGCCGGCCCCCGAGAACCCGTGGATCGTCGTCACCATCGGCGCCTGCCACGCCGCCGGGAATGCGAGCGGCAGCCAGTCCAGGTGGTTGTGCACGAGATCGAAACCCGCCGACAGCTCCATGGCGTGCCCGATGTGGAGGGCTTCCCACACGCGCCCGTCCATGTCGGGGTCTTCTTCGTAGCCTGAGGGGACGACCGCCTCCAGGTGCGCCGCGGTGACGGAATCCGCAGTGGCGAACAGGGTCACATCGACCCCCCGCCGCACGAGTCCCTCCGTCAGCACACTGGTCACCTGCTCCCACGGACCGTAGTGCCGCGGGGGTGTGCGCCAGGCGACCGGGCCCAGCATCGCGATCCTCACACGCCCGCCCTTCCCTACCCTTGTGCCGCGAGCCCGCATCGCGCCGTGTCGCCGCCCGCTCGGAGCGTGAACGACGCCGGCCACGTTGTCAACCCCCTACGAGCCCGTGGGAAGCGAGCTTACGTTGACGAGACTCGACGAAGAGGAGTGAGCCGTGACGAAAGCACGCGAAATCATGTCACCCGACCCCACGTGCGTGAAGGAGAACGAGAGCCTCGTCGAGGCGGCGAAGAAGATGGCCGACCTCGACGTCGGGGCGCTGCCGATCTGCGGAGACGACGACCGCCTGAAGGGGATGCTCACGGATCGCGACATCGTCGTGAAGTGCATCGCCCGCGGAGGCGACCCCGCTCAGCAGACGGCCGGATCGTTCGCCGAGGGCAAGCCCGTGACGATCGGCGCCGATGACGACATCCGCGATGCACTGACGACCATGCAGAAGCATCAGGTGCGCCGGCTCCCGGTCATCGACGGCCATGACCTGGTCGGCATCATCAGCCAGGCCGACATCGCGCTCTCGCTGTCCGCGACGGAGACGGGCGAAACAGTGGAGGCGATCAGCAAGTGAGCGACTACACGGGCGCAGCCCGGTCGACCGATTCCACCGCCCCGGTCCGACCGGTCGACGGATCTTTGCGCGACGACGTGCTCGCCCGCGAGCAGGAGCGCTTCGGCGGGTTCAAGTTCGGGTCGGCGTTCTTCGGGTGGCTCACAGCCATGGGCACGGCAGTGCTTCTGACCGCAGTGGCGGCCGCGATCGGCGGTGCGATCGGTTACGGCACCGGCGTGAGCGTGGAAGAAGCCGCCGATGCCGCCGCAGGAGACCCCGGCACGGTGACGATCGTCAGCGCCATCGTGGTCGGGCTGGTGCTGCTGATCGCCTATTTCGCCGGCGGCTATGTCGCCGGCCGGATGGCGCGGTTCAGCGGCGTGAAGCAGGGCATTGCGGTGTGGCTGTGGGCGGTCGTGATCGCGATCATCGTGGCCGTCGTGACCGCCGTGGCCGGCAGCCAATGGGACATCCTGGCGACTCTCAACAGCTTCCCGCGTTTCCCGGTGACGGCAGAGACCGCGACGCTGACCGGCATCCTCACCGCGATCGGTGCGGCCGTCGTCGCGCTGGCCGGCGCCATTCTGGGCGGCATGGCCGGGATGCGCTATCACCGGCGAGTGGATCGAGTCGGCCTGGGCGGCTGATCTTCAAGTGGAAGAGCGGCACTCACGGCGGTGACCGCGTCCGCCGGCGGCAGAACCGGGCGCGGGGCGCGCGTCGGAACCTCGGGATGGAGCTACGACCACTGGGAAGGCGTCCTCTATCCCCCGGGCATGCGCCCCGGCGACCGGCTGGCCCGCTACTGCGAGCTCTTCGACACCGTCGAGATCAACGCGAGCTTCTACCGATGGCCCCCGCCGGCGCGATTCGCGTCGTGGCGGCAGCGGCTGCCCCCCGGTTTCGAGATGACGGTGAAGGCACCGCGCGGCCTGACCCACGCTCGACGGCTGTACGGCCCTGAGCAGTGGCTGGAGCGGATGGCGGACGGACTGCACGAACTGGCGGGTCGACGAGGGCCGCTCCTCGTACAGCTTCCCCCGACGATGCAGCGGGACGACGACCGGCTGGACTGGTTCCTCGCGCGCGTGCCGGAATGGATGCGGCCGGCAGTGGAGTTCCGGCATCCGTCGTGGGTCGACGACGCCGTCTTCGAGGTGCTCGAACGACGTCGGGCCGCGTACTGCGTGATGAGCGGCGCCGGTCTGCCGTGCATCCTGCGCGCCACAGCCGATCTGGTCTACATCCGCCTGCACGGCCCGGACGATGGAACGCTCTATGCCGGTTCTTACTCGCCGGAGGATCTGCGGTGGTGGGCCGAACGCATGCGCGAGTGGCAAGGGCAGGGACGCACGGTGTACGCGTACTTCAACAACGACGGCGGCGGCAACGCCGTCCGGAACGCGCGGACGCTGCTGTCGATGCTGTGAGGATCACCGGCCGGATCGTGGCGGGAACACGACGTCCCGGCGTGTCTTGTCAAGGGCCTGGCCGGGAACGGGACCGAGCGCGACAGTGAATCCGCTCCGGTGCTCTCCGGGGCGGAAGGCGGTAATCATGGCTGACTTCACTCCCGAAGAAGAGGGGCCGCACCGGGGCGAGATCGTCGTCTTCTGGAGCTGGGCGGTGATCATCGCCTTCGGCCTCGTCACGATGATCACCATCCCGCTGCTGGGGCGCTGACATGTTCCGAACAGTGCGGAACAACGCCCTCAGCCTGCTGTTCCTCGGGTTGTTCGTCGTGGCGATCGTGGGACAGTCGATCGCGGGATTCCTGGAGAACAACGAGCGCCTTCTCCAGCACTCGCAGCCGCCGGACACCTTCCTCGGGTTCATCACGTCCTCGGAGTTCGTCGTCGATGTCGCAGAGAACTGGCAGTCGGAGTTCCTGCAGTTCTTCCTGTTCATCGTGGCCACGATCTGGTTCGTGCAGCGCGGCTCGCCCGAGTCGAAGAAGCCCGGCGACGAGGGGCCCGGCTCCGACGAAGAGCAGAAGGTCGGCGAGTTCGCCGAGGAGGACTCGCCGGAATGGGCCAAGCGGGAGGGGGTGCGACAGCTGCTTTTCTCCAACTCCCTGCTCCTGGTGATGGGCGCGATCTTCGTCTTGTCGTGGCTGGCGCAGTCCTTGGCGGGCGTCGTCGTCTACAACTCCGACAGCGCCGAACACGCGCAGGCGGCCATCGGGTGGCTCGACTACGTGGTGACACCGGACTTCTGGAACCGCACGCTGCAGAATTGGCAGTCCGAGTTCCTCGCGGTCGGCACGATGATCGCGTTCTCGATCTTCTTGCGCCAGCGCGGGTCGAGCGAGTCCAAGCCGGTGGGGACCCCTCACCACCGGAGCGCGGAGGACGCGCAGTGACAATCCAGCCCGCAGGACGCAGCGAGCCGGAACGTCGGCTCAGACGGGAGTGTCCACCACGTCGGCCCCACCGCCGCGCCGCTTGGCCCGCCGCACCCGCGCGCGGTCCAGCAGTGCCATCGTCGGGGTCGCCGCCACGCCGTGGATGAGGATCGAACCGAGGATGACCGCGGACACGATGGCCCAGAGACGATCGCCGCCCGGGAAGTCGCCGTACTGCAGGCCGTAGGCGATGTAGAAGAGCGACCCGACGCCGCGCACACCGAAGAACGCGATGACGGCGCGCTCCCGCGGTCCGGTCTTGCCGGGGGTCAGGGCCAGCCAGCCGGTGACGGGCCGGATGACGAGCAGGATGATCGCGGTCAGTACGACGTCCGCCCACGTGAGCGACTCGAGAAGACCCCGGGCGACGGCGCCACCTAGCAGGATGAGCACGGCGACCGTGAGCAGACGCTCGATCTGCTCGACGAATGTGTGCAGCACCGCGTGAAGGCCGTGCGTGCGCTCGGCTGCGCGGATCGTGCACGCGCAGACGAACACGGCGATGAAACCGTAGCCCTCGACGACTTCGGCCGCGCCGTAGGCGAGGAACGTGGCCGCGAGCGCGATGAAGCCGTCCGCCTTCCCGGTGAAGCCCACCCGCCTCGACACCGACGAGAAGAAGAGCTTCCGTAGTACCCAGCCCACGGCGAGCCCCATGAGCACACCCACGGCCAGACGCCAGCCCACGTCGATCAGCAGCCACTCGACGAGCCAGGCCGACGGTGCGAGCCCGACGAGGCTGACGGCGATGGCCGCGTAGGTGAAGGGGAACGCGAGGCCGTCGTTGAGCCCGGCCTCGGAGGTGAGGGCGAACCGCGCCTCGTCGTCGTCCGCCCGCTCATCGTCGGTGAGCGGTTCGCTGACCTGCACTTCGCTGGCCAGCACCGGATCGGTCGGCGCGACCGCCGCGGCGAGCAGGAGTGCGCTCGCGGCACCGAGGCCCAGACCCCACCATCCGAGCACCGCGACCGCCGCGATCGAGATCGGCATCGTGATGGCGAGCAGCCGCCACGTCGTCGACCAGGTGCGCCAGCGGAACGCCCGGTTGATCGCGAGTCCGGCACCCATGAGCGACACGATCACGCAGACCTCGGTGAGGTGCAGGGCGAACGTCGAGTGCTCGGTCGGATCGGGATCCGGCAGATCCGGCAGCAGCGCGAACACCAACACGCCGGCGGCGACGAAGACCATCGGCATGGAGACCGGCACCCTGCCCAGCAGCCACGGCAGCAGCGCCGCCGCCAGCGTCGCGAGACCCACCGCGAGGTAGATCGACCCGACGGGATCCACGGTCATGGCGTTCGACCGAAGAACTCGACGCCCAGGTCGGCGTGATCGACGAAGACGCCGTCGATGCCGGCATCCCTGATCACGGCCCACTCCGCCTCGTAGTCGCCGAACGCGGCGGGCCCGCCGCGGCCGCGGTACTGGCCGACGAGGAACGCATTCTCGGGGCGGCATGTCCACGTGTACACGCGCAGGTCGCGCTCGTGCGCGTCGGCGATCACGCGCGAGGGACCGGTCATGCGACCGAGCTTGTCGGGAGCCAGGATCAGCCGCTTGTCGACGCTGATGCCGTCGACCAGACCCACGAGCGTGTCGAGGCCCGCGGGGCGGACGGTCGCCTTGTACGTCGGAGCGGCTCGGCCGAGCGCCGCGACCATGTCGAACGGACGGCCGGCGGCCTCGATCAGGTACACGTACGTAGCGGGGATGCCGCGCTCGCGCAGCCGGCGCACCACGGTCGATTCGAACGCCTCGATGGTGAGGGGCAGCTCGCCGCGCGCCCAGCCGGCTTCCTCGAGCTCGGTGTGGATGAGCGCCGCCATGTCCCAGCCCTGCGCGTCGAAATACGTCGCGTGCTTGATCTCGAGCACGACGCCGATCTCGCGACCCTGCGAGAGGGCGGCGGCCCGCACGAGCTCGAACACATCGCGCAGCCGTAGGACGGGCTGCTCGTCGTCGAACGACGCGCTGCTCGGCCGGAGCTCGGGCAGCCGCTCGCGGCAGCGGAGGGTGGCGAGCTCATCCCACGTGAAGTCCTCGGTGAACCACCCGGTGAGCTCGGCACCGTCAACCGTCCTGGTCGTGCGGCGGTCGGCGAACTCGGGCCGGTCGGCCACATCGGTCGTGCCCGAGATCTCGTTCTCGTGCCTCACCACCAGCACCCCGTCCTTCGACACGACGATGTCCGGCTCCACGGCATCGACTCCCATCTCGAGCGCCAGATCGTACGACGATCGCGAGTGCTCGGGCCGGTACCCGGGGGCGCCGCGGTGTCCGATCACGAGGGGGCGAGTGCGGGGCACTGATTCAGGCTACCCGCGGCGCGAGCGGCGGACGGCCACGGCGGATACCGGTCTCGCTCCGAGCCCTCTCACAGCACCGATCTGGGAGGGAATGCCTCTTGTCGGATATCGTTGATGTACAGCACAGTGCTGTGAACCCCTTCACCTTGGAGTGTGAGAGCAGTGGCCCTCAACAACCCCGCATTCAACAACCCGGCCTTCCAGGACCCGAAGGCCGTGCGGACCTACCCGGGCGGCGCGAACGCGGCCGGCCTGGGCGGTCAGACGCAGTTCGCGACCGCGCAGCACGCGGGCACGGATGCCGCGGCCCAGGCGCACCTGGAGGGCATGTACGCCGCTCCTCCGGCCGGTGCGATCGAGACCGACCGGATGACGGTCGAGGACACGATCTGGAAGACCTTCGGTCTCTTCGCGATCCTCCTCGTCACCGCGGTCGGCGGCTGGATCTGGACCATGGCCCCCGTGACGGCGCAGAACCCGAGCCCGAACATCCTTCCGTGGATCATCGGCATGCTCGGCGGCTTCGTGCTGTCGCTGGTCGTCATCTTCACATCGCGCAAGAAGATCCGCCCTGCGCTGATCTTCGGCTACGCCGCGTTCGAGGGCCTGTTCATCGGCGGCATCTCGGCATTCTTCGAGTTCATGTGGCCCGGCATCGTCGTCCAGGCGACCCTCGCCACCCTCGCGGTCGTGGGAGTCACCCTGGCACTGTTCGCAAGCGGCAAGGTCCGCGCGTCGAAGCGTGCCACGAAGGTCTTCATGATCGCGATGCTCGGCTACCTCGTGTTCTCGCTGGTCAACCTCGGACTGATGGTGTTCAACGTGCCGATCGCGGGTGGCGCGTTCGGGCTCTTCAGCCAGCCGAGCTTCCTGTTCGGCATCCCGTGGGGCGTCATCATCGGCGTGTTCGTCGTGATCATGGCGGCGTACTCGCTGGTGCTCGATTTCGACCAGATCCAGCGGGGCGTGCGCAACGGCGCCCCGCGTCAGTACGGCTGGCTCGGCGCCTTCGGCATCATGGTCACCGTCGTCTGGCTGTACATCGAGATCCTCCGCATCCTCGCAATCCTCCGCGGCTCGAACTAGCCACGAGCACATAACGAAGGGGCCGTCCGAAGGGCGGCCCCTTCGTCGTTCGCGCAGGGCTGTCCCCCGGCGCACCCGTGCCGCTATCGTGACGCTATGGTCGGGCCGCGCGCGCTCATCACTACCGCACTGGCTGTCTGCGCGCTGGCCTCCGCACTGCTCGCGCCGGCTCCCGCCGCAGCCCTCGCCGTGCCGCCGTCGGCGAGCGTGGCGGACACCTTCGAAGAGGACGACTGCCCGGTCGAGGTGCCGGCAGAGCATCGGCAGCGGGTGTCGTGCGGCGTGCTCGTGGTCCCGGAGCGCCGGACCTCGGTGAGCGATCCCGCCAAGACGCTCTCGCTTCCGGTGATCGTGATCACGAGTCGGTCACCGAACGCGGCGGATCCGCTGGTCTTCCCCACCTCGGGCGGCCCCGGCGCGGGCAGCGTCAGCGCGCTCTGGTACTTCCTCGATCATGCGCAGTGGGCGAACGCCGATCGCGACATCATCCTGATCGAGCAGCGGGGCGACGCCTCAGCCGACCCGTCGCTGGACTGCCCCGAGCTCGACGTCGAGAACATGGTCGAAGACGGCGCACTCCTGCAGGGCGCCGCGGAGCGGGCACGTCGCAGCGAGCAGATCGAAGCATGCCGCGCACGGCTCACCGAGGAGGGCATCGATCTCGCCGCGTACACGAGCGCGGAGAGCGTCGCAGATCTCGCCGACCTGCGCGCCGCCCTCCGATACGACCAGTGGAATCTCTACGGCGTGTCGTACGGCGCGCGCCTCGCACTGACCGCGATGCGCGACCGCCCCGACGGCTTGCGCTCCGTCATCCTGGACGGGGTCTACCCGCCGCACATCAACCGGTACGAGGACACCCCCGCCGGTCTCACCGCGGCGCTGGACGCGCTCTTCGCCGACTGCGCCGCAGACACGGCGTGCCACGAGCGCTACCCCGACATCGAGCGATCGCTGTCGGAGCTGCTCGACCGCGCGGAGGAGACGCCGCTGACCCTGACCGTGAAGCACCCGGTCGACCGGTCTCCGCTGACCATCACGGTGACCGACACCGATCTCGTCGGAGGCCTCTTCGATGCGCTCTACGACGCGGGCCTCGTGCGGGTGCTGCCGTATCTGATCGATCGGCTCGCCCACGGAGACGAGGAGGCCGCTGTCCCGCTCGCCCAGCGGAACATCGATCTCGCAGACGATCTGACCGATGGCCTGAACCTGTCGGTCGACTGCGCCGAGGAGGCGCCGTTCAACGACGACGAGCGGATCGCCGCCGCGCTCGCGGATGATCCGGTCCTGGAGCACTACGGGCTCTCCGACGACTTCCGCGAGGACTGCGCGGTATGGGCGGTGGCCGCTCTGCCCGAGATCGAGAACGCACCGGTCGTCAGCTCGATCCCCACCCTGCTCACGACCGGCGCCTATGACCCCGTCACGCCGGCGAGGTTCGCCGAGGTGACCGCCGAGCATCTCGCCGCCCGGTACATCCACACCTTCCCCGGTCAGGGCCATGGCGCGGTATGGACCACGTGGGTGGATGACTGCGCCGCCACGATGGCGGGGGCGTTCCTCACCGATCCGACGACGGCGCCGGACGCCTCGTGCATCGACGAGATCCCGCCGACGGACTTCCTCACGGACGAGGAGATCCAGGCGACGCCGGCCATCTACCGGCTCGACGGGGATCTGATGCGGGATCGCAACCCGCTGCAGGTCGCGATCGCAGGGTCGACCCTTCTGACCTTCATCGCGACGCTCGTCTACGGCGCGCTCTACGGTCTGGGCTGGCTCGGACGGCGCCGCGGCGATGCGCCGGGAGGCCTCGTCCTGGTCGCGACCGTCTCAGCCGGACTGAACCTGCTCTACGTCGGCGGGCTGCTCGTTCTGCTGCTGAACACCGACCCGCTCATCCTCGCATTCGGACTGCCGGCCGGCATGTGGCCGCTGCTGCTGGTGCCGTTCGTCGCGCTGGCCACCACCGCTCTTCTCGTCGTGTCTCTCGGGCGGGCGTGGATGCAGGAGGAGGGCGCCGTCGTGCACCGCGTCCTCCTCTCGCTGTCGGCCCTGGCTTCAGTGGTCTTCGCGATCTGGCTGCTCGTTCGCGGCCTGCTCATCCTGTGAGCGCGGACGTTCTGCTCTGAGCGGAACGGCTCGGCCGCGGCATCCGCCCGTCCTATCGTGAGCGCATGGCCGAGATCATCCCGATGCCGACGAAGCGACCCGCACGGGCGCCCGAGCCGCTCTGGCGGGACGTGATGGGCGAGCAGCTGCGCCGCATCCGCCACGGCCGCGGTGAGCGCCTGGCCGACACGGCCGAGCGCGCGGGGGTCTCGCCGCAGTACCTGTCCGAGATGGAGCGCGGGCTCAAGGAGCCCTCGAGCGAGATGATCGCGGCCGTCGCCGGGGCGCTCGAGATCACTCTCGTCGACCTCACCGCCGCCGTCGTCGACGAGCTGCGCGATCGCACGGCGGATCGTTCCGCGCTGAGCGGCCAGGTCGGGCTCTCGCTCGTCGCCTGACTCGCCGCGTGGGGCCTGGGGTCGGTCAACCCCTGGTCGCGACATCCGTCGCCGCGCTAGCGTGACGAGCGTGAGTCCTGCGAAGAGCACCGGCGAGATCCTTGAGATCGGCGGTCACGAGGTGCGCGTCTCGAGCCCCGACAAGATGGTCTTCCCGCAGCAGAACCTGACGAAGCTCGACGTCGTGCGCTACTACCTGACCGTCGCGCCGGGTGCACTGCGGGGCGCGGGCGGACGCCCGATGGTGCTGAAGCGCTTCGTGAAGGGCATCGACGAGGAGGCGTTCTTCCAGAAGCGGGTGCCCGAGAACCATCCCGACTTCATCGACACCGCGACACTGCACTACGCGCGCGGCACATCGGCCGAGGAGGCCGTGATCCGGGATGCCGCGGGTCTGGCATGGGTCGTGAACCTGGGCTGCCTCGACCTCAACCCGCACCCGGTGCGCGCCGAGGACCTCGACCATCCCGATGAGCTGCGGGTGGACCTGGACCCCATGCCGGGGGTGGACTGGTCGCAGATCGTGGATGTCGCGTACGTCGCACGCGAGGTGCTCGACGACGTGGGGCTCGTGGGCTGGCCCAAGACGAGCGGCTCGCGGGGTCTGCACATCCTCGTCCGGATCCGGCCCGAGTGGGACTTCAAAGCCGTCCGGCTCGCCGCCGAGACCCTCGCCCGCGAGGTCGAGAACCGAGCGCCGGGGCTCGCCACCGCGCGGTGGTGGAAAGAGGAGCGCGGCGAGAGCGTGTTCGTCGACTTCAACCAGAACGCCAAGGACCGCACGGTCGCCTCGGCGTACTCGATCCGGCCACTGCCGGACGCACGCGTGTCGATGCCGCTCACCTGGGAGGAGGTGCGCCTCCGGAGGCCCGAGGAGTTCACCGTGCTGACCGTGCCCGAGCGCTTCGCCGCGATCGGCGACCCGCACGACGGCATCGATGAGGCGGTGGGCTCTCTCGACGGACTGCTCGAGCTCGCGAAAGAGCTGGGGCCGGCCGAGAAGCCGCCGCGCGCGGGCGGGACGGACGGGCGCCGCCAGTCCACGATGCCGCTCGTCGAGATCGCGCGCACGAAGACCAAGCCCGAGGCGCTGGAGGCCCTCGAGCAGTGGAAGACGCAGCATCCGCAGGTTGCCGGGCTTCTGCATCCGGCCGACACGCTCGTGGACGGAATGCGCGGCGCGAGCTCGCTCTGGTACCGCGTGCGAATCAACCTGCAGCACGTGCCCGAAGCGGACCGTCCGGCGCAGGGCGAGCTTCTCGCCGACTACGACCCGTGGGCCGGCAAGACGTGGCCGGGTCAGTCGCCGGAGAACGGCAGATCGTCGTAAAACTGCCCGTGATAACCCAGCAGCACGGGATGCGGAAGCTCGGCGCGGGCGACCTCGGTGAAGGATGCGGCATCCAGCACCAGCAGGAATGAGGTTCCGCGCACCGCGTCCAGCACGACCGACAGAACCACGCCGTCATCCTCCGCGGCCCGATCGGGCCGGCCGACGAAGACGCCCTCCCCCGGGTAGCAGTCCGGCTCGTCCCAGGTCGCGGTGGTCCTCTGCTCGAGGTCGATCTTGACCAGCCGGTCGTAGAAGCCGCGATCGCCGCGCACGCTCACGCCGTACACGTAACGCAGGTCCGGAGACGTGTTGCGGCGGGCATAGTCGATGCTGGGCAGCTCGATGCCGGTCGGCGAGACGACCTCGGGATGCAGCCGTTCGTCGGGGCCGCTGAGCGGGACGCGCAGCCGGCGGAGGGTCCCGGGAGGGATCCGCACGTCGGGCTCGGAGAGGCGGTGCAGATAGAAGGACTCGATGACGGACGCGTCGTCGTACGCGACCAGGTCGACGACGATCGAGCCGTCGAGGTCGTCATACGCGTTGACGTGATGGAACGCGAAGAAGGGATCGGCGGTCGCCGAGCGCACGTGCGCCCCGGTCGCGCGATCGAAGACGTGGATGCGGGTGCCCCGGCCGGGCTTCCATCGGAAGTTCTCGATGTACGGGCGCAGCCACAGCAGGAGGCGGATCGGATTCACCACGAGCGGGAACTCGACGAGGACCACGTGCCGCTCCGACATTCCGAACGAGTGGATGTAGGAGGGCTCGCGCACCGCGCGCGAGGCGAACGTGTCGCCCTGCAGCAGTCCCGGTTCCGCGGTGTCGACACGGCGGAAGACATACGTGCTGACGGCGCCGTACCGCGTGACCAGGTTGATCGCCTCGTGGCGCTCCTCGTCGAGATGCGGGTGCACCGTTGTCATCCGGCCGAAGTCCGACCTGTCCCAGCCGGCGACACCGACTGTGCGCAGGGTCTCGGGATCGAACTCGACCTGGATCGGCGTCTCGGCGAGGGCGAGGTAGTGGTCGGCGACGCGGGCGATGTTGACCTTCGCGCTGTCGGTGGCCTGCGGGTCGAACACCGCCATGGCGCGCGCGAACATCGAGCGGCACGGGTCGGTGGCGAACTCGGGGTACGCGATCCGGCCCTCGTCGCGGGCGATCCGGTACGACTCCGTCTCGAGGAACCGGTTGGCGTACGAGACCCTGCCCTCGTGGATCGTGAAGCGGTGCAGCATCGCCAGACCGTCGAACCAGTGGCGATAGCGCCGCTCGCCGACCTGGAACGTGCCGGGACCGTTGCGGATGAGCGAGCCGGTCAGCCATGCGGGCAGCTCCCCGCGGACGGGCACGTCGTCCAGCGCGACCTCGGGACTCTCCCCGAAGCCGTGGACGGCGAACGCGGCGGTCATGCCGGAGCCGCCGTCGCCGACCGGGCGCGCCGCGCCGAGACGCGGCCCTCGATGAGCTCCGCGGCGATCTTGCCCGAGGCCAGCACGGCCGGGATGCCGGCACCCGGGTGGGTTCCGGCGCCGACGAGGTAGAGGCCTGCCACCCGGGCTGAGCGGTTGTGGGGCCGGAACCAGCCTGACTGGAAAAGGGTCGGCTGCAGTGAGAACGCGGCACCGTGCGGGGTGTTGAGCACGTCGCGGAAGTGCTCTGGGCCGATCGCGTGCTCGACCACGAGGTGCGATGACAGTCCCGGCAGGTACCGCTGGTCCAGCACGTCGACCACCAGGTCGCGCACGCGCCGGGCGGATGCCGCAGCCACCTCCTCGTCCTCCTCGATCGGCGGAGCGGCGACGAGCACGTACATCGCCTCGCATCCTCGCGGTGCGATCGAGGGGTCGGTACGAGTCGGCAGATGCACGTAGAGGAAGAGGTCGTCCGCGGTGAGCGGCTCCCCGCTCCTCGCTCGCGATCGGCGGGAGCGGCCGAACACCCGGCCCAGGACGCGGCGCGGATCGCCGGTCAGCAGCAGGTTGTGGTGCGCGAGCGGAGTGTCGGGCCACGTGCGATCCGCACCGAGATACAGCACGTGCAGCGACATGCTGGGCCTCGCCGCGCGAAGCCGGCGGCCGGCCAGGCTGCGGTCCGGGGCGAGCAGCCGGTCGTAGGTGTACCCGGGATCGGCGTTGGAGACGATGACATCGGCGTCGCGCCGGGTGCCGTCCGCGAGCCGTACCCCCACCGCACGGCCGGATTCGACCAGGATGCGGTCGACCGCGACGCCGCACTCGATGCGCCCGCCCAGCCGCTCGAGCAGCGCGCCGAGCGCGTCGACCAGTGCCGCCGTGCCGCCGATCGCATAGTGCACGCCCCACCTCCGCTCGAACTCGACGATGAGCGAATAGAGCGCGGGGGTGTGCGTCGGATGACCGCCGATGAGCAGAGGGTGGAAGGCCAGGGCCCGGCGCAGAAACGGGTCGCGGATGCATCCGTCCACGAGTCGCTGAACGCCGAGGGCCGCCCGGTGCCTGAGCAGAAAGGGCAGCATCCGCAGCATGACGTGCAGCTGCATCATCGGGCGCTCGGTGTACGGGTAGAAGGCGTCGAAGATCCGGCTCACCCGGCCACGAAGCCGGGTGTAGCCCCTCTCATCGGAGGGACTCCGCCGGGCGACCTCCTGCTGCATGCGCGCCGGGTCGGCATGGAAATCGAAGTGCGTGCCGTCCTCGCCGAACGCGCGGTAGAAGGGGTCGAGGGGCACGAGCTGCACGTGGTCAGCGAGCGTCTCGCCGGCGAGCGCGAACAGCTCCTCGAACATGAACGGCGCGGTGAGCACCGTCGGACCGCCGTCGAAGCGGAAGCCGTCGAGCTCGTACAGATAGGCCCGTCCGCCGATGCGTTCGCGCTTCTCCAGCACGGTGACCTCGTGCCCTGCGGCCGCGAGGCGGATCGCGGCGGCGAGGCCCCCGAAGCCGCTGCCGATGACCACCGCCCGCATGAGGTCACCATATCCGACCCCCACAGGGGCGGGGCCGGATCGGCCGAAGTCGCCCCGTGGCCCCCGGATGCTATCCCTCGTGCGCGCTCAGCACGCGGTCCACCAGGCCGTAGGCGACCGCGTCGGCGGCGGTGAAGACCCGGTCGCGATCGGTGTCCCGTCGCAGCTTCGCGGCATCCTGCCCGGTGTGCCGGGCGAGCACCTGCTCGACCTCGCCGCGCACCCGCACGAGCTCGTCGGCCTGCAGGATCAGATCCGGGATCGCGCCCCGACCCTGGCCGGCGGGCTGGTGAAGCACGACCCGGGCGTGCGGCAGCACGGCCCGCTTGCCGGCCGCGCCCGCGGCCAGCATGACCGCTCCCACACCGATCGCCTGACCGACGCACGTCGTGGCGATGTCCGGCCGCACGTGCTGCATCGTGTCGTAGATCGCGAGCATCGCGCTCGGGTCGCCGCCCTCGGAGTTGATGTAGAGCTGGATGTCGCGGTCGGGGTTGTCGGCATCGAGGTGCAGCAGCTGGGCGATCAGTGCGTTGGCGACGCCCGCGTCGATGCCGGTGCCGAGGTAGACGACCCGCTCCGTCAGCAGCTGCGAGTACACATCCATGATGCGGTCGCCTCGAGGATGCTGCGAGACGACGTTCGGGATCGTGTAGCCACTCATGCCGCGACCTCCGCGGCTCCCTCGTCCGTCAACCCCAGGCCGAGCCCCGCGGGCCGCCGCCGCCTCGGAACGACCTGCGCGAAGTCGGTCACGATGCCGTCGATGAAGCCGTACTCCCGCGCCTGCTCGGCCGTGTACCAGCGGTCGTGGAGGGAGTCCTCGAAGATTCGCTCGGCGCTCTGCCCGGTGTCGTCGGCGATGAGTCCGAGCACGGTGTCGCGCATGTGCCGCAGGTCGTCCGCCTGCACCTCGACCTCCACCGTCGAGCCGCCGATGCCCGCCGAGCCCTGGTGCATGAGGATGCGGGCGTGGGGCAGCGCGCGACGCTTGCCCTTGGCGCCTGCAGAGAGCAGGAACTGACCGGCGCTGCAGGCGAGGCCGAGCGCGAGGGTGGCGACGTCGTTGGGGATCAGGTTCATCACGTCGCGGATCGCGAGCATCGACGGCACCGAGCCGCCGGGTGAATGTATCCACAGGGCGATGTCGGATGCCTCGTCATCGGCGGCGAGCGCGAGCAGCTGCGTCGCGATCATGGTGCCGTTGTCGTCGTCGAGCGGCCCGTCGAGCACGAGCACGCGCTGGTGGAACAGTTCGCGGCGCGCTTCGGCGCCGAACTGCGGGATCTTCGCGTCATCTGCCATGCCCCCAGCGTGCGCGGCACAGCCCGTGCGCGCATGGGCTTCCGCCGCGGGCGGATCCGCCGTGAGCGGCTCCGAACCCGTCGAGCGCTGCTCACCGTGGCGAGCGCGCACGAACCCTCGACCGCGGTCGCCGGTGTGAGCAGCGCTCGCGGGATACGGCGGTCAGGGCACGGCGCTCAGATGGCGCGGCGGGACGGGCGCGCGAGCACGTCGGTGACCGCCTGAGCGAGCGCGGCCATGGCGTGATCGGGGTGCACGGCGCGCGAGGCGGCCACCGCCTCCGCGGTGAGCCGCGCGCGCAGCTCGACGTCTGTGAGGAGCTCGACCAGCGCGGCGGCGAGGGCGGCGACGTCGCCGTCGGGCACCAGGATCCCGCCGCCGTCGGCCAGCATGTCGCGCGGGCCGTACCGGACGTCGTAGGCGACGACCGGGCAGCCGTGCGCGAGCGCTTCGGCGATCGAGAGGCCCTGTCCTTCGAACGCGGAGGTCGAGAGGAATGCGGCCGCCTCGTCGAGCTCACGGCCCGGGTCATCGGTGACTCCGCGCAGCGCGACGTGGGCTTCCAGGCCGAGCTCGCCGATGAGGCCCTCGAGGGCGTCGCGCTCCGAGCCCGCGCCGTACACGTCGAGCGTCGCGCCGGGCACCCTCCGGATCACGGTGTCGAACGCACGGATCGCGTGCTCGATCCGCTTGCCCGGTGCGAGCCGATTGAGCATCACGACGCGCCCGGGCTCGCGCTCGGCGAGCGGGGTGACGGATGCCGCGGCCGGCACGGCGTTCGGGACCACGACGTGAACGGGCGACGCGCCGAATCGCACTTCCACATCGGACCGCTGCGCGTCGGTGGGCCAGAGCACCGCGTCGAAGCGCTCGGCCAGGGTGAACCAGCGCGACCAGAGCGGATTCACCGGCGCATCCGGCGTGAACGGGGGCTCCAGGTGGATCGTGTGGATCGCGTGCAGCAGGCGCAGCGCGGGATCCTCCCACCCCGCGAGCAGCTCGCCCAGCTGCCGGGACTCGCACACAACGACGACCGGGCGCGCGGCATCCCCCGCACGCAGTTCGGTGACGACGTGCTCGAGCCACGCGCGGTACAGCGCCCCGAATCCCTCGATCACACCCACGAGCTCGCCTCTTGAGCCGTACACCGCGATGGGCGCGGACGTGATGTGCCAGTCGGGGTCTCCGGCGATCACCGGGAGCGCGAGCACCGGGCGCGCGGCATCCGGAATCACTCGGTAATCGAGCGCCGGGTCCGGCTCGCCGGGATGCGCCGACGCGTGCAGCCAGGCGGCCGCTCCCCCGTGCGGCGCCGCACTCTCGTCGAACAGGTTGCGCATGCGGGCGGGATCGATCACGAGGTCGCGGCCCGCGAACGCGGCGCGATGCCGCGCGTGCTCTGCGGGCGTCCCGGGATCGAGCGTCAGCAGGAGCGGGCCGAGTCCGTCGTGCACGCCGGCGGCGGCCATCTGGCGCGCGCGCGCCAGCGCGGCGAGGGCGTAGCCGCCGTCGTGGTCGGGGATCAGCCTGCTCGAGACGAGCAGGTATTCGGCATCCGGGAACGCGGACTGGGCAGAAGCGGTCACGCTCTCATCCTGCCGCGATCAGCCGCGCCTCGCTCCCCCGGCTTATTCCCACTCGATGGTGCCCGGCGGCTTGGAGGTCACGTCGAGCACGACGCGATTGACCTCTCGCACCTCGTTCGTGATGCGGTTCGAGATGCGGGCGAGCACGTCGTACGGCAACCGGGTCCAGTCCGCGGTCATCGCGTCTTCCGACGACACCGGGCGCAGCACGATCGGATGGCCGTACGTCCGACCGTCGCCCTGCACCCCGACCGAGCGCACGTCGGCCAGCAGCACCACCGGGCACTGCCAGATCTCGCCGTCGAGCCCCGCCTTCGTCAGCTCTTCGCGGGCGATCGCGTCGGCGTCCCGCAGAATCTCGAGACGGTCAGCGGTGACCTCACCGACGATCCGGATGCCGAGACCGGGGCCCGGAAAGGGCTGGCGACCGACGATCGCCTCCGGCAGGCCGAGTTCACGCCCGATCGCGCGCACCTCGTCCTTGAACAGCGTGCGCAGCGGCTCGACGAGCTCGAACTGCAGGTCTTCCGGAAGCCCGCCGACGTTGTGGTGCGACTTGATGTTCGCCGTGCCCGTTCCGCCGCCGGACTCCACGACATCCGGGTAGAGCGTGCCCTGCACGAGGAATCGGATCGGCTCGCCGTCGGCCTCGGCCTCGAGGAGGAGCGCCCTCTCGGCTGCCTCGAACGAGCGGATGAACTCGCGGCCGATGATCTTGCGCTTGTGCTCGGGGTCGCTCACGCCGGCGAGCGCCGCGAGGAACTGCTCGCGCGCGTCGATCGTCACCAACCGCACGCCTGTCGAGGCGACGTAATCCTGCTCCACCTGCTCGCGCTCGTCTTTGCGCAGCAGCCCGTGGTCGACGAAGATGCACACGAGCTGGTCGCCGACCGCTTCATGCACGAGCGCCGCCGCAACGGCCGAGTCGACGCCGCCGGAGAGACCGCAGATCACCCGTCCGCTGCCGACCTGTTCGCGGATCCGTGTGACCTGCTCGGCGATCACGTTGCCGCTGTTCCAGTCGGCGGGCAGACCCGCCGCGTCGTGGAGGAAATTCTCGATCACGCGCTGACCGAAGTCGGTGTGCTTGACCTCCGGGTGCCACTGCACGCCGTACATGCGCCGCTCATCGCTGCCGAACGCGGCGACCGGCGTGGCAGAGGTCGAGGCGAGCACGTCGAAGCCCTCCGGTGCCTTCGAGACCTGGTCGCCGTGACTCATCCACACGTTCTGCGCGGCCGGCTGACCCGACAGCAGCACGCCGCCGTCGCCCGTGAGCGCGGCATCCGTCGCCCCGTATTCGCGCAGACCGGTGTTGGCGACCTCACCGCCGAGGGCCTGGGCCATCACCTGGAAGCCGTAGCAGATGCCCAACGTGGGCACCCCGAGGTCGAAGACGTCGCCGTCGAGCGCCGGTGCGCCCGGTTCGTACACCGACGACGGACCGCCCGAGAGGATCAGGCCGACGGGATTCTTCGCCGCGATCTCGGCGGCCGTCGCCGTGTGCGGCACGATCTCGCTGTAGACCCCCGCCTCCCGCACGCGCCGCGCGATGAGCTGCGCGTACTGCGCCCCGAAATCGACGACGAGGACGGGGCGCTGAGAGGTCTCGGTCTGCTCGGTCAACGCTGGTTCTCCGTCGGGATGGCCTGGGTCAGGGACGAATGCTCCGCACGGGAATGCAGCTCGGCGTCTTCACGCGTCTTCAGGTAGGCGCGCACGTCACGTGCGACGCGGACCTCGAGGAAGAACGACAGGAGCGGGACGATGCCGCCGGACGCGAGCAGCAGGAAGCGCACGAACGGCCAGCGCATCAGGCTCCACACGCGGAAGCACGCGAACAGGTACACGACGTAGAACCAGCCGTGGGCGACGAGGATGCCGAGTGAGAGGTTCAGGCCGTCGCCCGTCGACTCGAGTCCCTCCGCTCCCTCGACCACCGGAGCGAACCACAGGAATCCGCCCGATCCGCCGAGGAACAGCTCGTAGCCGAGCGCGTACTTGGCGAGCATCTCGGCGCACAGCAGCAGCAGCATCGTGCCGGTGATGACCGAGCAGATCTGGTAGAACTTCAGGGCCCCGCGGATGGCCGGGAACGACGCGAGTTTCGGGGCCGGAGGCATGCGTCCAGTCTAACCGCGGTCCCGTGTGGCCTTCGGCGCGGGTGGACCCGCCGGGTCAGGATGCGGCGGGCTCGGGCTCTTCGAGCTCTTCGAGCTCGCGCTCCCAGGCGTCGCGCGCGAGGCGGTACCAGAGGTAGAAGGCGAAGCCGGCGAACACCGCCCACTCGATCGCGTAGAAGATGTTGAGCCAGTTGACGTCGGATCCCTGAGCAGGCGCGGGCGAGGAGATGTCGGTCAGCCCGCCCAGGGCCACTTCGGAGGCGACGTACGCGCGGTAGACGTCGAGTCCCTCGATGTCGTGCCAGCGCGAGAGGAGGGCCGCGGGTGACATGCGGGTGAGCGTCTGCGGGTCGGCGTCATCGGGCGGAGGCACCGGCCCCTCGTCCGAGATGAGCCGACCGGTGATCGCCAGCGGCATGCCGGCGGCCCCGGGATCGGCCGCGGTCTGCTCGAGCCGGTCCACGGCCGCCAGAGCGTCGTCCTCGGTGGCCGCCCATCCGATCGCGACGGCGACCGATGTCGGCTGGTCGCCCTCGTCACCGGCGACGCGCAGCTGACCGGTGACCCAGTACCCCTCGACCCCGTCGTTGAAGCGCGACGAGACGACGATGAAGTCGCCGGGGATCCAGGTTCCCGTCACCGTGACGCGCTGCCCCACGAGCGGCTCGGCGACGTACTCCCCCGGCGCGGCGACATCGGCGAGCGGCCGGACCTCCTCGGTCGCGCCCGGCGGCGTCGGGTCGGTGTCGATCGCCCGAGCCAGCTGCCACTGGCCGAGCCAGGCGAAGACGCCCGCGACGGCGAGGCAAAGCGCGAGCAGCGCGAGCCAGCGCGGGCGCAGCATGACCTCGCGCAGCGTCGGCGGGAACACCTCCGGCAGGTCGTCGAGGCGCTCAGCGGATGCCGATGACCCGGCAGGCGGAGCGACCGGAGCGGTGGGGTCGACCACCGGTCCGTCGGGGTCGGTCATCCTGTGCTGTACGGGGCGACGACGACATCGACCCGCTGGAACTCCTTGAGGTCGGAGTATCCGGTCGTGGCCATCGACTTCCTCAGCGCCCCGATGAGGTTCGCCGTGCCGTCGGCGACCGGCGCGGGGCCGTAGAGCACCGACTCCAGGGTCGTCACCTGTTCCACGTGCACCCGGTGTCCGCGGGGCAGCTTCGAATGGTGGGATTCGGGACCCCAATGGAAACCGCGGCCCGGGGCATCCGTCGCCCGCGACAGCGCCACACCGAGCATCACGGCATCCGCCCCCATCGCGAGAGCCTTGACGATGTCGCCCGAGGTGCCGACGCCGCCGTCGGCGATGACGTGCACATATCGTCCGCCCGACTCGTCGAGGTAGTCCCGCCGGGCGCCCGCGACGTCGGAGACCGCGGTGGCCATCGGGGCGTGGATGCCGAGGGTCGCGCGCGTGGTCGACGCCGCGCCTCCGCCGAATCCGACGAGCACGCCGGCCGCTCCGGTGCGCATGAGGTGCAGCGCCGCCGTGTACGTGGATGCGCCGCCGACGATCACGGGCACGTCGAGGTCGTAGATGAACTTCTTGAGGTTCAGCGGCTGGTCGACCGACGAGACGTGCTCGGCCGACACCGTGGTCCCGCGGATGACGAAGAGGTCCACTCCTGCCGCGACGACGGTCTCGTAAAGCTCCTGGGTGCGCTGGGGGGTGAGCGCGCCGGCGACGGTCACGCCGCCTGCCCGCACTTCGGCGAGTCGGTCGCGCACGAGCTCCGGCTTGATGGGCTCGGCGTAGAGCTCCTGCATCCGTCGCGTCGCAGTGGCGTCGTCGAGCGAGGCGATCTCGGCGAGGTATGGCTCGGGGTCGTCGTAGCGGGTCCACAGACCTTCGAGGTCGAGCACTCCGAGACCGCCGAGCTGGCCGAGCATGATGGCCGTGGTCGGGCTCACGACCGAGTCCATCGGCGCTCCGATCACGGGGATGGCGAACTGGAAGGCGTCGATCGACCAGGCCGTCGAGACGTCCTCGGGGTTGCGCGTGCGCCGAGAGGGCACGACCGCGATGTCGTCGAACGTGTAGGCGCGACGCGCGCGCTTGGCGCGACCGATCTCGATCTCCATGCTCACGGCATCAGCCTACCCGGCGGGGTTCGCCCGGCACTTCCGGCCGCGGGCCTCCGTGCCGCTCGCCCGAACAGCGGATTCGGATCATCGCACCGGATTCGGCCGCGCGAGTCCCCATCCTCCGATTCCGAAGCACCTTTCCGCATCCGTTGAGCGCCCCGTCCGAGGCCTCAGTTGCTCGGCAACCCTCTGTGGGACAATCGGCGCGGGAGGCACGGATGTCGCTCAGAGGATCGTTCCGCCGCGCCGGCGCCCGGTTCGGGGCGTGGATCTATCGCCGCACGAACGGCCGCGGGCTCACGAGCCGCCGAGCGCCTCGCGTGCTGCTGCTCACGACACCGGGGCGACGCTCGGGCGAACCCCGCTCGACGTGCGTCGCCTTTCTCGAGAGCGACGGAGGCTGGGTCGTCTGGGGCACGGGCTCGGGAGCGCGGCACGATCCGCACTGGTTCCGCAATCTGCGGGCGGCCGGACAGACCGAGGTGCAGGTACTCGACCGACGTCAGCGCGCGACTGTGCACGAGTACACCGGCGCGGAGCGTGACGCCGTCTGGCGCGACCTGGTCACAGCGCGGGTGCCCGGCGTGACCCGCTATGCAGCGAAGGCGGGACGCACGATCCCGGTAGCGATCCTGCGCCCGATGAGCCCACGCGGTCAGGCCGCCGAGTAGCGGCCCGACGCGATCGCCCGTGCGCGAGCCTTCGCGGCCTCTTCTTCGCGGTTCTTCGGCGGAGTCACAGCGACGAGATCCTGGAGGAGATGTCCTGTGATGTGCGCGATCTCGTGCACGGCGCGGTCGAACGCCTCCTGGTTGGCCTTGGACGGCTTCGTCGTGCCCGCGATCTTGCGGACGTACTGGAGAGCTGCGGCGTTGATCTCGTCGTTCGTCGCCGCCGGCTCGAAGTTGTGGAGGGTGTGGATGTTCCGGCACATGCAGACCACGGTACGCCGCACCCAGGACGGGAGGCCAGGACTCAATCCTCCTTGCCGCGCAGCGCCTTGGTCAGGATGCCGTCGAAGAAGAAGAGCAGGAACGCCGGCGAGCCGATGAAGGGGGCGAGCGCGACGACCAGGGCCGAGATGATGACCGCGCTCAGCGCGGAGCGTCCGTACGCCCGGGCGTCGTCGTCGGACAGGTCGGGAAGCATCGTCGCGCGGCGCCGAACCGCCCACATCCACTGCAGCCAGCTGAACAGGATCGCCAGGAAGAACGCGACCGGCATCATCAGGCGGCCGGCGAGCCACTCGGAGTACTCGGTCGTGAGGCCGGTCGCGAACGGCACGAGCACGATGAACAGGAGCCTGCCGTTGTTGAGCCAGATGAGGGTCGCATCGACCCGCGCGATGTGCTCGAACTGCTGGACGTGCGTCATCCACAGCAGGCACAGCAGCACGAAGCTGAGGCCGAAGTTGAGGAACAGCTCCCACATTCCGCTGAGCGCGGCCCACATCTCGGCATCCGACGAGATCTCTCCGAAGGCGTGCGAGGTGAGATCCAGCACGAGGAGCGTGGCGGCGATCGCGAAGACGCCGTCGGTGAACGCCTCGAGCCGGGTCGTCCCCTGGGTGGCCGCCGGATGCGTCCGCTGCCTGATCATGCGCTCAGGATAGCGATGCTTCGATCCCGTCCCGGGGCCGGTGACCCGGGTTGCGTCAACGCTTGTAGTTGGGCGCCTCCACGACGATCTGCACGTCGTGCGGGTGCGACTCCTTCAACCCCGCCGCCGTGATCCGCACGAACTTGCCCTTCGCCTTGAGCTCGTCGATCGTGCGCGCGCCGACGTAGAACATCGACTGGCGCAGTCCGCCGATGAGCTGGTAGGCCACTGCCGACACCGGTCCGCGGTAGGCCACCTGACCTTCGATCCCCTCGGGGATGAGCTTGTCGTCGTTGGGGACGTCGGCCTGGAAGTAGCGGTCCTTCGAGTACGAGGTCTTCTTGCCCCGTGTCTGCAGCGCGCCGAGCGACCCCATTCCCCGGTACTGCTTGAACTGCTTGCCGCCCTGGAACACGATCTCGCCCGGCGACTCGTCGGTGCCGGCCAGGAGCGAGCCGAGCATGACGGTGTCGGCGCCGGCGACGAGCGCCTTGGCGATGTCGCCCGAGTACTGCAGGCCGCCGTCGGCGATGACCGGGATGCCGGCCTCCCGCGCGGCGAGCGACGCTTCGTACACGGCAGTCACCTGGGGCACACCCACGCCCGCGACGATGCGCGTGGTGCAGATCGACCCCGGACCGACGCCCACCTTGACGGCATCCACGCCCGCGTCGATGAGCGCCTGCGCGCCCTCGCGGGTGGCGACGTTGCCGCCGATGACGTCGATGTGGTCGAACGACGGATCCGCCTTGAGCCTGCGGACGATGTCGATCACGCCGGCGGACTGACCGTTCGCGGTGTCGACCACGAGAACGTCGACGCCCGCGTCACGCAGCGCCTCGGCGCGCTCCCATGCGTCGCCGAAGAAGCCGATCGCCGCGCCCACGCGCAGCCGGCCCTGCTCGTCCTTGGTGGCGAGCGGGTACTTCTCGCTCTTGTCGAAGTCCTTCACCGTGATGAGGCCGGCGAGCTTGCCGTCGTCGTCGAGCAGCGGAAGCTTCTCGACACGGTGCTTCGCGAACAGCGCGATCACGTCGTTCGCCCCGATGCCGACGTGCGCGGTCACGAGGTTCTCGCTCGTCATGACGTCTTTGACGAGAGTCGTGGAGCGCTCGAAGCCGGAGACGAACCGCATGTCGCGGTTCGTGACGATGCCGACCAGGCGTCCCCCCTCGTCGACGACCGGCAGCCCCGAGATCCGGAACTGCGCGCACAGCGCCTCGACCTCGTCGATCGTGGCCTCGGGCGTCGTGGTGATCGGGTTGGAGATCATGCCCGACTCACTGCGCTTCACGCGGTCGACCTGCGACGCCTGCTCCTGGATCGACAGGTTGCGATGCAGGATGCCGAGGCCGCCCTCGCGCGCGACGGCGATCGCCATGCGCGCCTCGGTCACGGTGTCCATCGCGCTGGACAGGAGCGGAGTCGCGACCGTGATCCGGCGGGTGACCCGCGAGGAGGTGTCCGCCTCGCTCGGGATGACGTCGGTGTGCCCGGGCAGGAGCAGGACGTCGTCGTAGGTCAGTCCGACGAAGCCGAAGGGGTCGTGCTGCTCCATGCTGTTTCCTTTGCGCGAGAGGGGCGGGGAACAGCGGTGCTGCGGTCGTTTCCGCCGTGTCCATTCTAAACGCCGGCGGCGATGATTCATTCCCGAGGGGCATGCAGCGGAGGCGGTGCCTCACGATTGCGCACCGGTCATGCGGGGGCATTCCCGCGAAACACCGCGGACACACTACGCTCGTAGAGTCTCCCTCATGGCCGCGGCGAGACCCGCGCTCGGCCGTGATGTCCCACCCTGGAGGTTTCGTGACATCCACCGCCCCCCTCGCTGCATCGTCGGTGACGCGCATCGCCCGGATGATGGGCGCCTGCCTCATCGTGATGGCCGCGCTCCTCGCCGGTGTGCTCTCGTCCTCCCCCGCATTCGCGGACGAGGACGATCCCTACCGCATCAGCGGCAACGTCCAGCTCGACGGCGAGCCCCTCGAAGGCGTCGTGCTGATCATCGACGGTCCGGGCGGTGAGCAGGAAGTCACGACCGACGCCGAAGGGCAGTGGCGCGTCGGCGTGCCGGAGCGCGACGAGTACACGGTCACGCTCGACGAATCGACCCTGCCGGAAGGCATCGCCGTGGTCGACCCGGAGGACGACACCCCCAACGTCAAGGAAGTGACGGTGGGAGCCGGCGGCCGCGTGTCGGTCAACTTCTTCATCGGCGAGGGCGCACGCAATGTCACCTCGTTCTTCGACCAGTTCGTGCAGCGGATCGTGCTGGGCCTGAACTTCGGTCTGATGCTGGGTCTGGCCGCCGTGGGCCTATCGCTGGTGTACGGCACGACGGGCATCTCGAACTTCGCGCACGGCGAGATGGTCACCTTCGGCGCGATCGTCGCCCTGCTGTTCGTGGGGCCGGCCTCGCTCGCTCTGCCCCTTTGGCTCGGCTACCCGTTGGCGGTGATCCTGAGCGCGGGGCTCGGGCTGGTGCTCGACATGGTGCTGTGGAGACCTCTGCGCCGACGACGGGTCGGAGTCGTGCAGCTGATGATCGTCAGCATCGGCCTCTCACTGGCCCTGCGGTACACGTTCCAGTTCTTCATCGGCGGCGGCACGCTGCAGCTGCCGGGCTCGTCGGGCGAACTCATCCCGCTGTTCGGGGTCGTCACGCTGAGCGTCGTGGACATGATCTCGATCGGCATATCGCTTTTCGTCATCATCACCTTCGCGATCTGGCTCACCCGCTCCCGTATCGGCAAGGCGACCCGCGCGATCTCCGACAACCCGTCGCTGGCAGCGGCGTCGGGCATCGACGTCGACTACGTGGTCCGCGTGGTCTGGGTGCTGGCGGGCGGGCTCGCCGGGCTCGCCGGCATCCTGTATGCGTACTACCGCCCAGGCATACGGTGGGACATGGGTGCTCAGGTGCTGCTGCTGATGTTCGCGGCGGTCATCCTCGGCGGGTTGGGCACCGCGTACGGCGCCCTCGTCGGCTCCATCATCGTCGGAATACTGGTCGAGGTCTCCAGCCTCTGGATCCCGGCGGACCTGAAGTACGCGAGCGCGCTGTTCATCCTGATCGTGATCCTCCTGTTCCGACCACAGGGCATCCTCGGCCGTCGCGAGAGAATAGGTTAGGCGCACCATGGACTGGCTTCAGATCCTCTCCAACACGGCATCCTCGATCATCAGCCCGGCCACGCTCGGCTACGCCCTGGCGGCCCTGGGCCTCGCGGTGCACTTCGGCTACACCGGTCTGATCAACATGGGCATCGCGGGCTTCATGGCGATCGGCGCGTACGGCTATGCGATCTCCGTGCTCAGCTTCGGCCTCGAGTGGTGGGTGGCGGCCCTGGTCGGCCTGCTCGCCTCGGCGGTCTTCGCACTCATCCTCGGCATCCCCACCCTTCGGCTGCGCGGGGACTATCTCGCCATCGTGACGATCGCGGCCGCCGAGGTGGTACGCCTGCTCTTCCTCACCAGCGCCTTCGACGACGTCACCGGCTCCGCTGACGGATTGAGCGGGTATCACGCCAGCTTCCGCGCGTCGAATCCGATCCCGCAGGGCACGTACGGGTTCGGTCCGTGGACGTACACCGAGACCGGCTGGTGGGTGCGCATCATGGGCATCCTGACTCTCGCGTTCGCCGCGCTCGTGATATGGATGCTGATGCGCAGCCCGTGGGGTCGCGCGCTGAAGGGCATTCGCGAGGACGAGGATGCCGTGCGCGCCCTCGGCAAGAACGTCTACGCCTACAAGATGCAGTCCCTGGTCCTCGGCGGCATGCTGGCGGCTGCTGGCGGCATCGTCTATGCCCTGCCGTCCGCGGTGAGTCCCGGCGTGTACGTCACGTCGCTGACGTTCTTCATCTGGACCGCGCTTCTGCTCGGCGGCGCTGCGACGGTCTTCGGGCCGATTCTCGGGTCGCTGATCTTCTGGGCGCTGCAGACGTTCCTGAGCAACTTCCTCCCGGCGCTCGTCACGGCTGGCGTGCTGCCGTTCATGAGCCAGATCCAGGCCGGAACCCTGCGGTTCATCCTCGTGGGCGTCGCCCTCATGCTCCTGGTGATCTTCATGCCGCAGGGACTCCTGGGAAACAAGAAGGAGCTGACCTTTGTCAAGTGAACCGGCGGGTGCGAGCTCGCCCGAGAACGAGGCGACGAGGTATTCGACGACGTCGCCGGTCGAACGACCCAAGACGACGGGCCTGCACGTCGGCGACGCCGTGCCGGGCGTCGCCAAGGTCGATCCGATCATCATCGCCGACAACGTCTCACGCACGTTCGGCGGCGTCAAAGCCGTCGACGTCGAGCACCTGGAGGTTCCCCGCGGGGTCATCACCGCGCTGATCGGACCGAACGGCGCAGGCAAGACGACGCTCTTCAACCTGCTGACCGGCTTCGACAAGGCCGATACCGGGACCTGGAGCTTCGATGGGAAGCCGCTTTCAGGGACACCGGCCTTCAAGGCCGCCCGGATGGGGCAGGTGCGCACCTTCCAGCTGACCAAGGCGCTCGGCCTGCTCACCGTGCTCGAGAACATGAAGCTGGGAGCGACCGGGCAGCGCGGAGAGGGCTTCTGGGCGAGCCTCATTCCCGCGCTCTGGCGAAAGCAGGATGCCGCAATCGAGGAGCGCGCCATGGCGCTGCTGGTCAAGTTCAAGCTCGATACGAAGGCCGACGACTTCGCTGCCAGTCTGTCGGGCGGTCAGCGGAAGCTCCTCGAGATGGCCCGGGCATTGATGACCGAACCCAAGCTCATCATGCTCGACGAGCCCATGGCCGGGGTCAACCCGGCTCTGACCCAGTCTCTGCTCGACAAGATCCTCGACCTGAAGGACGAGGGCATGACCGTGCTGTTCGTCGAGCACGACATGCACATGGTGCGCCACATCGCCGACTGGGTCGTCGTCATGGCCGAGGGTCGGATCGTGGCCGAAGGCGACCCCTACACGGTGATGCGCAATCCGGCGGTGATCGACGCCTACCTCGGCGCGCACCAGGAACTGGACCTCGGGGTCGTGACCGGACGTATCGCCGTGGTCGATGCGGATCCCACGACGGATGCCGAAGCCTCCGCGTCGTTCGCCCCTGAACAGCTCGAATCGGCGGGCCTCGCAGAACTCGACCAGGAGGAGCCCAAGTGAGCACCGACGTCACCACCGCGACACCGGTCGTCTTCGTCGACGACGTGCATGCGGGTTACCTGCCGGGTGTGAACATCCTCAACGGCTGCTCCCTCACCGCCTATCAGAGTGAGCTGATCGGCATCATCGGCCCCAACGGCGCCGGAAAGTCGACGCTGCTGAAGGCCATCTTCGGTCAGGTCAATGTGCGCCAGGGCACGGTAACGCTCGAAGGCGACGACATCACCGGTCTGCCCGCCAACAAGCTGGTCGGCCGAGGCGTCGGATTCATCCCGCAGACCAACAACGTCTTCCCGAGCCTCACCATCGAGGAGAACCTGCAGATGGGGCTGTATCAGCGGCCCAAAGCGTACAAAGAGCAGCTCGAGTTCGTCACCGGGATCTTCTCTGAGCTCGGCAAGCGCCTGAAGCAGCGCGCGGGTTCGCTCTCGGGAGGCGAGCGTCAGATGGTCGCGATGGGTCGTGCCCTGATGATGGCGCCGAAGGTGCTGCTGCTCGACGAGCCCTCGGCGGGCCTGTCGCCGGTGCGGCAGGACGAGGCATTCATCCGCGTCTCCGAGATCAACAAGGCCGGGGTGACCTGCATCATGGTCGAGCAGAACGCCCGTCGCTGCCTGCAGATCTGCGACCGCGGCTACGTGCTCGACCAGGGGCGCGACGCATACACGGGCACGGGGCGCGAGTTGCTGAACGACCCGAAGGTCACCGAGCTGTACCTCGGCACGCTCGGAACATAGGACGCGACGGCAAGGGGAAGGGATGCCGCGGCATCCCTTCCCCTTTGCTGTGTCACGTCTTCCATGTCACGGCCGATCGGGCACGAAAGGGGGCCTCGATCCGAAGATCGAGGCCCCCTCAGGTCAGTTCAGCTCAACCCTCGTACGCGACGTACTTGTTGTCCTCGCCGTACTGGTAGATGCCGATCGACGCCTCGGTCGGGTCGCCGACCTCGTTGAACGTGATCGGGCCGGAGATGCCGTCGTAGTCGGCGACTCCGCCACCGAGGATGATGGCCGCGCAGTCCGCGTAGGTGTCGCATGACTCGCCGTCTCCCGAACCACCGGAGACTTCCTGGAGCTTCTCCGCCATGGCCTCGCCCTCCGTCGAACCGGCGGCGAGCGCCGCGAGCGCCAGCAGGGTGACCGCGTCGAACGACTCGGCGGCGTAGCTGTACTCTTCGAGCGCAGGGTCGCCTTCCTCTTCGACGAATGCGTCGAGCGCGTCGGTGAAGTCACCGAGCGTGTCGATCGACAGTCCCGGCAGGGTGCCCTTCGCGCCGGTGAGCGAACCCGCGGGCAGCTCCTCGCTGAAGTCGGACAGGTTGCCGTCGACGAAGTACAGCTTGTCCGCCGGGTACTGGCCGATCAGGCTGGGCAGGATCGTCACGACCTCTTCGAACGTGATCAGGGCGATCGCGTCGGGGTCGGCCGCGAGGACCTCGGAGATCTGCGCGTCGAACGACGTGTCACCCGTGTTGTAGGTGGGCGCCGCGACGACCTCGCCGCCGGCGGCCTCGAAGGCCTCCGTCACGTAGCCGGCCAGACCGGTGCCGTAGGAGTCGTTCAGCACGATCATGCCGAGCGTCTGTGCGCCGTCCTCGGCGATCAGGTTGCCGAGCACCTCGCCCTGGAGCACGTCCGACGGAGCCGTGCGGAAGTACAGGCCGTTGTCCTCGTACGTCGTGAACGCATCGGAGGTGTTCGCCGGCGAGAACTGGATGACGCCTTCGCCGACGACCTGGTCGATGAACTGCAGTGAGGTGCCCGAGGACGCTGCACCGATGATCGCGGAGACGCCCTCGCCCAGCAGGCGGGGGATCTCGGTCTCGTAGGCCTTGTTGTCGGTATCACCCGAGTCGCCGAAGACGACGTCCAGGGTCAGGCCGGTGTCGGCGGATGACTCGTTCACGAGCGATGCGGCGTACGCCACGCCGGCTTCTTCAGGCGGACCGAGGAAGGCCAGGTTGCCTGTCTGCGGAAGTGCGGTGCCGATCGTGAGGGCGAGGTCCTCAGCGGGCGCGGCGGACTCCGAAGGCTCGGCAGTCCCGCCGCCACCGGCGCAGCCGGCGAGGACGAGGGCGCTGGCGCCGGCGATGGCGATGCCGCCGATCACCGTCCGCACGCGCGAGCGGGAGGCGGTGCCTCGGGAAAAGACGCTCATGTTGCTCCTTGCTGTGAATGAACGCGGGTCGACTCGGGCGCCGATCCAGTTCTCCTAAACCTAATCGCGGACGGGGCCCCCCAATGTTGCCTTTCGTTAACGATGTGTAACGCGGTTTGAATTGTTATGAACCGCAGTGTCATGGGCGCGGCGGGCAAATCTCGCAGAATGCTCGTCGGAACTCCGTTCCGGGAATACCGGCATCCGGTATAGGATTGGGTTCGACGTACTACCCCCCAGGGGTATCCCACGAGAAGCGGAGAACATGATGACCGTGAATGAGTACCAGGTGACGGGTATGACGTGCGGCCACTGCGAGGCCGCCGTGCGCGGCGAGGTGGCGAAGCTGAGCGGCGTGGAACGCGTCGACGTCAGCGCCGCGAGCGGCAGGCTCGTGATCTCCTCGGCGCAGCGGCTGTCGGATGACGACGTGCTCGCCGCGGTGGACGAGGCCGGCTACGAGGCGGCGCGCGTCTGATGGTCCCCACGCCCGCTCCAGACGCCGCTGACGCGTCGTCCGGAGCCTCCGGGCGTGTGGGCCCGGCCGCTGCGCTCGCCGCCGGCACGGGTGGGAGCACCTCACGGGTCGAACTCGAGATCGGCGGCATGACGTGTGCCTCGTGCGCCAACCGGATCGAGAAGAAGCTCAACCGGCTGGATGGCGTGACGGCGAGCGTGAACTACGCGACCGAGAAGGCGGTGGTGACCGCCCCCGCCGCCCTCGACCCCCGCATGCTGATCGAGGAGGTCGAGAAGACCGGCTACAGCGCGGCTTTTCCCCAGCCCCCGGCATCCGCTCCCGCAGAGCCTGAGGACCGGGAGCTCACGACGCTGCGGCAGCGCCTCATCGGCTCTGTCGTGCTGTCGGTGCCGGTGATCGCGATGGCGATGATCCCGGCGCTCCAGTTCACGTACTGGCAGTGGCTGTCGCTGACGCTGGCGGCCCCCGTGGTGGTGTGGGCCGCGTATCCCTTCCACCGCGCCGCGTGGGTGAATCTGCGGCACGGCGCCGCGACGATGGACACGCTGATCTCGATCGGAGTCTCGGCGGCCTTCCTGTGGTCGCTCTACGCGCTGTTCTTCGGGCACGCGGGCATGCCCGGCATGACGCACGAGTTCGAGTGGACCGTGCAGCCCAGCGACGGCGCCGGGAACATCTACCTCGAGGTCGCAGCTGGGGTGACGATGTTCGTGCTGGCCGGGCGCTACTTCGAGCTGCGCTCGAAGCGGCGCGCCGGCGCCGCGCTGCGGGCGCTGCTGGAGCTCGGAGCGAAGGACGTCGCCGTGATCCGGGACGGCGTAGAGGGTCGCATCCCGATCTCCGCCCTGCGGGTGGGCGACGAGTTCGTCGTGCGTCCGGGCGAGAAGATCGCGACCGACGGCGTGATCGTGTCGGGATCCTCCGCGGTGGACGCCTCGCTGGTCACCGGCGAGTCGGTGCCCGCCGAGGTGACCGTGGGTGATGCGGTGATCGGCGCGACGGTCAACGCCGGCGGGCGCCTTCTCGTGCGCGCCGGTCGCGTCGGCGAGGACACCCAGCTGGCGCAGATGGCGCGGCTGGTCGAGGAGGCGCAGTCGGGCAAGGCGGACGTGCAGCGCCTCGCCGATCGCATCTCGGGCGTGTTCGTGCCGATCGTCCTCGCGATCGCGGTCGGAACGCTCGTGGCCTGGCTGCTCCTGGGCTTCCCCGCGGCATCCGCCGTCACAGCCGCCGTCGCGGTGCTGATCATCGCCTGCCCCTGCGCACTCGGGCTCGCGACGCCCACCGCGCTGCTGGTCGGAACAGGCCGGGGCGCACAGATCGGCATCCTGATCAAGGGTCCCGAGGTGCTGGAGTCCACGCGCACGGTCGACACGGTCGTGCTCGACAAGACCGGCACGGTGACCAGCGGGCGGATGACACTGGTCGATGTGACCGCGACCGGCGCTGACCGCGCCGAGGTTCTGCGGCTCGCAGGTGCCCTCGAGGCGGGATCCGAGCACCCCATCGCGCACGCCATCGCGCGAGCGGCCCGCGACGAGCTCGGCGAGCTGCCCGACGTCGAATCGTTCTCTTCGACCGCGGGCATCGGCGTATCGGGGGTCGTCGATGGTCACGCCGTGATCGTCGGCCGCGAGCACCTGCTCGCCGAGTGGGCCGTGCCCCTCGACGCCGAGCTGACGGCCGCGAAGGACCGTGCCGAAGCAGACGGCTCCTCGACTGTGCTGGTCGCGTGGAACGGGCGCGCACGCGCCGTGCTCGTCGTGGCCGACCAGGTCAAGCCGACCAGCCGCGAGGCCGTCGCGCAGCTGCGCGGACTGGGACTTCACCCCGTACTGCTCACCGGCGACAACGAGACCGTCTCCCGGCGGATCGCCGCCGAAGTGGGCATCGAGCGCGTGATCGCCGGGGTGCTCCCGGGCGAGAAGGTGGCGGTCGTGCGGGAGCTGCAGTCCGAGGGCCGGGTGGTCGCGATGGTGGGCGACGGCGTGAACGACGCCGCCGCCCTCGCGCAGGCCGACCTGGGCCTCGCGATGGGAACGGGGACGGATGCCGCGATCGAGGCATCCGACATCACCCTGGTCCGCGGTGACCTGCGCAGCGCCGCCGATGCGATCCGGCTGTCGCGCCGCACGTTCGGCACGATCCGCACGAACCTCTTCTGGGCCTTCGCCTACAACGTCGCTGCCATACCGCTCGCGGCGCTCGGCCTGCTCAATCCGATGATCGCCGGTGCGGCGATGGCGTTCTCGAGCGTCTTCGTCGTGGGAAACAGCCTGCGCCTGCGCCGATTCCGGCCCCTCGACACGCTCGGCAATCGGGCGCTCACGACCCCGAAGGAGTCACGATGACCGACGTGCACACCACCCACGGATACATCACCGACAAGGAGAAGTACCTCAACCGCATGCGGCGCATCGAGGGTCAGGCCCGCGGCATCCACAAGATGGTCGAGGACGAGAAGTACTGCATCGACATCCTCACCCAGATCAGCGCGCTCACCAGTGCGCTGGAAGCCGTGGCCGTGGGTCTGCTCGACGACCATCTGCGCCACTGCGTGGTGGATGCCGCCAGGCTCGGCGGCGACGAGGCGGACGCGAAGATCTCCGAGGCGACCGCGGCGATCGCACGCCTCGTCCGCTGAAGGTTCGGCGGCTCAGGTGAGCTCGCCGACGTCCGAGACGCCCTGAGAGCGGCGCGCGAACACCAGCGAGTCGATCGTCAGCACGATGAGCGCGAGCCAGACGAGTCCGAAACCGATCCATCGCTCGAGCGGCATGGGCTCGTTCAGCAGCCATGCGCCGATGATGAACTGCAGGATCGGCGCGACGAACTGAAGCAGCCCGATCACCGTGAGCGGAACGCGACGCGCACCCGCGGCGAACAGCAGCAGCGGGACGGCCGTGACGACGCCGACCATACCCAGCAGCACCGCGTGCCACGGGCCGCCGGCGCCGAATGTGAGGCCGGACGTCGTGCCGACCACGATGAGGATCACGGTGGCGACCGGCACGAGCCAGAGCGACTCGAGCGTGAGCCCGCTGACGGCATCCACGGACGGCCCCAGCTTCTTCTTGACGAGTCCGTAGACGCCGAACGAGAACGCGAGCGTCAGCGCGATCCACGGGAAGGCACCGTACCCGACGACGATCACACCGACCGCGACCGCCGCGACACCGACCGCGATCCACTGCGTCAGCCGCAGCCGCTCGCGAAGGACGACGACGCCCAGCACGACCGTCACGATCGGGTTCATGAAGTAGCCGAGGCTGGCCTCGATCACGTGGCCGCTCAGCGCGGCGACGATGTACACCTGCCAGTTGATGTAGATCAGCCCGCCCGCGACAGCAGTCCACAGCAGCAGTCGGGGCCGGCGCATGATCGCAACCAGTCGCCCCCAGCCGCGCAGGACGGTCAGGAGGATCGCGCAGAACGCCAGGGACAGCAGGATGCGCCAGGCGACGAGCTCGAAAGGGCCGGTCGGCACCAGCAGCAGGAAGTACAGGGGCAGGAAGCCCCACAGGAAGTAGGCCGTGAACGCGTAGACGCCCCCGAGCGCCCGCTCGCGCGGGTCGTCGGAAAGCGATCCGGATGCCGTGACGGGAGCAGCGGGCACGTCACGGGTCACCGCTCCAGCGTACGTCGGCCGCGACATGAGAAAGGACCCGGATGCCGAAGCATCCGGGTCCCTCTCGGAACTGCGCGGTCCTAGCGGACGACGACCGCGAGGACGTCGCGGGCCGACAGGACGAGGAACTCGTCCGCGCCGAACTTGACCTCGGTGCCGCCGTACTTGCTGTACAGCACGCGGTCGCCCACGGCGACGTCCAGCGGGACGCGATTGCCGTTGTCGTCGATACGACCCGGTCCGACCGCCACGACTTCGCCCTCCTGGGGCTTTTCCTTGGCGGTGTCCGGGATGACCAGGCCGCTGGCGGTGGTCTGCTCGGCCTCGACCTGGCGGATGACGATGCGGTCCTCGAGCGGCTTGATGGAAACCGACACGGTCTACCTCTGCTTTCCTTGAAACTTCAAGACTGATTAGCAAACTCCACCTGAGAGTGCTAATTCCAGTCTAGGCAAGCGCTGGCACTCATGCAACGTGAGTGCCAATGTGACGAAATCTCGCCGCCTCGTGTATCACCCGCTCGGCGCTGTTCTCTCCTGTTGTATGCGGCACCTCTGCGACGTTCCGGCGAACGGATGTGAAACGCATGTCCGCTCCTCTTACAAAGGCCCGCGTGCGGTGGTAGACATATGTGGGGGACGTTACAGAGTCAGGTTCTTGGGGGAGCTGGCATGACAGTGTTGTCGTATTTTCTTGCCGTCGACGTGGGCACCAGCAGGACAGCGGCGTCGACCGCTCGGCTGGCACCGGACGGTTCGCTCACGACTTCCGCGTTCGGGCTGGGGCGGAGCACCGACAGTGCTCCCAGCGCGATCTTCGCGGCGGATGGCGAGCTTCTGTTCGGCGAGGCCGCGGAACGGCGAGGGCTCGCTCAGCCCGAGCGGCTCATCCGCGAGTTCAAGCGACGGGTCGGCGACGACGTCCCCATCCTCGCGGGCGATCACCGATTCGCTCCCGAGGATCTCTACGCACGCATGGTCGCGTGGGTCGTCGAGACGGTGTCGGAGCGGGAAGGCGGCAGGCCCGCCGGCATCTCGGTGACGATCCCCGTCACGTGGGGCGGCTACCGTTCGGGTCTGATCAGCGCAGCGCTGGCACAGCAGATCCCGGGGGACGTCCAGCTCATCAGCGAGCCCGAGGCCGCTGCCCGTCACTACGAGTCGACCTCTCCTCTCGAGCCCGGTCATGCGCTGGCGATCTACGATCTCGGCGGTGGCACGTTCGACGCGGTGATCCTGCGTAAGGGCGCCGATGGCGACGTGCGAATCGTCGGGAAGCCGCTCGGACTGGGCGACTTCGGCGGAGCGGACTTCGATGACATCGTGCTGCGCCACACGATCGCCGCTGCCGGGCTATCGGCATCCACTCTCTCGGCAGACCCGTCTGCCCGCGTGGCGCTGTCGACGCTGCGACGCGAGTGCGTCGAGGCGAAGGAGGCGCTCTCTTTCGACTCCGAGGCGGTCGTGCCGGTGCTCGTGGGCCAGGCCCACAGCACCGTGCGACTGACCCGCTCCGAGTTCGAGGAGATGATCGAGGACGGTGTCGAGCGCACGATCGACGTGTTCACCGAAGCACTGGAGACAGCGGGCGTCGAGGGGTCGGACCTTGAGGCGATCCTGCTGACCGGGGGCTCGTCCCGGATTCCCCGCATCGCGGAGCTGCTCTCGGAGCGGTTCGACCGCCCGATTGCGATCGACGCCGACCCGAAGGCGATCGTCGCCCTCGGAGCAGCGCGAGCGATGGCCGATCCGCGGGGAGCCGCCGGAGCCGCGCTTGCGATCATGACTCCCGCCGGCACCCTGGCCGACGTCGACGCGACCGCCGGCGACTCCGCCGCCGTCGCGACCCTCGACGGCCTCGGCGCGGCGACGGCCACCGCCAAGCGCAGGTGGTTCGAGCGCCTGCCCGCGACGGCCGCGATGGCCAGCGGAGCGCTCGTGCTGGCGAGCGGCATCGTGCTGGCCAGCGCCACCGGCCTGGGATCGGGCCCGGTTTCCAACGCCGAGGGCTCGTCCGAGTCGCTGGCCGACTGGCTCGGTGTCACGCTCTTCCAATCGCCCGCCGCCTCGGCGGCCGGACCCGAGGCAGCCGCGCCCGTCACCGCACCGCAGGATCCGCCGGAGTCGATCCAGCGCGCCGACTACGAATCGCCGCGTGCCACTCCGAGGCCGTCCAACCCCCGCACCGAGAGCATCCAGAGGGCGACCCAGGCGGCTGCGGCTCCGCAGGCTCCCACCACCGCGTCGGGCGGCGGCACCGGGTCAGGGTCCCCGAGCACCGCCACGACGCCAGTCGATGACACGACCACTCCGACGACCGCCGATCCGACGCCGCAGGCGACGACGCGACCGCCCGCGCCGGAAGCCGACCACGGCATCCGGAGCCTCGCCCGGAAGCCGACCACGCGACGCCCGCGCCGGAAGCGCGACACCACCGACCCCGCACCGGAAGAGACCACGACCGACCCCGCACCGGAAGCGACCACGCCACCGACCCCGCACCGGAAGCCCAGACCGAGCCGACCACCGACCCGGCGCCGGAAGAGACCACACCACCGACCCCGCGCCGGAGCCAGAGCCGCCGGCACCTGAACCGTCCCCCTCGCCGACCGACCCGGTCTGATCCTGGGAAGCGCCATCGATCATGCCGACGAAGCAGTCAGAGAGACCACGCGTGCCTCGCACCGACGCGCCGTACATCTGGGAACGGCAGGCCCGTCCGGTCATGGACGCGATCGCCTTCGCGTCGGAAGACGGTCCCACCCGCGCGGTCGTGGTGGGCAATGCCGGCTCCGGCAAGTCGACGATGCTGCGCGAACTCCACCGCCTCCTGGCCGACCATACTTCGGCCGCCAGTCTGCTGGGCGATTCCGTTGACGTCGCCCGTTTCCCCCGATCGCATGTGCTGCTCGTGGATGACCTTCACCTCCTCGACGCGAGCCAGGTCGAGCTCGTGCGCGTCCGTTCCGAAGACCCCGACGCGTCTCTCGTGGTCGCCAGTCGCCCGTGGCCCCGCCGGGAGGAGCTGACCCGAATCGCGCGCACCCTGGAGCGGAGTCGCCCGGCGATCGTGCTCGGTCACGTGTCGCGGTCGGACGTGCTGACGTATCTGACCGACGGCGATCGGATGATCTCCAGCTCGTGCGTCGACCACATCCTGGAATTCACCGGCGGCGTCTCATGGCTGGTCTCCGAAGCGCTCGCCCTGCACGACGAGCGGGACTGCGCCGATGACCCCGGCCATCGCGCGGTGATCCGAGACATCGAGGAGCGGATCGCGCATCGGCTGGAGACGATCCCGACGCCGCTGCGCCATGACATCGAGGCGCTGTGCGTGGCAGGCGGACCGGACGCCCGCGCCCGCACCGAGGCAGACGACGCGATCACGGCGGGCTACGCCGAGGGTCTGCTGACCCGCAACGGCACGCCCGTGCCGCTCGTCCGATCGGCCGTGCGCGCCACGATACCCGTGGGGCGTCTCATCGACTTGAGCGCGAGCGTCGCCGAGGGCATCGCGCGCTCCGCGTCCGGGGGAGACCCGGCCTATCGCGACTGGATCGGCGGCATCGCCGACCCCAGCATCGGGGCGGCGCTCACCGAGCACGCCGATCGCGTGCTGGATCGCGAGCCGCGCCGCGCACTGGAACTCTACGACGGCGCACTCGAGTGCGGTGTAGCGGCGGCTGACCTCGCCGGGCGCCGGGCTCAGGCGGCGTGGGCCTCGGGCCGCGCCGATCTCGCCGGCTCCATCCTCGACTCGGTACCGACCCTCTCGGATTCCGCCGATGCGGAGCGCATCGCCGACACCTCGGCCGCCATCTGGTCGCTGCGGGGCATGATGCGCATGAGCGACGCCGTCTACCGGGGGCTGACGCCTTCGGGCCTCGAGACGCACACGCGCGCGACGATCTCCGCCCTCGGCGCCGGCCAGCCCGCCTCCGCCGACGAGCAGCCCCCGTCGATCGGCCTGCCCTCGACGCTGCGAGTCGCGATGGATCTGCTCGACCGAGGACTCCGCGCGACGCTCACCCCGGGCGGCGCCGAATCGGCGGTCGCCGACCTCGTGCGCGCGTCGGAGATGTACACCTCCGCGACCACATCGGCGCCGATCCCCGAGCTTCCCGCCGTGATCGCCGCCATCGTGGCGATCAACGTGGGCGACCTCGACATCGCGCACTCCGTCATCGACGATGCGGTCCGTGGCGAGCAGGGCGGCGAGTGGGCACGGCCGAGGCTCCTCCTGTGGCGCGCCTGGATCGCCGTGCAGCGATCGCGACCGGTCGAGGCGCGTGAAGCACTCGACCGCGCCCTCGAAGCGTCACCGTCCCGGTCCCCGCGCGACCAGATGCTCGCCGAAGCGGTGCGCGTGGCGATCACGCGTCGCTACGAGGATGCCGCGGTCTTGGAGGCGACCTGGAACCAGGCTCGCGACAGCGTGCTGCACATCGAGATGGACCTGTACCTGCTGCTGCCGCTGGCCGAACTCGTCACCGCGGCGGCGCGGGTGGGAGACACCGCGCGGCTCCAGCCGCACTTCGCCCGTGCGCTGGACATCGTCCGCGGAATCGGGTCGCCGCCCATCTGGTCGGCTCATCTGCACTGGGCCGGCATCCAGCAGGGGATCCTGCTGAACCGTCCCGACGACCTCAAGCCGCACGCGCGCGCCCTGGTGGCGGCATCCGCCCAGAGCCCGATCGCAGCCGTGATGGCACAGGCAGGACGCGTGTGGACTGCCACTCTCGCCGGCTCTGTCGACCCCGACGCGGTGGAGGCCGCAGCGCACGGGCTGTCGTCGGCGGGCCTCGGGTGGGACGGAGCGCGCCTGGCCGGTCACGGGGCGAGCCGCTCGACCGACCGCAGGGTCTCGGCGCGCTTGCTGTCGTGCGCGCGCGAGCTGCACCCCGGAGAGAGCATCCGACGGCCGGCCCGGTCCGCCGAAGAGGAGGAGCGGACCGAATCGGCCGCCGCCGATGGCGTCGCGCTGAGCGAGCGCGAACTCGATGTAGCCCGGCTCGTGCTGCAGGGCAAGACCTACGCCGAGATCGGCCAGACGATCTTCATCTCGCCACGCACGGCCGAGCACCATATCGCCCACATGCGGCGCCGGCTGGGGGCGACATCCCGGTCGGATCTGATCGCGAAACTGCGTGTCGTCGTCGAGCAGCCCTCTCGCGGCGGGGAGCGGATCCCCACCCAGAAGGGGCTCGACGGGGGATCCCCCTAGCACCCCCCCACGGCATCGGGGGAACCCCCGATGCCCGCCGGGGAACAACTCAATAACCTGACCACAACAAGCTTTTAACCTGCGTGAAATCTCGCTTGCCGACGCTGAGGAGTCGAAACAATGAGTACACCGGTAGCGACTGTCGCAGATGCGCTGATCGCCTTCATCATGAGCCTGCTGCGTGATCCGGCCGCCGTCGAGGAGTTCGACGCGGCGCCGAAGGCGGTGATGGCGAGCAACGGCCTGCAGGACGCATGCCTGGAAGACGTGCAGGCCGTCAAGCCGGTCATCGTGGACAACCCGGTCGTGATCGAGAAGCACTCGTCGCCGCCTCCGCCGCCACCGCCGCACGAGAAGCCGGATGCCGTGATCAAGGAGATCAAGAGCATCGTCCACCAGTTCACGACGGTGGATGCCCGCACGACGATCGTCGACCAGTCGACGAACCAGAACATCTGGACCAACGGCGGTGACGTCACGCAGATCTTCGACCAGGAGGCCAACGTCGCTTCGGGCGATGAGGCCGTCGCCGCAGGCGACGACGCGACGATCGTCGACTCCGAGGTCGACGTCACGGTGGGCGATGTCGCGGTCGGCAACACGACGGCCGAGGGCAGCTTCAACAACACCGGTGTGCTGCCTCCGGCAGACCCGACACTGGCCGCCGGCGACGAGGCGGCTGCCTCGGATACCGCTGCCACGGCAGGTGGCGCCGTCGAGACCGCTGTCGATGCTGCGCTGGATGCGAGCCAGGAGGCTGTCGAGGCGGTGCCCGCCGAGGCTGCCGCTGTGGAAGCGGCTCCCGAGCCGGTGAGCGAGCCGGCGGCCGACACTCTCGCGGCCGACATGACGAGTTCGGACAACTACGAGAGCGACGACGCAGGGTTGGCCGTGGACGAAGTGTTCGTCGAAGAACAGCCTGAGGAGCAGTGACGACCGGCTCGTGACGGATCAGTCAAGTCCCCAGTCACCAAAGAGCACGGGGGACGGGGTCGCAGCACGCGCTGCGGCCCCGTCGCCCGCGCGAGAGGCGCCCGCGCGGCCGCCGACGGGCAGCTCGAACATCGCACCCGTCCTCGTCAAGCTCACGCCGCCCTTCTCGGTGCGGATGGCCCAGCTCTTCTGGATCCTCAGCTTCGCCGTGGGCGGATTCACGGCGATCTTCTTCTTCATCATCCGTGAGGAGCAGCTCCCGCTGATCGCCGAGAGCGTGCGAGGCGTCGTCGAGGGGCGCAGCGACGAGACCTATGACACCGCCGCCGACATCGTGTTCTGGATCGTCTTCGGGACGATGGTCGCGATCCTGCTGATTCAGATCACCCTGCTGGTGTCCTTCATGAGCCGCCGTCCGAAGATCCGGTGGTGGCAGCTGGCGACGTTAGGCCTCCAGCTGGTGCTGCTCATGCTGTCAATGGAATGGGTGGCGCTCGGCGAGCGACGCGAGTCGCTTCTCCTTCTTCTTGCGGGGCAGGCGGGCCTTGTCCTGCTGGCCCTGCTCTGCAGCATAATGCCCAAGGCCATCGCCTGGACCGCCCGCCAGCACGATGTCCGGCGCGGTCACGAGGTCGTCAGCGGGGGCAACGACCTCTGAGCCCGTCGCAGCATCATCGGATGCTGTCTCGCGCGCCGACTCGGCCTGCTCCGGCTCAGGCGGGAGATGCGCCGCGATCTCATCGAGGCTGCGGATCACCACGAAGCAGACAGCGACGGCGGCGCGCTCGGTGAGCGGGGATTCTGCGAGCCGTCGCCAGTGCGCGAGCTTCTCGTCGACGCAGGAGCGCACCGTGGCGGCATCCGCGTCTTCGGCAAGACCGAGCCGAACCGGCCCGAGGGTGCCGGATCCGCCGATGATGCGCTGAGCGTCGGCCGCGTCGTCGTCGGAGAGGGGCAGACCCTCGGATCGTGCCCGCGCCAGCAGCGTCAGCTCGCGCAGCGTGTGCGCGGTGGCCGAGATCCGCTCGATTCCGGCGCGGATCTCGTCGTCTCCCTCGCGCGGGCGGTCGAGGATCAGCTTCTCCAGACCCAGCAGGACGCCCCGCACCTTCAGGGTCGTGGCGCGGGTGCGGAACTGCGTGCGGACGAACTGTCTCAGCTCGACGAGGCCGCTCTGCCTCACCATCGCCTCAGACAGCTCCGAAGAACTGCTCGCCCCGCCGCGGATGAGTGCTGTGGCCAGCCGCACGCCGAAGATCCCGAATCGGGACAGCAGAGCGCGGCGCTCCGCGGTGGTCAGGGTGGTCGCGTCGGACTCCCTCGTGAAGCGGTCCGCCGAGACGAGCAGGCGCTCGCGATCCGCGCGATCGAGGCCGGCCAGCTCCCGAAACGCAGCGTACTCGTTCTCTCGCAGCGTCCGGGCGCCCTCCGCGACGAGCCCGGCGACGGGGATCACCCCGAGCACGAGCGACGCCAGGTCGCCGTCGCGCTCGTATCGCCTGGCCACCTTTCCCGCCGACAGGAGGGAGTCGATGCGACCGGACCCGATTTCGTCCGAGCGCGAAAGCACTCCGACGGCGCAGATCGTCTGGGCGACCCCGGCGGCGGTGTCGCGGAACGCCTCGAGGAACTTGACGTCGGATGCGTGGAGGTGGCGCATCAGGTATACCACGGCATCAGCGGCGGACGGCGACTCCTCCGGCGTGAGGAACTTGGCCGTTCGGGCCGAGGTCGCCTCCGACAGCGAGGCGATGCCGGGCGTATCGATGAGGATCATCGATTTGAGGCCCTCCAGAGGCCACCCGATGTCGATCCAGTCCACCTCCTCGGCCGTCTTGTCTCCGAGGTCGATCACGAGGCGTCCCTGCTCTCGCCGGACGGGCAGACGCTGCGGCGCACCGACGTGCGGGTGCAGGGTGATCGTCGGGGTCGCCGAGTAGCGGTACCACGTCACAAGTCGCGTGCACTCCCCCGCATCAGTGGGTGCGATCTGCTCACCCAGCATGGCGTTCAGCAACGTCGACTTGCCGGCCTTCACCATGCCGGCGATCGCGAGGCGCAGCGGCTCGCGCAGTCGTCGCTCGAGCTCGGAGATGACGGACTGCCCCTGCGGGTCGCCGGAGTAGACGAGGGCCGCCTTCTGCAGCAGTGCTGCGGCTTCGGCCTCAGCCTGGTCGTTCACCGCTGCACGGCCTTCTGACGCAGGGGCGTCAGCGCGGGCATCTCCTTCTGCAGAGCCTCGAGGCGCTGAAGCTGCGCCTGCAGCTGAGCCACCCGCTGGTCGCGCTGTGCCGTGTACGTGCCGGCCGCCGACTTCGACGCGCTCAGCGCCTCGGTCAACGACCGGTGCAGCTCGTCGGCCATCGAGCCGAAGTGGTCGCGAGCCGAGCGCTGCACGAGCCGCAGACGATCCTTCAGCTGCTTGCCGACCTGGAAGATCACTTCGTCGATGTAGCGCCGCACGAGCAGCTTCGCCTCGTGCTGACGACGAGACAGGCGGGTGTTCATGTCCTCGCGATATGCGCGCCGGCCAACGAGCACACCCGCCAGGAGCGAGAGGGGGTTGATCAGAGACATGCCGATCAGGCCGGTGGCCAGACCGACCATGAGGACTCCGCCGTACGACCCTCGAACCCCGATGTAGATCTTCTCCCCTGCGCCCAGTCGCCCGGCATCGAGGCCCGAGATGTGCTCCACGGGGTCCATGACGCCCTGCGTGTCACCGACGTCGATCGCCGGGAGGTCGGACTCGCCCTCGCTGAAGAGCTGGGCGACCTCTTCGGAGAGCCAGCGGGAGCGCTCGTCGGTCCAGACGAACGTCTCGGAGACCGCCGCGGCGACACGCTGGTCGAGCCATTCGGTGATCTGCTCCCAGATAGGGCCGGGGTCGCCCTCGTCGATGGAGTTCTCCGCCTCGCGCTGCACCTTGCGCAGGCGGTCGCGCAGATCGTGCTCCATGTCGGCGATGAGGTCGGCGATGCCGTCTGTGAGGGTGACCTGCCAGCGGGCAGATCGGCTGCGGAACTCGTCGGCCCGCGCCTTGGCCTCCTCGAGTTGGGCGATCATGCGGGGGGTGTCTTCCGGGTGCAGCATCGCGTTGAGCTCGGACCGCAGCGACACGGTGAGCTGCTCGGCGACCGAGACGAGATCGTGCACCGCACTGCGCTCGTGGATCAGCTCCGCGCGGCCGAGGACCTCGCGCCGCAGATGGGCGACCAAGGCGGGGAAGCCCGACTCGTCGTTGAGCGCGCGGTCCTGGAGCTCCGCGGCCAGCAGGCGCAGATCGCTCGATACGGAGAACATCGGCACATCGCCGGCATCCAGGAGGTGGCCGCGATCGAGCTGCTCGATCTGGCGCCACTCGGGATAGAGATCCGTCTTGGCGAGCACGGCGGCCACGTTGGGGGAGATCCGCATCGCGTGCTTGAGGAACTGCACCTCCGGCTCGGTGTACTCCTGCGAGGCATCCGAGACGAGGAGCACCGCGTGAGCCGACGACAGCGCGGAGAGAGTCGCCAGCGCGTTGGAGGAGTCGAGACCTCCCACACCGGGCGAGTCGACGAGCTTGAGTCCGCCCTTGAGGATCTCGCGGGGAAGCAGCACCTCGGCCGAGACGATATGGCGCTCGTTGCCAGGGTTTCCGCGCTCCGAAACGTAGTCCGACAGTTCGGCGATGGGCACCTCGCGGCGCGCGACGGGCGCCCCGCCGGGACCGGGGGCGGCGTTCTCATCGGGGACGAGGATCCAGGCCGACGCCTCCTCCGCGTATCCGACCGACGTCGGCACACTCGTGGCGATGTCATCGTCGACGGGGCATGCCGGCGCGTTGACGAGCGCGTTGATGAGCTTGCTCTTGCCCTGCTTGAACTCGCCGACCACGATGACCCGCACGTCGGGGTCCTGCAGTCGCGCCCGGGTCTGTTCGAGCCGTTTGGCGAGGTCGGCGCGGCCGGTGTCGGCGGCGAACTTGCCGAGATCGCCGACCAGAGCCGTCATGTCGTGCGGCTGAGGTGTCGTCTCTCGTTCGGCCACTGCGGACTCCTCTGTGCTGCCCGTTTCCGGCACGTGGTCTCCTGTTCCATCGTGACAGGTCGGCACGGCGAATGCATCCGTCCTGCCGACCGAGTATCGCCCCTATCCGGGCGGAACGCCAGCTATAGCGAGAAGTCCAGGCCGGCGCCACCGGCGTCATCGGCGGCGGCACCGGTGTCGTCGTCACCCCAGATCTGCTCGGCGTCCACGTCCCAGTCCGAGGCGCTCACGTTCTCGATCTCGTCGGAGAACCAGTTCGCCGTCATCGCGTCCGGATCAGCGCCCCACGGGTCGCCCTCGAGAACATCCTCGGCCGGGTCCTCGTGGTCGGGCGGCGCGCCGAACGGCGGGAGACCGCTCGCTGCATCGCCGGACATCGGAGCCACCTTCGGGAGGGGAGTTCGTGGACTCTATTGTGGCACCCCCACCCGGTCCCGGATGGGGGTGTGCCCGGCCGCCCCGAGGGGCGGCCGGGCAGGTCGTTCTCGTCGGTCTAGAACTCGAACTCGTTGTCGTTGAACGAGTCCTCGATCTCGACGTCGACCTCGAGCTCGTTCTCGACCTCGGACGAGTTGTCCTGGAACGAGTCGTTGACCGACCAGTTCTCGGAGAAGTCGTCGTTGAACGAGTCGGTGGCCCACTGGTTGTCGGTGTAGATGTCGCCGATCTCGATGTCGAGGTCGAGCTCCGTGACCGTGACGTCGTCGCCGGCTGCGATGGATCCGTCGCCGGAGGCCACGTTCGCGGAGTTGCCGATGAACTGGGTCACGTTGCCGCCGTCGCCACCTTCAGCGTCAGCGTCAGCGTCTCCGCCTTCGGCGTCGCCGCCGCCGACGCCGAGCGCACCGGCATCGCCGGCACCCTGCGTCCCGCCGCCGTCTCCGCCGTCGCCGCCGACACCGACACCCACGCCGACACCGTCGCCGAAGGCGCCGCCGACTCCGACACCCACGCCGGTACCGTCGTCACCGTCGCCGCCATTGGCGTTGCCCGTGTCGCCGCCGATGGCACCCGCAGCAGCCGGTCCGAAGCCGCCGTCCGCGTCGCCGCCGACCGCGAGGGCCGCACCGCCGGTGCCGCCGGAGGTGTTGATGTTCTGGTTCACCGACTGGTCGGTCACCGTCGAGCGCGCGTCGATCTCCACCTCGACGTCGCCGCCGCCGCCGCCGTGCTTGCCCCAGCCGCCGCCTTCGCTGGCGTCGAGGATGTTGAACTCGCCGATGCCCGAGTTGTACTGACGGATGCCCGCGTTGACCGAGTGGTCGTTGAACGAGTCCTCGTTGTTCGAGTACAGGTCGTTGTACGAGTCGGTGTTGAAGGATTCCTCGTTGCCCGAGTAGTGGTCCGAGTTGTCGTTGAAGGAGTCTTCGGCGTCGTTCTCCACCGAGTTGTCGGTGTTGAAGGACTCTTCGGCGTTCGCCTGGTCGTTGTCAGAGTTGTCGTTGAAGGAGTCCTCGACGTCGACCTCCAGCTCGTTCTCCGTGTTGAACGACTCTTCGGCGTTCGCCTGGTCGTTGTCGGACTGGTCGTTGCCGATGTTGTTGTCGTCGTTGCCGGCGACGACCACGTTGTCCTCGACCTCGACCGAGTTGTCGGTGTTGAGTGATTCCTCGAGGTTGGCCTGCAGCCCCAGGAGGTTGACGTTGTCTTCCACAGCCATGATCTTTCCTCTGTTCGTAGAGAGTGCCTAGCGGCGCGTTGGTATGAGTCTGGAACTCACGCCTCGAAACGGCATCGGGGGTGACCCCGAGGGATGGCGGGGGCCGACTAGGGGTTCGAGGGGGGTTATAGGGGATTGCCGGGGGATGCTGCCGGCCCGCGGTCGGGCGCGGTCGGGCTCAGTGGCGGCTCGGTGGCAGGCCGGACCGGTTCGCCACAGCGGCGAGCGCGGCAGGGTTCCGACACGACCGGCTTAGGCTGGCCGAGTGGACATGACCGAGCTGACGGCCCTGCTCACGCCCGAGGGGCTGAGGATGCTCGATCACCTGGATCCGGTCGAATCCACGGCCGACGTCGCCCGGGCCGTCTCCCGCCTGCGGGCGGCCGGTCACTCCCCCGAGCTGGTCTCGGCGATCGTCGGGCAGTCGCGCCTCCGCGTGAAGGCTCGCGCGAAGTTCGGGGACTTCGCCGACCGCATGCTCTTCACCCGGGCCGGCCTCGAACAGGCCACACGGCTCGCCGTCGCCGCCCGCCATGCGGGGCGCTTCCGCGCAGCCGGAATCGACAGCGTCGCCGATCTGGGCTGCGGCATCGGGGGTGACGCGCTCGGACTCGCCGCTCTCGGCATCCGCGTCACGGCCGTCGACGCGGACGAGGTGACGGCGGCGATCGCCGCCTACAACCTGGCGCCGTTCGGCGCCGCCGTCACCGTGCAGAAGGGGCTCGCCGAGCAGACAGACCTCGCCGGCGTCGGCGGAGTGTGGCTCGATCCCGCGCGACGAACGTCGGGGCACAGCGAGACCGCGCGCGTCCGACCCGAGGACTACTCGCCGCCGCTGGACTGGGCTTTCGCACTGGCGGGTCGCATCCCCACGGGGATCAAGCTCGGGCCGGGGCTGGATCGCGCGCTGATCCCGGGCGACGTCGAGGCGCAGTGGGTGAGCGCCGACGGGTCGACCGTCGAGCTGGTGCTGTGGTCGGGCGCGCTCGCGCGCGCCGGCGTGCGCCGGGCCGCGCTCGTCATGCGCGGCGATGACGCGTGGGAGCTGACCGCGCCCGCCGACGTCGAGGACGAACCGGTGCGGACGCTCGGGGCGTTCGTGCACGAGCCCGACGGGGCGGTGATCCGGGCGCGGCAGATCGGCGATGTCGCCCGGTCGCTCGAGGCCGGCATGCTCGCCGAGCAGATCGCGTACCTCACCTCGGATGCCGCTCTCACGAGCCCGTTCGTCGCGAGCTTCCGGGTGCGCGAGGTCCTGCCTGCCGAGACGCGGGCGCTCTCGCGCGCGCTGCGGGAGCGCGCGATCGGCCGGCTCGAGATCAAGAAGCGCGGCGTCGACGTCGATCCGACCGCTCTGCGGACCGCGCTCAAGCTGCGTGGCGACGGATCGGCCACGCTGATCCTGACGCGGGTCGGCTCGAAGCGGCTCGCGATCCTCGCCGACCGGATCTGACGCGTCAGCCGAGGAGGGCCAGCAGGTCCGCGCGGGTCGCGGCGAAGATGAGCCATCCCGCGCTGTAGAGCACCGAGACCACGCCGAGCGCGAGCGCCCAGATGGCGACCGCGCGGCTCTCGATCGGGCGGCGCAGCGCAATGATGGCCGTGACGATCGCCACCAGCCCGAGCGGGAAGCCCCACCCCACGAACATCGACACGACCAGGGCGATGATGCCGAAGGTGAGCGCCCAGGCGGACATCCCGCGCGAGGGCGGCTCTGGCTTCACCGGCGCCCACTGCACCGGCGCGTCCAGGTCCGGCGCGGTGACGATCGACGCGACCCCGACCGGCGCGGTCGGCCAGCGCTCGAATCCGCCGCGATGCTTTCCGGGCAGCGCCGACTCCGCCTCGACCGGCGCGACGTCGGGCGAGGGCGGCTCGATCGCGGTCGGCGGGAGCGGCGGTGCGGATGCCGGGGCCGGGGGTGCGGCGGTAGGGGGTTCGGCGGTCGGGTGCGGTGCCGGTGCGGCCGGCGCGGCATCTGTCGACCCCGCCCCCGGCGCGGCATCTGGCCGTGGCTTCGGGGTGTCGGTCATGCCGCCTCCTCCGCAACCTGGATCTGCGTGACGGGCAGGGTCGAGTCGGCCCCGAAGCCCCACGTCGAGGGCGCGTGACCGGCCATGATGAGCTCCGACGCGAGGGCCGCGATCATGGCGCCGTTGTCGGTGCACAGCGACAGCGGGGGGATCCGGAGGGCGACGCCGGCGGCATCCGCTCGTTCGATCGCCACGTCGCGCAGGCGACGATTCGCGATCACCCCGCCGCCGAGCAGCAGTCGCGGCACCCCGTGGTCGGCGCACGCCGCGAGGGCCTTCGTGACCAGCACGTCCACGACCGCTTCGCGGAAGGATGCCGCGACATCGGCCACCGGCACGGACTCGCCGAGCGCCTGGCGCTGCTCGGTCCACCGGGCGACGGCGGTCTTCAGGCCTGAGAACGAGAAGTCGTAGCGGTGCCTCGCCATGTCGCTCGCCCGTGAGAGTCCGCGAGGGAACGGGATCGCCGCCGGATCGCCGGGTGAGCCTGTCGCACCGTCTGCCGCCCGGTCGATCTCGGGGCCGCCGGGATAGGGCAGCCCGAGCAGCCGCGCGACCTTGTCGAAGGCCTCGCCGGCGGCGTCGTCCATGGTCTCGCCGAGCAACTCGACGTCCGAGGTCAGGTCGCGCACGAGGAGCAGCGAGGTGTGCCCGCCGCTCACCAGCAGTGCGACGGTGGGGTATTCGAGGGGTGGCGCATCGGGGTCGAGGATGTCGGCGGCGATGTGCCCGACCAGATGGTTCACCGCGTACAGCGGCGTGCCGAGCGACACCGCGAGCGCCTTCGCAGCGCCGATGCCGACCATGAGGGCCCCGGCCAGGCCGGGTCCGGACGTGACGGCGACCGCATCGAGTTGGTCGAGGGTGACGGATGCCTCCGCCAGCGCCGCCGTGATCGACGGGCCGAGCGCCTCGAGGTGGGCGCGCGCCGCGACCTCGGGCACCACTCCCCCGTAGCGCGCGTGCTCCTCCATGCTGGAGGCGATCGTGTTGGACAGCAGCGTGCGACCGCGGACGATGCCGATCCCGGTCTCGTCGCAGCTGGTCTCGATTCCCAGCACGAGGGGTTCTGTGCGGTTCAGAGTCGGAACTCCGGGACGGATCACGTGCACACCGCCGAATCGGCCTCGTTGCGCGCGATCCATCCCGGGACTTCGACGCGCATCACGATCGCATCCACGTCGTCGGGCTGGTAATAGCGCGGTCGGCGGCCGACTTCGGTGAAGCCCTCCGACGCGTAGAGGCTTTGGGCCACCGGGTTGTCGGCGCGCACCTCGAGGTAGACCGCCGTGATCCCCCGTCGGGCGGCCTCCTCGAGCAGCTCCCGAAGCAGGGCGCGGCCGCGGCCGCGGCCGCGCGCCGTCGATGCGATCGTGATCGTCTGGATGTCGGCATCCCGGGCTCCGCGGGGCGCCCGCAGTCCGGCGTACCCGATCACGCGACCGGCTTCTTCCACGACGACGTACCAGCCGTGCGGTGAGGCGAGTTCCTCGCGCATCATCGCGTCCGACCAGGCATCACTGGGGAACGACGCGCGCTCGAGCGTCATGATGGCGTCGAGGTCGTCGAGGGTCGCCGCACGGCTGGTCATGCGGTGACCCGCTTCGGACCGTGCGGCACGGTCACATCCGGCGAGCGCAGGTAGAGCGGCTCGGCCGACGCGAGAACGCGTCCGGCGGCGATCGATCGGGCCGCCGCAACGCCCAGCATCGCCGCCGGGATCGAGCCGGCGTCGCGGCGCTCGGCACCCAGCTCGGCGAGGCGCGCGTCGAGCTCGTCGCGCGGAATCAGTGCGGGCTCGGTCAGGCGGACGGGCAGCCCGTCGTCGTCGATGCCGTCGTACACGGTGAAGGCGAACTCCCGCCGGCGGGCATCGGTCACGACGGCGAAGCGGGGCGCATCGGTGTCGGTGAGGGCGGCGGCGAGAAGCACTTCCAGCGCGACGGCATCGTGGCTCGCGACCGGGATGACCGGGATGCCGCGACCCAGCGCGAATGCGCGCGCGGCGGCGATCCCCACCCTGAGCCCCGTGAACGGGCCCGGGCCCATGCCCGCAGCGACATGTGTGAGCGCCTCGCCGCTGGACTCCGGGGAGCCGGATGCGGCCGCGATCGCCTCCTTCAGCATCGTGCCGATGACCTCGGCGTGCCCCAGCGGGTTGTCACCGGCGTACTGCGCGAGCACGACACCGTCCGCTTCGACCACCGCGGCGGCGGTGCCGACCGAGGTGTCGATGGCGAGGATCACCCTTCCAGGGTAGTCGGCCGATCCGGGCGGGAACCGTTCCGGGGGCCCTCGCCGAATCTCTTCTGACCGATCGTGCACCGCAGGAGCTGCACCCGACGCCGCTACGGCCGCCGGCTGACCGTCACGGTGCGCGGCGCGTCGGCGTCGAGGTCCTGCGTGGCGCGCGAGGGGTCGCCGCACACCGTATCGGCGCCCCGGCCGCCGCGCTCGCGCTCCAGCTCGATCTCCCACCACGAGTCGCGCAGCCCGTCGACCATCCCCTGGCCCCACTCGACGATCACGACGGATCGATCCACGTCGATGTCGAGGTCGTCGAGCTCGAGCGCCGAGCCGAGCCGGTACGCGTCGACGTGGATGAGCGGGGTGCCGCCGACCAGCGACGGGTGGGTCCGCGCGATCACGAAGGTGGGGCTCTGCACGGGTCCCCGCACGCCCAGGCCCGCCGCGATGCCGCGCGTGAGGGTGGTCTTGCCGGCGCCGAGCGCGCCGGTCAGCACGACCAGGTCGCCGGGCCCCAGCATCCGCCCCGCACGCTCCCCGAAGGACTCCATGTCGTCGGGGCTCGCGATCTCGTAGCTGCCGACGAGCGGGTCGAGTCCGCTCACGCCGGCACCTGCCGCCGAGGCACGCGGGGTCCGATCCGCGTGACGATCTCGTAGTTGATCGTGCCGGCTGCCGCAGCCCAGTCGTCCGCGGCGGGAACGCCGAGCGTCGGATCGCCGAACAGCACCGCCTCGTCGCCGACCGCCACGGGGTGGTCGCCGACGTCGACGACGAACTGGTCCATCGCGATCCGCCCGGCCACCGTGAACCGGCGTCCGCCGATCGTGACCGGGCCCGCGCCCGACGCGTTCCGCGGCACCCCGTCGGCATATCCGAGCGGCACGAGTGCGAGAGTCGTGTCGCGGTCCGTGCGGTAGGCGTAGCCGTACGAGACCCCGTGGCCGGCCCGCACGCGCCGGACCGCGGCCACCGCGGACCGCAGCGTCATCGCCGGTCGGAGGCCCAGGTCGGCCGACGAGCGGTCGCCGAACGGCGACAGTCCGTAGATGCCGATCCCGATGCGCACGCACCCGAGGCGGGCCTCGGGCAGCGCGATCGCCGCATGGGTCGCCGCGATGTGCCGCAGCCGGGGGGCCAGACCAGCGGATGCCGCGATGCCGGCGGCATCCTGGAACTCCCGCAGCGCCGCCCGGTCGTCCTCCGGGGACGCATTGGAGAGGTGGCTGAACAGGCCGATCACCCGCAGCTTGCCGATGCGCTCGAGCCGCGCCGCCTCGGCGAAGACGACGCGATGGTCCTCGGGGGCGATGCCGTTGCGGCCGAGTCCGGTCTCGAGCTTCAGGTGCACGGCGACGCTGCGATCGCCGGATGCCGCCGCCGCGGCCTGCATCAGCTGGTCGAAGCTCGAGATGCCCAGCTCGATCCCCGCGGATGCCGCCTCCACGAACGAGGCGCCGGGTGCGTGCAGCCACGCGAGGACCGGGGCCGTTATGCCCCCGCGGCGCAGCGCGAGCGCCTCGCCGATGTCGGCGACGCCCAGCCTGCTCGCGCCGCCCTCGAGCGCCGCTGCCGCGGAGCGCACGGCGCCGTGGCCGTAGCCGTCGGCCTTGACGACCGCGATCACCTCGGAGTCGGTGAGCCGGCGGAGATGACGCACGTTGGCGGCGATCGCGCCGACGTCGACGGCCGCGTCGCGCAGCATGCTCATGCGCCCGCTCCCGTCCCGGGCGAGGCGGCATCCGCCTCTGCGACCACGAACGCGGTCGCGAACCCGGCGTCGTGCGACATCGACAGGTGCAGACCGGTGATCCCGCGCTCGGCGATGACGTCGGCGGTCGAGCCGGTGAGGGTGAACCAGGGACGACCGGACGCCTCGGGCGTGATCTCGATCTCGGTCCAGTGCACGCCGTCCGAGCCGCCGAGCGCCTTGATGAGCGCTTCCTTCGCGGCGTAGCGGGCGGCGAGCGACCGGGGCGACCGGGTCCGCTCAGCAGGCGAGAACAGCCGCTCGAGCAGGCGTGGAGTGCGCTCCAGCGTGCGCTCGAATCGGGCGATGTCGACGAGGTCGACGCCGATTCCCACGATCACGTCCGGCCTCGTCTGCGCACTCCGCCACTTTATCCCGCGGCATCCCGAGGTCGTCCGCGTGGGATGCGCCGACAGGCCACTCTCAGTCCGAGACACCAGGCTGCTCGCGACGTCTCGCGATGAAAGTGGTTCGTCGACGCGGGAAGGCGGGTTCCCCGACGGACTCACTCGACCGTGACGGACTTCGCGAGGTTGCGGGGCTGATCGACGTCCAGACCCTTCGCGGTCGCGAGGCCCATCGCGAAGATGTGCAGCGGCACGACGGCCAGCAGCGGCTCGAACAGCGGTCCGGCCAGCGGAATGCGCAGCACCTCGTCGGCATGCGGCAGCACGGCGGCGTCGCCCTCTTCGGCGATCGCGATCACGCGGGCGCCGCGGGCGCGGATCTCCTCGATGTTCGAGACGACCTTCTTGTGCAGCTCGGCCGACTCGCGGGGCGAGGGGACGATGACGAACACGGGCTGGCCCGCCTCGATGAGCGCGATCGGTCCGTGCTTGAGCTCGCCCGCCGCGAAGCCCTCGGCGTGGATGTATGCGAGCTCCTTGAGCTTGAGCGCACCCTCCATCGCGATCGGGTAGCCCACGTGGCGGCCGAGGAACAGCACGGAGCGGGTGTCGCCCATCCAGTGGGCGAGCTGCTCGATGCGCTCCTGCTCCTCGGCGATGACACGGCGGATCTTGTCGGGGATCGACTCGAGCTCCAGCACGTGCTGCGCGGCTTCGGTAGCGCCCAGCGTGCCGCGCACGCGGCCGATGTGCAGTCCCAGAAGGTAGAGCGCGGTGATCTGCGCGACGAACGCCTTGGTCGAGGCGACGGCGACCTCGGGCCCCGCGTGGGTGTAGACGATCGCGTCCGACTCCCGGGGGATCGTCGCGCCCTGCGTGTTGCAGATCGACAGCGTGCGCGCGCCGTGCTCGCGGGCGTACTTGACGGCCATCAGCGTGTCCATGGTCTCGCCGGACTGGCTGATCGAGACGACGAGCGTGTCGGGGCCGATCACGGGATCGCGATAGCGGAACTCGTGCGCGAGCTCGACGTCGACAGGTACGCGCGCCCACTGCTCGATCGCGTACTTGCCCACGACGCCGGCGTACGCGGCGGTGCCGCACGCCACGACGATGATGCGCTGGATGCCGGCGAAGAGCTCGTCGAGACCGTCGAGCTCCGGGATCACGACCTGTCCGTCGCGCGCGCGGCCGAGGATCGTGTTCGCGACGGCTTCGGGCTCCTCGCTGATCTCCTTGGCCATGAAGCTGGACCAGCCGCCCTTGTCGGCGGCCGAGGCGTCCCAGAGGATCTCGAAGGGCTCGACCTCGACGGCGTTGCCCTGGAAGTCGGTGACGCTGACGCCGGACGGCGTGATCGCGACGATCTGGTCCTGCCCGATCGCGAGCGCGTTGCGGGTGTGCTCGACGAAGGCGGCGACATCCGACCCGAGGAAGTTCTCGCCTTCGCCCAGCCCGATCACGAGCGGCGAGTTGCGGCGCGCACCGACCACGAGTCCCGGGTGGTCCTCGTGCATGGCCAGCAGCGTGAAGGCGCCCTCGAGGCGGCTGACGACCGCGCGGAACGCCGCCTGCAGGTCACCGCCGGCGCGCTGGTACTCGTGGCCGAGCAGGATCGCGGCGGCCTCGGTGTCGGTCTCGCTGCGGAAGGTGTAGCCCTCGGCGAGCAGCTCCGCCTTGATCTCGGAGAAGTTCTCGATGATGCCGTTGTGGATGACGGCGAGCTTGTCGTCGTCTGCCAGGTGGGGGTGGGCGTTGTTGTCGGTCGGACCACCGTGGGTCGCCCAGCGTGTGTGGCCGATGCCGGTCGTGCCGTCGGCGAGCGGGTGGTCGACGAGGTCGTCGCGCAGCACCTTGAGCTTGCCCGCGCGCTTGCGCATCCCGAGGCCGCCGTCACCGTCGATGACGGCGACGCCGGCGGAGTCGTAGCCCCGGTACTCGAGCCGAGCGAGGCCGGCGAGGAGGATGGCCTGGCTGTCGCGAGGGCCCACGTATCCGACGATTCCACACATGGGCTCAATCCTACGGGCGCGCGATGAGCGCATCCTGAGCGAGGCGGCGCCACGTCACAGCTTGCGCAGCAGGACCCGCTCCACGGTGTGGCTGGCGGCCTTCTGCAGGATGAGGCGCGCCTGGTGCTTGGTCGGCAGCACGTTCTCCCGCAGGTTGGGCAGATTGATGTCGTTCCAGTAGCCCATCGCCGTCTGGACGGCTTCCTCGTCTGACAGGTGTGAGAAGACGTTGAAGAACGAGTTCGGATTCGTGAACGCTCCGCGCCGCAGGGCGAGGAACCGCTCGACGTACCACGACGCGATGTGATCGGTGTCGGCATCCACGTAGATCGAGAAATCGAACAGCTCGCTCACGGCCATGTCGCTCGGGGAGGGCGACGGCTGCAGCACATTCAGCCCTTCGACGATCACGACGTCGGGCCGCCGCACCGTGATGTGCGCGTCGGGCACGATGTCGTACTTCATGTGCGAATAGAAGGGCGCGCGCGCCTCGGGCGCCCCGCTCTTGACGTCGGTGAGGAATCGCACGAGGGCGCGGCGGTCGTACGACTCGGGGAAGCCCTTGCGCTCCATGAGCCCGCGGCGTCCGAGTTCGGCGTTCGGGTACAGGAACCCGTCCGTGGTGATGAGCTCCACGCGCGGCGTTGCGGGCCAGCGGCTCATGAGCTCGCGCAGCAGGCGCGCGATCGTCGACTTTCCGACCGCGACGGATCCGGCCACGGCGACCACGAACGGGGTGGTCGTGTCGGGTTCGCGCAGGAAGGCGCTCGTGTCGGCGCCGAGGCGCTTGGTCGCGTTCGCGTAGAGGCTCAGCAGGCGACTGAGGGGCAGATACACCTCGCGCACCTCGGTGAGGTCGAGCATGTCGCCGAGACCCCGGATCTGAACGATCTCCGTCTCGGAGAGCGGCTGCGCCATGTCGGCGGCGAGTCGCGCCCACTCTGCACGGTCTATCTCGCGGTACAGCGAGAGCGACGGGGTGACCGTGGCTGTTCCGGGCGCGGTTGCTGCGTGGTCGGCGGGCATCCCGATCATCGTATCGGGTCGGATGCCGGCCGCCGGCGACCGCGCTACGCTTCACCCGTGCGCCTCGGAGTCCTCGACATCGGCTCGAACACCGTCCACCTGCTCATCGCCGATGTCAGGCCGGGAGGGCGTCCGCTGGCGACCACGAGTCAACGCACCGTGCTGCGCCTCATGCGCTACCTCACGCCCGACGGCGCGATCACCGAGGACGGCGTCCTCGCGCTCGAGGCGGCGGTGGGCGAAGCCAGGCGCGTGGCGGCATCCGAGCGGGTCGACGAACTCCTGGCCACCGCCACATCCGCCGTCCGCGAGGCGGCGAACGGCGCCGAAGTGATCGCACGCATCGAGACAGCACTCGGCCAGCCGCTGCAGGTGCTCGGCGGCGAAACCGAGGCGCGCTTCACGTTCCTCGCGGTGCGCCGCTGGTTCGGCTGGGCGGCAGGGCAGATCCTGCTCTTCGACATCGGCGGCGGTTCGCTCGAACTCGCGGCGGGCTCGGACGAACTGCCGGATGCCGCGGAGTCGGTCCCGCTCGGCGCGGGGCGCATGACGCTCGGCTTCCTCCCCCACGATCCGCCCGGCGAGGAGGCGATCGACGCCCTGCGCGCCCACGCGGCGGGCGTGCTGGCGCCGGTCGCGGAGCGTTTCGCCTCTCAGCCCCGGCCCGATCATGTGGTCGGCTCGTCGAAGGCGATCCGGTCGCTCGCGAAGCTCGCCGGCTATCCCGTGCCCGGCTGGTCGGGGATCGAGCGCATGGTGCTGCCGCGGCGGGAGCTGAAGGCATGGATCCCCCGGCTCGCCCGCATCCCCGCCGAGACGCGCCAGGAACTGCCGGGCATCACCGCCGACCGCACGTTCCAGATCGTCGCGGCCGCCGTCGTGCTGCACCAGGCGATGAGGGCGATGGATGTCGACGAGCTCGAGGTGAGCCCCTGGGCGCTGCGCGAGGGCGTGCTGCTGCGCTACATCGAGTCGCTCTCCTGGAACGCGCCCGTCGGCGTAGCGCAGCAGCTCGCCGCCCGTTGGTGGCGCGCTCAGCGCGCGCGGCTATCGGATGGCCGCGTGAGCGTCCTCGCGCACGACCAGTCGGTCCCCCTCCCATCCGACGGGCATCGGCTCGGTCACCCCGCCGACGAACCGGCCATCCTCGTCCGCGTTGCGGAACGCGAAGAGCAGCCACTGCCCGTCGGTCCGCCGCCGCAGCAGACGGCCGACGTAGAGCCGTTCGTCCGTCAGGGGGTAGGCGGCATCGATGTCGAACGGGCCGAGCAGGCTCTCCGCGGGCACCGCCCACGTGCCGCCTCCCTGCCCCTGCCGCGTGGCGGTCGCGTGCTCGGCCGTGCACGAGAAGATCAGCACCGGCCGGCCGTCGACGACCTCGACCTGGGTCACCTCGAGCTGACCGAAGCCGTCGACGCTCGGCGCGGTGAGTGGCTCGCGCAGCTCCCACTCGCGCAGGTCGGCCGACCATGCGTGCCCGATGACGCCGCGCCCCTCGACCGGACCGTGCGGTGCGCGCGCCGTGATGAGCATGTGCCACCCGTCGCCGTCCGGGTCGGCGAACACCCACGGATCACGGAAGGCCTCATCGTGCCACGCCCCGCTGTCGAGCGTCTCGTACCAGGGCGCGCGCGCTTCGAGCACCGGTGCGCCGGCCTTGGTCCAGGTCTCACCGTCGCGTGAGGTGGCGTAGCCGATGCGCTGCACGTTCTTGCCGCCGGGCGCGAGGGACGACCCGGTGTAGAACAGGAACCACGTGCCGTCGGGATGCCGCACCACCGAGCCAGTCCATGTCGCCAGGTCGTCGAACGCGGGCGCGTCACTTCGCACGAGCGCATCGGCGACCTGCGTCCACTCGACCAGGTCGGTCGAGACGGCATGGCCGATCGAGGCGCGGTAGTGGCGTGCGTCGGGGTCGTGCAGAGCCCGGGAGGCGTACAGGAAGTACAGGTGGTACCGCTCGCCGTCGTCGGCGAACCAGAAGTCCCAGACCCACGACCCGGGCAGATCGAACGCCGCCCTCATCCCTTCACCCCGCTCGCCGCGATGCTGCTCACGAACGCCCGCTGGAAGATCAGGAACATGATCAGGACGGGAATGGTGATCAACGAGGTGTACGCCATGACCTCGCCCCACGCCGCGTTCAGCTGGAAGAAGTACTGCATGCCGACCATGACCGGCCGCAGCTCCTCCTTCTGCACGACCATGAGCGGCCAGAGGTACTGGTTCCACGCCGGCAGGAAGGTGAGGATCGCGACGGTCGCGAACGCGGGGCCCGACAGCGGCACGATGATGCGGCGATAGATGCCGAACCAGCTCGCCCCGTCGATGCGCGCGGCCTCGTCGAGCGACTTGGGGATCGTCGAGAAGTACTGCGCGAAGAGGAAGATCGAGAACGCGTTCGCGATGAACGGCACGATCTGCACCTCGTAGGTGTTGAGCCAGCCGAAGTCGTACTTCAGCACGCCGCCCTCGAAGACCAGCGTGGGCAGCTGGGCGACCCAGTAGACCATGGGCACCGCGATGGTCTCGAAGGGGACGATCAGTGTCGCGATGACCACAGCCATCACGATGAATCGTCCCCTCCACTCGAGCCGCGACAGCGCGAACCCCGCCATGGAGTTCACGATCAGCCCGAGGCCCACAGTGAGGACGGTGATGAGCACCGAGTTGAACAGGAACTGTGCGAAGGGCACCCGGTCGAAGACTCCGAAGTAGTTGTCGAGGCTGATGTCGCCGACCGGGAGGAACGCCTGCGGCGAGTCGATGTCCTGCAGTATCTGCGCATCGGGCTTCAGGCTCGAGACGAACATGTACACGAGCGGGAAGAGGAAGAACAGCGCCAAGAGCGACATGACGATGTAGGAGAAGATCCTCCCGCCGCGCGTCCGGCTCTTCTCGGTGCGGGGCTGTGGTGCGCGCTTCGCCGCGGCATCGCGGCGAGTGGACTGGTCGATAGCCATGTCAGACCTTCTCTCGGGTCAGTCGCCGCTGGATGAGCGCGATGATGAGCACCGCCACGAAGAAGATGAGCGAGATGGCCGATGCATAGCCGATCTCCTGCTGCTGGGATCCCTTGCGGACGGCATAGAACACGACGGTGGACGTCGTGTTGACAGGTCCGCCCTGAGTCATCACGTCGATCTGCACGAAGAGTGCGAGCGCCTGGATCGTGATCGTGACGAGCACGAAGACCATGGTCGGCCTGAGTCCCGGCCACGTCACATTGGCGAACTGCTGCCAAGGGCTGGCGCCGTCCATACGCGCGGCCTCGTACAGCTCCTCGGGGATCGTCTGGAGTCCTGACAGCCAGATGATCATGTGGAAGCCGACCGCCTGCCAGATCGAGAGGAAGATGATGGCGCCCAGGGCAGTGCTGGGATTGTTCAGCCAGTCCGTTCCGGACCACGCCCCGAAGGTGATCGTGTCGATCATCGAGTTGATCAACCCGTTCTCCTGGTACATGAACTTCCACAGGATCGACACGACGACGATCGACGTGACGACGGGGATGAAGAAGACGACTCGGAAGAAGGTCACCCCGCGCACGCTGCGATTCACGAGCACCGCGAGCAGCAGCGCGAAGGCCGCCTGGACGGGTACCACCACGAGTGCGAACACGAAGGTGTTCCAGGCGGACTGCAGGAAGACGGGATCGGTGAACGCGCGGGCGAAGTTGTCGAATCCGACGAGTCTCGGAGGATTCGGCGAGATGAGCCGGGCGTTGGTGAAGGAGAGGGCGAACGCCAGAATGACGGGGATGATGAGGAACATCACCAGGAGGACCGCAGCCGGCGCGATCATGCCGAGTCCGGCCCAGGTCTCTCGTCCCCTGATGGAGCGGAATCGGCGGAGGGAGCGCCGCGGGGTCTCCGCGGCGACCGTGGGAGGCGTGACAGTCATGGAATCACCTGGGATTCAGGAGGAACGGTGGGGGACGCACAGCGCCCCCCACGCGCTCGCTACTGGAATCCGTACCCGTCGTTGGACTCGATGTTGGTATCGATGTCGTTCACGGCGGTGTCGAGCGTGCTCTGCACGTCGGCGCCGTTCATGATGTCCTTCGCCGCGGTCTCGAACGTGCTCGAGATCACTGCGTAGGCGGGAGTCTCCGGGCGCAGGACCGCGTACTTCTGCGACAGCTCGACGAAGGGTCGCAGCACGCCGTTCTCGCTGAAGTACTCCGACGCCGCCGCAGCGCCCTCCGTCGCGGGGATCACGATCTGGGTGTCCGCGAACTGCGTGATGTACTCGTCCTTGAAGCTGAACTCGAGGTACTCGCGGGCACCGTCCGCGGCGGCGCAGGCCGACGAGATCCCCCACTGCCAGGAGCCGCCGCCGATCTTGGGCCCGTCGCCGAAGTCCGGCGGGGGGAGGATAAGAAGGTCGTCGCCGATCGCCTCGACCGACGCGAGTGCGTTCCACACCCCGGTGTAGCTGAGCGCCACGTCGCCGTCGACGAACTCCTGATTGCCGATCGTCCCGCCGGTGGAGGCGTAGCCGTCCGCGAACAGGCCCTGGAACCACTCGCCCCAGGCGACCGCCTCGGGACCGTTGAGCGCGCCGTCGGCTGTGAGCATCGTGTCGCGGTCGATGAGGTCTCCGCCGAAGCTCTGCAGGAACGGCGAGTACGCGTACGGCCACCATTCGCCGCTGTCTTCAGCGCCGATGTCGATCGGGGTCTCGTAGCCAGCAGCCTTCAGTGTGGCGAGCGCCGCGTCGAACTCTTCTCCGGTCCACGGCTCGTCGACCGACGGGATGCGGATGCCGTTCTCGTCGAGCACCGACTTGCGCGCGAAGATCGAGAGCGCGGCATCCCAGTACCCGGCCGAGTAGATCTCGTCGTTCCAGACGCCGACCGCGGTGGGCAGCAGCTTGTCGGTGATCTCGGTCGGCAGCTCCAGCGGCTGGAGGTACTCCGCCCACGCCCAGTTGGGCATGATCGGGCCGTCGAGGTCGAGCAGGCACGGCAGGTCGCCGGATGACGCCGCCGCGACGATCGCGTCGTTGTAGGCGCCCTGCGGGAAGGACTCGTTGACCACCTCGTACTGGTCCTGCGAGGCGTTGAAGTCCGTGATGATGCGTTCGTAGACCTCCAGCTCGGCCGGGTTGCCGGCCGAGTGGGTCCACATCGTCAGCTGCGTGCGGCCGTCCTCGGTGGTGGCCTCACCCTGCCCTGCCTGTCCGCATCCGGTCAGGGCCAATGCCCCGACCAATCCGGCCGATACGAAGATCGGCGTCTTTCTGCGCATTATGTGGTTTCCTTCTCTTGGTGACCCACGCCCGCGTCGGTCACTGTCGGAGGCTGCCTAGGGCAGCCGTTCGGTGAGTGAAGCCCGTCGCCGGTTCGGTTTGGCGACTTGCGCCGGCGGCGGGCCTACGGAGTCTCGTCGGATGACGGGACACTCCATCAGGTGCGTGGCGTCCTCATCCCCCTCCGCGCGGACGCCGAGCGCGACCTCCATCGCCCAGCGACCCATGTCGTAATGGGGCAGCGCGATGGTGGTGAGGGGAGGATCCTGTTCCTCGGCGATCAGCTGCTGGTCGTCGTAGCCGACGATCGAGAGATCCCGCGGGATGTCGAGACCGCGCCTGTGGGCGGCGATGTACACGCCGACGGCCATGCGGTCGTTGAAGCAGAAGAACCCGGTGGGACGCCGATCCTCGGGGAGGTCGAGCAGCCGCTCGAAGGCGGCGCGCCCGCCGCGGGCGGTCGTCTCGCCGTGCACGTGGAGCGCTGGATCGACCGGGATGCCGGTCTCGGCGAGCACTTCGAGATAGCCTTCGTGGCGCAGGGTGGACGCGATGGGGTTGTCGTCGGTGTCGATGTATGCAATGCGCCGATGCCCCGCGGCGACCAGTTCGCGCACGGCCGCCGCGCCCCCGGCGCGATCGTCGGGAACCACGGAGCGGAATCCCCCGTTCTCGGGCCGGCAGTCGAGGAAGACCGCCCCCGCGGGCAGTCCGCTCGGCGCCGGGACCACCTGGTGCCACATGCACGCGTAGATGAGCCCATCGACCTGCTGGGCGGTGAGCGCGCGGATCGCGTCCGCTTCGATCGCAGTGTCACCGCCGGTGTCGATGAGAAAGACGAGGTGGCCGTTCTCTCGCGCGGCGTCCTGCGCGCCGGCGAGCATGTCGCCGGCGAAGGGGGTCGTGGCGATCTGGTCGGAGATGAGCCCGACGGTGCGCGTCTGCTGCGTGCGCAGGCCTCGCGCGACCGAGCTGGGGGCGTAGCCCACGGCCGCGGCCGCGTCGCGGACACGGCGGCGGGTCTCCTCCGAGATGCGGGATTCGACGTCGTTCATGACGAGCGAGACGGTCGTCACCGACACGCCTGCCGCCGCAGCGACGTCTGAGATCCGCGCCCGAACCACGTTCACACTCCGTTGTGATAAATCGATTTATCGAACTGGGACGATTATGAACCGCATCCGGCAGGGACGTCAAGTGTCAATTCCGTGAAGGACCATCACCGTCGTGACTCCGTCCGCCGGCAGAGGCCCCCGGTGCTGGTTCGGCGGCCAGTCCCTGCTGCGCGGCAGATTGTTGTGGCGGATCGACCCGCACTGCGCCACACTGCTGGAATGGACGCTCACCCGGCGTCGATCCGCACTCCCGACCAGCGCATCCGGGTCTTCCTGAGCTCCACTCTCCGCGAACTGGAGCCGGAGCGCGAAGCGGCGCGTGCCGCGATCGAGTCACTCCACCTCGCCCCGGTCATGTTCGAACTCGGGGCGCGGCCGCATCCGCCGCGGTCGCTGTACCGCGCCTACCTCGCCCAGAGCGACATCTTCATCGGGGTGTATTGGGAGAGTTACGGCTGGGTGGCGCCCGACGAGGAGATCTCGGGGCTCGAGGACGAGTACCGCCTTTCGGGCAGCATGCCGCACCTGATCTACATCAAGCACCCCGCCCCCGAGCGCGACCCGCGCCTGCAGGATCTGCTGAACCGCATCCGCGGCGACGACCACAGCTCCTACCGGGCGTTCTCGACGCCGGAGGAGCTGGCGGAGCTGATCAGTACCGATGTGGCGACACTGCTGGCGGATCGGTTCGACGCCTCGCGCGCCCCGACCGCGGCCCCCGCCACGGACTTCGCGCTCGCGATTCCGGCGCCGTTCAGCACCCTCGTGGGCCGCGGCGGCGAGCACGAGCGGCTGATCGCCATGCTGGCCACTCCTGGAGTGCGCATCGTCACGATCGTCGGACCCGGCGGGATCGGCAAGTCGCGCCTGGCGATCGAGATCGCCGAGACCGTCGCCGCAACGGGCCGCGAGGTCGCGTTCGCGACTCTGGAGTCGGTGACCTCTCCGGAGCGGGTGATCAGCATGATCGCCCGTTCGGTCGGCGTTCGCGAGACCGGCGACGAGCGCCTCGAGACCAAGCTCGTGACGGCGCTGTCGGGACGCGACATGCTGCTGGTGGTCGACAACATGGAGCATCTGCTCGATGCGACCGGCGACCTGGTGAGCCTGATCACCCAGCTGCCACGCCTGCAGCTGCTGGTCACGAGTCGCTCGCCGCTCCGGGTGCGCGCCGAGCGCACATTCGAGCTCGGTCCGCTGGACGTGCCCGACGCCGACGCCTCACCGGCGGATGCCGCCGCCTCGAGCGCCGTCGCCCTCTTCGTCGAGCGCGCCACGGCGGTCAACCCCGCGTTCCGGATGAGCGAGGCGTACGCCCCGGCCGTCACGGGGATCGTCCGCTCGCTCGAGGGGGTGCCGCTCGCGATCGAGCTCGCGGCCGCACGCACCCGCACGATGTCGCCCCGCGAGATCCTCGAGCGCCTCGATTCGGCGCTCAGCCTGCTGGTCGGCGGGGCTCGCGATCTGCCGGAGCGGCAGCGCACGGTCCGCAGCACGATCGAGTGGAGCGCGCGGATGCTCGATGCACCGACCACGGCGGCCTTCGAGGCGCTGTCGGTGTTCGCCGGGCCCTTCACGTTCGACGCGGCCGATGCCGTTCTCGGCGGCAGCGGATCCTCAGCCGAGATCGACACCTACACCGCGCTCGAGGCGCTGATCGACACGAGCCTGCTCTGGCAGCACGAGCGCGACGGCGAGCTCGTGTTCGGCATGCTCGTGCTGGTCCGTGCGTTCGCGCGGGAGCGCGCCGCGCGCGAGACTTCGGCATCCACCACAGCAGCCCGCGAGCGCTGGGTGTCGTACTACCTCGCCCTCGCGCGGCAGTCGCCCGAGCGCATGCGCGGGCCGGGACAGCTGGGCTGGATGCGGCGACTGGACGCCGAAGCCGAGAACCTCGCGTCGGTGATGCGGCATCTGCTCGACTCGGACAGGCTCGACGAGGCCGCCGAGTACGCGTGGTCGCTCTACCTGTACCTGTGGATCGCCGGCCTGCTCGGGGTCGTGCGGGATTGGATGGCGGAGCTTCTGGAACGCGCGCAGCGCGAGGGCAGCCCGCTCGCGCCCCGCACCGAGGCGATCGCGCTGTACTACACGCGTGCGGTGGCGTACTGGCAGGACCCGGAGTTCGATGTTCTGCCAGGGCTTCTGCGCGGTGCGCGGCTGTTCGATGAGTACGGCGAACCGTCCGGCGCGGCGCTCACCCGGGTCTCGGCGGGCCTTGCCTATCTGTCCGCCCCGACGGGTCCCGATGTCGCGGCCGCGCGCGGAGCGCTGGAACAGAGTCTTTCCGGTTTCACGGGCGCAGGCGATTCTTGGGGTCAGGCGATGACGCTGGTCACCCTGGGGCGGCTCGACCTGGCCGTGCACGACATCGCGGGTGCGACGCGGCGCTTCGATGAGAGCTTCGCGAAGGCGTCGTCCGCGGGCGAGATGCTCGCCATCGTGATCGCCCAGCACCATCGTGGTTGGCCGAAGCTCATCTCCGGCGACTTGACCGGTGCCGAGGACGACTTCGCGGAAGCCCTCGACACGTCGCTCGCGATGAAGCACGACGAGGGCGTGGCGTACGGGTTGGAGGGGCTCGCGGCGATCCGTGCTGCTCAGCGCGATCCCGAGCAAACCGGCCTGCTCGTCGGCGCGGCGCAGCGCCTGCGTCGGCGGACCGGTCTCCAGAACCCGGCTGGACTGCTCTACGGTCCTTTCGTCGAGGCGCTCCGTACCGGCGACGATGCCGCAGCGCTGGATGCCGCGATCATTGAGGGCGCGGAACTGCCAGTCGCGGAGGTGTTGGCCCGTGTCGCCAGTTGACCACGGCTCGGATCGCGGTCCTGCGCGTCACCCGGATCGTCGCCATCGTCATCGTGCCGTTCCTGGTGATCGCCGCGATCCTGCTCTACGCCTTTCCCGATCGAACCGGCGAGCTGTTCGCGTGGCCGATCGCGCCCCCGCTGACGGCATACATGCTGGCATCCGCATATGTCGGCGGCATCTGGTTCTTCGTGTGGGTGGCCGCAGCTCGACGCTGGCATCGCGTCGCGGTGGGCTTTCCCGCGGTCGTCGTCTTCGCAGGGGCGCTGCTGATCGCGACGCTCCTGCACCTGGACCGGTTCTCGCAGAACCTGTCGTTCTTCACGTGGACGGTGCTGTACGCGACGACGCCGTTCGTCGTGGCATGGCTGTGGTGGATGCAGCGCCGCAGCGATCCCGGCACGCTCGAGACTGCCGACGCCCGTGTGCCCCGCCTCGTGCGCGGGGTCATGCTCGCCGTCGGCGCGTGCTCGCTGGTCACCGGCGCGGTCATGTTCCTCGCACCGACGCTGGTGATCCCGATCTGGGCCTGGGATCTCACTCCGCTCACCGCCCGGGTCCTCGGTGCCGTGCTGTCGCTGCCGGGGGTCGTAGCGATCGGCTTTCTGCACGACGATCGCTGGACGTCGTTCCGCATCCTCTTCCAGGCCCAGCTGCTCAGCCTGGTCGCGATCGTGTGCTCGCTCATCGCCGGTCGCGATGCGCTGCATGCGGACCGGCCGGCCACCCCCGCGTTCCTGGCTCTGATCGCGGTCGCGTTCATCGGCTACGCGGCGCTGACCGTCGCGATGGAGGCCCGCATCCGGCGTCGCTGAACCCCATTAGCGCGGATGACTGTCGCCCCCGCAGTGGGAGGACTATGGTTCAGCCATGTCCGCACCTTTCCGCAGTCGGAGCCGGGTCGTCGCCTCCACCGTCCTCGCCGTCGCCGCCCTCCTCGTCGGAGTCAGCGCACCTTCATACGCCGCGCCCCCCGCCCAGCCCGTCGTCGAGAAGTATGTCGCCCTCGGCGACTCGTATGCAGCCGGCCAGGGCGCCGCCGCTCCGCTGGACTCCTGTCTCCGCAGTGCGGCCGCATACCCCGTGCTGCTTGACGCCGAACCCCGCACCAATCTGCTGCGCACCGCCGCATGCTCGGGCGCCACGATCGCCGATGTCGCTGCCACGCAGCTTTCGCAGGTGAACCGCGGCACGACGCTCGTGACGGTCACGGTCGGCGCGAACGACCTGGGCGCGGGTGCCGCCTACGCCGTCTGCGTGCCCGATCCCGCCTCCGCAGCATGCGCCGAGGCGACGGCGGCGGTGTACGCGACCCTCGCTTCGGGCGCGATCGCCCTGGGCATCGCGGACCTCGTCCTTCAGATCGCCGAGCGGGCGCCGAATGCGCGCATCATCGTCAGCGACTACCCGGTGCCGTTCGTGCCGGGGCTGACCGGCCCGGGCGGGATCACCGACACCGTCAACGCGGCCACCGTGGCTCTCGCCGATCAGATCGCCACCGGAGTGGGGCTGGCGTCCGCCGGAGGCGCGAATGTGGAGCTTGCGAGCGTCGCCTACGCCTACCTCGGACACCAGGTCGGCAATGCCGAGCCCTGGCTGGGCGCCGACCCGGCCGACGCGCTGACCTTCCTGCATCCGACCAGCGTCGGTCAGGCGGTCTATCGCGATGCGGTGCTCGCTGCGCTGGCGAGCTGATTCGGATGCCGCGGCCCTCCGCGTAGCACGATGGCGGTTCCGGCGCCATGGGCTCCGCTGTTCCTGACGGGGTGCGTAGGGTCCGGGTATGGATGAGACCACACCTGACGACGCCGGCACTTCCGACATGACGCCCGACGAGAAGCGGCGCGATCAGCTGCTCGCCGCTCCCGGAGCGGTCGAGAGCGACGCCGACCCCCGCATCGAGGTCAGCGAGCACGACGGGGTGACGCGCATCGACATCGCGCCCGACGCGGCGGTGCGCCCGGGCAACCCGTACGAGGAGCCGGGCGAGTCGTCGGGCTCCACCGCCGCCGATGACGGAAGTGCCCTCGAGGGGCCTGACGTCGAGACGTCCACCGCCCAGGACGCGCAGAAGGGCGACGGCTCCGTGAAGGCGGACGGACTCGGCCAGGACGGAACGATCCCGAACGAGCCGTCAGGCGTCGCTGCCGGTCACACCGGCGAGCAGTCGACCTTCGAACCTGAAGAGGACGAGGCCGCGCCGGCCTGATTCCGATCGAGAATCAGGCCCCGCCGGGCGGCCGGTACTTGATCTGCTCGACCATTCCCAGCGCGTCGAGCGTCTCCTCGATGGTCAGCAGCACGGTCGTCTCGAACGAGCTCAGCGCTCCGCCGCTGGTTATGGCCAGCGCGACCGCGGCCATCGACACGTTGTCGGGCGCCTCCCACAGGGTGTAGCCGTCGTGGCGCCCGAACGCATACCAGAATCCGTGCAGCGTGCCCCCGACCGATTCGATGTACAGCTGGGCCGCCTTCCTCCGGTCCTCAGGGTTCTCGACCAATCTCGCCCACGTCTCGGGCGTATAGCTGAACTGCGTCAGATAGAGAGTCATCGTCAGGTCCCTTCGTCCACTCCGGTGACCGCTGTTGGACCAAGAGTGACCCTCAGGCGCTCCACCCACAATGGGCACCGCCGCCGCCGGTCGACCTGCGCACCGTCGAGTGCACGACCTCTCGCCGAGCGAACGGCTTTGCGGCGTCGGAAACCGGTGCGCTCGGCGTGAACCCGTGCACTCGGCGCCGAATCCGCAGCGCTACAGCGCGAGTCGCTCCCGCACGACGTCGGCGAGACGGTCCGCATAGCCCTGCGCCGCTTCGGCGTCGGCCGCTTCGACCATGACGCGCACCATCTCCTCGGTCCCCGAGGGCCGCAGAAGCACGCGTCCGGATTCGCCGAGTTCGGCCGAGACCGAGGCGACGGCATCCGCCACGCCTTCATCGCTGGCTGCGAGCGAACGATCCACGCCGCGCACGTTGACCAGCACCTGCGGGTAGACCGTCATGATCGAGGCGAGGTCGGCGAGGCTGCGTCCGCTGCGGGCCATCTCCGACATGAGGTGCAGACCGGTCAGCAGTCCGTCGCCGGTCGTTGCGTACTCGCTCATGATGACGTGGCCGGACTGCTCGCCGCCGAGTGAGAAGCCGCCCTCGGTCATCGCCTCGAGCACGTAGCGGTCGCCCACGCCGGTCTGCACGACGGTGATGCCGTGGTCGGCCATCGCGCGGTGAAGGCCCAGATTGCTCATGACCGTGGCGACGAGCGTGTCGTCGACCAGGTGTCCGCGGTTCTTCATCGCGACGGCCAGTATCGCCATGATCTGGTCGCCGTCGACGATGCGACCGCGTGCGTCGACCGCGAGGCAGCGGTCGGCGTCGCCGTCGTGGGCGATGCCGACGTCGGCTCCGACGCGCACGACGTGCTCGGCGAGCAGGTCGAGATGGGTCGAGCCCACGCCGTCGTTGATGTTGAGACCGTCGGGGTCGGCGCCGATCACGGTGACGCGTGCGCCCGCGTCGCGGAACGTCTCGGGCGAGACGCCGGATGCCGCGCCGTGCGCGCAGTCCAGCACCACGTGCAGGCCGTCGAGCGGGTGCGGCAGCGAGGCGAGGAGGTGGACGACGTAGCGGTCCTCGGCATCCGCGAACCGTCGGATGCGGCCGACGCCGGCGCCGGTGGGCTGCAGCTTGGGAAGGGTCATCGCGTGCTCGATGCGCTGCTCGACCACGTCGGGGAGTTTGACGCCGCCGCGGGCGAAGATCTTGATGCCGTTGTCGGGGGCCGGGTTGTGCGACGCCGACACCATGACGCCGAAGTCGGCGCCGATGTCGGCGATCAGGTACGCCGTCGCCGGGGTCGGCAGCACGCCCGCGTCGAGCACGTCGACGCCCGAGGACGCGAGGCCCGCCGACACCGCGGCCGAGAGGAACTCACCCGAGACGCGGGGGTCGCGCGCGACGACCGCGGTGAGGCGCTTGCCGGCGGCCTTGCGGGCCTCGGCGGTACGGCCCTGGCCCAGGACGACGGCGGTCGCCTGGGCCAGGGTCAATGCGAGGTCGGCAGTGAGGGGGCCGTTGGCCAGCCCCCTCACCCCGTCCGTGCCGAAGAGCGGCATCGGAAGGGGTCCGCGGCCTAGCGCTTCGAGTACTGAGGAGCCTTGCGGGCCTTCTTGAGACCGGCCTTCTTGCGCTCCTTGACGCGTGCGTCGCGCGAAAGGAAGCCGGCCTTCTTGAGGGTGGCGCGGTTGTTCTCGACGTCGATGCCGTTGAGCGAACGGGCGATGCCGAGGCGCAGTGCACCGGCCTGACCCGAGGGGCCGCCACCCGAGATACGGGCGATGACGTCGTACGCGTCGGTGAGGTTGAGCACCGTGAAGGGGTCCTTCACGAGCTGCTGGTGCAGCTTGTTCGGGAAGTAGTCCTCGAACGTGCGGCCGTTGACGGTGATGACGCCGGTGCCGGGAACGATGCGCACGCGGGCGATGGCCTGCTTGCGACGGCCGACCGCGGCGCCGGGCACGCTGAGCACGGGGCGCTCGGCGACGGCGGCGGCCGTCTGGTCGACCGGGGTCTCGGTCGAGAAGTTGCTTTCGGTGGATTCTTCGATCTTCGCCACGAGTATGTCCTTAGTCAGTCTGGGCGGCGCTTACTGGGCGACCTGGTCGAGGATGAAGGTCTTGGGCTGCTGCGCACCGTGGGGGTGCTCGGCGCCGCGGTAGACCTTGAGCTTGGTGAGCTGCTGCGCACCCAGGCTGTTCTTGGGGAGCATGCCACGGACGGCCTTCTCGACAGCGCGCTCGGGGTTCTTCGCGAGCAGCTCTTCGTAGGTGACCGACTTCAGGCCGCCCGGGTAGCCGGAGTGGCGGTAGGCCTTCTTCTTCTGGAGCTTCTGACCCGTCAGCGCGACCTTGTCGGCGTTGATGATGATCACGAAGTCGCCCATGTCCATGTGGTTGGCGAAGGTGGGCTTGTGCTTGCCGCGGAGGAGTGCTGCCGCGTGGCTTGCGAGCCGGCCGAGGACGACGTCGGTGGCGTCGATGACAAGCCACTCACGCTGAGCTTCGCCAGCCTTGGGGGTGTACGTGCGCGTCACAATAGTGCTGCTTTCTTGATTCGAACGGAGATGTTCGTGAATCCCGCTCCGGGGTGGTTCTCCGGCCGTAGGCCGACGGAACACGCCAGTGGAGGGCTCACGTTCGCGGTGCGAGGCCAGCAGGGCGCGGGCACCAAGGGTCAATGTTACGGCATCGGGATGCCGCCGCCAAACCGCCGGGTGCCCCGACGTCACTGCATCCTCGTGATGCAGCGTGTCCCACTCTCTGGACACGACCACCACGCAGGATCACGCTGTGATCGTCGGCGGCAATGGCGTCGTCGCGGTGTACCGGCGCTCCGGTTCGCGCCGGGCTGGGGGCCGCGTTCGTGAAGGCGACCCGGTACACCGGCCTCCAGCCCCGGTGACAGACCGGCACGACGTGGAGCGACAACCAGAAGGTCAAAGTGAAGTAGCCCCTGCCGAGAGTGTCCTCGATCGCCGCGAAAGTGTCCTCGCCCCGCCGAGGGTCGTCGCCGCGCGCCGTCCCGCCCGCGACGCCTGGAGCACGATCCTGGGACTGGCGGGCCGCGGACGGCACCGCCATCATGGGGGCCAGGGGGCTTCGATGGCGACAAGTACGAGACGCTCCACCGCCGTTCGCGTCGTGCTCGCGGTGTCTGCGGGTGCGCTCCTGGGTGCCACGCTCGCACCGGCCGCATTCGCAACGGATGTCGAGGATCTGGCCGCCGGCGTGACGCCCGCCGACCTCGCCCAGGCACTCGCCGGGCCGGGGGTGTCGGTCTCGAACGTCGAATACGTCGGCACGGACGGCTCGGCGGCCCTGTTCACCGAGACCGACCCCACGCTCTTCGGGTTCGGGGAGGGAGTGGTGCTCTCCACGGGCTTCGCCGCGGACATCGTCGGGCCGAACGAGTTCGGCGATCTCAGCACCCCGCTCGGAACCCCCGGCGACGCGCAGCTGACCGCTCTCGCGGGGTACCCCACCCTCGATGCCACGGTGCTGTCGTTCGACTTCGTGCCGATCGCCGACACGATCTACATCAGCTACGTGTTCGCGTCCGAGGAGTACAACGAGTACGCGAACCAGGAGTTCAACGACGTGTTCGCGTTCTTCGTCAACGGGGAGAACTGCGCCGTCACCGACAGCGGCCAGGCGGTGTCGGTCAACACCATCAACGGCGGCAACCCCGACGACGGCAGCGCGCCGGTGCGCCCGGACCTCTACCGCGACAACACCGACGGCACGCTGAACGTTCAGCCGGACGGACTCACCGTCGTGCTGGTCTGCAACGTCGGTGTGCGCCCGAACGAGGTGAACACCATGCGTATCGCGATTGCGGACGGCTCCGACGACCAATGGGACTCGTGGGTGCTGCTGGCCGCGCAAGGCATCACCACCGAGGCGCCGACCGTACCGCTGCCCGCGTCGCTCGCCGTCGCGCAGCCGTCCGCCCGGGTGGGCGACCCGATGACGGTGACAGCGACGATCGACAATCCGAACGAGTTCGACGAGCAGGTCGACCAGCTGCTCGTCGACCTGCCGGACGGCCTTCAGTACGTGGCGGGCTCGGCGTCGGGCGTCGGCGAACCCGAGGTCGCCGGGTCGACGCTGCAGTTCGCCCCGGGGAGCGTGATCCCGGCCGGTGGCCGTCTCGAGTTCGCGTTCGACGTGACGACATCGGTCGCCGGCACCTGCACGATCGTCATCAGCGGTCTCACGGCATCCGGCGCGGTCATCGTGGCGGGATCGGTCGAGGTGACCGTGGCGGCGACCGTCGTCGACCCCGCCGCGGCGGCACCCGTCGTCGGCGTGGCGGCAGGCGCAGTGGGCGCGATCATCCTGGCCGGAGCGGTGGCCGCCGCGATCGCGACCAATACCCCGCGTGCACGACAGCGTCGGCTGCTGCGCAACCACGTCCGGCTCATGCCGCGGCAGGACACGACGGGCCGCCAGACGGCCCGGCCGGCATCGAACGCGCCCACTCCGCCGACGTTCCGTCTCGTGCCGCGGCCCGGAACCGTGGAACATTCCGTCATCGAGGAGGACCGATCATGAGCACTCCCGCCGTGGCCGCAGGACCCGCGCCGCAGACGATCAAGGATCTGCTCCTGCCCGGGACCGACCTGCCGCCCGAGCTGACTCGCGCCGTAGGAGAGGTCGCCAAGGGCGGCGGCATCAGCGACGTGCTCACCCGACTCACGCCCATCGGCCTCGACATCCTGGGGTCGCGCATCGGGGCTCTGCTGAGCGAGATGCTCAACGTCGACATCGGCACGATCGTCGGCGGCGCGCTCACCAAGAACCAGGAGATCGCCAACGCCCTGCGCGACACCGCCGCCCAGCCCGGATCCGAGGCCGTCGTGCCGCTCGCCGACCAGACCCTCGGGTCCAGCTACTCCCACGCCGTCGACATCGTCGTCGACAACGCCACCCTCTTGGGTGTCACCTTCGACATCGCGCTGGACGCGATCCTCGAGGGTGCGCTGGTCGTCGTGCGCGACGGACGAATGGTGGCGGTGCGGGCCGGTCGCGCTCACCTGTCGGGGTCCCTGTCATGCGGCGGGGCGCTGATCGCGGCGCGCGAGATCGACCTCGACATTCCCGCCGCCCTGCGCCTGCCCGCCGCGACGGCCGCGGGCGCGGGCGCAGTCATAACCGGCGTCGCAGGACCCGCGATCCCCGCATCGCCGCCCCAGGGAACAGCCGTCGCCGGTCTGGCCCCGCCCGCGCAGGTGGCGTTGCCGATGCCGATGCCTGTGCCGACGCAGCCGGCGGTCCCGGCATCCGTCCGGCCCCCGGTGGGCCAGATCACGAACGGCTGGCGGTTCACCAGCTCGGGCACGTGGGAGCCGGTGACGCAGCATCAACCAGGCGACATCGTCAACGGGCTCCGCCTCAACGCCGCCGGCACCGAGTGGGAGCCGCTGCCGCCGCGGTGAAGCGGGCGCTGAGGACGGACATTCGCCCCGCAACTCCCGAAACGAACTATTCACATCCGCCCAGTAGCCTCCATCGCATGACCACTCCTTCGATCAAGGCCGTGATCCCCGCAGCGGGACTCGGCACCCGCTTCCTGCCCGCGACCAAGGCGATGCCGAAGGAGATGCTTCCGGTCGTCGACAAGCCGGCGATCCAGTACGTGGTCGAAGAGGCGGTGGCCGCCGGCATCGACGACATCCTCATGATCATCGGCCGCAACAAGAACGCCCTGGCCAATCACTTCGACCGCGTGACTGAGCTCGAGCACACGCTCGAGGCGAAGGGCGATCACGGCAAGCTCGCCCGTGTGGTGGAGCCCAGCTCGCTCGCCGACATCCACTTCGTGCGGCAGGGCGACCCGAAGGGGCTCGGGCACGCCGTGCTCCGCGCCAAGAAGCACGTCGGCAACGAGACATTCGCCGTCATGCTCGGTGACGACCTCATCGACGCCCGCGACCCGCTGCTCTCGCGCATGATCGAGGTGTCGCTCGTCCGGTCGGCGACCGTGGTGGCGCTCATGGAGGTCGAGCCGTCGCAGATCCATCTGTACGGCTGCGCCGACGTGGAAACGACCGACCAGTCGGACGTCGTGAGGATCAAGGCGCTCGTCGAGAAGCCCTCCGCCGCCGAGGCGCCGAGCAACCTCGCGATCATCGGCCGGTACGTGCTCCAGCCCGAGATCTTCGAGGTGCTCGAGAACACGGCCCCCGGCAAGGGCGGCGAGATCCAGCTCACGGACGCGCTCGAAGAGCTCGCCGCCGACGAGTCGATCGCGGGTCCGGTCCTCGGCGTCATCTTCTCCGGGCGTCGGTACGACACCGGTGATCGCCTCGACTACCTGAAGTCCAGCATCCTGCTCGCCCTCGACCGCGACGACCTCGGCCCCGAACTGGCCGCGTGGATCGCGGAAATGGCGCCGTCGCTCGCTCCCGCCACGACGTAGACGACGGATGCCGCAGCGCGTGGCGCCAGCGCCGCTCAGGCCCGATGCTAGGGCGCGGGTAGCGTCGGCTCGGTCGGCTGGGTGGGCTCGGCAGGTGGGGGCGCGGGCTGTGTGGGCTCGGGAACCGGCACGGGCGCGGGCTCCGGCTCGGGCTCGGGTTCCGGCTCCGGTTCGGGTTCCGGCGGCCGCACCGGGGTGCGCTCTTCCGCGGCCCTCACCTGGTCCTCGCGCATCGCCGTGACCGCCGCCGCGTAGGCGAGCAGCTCGGCGTCGCCCGAGCCGCCGGCGGTCTGCGCGGCGCCGACCGCGAGCGACGCGGCGATCACGGCGTCCCGGAGCTCCTGCGCCGCATCCTGGTTCTCGTCGACGATCACCACCGCGGCCTCGGGCAGCGAGGCACCCAGGGCGACCTGCGCCGCGCGCAGCGCGTCGAGCCTCTCCTGGAGGCCGGTCTGGGCGGCGTTGACCTCGCGGATGGCTGTGAGAACCCGCTCCGCGTGCTGCTCGGCTGTCTCCGTTGCCGCGCGGACCTCCTCGATGTCTGCGAGGTCGATGTCGCCGCGCTCGTACGGAGCGGGCGGCGCGTCGAGCGTGTCCTGGTCGAGCGCAGTGACGAGTGCCGCCAGCGCGGCGTTCGATGCATCGAGCACAGGTTGCGCAGCCATGCCGGCGATGGCAGCGAGCGGAGGTCCCGCGCTGTCGGCGGTCGCACGGGCGAGTTCGACGGTGTCCTCGTACGTGACGATCGCCGTGTCGAGCACTGACTGCGGCTCGGTGGCGGATGCCTCGGCTGCTTCGAGCTGGTCGACAGCCGCTGCGAGGGCTCGGGCCTGCGCATTATTCGCGGCGACGTACTGAGCCACCAGTACAGCCCCCGCCACCACGATCGCCAGCAGGAGGACCGATGCGAGCACCGACCAGCGCAGTCGCCTGCTCCAGCCGAAGGGGCCGCGGCGTGGAGCGGGGCTGAAGCTTTCCGTCGAGCTCGCGGGGTCGGAACCAAGGGCGACCGGCGCGAGCACAGCGGTCGGCGCGAGCCCCGCATCACCGCCGCGCGGGGCGAATACCGCCGCACGTTCGTCAGCGGCGACTGAGCCGGCGCTAGTGTTCGCCGCGAGGATATCGGTGCGGTCGTCGCGATCGGCTTCATCCTGGTCGCCCATCGCGAATGCGGCAGCCGGCGCGATCGGGGTGGTGGCGAGCGAAGTACGGGCATCGGCCCTGTCCTCTGCGTCGGCGCGTGAGGCGTCGGATTCCCCTCCGCGGCGCCCGTCGTCCCCATGGTCGGGGACCCACTCGTCTTCGGTATCCTCGACACCGAACAGGGCCATCATCTCCCCGGTGTCGGCGAGAATGATCGTGTCTTCGTCGTCGGGCTCGGCATCGTCGACGTCGCGTGAAGCAGGGACGGGCGCCTGTATCGGCTCTCGAGCAGCTGGCGTCATCGGCGGAACCGGTGAGACGGCAGAGGCCGATGCCTGCTCCGCGACGTGGAGATCCCTCTCCGTCGCCGGGTTGGGCGGCACAGACGCATCAGGCGGCGTAAGAATCAGGCTCGCCGGCTCGACGTGTTCGGCCGTCGGCTCCTTCGGCGTGAAGAGGGCATCGAGATCAGCCTCCTGATCACGAGGCGGCAGCTTCGTCGCTGTGGCGTCCGAGTCGGACTGGCCGACGACGGCTCCCACGTCCTGCGTGGAATCCGGAGCGGGCGGTTCCACAGAGGCGCTCGCCTCGCCGTGTGGGACGAAAGCGCCGACCACGTCCGGCGTCGAACTAGATTCTCCTGGCTCGACGACCGCATCCGATTCGCCCTCGGCGGCCGCAGGCTCATCTCCGGACTCCGCACGCCGGAAGACGGCATCGAGCCCGTCCACGGCATCGTCATCAGGGTCGGCGTAAGGCTCTTGAAGTGCAGGCTCCGGATAAGATCCGCCGCCGAATCGGTCAGTGGACGCAGAGTCCGACGTCCTGCGGCCGAAGATGGCGCCGAGGTCTCCCGCCACGGGGTCCGGTGCCGCCTCTGCCGGGGCGACGTCAGCTTCGGTATGACCGAACAGCGCGGCGAGCCGTTCTCGCGATGCGGCCATCTCCGCATCCGAGCGCACGCCGAGCGCACCCTGCTCCCCGAAGAGGCGGTCAAGGCTGTCTGATGACGTCCCTTCCGCGGGCGCACCAGTCGCCGACTCCGCGTCGTACATCGGGTCGGCGTCGGGTTTCCGTCGTGGTATCACGCGTGCTACCTCACTATTGCGGCGGGAGCCTCGACATTTTACAACGACGGTTGCTGGGAGCCAGATGATGATTCAGCGGATGCTTGCCACGAGGCGAACAATGCCGGCTCCGAAGACGTCGGATGCCGAAGCCGGCGCACCGGCGCACGGCGGCCGTGCGGCGCAATCGCAAGCAGCACGCGGGCGTCCAGCTCAGGGCACCGGTTCCAGCGAAACCCCCGCACTCCCAACGGCCGGGGGGTTCTTCGCATCTCCGCTCACGCCTCGCGGTCTCGACGCCAGCGCTTCGGGCGGCCAGTCACCCAGCCGAGCAGCCACTCGACCGGGCCTACCCCGATGAAACGCCACCACAGCCACCCTGCAACGACCATCGCCGGTACGAGCAGCAGCAGGCGCACATAGTCGTTATCCACCACCGCAAACCCCAGGCTCGTCCAGAGCGCGATCAGTGCCACGTGCAGCAGATAGAGGCTCAGCGCCACGGATCCGATCGCACGCAATGGCTCGAACACGATCGCGATGATGCGGGCGGGCTTCGGGCGGTCCACCGTGGCGAGGAACACGATGACCACGTAGACGGCTAAGACGAGCCCCACGTCATGCAGCGTGTCCACGTAGCTCCCCGAGACATGCGGCGGGGTGTCGAACACCGCCGTGACGACGGGGCGTACGGCGTAGGCGATCGGCGCGACGATCGCCATCGCCACCAGATATCGGTCACGGCGAAAGCCGTGCCGCATCAGCAGCGCACCGAGCAGGAAGAACGGCAGCAGGTTGGTGAGGCGGTAGGAGTACCCGAGGAAGACCCATTCGGCGATGAGGGTCGCCACCGCTGAATCCCCCACCAACGCCGAGAGCGACACCCGTGCCCACGCGTTCACCGGGTCGCTCAGCACCGCCGCGCCGATCGCGATGCCGGCCACCCAGCGCGTCGACAGCAGCAGGACGGGCGCGCCGACGAGCAGCAGCACTCCCAGATAGGACAGCACGACCGCAACCCAGCTGCCCCAGTTGCTCATCCACACTCCGAGTGCGATCAGCACCAGTCCGCGCGCGACCTGCTGCAGCAGCATCCGCCATCGACCCGGCCGCGGTGTGCGCTGAGTGAGGATCTCGGCCGAAAGGCCCATCACCAGCGCGAACAGGGGCGAGGCGACGTCGTTGGCCGAGCCGATGACGAGCGGGAGACCGGGCGGGAGGCTGGGCAGCAGAGGCTTGGCGTGAGCGATCAGCATCGACAGGATCGCCACGCCACGCAGCACGTCCGGCACGACCAGTCGACCCGGCGCCAGCTGCGGCGGCGGTACGACGAGGGGTTGCCGCTGCGAGTCCAAGACCGGCCTCCTCACATCGCCGTCTCGATGTCGCGTGTGTGACCCGATTGTATCGGCGGGCACTGCTGCCGGCCGACGCGGCAGGCGAGGCGGGTGCGTCAGGTGGCGCGGCGCTCGCGCCACCACTCGACGAACGCAACGATGACCAGCCCGACACAAGCGCCGGCGACGTTGGCGATGATGTCCATCACGGAGGGCACCCGCCTGTCGATCATGAGAGCCTGCACCGACTCGATGCCGACCGTGGCCAGGAATGCGATCGGCACCACGAGGTGGCGGTGCTGGAGGATCAGCGCCAGCAGGATGCCGAGCGGGACGAACAGCAGGATGTTTGCGCCGAATTCGATACGGGCGTAGGTGAACAGCGGGAGGCCTCTGCCGATCAGCCGCAGCACCGGGCCCGCGCCGCTGTCGACGGGCACCGGCCACAGCGCGATCAGTGTCAGGGCGAGCAGATACGCGCCGAGCAGCGCACGCCACCAGAAGGACGCGGATCGCGGCCGAGCGACAGCAGTCGTGGCATGGATCGAGCCGGGGTTCGCGCCGGCGGTGACGACGGTCCAGCCCGGCGGAAGCGCCGGGCGCGGCGGGACGATGATCGTCCCTGTCGGAATACTGGCGGCGCCCGCATCCGCAGATGGACTCGCTCCGTGGTCATCGCTCACGCGGCACCTCCCTCGTCGGGCGCCGCGACGGTGCCGCGCATGTGTCCAAGGATGATACCGCGCGACTGCAGGACGCTCCTTCGCGGCATCCGATAGCGGTCGCGCGAGATTGTGTCGAATATTTCCTCCAGATTCCGGTGGAACCTGTCGTCGGGGCGGGATCACAGGTAGCGTGGGACTGCGTCGGTTGCAGCTCTGGGGGCTGCAGACGCACTCGCGAACCCGAAGCTTCCGAGTGCGAACGATCTGAGTTGGGGCTCAGCGACCTTCGCTCCGACCTGGGAGTCAATCGAATGACGGTTTTCGCAGCAACGGGATCGCCCGCGCACGTCAGCAGCGCAACGGCACCCGGACTGATCGTGCACGAGTGGGTCGAGCGCTGGGGCGGTGCGGAACGCGTGCTCGACGCCATGACGGACGCTTTTCCGGACGCAGGCGTCCACGTTCTGTGGGACGACACCTCCGTTCTCGACGGTCGCGATGTCACGGAGTCGTGGATCGCACGCACGAGGCTGCGCAACAACAAAGTGCTCGCTCTTCCCGCAATGCTCCCCACCTGGCGGATGCCGCCCCCGGGCGATCCTGAGTGGATGCTGGTGAGTTCGCACCTGTTCGCCCACCACATCAAGGCGCGGCCGGGGGTTCGCAAGCTCGTCTACGCGCACACGCCCGCCCGCTACATCTGGGAGCCCGAACGCGATCACCGCGGCAGCTCCGGCTGGGCTCGCGCCGCTAGTGCTGTACTCAAGCCGATCGATCGCCGCCGTGCGGCGGAGGCCGCCTCGATCGCGGTCAACAGCAAGTTCACGGGTGAGCGAGTCGCCCGCGCGTGGGAGCAGCCCTCGCGGGTCATGTACCCGCCGGTGGACACCGAGGTCCTGGTCGCGACCGATGACTGGCGGCAGCAGCTGACGGATGACGAACAGCGGCAGCTGGATGCGCTGCCCGCCGTCTTCCTGCTCGGCGCGTCGCGCATGGTCGACTACAAGCGGCTCGACCGGGTCATCGAGATCGGCGCGGAGGTCAAGCTGCCGGTGGTCATCGCCGGCGCCGGTCCCAGCCAGGTAGCTCTTCGCTCGTTCGCCGCAGGCTCCGGCGCGGACGTGACCTTCATCATCGCTCCCTCCGACGCCATGATCCGCGCGCTGTACGCGCACGCACTGGCCTACGTCTTCCCCGCGGTCGAGGACTTCGGGATCATGCCGGTCGAGGCGATGGCGTGCGGAACGCCGATCATCGCCAACTCCGTCGGCGGAGTCCGCGAGAGCGTCGAGGCGGTCGGCGGGGGCGTCATCTGCGACATCGAGCGCTGGAACGACTGGGATGAGCTGCTGCACCAGGCGACGAGCCTGGATGCCGCAGCATTCCGCCCCCGCACGCAGATGTTCTCGCGCAGCCGCTTCATCGCCGAGCTTCAGGAGTGGGTCGGCGGCCAGTAGCCGTCAGGCGGCGTTCGCCTTTGCCCGCGCCGTGGCGTGTGCCGTCACGAGGATCGGAAGGTGGTCGCTGCGACCCTGCGGCAGCGTGCGCACGCGGTCGATCGTGAAGCCGACCGACGTTGCGAAGTCGTAGTGCCCTCGGAAGAAGCGGTAGCGCGTGTAGGTGCGCGCATCACTGAGATTGAGCTCGTAGCCGTGCTCGCGGACGGTCTGGCTGAGGTTCTCCTTGAAGACGGGGTAGTTGTAGTCCCCCACCATCAGGATCGGAAGCCCCTCGCCCAGCGTCTGCAGCTCGGTGAGCGCCGTGCGGATCTGGTGCCGGCGCAGCGAGTTCAGCGCTGTGAGCGGGGCCGCATGGAAGGACGCCACGATCAGGTCGCGGTTCTCGTCGATGTCGTGGAGCCGAACCCCCAGCATCCGCTCTTCGGCCGGCTTGAGAACGCGGTCGTGCATCGACTTCTTCAGCGCCATCGAGCGGATGTCGACGACCTTGAACGTGTTCTCGCGGTAGTAGACGGCAAGACCCAGCCGGTTGCGTGAGGTCGCGTTCGCGAGCTTCAGGTCGCCGATGGATGCCGGCATGTCGGCGGTGTCGCATTCCTGCAGGCAGAGCACGTCGGCGCCGTACCGATCGGCCAGGGCGTGCAGCTCACCGGCCGCGCGATGTTTGCGGAGGTTGTAGGAGATCACCTTCATAACGGATCCAGCCTAGGACGGAGAGGTTTCGTCGGGGTGACTTTGCGGGCGATCGTTGGAGAACCTCACAGATTCCGCCTGCGATCGGGATCGGAAGCGCATCGAAGTGATCTTCGAACGATGTCGGTGGCCCCCGATAGCGTTTCTTACATGTCCAGCACGCTCGACCTCCTCCCCGCGGAGGTCCAGGCGGTGCGTGCGATCTGGGCGGGAACGGATGCCGGGTCGCTGAGCGACAGTGAGCTGGTCGCGGTGAACGAGCGGTATTGCCGGATGCGGCGGATGCTCGATGCGGGACAGGCGCAGCTTGCCGCGGAGATCGCGCGCCGATCCCGGCCGGAGCTGGGGCCGGACGGTCTGGCCAAGGCTCAGGGGTACCGCAATCCCACCGCGCTGATTGCAGCGACCGGCGGAACGAGCACCGGCGAGGCGGCCCGCCTGGTGAAGGTCGGCGAGGCGACGACTCCCCGACAGCTCTTCTCAGGCGAGAAGGCTCCCGCGCGGCACCCCCACGTCGCCGAGGCCCTGGGGAATGCGAGCATCACCGAACGCGCGGCGGGGGCGATCATCACCATGCTCGACCGCGCCGCGCTCCGCGCCGCGCACGACGCTATCGACACCGCGGAGAAGACCCTCGCCGAACAGGCGCCCGGGCTGACCACCGACCAGCTGAACAGGGTGCTCGCCCGCGCGGAGGCCTGGCTCGACCCGGACGGGGTCGCCCCGCGTGAAGACGAGGCCCGCGCCGACGTGTCGCTGACCATCCGCGAGGAGCGCGGCAGAATCGTCATTCTCGGAGAGTTCGATCCCGCCAGCGGCGCACCGGTCAAGACCGTCATCGAAGCGCTCGTCTCCGCAGAGATGCGTGCGACCAGGGATGCCGACTCCTCTGGTCCTGCCGACCCCGACGCTCCCCGCCGATCAGTGAAGCAGATGCAGGCCGAAGCCCTCGTGCGGCTCTGCGAGCACGCGCTCGGCTGCTCAGAGACAGACCTGCCCCTGCAGGGCGCGACCGTTGTGGTGCGGATCGACCACGACGACCTGGTGCACAACACCGGGTTCGCCACGATCGACGGGATCACCACCCCCATCTCGGTCGCCACCGCCCGCAGGATGGCCGCCGGCGGGCAGATCATCTCCTGCGTGCTCGGCGGCGACAGTCAGATCCTCGACTGGGGGCGTACCAAGCGGCTCTTCACCGTGACTCAGCGGCTGGCCCTGGTGGAACGCGACGGCGGGTGCGCGATGTGCGGCGCACCACCCGGGCAGACGAAAGTCCACCACATCCGCTGGTGGGCACGGGATGCCGGACCGACCGACCTCGCCAACGGCGTGCTGCTCTGCGAGTCCTGTCACCATCGCATCCACGACAACGGCTGGGACATCCGCATCGAGGGGGTCGGTATCCGCGCCAAGGTCTGGTTCGTCCCGCCTCCGCACGTCGATCCCGCCCGAACCCCGAGACTCGGCGGACGAGCCCGCTACGACTTCGCCGCCTGAGGCGATGCCCATCACCCGTGCGGCAGTCGCGTGCTGCGTACCGGTACCGTGAACAGGTGACGGAGACCGAGAATCGCGCTCAGCCGAAAGCATGGTGGCGACGCGTCCTCGGCAGCGGGTGGTTCCAGCTCGCGGCGGCGTTCATCCTGACCGGGCTCATCCTGAGCTTCGTCGCGAAGCCCTACTGGGTGCCCTCGGGATCGATGGAGACCACCCTGCAGCCCGGCGACCGCGTGATGGTGAACCGGCTCGCGTACGTCGGAGCATCCCCCGGCACCGGCGACATCGTCGTCTTCGACGCGGGAACCACGTGGGACATCGAGCCCGCCGCCGCATCCGACCCGATCCGCGGCGCGCTCCGCTGGCTCGGCGAGGTCACCGGCTTCGGACCCTCGAGCGCGCACACCCTCATCAAGCGGGTGATCGGCACACCGGGGCAGAGCGTCGAGTGCTGCACCGAGGACGGCCGGCTGATCGTCGACGGTGAGCCGCTCGACGAGCCGTACGTGACGAACGATTTCGCTTTCGAGCCGGGCGAGCTGGACTGCGCGACGACTCCGCGATCGCAGCGGTGCTTCGACGACGTCCTGGTTCCCGCCGACTCGTATCTCATGCTCGGCGACAACCGTGCGAACTCCTCCGACTCCGCGGCGTTCTGCCGCAGCGACGGCTCCCCCGCGGATTGCTGGCGATGGGCGACCCGTCCCGATGTGGTCGGCAAGGCGGTCGTGCTGTTCTGGCCGATCACCCGCTGGAGCGGTCTGTAGACGGAATGTACTAAACCGCCCGGTGGTGCCTCCTCTCTGGGGAACACACAGGGAGGCCCCGATGTACACCACCATCACCCACACCGACGCACTCGCATCCGCCGAGCGGGCCCGCGTGCTCGCCGAGCGTGAGCTGCGGCGCAGCGAGCTCGAGCGCGACCAGACAGCTCGCGCCCTCGAGCTGAACATCCCTCCGCGCGATGAGGCCGCCCGCCAGCGCCTTCGCGTGGCATACGCGGATGCCGCGGCATCCGTCGCCGTGAACCGCGAGGCTTTCGACCGCGCCGTCTCGGTCGAGCGCGCCGCGGCCGTCATCGTCGCCGCGATCGACGACGAGACCTACGCCGACCACGACGTCGTCGACGGGCTCGTGCAGCTGCTCGAGCAGCGCCAGCGTCGTCAGCGCGAGATCGCCCCGCCGGTCAGCGCGCGCACGCGCCGGCCGTCGCCGGACGTGCGGGCACAGCTGCGCTGATCAGGGTTCACCGCTCGGCGGCGCCTCGGGGCACGGCTCGACGAGGGCCTTCACGAACGCCAGCGACTGGTACACGTACTGCGAGGTCCACCCGGCGAGCGACTCCGGTCGCCCGGCGGCGACCACTTTCACGTCGCCGGGATAGCACTTCGCGAAGATGTACCTCGTCCGCGCCACGTGAGGCGTGCTCGTGATGACGATCAGCGACGGCGCCTCCGCCGCGATCTCGGTCATCAGCAGCGCCTCACCGCGGGTGGTCGACGGATCGGCGACCGCGCACGTGACCTCTTCTTCACGGCAGATCGCGAGATCCTCCGCCGTCTGGCCGCCCGCCGCCTGTACCGAGACGGCGATCCGGTCGGCCAGTCCCTCGTCGCGCAGCCGCTCGGCGAGCTCGAGGCGCACGTCCATCGGCGGTCCGAGCACGTACGCCGTATCGCTCGGCGCCACCTCGTCGACGGGCGGGAAGACGTACAGCGGCAGCCCGACCAGCACGATGAGCCAGAATCCCGCGGCGATCGAGATGAGGGCACTCCACCCACTCCTCATCGGCTGCCGCTCTCACTCACGGTCACGTCGGGCTCTCGTCTGATCGGCACGCGCGCCGAGCAGGTCGTCAGCCGGGTAGCCGACCTCGGTGAGGGTGAGCCCCCGCGCGGCGAGCACCGTGAACGCGTTCGTGCGCTCGCCTCCGTCGCGGATGCCGGCGACCTCGGCGACCTGCAAACGGCCCTGCCCCACCGCGACGGATGCGCCGACGAGGGCGCGCACCATGCTGTGGCAGAACGCGTCGGCCTTCACGTTCGCGACCAGCACCCCCTCCGCATCCCGCCGCCAGTCGAACTCGAGCAGCGTGCGGATCGTCGTGCCCTCTTCCCGCGGTTTGCAGTAGGCCGCGAAGTCGTGGAGTCCGATGAGCGACCGGGCCGCCGCATCCATCGCCTTTTCGTCGAGCAGCCCGCGCACCGTCGTGGTGCGGTGCCGCTCGAGCGGGTCGTATCCCACGTCCGCGACCCGGTACGAGTACCGACGCCACACCGCCGAGAAGCGCGCATCGAAGCCCTCCGGCGCGAGCAGCGTGCGCTGCACCGTGACGTCGGAGTACGCGCCGACCACACCGCGGATGCGCGATCCGAGCCGGGCGGCGGCGCTCGCCGAAGCGTCGTCGGCGGATGCCGCATCCCGCCCCGAGTGCAGCCGTCGGATCTGCTCCCCATCGAGATCGACATGCGCGACCTGGCCGGAGGCGTGGACGCCGGCATCCGTCCGACCCGCGACCACGAGTCGGGGCGTGCCCCCGAGGATGCGGGCGAGCGCGCCTTCGAGCGTTCCCTGGACCGTCCGCAGGCCCGGTTGCAGCGCCCACCCGCGGAAGTGCGTCCCGTCGTAGGCGATGTCGAGCCGGATGCGCACCGTGCCAGCTTAGTTGCGGGCCTGCGACCAGCTCAGGGGACGAGGGTCAGTCGCGCTCCGCCACCAGCCGCGACTGGGTCAGCTGGGCGACGAACGCCTCGACCTGACCGGCGACCTCGGTGGCGGCATCCGTCCCTGCCGCTTCGGTCGCGCGTGCGGCGAGCTGGGTCAGGGTGACCGGCTCTTCGAGCCACTCCCAGATCAGCGCCGCCGAGCCGGTGAGCGCCGCGGGCTGAGCCAGCTGCTCATCGGCATCCGGGCTGAGCGGCAGCGCCACGACGCGGTCGCCACTGTCGACCCATGCGACGTCCTCCCGGCGGGCGATCACAGGTTCGTCCGATGTCAGCAGGTCGGCGTCCAGCAGCTGCCCGACCGCCACCAGCACGGCTGCCGTCGCATCGAAGCCGTCGGGCTCGTCATAGGCCGCCACGGCGGCCTCGACGAGCTGCGGCAGCGTCGCGGCGTCGGCCGCACGCCAGACCGCGGGAGCGATGCCGCCGAGCACAGTGACATGCCCGCGACGATCCTCTCGGATCGTGAGGATCGCAATGCGGTCGGGATCTTCGAGGCCGACCTCGTCAGCGACCTGAACCCGTGAGAACCGGGGGCCGGCCTGCTCACGCGGAGCGGCCGGCGAGACGTGCGCGGGCTTGGGGGGCACAGCGATCCTCGCGGCGGGACGCGCAAGGCCCGGGATCACCCCCGGCAGCGTCGAGGCTTCCCGGTATTTCACCGTTCGGATGCCGCCGGTCGCGGCCGCGAGCGCCGAGATGAACCGCAGGGCGGCCGGCTGGTCATGCAGGAAGCTCGTCTGTGCGACGAGCTCGCCGAGGGCGTCGCCGACATCCGTGATCTCGACCTCGGGCTCCTCGGGATGTGCGGCATCCCGCTCCAGCAGCACCACGGCCGCCACCCGGAGCTCCGTGTCGGGCAGCGGCAGCAGGCCGAGGGTTGACGGTGCCAACTGCGTCTTCGGGGCGCCCCTCTGGTCGATGACCGACAACGGCTTGCGGTAGGGCCACACCCGCCCGTCGTCATCGATCGCGATCGTCTCATCGGACACGTATCCGAAGGCCGCGCCGAGCGCTCGCGAGGCCGTGGTCTTGCCGCGTCCGGACGGACCGACGAGCACCACCACCTGCCCGTCGGGCGTGGCCACGCCTGCGGCGTGCAGCATCCACGCCCGTCCGCGCGCGGCCCCGATCGCGGCGAGGGTCACCTGCTGCGAGAGGCTTGACAGCATCTGCGCGCGGTCCGCGGGATGGGGTCGCACCGTGTCGACCGGCTCCCCTGCGTTCTCCACCGTCGCATCGGCCCACGCCGCGCGGACGGCTGCCTCATCTCCCGCGTCGAGATCGCTCAGGTCGATGGCGATGAGCGAGCCGACAGCGTCGACGAGAAGAGTTCGGGACACGTCGAAAGCTTACGATGACCGGGTTGCGGCCCTGTCACGCCTGCCCGTGCTCGAGCGACCCGGCGTCGGACCCTCAGCCGAGCACGCGGCGACCGAACGGCAGCACCTCGCCGACGGCTTCGAGCGCGTCTCGTGCCAACCGCACGCGGTTCTCGCTCTCGCGCACGATCTCGCGGGCCAGCACCGGGTGCGCGCGCACGATCTCGTCCAGGACGGTGACGGGCAGGCTCACGACGTCGACCTCGCTCGTCGCGATCGCGCGCGAGATGGTCTTCGTCCGCGAAAGCGCCGTGATGCCGACCGCGTCGTCGCGCTCGAGCTGGGCCACACGCACGAAGCCCTTGCCCTCCACCGGGATGCCGAGCATCACGGTGCCCGAGAGGATGAAGCGCGTCGAGTCGGGCACCGTTCCGGGGCGCAGGATGACCTCGCCCTGGCAGTACCGCTCGAGTCGCGCGTGGGCGGCGAGCGCGTCCGCCTCACCGGCGCGGAGTCCCAGGACGGGGGCGATGCGATGCAGGGCGTCCTGCATGTGCGCCGGCGTGCGCCAGTCGTCGGTGAGGTCGCCGTCCAGATGCAGATCGGCCCGCCGCGCGGCGTACCAGAGCCGGGTCGCGAACGCGTCGAGCACGATGCCGCGGTCGCCCGGCCATGCCCTCGGGCATGAACGACAGGATGAGCTGCTCGTTTGCCCGCTCTTGCTCGTCGATCAGCTGCGACTTGATCTGGAGGCTCCGGCTCATGTCGTTGAACGCGCTCGCCACGTCGGCGAGCTCGTCGCTCGAGCCGGCATCGACCTGCACGCCCTCTTCGCCCGCAGCGATCCGCTGCGCGGCGGTCTTGAGCCGGCGCAGCGGCCGCACGAAGATCTGGGCGAGCAGCAGCGACAGAAGGCAGACGAAGATGATCATGCCGGCGGTGGACAGGATGAGGTTGCGGGTGAACTCCTCCACCGGCACCAGCGCCTCGGCGGAGGTCTCCTGCGCGACGATCACCCAGTCCAGCCCGTCCAGCGCCAGCGGCGCGAACGCGGTCAGGCTGTCTTCGCCCAGATAGTTGCGCTCCAGCATCGTGCCGCTCTCGCCCGCGAGCGCGCGCGCCACCGCCTCGCCCGAGACGGTCTGCTGCAGCAGGGTGTTGCCGTTGCGCACGCTGAGCGCGGCGGCCGCCGGCGTGAGCCCGGCCTCGACCGCGGCCTCTTCGTACGCCGCGGGGTCGTCCTGCAGCTGTCGCGAGATCGAGCGCATCGTCCCGTCGCTGCCGACCAGGTACGTCTCGCCGGTCACGCCCAGCCCGTTGATCTGCCACGCTCCGCCGACGGTCATCACCTGGTTGATGCGGTCGATCGGCAGCTCGATCGCGAGCGCGCCGATGACCTCTCCCCCGTCCGCGATGGGCGTGACGGCCCACGCCGCCGGGTTGCCGAGGCTCGGGTTGTAGGCGGCGAAGTCCGTGAGCACCACGTCGCCGATGATGTTGCGACTCATCGCCTCGCGGTACGCGTCCGAGAGGTTCGAGAGCCGGTACGGCCCCTCGATCAGATTCGTGCCGAGGTCGACGCCCTTGAACGCGGAGTAGACGACGTTGCCGTCGGTGTCGATCATCAGGACGTCTTCGAACTCCTGCAGCTGCGTCATCGCGCGGAAGTAGTTGTGGTACTTCTCGTGCGCGGCCGACCAGGCGCTGCCGTCGCCCGCGCCGTTGCTGAGGATGGCCTCTTCCCAATCCGCGAAAGGGATCACGTAGTGATACTGCAGGTACTCCTGCGCCGCGCTCGTCGGCACGAAGGTGGCGCCGTCGACCGGCTCTCCGGTCGCTTCCGCCAGGTCGGCGGCGAAGGTCTGGGAGTAGTAGTCCCCGACGGCGGCCGAGGCCGCGGCATCCCTCGGCTGCGCGTCCAGCTCGGCGAAGCCGGCGGTGAACTCGCGAGCGGCCTGCTTGCTCGTCTCGTTCAGCGCGCCGAGCCGGACGGCGTTCTCGACCGTGCCGAACAGCTGGGCCACTTCGCGGGCACGGCCTTCGCGGATCTCGACGAGCTTCTCGTACGCGATCGCCCGCAGCGCCTCGGTGCCGTTGACGTAGCCGATGATGCCGACGACGATGCTCGACAGGACGCTGACCGACAGCAGCATGATGAGGAGGATGCTGTAGATCGAGAGTCCTGCCCGCTTGCGCGCGCGCGGCGTGCCCACCCACTCGGGCGGGGCGGGTTCGGCAGCGGGGCGGCCCAGCGCGGCGGACGGTGCCGAGATGCTCGGGGCGGCGCTCGGGCGGTCGGGCGCAGTGAAGCCTCCGGCCGGCGTCGGCGATCCTGCCATGTGCGCTCCCTGATGCGCGGGAAAACCCCCAGGCCTCGGTCCGTCCCACGTGCACCGAGGGTGCGCCCAGGATAGCGCCGCGCATTCTCTCCGGCATAGAGCGCCGTTCCGCCCGTTGTGATACCGACACCGGCGCGGAACGGACCCGCTCGGCGGGCGCGACGTCCGTGTCAGAAACGGCGGACGAGTGCCTGCTGGCGCTGCGTCGCCCGGAAGCCGAGGCGCTCGTACAGCGTGTTCGCGCCGGTCTTGCTCGCAGTGTCCACGTCCAGCACGGCCTCCTCGAGTCCCGCTTCGCGGGCCGCCTCGAGTGTTCGCGCGATCACCGCCGGCGCGAGCCGCCGTCCGCGGTGGTCTCGCACGACGCCGATCAGGTCGATGTACGTGTTGGGTGCGCCGAGCGCCTCCCAGTCCTCCTCGTTCACCGATGCGAGGCAGAATGCGACCACGCGTCCCTCGACGAGCGCGAGTGTGGAGAGGTCGGGCCGCAGGAACGGGCCGTCCACGAACTGCGCCCACCGCTCGGGCGGGCTGGGCAGGCTCCCCCAGTGATCGCGGAACGCGTCGTTGCGCGCCTGCCGCACGTCGTCGGACCGGTCGGCGGTGTACGCGACGAACTCCACTGGGCCGGATGCCGCATCCTGCGCCGCCGGAACCACCTCGTCGATCGCCTCCGACAGATCGCGCTGCATCGAGGTGAACCACCGCTCGGTGCGCAGGCCCAGCCGCTCGCCGAGGGCCGCGGCATCCGCGTTCCCCTCGTCGACGTACTGGAAGATCGCCGCCTCCGCCGTCGAGCCCGTCTCGGCGAGCATCTCGCACGTGCGGGCGTAAAGCCATCCGATGAGCGCGGTGCCGATGCCGCGGCGACGCCGATCCGGACGCACCGTGCCCTGCAGGTAGGCGTGGAGCGCCTCATCCTGCACGGGATGCAGCATGGCCCAGCCCATCCCGACGACCGAGCCGTCCGCAGCGATCGCGAGCAGCGTGTCACGCGCGGCGTCGACGTGCGAGAGCTCGAAGATGTCGGCGATGTCTTCGCGCGGGGTGACCCACGTCGGGTGGTCGAGGCGATCGGAGGCCGCCACCAGCGCGTGGACGGCGTCGATGTCGGCCGCCGTGGCCGGGCGGAACGATACCTCGGGATGCAGCGGAATCCCGGGCGGCTGGGCGTCGAGTCGCTCGGCGACCGGTCTCTGCTCCGTCACCCGTCCACCCTAACCAGCCGTGAAACCGTCGCGGCACGAAGCCTGCCGCCGGACGCAGCGAGACCCGCGGCCCCGGAGGGCCGCGGGTCTCGCGTGTGCAGCAGGTTTCGGGTGTCAGGCCTTTTCGGGCTCGACGACCGCGTCCTCGGCAGCAGCCTCGGCCGCAGCGCCCTCCTCGGGCGACTCCGCGCCGGCATCCGCCGTCTCTTCGACCTCGGTCTCGTCGGCCGCGGCCTCGCCGGCCGGTGCCTCGTCGGCCGGGGCGGCCGGGGCGGCCTTCGCGGTCTTCTTGGCGCTCTTCGGCTTCGGGTTCACCGGCTCGAGCACGAGCTCGATGACGGCCATGGGGGCGTTGTCGCCCTTGCGGTTGCCGACCTTCGTGATGCGGGTGTAGCCGCCCTCACGGTCGGCGACCAGCGGCGCGATCTCGGTGAACAGGACGTGCACGACTTCCTTGTCACCGATGACCGACAGCACGCGACGGCGCGCGTGCAGGTCGCCGCGCTTGGCGAACGTGATGAGGCGCTCGGCGAGCGGACGCAGGCGCTTGGCCTTGGTCTCGGTCGTCTTGATCGACTTGTGGGTGAACAGGGCGGCCGCGAGGTTCGCCAGCAGGAGGCGTTCGTGGGCCGGGCCGCCGCCGAGGCGGGGACCCTTGGTGGGCTTGGGCATAGTCAGTTACTCCAGGATCAGAATTCGTAGAAGCGGGTCAGACGGTTTCGTCGTCGTAGCCGCCGTAGAAGTGCGCACCGTCGAACCCGGGGACCGAGTCCTTCAGCGACAGGCCGAGCGAGATGAGCTTGTCGCGCACCTCGTCCACCGACTTCTGACCGAAGTTGCGGATGTTCATGAGCTGCGTCTCCGAGAGGGCGACGAGCTCGGACACGGTGTTGATGCCTTCGCGCTTGAGGCAGTTGTACGAACGCACCGACAGGTCGAGGTCCTCGATCGGCATCGACAGCTCGTTGGACAGGACGGTCTCGACCGGCGCGGGGCCGATCTCGATGCCCTCGGCCTCGACGTTGAGCTCGCGGGCCAGGCCGAACAGCTCGGTGAGGGTGCGGCCGGCCGAAGCGACGGCATCCCGCGGAGCGATCGAGTTCTTGGTCTCGACGTCCAGCACGAGCTTGTCGAAGTCGGTGCGCTCACCGGCACGGGTCGCGTCGACGCGGTAGCTGACCTTGAGCACCGGCGAGTAGATCGAGTCGATCGGGATCTGACCCGACTCGGCGTACTCGTTGCGGTTCTGCGTCGCCGAGACGTAGCCGCGGCCGCGCTCGATCGTGAGCTCGAGCTCGAACTTGGCGGTGTCGTTCAGCGTGGCGATGACCAGCTCGGGGTTGTGCACCTCGACGCCCGCGGGAGCGGAGATGTCGGCGGCGGTGACCTCACCGGCGCCGGTCTTGCGCAGGTACGCGGTGATGGGCTCGTCCCGCTCGCTCGAGACGACGAGCTGCTTGATGTTGAGGATGATCTCGGTGACATCCTCCTTCACACCCGGGATGGTGCTGAACTCGTGCTGGACGCCGTCCAGTCGGATGCTGGTGACGGCTGCGCCGGGAATCGACGACAGCAGGCTGCGGCGCAGCGCGTTGCCGATCGTGTAACCGAAGCCGGGCTCCAGCGGCTCGATGATGAAGCGGCTGCGGAACTCGCCGATCTTCTCCTCGGTCAGAGTGGGACGCTGTGCGATGAGCACTATGTGTTCCTTTCGATCACGTGTCCGCTATATGACACGTGCGGTGGGTGAGATGTTGAGTTTTTCTCAGGGATGCCGGGACTCCATGTCGCGGCATCCGATGTCGGTGGTCGCCCTGTCGCGACCCGGCCGCTGCACGGCCCGCTCGTGCCGAAACGGGCGCGAGCGGGCCGCTGTGCAGCCGAAGAGTGTCAGACGCGGCGGCGCTTCGGCGGGCGGCATCCGTTGTGCGCCTGCGGCGTCACATCGTTGATCGAACCCACCTCGAGGCCTGCGGCCTGCAGCGAACGGATCGCGGTCTCGCGGCCCGAGCCCGGGCCCTTCACGAAGACGTCGACCTTCTTGACGCCGTGCTCCTGCGCCTGGCGGGCGGCCGACTCAGCGGCCATGCCTGCGGCGTAGGGCGTCGACTTGCGCGAGCCCTTGAAGCCCACGCCACCCGAAGAGGCCCAGCTGATGACGGCGCCGGCCGGGTCGGTGATCGAGACGATCGTGTTGTTGAACGTCGACTTGATGTGGGCCTGGCCCAGCGCGATGTTCTTCTTTTCCTTGCGACGCGGCTTGCGCGCGGCGGTCTTAGGTGCAGCCATGTGCGATTCTCCTGAATCCTGATGCGCAGGCGGCGGCCTAGCGCGCCTTCTTCTTGCCGGCGACGGTGCGCTTGGGTCCCTTGCGGGTGCGGGCGTTGGTCTTCGTGCGCTGACCGTGGACGGGCAGGCCGCGACGGTGGCGGATGCCCTGGTACGAGCCGATCTCGACCTTGCGGCGGATGTCGGCGGCGACCTCGCGGCGAAGGTCACCCTCCACCTTGTAGTTGCCCTCGATGTAGTCGCGCAGCTGGATCAGCTGCTCGTCACTGAGGTCCTTGACGCGGACGTCGGGGCTGATCTCGGTCGCTGCGAGGATGTCCTTCGAGCGGTTCGGACCAACGCCGTAGATGTACGTGAGGGCGATCACCACGCGCTTGTCGCGCGGGATGTCAACGCCGGCAAGACGTGCCATGCGGTTCTCCTGGGAGTGTTGTGGAGGTGTGGAGCAGGATCGGTGCCCGGGCCTCCAGCCCGAGGTGTCCCCCGTCACCGGGATCTGGTCCTGCCAGTTGTGTGTTCAGTTGTGGTGATTCCGGATGCCGGGACGCCGGCATCCGGAACGAAATCTGTGGACTAGCCCTGGCGCTGCTTGTGACGCGGGTTCGACTTGCAGATGACCATGACGACGCCGTGACGGCGGATCACCTTGCAGTGATCGCAGATGGGCTTGACGCTCGGGTTGACCTTCATGATTTTTCCTGTTCGCTGTCTTCGTACCGTCGGGCACGGCGGGAATCGCCGGCCATCGGGCCGTTACTTCTCGACCGGTCTAGCGGTAGCGGTAGACGATTCGGCCGCGGGTCAGGTCGTAGGGGCTCAGCTCCACGACCACGCGGTCCTCCGGAATGATGCGGATGTAGTTCTGCCGCATCTTGCCCGAGATCGTGGCGAGGACCTTGTGTCCGTTGCTCAACTCAACGCGGAACATCGCGTTGGGAAGCGCCTCGGAGATCACGCCCTCGATCTCGATGACACCGTCTTTCTTCGCCATACACTCGCTAACGCTCAGCAGACTGGTCGGTCTGCGTTTGGGTGGGGTTCCGGTGCTTGGACACGCCGATGAAGGCGCAACGCACCAAGGATCAAGCATACGTGATAGTAGGGGCCGCGGCAACTCGGGCCGCGCGCCCTCCCTCCCCTTCGCGAACCGCTACTGCGCGTACGATCCGCTATCCGGCGTGCGATCGCGGAGCATCGGCTCGCACTCGGAGTGTCGGCTCGTCGAGGCGGCGAGTCGCTCACGCGGGTGGGTGCACGTGAAACCTCGCCAGACGCGCGCCGAGGCTTGCCGCTGAGGCGATGGCGGCCCTGCCCCAGCGCGGGAAGCGTCGGTTCGTAGTGGCCCGGATCCAGTCCTCGCGCTCCTTCTCCCGAAGCATCACCTCTTCGGCCGTCACCTGTCCGCGCAGCGCAGGATCTAGGTACTTGCCCTCGCCGTCGTATTCGCCCCACGCGTCCACGTCGTCCAGGCCGAAGTCCACGAAGTACCACTTCCCCGCAGGCCCGGCGACCGGCACCTGCAGTCTGGGCACCGCGAACCCGAGCTGCACCAGGTACAGGCGGCTCACGCTTTCGCCCGGAAGCTGGGCGCGCCCGTCTGCGAGAGCGAGGATGCGGCGACCGCGCCGGATGCCGCGCGCTCGCGCGTGCCGTTCCATGATCTCCCTGGTGCGCGAACGCAGATCTTCGGCTGCGCTCTCGTCGTAGGTGCGCGAAGCGTCATCCCAGGCGACCTGCCGCAGCGCCGCATCCGCGATCGACACACCCGCTTCCGGCTGCGCGAGCCGCACCATGTCGGCAACCGTGCGTTCGAGGCTCGTGCAGGAGATGCCGTCGACGACGGTGCGGTCGACCTCCGGGACGTCGACCTGATGCCGGGCGACCTCGGAGCCCGATACATGGCCGCCCAGCGAGCTCCCGCTCAGGTGCACTCGCTTCGGTATCAGACGGAAGAGCGGCAGGCCATGGAGAACGGTTGCCGATGCCAGTGAGCAGACAGCGTCGGTGCCACGTTGATGCGCATGCGTGGCGACGACCTGAAAGAGATGGCGCTGCTCAGGGTACGCGGCATCCCACACGTGCGACTCGACGTACCAGCCGTGGTGTACCCGATGGAGCGATTTCGTCGTGACCGCCGCTGCGATCGCGCGACTGGATAGATCCCGCATCTCCAGGTCGGCGCGGGAGAACAGCAGAGCGCGGACGGCGGCGGCGGTGTCCATCGCCTCACTGTGGCGCACCGGGCGAGGACCGAACGCGTGCGCGCGATCTCTGGTGAGCCCTCGTGAGGCTCGTCCTCCTGGGGAGGAGCGGGCCTCGCATGCCAAGTTCCGCGAGCCGATACTCGCCGCGCCAGCCGACACGTGCCGAACGGATGCCGGGTATCGGCTCGTACGTCGACTAACGGCTCATGGCAGAAGCCATCGGATGCCGGCACCTGGGCAGCGACCCGCGCCCACGCTACTCGAAGAGGCTCGCCAGGTCCGCCGGATCGGGCAGCGTCGAGTTGGCGATGACCTCGCCGTTGATCGCGATCGTCGGGGTGCCGATGCCGCTGGCACCCGGTGCGACGGGCGTCTTCTCGGTCATCGCGGTCACGAAGCCGGAGTACTCGCCGTCGTTCACGCACGCGTCGATGCCGGTCACCCCGACCCCGCCGGCGATCTCGAGGATCTGCTCGTTCGTGAGCCCGGCCGTTCCCTCCGCGGGCTGGTTGGCGAACATCGCCTGCATGAACGGCACGGCTGCGGTGCCGTCGGCCGCGGCGACGCAGTACATCGCGTTCGCGGCGCGAGTCGAGTACTCGGTGCCCTGCGAGGCGCGGTCGAGGATCGAGATCGGGTGGATGTTGTGGGTGATCGTGCCGTCTTCGACCAGGCCGCTGATCGCCTCGCCGTAGATCTGCTCGAACTGGTTGCACACGGGGCACATGAAGTCGATGTAGGTGTCCATCGTGTTCTCGCCGTCTCCGACCACGATCGCACCCGTTTCGGCGTCGATCACTGCGGCCTCCGGCGTCACGACAGGGTCGGGTGTCGAAGCGCTGTTGTTCATCCAGACGACGAGGGACGCCACGATCACGAGGACCGCGACCACCGCGACGCTCACCCAGATCGCGAACCAGTTCGTCTTGCGCGCCACAGCAGCCATCGCTCTTCCTATCCGATCTCGCGGGGAACGACGCCGAACGGAGCCAGGCCCGCCGCGCCCCCGTCGGGTGAGGTCAGCACCCAGATGCCGTCATCATGCACGGCGACGCTATGTTCCCAGTGTGAACCGGCTGTGCCGTCGACGGTCGAGACGGTCCACTCGTCGTCCTCGATGAACGTGGTCTGATCGCCGATCACGACCATCGGCTCGATCGCGACGGCGAGCCCCGGCCGCACCTCGGCGCCCGGGTCGGGCGTGCGGTAGTTGAAGACCGAAGGCGACTCGTGCATCCTGCGGCCGATGCCGTGGCCGACGTATTCACGCAGGATGCCGTAGCCGTGGCCGGAGGCGTCGATGTGATCCTGCACGGCGGCGCCGACCTCGCCGAGGTGGCGGGCGGTCGCGAGCGCGGCGATGCCCGCCCACAGCGATCCCTCGGTCACGCGCGACAGCTCCGTGCGCTCCGCGACCACGTCCGGTCGCGAGGGGTCCGGCACGACGAACGTGACGGCCGAGTCGCCGTTCCAGCCCTGGTACTCGGCGCCGGCGTCGATCGAGACGATGTCACCCGGCTCGAGCCGGCGGCCTGACGGGATGCCGTGCACGACCTGCTCGTTGACCGATGCGCAGATCGTGTGGCGGTAGCCGCGGACCATCTGGAAGTTCGACTTCGCGCCGCGGCCGGTGATGACGGCGGATGCCGCCGCATCCAGCTCCAGCGTCGTCACACCGGGCTCGACCAGCGCGCGGACCGCGTCCAGCGCGGCGGCGGTGATCAGGCCGGGCTCGACCATCGCGCGCAGCTGGGCGGAGGTCTTGTAGATCGACCGACGCACCGGAAGGAGAGGGCTCACGTCAGGCTGCGGCCGAGCGGATCAGCCCGCGCCCCTCGAGCGCCGCGATGACCCGGTCGGTGATCTCGTCCAGCGTGCCGACGCCGTCGATCTCCAGGGCGATGCCGCGTTCGCGGTACACGCCGAGGATCGGCGCCGTCTCGCGCTCGTAGATCGCGAGACGATTCGCGATGACCTGTTCGGTGTCGTCCGTGCGGCCCTGCTCCTGCGCACGCAGGGTGAGCCGTTCGATGCTCTCCTCACGCGGCACGACCAGCTCGATCACGGCATCCAGCTCTTCGCCGCGACCGCTGAGGAACGCGTCGAGGTCGGCGACCTGACCCAGGTTGCGGGGGTAGCCGTCCAGCAGGAAGCCGTGCGCGGCATCCGGCTGCGACAGCCGCTCGCTCACCACGGCGCTGGTCAGCTCGTCGGGGACGAGGTCTCCGGCCTGGATGATCTCGGCGACCTTCGTGCCCAGCTCGGATCCGCTGGCGACGGCCGCGCGGAACATGTCGCCGGTCGAGATCGCCGGGACGCCGAAGGCATCGGCGATGCGGATGCCCTGGGTTCCCTTGCCGGAGCCCTGCGGGCCCACGATCAGCAGTCGTGCCGAATCGGCAGAGTGAGTTCCACCCGGTTGGTGAGCCTGTCGAACCATCATCGGAGGAGTCCTTCGTAGTGACGCTGCTGCAGCTGCGCGTCGATCTGCTTGACCGTCTCGAGGCCGACGCCGACGATGATCAGGATCGAGGCGCCGCCGAACGGGAAGTTCTGGTTGGCGCCGACCGCGGCCAGCGCGATCAGGGGCAGCAGGGCGATGAAGCCGAGGTACAGCGAACCGGGCAGCGTGATCCGGGTGAGCACGTAGTCGAGGTACTCCGCCGTCGGGCGACCGGCACGGATGCCGGGGATGAAGCCGCCGTACTTCTTCATGTTGTCGGCGACCTCGACCGGGTTGAACGTGATCGCGACGTAGAAGTACGTGAAGCCGACGATGAGCAGGAAGTACACGAGCATGTACAGCGGGCTGTCGCCGGTGGTCAGGTACTGCGCGATCCACGCCACCCACGGAGCGGCGGTCTCGCCGGCCTGAGGCTGGTTGAACTGCGCGATGAGCGCCGGGATGTACAGCAGCGAGGAGGCGAAGATGACGGGCACGACGCCGGCCATGTTGACCTTGATCGGGATGTACGTGTTGGTCCCGCCGTACGTGCGGCGTCCGACCATGCGCTTGGCGTACTGCACCGGGATGCGGCGCTGCGACTGCTCGACGAACACGACGAGCGCGACGACCAGGATGCCGACCGCGAGCACCAGCAGGAACACCTCGAAGCCGCGCGACTGGGCGATCGCCCACATCGAGGCCGGGAAGGCGGCGGCGATGGAGACGAAGATCAGCAGCGACATGCCGTTGCCGATTCCGCGCTCGGTGACGAGCTCGGCGAACCACATGATCAGGCCCGTGCCGGCGGTCATCGTGATGATCATGAGCAGCTGCGCCCACCACACGTCGTTGGTGAGCAGCTGCTCGCACTCCGGGATGCCGGTCGTGCCGAACAGCTGGCCGCTGCGGGCCACCGTGACCAGCGTCGTCGACTGGAGCAGCGCGAGGGCGATCGTCAGGTAGCGGGTGTACTGCGTCAGCCGCGACTGGCCCGCCTGGCCCTCTTTGTAGAGGGTCTCGAAGTGCGGGATGACCACGCGCAGCAGCTGGACGATGATCGTCGCCGTGATGTACGGCATGACGCCGAGGGCGAAGATCGACAGCTGCAGCAGAGCGCCGCCCGAGAACAGGTTCACGAGCGAGAGCAGACCCTCGGTGCCCGAGCTCTGCCGGAGGCAGGACTGCACGTTGGGGAAGTCGACGAACGGCGCGGGGATGTGCGCGCCGAGGCGGTAGATGGCGATGATCGCCAGAGTGAATGCGATCTTCCGACGAAGGTCGGGTGTACGGAAGACCCGCGCGATGGCGCTGAACAAGAGGATGCCTCCAGAGGGGATGCCGACGCGCGACGGGGCGCGTCAGCCTCCAGGGTAACTCAGCGGGGGCCGGAGCATGCTCCGGCCCCCGCTGGGTGCGACTACTTGACGGATCCGCCCGCCGCGACGATCTTCTGCTCAGCCGAGCCGGAGACCTTGTCGACCGCGACCGTGAGCTTCACGTCGATGTCTCCGGTGCCGAGCACCTTGACCTTCTCGTTCTTGCGCACGGCACCCTTGGCGACGAGGTCGCCGACGGTGACGTCTCCACCCGTGGGGTAGAGCTCGGCGAGCTTCTCGAGGTTGACCACCTGGTACTCCACGCGGAACGGGTTCTTGAACCCGCGCAGCTTGGGAGTGCGCATGTGGAGGGGCATCTGCCCACCCTCGAAGCCGGCCTTGACCTGGTAGCGCGCCTTCTGGCCCTTGGTGCCGCGACCGGCCGTCTTGCCCTTCGAGCCCTCACCGCGACCCACGCGGGTCTTCGCGGTGTGGGCGCCGGGGACCGGCCTCAGGTGGTGGACCTTCAGCACGCCGGGGCGCGACGCCGGGGCATCGGCCTTCTTCGCGGCGGCCTTCTTCGGAGCAGCCTTCTCGGCCTTCTCCGCGGAGTCGGCCTTGGAGCTGCTCGAGGCGGTCTTCGACGCCGCAGCGGCCTTGGGAGCCGCCTTCTTCGACGCCGGAGCCTTGTCGGCAGCGGCCTTCGCCGGCGCCTTCTTCGCTGCCGCCGAGGCAGTCTTCGACGCCGCGGTCGCCTTGGGGGCCTTGGCCTCCGCCTCGACGGCGTCCTTCTTCTCAGCCTTGTCGGCCATTAGTCGATCTCCTCAACCTTCACGAGGTGGGCGACGGTCTTGACGTAACCGCGCGTCTGCGCGTCGTCGGGACGGACGACCGAGTCGCCGATCCGCTTGAGACCGAGGCTGCGCAGCGTGTCACGCTGGTTCTGCTTCTCGCTCACCTTGGACTTCGTCTGTGTGACCTTCAGTCGGGCAGCCATCAGGCACCTACCTTCGCAGCGGCGGCGGCGTCGGCCTCTGCACGGACGAGACGCGCCGGTGCGACCTGGTCGAACTCGAGGCCGCGGCGCGCGGCGACCGCACGGGGCTCCTCGAGCTGCTTCAGGGCGGCGACGGTCGCATGCACGATGTTGATCGTGTTCGACGAGCCGAGCGACTTCGACAGCACGTCGTGGATGCCGGCGCACTCGAGCACGGCACGGACCGGACCACCGGCGATGACACCGGTACCGGCGGCGGCGGGGCGCAGCAGCACCACACCGGCGGCGGCCTCACCCTGGACGGGGTGGGGGATGGTCACGCCGACGCGCGGAACGCGGAAGAAGTTGCGCTTGGCCTCTTCGACGCCCTTCGAGATCGCGAGGGGAACCTCGCGGGCCTTGCCGTAGCCGACGCCCACGACGCCGTTGCCGTCGCCCACGACCACGAGGGCCGTGAAGCTGAAGCGACGGCCGCCCTTGACGACCTTCGACACGCGGTTGATCGTGACCACGCGCTCGAGGAACTGGCTCTTGTCGGCGTCACGCGATCCGCGGTCGCGGTTCGGGTTGCGCTCGCGGCCACCGCGGCGGGGCTCGCGCTCACGCTCGGGCGCCGCCTCGGTTGCAGCCGCAGCCTCGGGCGCGGCCGTCTCGGCAGGAACTGCCACTTCGGTCTCCTTGAAATCACTCACAGGTTCAGTCCCCCTTCGCGGGCGCCGTCGGCGATCGCCGCGACCCGGCCCGCGTAGCGGTTGCCACCGCGGTCGAACACGACATCCTCGATGCCGGCAGCCTTCGCGCGCTCGGCGACGAGCTCGCCGACCTTCCGCGCCTTGGCGGTCTTGTCACCGTCGAACGAACGCAGGTCCGCTTCGAGGGTGGAGGCGGAGGCCACGGTGTGGCCCTTGGCGTCGTCGACCACCTGGACGAAGACGTGACGGGCCGAGCGGGTCACGACCAGGCGCGGGCGCTGCTCGGTGCCGACGACCTTCTTGCGAAGGCGGGCGTGGCGGCGCGAACGCGCCTGAGACTTTGTCTTGACAGCCATGGTTACTTACCACTCTTTCCGGCCTTGCGACGAACGACCTCGCCGGCGTACCGCACACCCTTGCCCTTGTAAGGCTCGGGCTTGCGGATCTTGCGGATGTTCGCAGCGGCCTCGCCGACCGCCTGCTTGTCGATGCCGCTCACGGTGACTCTGTTGTTGCCCTCGACCGTGAGCGTGATCCCGGCGGGGGGCTCGACGAGCACGGGGTGCGAGAAGCCGAGGGCGAACTCGATCGAGCCGCCCTTCTGCGCGACGCGGTAACCGGTGCCGACGACCTCGAGGCCCTTCGTGTAGCCCTGGGTCACACCGATGATGTTGTTGTTGATCAGGGTGCGGGTCAGGCCGTGGAGCGAACGCGACTCGCGCTCGTCATCCGGGCGGCTCACGATGACCTGTCCCTCTTCGATCTTGACCTCGATGGGGCGCGAGACGGTGAGCGCGAGCTCGCCCTTCGGGCCCTTGACCGCAACATCCTGGCCGTCGACCGTGATGGTCACGCCGGCGGGGATGTCGATCGGAAGACGTCCAATACGCGACATGTCAGATCACCACACGTAGGCGAGGACTTCCCCACCCACGCCCTTCTGCTCGGCCTGGCGGTCGGTCAGCAGACCGGAGGAGGTGGACAGGATGGCGACGCCGAGGCCGCCGAGGACCGTGGGGATCTCGGTCGACTTCGCGTACACGCGAAGACCGGGCTTCGAGACGCGCTTGATGCCGGCGATCGACCGCTCGCGGTTCGGGCCGTACTTGAGCGTCATCGTGAGGGTCTGGCCGACGCGGGCGTCTTCGACGCCCCACTCGGCGATGTAGCCCTCGCGCTTGAGGATCTCGGCGATGTGGGTCTTGAGCTTGGAGCTCGGCAGCGACACGGTGTCGTGGTGCGCCGAGTTCGCGTTGCGCAGACGGGTCAGCATGTCTGCGACCGGGTCTGTCATTGTCATGTGTTGTTTCCTTTGTTCACCAGGTTTCGTACGCCTTTACAAGACGGCCGACCTGTGGTGGCTCGGTCCCGTCGGGACCGAAATCGGTGGATCAGGCGTTCTCTTCGGTGCGGAACGGGAAGCCGATGTGACGCAGCAGCGCCCGGCCCTCGGCATCCGTCTTCGCGGTGGTGACCACGGTGATGTCGAATCCGCGGACGCGGTCGATCCTGTCCTGGTCGATCTCGTGGAAGACCGACTGCTCCTGCAGACCGAAGGTGTAGTTGCCGTTGCCGTCGAACTGCTTCGGCGACAGGCCGCGGAAGTCGCGGATGCGGGGCAGGGCGAGCGAGACCAGGCGGTCCAGGAACTCCCAGGCGCGGTCGCCGCGGAGCGTGACGTGTGCGCCGATGGCCTGACCCTCGCGCAGCTTGAACTGCGCGATGGACTTGCGCGCCGCGGTGACGACGGGCTTCTGGCCGGTGATCTTGGTGAGGTCGTCGACCGCGCCGTCGATCACCTTGCTGTCGCGAGCTGCCTCGCCGACACCGGTGTTCACGACGACCTTGACGATCCCGGGGATCTGGTTGACGTTGGCGTAGCCGAACTCGTCCTGCAGAGCCTTCTTGATCTCGGCCTGATACTTCTGCTTCAGGCGCGGCTGGATCTTGCCAGCCGGCGCGGCAGTGGTGGTGCTCATAATCAGAGGTCCTTGCCTGACTTCTTCGCGTAGCGCACACGGACCGTGCGCTTCACGCCGTCCTTCGTCTGCTCCTCGACGCGGTGGCCGACGCGGGTCGGCTTCTTGGTCGAGGGGTCGACGAGGGCGACGTTGGAGATGTGGATGGGGGCTTCGAAGGTCTCGATGCCGCCCGTCTTCGTGCCGCGCTGGGTCTGGCCCACGCGGTTGTGCTTCGTGACGTAGTTCACGCCTTCGACGATCACGCGGTTCTGCTCGCCAAGGACCTCGAGGACCTTGCCCTGCTTGCCGCGGTCTCCGCCGCGCTCGGGCTTGGCGCCCGAGATGACCTGAACGAGGTCACCCTTCTTGATCTTCGCCATGACTAAATGACCTCCGGGGCCAGCGAGACGATCTTCATGAACTTCTTGTCACGAAGCTCGCGACCGACCGGTCCGAAGATGCGGGTGCCGCGGGGCTCCCCGTCGTTCTTCAGGATGACGGCGGCGTTCTCGTCGAACTTGATGTACGAGCCGTCGGGACGGCGCGTGGACTTGACGGTGCGGACGATGACGGCCTTGACCACATCGCCCTTCTTGACGTTGCCACCGGGGATCGCGTCCTTGACGGTCGCGACGATGGTGTCACCGAGGCCGGCGTAGCGGCGCTTCGAGCCGCCCAGCACACGGATGGTGAGCAGCACCTTGGCGCCGGTGTTGTCGGCCACCTTGACTCGGGATTCCTGCTGAATCATGTCTTACTCCTTGGGTTCCAAGCAGGCCGGGGCCTACTTGGCCTTCTCGAGGATCTCGACCAGACGCCAGCGCTTCGTGGCGCTGAGCGGACGGGTCTCGTTGATGAGGACCAGGTCGCCGATGCCGGCGGTGTTCGCCTCGTCGTGCGCCTTGACCTTCGAGGTGCGACGGATGACCTTGCCGTAGAGCGGGTGCTTCACGCGGTCCTCGACCTCGACGACGATCGTCTTGTCCATCTTGTCGCTGACGACGTAGCCGCGGCGGGCCTTGCGGTAGCCGCGGGCGTCCGCATCGCGCACGTCGTGCGCGGACGACTCGTGTCCCTTCGCCTCGACGACCTCAACGGGCGCCTCGACGACGGCCTCCGCCTTGGCGGCAGCGGTCTTCTTCGGGGCGGCCTTCTTGGACGCGGCGGGCTTGTCGGTCTTGGTCTCAGCCATTACTCGGCCTCTTCCTTCACGGCCGAGTCGGCGGCATCCGCCTTCTTGGCCTTCGTCTTCTTCGCCTTCGTCGCCGTCTCAACGGGGGCGGGAGTGGCACGGATGCCGAGCTCACGCTCACGGATCACGGTGTAGAGCCGCGCGATGTCGCGCTTGACGGCGCGGATGCGGCCGTGGCTCTCGAGCTGGCCGGTGGCCGACTGGAAGCGCAGGTTGAACAGCTCTTCCTTGGCCTTGCGCAGCTCCTCGACGAGGCGCTGGTCTTCGAACGTGTCGAGCTCGCTCGGGGCGAGCTGCTTGGTGCCGATCGCCATTACGCGTCGCCCTCCTCGCGCTTGATGATGCGTGCCTTCAGGGGCAGCTTGTGGATGGCACGGGTCAGGGCCTCACGAGCGAGCTGCTCGTTGACGCCGGCGACCTCGAAGAGGACGCGACCCGGCTTGACGTTCGCGACCCACCACTCGGGCGAGCCCTTGCCGGAACCCATGCGGGTCTCAGCGGGCTTCTTGGTCAGCGGACGGTCGGGGTAGATGTTGATCCACACCTTTCCACCGCGCTTGATGTGACGCGTCATCGCGATACGAGCGGACTCGATCTGACGGTTGGTCACGTAAGCGGGCGTGATGGCCTGGATGCCGAACTCACCGAACGACACCTTCGTGCCACCGGTGGCCTGACCCGAGCGGCCGGGGTGGTGCTGCTTGCGGTACTTGACCTTGCGGGGGATAAGCATCAGGCAGACGCTCCTTCTGCGACGGGGGCCTCGCTGCGCGGGCCACGGCGACGGTCGCCGCCACGGTCGTCACGACCGCGGGGCGCCTTCGGCGCATTGGCCTGCTCACGGGCGAGTTCCTTGGCGGTGAGATCGCCCTTGTAGATCCAGACCTTCACGCCGATGCGGCCGAAGGTGGTCTTGGCCTCATAGAAGCCGTAGTCGATGTTCGCGCGCAGCGTGTGCAGCGGCACACGACCCTCGCGGTAGAACTCGGAACGGCTCATCTCGGCGCCGCCGAGGCGGCCCGAGACCTGGATGCGGACGCCCTTGGCGCCGGCGCGCTGAGCACCCTGCAGACCCTTGCGCATCGCGCGGCGGAAGGCCACGCGGGCGGAGAGCTGCTCGGCGATGCCCTGTGCGACCAGCTGAGCGTCGGCCTCGGGGTTCTTGACCTCGAGGATGTTCAGCTGGATCTGCTTGCCGGTGAGCTTCTCGAGGTCGGTGCGGATACGCTCGGCCTCGGCCCCGCGGCGGCCGATCACGATGCCCGGGCGGGCGGTGTGGATGTCGACGCGGACGCGGTCGCGGGTGCGCTCGATCTCGATGTTGCTGACGCCCGCGCGGTCGAGGTTGGACTGCAGGAGCTTGCGGATCTTGATGTCCTCGGCCACGTAGTCGGCGTAGCGCTGTCCGGGCTTCGTCGAGTCGGAGAACCAGCGCGACACGTGGTCGGTGGTGATGCCGAGGCGGAAGCCGTACGGGTTTACCTTCTGGCCCATTACTTGCTCGCCTTCTTGGTCTTGGCTGCCGGGGCGGCGTCGGCCACCTCAGGCGTCGAGAGCACGACCGTGATGTGGCTCGTGCGCTTCTTGATCTGGAATGCGCGACCCTGGGCGCGGGGCTGGAAGCGCTTGAGCGTCGTCCCCTCGTCCACGTACGCGTTGGCCACGTACAGGTCCGCGTCGTCCAGGTACTCGTTCGTCTTGTCGGCGGTGACGCGAGCGTTCGCGATGCCGGCGGCGACGAGCTTGTAGATCGGCTCACTCGCGCCCTGCGGCGCGAACTTCAGGATCGCCAGGGCCTCGAGGGCCGGCTTCCCCTTGATGAGGGCGACGACACGACGAGCCTTCTGAGGGGTCACGCGGATGTGTCGCACTCGTGCGATGGACTCCACCATTTCTCTCTCCTCCTCGGTCGCCTAGCGGCGACGGCCCTTCTTGTCGTCCTTCTCGTGGCCGCGGAAGGTGCGGGTGGGCGCGAATTCGCCCAGTTTGTGGCCGACCATGGTCTCGGTCACGAACACGGGGATGTGCTTGCGACCGTCGTGGACGGCGATCGTGTGGCCGAGCATGGCCGGCACGATCATCGAACGACGTGACCAGGTCTTGATGACGTTCTTGGTTCCCGCTTCGTTCTGGACGACGACCTTGCGAAGCAGGTGCTCGTCGACGAAGGGGCCCTTCTTAAGACTGCGTGGCATCTTCCTCTACTCCTACTTGCGCTTCTTGCCGGCGTTGCGACGACGGACGATGTACTTGTCGCTTTCCTTGTTGGCGTGACGCGTGCGGCCCTCTTTCTGGCCCCACGGAGTCACGGGGTGACGTCCACCGGACGTCTTGCCCTCACCACCACCATGCGGGTGGTCGACCGGGTTCATCGCGACACCGCGAACGGTCGGGCGGATGCCCTTCCAGCGGTTGCGGCCGGCCTTGCCCCAGTTGATGTTCGACTGCTCGGCGTTGCCGACCTCGCCGATCGTGGCGCGGCAGCGCGCATCGACGTTGCGGATCTCGCCCGAGGGCAGACGCAGCTGGGCGTACGGGCCGTCCTTGGCGACCAGACGCACCGAGGCGCCGGCCGAACGCGCCATCTTCGCGCCGCCGCCGGGGCGGAGCTCGATGGCGTGGATGACCGTACCGGTCGGGATGTTGCGCAGCGGCAGGTTGTTGCCGGGCTTGATGTCGGCGCCGGGACCCGACTCGACGACGTCGCCCTGCGACAGCTTGTTCGGCGCGATGATGTAGCGCTTCTCGCCGTCCGCGTAGTGAAGCAGCGCGATCCGCGCGGTGCGGTTGGGGTCGTACTCGATGTGAGCGACCTTCGCGTCGATGCCGTCCTTGTCGCCTCGACGGAAGTCGATCACGCGGTACTGGCGCTTGTGGCCACCGCCGATGTGGCGGGTGGTGATGCGACCCTGGTTGTTGCGACCACCGGTCTTGGACAGCGGGCGGAGGAGGGACTTCTCGGGCGTCGATCGGGTGATCTCAGCGAAGTCCGCCACCGACGAGCCGCGGCGCCCCGGGGTCGTGGGCTTGTACTTGCGAATTGCCATTGTTCTGTGTCCTTCGTCCCGACCGTCAGCCGACTGCCGTGAAGATGTCGATGGAGCCCGACTTGAGCGTCACGATCGCGCGCTTGGTGTCCTTGCGCTTGCCGGCGCCGAAGCGGGTGCGGCGGGCCTTGCCGACGCGGTTGATCGTGTTCACCGCGGCGACCTTGACGCCGAAGATCTTCTCGATCGCGAGCTTGATCTCGGTCTTGGTCGCGCGGGGGTCCACGAGGAACGTGTACTTGCCCTCGTCGATGAGCCCGTAGCTCTTCTCGGAGACGACCGGCTTGAGGATGATGTCGCGCGGGTCCTTGTTCAGGGCCGTCTGCAGGGTGGTCATGCCGAGACCTCCTCGGTGGCGGAAGCCTTCGCCGCGATGAACGCGTCGTAGGCGGCCTTGGTGAAGACGATGTCGTCGGAGACGAGCACGTCGTAGGCGTTGAGCTGGTCGACCGGAAGCACGTGGACGTACGACAGGTTGCGGACGCTCTTGACGGTGATGTCGTCGCCGCGCTCGATGACGACGAGCACGCGCTTGGTCTGCGCAACGGACGTCAGGTACGCGGCCGCGGCCTTCGTCGAGGGCGCGCCCTCGATGCCGAACGACTCGATGACGTGCAGGCGCTCGCCCCGGGCGCGATCGCTCAGGGCACCCAGCAGGGCCGCGGCGATCATCTTCTTGGGGGTGCGCTGCGCGTAGTCGCGCGGCTTCGGACCGTGGACGATGCCACCACCGGTCATGTGCGGCGCGCGGATCGAGCCCTGACGGGCGTTACCGGTGCCCTTCTGCTTGAAGGGCTTGCGACCGGCACCCGAGACCTCGCCACGACGCTTGGTCGAGTGCGTGCCCTGGCGAGCCGCCGCGCGCTGCGCGACGACGACCTGGTGGATGAGCGGAATGTTCGTCTTGACGTCGAAGAGCGCGGCGGGCAGCTCGACAGAGCCTGCCTTCTTGCCGTCTGCGCTTCGCACGTCGAGCGCGAGAGTCTGGTCAGCCATGGACTCAAGCCCCCTTCACTGCGTTGCGGACGAAGACGATGCGGCCGCGCGCGCCGGGGACGGCGCCCTTGACGAGCAGCAGACCCTTCTCGGCGTCGACGGCGTGCACCGTGAGGTTGAGGACGGTCACGCGCTCGCCACCCATACGGCCGGCCATGCGCATGCCCTTGAAGACACGGCTCGGGGTCGACGATGCGCCGATCGAGCCGGGCTTGCGGTGGTTGCGGTGCGAACCGTGCGATGCCGAGACGCCCTTGAAGTTGTGACGCTTCATGACACCGGCGAAGCCCTTGCCCTTGCTGGTGCCGACGACGTCGACCAGCTGGCCGGCCTCGAACGTGCCCTCAGCGGTCAGCTCCTGGCCGAGCGTGTAGTCGCCGGCATCCGCCGTGCGCACCTCGGTGAGGTGACGACGCGGGGTCACGCCGGCGGCCTCGAAGTGGGCCGTCTGCGGCTTGTTGACCTTGCGCGGGTCGATCTGGCCGTAGGCGATCTGGATCGCGTTGTAGCCGTCACGCTCGGGGGTGCGAACCTGGGTGACCACGTTCGGCGCGAGCTCGATGACGGTGACGGGAACGAGCTTGCCGTTCTCGTTCCACACCTGGGTCATGCCGAGCTTGGTGCCCAGCATCCCCTTCGAAATCTTTGAGTTGATGTCTGCCATGGCGAGTCCTAGAGCTTGATCTCGATGTTGACGTCAGCCGGCAGGTCAAGGCGCATCAGCGAGTCGACGGCCTTGGGCGTCGGGTCGATGATGTCGATCAGACGCTTGTGGGTGCGCATCTCGAAGTGCTCGCGGCTGTCCTTGTACTTGTGCGGGGAACGGATCACGCAGATCACGTTCTTCTCCGTCGGAAGGGGCACGGGGCCCACGACCGTCGCGCCGGCACGGGTCACGGTGTCGACGATCTTGCGGGCCGACGAATCGAGGCCGGCGTGATCGTACGACTTCAGGCGAATGCGGATCTTCTGTCCCGCCATTGTCTGCTCTCTCTCTTTACGCGTCTTACCTCACGGGCATCGGACGCACGGGGGCACGGGATGGGATATCCCTCGCCCTTTGGCACTTCGCACACCGCGTTGCCGCGGTGATGCTGCACCACTGTTCTGCTGTCA